>NZ_JBDVNC010000036.1:0-114797 GCF_039969785.1 Shimia sp. | reverse complement strand
ACGTCACGGCGCGCACGCCGATGTCTCTCTTGCTCTGCAAGGGGCCGGTACTGTTTTGCCTCGTGCTGCGGGCACACCAAAAATGGCGTCGGAAAATCCGGCGCGGGCCTGAAACAGGGCTTTGAAAAATAGCTGGAAGACAGAGGCAGCGCACATGAAGATTGAACGCAAATTCACCACAGCCGGCCAGGACGCTTATGCCGCGCTCGATTTTATTTCGGCGACTTCGGAAATCCGCAATCCGGACGGAACAATTGTGTTTCGTCTGGATGATGTCGAGGTCCCCTCAAGCTGGAGCCAGGTCGCAAGTGATGTGATCGCCCAGAAATATTTCCGCAAGGCCGGTGTGCCAAGCCGGTTGAAAAAGGTACGTGAAAAGAACGTGCCCGAATTCTTGTGGCGGTCGGTTCCCGATGGCGATGATGTCGAGATGGGCGGTGAAACATCTTCCAAACAGGTATTTGATCGCCTGGCAGGCGCGTGGGCCTATTGGGGCTGGAAGGGTGGATACTTCAGCTCCGAAGATGATGCGCGCGCCTATTACGACGAAATGCGATTCATGCTGGCAACACAAAAGGCAGCGCCCAACAGCCCGCAATGGTTCAACACCGGTCTGCACTGGGCCTATGGTATCGATGGTCCGGCGCAGGGGCATTATTATGTCGACTACAAATCCGGCAAGCTGACTAAATCCAAATCCAGCTACGAACATCCGCAACCCCATGCGTGCTTTATTCAGTCGGTCAGCGATGATCTGGTAGGCGACGGCGGCATTATGGACCTGTGGGTGCGTGAAGCGCGTCTGTTCAAATACGGTTCCGGCACCGGCACCAACTTTTCCAGCCTGCGTGCAGACGGTGAATCCCTGTCTGGCGGCGGTAAGTCCAGCGGCCTGATGGGTTTCCTGAAGATCGGTGACCGGGCAGCGGGCGCGATCAAGTCGGGCGGCACAACCCGCCGCGCGGCGAAGATGGTGATCGTGGATGCGGACCACCCGGATGTAGAAGAATACATCAACTGGAAGGTTAAAGAGGAACAGAAGGTTGCGTCGATCGTGGCTGGTTCCAAAATGCATGAGCAAAAGCTGAACGGTATCTTTGCCGCGATTAAAGCGTGGGATGGTGCCGAACAGGATGCGTTTGATCCGAAAGCCAATGACGGTCTGAAAGCCGCGATCCGTGACGCCAAGAAAGTCATGATCCCGGAGACTTATGTCAAGCGCGTGCTGGATTACGCAAAGCAAGGCTATGCCAGCATTGAATTTCCGACCTATGACACCGATTGGGACTCTGAGGCCTATGCAAGTGTGTCTGGCCAGAACTCGAACAATTCGATCCGGGTGACTGATGCGTTCCTCAAGGCTGTTGAAGACGACGCTGACTGGGAACTGATCCGCCGGACCGACGGCACGGTTGCCAAGACCATCAAAGCGCGCAAATTGTGGGAAGACGTTGGTCACGCGGCGTGGGCTTGCGCCGATCCCGGCATTCAGTATCACGACACAGTCAATGCCTGGCACACATGCCCGGAAGACGGCGAAATTCGCGGTTCGAACCCATGTTCCGAGTATATGTTCCTTGATGATACGGCGTGTAACCTTGCCTCTATGAACCTGCTCAGCTTCTTTGAAGATGGCGAGTTTCAGGTCGAAGATTATATCCATGCGACGCGTCTGTGGACCGTGACATTGGAAATCTCGGTGACAATGGCACAGTTCCCATCCAAGGAAATCGCGCAATTGTCGTATGATTTCCGCACCTTGGGTCTGGGCTATGCCAATATCGGCGGATTGCTGATGAATATGGGGCACGGCTATGACAGCGACGAAGGTCGTGCCTTGGCCGGTGCGCTGACAGCGATCATGACCGGTGTTTCTTATGCGACCAGTGCCGAAATGGCGGGTGAACTGGGTGCGTTTGACGGGTATGCCCGCAACAGCCAGCATATGCTGCGTGTGATCCGCAACCACCGCAACGCAGCCTATGGCCGCAGCGAAGGTTATGAGGCGCTGGCGATCCAGCCGGTGGCTTTGGATCACGCCAACTGTCCGGACCAAAAGCTGATCGGTCTGGCCAAGTCGGCATGGGACGAGGCGCTGAGCCTGGGTGAAAAGCACGGCTATCGCAACGCGCAGACCAGCGTGATTGCCCCAACCGGCACCATTGGTCTGGTGATGGATTGCGACACAACCGGGATCGAGCCTGACTTTGCCCTGGTGAAGTTCAAAAAGCTGGCCGGTGGCGGTTATTTCAAGATTATCAACCGGTCTGTTCCGGCGGCGTTGGAAAACCTTGGTTATTCCTCCAGCCAGATCGAAGAGATCGTCAGCTATGCTGTTGGCCATGGCACCATTGGCAATGCGCCGGGTATCAACCACACATCGTTGATCGGACATGGGTTCGGCCAGAACGAACTGGACAAGATCGAAGCCGCACTTGGCTCGGCCTTTGACATCCGGTTTGTGTTCAACCAGTGGACGCTGGGCGAAGAGTTCTGCACCAATGTGTTGGGCATTCCCACCGAAAAACTGAATGATGCGGGCTTTGATCTGTTGGCATCGCTGGGCTATTCCAAGGCAGATATCGACGCGGCGAACGATCATGTTTGCGGAACGATGACGCTGGAAGACGCGCCATTCCTGAAGAAAGAGCATTATCACATCTTTGATTGTGCCAACCCATGCGGCAAAAAAGGTAAGCGTTATCTGAAGGTTGACAGTCACATCACAATGATGGCCGCAGCGCAGTCATTCATTTCGGGCGCGATCAGCAAGACGATCAACATGCCAAATGACGCCACCATTGAAGATTGCCAAAAGGCCTATGAACTCAGCTGGTCGCTGGGCATCAAGGCCAACGCGCTGTATCGCGACGGCTCCAAGCTGAGCCAGCCTTTGGCGGCAGCACTGGTCGAAGATGACGACGACGCGGCAGATGTGCTTGAAAGCGGTTCACCGCAGGAAAAGGCACAAGTTCTGGCCGAGAAGATCATTGAAAAGATCGTGGTCAAGGAAGTGGCACGCGGGCGTGAAAAAATGCCTGAGCGCCGCAAAGGGTACACGCAGAAAGCGGTTGTCGGCGGGCATAAAGTCTATCTGCGCACAGGCGAATACTCTGACGGAAACCTCGGCGAGATTTTCATCGACATGCACAAAGAGGGCGCAGGCTTTCGGGCGATGATGAACAACTTTGCCATCGCGGTGTCGGTTGGGCTTCAGTATGGTGTGCCGCTGGAAGAATTTGTTGACGCCTTTACGTTCACGAAGTTTGAACCGGCAGGCATGGTTCAGGGCAATGACAGCATCAAAAATGCGACGTCGATCCTGGATTATATCTTCCGCGAACTGGCCGTGTCGTATCTGGACCGCACCGATCTGGCGCATATCAAACCAGAAGGCACATCCTTTGATGATCTGGGCCGTGGTGAGGAAGAGGGCGTTTCCAACGTTTCCGAACTCAGCGACTCGGCAGCGACACGGTCGCTTGAGGTGCTGAAACAGATTTCCTCGACCGGATATCTGCGCAAGCGCCTGCCACAAGAGTTGGTGGTGTTGAATGGCGGCGCCGGTGGCGCAGCGCTGGACAGCGCCAGTGATCCGGTGGCGACGTTGCAGACACTGGTGCCGGAAACGGCTGTGGCCAGCGGAACGGTTGCGGCGGTATCATCCACGACAACAGCAGTTTCATCCGGGACGGTCAGCATGGATGCCCGTGTCAAAGCAAAGATGCAGGGGTACGAGGGCGATCCTTGTGGTGACTGCGGAAACTACACGCTGGTGCGCAACGGCACTTGCATGAAATGCAACACTTGCGGAGGCACTTCCGGGTGTAGCTGATCCCGGGGGGGACCTTGGGTAGGGGGGCCTCGTCCCCCCGACGAACACGGAGCGGGTGCGCTTGCTCCGACGACATTCAGGCCGCAGGCAAAAAACATCGAGCGGTATAAAGAGTGAGCCTGAATGGCGAAACTGGGGGGCCTGGGGCCCCCTATTTTTTTTGAGATTCGCCCGGGTTTCCCGAGCGGCAATGGGCCGCTTATCGGGCTGGGCTGCGTTTTTGTGGCGAGGGTTTGCCATTTTAACCATTTCTTGCGCGAAATTTTCCGCCGAAACGCAACCAGAAGGTTTGGAGAAGCATGGATTCGCGCATGATTGGCGCCGGTTCCGGCGGGCTTTGGCGGGTTTGAGCGCAAAGTACGTTTCGCCCTGACCAAGGGTGGGAAATTGGTGTGACTAGGGGCGTCCGGACACGAAACATGACCTCAATTGGAGATTAAACAATGACCCTTAAGACACCCGTACTTGCGGCTTTGACAGCCGTTATTCTTGGTACACCTGCATTCGCCGCGACGCTGGATGCGAATGGCGACGGCGTTCTGACCATCGAAGAAGTGAACGCCGCATTCCCTGAAATCAACGCCGAAGCGTTTTCTGCAATGGATGTGAATGCCGATGGCGTGCTGGACGCTGAAGAAGTGTCGGCTGCCGAGCAGGCCGGGTTGATGCCGGCGACTGACGGATAAATATCGGGGGCGGCGATCCATTTTGGATCGCCGCAACTTCTACTATCGTTTCAAAGACTTATAATGGTAAGTGAATGTTGAATTTGCGACGAATTTCCTGATCTGTGACCGGGTCGAACCGCGCTTTTGATGGTTCTGACAGGATGGTATTTTTGCGCGTCGTGGCCTTGGTGATCAGATCTGGTTTGTCCATTTCCATCCATTCCTTGGGCGATGTGCGATCGCCCAGGGTCGGGTAGACGTGGTCGCTTTGCATACGGGTCAATGTTGCATCCGTGCCAAGGTAATGACCCGGCCCACCGACACAGACGTCACGTATCTGATCCAGCGCCAGCGTCGCGTCGTCGACTTCGATGCCACGCACACAGCGCATGGCCTGACCGATCAGATCATCCCCCAGGATGAGCGATTCATGGCAGAATCCAAGCAGTGAAGCGTGCATGCCGGCGGCTTCGTACACCATGTTGAGACCAGACAGGCCAGCCATCACGTTGGAGCACATCTGTTCCCAACCCGCCTGCATGTCCGGCAATTTTGAGTCCGACGCACCCGCTGCTGCGCCGCCGGGAAGGCCATAGAATTTGTGCATTTGTGCGCAGCCTGCGCTGAGCAGGGCCTGTTCGCCGGATCCGACCGACATGGCCCCGGTGCGCAGATCAAGGCCAAATGGCCAGGTACCAAACAGCGCCGGATGCCCCGGTTTGATGGCATTTACATAGACCAGCCCGGCCAGACATTCTGACATCGATTGCACGATGGCCCCGGCGATGGTTGAGGGGGCGGTTGCGCCCGCCATCCCGGCCGAGAGCAGCAACACTGGCATTCCACCGCGAATGCATTCTTCCATCACAAGACAGGATTCAGTTGCAAATTTCATCGGAGGCACGACGAAGCAATTGGAATTACACACAAAAGGACGCTCGCGCCACTTGTCCTCGCCACCTGCGATAATGTGCAACATCTCCAGCGCGTCGGCGACATAAGAGGGATCCGTGAACGAGGTTCCAACGTGTTTTGTGGTGCCCGCACAGCAGGCGTAGATGGTGTTCAGATCCAGTTCCCGATTGTCGGTCACATCACGGCATACCATAGGGCGCTGAACAAAGTGGATGTTATCCAACTGATCGCAAATTCGGGCGGCGTCATGCAGATCCTGCAACGTGCTTTCACGATAGTTTCGCCCGTCAGGTTCGACCATATGCACCGCGGCTCCGGCGGTGCCGTAATGCACCCGGTTGCCTGTCAGATGAAGATCGTTTTCAGGAATACGACCGGGTAAAACTATTTTTTTACAGGCGTTTGCGATTGTATCTTCAATCAAAGCGCGGGGAAATCTCAGGCGACCATCATCACCCAAAATGGCGCCTGCGGCGGTCATGGCATCGATACCGCTTTGGGGGGCGTCGGCCAGACCGATTTGTTCAAGTGCGTCCAGCGCGGTAGCGTGAATGCGGTGCATGTCATGTTCGGATAGGGGGCGATATTTACCGCCTTCTAACCCTGCGCGGATGGGGCGAACATCATGTGAAAGCGGTGCTGCACGGGCTGCGCGGCGGGCTGCGCGACCACCAGAGCGGCGGGGGGCGGTGTTTGTCATCTTGTGGAACGTCCTGTTTTAACTGCCAAAATACGGTTTGGAATTGGCAATTCAGGGACGGCCACGCGCTGCGCGGCCGCGTTCAGCTCCTATGGTGATGACCACCAGCTTAAGTTTGCTTCGGTCGCCCTGCATCTTGTCTCCCTTGGAACAAGTCTGTTGATGCGTCCGGGGGCTGTCTTATCTGTTTGCGACATGTGTCGTTTTTCGACTTTCAGGCGGCCAGTTTGGCGGCGTGATCGACCAGAGTTTGCATGGCAGTGGCAAATTTTTCGTCGGCGACGGTCATAGCGACGCGAATATGCCCGGCGGCGGATTGGCCAAAGCTTTCGCCCGGCATGACGGCAATGTTGTGGTGATCTAGAAGCGAGTTGGCAAAACATTCGCCGCTGAGACCGGTCGCGCGGATGTCGAGCATCAGATACATCGCGCCTTGTGCTGGCACCAGGGTCACGGTTTTCTGAGCGTCAAGAATAGTGTGCGCCAGCGCCCGTCTCCGACGGAAGGGAGCGGCGATTTTCTCTTCGAGTTCAGGGCCTTGGTTCAGCGCGAAGATGGCGGCGTCCTGAATGAACCCGGCCACGCCATAGGTCGTGTGGGTGGCCAGATTGATCAGGTGATCGATCGCTTCTTCCGGACCAACAAGCCATCCGATGCGGCTGCCGGTCATGGCGTGGGATTTGGACATGGAGCCGATCACAAGGGTGCGGTCGGCCATGTTTTTTAATGTGCGCGGGCTGATATGTGCGCCTTGCCAGACTTGCGTGTCGTACACTTCGTCGGAGATCAGCCAGATGTCGTTTTGAATGCAGGCGTTTGAAATTTCCTGAAGCGTTTCAAGGCTATAGACGGTGCCGGTTGGATTGTTGGGCGAGTTAATAAGCAAAGATGCTGCGCCTTTAGATGCGGCGGCGGAAATGTCCTGACCGTTTGGCAGAAACGCATTTTCAGCGTGGGTTCGGATTGGGACCGGGACCGCGCCTGCACCGCGGATTGTGCCCGGATAGGTGGCGTAATAGGGATCGATAAAGAGCGCGCGATCACCGGGGTTACAGGTGGCCATGTGGGCGGCGAACAGCGCAGATTGGCCGCCGGGGGTGATAAGGATATTCCGGTAAGTTGTTTCTGCACAAGTGTTTTTCTGAATACGTGCGGCAACCTTTTCTCGCAGTGCCTGAACACCCGAAATAGTGGCATACCCGGTGTGCCCGCCGGTGGCGGCGCGGTGCATGGCGGCCAGAATTGTGGCGTCTGTGCGGACGTCATGTTCGCCGATGGTAAGTTCTATGACGGGAACGCCGTCGGAAATCATGCGGCGGGCTTTGTAGAACACGTCCCATCCGTCTGAGCCGCCGCCGGTGATGTTGGTAAGTCTTTGAGAAAGCTGCATCTGACAATCCCCTGCAACCGTGGTTTTTCTCAGAGGGTCAGAGAGCAGTAGATTCGTCAAATGCGATTTTGTGATCATCTGATTGACAGTTCGGAATGCCCGAAACATGTTTCGGCCTTGCGTCGGTATGGCATCGGTTTTGCGTCGGTGCTGGTTTACATGTCTGGTTGGTCCCCCAACAGATAACGAGGGCCTTTGCCACGCGCGTGCGCGCGGTCGTCGGCGTTATAAAGACGGCACGTTTTCAACGACAGGCAACCGCAACCGATACAGCCGTCCAGTTTTTCGCGCAGGGCCGTCATTTGGGCAATGCGCGCATCCAGATGATGACGGAACCGGGCCGAGATGCGTTCCCAGTCGCGCTTGGTGGGGGTGCGGTGTTCGGGCAGGGTTGCGAGCGCTTCGCGAATCTCTGCAATCGAGAAACCCAGGTTTTGCGAAATCATCACAAAGGACAGACGACGGATGTCAGCCCGGTCAAACCGGCGCTGGCCGCTGTCGGTGCGGAACGGATGCACAAGACCCTGTTCTTCGTAGAATCGAATTGCCGAGGGTGCCAGCCCGGTTCGCTCTGATATGTCGCCAATCGTCAGGCCGAATTTCCTTGGTGCCTTGTTTTTCATGTGTTTTTTCCGTTTGACCTCAAGTACACTTGAGAAACTAGAGTGGAACGGGATGAAAAACAATAGAAAGGTTGTTTCGATGAAACTCGAACATATCAACATCACGGTTCCGGATGCCAAGGCCCATGCGGCGGTCCTTGTTACGCTGTTTGACTGGCATGTGCGCTGGCAGGGCATGGCGTTGGATGATGGGTTTACCGTGCATGTGGGCACGGATGACGGGTATCTGGCGCTGTATTCACCGCCATGGGAATTGACGGGCATTGAGCGGCGTTATCATCAGAGGGCGGGTATGAACCATATTGGCGTGGTGGTGGATGACATTGAAGCCACCGAAGCACGCGTTAAGGCGGCGGGTTTCACCACGCATTCGCATGCAGATTATGAGCCGGGACGGCGGTTTTATTTCGATGGGCCGGATGATGTGGAATACGAGGTGGTCAGTTATGCCTGAACGCATAGGTCCAATTGGTTTGTTATTGTGGTGTGGTTTTCTGCTTGGGGTAGGGTTTCCGCTGAGCAAACTGTCGAGCGCGGCGGGTGTACCGCCGATGGTGTGGGCGGTTTTGGTGTCAGCCGGGGCCAGTTTGCCGTTGATCCCTGTGTTGGTGTCGCGCGGTGTGATGGTTTTGCCGCGCGGGCGGATGCTGCGCTATGTGCTGTTATCTGGCGCGGTTACGTTTGCACTGATCAACCTGATGATCTTTGAGCTGGTGCCACGCATCGGGGCCGGGCAGGTGGGTATGATGTTTGCGTTATCCCCGGTCGCAACACTGGCGGTGTCTGCCATGTTCGGCTTGAAAATTCCGGGTCGGCTGGGGCTGTTGGGCATCGGTATTGGTTTGATCGGTGCGCTGACGGTCGCTTTTGGGCGTGGCGGTGTCGAGGGCGGGTTAATCTGGTCGCTGGTTGCGCTGTTGATCCCGGTCGTGTTGGCCGTGGGCAATGTGTACCGCACGCTGGACTGGCCCGAGGGCGCAGATCCGATGGTGTTGGCGTTCTGGAGCCATGTGGTGGCAATGGGCGCACTGGTCGTTGCGATGTTGACGACGGGCCAGGGTGTGCCGCTGGTCACATTGCGCGAAGTGCCGGTCATATCGGTGGTTCAGGCGGTTGCGGCTGGGCTGACATTTCCAGCGTATTTCCGTCTGCAAAAGCTGGGTGGGCCGGTGTTGCTGAGCCAGATCGGGTATGTAGCGGCGGCGGTCGGGTTGATTGCAGCAACGATGTTTTTGGGCGAGCGGTACGGTGTGCTGAGTTGGTCCGGTGTGGCAATCACGGCGGTGGGTATTGCGCTGACCATTCTGGCGCAGTCAGGCAAACGGGTCGCGATGCCGATTGGGCGTAGCACCCGGGCGCGGCTTTGGCTGGGGCAGCCGTAATCAGCTGCGCCGCGGCAGTGCGTTTTGAACCTTTTTGGTCAGACCGGCGCGAATTGTGTCATAGGCGATCTCAAGCCTGTGGCGCAGTTCGTCCGGGTCGCTGTCCAAAGGCAGATGCACCCAGCTGCGATGAAAATAGGGCGCTTTGGTGCCAACCCCGGCATCGATAAGCATCTGTGCGGTTTCGATGTCGGGGGTTTTGACGGACACACCGGTGCCCAGACTGCCGATACAGGCAAACATCTTGCCGCCCACTTTCCACGCATCATGCCCATCCCCCCAGGGATCGGAACGTTCGGCGCCGGGCAGGGGCGCGCAAAGGGCATTGACAGTATCACGGCTCATACGGGCAAACATGGGCGGCTTGGGCCGCCGCGTCAACGGGCTTGACCCGCGCCGGGGGGCTGCGTAAGGTCCGGCGCTATGAACACTGTACGCATCATCATTATTTGCTGCATTCCCTGCTGAGACATTCTGGCGGGCCGTTCTTCTATTCCAAACATGATTTGAAGTTGTTAAGCCCGCCACGAGCGTCATTGCGCCCGAGGACAAGAGATGACAACGATCAAGTTACATAACACCAGGACCCGCAGGAAAGAGGTCTTTGAACCCATTGAGGCCGATAATGTGCGGATGTACGTCTGCGGGCCGACGGTTTATGACCGCGCCCATATTGGCAATGCGCGCCCCGTCGTGGTGTTTGACGTGCTGAACCGGCTTTTGCGCCATGTTTACGGTGAAGATCACGTAACCTATGTGCGCAATTTCACCGACGTGGATGACAAGATCAACGCACGTGCGGCGGAAAGCGGGCGACCGATATCGGATATCACGGCTGAGACAACCCAGTGGTTTTTGGACGATATGGCTGCCTTGGGTGCGCGTGATCCGGATCAGATGCCACGCGCAACGCAGTATATCCCGCAGATGGTCACGATGATCGAAAAGCTGATCGCGGATGGGTTTGCCTATGCCAGGGATGGCCATGTGTTGTTTCGGGTGCGTGCGTACAAGGATTACGGCAAACTGTCGGGCCGTTCAGTCGACGATATGATTGCCGGGGCGCGGGTCGAAGTGGCGCCGTACAAAGAAGACCCGATGGATTTCGTTTTGTGGAAGCCATCCGGGGAGGATCAGCCCGGTTGGGAAAGCCCATGGAGTTGGGGGCGTCCGGGGTGGCATATTGAGTGCTCGGCGATGGCTTATGAACTTCTTGGGGCGAGTTTTGATATCCATGGCGGCGGCAATGATCTGATGTTTCCGCATCACGAGAACGAAGTGGCGCAAAGCTGCTGTGCGCATCCTGAGGGGGATTTCGCGCGCTATTGGATGCACAACGAGATGTTGCAGGTTGAGGGCAAGAAGATGTCCAAGTCGCTGGGCAATTTCTTTACGGTGCGCGACTTGCTGGACCAGGGCGTGCCCGGCGAAGTGGTGCGGTTTGTTTTCCTGAGCACGCATTACGGCAAGCCGATGGACTGGACCGCGAAGAAGGCCAGCGAAGCCGAGACAACGTTGCGCAAGTGGCGAACGCTGAGCGAGGGCATCGAACCCGCGCCCAGCGTGCCTGCGCAGGTGGTCGCTTGCCTGGCGGATGATCTGAACACAGCTGGTGCAATCACCGAGCTGCACCGGCTGGCCAGCGCAGGCGATGGCGCGGGGGTGTTGGCCGGGGCGCAGATGATGGGGTTGTTGACAGATGCATTGGGAGAATGGGCGCGTGGTGTTGATCTGAGCGTTTATGAGGCACTGCTGGCGGATACGCGAGACAAGGCCATGGAAACCAAAGATTTTTCGGATGTGGATCGTATCAAATCAGCGTTGATTGAAGCGGGTGTTGAAGTGCGGATGAGCAAAGCAGGGGTTGAGTTGTTGCCTGCTGCCGGATTTGACGCGGGCAAGTTGGAGGGGCTTTTGTGATGGCGAAAGAACGTCTTTATATCTACGACACCACGTTGCGCGATGGCCAGCAGACGCAGGGTGTGCAGTTTTCGACCGCCGAAAAAGCGCAGATTGCTGCGACACTGGACGGGCTGGGTGTGGACTATGTCGAGGGGGGCTGGCCCGGGGCCAATCCGACTGACAGCGAATTTTTTGAGACCAAACCGCAGATGAAGGCCACCTTTGCGGCCTTTGGCATGACCAAGCGGGCGGGCATGTCTGCAGAAAATGATGACGTGCTGGCAGCGGTGATCAATGCGGACACGCCGGCGGTGTGTCTTGTGGGTAAGACCCATGATTTCCACGTGACAACCGCGCTTGGCATCACGCTGGAAGAGAACATCGAGAACATCTCGCGGTCGGTGGCCTATCTGGTCACGCAGGGGCGCGAGGCGTTGTTTGACGCGGAGCATTTCTTTGACGGGTACAAAGCCAATCCGGGCTATGCTGTAGAGGCGGTGATGGCGGCCTATGACGCCGGTGCACGCTGGGTGGTGTTGTGTGACACCAATGGCGGCACTTTGCCCAATGAGATTGGCGAGATCACCCGTGCGGTGATTGCAGCAGGTATACCGGGCGACCGTCTGGGCATTCACACGCATAATGACACGGAAAATGCGGTGGCCGGGTCGTTGGCCGGGATTGATGCCGGGGCGCGGCAGGTGCAGGGCACGTTGAATGGGCTGGGCGAGCGTTGTGGCAACGCCAATCTCACCACGCTAATTCCGACGCTGTTGCTGAAAGAGCCTTATGCCAGTGCGTTTGAGATTGGGGTCGAGGTGCAGGCCTTGTCCGGGCTGACACAGGCGAGCCGTTTGCTGGACGATATTCTGAACAGGGTTCCCATGCGGCAGGCGCCTTATGTCGGGGCCAGCGCCTTTGCTCATAAGGCCGGGCTGCATGCCAGTGCGATCCTGAAAGATCCGTCAACCTATGAACATATTGAGCCGGGTGTAGTGGGTAATGCGCGCGTGATCCCGATGTCCAATCAGGCCGGGCAGTCGAACCTGCGGCGCCGTCTGAGCGAAGCCGGGTTGAGTGTGGAAAAGGGCAATCCGGCGTTGGGGCGCATTCTGGATGTGATCAAAGCGCGTGAGGCGGTTGGGTATTCCTATGACACCGCACAGGCGAGTTTTGAGCTTTTGGCGCGCGGTGAGCTGGGATTGCATGCGACCTATTTCGAAGTGGAACGGTATCGGGTGATTTCCGAGCGTCGGCGCAATGCGCGCGGGCATCTGGTGGTAGAATCCGAAGCGGTGGTCACAGTGCAATTGCCAAGTGGTGACAAGACCACTTCATATTTCAAGAACGAACACTCGGACGAAATGAGCGATGACGGGCCGGTGAATGCGTTGTGGCAGGCTTTGAAGCATGATCTGGGGCCGTATCAGCAGTTGATCGGCGATGTGCGACTGGTGGATTTCAAAGTACGGATCACCAATGGCGGTACCGAGGCGGTGACGCGGGTGATTATCGATTTTGAGGATGATGATGGGCATCGTTGGGCCACGGTTGGCGTGTCGGCCAACATAGTGGATGCGTCCTTTGAGGCGCTGTTGGAGGCGCTGAACTGGAAATTGATGCGGGACGGCGCAGCGCGGGCAGTTTGATGATGGCGTTTGTGGTTTCTGAACTTGGGTATTGTGTGGTCAGACTGGCATGAGTGATGTGATAGATCAGGACATCGCGGCCTGCGCCGGGATTGTGCAACGCGGCGATCCGGATCGGTTTGCGGCTGTGATGGCGGTGAAACCTGCGGCGCGCGATGTGCTGTTTCCGATCTATGCGTTCAATGTCGAAGTGGCACGCGCCCCTTGGGTGACGCAGGAAACCATGATTGCCGAGATGCGGTTGCAATGGTGGCGCGACGGGTTGTCGGAAATTATTGCGGGCGGTGATGTGCGTCGCCACGAAGTTGTGACGCCCTTGGCGGGCGTGCTGGATGCGCATGGGGCAGGGGTTTTGGATTGGCTGGTCGAGGCCCGCCGCTGGGACATCTACAAAGACCCGTTTGAAGATCAGGCGCATTTTGAGCGTTATTTGATGCAGACCGCGGGCGGGTTGATGTATATCGCCGCGCGCGCACTGGGCGACGTGCGCGAAGATGTGGCGCGCGATGTTGGGTATGCGCAGGGGCTGGCCAATTGGCTGCAGGCGATCCCGGCGTTGGAAAGCCAAAAACGCGTGCCTTTGGTGGATGGACGTCCCGAGGCCGTGGCAGCATTGGCGCAGGACGGGTTGCGTCGTCTGAAAAAAGCGCGC
Source organism: Shimia sp. (assembly GCF_039969785.1). GTDB lineage: Bacteria > Pseudomonadota > Alphaproteobacteria > Rhodobacterales > Rhodobacteraceae > Shimia. The sequence continues at coordinate 101,081 of NZ_JBDVNC010000036.1, read as the reverse complement.
GCGGCGCGCGGTGCTGTGAGCAGCGCGGCTGGACAGGCGTTGTTGGCCGGGTGGCAGGCGGAAACCATTTTGAAACAGGCGGCTCAGGAACCACACCGCGTCATCGAAGGCGCGTTGGGGGCCAGTGAGTTTGGTCGGCGCGCGGGGCTAATGGCGCGCGCGTTGTCCGGTCGTTGGTAGGGCGTCAGGTGTCAGGCTTCTTTCGGGCGTAGCAACAGCCAGATCAACGCGCCACCGGCCAGCATTAGGAACGGCGCCATCGCGAGATTGACGCTGGTCCAGCCGGTTACGGCGTCGCCGCCGGAACAGTTCATCAATCCACCTGAGGCCAGAGAAGCAACGGTCACGCCGCCAAACACGATCAGGTCGTTCATGCCCTGCATGCGGCCGCGTTCATGTGGTTCGTGGGCGCCCGCCAGCATGGTGGTGGCGCCAATAAAGCCAAAGTTCCAGCCCAGTCCCAACAGAACCAGAGCTATAAAGAAGTTGCTGAGCTCAACCCCCTGCAACGCAACTGCGCCTGCTCCGGCAAGGATCAGGAGGCCAGTGGCGAGGATTTTTTCGACACCGAACTTGGCGATCAAGTGGCCGGTGAAAAAGGATGGGACAAACATGGCCAATACGTGAGCGGTGACCACGTCAGCAGCGTCGTTTTGGTCAAAACCACAGCCGACGACAGCCAGCGGTGTTGAGGTCATTACGAGGTTCATCAAAGCGTAAGACACCATGGCACAAATCACGGCAACGGCGATGCGCGGCGTTTTTATCAATTCCCAACGGGTCCGGCCGCGTGGCGCACCTTCGGCCGGGGGCGTGGGTTTTGGGATGTTGATGAACAGGAACAGCGAAGAGCCAATGATATTGATCACGATGACACCGAGATAGGCGCCCATAAAGGGGACCACCATCGCGTCGGCAGTGACTTTGACGAGCTGCGGGCCGATAATCGCCGAGGCCAGCCCGCCTGCCATAACATATGAAATCGCTTTTGGCCGGAAATCATCAGAGGCTGAGTCTGCCGCCGCAAATCGATAAAAACCCTGCGCACTCATGTAGATGCCGGTCAAAAATGACCCGGCCAGAAAAAGCGTGAAAGAATTCAGGTAGAGCGCATATGCTCCGACAGCCCCGCCAAGTGCCCCACCGGTCGTACCCAAAAAGAAACCGGCACGTCGCCCATAGCGCTGCATGATGGCGGACATTGGGGTCGCAGAGAACATAGACCCGACCACGATCATCGAAATCGGCAAGGTGGCAAAGCAGGCGTTGCTGGCCAGTGACTGACCCGCCAGTCCGCCGATGGTAAAAATCATTGGCATTTGCGCGCCTAAAAACGCCTGTGCCAGCACCAGAATGAGCACGGTGCGGCGGGCGGTTTTATCATCAATGTCGTGGCTCATAGCGCAGGGTTAGCTTGTTAAGTGATGAAGGTCCAGAGCTTGTGGAACCTGAACTGGCATGCCTAATGTAGCGCGCGGGAACAGGAGATATGGATGAACATTGGGCGGATCATTGAAACGCCGGATTGTGTGGCAGAGGGGGCCGTTTGGCTGGCGACGCGGGACGCACGGTTTGCCCGTGCGTTGGAGCTGACCGGACCGTTGCCGTTGCGGCGCAAACCCGATGGGTTCGCGCAGCTTTTGAGCGCAATTGTGAGCCAGCAGGTCAGCGTTGCGTCGGCCAATGCGATTTGGAAACGGCTGCAGGACGCGCGTCTGACCGGGCCGCGCAAGATCATGTGGGCCACGGATGAGGATTTGCGCGCGGTTGGGTTGAGCCGACAGAAAATCCGCTACGCGCGCGCCCTGGCCGAAGCCGGGATCGACTATGACGCGCTGCGTCAGGTCCCCAATGATCAGGTGATTGCCACACTGACCGAAGTCAGCGGAATTGGTACGTGGACCGCCGAAGTTTACGTCATGTTTTCGCTTGGTCGCGCTGACGTGTTTGCGCCGGGTGATCTGGCGCTGCAGGAAGCCGCCAAAGTCTTATTCGATCTTGAGGAACGGCCCAGGGAAAAAGCCCTGCGCGAGATGGCCGCGGACTGGTCCCCATGGAGGTCGGTTGCGGCGCGCCTGTTATGGGCCTACTACCGGGTGGCAAAAGACAGGGAAGGTATTCGATGACTCGCGTTTTGCAAACCGACCGCAAAGAGCCGCTTTCAGGTGAAACAAGATCCGCGGTGATCTTTCTGCACGGCTATGGCGCCAATGGCGCGGACTTGATGGGGTTGGCCGACCCGCTGAGCGAGCATCTGCCAGATACGCTGTTCCTGTCACCTGATGCGCCTGAGGAAATTCCAGGCATGCCCATGGGGCGCCAATGGTTTCCAATCCCGTGGATTGACGGGTCTTCCGAAGAAGAAAGCGCGCGCGGTATGGCGTCGGCAGTTGATGACCTGAACGCGTTTCTGGATGCGGTGATGGTCGACGAAGACCTGTTGCCGGAACAGGTTGTGCTGTTCGGGTTTTCGCAAGGCACAATGATGGCGCTGCATGTTGGTCCGCGCCGCGAAGATGAACTGGCGGGAATCGTTGCGTTTTCGGGGCGGCTGTTGTCGCCGGACCTGCTTGAGGATGAGGTTGTGAACATGCCGCCAATCCTGCTTGTGCATGGGGATCAGGATGACGTGGTGCCGGTTCAATCCCTGCCAGAGGCGGCGGAAGCCTTGCAGAAAGCCGGATTCAAGGACGTTTATGCCCATATTATGAAGGGTACCGGACATGGGATTGCTCCAGACGGTCTGAGTGTCGCGCTGGCTTTTATGCGCGACAAACTGCATTTGGGTTGAGTTCAGACAATCTTGCGTGGCAAATCTGCAATAAATTCGGCCAGTTGGGCTGTCTCGACCGGCCAAGACCGGGAATATCCGTTCCGCTGCGAGCACGAACGCCCTATAAGTCGGGGCAGAACATTTTTTGAGAACTGGAACGCGTTATGACTTTCCAATTGGCCGCCAAGCGCCGGATGACACAATTTAAGTCGACGTTGATGGCGGGAACCGCTCTTGTATGTCAGTTTGGCATTGTAAATGCCGAACAATCCGATGTTCCTTTGCACAACACGCCGACGCGGTTGTATTCGTTTGAGACAGCGAATGTGAATCCAGGTGGTACGTTGCAGCTGAGTGTTGGCACGTCGCAAGCGAACACGAGCTCTACGACAGGCACAGGAAATCAAACATATTTTGGGGGCGGCAGCTACTCTGTCAACGATCAGCTTAGTTTTGGTCTGGATTTACAGAATTACGTTGATCCGGTGGCCAGTCCGATCAACGGTCTGTTGCCGGAAGTCAAAATGACGACGTTGGCGTTTTCGGGAAAATATCAGTTTTTCTCAAACGACAAAATGTCCTTTGCTGTACAGGGCTCGGTCGAAAGTTTCGTGACCCTGGAATCGCCGCTGTTTGGCGGCAAAAACTCCAATGTCATTATTGGGTCATTGAAAGCGCCAGCCACGTTTAACGCCGCGCCGGGGCTTCAGTTTCACCTGACGCCATCGGTATCGTTCCTGCCAGATACGCTGAACGGAACTCAGTTTTACGGAACTATTGCCAGCCTTGGCGGCGGTGTCAGTTATAAGCCGTCCGACCGATTGTCGTTTTACGGCTCAGTCGATATGCCATTCAGCGGTTCAAATACGATTTCATCCACCGGAACTTATGAGAAGAAACCGGTCTGGGTTGTTGGTGGACGATATAACGTGACGCCAAAAGTGGCATTGGATGCATATGTGACCAATGGCATCGGTATTACCCCTGCAACCAGCGTTTTGACTATGTGGCCGGAGGGGGACAGTGTTTTGGCCGGTGTTCAATTGGTCTATACGCCGGGCGCAAAACGGCCCGAAAGCTATCGCGGTGTGCCGATGCCAGTGACGTCGTATCAGGCAAGCTTGCAGCAGGACGGGTTTACCATGGGGTCAGCGGACGTCGTTGAACCGGGCCGATTGCGTGTCGGGGGATGGTATGGCTCGGACAGCAGCGGAGGTGTTCTGTTTGGACTGAGCCCGGATCGTGACGTAGAGGTTCAGTTCATTGTCGAGGACTATTCGAACAATCCGACAGTGCCTGCGGCTTTGATACCCAGAAATGATGCGCGCTATATGATCGGTGGTAAGCTGCGGTTTATGGACCAGAACAATGGCAATCCGTTTTCGATGGCCGCGAGGGCATTGTACGGACGCTCAACGTCTAGCAACAACCAGATTGGTGTTTTCTTCCTTGAGGGCATGGCCAGCTATAAAACGCAAAATCAGCTTACCTTGACTGCCAACCCCAAAATAGCGGCGTTTGGCAGTACCGAACTCGCAGGGTTGGGTCTGGGTTTGAACTATGAAGTTACTGATGGTCTGGAACTGATCGCTGAAGCCACCCCTGTGTGGGTAGACGGGACTGATGCAACATGGGCAGCTGGACTACGCTATAATGTTGGTCAGTCAGGCTTTTCCGTAGACGCAATGGCGACAAATGCCATCGGGCGCTATGGTCTGGGCACAATGGTTGCACAGGATGATGTGCGCGTGTCAGTTATGCTGTCCAAAACATTTGACCTGCGCGGTATCGCCGGACGCTAAAGCAATTCGGATCAGGATTTGTGATCTGCCCAATTTGTGCGCAGGTTACAACTGGTCCATGATTGATAAGACGCCGTTGTCCGTCTGATCCAACGCCTTCCTACTTTATTCCCGGTGCTTACATATATCGTGAGGGTTGTCAGACGCTTGCCACGAGATATAGTGGCATTAAGCGTTGACGCGGGCCAGCCGCGCCGACGGAAAACAAGATTGGGAACGAGCGAGCAGACCGGACAGAGAGTGGGTCACCATGGATGGCGATTTCAGAACTGAATTCACACGGCAACCAGCGGGACTAAAACAGCATGCGGCGCTGGTTCTGAACGCGGACTATCGTCCTTTGTCCTATTATCCGTTATCGTTATGGGCATGGCAGGATGCCGTCAAAGCGGCCTATATGGACCGGGTGGATATTGTCGCTGAATATGACGAGGTGGTGCACAGCCCGTCGACGGTGATACGCATACCCAGTGTGGTTGTTCTGAAAGACTATATAAAACCTCAAAAGCGCGTGGCCTTCACGCGCTTTAATTTATTTCTGAGGGACGGTTTTTGCTGTCAGTATTGTGGCAGCAAAGGCGACCTGACGTTTGACCATGTTATACCGCGCGCTGCAGGCGGCATCACGAGCTGGCAAAATGTTGTGGCGGCCTGTTCGCCCTGCAACCTCAAAAAGGGGTCAAAAAGTTTGCGCCGCGCCGGGATGCGGTTGCGAAAACCACCTTGTCAGCCGGAAGCAGAACAATTGCGCAATCTGGGGCGTAAATTCCCCCCAAATCATTTGCATGAGAGCTGGATGGATTTCCTTTATTGGGACGCTGAATTGCAGGCGTGATCCAAATGAGCGCCCGCAAGGCGGGCGCGCCGGATGAGCGCTGACGCGCGGATTGGCGCTTGTTTCTGATGTTTGCGCGTTTTGGTCAGGCCCCGGCGCGTTGCAACATACCAAACAAATCGCGCGGATCATCCGGGTCGGCCAGCATGTCCAGATCGATGTGGAATGCGGTGTTGTGCACCTTGTCCCGGATATAGCGCAGTGCGGAAAAATCCTCGATCGCAAAGCCGACACTGTCAAACAGTGTGATTTGACGGTTGTCTGTACGACCTGGCGCGGCACCGGTGATGACCTGCCAGAGTTCGGTTACGGGATGATCGGCAGGCAATTGTTGGATCTCGCCCTCGATGCGGGTCTGGGGCGGGAATTCTACGAATATATCGGACCGTGTCAGAATCCCGGAAGCCAGTTCGGTTTTGCCCGGGCAATCGCCGCCAATGGCGTTGATATGCACGCCTGATCCAACCATGTTGTCGCTGAGAATGGTGGCGTTTTGTTTGTCGGCGGTGCAGGTGGTGAGGATTTGTGCGCCCTGAATGGCGTGTTCGGGGGTGGCGCAGATGACAACTTCCAGACCGCTGTCCCGCAGGTTTTCCGCGCATTTTCGCGACGCTGTGGGATCTTTGTCGTAAAGGCGCACGACTTTGAGCCCGAGGATGGCTTTCATCGCGATGGTTTGAAACTCGGATTGAGCGCCATTGCCGATCATTGCCATTGTGTGTGCGTCTTTGGGGGCAAGGTGTTTTGCGGCCACGGCGGACATCGCGGCGGTGCGCAGGGCGGTCAAAAGCGTCATTTCGGTCAGCAGAACCGGATATCCGGTGTAGACATCGGCCAGCAGGCCAAAAGCGGTGACCGTTTGCAGGCCTTCGGATGTGTTTTTTGGATGGCCGTTGACGTATTTGAAGCCATAAGCCTCGCCATCCGAAGTTGGCATCAGTTCGATGACCCCAACGTCCGAGTGGCTGGCAACGCGTGGGGTTTTGTCAAACAATTCCCAGCGGCGAAAGTCTTCTTCGATATATTCCGCAAGGTCGCGCAGAACCTGTTCGATACCAATGTGATGCACAAGGCGCATCATGTTGTCGACGCTGACGAAGGGCACGAGGGCCTTTTCGGATGGGGATGTCATGCGTGTCTCCTTGGGGGTGTTTGACGTCTTGAATATGTCGCGGCAGGTCATGTGAAGCTTGGGGTCTGGCGGTCAAAGACACGGCGGCCCAGGGCGGATGCGGCCAGATCAACCATCAGTTTGGCGGTGCGGCCGCGTTCATCCAGAAACGGGTTCAGTTCCACGAGGTCCATCGATGTGACAAGGCCGCTGTCATGCAACAGCTCCATAACAAGATGGGCTTCGCGCACTGTCGCGCCGCCAGGCACGGTTGTGCCAACGGCCGGGGCCTCGGAGGGATCAAGGAAATCGACGTCCAGCGAGACATGCAACATGCCGTCCTGTTTGGCGACGTCTGTCAGAAACGCGTTCAGCGGGCGCGCGATGCCATGTTCATCAATGTCGCGCATATCGTGGCAACGGATGTTTGAGGCGGTTAAGGCGGCGCGTTCTTCCATGTCGACCGAGCGCAGACCAATCATGCAAATGTTTTCTTCGGGGACCGGGTTTTGCACAGAAGGAAATCCGTCAAACCCGTCGCGACCGGTGAAATAGGCCACGGGCGTGCCATGCAGATTGCCCGAGCCAGAGCTGGCCGGGGTGTGAAAATCGGTATGAGCGTCCAGCCACAGGACATATTGCGGGCGGCCTTGTTTGGCGGCGAAATTTGCCACCCCTGTGACAGAGCCTGCAGACAGGCTGTGATCGCCACCAAGAAACAAGGGCACGCCCTGTGTCATCGTGTCTTCGGCAACTTTGGCCAGCGATTTTGTCCAACCGATGGTTTCATTCAACGCGTAGGCCGGGCTGTTGGGCAAATCGGGATCATGTGGGGCAGGGGTAACGTTGCCTAAATCAATGGCTTTGTGCCCAAGATCGGACAGGCTTTGGTCAAGACCAGCGGTACGGTAGGCGTCCGGGCCCATCAGGCAGCCGCGGCGGCGTTTTCCGGAATCTACGGGAGCTCCGATAAGAATGCAGGTGTTGAGTGTCATGTTTCAGTCCATCGCGCATGTAATTGCCTGAGTATTGCTTCCGAAATGCGTTGAATTGCAGGGGTATTTTTGCGCAATATGAGGGTATATTTGACGAATCGGATGCAGGTGGTGCCGAAATGGATGATGTAGATAGAAAGCTGATCTCGGCGCTTCGGCATGATGCGCGGGCGTCTCTTTCTGATTTGGCGATTCTTTTGGGAGTGTCGCGCACAACTGTACGTGGACGTATTGAACGGTTGCGTCAGCGCGGGGATATCGTTGGGTTCACAGTGGTTTTACAGGATGATACCAAACGCGACCCGGTGCGCGGGTTGATGATGCTGGGTATCGAAGGGCGCGGGACAGATCGTATTGTGCGCCAGCTGTCAGGGTTTACGGCCGTGCGGGCGATCCATTCGACGAATGGCCGGTGGGACGTGATCCTGGAACTGGGCACAGACACGCTGGAAGAGCTTGATCAGGTTTTGGGTCAAATCCGGCGGTTGGACGGGATTGCCAACAGCGAAACCAGTTTGCTGTTGGCGACGCGCAAGGCGGGCTAGGTTTTCTGGCGCGCCGCGAAAATCCAGATCAACGCGGCGCCCAAGGAAAACAGGGCGTTGAGATTGGCCATGGTGAGGCCAAACATTTCCCATGGGATTTCATCGCAGCGTATCATCGGGGCGCTCATGATCTGGTCAAATAACTCGTCCGTGGACAAGCCGCCAATATTGCCAGAGGTACAGGTTGCCGGACCGTCCCAGAGTTTACGCTCGACGCCGCTGTGATAGATGCCGATGGCGCCAGTGACAGCGGCGGACAGGCCAGCCAGATAAGGCAGTAGCACGCCGCCAAACAGCAGCGCCAGAATGCCAAAGCCGGCTGCGGCCCAATGCGGGTAGCGCTGATAATAGCAGAGCTTGCACGGCGGATAGCCAAAGACATACTGAAACACCCATGCCCCAAGGATCATCGAAACGGAGAACCCGGTGAGCAGGAGGATCAGGTGGTTTCGAGACAAGGTCATAGGTACCTCACAAGGAAAAAGCCGCCGATGAGCAGAATGAAAAACAGGGTGGCCACAAGACCAAGGCGTTTTTCGATGAAGTCGCGCACCGGATCACCAAATTTCCACAAAAGCGTGGCGACAAGGAAGAAGCGGATGCCCCGGGCCAGAATGGCTGTGGCGACAAACGTGCCCAGCGGCATGGATGTCCAGCCTGACATGATGGTGATGACTTTGAACGGGAACGGCGTGACGCCAGCGCCCAAAACCGCCCAGAACCCGAAATCGTTAAACCGCTGATTGAATTCGGCAATCGCGTCCGACTTGCCCAGCGTCTCCAAAATTGGCTGGCCGATCTGCTCAAAGGCCAGTGCGCCGATGGCATAACCCAGAAGGCCACCAAGAACCGACGCCACCAGAGCCACCAGTGCAATCAACCATGCGCGCGAGGGGCGGGCCAGAATCATCGGGATCATGAGCACGTCGGGTGGAATCGGAAAAAAAGAGCTTTCTACAAAGCTGACCAACGCCAGCGCCCAGAGCGCGTGCGGGTGATCCGCCAACCGCATTGTCCAGTTATAGAGCCCTTGCAGCATGTGATTTCCGGTTTTCTGCCTCTTGAATGTGGGTAGGGATTTGCCACGGAAGTGCAAGCAAATAATCTGTGAAGGAAGGCGCAATTTGGGCTGGACGCCGGTCTCAGGCTTGGGTAGATCAGGGACGAGGCCCAAGTGGCGGAATGGTAGACGCAGGGGATTCAAAATCCCCCGCCTTAACGGGCGTGCCGGTTCGAGTCCGGCCTTGGGTACCAACCTCAAAAAAAACCCGACCTGCTTTCAGGTCGGGTTTTTTGTTGGTTTATGAGTTCGTTGTCCGGCTCGCCATGTCTAGACGTTCATTGCAGTGCGATAGGCGTTGATCTTGTCCTCAAGAAGTTCGGTGGCGTTGGCCCCGATCCTGCGAGAGTGATACGCCGTCGGCTTGGCCAGCGGGATTGCATGCATCGTCGCGTTTAGCTGGCGCATGATTTCATCATAAAAGCTTGTGTTTTGGCGGAGCTTACCCGGTACCTGCATTGAGGCCCGAAAAATCTGACGGTCGCTTGCCGGCGCAACATAGAACTGCTGATTATAGCCATGAAAATTGGCCTGTGGCGGGGCGGTGGTCAGGTCCATATATGTGTAGTCGTGGAAATGGCGTTCGAAATCGTAGTCAAAGCTGGTCGACCATTCCTTGAGCTGAGCCATTTTGCGGGCGCGGTCGGCGTCATCTCCCAAACCGATGCGAAGGTTTTCGAGAGCGTGACCCATTTCGTTTCGAAGGCTTTGGTTTCGGCGCGGCCAGGAACGTGCGGTGGCAATTTCAAGAAAATTGCCGCGAATCCAGACGCCGCCGGGTTTCAATTTGCGCGCAAATCCGCGTTGCCACCATTCATCGCCCGTATGCATCAGGCCTGACGATACTGCAAATCTGTGGCGGAGGGGCGCGGCACGACGTTTGTGCGGCAGGAAAGAGCCACGACACCCCGACTCGGGTATTTGCGTCAGAATGGGTCGGCCCACCAGTCTTGCCATCTCCTCGGCCACGCGCAGGTCGAGCGTTGTCATGTAGTTATTGGCGTAACTGTATAGTTGAATGCCTGACTGTGACAGGTCCGGGCACGCAGCAAGCAGCATACGGGAATCGCGCCCGCCCGAAATGGCAAAGTAGCCAGACAAGTCTTTGCAAAACGCGATCATAAGCTGGCGCATGCGATGCACGATGATCTCTGCCGCTTCGGGCATGCTGAGCGGTGAAAAATCGTCATTTCCCGGCCAGAATCGGTGTTCGCTGAAATCGGTCAGATCAATATAGCGGTTGGCCAACAGGCGGCGCACATGGGCATCTGGCGTTTCGCCGAACCCAAAGCCGCCAGGCGGCAGGGTCGGATCGAACTCCGGCAATAGTGCGGACAATTGCGCGTCATTCAGAACGCTGTCCTGAAGCCGGTAGTTGGTGCTTGGCACAATGTCGCGGTCAAGGCACAACAAAAGGCTGGAGGCGAGAGTGCGTGATTGCGGATCATACACAAGACCATAGGACCCAAGAGGGTCATGATAGGCCCGTTGCGCGCGCGTCTCTCCGGGCAGGTCGAGCAGAACGACATATCGACCGCTGAGCCATTTTACCCAATCCTCAACTTTGTCCGCAATTTTGGGATCAGATTGTGAAATGGGTAATTTTGTTCTGTCAGACAACAAAATGCCTTCGGCATCGACAGCATGACCAAGAACCCAACCCAGAGGCGCCCCTTCTGACGATGTGATCTCGCACAGGGCGAGATCGGGACACACGTAAAGGTGGCGTTTCGCAAAAGTACGAGAGACAAATTTCGGCAATTCACGGGGTGTTGCGCTGAGAACAAATTGATAGCGAAACGTTGCCTCAAATTTCAAGCTTAAGGCGTCGCAGTATTTTTGCCCCAGAAAAAGGGATGTGTTGCCTGACATAGTTTGTTTTTCTTACCGCTCTTTTTTCGGGGATTGTGGCACAGGTAAGCTGAGCCAGCCAGAAAAAACTTATGCGGACATGAATGTTGGACGCGGCCGGTGTTTAGGTTCTGGCCTGGGCTTAAGTTGAGGATCACTCGACATGTAATTTACGACCGGGCATGCCAGTTTTGCCAGTCTTCGGGCGTGTCCAGATCCGTCAGCGCGTGTTGTGCGGGCAAGGGGACCAGACGGATTTCCCCGTCAAACCCCGAAATCACGGGTTTGGCGCCGGTATCGCCTGAAATTCCGGCGAGTTTATTGAATGTGCTTTTGGGAAAGACCACCGGATGCCCGGGGCGACCATCTGCGCTGGCGCCGCGTATGATGGCGGTTGGTGCAGCTTTGTGGGCGGTGTGCATTTGGCGCAGGTCCCGAGCTGTGATTTCGGGCATATCCGCAGGCAGGATCATTATTGCACTACAATCGTCGGGCAGGGTGGAGGTCCCGGCGCGGATACTGTGTGCCATGCCGAGATCAGCGTCAGCAACGGGCACCATCGACACCGCCAACGAATGCAAAGCGTTGGCACGCGGTCCGGTCAGATCAGGTAAACACACGCTGACCGGCAAACCCGTCGCCAGCGCGCGCTTTGTCATCGTAACGATCAACGGGGCGTTCTGCACCGTATTCAACAGCTTATCCGCCCCACGCATACGCGAAGACCGTCCAGCAGCAAGAAGCAGAATGCACAACATGGTTCGCATTCTGGAGATTGCAGGGCCAGAGGCAAGCCCGAATTTAAGCGGTATTCACCCGCGCATTCGGGCCCCGTCTGCATCAAACAGCGGTTCATTCAACATCCGCGCTTTGCGGCGGTGTCCCAAAATTTCGATGTCGACCTCCAGATCATCGGTGATCAGTTCAACCGGCACAAACCCCAATGCGATGGATTTCCGGGCGTAATGGCTGTAGCCGCCGGAGGTGCAAAAGCCGACCACAGACCCGTCAATCCAGATCGGTTCATAGGCATTCACATCGGCGTCTTCGGCGTTGACTTCGAAGGCGCAAAGTCGCCGGGACGGGCCAGAGTCCCGCTCTGCCAAGGCGGGCTTTCTACCAATGAAATCAATATCTTTCTTAAAGGAGATAAACCGATCCAACCCGGTTTCAGCGGCTGTGTAATCTGGTGAATATTCAGACAGCCACGAGCCAAAAAATTTGTCCAGCCTAAGAGACATCATCGCGCGCATTCCAAATGGACGCATGCCAAAGGGTTGACCGGCATCCCACAGCGTGGCCCAAAGGTTGCGTTGCGCCATGGGGTCACAATAGATTTCATAGCCCAGATCGCCGGTGTAGGACACGCGCTGAACCAGACAGTCCACCATGCCCATCGTCAGGTGCCGCACGTCCATAAAACGCATTTGCGAAATATCTGAGCGGGTGCAAGATTGCAGGACATCGCGTGCATTTGGGCCAGTGATTTGAAAACCGTTTAATTGATCAGAGATGTTTTCGACGGTGACATCATTGGCTTCATTCTGCTCAAACCAGCGCATGTGGTAGGCTTGACTGCCATAAGAGGCGGTCAGCTGAAACGCCTGCTCTGAGAGGCAGGACACGGTGAAGTCTCCTATCAGGCGACCTTTGGGAGACAACATCGGCGTCAGGCTCAGCCGACCGGGCTTAGGGATGCGACCGGCCATGATCCGATCCAGCCAGCCACGTGCTCCGGTGCCGGTTACCAGATACTTGCCAAAATTGTGAACCTCATTGATTCCAACGGCTTCACGGACGGACTTCACCTCACGCGCTGTTGCGTCAAACGCGTTGGAACGGCGGAATGACGGTGTTTCAAAACGCGCTTCGTCGTCTTGCGCAAAGTAGTTCACCACCTCTAGCCCATATTGATGGCCCCAGACCGCACCCATGTTGTCGAACACGTCAAACATTGGGGTTTGGCGAAACGGACGCGCTGCGGGAAGCTCTTCGTTAGGGTAGGACACTGAAAACCGTTTCTGATAGTTTTCAATGACTTTGGGGCGGGTATAACCGGGTGTGATCCAATCGCCAAACCGGGCGCAATCCATCGCAAACGTATCGCGTTCACATTCGCCCTGGGTCATCCATTGCGCCAGCATCAGGCCAACACCACCGCCCTGGCTGAACCCGGCCATCACGGCGCAGGCAGACCAGTAATTGCGCATACCGGGCACCGGGCCAACCAGCGGATTTCCGTCAGGTGCAAAGGTAAACGGGCCGTGGATTACAGATTTAATGCCCGCCTGTTCCAAAGCGGGAAAGCGTTTGTAGGCGAATTCGATCGAGTCTTCGATCTTGTCGAAGTCATCCGGTAACAGTTCATGGCCGAAATCCCACGGCGTACCGTCGACCGCCCAGGGACGGCAAGGTTGTTCGTAAAACCCGATGCAAAGACCGCGCCCCTCCTGTCGCAGATAGCTTTCTCCGGCGGGGTCCATCACATGCGGGTGTTCGCCACCGGAATCGATGATGTCTGCGATCATCGGGACTTCTTCGGTGACAAGATATTGGTGTTCCATTGGGTGTAACGGGAAATAGACGCCCGCCATTGCGCCCACTTCGCGCGCCCAAAGACCCGCTGCATTGACGATATGTTCGGCGTGCACGGTGCCTTTGTCGGTCACGACGTCCCATGTGCCATCAGCGCGTTGGTTGGTCTCGATAACTTTGCAATGGGTTTCAATGGTCGCGCCACCCATGCGCGCGGCCTTGGCATAGGCATGCGTTGTGCCGGATGGGTCCAGATGTCCGTCAAGCGGATCAAACAGCCCGCCGATGATCCCCTCGATATTTGTGACCGGCGCGATCTTTTTGATTTCATCCGGGGTCACAATCTCGGTTTCAAGGCCCATAAACCGGTGTTTGGCCCGTTCAGCCACAAGCATGTCAAAGCGATCCTGATTGTCGGCCAATGTGACGCCGCCAACGTGATGCAGGCCACAGGACATGCCGGTGATCTCTTCCAGTTCGCGGTAAAGCCGGATGGTGTAGCCCTGGAGGGCGGCCATGTTGGTATCGCCGTTCAGCGTGTGGAACCCACCCGCCGCGTGCCATGTGCTGCCGCTGGTCAAGTCGGAGCGTTCCAATAGCATTACATCTGACCAGCCAAGTTTGGTCAGGTGATACAAGACAGAACATCCAACGACGCCTCCGCCGATGATGACCACGCGCGCGCTGGTTTTCATAACAATCCTCCGGTGTCAGTGCCTCCATGAGAAAAGGATGCAGCATCGCGGGCCCGTCACTTTACGACGATCCGTGTCGGAAACGGATTATCCGGTCGTCCAGCTTTGCGCCTCGGCTGCTTTTTGCCGGAGCCAGATGAGATCGAAACCCGCGATGACACGATATCCACGCTGAAAAAGCGCGTCGGCCTGAGGTTTGGCAAGCGCGACATTGCCAAGTGGGATACCTGCCTTGGCGGCTGTAGTCTCGACACGGGCCAGTGCGGCGATGAAATCGGGGTGGTCGAACTGGCCGGAAATGCCCATGTCTGTGGACAGGTCAAACTGGGCGGGCACGATCAGGTCGATACCGGGGACCGCGCAAATAGCATCGATATTGGCGATGGCGTCAGCGGTTTCAACCAACAGGCAGCACACAAGTTCTGGTTCAATGTCAGTGCGATAATTCATCAGATCGCTTGACCAGCGGCTTTGCGCAATGAAGGGGCCAAATCCACGGCTTCCATTGGGGGGATAGTGCATCATTTCAACGGCTTGCTGCGCGTCGTTCGCGTCGCGGATCAGTGGAAAGACAATGCCTTCGGCGCCGATATCCAGGGCGCGTTTCACTTGTGCCGGGGTGTTTTCAGCAATGCGCACCAGCGGTGCACAGTCAAATCCGGAGGTCGCGGAGATCATTGCGTGGCCGCTGCCATAGTCAACCGCGCCATGTTCCATATCGATGATCACAGCATCCGCGCCCGAGGCGGCTATTGCCTGTGTCACGGTTGCGGATGGGATCGTGCACACATGGGCGGTGAGTTTGAGAGTTGGGTCGGAAAGCTTTTTCTTGAGGCTGGGCACTAAAATATCCTTTGTGAAACCAGTTTAGCCTAGGCTGCAGGTTTAGAAAAACAAGTTGCTAAATCGGGCGTGGTTGTGTGTTGGCGACGAAAAGTGTCGCAAACTGGCAAATGATTACGGCCCGGGAACGGCAGGTTTTGAGCAAGTGGTGGTGGGAGATGCCAAATGCGAACCGAGGCACAGGCAGTTGTGATTGGAGGCGGGGTGATTGGGTGTTCGATCCTGTATCACCTGACCAAGCTGGGGTGGCACGACGTTGTCTTGCTGGAACGTGATGAGCTGACAAGTGGCAGCACATGGCACGCGGCGGCCAATATCCACGGGCTGCATGACAGCGCCAATATCAGTCGGCTTCAGCATTACACCATGCGGCTTTATGATGAGCTGGAAGAGGAAACCGGGCAAAGCTGTGGCGTGTTTCGTCCTGGATCTCTGTATCTGGCGCAAACCGAGAATCGCGAACACCAGCTGCGTCTGCAGGCGGCCAAGGCCAGGTTATACGGCATGAATTTCCACGAAATCAGCCGCGATGAAGCCGAAAAACTGCATCCACTGGTCAATTTCGACGGTATCCGGTGTATCATGTGGGAACCGGATGGGGGCAATGTGGACCCGTCGGGTGTAACCAATGCCTATGCGATTGGCGCGCGCCAACGCGGCGCTGAAATCAACCGCTTTACGCCCGTGACAGGCACTGAACAGCAGGCCGACGGAAGCTGGATTGTGCGCACGCCCAAAGGAGACATCCGCACGCCCTGGGTGATCAATGCCGCTGGTTTATGGGGACGCGAGGTGGCCAGGCTGGCTGGTGTGCAGGTGCCGCTGCAACCAACCGAACACCAGTATTTTGTGACAGAATCCATTGCAGAAATCGACGCGATGGATCGCCGGTTGCCGTCGGTTGCGGATCGGGACGGGGAATATTACCTGCGCCAGGAGGGCAAAGGGCTTTTGGTTGGGGCCTATGAGCGCGACATGCGGTTTTGGGCCGAAGACGGCACGCCGCTGGACTTTGCGCATGATCTGTTTCCCGATGATCTGGAGCGGATTGAGGAAAATATGCTGCGCGCGATTGACCGGGTGCCGGTTGTCGGCATGGCGGGGATCAAACGCGTGATCAACGGGCCAATGATCTGGTCGCCCGATAGCAATGTTATCCTGGGGCCAGTGCCCGAACTGGACGGCTATTTCATGTGCGGCGGGATCATTCCGGGCTTTAGCCAGTCTGCCGGAATGGGGCTGATGGCGGCGCAATGGATCATCAAAGGCGAAATGGAATACGACATGTTCGCATGGGACGTGGCGCGATTTGGGGACTGGGCCAATGACCGCGCCTTTGTCAAAGCCAGGGTGCAGGATGTGTATGCGCACCGCTTTGCGATCCATTTCCCGAATGAGGAACGTGCAGCTGGACGCCCGCTGCGCACACGTCCTGTGTTTGAGCACCAAAAGAAACTGGGTGCCGTGTTTGGCCTGAACTATGGCTGGGAACATCCGCTGTGGTTCGCGGATAGTTCGGGAGTGGAGGATACAAACGGGTTCACGCGGCAGAATTGGTGGGGCCCGGTTGGTCAGGAATGCCGCATGTTGCGCGATGCGGCCGGAATTATCGATATCTCGAATTTTGCAAAATATGTGTGCAAGGGGCCGGGGGCCGAAGGCTGGCTGAACGCCGTGTTCGCCAATAATATGCCCAAGGCTATAGGGCGGTCGTGTCTGACACCTTTGATTGGTAAACGTGGCGGGATCGCGGGCGATTTCACCGTGACCCGGCTGGACGAAGATGAATTCTGGATTATCGGATCAGGCATGGCTGAACGGTATCATCAGCGGTTCTTTAAGCAGGTGCCGCTGCCGAATGGGACAGGTTTTGAAAGCAAGACCGAGGCAATGTGCGGATTTAACATCGCCGGTCCCAAATCTCGTGATCTGTTGCAACGGCTGACCAATGCGTCGCTGGCAACGCAGGATTTCCCGTTCATGCGATCCCAGAAGATCGAGATTGCGGGTGTGCAGGCCATGGCGCTGCGGGTGTCGTTTACCGGCGATTTGGGTTGGGAAATACACTGTGCTGCAGAAGATCAGGCGCGGCTGTATGAGGCATTATTGGAGGCCGGGCGCGATTTTGGGGCAGGGCCGGTGGGCAGTCGCGCGTTGATGAGTTTGCGGATCGAAAAGGGGTATGGGTCGTGGAGCCGCGAATACAGCCCCGAATACTGGCCACAGGAAGTCGGGCTGGATCGGTTGTGTAAATTGGACAAAGCGTTTCTGAATAAGGCGGCGGTTGAGGAAACGCTTGCTGACACCCCACGCGAACAGCTTGTTTTGTTGCATCTGGATGGGGCCGACACAGACCGGTCCAATGCGGATGCAACCGGAGGGGAGCCGATCTTTAAGGACGGTCAGGGTATCGGGCGCGTCACGTCTGGCGCGTATGGCTATACTGTCGGGATGTCTCTGGCGCTGGGGTTTGTCAAGAATGCCAAACCCGGGGATGACGTTGAGGTCATGGTTCTGGGACAACCGCACAAAGCGCGCATTCTGAAAGAACCGCCATTTGATCCCAAGGGAGAGCGGCTGCGAGCCTGAGACGCGTGTCACTTGATTTGACGTCGCCGCGGCGAAGCCTGTCTTTTGAGCCATTTAATAAAGGCATGCACTGCGGGGCGCATGACGTCGGACTGGGTTTGAATGTAGAACACCGCCTCATCTTTTTCCACGTATCGGGCAACCAGTTGCCCACTGTCCAGATCATCCTGAAGCCATTCGCATAAGGTGTACGTAATTCCGTCGCCGCGCTGAACTGCGTCCATTACAAGATTGCCAGGCATATGAGAAATCGTTGGCGGTTCGGATTTTTGAACCCCAAGCCGTGACAGAACCTCGTCCACTTCATTTGTTCCAAGTTCCTGTAACCAGGGCAGGTGCAGAAGGTCTGTCTCGTTCATTTCGTTGTCACCGAGAAAATCAGAAGTGCCGATGACTGCAAGGTCGCCGCTTACAATGACGTCAACGCCTTTTGGAAGTGCTCTGCGTCGACTGTATCTCAGGGCGACATCAATTTCATTGCGACGCAGGTCAAGTATTTCACCACTTGGGTCGAGAAGAAGAGTTACTTCGGGGTGAATCTGCCGAAATTCGGCCAGTCGGGGCATCAGCCATTTCGCGGCAAATGCCGGAGACATAGTCACTTTGACAGGTCTCGACATACTACTTTCGCTCAATTCTTCCACGCCTGCACGGATATGATGAAACGCTGAACTGAGATGACGGGCCAGTGTTTGCCCGTCTTCGGTGAGCACAACATTGCGCCCGACCCGGTTGACCAGTTTGAGGTCTAAGCGTTCTTCAAGAGACCGAACTTGTTGGACGATGGCTGCATGCGTCACGTTTAAGGCGGCTCCTGCATCAGTGTATGATCCGCAAGATGCCAGCGCCGAAAATGCACGAAGTGCATTAAGAGGTGGGATGCCGGACCAGTCCATTTGTTAGAAATTCTAACAACTATCCAATATTATTCAATCGAGTTTGATTGCCAGATCAGGAATGATTGGCACGCCAAAGCAAAAATAATGTTGATTTGGTTATCTGACTTAACCGACAACGAAAGGGTGAATTATGACACACACGCAAGTCAAATATGACGGGCGATGCATGTGCGGCGCTGTACACTTTGTCGCGCAAGGCGATCCAACGTATGTCGGGCACTGCCATTGCGACGATTGTCGGCGTGCGACAGGCGGCGTGTCAGTGGCTTGGTTCGGCGTGAACCCGGCAAACTTTGAAGTTGTCAAGGGAACCATGTCGGAACATCAATCATCCCCGGGAATTTTTCGTGGCTTTTGTTCGGACTGCGGATCGTCCCTGACTTTCCGGGGGCAAGGTTGGGATGATATTGGCGTGACGATTGCGTCGCTTGATGATCCCAATTGTCTCACGCCAAATTCGAATGTCTATATCAGCGAAAAATTGCACTGGGTGCCAATCACCGCTGGCACTCGTAATTACGACGGCTTTCCGGCCTGAAAACTGGAGGAAGATCCATGGCACTAGCGTATTCATATGCCTGCAGGGATTGCGAAGGCATGGAAACTTGTCCTGCCAGCGTCACTGCGGCGACGAAAGAGGAGTTGTGGAAGCTAACCGAACTTCACGCGGAAATCGCGCATGGTGAAATTCCTGCGGACTGGGATCCTGAGACGCGCGCTTACCTTGAAACTCTGGTTCGCGAAGTACGCGTCTAAATTCTGGTTGTCTATTTGCTGTTGGGAACGCCGTAAAGTTCCAGCTTGTGGCCCATCAGGCGATACCCCAGTTTCTGAGCGATCTTTTCCTGAAGCGCCTCAATCTCGGGATCGACAAATTCGATCACTTCGCCAGAATTGATGTCGATGAGGTGGTCGTGATGCTCTCGCTCGGCGTCTTCGTAGCGCGCGCGACCGTCGCCGAATTCCAGTTTGTCCAGAATACCGGCCTCTTCAAATAGTTTGACTGTGCGATAAACAGTTGCCAGCGAAATGCCTGCATCCTTGGCGGACGCACGGGCATAAAGCTCTTCGACATCCGGGTGGTCGTGGCTTTCCTGCAAGACGCCCGCGATAATGCGGCGTTGTTCGGTCATGCGCAGGCCCTTGGCTTCGCATCGCTCAAGAATTGTGTCGTTCATGCCCATGGCGTGTTTTGGCCCTCGTTTTGGGAGTCCTGTCTATCCAATGCCCGCGCCTGTGGCCACCGGTTTTGCAAGGTTATCCACACCAGATCTGACTTGACACGGTTGGGTTAAGGCCCCATGTGAGGACGACTGCCTTCTGCCGCGTGAGCAGCGGGGCCCCTGAGACATGTGTCCGGGTCCCATTCAAGGCACCAGATGATCCCAAAATCACGCGTGGGGCCAAGGTCTGGATCGGCTGTTTTGCATCAGGCAAACAGTTGGGATCGGGGCCTACCACCGAACCGCCCGCATGAACGGGCAGATGACAGGTGTCGTGCAATTGCGCGGGGCCGGAAAGCAAATATTTTGACGACTTTTAATGACCTGGGTTTGCCCGAAAAGCTGGTAGCCCGATTGAACCAAACCGGCATCTCTGCGCCGACACCCATTCAGGAACGTGCCATTCCGCACGCGCTGGAAGGGCAGGACGTGATGGGGCTGGCACAGACCGGCACTGGTAAGACGCTGGCGTTTGGTTTGCCGCTGATTGCGCAGATGCAGTCTTATGGAAAGAAACCCAACCCACGCAAAGTGCGCGGACTGGTGCTGGCGCCAACACGCGAGCTGGCCGGGCAGATTGCCAAAAGCCTGCGCGAACAGGTGGATGGCACGCCCTTTAAGGTGGGTCTTGTGGTTGGCGGCGTGGGCATCACCCCGCAGATTAAGCGGCTTGAAAAGGGTACGGATATTCTGGTGGCAACACCGGGCCGTCTGATTGACCTGATGGAACGCCGGGCGATGCAACTGGACGAAACTGATTTCCTAGTTCTGGACGAAGCGGACCAGATGCTGGATATGGGCTTTATCCACGCGCTGCGCAAAATCGCCAGCTGGCTGCCTGAAAAGCGCCAGACCATGCTGTTTTCGGCCACCATGCCCAAGCAGATGTCGGAAATCGCGAACACCTATCTGACCAACCCGGTCAAAGTGCAGGTTTCGCCTCCGGGCAAAGCAGCGGACAAAATCACCCAGGCGGTGCATTTCATTGCCAAGGCCGAGAAAACGTCGTTGCTGATCGAGTTGCTGGCCAAGCATCGTGACGAAGCGGCGATTGTGTTTGCGCGCACCAAGCACGGGTCCGAACGTTTGATGAAGGCGCTGGTCAAGGCCGGGTACGACGCAGCGTCGGTGCATGGCAACAAGAGCCAAGGCCAGCGCGAACGTGCCATCAAGGGATTCCGTGAAGGCGATACCATGGTTCTGGTGGCGACGGATGTTGCGGCGCGTGGTCTGGACATTCCGCAAGTGCGCCATGTCTACAACTTTGACCTGCCCAATGTGCCAGAAAACTATATTCACCGGATTGGCCGCACGGCCCGCGCCGGTATGGACGGCGCAGCAGCGGCGTTTTGTGCACCTGACGAAGTCGATGAACTGAAGGCCATTCAGAAAGTGCTGAAAGCTGAAATTCCGATTGCGTCCGGGCGTCCATGGATGGGTATGGAAGAGACTGGCAAAAAGTCAGGTGGCGGTCGGCGCAAAGGTGGCCCGCGCAACAATAGCGGTGGCGGCGGCGGTCAGGACAAGCCCGGTGGCGGTCAGCGTCGTCGGCGCAAGGGTCCGCCCCGGGGCAAACGCCCACAAAAGGCGGCCTGAGGTCAGTAGACCAATGTGCCTTGCATAGTCTGAACAGCGGCGCCGGAAATTGTTACGGCGCCGTTTTTCGTTTTCAGGCCAATCAAGCTGGGGCGTCCCATGTCGTCGCCCTGATGAATGGTCAGGTCCAGATCGCGGTTTTCCAGCTGCGCTAGAAATGCACCCAAAGCCGCACAGGCGCTGCCCGTAGCGGGGTCTTCTGGAATATTGTCAAGCGGTGCAAACATCCGGGCATGCAGCGTATCGCCATCTCGCACATAAGCGAATTGCGCGAAATCAAGGCTGGACGGAAAGGCGTCGCGCCCTTCGCGAAACGCGCCGACATCCGGGGTCAGCTCTGACAGAACTTTGCGCGATGCCAGTTCGGTTAATGTGAACGCCAGACCCAGTGACGCCATCACAGGGCGATGAGATGTCAGGGCAATCTGATCCGCAGACGTGCCAAGCGCACGCGCCACCAGATCGGTGTCTGGTTCTGCGATCCTCTCGAGCGTGGCGGACGTGGAAAATCGTGCCTGACCAGATTGCGCTTGGCAGGTCAGCGGACCAATGCCCAATTCCAGCACCATGTCAGGACCCTTGCCAAGATCGGCCAGCGCGACAGCGGTGCCAATCACAGGATGCCCGGCAAAAGGCACCTCCATCGTCGGCGTAAAGATACGCACCCGGGCGGTGTTTTGCGGATCCGCAGGGGGATAGACAAAGGTCGTCTCGGAGAAATTGAACTCGCGCGCGATGCGTTGCAGGTCGTGTTCGGGCAGGGCGGTGGCATCCGGGATGACGGCCAGCTGGTTGCCGCCAAAGGGCGACTGAGAAAACACGTCATACACCAAGTAGTTTGTCATGAAATCACATCAGGTCCGGTTCGCGTCCAACCTTGTTGGCCAAAGGCGCAACGGTCAGACCTTGTACAATAATCGAGAAGATAACCACGACATACGTCGCCGTCAAAATCACAGGCTTCCAGTCACCTTCGGGCAGAGACAAAGCCAGCGCAACCGAAATACCACCCTTGAGGCCACCCCATGTCATGACGGGAATGACGCCGCGGCTGAAGCCACGGAAGGGTCGTAAGATCAGGATTGGCACAGCCACGGCGGCGAAGCGCGCCACCAGGGCCAATACGACGGCGAAACATCCGGCGACAAGAAAACGTTGATCAAAGGCGACGGCAAAGACCTCGAACCCAATCAGGAGGAACAGTACAGCGTTCAGAATTTCGTCGATCATTTTCCAAAAAGAATCAACATATTCTCGGGTTTGCGCGGACATACCTTTCTTGGTGCCAATCTCTCCGATCAACAATCCAGCACACACGGCCATAATGGGTGCGGACACATGCAACACCACGGCCAGCTCGTAACCGCCAAATGCAAGCCCCAGTGTGAGCAACACCTCGAGAGCGGGATCATCGATCAGACGCATAACGCGGAAAGTCAGCCAGCCCAGCACAATGCCCAGAATGGCACCCCCGACAGCCTCCTGGATGAACAGCAAGGCGGCATCATCAAGCTCGGATGCGCCGTGGTCGCCGCCATGGGACGTTGAGGCAAAGGCAATGCCCGACAGAACCAGAAAGACGACATAGCCCACGCCGTCATTGAACAGACTTTCGCCGGCGATTTTGGTTTCCAGAGATTTTTGCAGATTGGCCTCGCGCAAAACGCCCAGCACAGCAACTGGATCAGTGGGTGAGATCAGCGCCCCAAAAACCAGGGCGACGATCAGTGGCATTCCGGTGATCCAGCTGAAGCCAAAGCCGACAATTGCGGTCGAGAGCCCCACGCCAAGTGTCGCCATCAGTGCAACAGGCAACCATTGCGCACGCAAGTCGGCCAGCTTGACGTGCAGCGCCCCGGCGAAAAGCAACAGACCCAGCATGCCTTCGAGCAATGCGTCTGAAAAATCTATGCCGTTGATCACCTGTCGGGCGCTGTCTGCGATCAACAATTGTGGCCAGACATAGTCGATCCCCAGGACGGCAAAAGAGGCAAGCAAGGCCACGACAAGGATGCCAATCGCCGATGGCAGCTTGAGGAAAAGATAGTTGATGGCCCCGAAAACTCCGGCCAAAACAATAAGTAAGGATGCGATTTGCAGAATATTCATGATGTTGATCCCGGTCGATAATGGGCAAGCCCTAACATGGTGACTGGCACCTGACTAGGCAGAAGAAAGTTCAATCCAGACCGGCAGATGATCCGACGCTACAGCCGCTGGGCGACGTGCGTGCACGCCGGTTTTTTGGGCGGTCAGATGGTGGGACAACGCAAAGCTGTCCAGCGGGGCGATTGGACGTGGCGCCGGAAACGAATGCCCGGGGTCGACAAAGTCCAGACCGGGAGTGGCAACATCCAGCGCGCGTTTGGGACCCCATTCATTGAAGTCCCCGGCCATGATGGTTGGCATGTCGGGCAATGGTCTGAGGGCGCGTGTGATGGCGGAAAGCTGCATCAACCGGTGGCGCCGTAAAAGGCCCAGATGCACGCCGATCACTCGCACGGGGCCTATTGGTGTCTCAAATTCGGCCCGTATCGTGCCGCGCGGTTCAAGACCGGGCAGGTCCATATTTGCAGTATCGCGCAGGACAACAGTTGGTTTGATCAACATGGCATTGCCGTGCACTCCAAGTGAACCGCCGGGTTGACCAAAATCGACGGCAACGTATCCCCGTTTCTCAATCTGTTCCAAAGGCAGTGCTGTTGGACGGGGTGGCAGACGTTTGTCGGCCTCTTGCAGAACCACAATATCAGCCCGCAAGGCCCGGATCACCACCATCGACCGATCCGGGCGGCGCTGCATATCCATGCCGACGCATTTTTGCAGGTTATAGCTGGCAAGGCGCACAGTGTTTATCATGGTCATCCCGAGTGATTTGCCTGTGTTTACCGCAGGTTCGGGGGCAATGAAACCGTGATGGGTTTCGTTTCAATGCAGTTATGTCAGGTTCCGCAAAAAGTCTGTTTGACCCGCTCGGCTTCGATCGGCGGCGTGGTCAGGTCCGAATATTGGCGGTCATCGGCATAGGGCGCTGACAAGGCCTGCATCAGACGGTTGAACGGCGCATAATCGCCTTGCAGGGCGGATTGGATCATGTGTTCGACCCTGTGATTGCGCGGAATAAGGACTGGGTTGGCCGCATTCATCGTCTCATCCGGACTACTGTCTTCATGTGCCAAACGGCGCTGCCATTTGTCGTGCCAGTTGGTGAATGTTGCCTTGTCATCAAATTGTGTCGCCGCTGACGGATCAGACAAAGATCGGAACGTATTGGTGAAATCCAGCCCCTGTTGTTCCATCATGTCCAAGAGGTCTTGAACCAGCGCGGCATCTTCAGGTTGTTGGGACGTTAGCCCGATTTTGGTCCGCATCAGTTTTTGGTGATTGGCTTCGATCTGGGCCGGCATGGAATGCACGGCGGCGGTGAATTCCGTCACGGCCAGGTCCTGATCGGGCATCAACGGGACCAGCGCCGTGGCCAGTTGCGCCATGTTCCAAACGATGATTCCGGATTGGTTCCCAAAGGCATAGCGGCCCTGGCGGTCAATCGATGAAAACACGGTCATCGGGTGGTAGGCATCTATGAACGCACATGGCCCATAGTCGATGGTTTCGCCGGAAATCGCGCAATTATCGGTGTTCATGACCCCATGAATAAAGCCAACCGACATCCAATGGGCGATCAGGCGGGACTGGGCAGCAATCACTGCGTTCAGAAAATCTGTGGGTGATCGGGATTCCGGATAGTGGCGGTCTACTGCGTGTTCATACAATGCCTGCAGGCCTGCGATGTCGCGCCGTGCGGCCACGGCCTGAAACGTGCCAACCCTGATGTGGCTGCTTGCGACGCGCGTCAGAATCGCGCCCGGCAGGGCCGTTTCGCGGTAGACCGCTTCGCCTGTTTCCACAGCAGCCAAGGCGCGGGTGGTTGGGATGCCAAGGGCATGCATCGCCTCGGACACCAGATATTCGCGCAGGACCGGACCGAGCCAGGAGCGTCCGTCGCCACGCCGTGAATAGGCCGTCGGACCAGAGCCCTTGAGTTGAATGTCAAATCCGTTGGATTCCCCTAATAAAACGGCGCGTCCATCGCCCAGCTGAGGATTCCAGCCGCCGAACTGATGCCCTGCATATAGCTGGGCCAGTGGTTGCGCGCCTTCGGGAACCGTCGATCCAGAGAAGACCGCGGTCAAATCCGCGTCGTCGAAATCTCCTGTGAATCCAAGGTCCTGGGCCAATGCATGATTGAAAGCCACCAACCGGGGGGCCGCCACAGGTGTTGGCGATTGCGCAGTAAACAATTGCGCGGGCAGGCGCGCATAGCTGTTGTCGAATGGGATGTGCAGGGTCATGCACAAAAAGATAGCTTCTGAATGCAGGAATACCAGAGCTGTATTAAATTTCTGCTAATGGTGCGCAAGTCAGTTCAGGTCAACAGCCGAGTCATGAGCATATAGCGGTCGCGCGGACGAAATCCTGCCCGGGTATAAAGCCGTTGCGCGGCGGCATCTTCACGGTCGACTTCCAGATGAAAGGCGCGAATTCCGGCATCAGACAAGGCCTTGGGCAAGGCAATCAAGACATCGCTGCCAACACCACGACGCCGCACACCGGGGCGAATAAAGAATTCGTCTACAAAGGCGTCCAAGCCACCAAATTCGACGGACCAGCTAAAGGTTACAATGACATAGCCGACAGGCGCGCGACGTGGACCGAGTATGTAGATGGCACCATATGGCGATCCTTCGAGCAGCGGGATCAGCGCGTTTTGGCGGGCGTCTTCATCCTGATCAATTTTCATCTCAGCGTGAAATGCGGCGACCAGTTTGGCGAGCGGGGCCAGATCGTCGGGTCCGGCAAGATGAAGAGCGGTGCTCATAGTCGTGCAAGCCTTTCTGTCAAAAGGGAAAAGAAGCCGTCGGCATCAATATCCCCCATGAATGTTGCGTTGGGTGGGCGTTGGGTCACGCCCCACCAATCGGCCACAGTCATACCCATGGTCAGTTCGGATTGCGTTTCGATTTCCACATTGATGTGGCGTCCGGAGAACAGATCGGGGTTGATCAGATAGGCCGTGACACAGGGATCATGCAGCGGTGCGCCTGCTGATCCGTATTTTTCCTTGTCAAATCGTTCAAAGAAATCAGTCATTTGCGCGACGGCCTTGCCAACGGGCGTGCCCAGTTCGCGAAACGCATCATTGCGGAATTTGGTGACAAGCGCCTTGTGGGTGACGTCCAGCGGCATGACCGTGATTGGCGCACCGGCGCGGAACACAATATGGGCGGCTTGCGGGTCGACATAGATGTTGAATTCGGCGGCTGGGGTGATGTTTCCAACCTCGAAATATGCGCCCCCCATAAGCACAATTTCCTGAACCTTTTCAACGATATCCGGGGCTTTCTCAAACGCCATTGCGATGTTGGTTAAAGGGCCCAGCGGACACAGTGTGACGGTTCCGGCATCGTGCGTGCGCAGTGTTTCGATGATAAAGTCGACGGCATGTTGATCCTGTAGCGGCATAACGGGATCAGGCAGGTCGGGGCCATCAAGGCCGGTTTTGCCATGCACATGTTCCGCAGTGACCAGATCGCGGCCCAGTGGACGGTCACATCCGGAAAACACCTTTACATCAGTTTTACCCGCTAACTCACAGACAATAAGTGTATTTTTCTGCGTTAATGGCAGAGGAACATTGCCAGCGACAGCCGTGATGCCCAGCACGTCAATGTCTTCGGGACTGGCCAGAGCCAACAGGATTGCGACCGCGTCGTCCTGTCCGGGGTCGGTGTCGATGATGATTTTTCGCGCGCTCATGGCTGGTCCTCGTCAAGATTGCGGCCACAGTGTCAAGTGCCTGCGCGCTTGGCAAGCACGTCCCGTCAGAGGGTGCAAAAAAGCCCGGCAAAGGTGGATCGGCAGCGCATCGGTTCTACGTCGGTATTGCGTCGGTGTTGTTTTCCTAACTCAGCAGGTTAGGGCGCGGGCGATGCGAAAAAAGAGACGGCACCCGAAAGCGCCGCCTCTTCTTGCGAGTAATGTCTTGAGACTATCAGCCGTCGAAATCGACTTCTTCGGTGATGCGTAGGGCGGCACCGCGATTGCCCGCCAGCGTCATCAGGTTGACGTCGTCAGCCGTGAAGCTGCCCCAGCCTTCGACCAGAGGGTCGGCCTTGGTGCCGGGTGCGATAGGGTATTCAAAGTTGGCCTGGGCATAGATTTCCTGAGCTGTGGGTGAGGTCAGGAATTCCATCAGCTTCAACGCGTTTTCAGGGTTGGGAGACGCTTTGGTCATGGCAACGCCAGAGATATTTACGTGGGTGCCGCCATCCTCAAAAGTTGGGAAAATGACGTCAACGCTGTCGGCCCATTCTTTTTGCTCTTCGTCAGCCAACATTTTGCCCATGTAATAGGTGTTGCCGATGGCGACGTCGCATTCACCGGCCCAGATCGCCTTGACCTGTGCGCGGTCGTTGCCTTGCGGTTTGCGGGCGAGGTTGGATTTGAGGCCTTCCAGCCAAGCTTTGGCACCTTCTTCGCCGTGATGTTCTACGACGGCCGAGGTCAGCGCGACATTGTAGGCGTGTGTGCCCGAGCGGGTGCAAATGCGGCCCTGCCATTTAGGATCAGCGAAGTTTTCGTAGGTTGTAATTTCGCCATCTGCGACGCGTTCTTTTGAGGCATAAGCGATGCGTGCGCGGGTTGTCAGCCCGTACCAGTGCCCGTCGGGGTCCTGATATTGCGCTGGCACGTTGGAAGACAATGTTTCGCTGTTCACGGGCTGTGTCAGCCCGGCGTCAACAACGCTGGCCAGACGCGAAATATCAACGGTCAGCACCACATCCGCGGGAGAGCGGTCGCCCTCGGCCTGAAGACGTTCGACCATACCTTTTTGCAGGTAGGCCACGTTCACTTTGACCCCGGTTTCGGCGGTAAAGGCGTCGGTCAGCGGCTTGATCAGCTCTGGCTGGCGATACGAATAAATATTGACCTCTTCGGCAAGGACAGGGGTGGCCACGGCCAGAGCGGCGGCTGCGAAGAAGGAGGTTTTAAGTGGGTTGGTCATTGCTCAGCTCTTGTGGTTGCAATTCGGTTGCGGCAGCTTAAACCTGACTTTTTTACTAAGGTCAATACCTGAATAAAACATTCAGGTATTATTTGCGGCTTTTTCTTCGGCTTTAATAGCGTTCCAAAGGGCGTCCATATCCTCAAGCGAGGAGTCTTCGGGGCAGGCGCCGCGCGCGGCCAAACGGGTTTCGATTGCTTCAAAGCGGCGAATGAATTTCTGGTTTGTGCGGCGCAGGGCGGCTTCGGGGTCAACATGCATGTGGCGTGCGAGGTTCGCCATGACAAAAAGCAAGTCGCCAAATTCATCTTCGACTGCGTCCTGGGTCAGCGTATCGCGGGCTTCGGCCAATTCGTGTGCCTCTTCGGTGATCTTATCAAGCACGTGGCTGGCATCGGGCCAGTCAAAGCCAACGCGTGCGGCACGCTTTTGCAATTTCACGGCGCGCAGCAGGGCAGGCAGGCCAACGGCAACGCCATCAAGTGTGCCGCCCTGTGCTTTGCCAGCGCGTTCGGCGGCTTTGATGGTTTCCCAGTCGCGAGTTTGTTGTTCGGATGATTTATCGCGCGACTCGTCACCAAACACATGCGGATGGCGGGCGACCATTTTGTCGGACATGGTGTCGGCGACATCGTCAAACGAGAACAGACCCTTTTCAGCAGCCATTTGGGCGTGAAAGACCGATTGGAATAGCAGATCGCCAAGTTCGCCTTTGAGTTCGTCCCATGATTGTCGCTCAATTGCATCGGCGACCTCGTAGGCCTCTTCAATGGTGTAGGGCGCAATGGTCGCGAAATCCTGTTCGATGTCCCACGGGCAGCCTGTTTCGGGGTCACGCAGACGGCGCATGATTTCAAGCAGACGCGGCATACCGCCATTTGGGTCATGGATCAGCGGGTCTTGGGCCATTGCGATA
This sequence comes from Shimia sp., assembly GCF_039969785.1. Taxonomy (GTDB): domain Bacteria; phylum Pseudomonadota; class Alphaproteobacteria; order Rhodobacterales; family Rhodobacteraceae; genus Shimia. The sequence goes on along the minus strand of NZ_JBDVNC010000036.1, from coordinate 71,747 downwards.
AGTTCCTTTTTGCGGTCTGCTGTAGTTGAGGGAAAGTCGTGCGGGGAGTCCAGACATGCCAGTAGTTAACCGGATTGCGGATTATGCGGAAGATATGAAGCGCTGGCGCAGGTATTTGCATCAGCACCCGGAACTGGAGTTCGCCTGTCACAAGACAGCGGCCTTTGTGGCGGAACGTTTGCGCGAATTTGGTGTCGACGAGATCCATGAGGGTATCGCGACCTCGGGCATTGTGGCGATTATCAATGGTCAGGGTGATGGGGATACCATTGGGTTGCGCGCGGATATGGATGCGTTGCCGATGCAGGAGATGACTAAGCTGGATTATGCGTCGACCGTGCCGGGAATGATGCATGCATGCGGCCATGACGGGCATACAACGATGTTGCTGGGAGCGGCGCGGTATCTGGCGGAAACGCGTAAATTTTCCGGTCGGGTGGCGTTGATATTTCAGCCGGCCGAAGAAGAAGGCGGTGGTGCGGACATCATGGTGCAAGAGGGCATCATGGATCGGTTTGGCATTTCGCAGGTTTTCGGCGTTCACAATATTCCGGGGCTGGAGTTCGGGCATTTTTACACCACGCCGGGACCAATCATGGCGGCTGTGGATACGTTTGAGATCAATATACAGGGGCAGGGTGGGCATGGTGCTTATCCGCAAGACACGATTGATCCGGTGGTGATTGCTGTTGCGATGGTGAATGCCATACAGACCATTGTCAGCCGTAATCACGATACGCGCCAGCAGGTGGTTGTGTCGGTGACGCAGATCCATGCAGGCACGGTTAACAATGTGATCCCGGATGTGTCTTATCTGAATGGCACAATTCGCACGTTTGACAAAGACGTGCAGCAGATGGTGCACCGCCGGTTGGACGAGATTGTGCAAGGGACGGCAGCGGCCTATGGGTCGACGGCGGAAATATCGATAGAAATCGGCTATCCGGCGACGGTTAATCATGCAGCGGAGACCCGGTTTGCGGCAGATGTGGCGCGCGAAGTGTCCGGCGCAAACGCGGTGGCGGACGCTGTTGATATGGAGATGGGGGCGGAGGATTTTGCCTATTTTCTGGAAGCGCGTCCCGGGTCGTATTTGTTCTTGGGGGCCGGGGACGGCGCAGGGTTGCATCACCCGAAATACAATTTCAACGATGATGTGGCGCCTGTGGGAGCTTCGTTTTTTGCCCGTATTGTGGAGAGGGCGCAGCCTGTGTAGCTGGATGGGGATTTGCATGGCAGATCGCCCACCCACCCACCCCGATCCGCCATGCAAATCCTGGAAATGGGAGCGGTGCAACATTTTCACTCGATAGGAGACGCGCGGTAGATTTCACTTGTAACCTGCGGTTTTTGTCGTTCTTTTGGCTCTGCCTTCAGGCGGGTGCCGGTCTACTTTTCGCAGCCGCCGCATGTTTTAGAAGAAGGCTGGTCCAGAAAGGAAAGGACGTGCGCAAAATGGTGGTTGTCTGGCTGCTGATTGGGGTGTTTCTTTCGGCTTTTGCCTATATCCGTTTGGCGCCCAGCGATCTGACGCGGTGGCATCAAGTGCCCGAGATCACGGCCGACAAAGGGTTTGCAAATGGCTTGACGCGGGTTGTTGTGATTGGCAAAGACGGGCTGCGCAGATTTGCGGATGTGGTCGAAGATGATCCGCGCTCACATGTTCTGGCGGGCAGCGTTCAGGAGGGGATGATAACCTTTATCACCCGCAGCCGCACAATTGGATTTCCCGACTACACCACAGCCATTCAAGACGGTGAAGAGCTTAAAATACTGGCGCGATCACGCTTTGGGCGGAAGGACTTTGGTGTCAATGCGGAGCGTGTTGACCGCTGGATTGCGGCTTTGACCGCCTTTTAGCTCTGAGCTGAAGCAGCCCGGAGACACCTCGCGCCACATCGGCACATTCAGCGACATCTGACATTGTGCCATAAACATACGACCGTCCACCTGAAGGCAAATGGTTTCCCCAACCTCAATCCGCTGGCCCTGTTTGTCTGTGCAGTAGCAATCGACCGGAACACCATTTATGAAACCGTCCGACATTACGGGCGATGCCACAAGACAAAGAAGGATGACAATCCGTTTCATGCAGCAAGTATACAACGTAACAGGCTCTTGACCAAGTCCGCGGATTGTCCCAGTTAGCCCCATGGTTCCAATAGAGCGTTTAGAACAGATCACCCAGCGTTTCGAGTTTCTTGAAGCGCAGATGGCGGAAGGGGGCAGCGCGGATATTGCGGCGCTGGCCAAAGAGTATTCGGATTTGCGTCCGGTGGTCGAACAGATCGTCGCGTATCGAAAGTTGCTGGCCGACATTGTGGACGCCGAGGACATGTTGGCGGATCCGGATATGAAGATGTTGGCAGAAGAAGAGCTGCCGACGTTGCGTGCGAGTGTGCCTGACGCAGAACATGCGTTGCAATTGGCGTTGTTGCCCAAGGACGCGGCGGATGCACGGCCGGCAATTCTGGAAATTCGCCCGGGCACCGGCGGCGATGAAGCGGCGTTGTTTGCCGGGGATTTGCTGCGGATGTATCAGCGATATTGCGAAGCGCGCGGTTGGAAGCTGGAAATTCTGGAAGAGCAGTCAACCGAGCTGGGTGGGATCAAGGAAGTTGTGGCCCATGTCAAGGGCGTCAATGTGTTTGCGCGTCTGAAATACGAAAGCGGCGTGCATCGCGTGCAGCGGGTGCCGACAACCGAAAGCGGCGGACGCATTCATACATCCGCGGCAACTGTCGCGGTTTTGCCCGAAGCCGAAGACGTAGATATTCGCATTGATGCCAATGATCTGCGGATTGATACGATGCGGTCCTCTGGTGCGGGCGGGCAGCACGTGAACACCACGGATTCGGCCGTGCGGATCACGCATTTGCCGTCCGGGGTTGTGGTGACGAGTTCCGAAAAATCCCAACATCGCAATCGGGAGATCGCGATGCAGGTTCTTAAGACCCGGTTGTTTGATCTGGAACGTCAGCGGATTGACAATGAACGTGCGGCGAACCGGGCCGGGCAGGTGGGATCAGGCGATCGGTCTGAGCGCATTCGCACGTATAATTTTCCGCAAGGACGCATGACGGATCACCGGATCAACCTGACGCTTTATAAGCTGGATCAGGTGATGCAGGGCGATCTGGACGAAGTGATTGACGCGCTGACAGCAGATGCGCAGGCGACGTTGCTGGCGGAGATGGAAGGGTGAATGTAGGCGCGGCTTTGCGAATGGGCACTCAGATGCTGCGCGACGCAGGCATTGCAGACCCGGCGCGAGACGCGCGCAAACTTATGGCCAGCCACCTTGAAATTGAGGCGGGGCGATTGACGCTGCATTTGGCTGATGAATTTGACGACTTACCCGAGGTCGGGTTCTTTGCTGATATACTTGAACGCGGCAAGGGTATGCCGGTGTCACACTTGTTGGGTTGGCGAGAGTTTTATGGGCGTCGTTTTTCGGTTTCGTCCGATGTGCTGGACCCCAGACCAGAGACAGAATCCCTGATCGAAGCGGCCCTGGCGTCGTCGTTTTCCGACGTTCTGGATCTTGGGACCGGGTCCGGGGCAATCATAGTTACGTTGTTGGCAGAGCGCCCGGATGCGGTTGGAATTGCGACGGAAATATCATCCAGGGCATTGGCCGTTGCGCGGGAAAACGCCACCTCTCATCAGGTCGAAGACAGAGTCCAATTTGAGGAATGCAGCTGGTTTTCAGCCATTGGTGGCCAGTTTGATCTGATAGTGTCAAACCCGCCCTATATTGCGTTGGACGAAATGGACAGGCTGGCGCCAGAGTTGAGTTTTGAGCCGAGGATGGCGCTGACAGATGAAGGCGACGGGCTGGCGGCATATCGCGTGATAGCGCGCGATGTCGGGGATCATCTAAAGCCCGGTGGTCGGTTGCTGGTGGAAATCGGCTGGCAACAGGCAAAGGATGTTCATGCGCTGTTTCAGAAGGCCGGATTGACCGATATTCAGGTTATCCCTGATCTGGATGGCCGTGATCGTGTGGTTTCGGCGCGAAAATACTGAAATAGTTTGCGATATTTTTGCAATATCGTGTTTTCCTCGCAAAAGACACTTGCCCCGCAGGGCAAGGCAGATTAGTCAGGACGTGTCTTATCGGTGGATGCCAAACTTGGCGGTCCCGGAGGACACCAAGCCACAAATTGTCGCAACCGGTTTTTCAGAGCGCACGAGGCGCGACACGGCAAAAGCGACTGCAATTGATTAAGGCTGGATTGCAAGGATTATGAGATCTTCCAAATCACGTTCGCGGAACAAGTCTAACCGCAATCGCCCTACTTCGGGCAATATCGTCAACCGTGTGTTTGACAGTTCGGGGCCCGAGGGCAAAGTGCGCGGCACCCCGCAACAGATTATAGACAAATACAACCAACTGGCGCGTGATGCCCAGTTGGCCAATGACCGGGTTGCGACGGAGAATTTCCAGCAACACTCGGAACATTATCTGCGTTTGTTGAACGAAGCGCAGCGCGAGCAAGAGGCGCGCCGCGAAGAGCAGGAGCGTCAGAACCGCGAACGCCAGGCCGAGCGTGATCGCGAGCGTCGCGACCGGATCGAGCGTCAGGAACGCGAAGCCAACAACAATGAGGCCGCGCCTAAGCCAAGCGATGTGGTTCTTGACCCGTCCGAGGCTGAACAGCCGGATATGATTGTGGATGCACCGCAGTCCGATCTGGTGGAGACGCCAGAAGCAAAAACCGAGGAAAAACCACCCCGGACGCCGCGCAAATCCACGCCGCGCAAACGCGCGCCTGCGCCTCGCAAAAAGAAGAGCGATGAGCCCAAGGCAGAGGCCGTGGCCGACGCAGAACCTGCGGCAGCCGAAAAAGCGCCAGTGGATGAAGGTAAAGCGGCAGAGTAAACGCCGCCGATTAACACAGATTATTTGAGGAAGCCCGGTTCGAGTGACCGGGCTTTACTTTTTGAACTGACGGGCCAGCGCGCAGAACTGCTCAAGGCTGACTTGTTCGGCGCGTTCAGTGGGGTCAATTCCGGCCGCAATCAGGCGATCCTGAATATCGGGTGCCTGTCCTTTGAGGGCCGCGCGCAACATTTTGCGACGCTGGTTGAAAGCGGCCGCCACAATCCGGCTAAGCGTCGCGGCGTCCGCCGGAAAGCGGGGTTCTGCAAGAGCGGTCAGATGCACCACTGCTGAGCTGACCTTGGGCGGTGGGGTAAACGCGCCGGGTGGCAGGGACATCACGATTTTGGCTTCGGCGCGCCATTGCGCCAACAATGCCAGACGCCCATAGGCTTTGCTGCCGGGTTGGGCGACAATGCGTTCGGCCACTTCGCGTTGAAACATCAACGTCAGGCTTTGCCAATAAGGCGGCCATTCCTTTGGGGTGAGCCAACGCACAAGCAATTCGGTGCCCACATTATAGGGCAGGTTGGCCGCCACATGGATTGGTGGTGTCAGGTGGCTAAGCGGATTGATTTCCAGCGCGTCGCCATTGATAACCTGCAATCGCCCCGGATAGGCAGCTGAAATTTCCTCAAGCGCGGGCATACAGCGGGCGTCTTTTTCGATGGCAAGCACTCGGCGGGCACCTTCGGCCAACAATCCGCGGGTCAGCCCACCGGGGCCCGGTCCGATCTCCAAAACGTCAGCTTCGCTGAGGTCTCCGGCCTGACGGGCGATTTTAGCGGTCAGGTTTAGGTCGAGCAGAAAGTTCTGGCCCAGAGATTTGCGTGCAGACAGGCCATGGGTTTCGATCACGTCACGTAGCGGGGGCAGGGTGTCGATGGCGCTCATAACGTTATTATACCAGTTTTGGCCAATTCAGGTGTCATGTGGTGTGCGCCATTTTATAAGCGAGGCGCAGCGCCTCGATCGTGCTGGTTGGGTTGGCCATGTTTTTACCGGCGATATCAAAGGCGGTGCCGTGATCCGGTGATGTGCGAATGAAGGGCAAGCCAAGCGTCACATTCACGCCCCGGTCAAAGTCCAGTGTCTTGATCGGGATCAGCGCCTGATCATGATATGCACACACGGCAACGTCATAGTTCTGGCGTGCCGCAGCGTGAAACATCGTGTCGGCAGGCCAGGGGCCGGTTACATCCATACCTTCGGATTGAAATTCGGCTATGACAGGCGCGATGATCGTGGCGTCTTCGTGCCCCATGGCCCCACCTTCGCCGGCATGCGGGTTGAGACCCGCAACGGCGATGCGTGGATTGGTCAGACCAAATTGGCGGGACAGGCTGTCTGCGGTAATGCGCAACGTGTCACGCAGCAGATCAGGCGTAAGGGCAGTCGGCACGTCGGCGAGCGGAATATGGATGGTGGTTGGCACCACGCGCAACTGATCAGATGCCAGCATCATAACCACGCGGTCGACGCCGCCCAGATAGGCAAGGTATTCCGTATGGCCCGGCCATGGAAATTCCGCGCCGTCCTTGAGTGCCTTTTTGTGGATTGGTGACGTGCACATGGCGGCGGCTGATCGGCACATGACGAGATCGGCAGCACGTGAGATTACTTCGACCACACCTTCGGCGTTTTCGGGATCGGGAGTGCCCGGTGTGATTTTTCCGAAAAACGGATGCGGCAACACGGGTAACGCGTCAGGCATCAGGACAATGGCCTCGGCGGGGTCCTGAATGACGGATGAGGGCACAGTGCCGGGTAAATGATCAGGGTCAGCGATCAGGAAAAACGGCAGGTCGTTGCGCAACGCCGACCACGCCTTTTCTGCCAGTTCCAGGCCGATGCCTGCGGGTTCGCCGCAGGTCAGTGCAATTGGGGAAACCGTCATTTTTGAACAATGATGGCTTCGGCGCGCAGTTGAGCCAGGTAGCTGTTGGCAAAGGATGCAAGACGCTGTTGGCGCAGCGCAGCGGCCACGTCTTCGCGCGACAATTCTTCGCCAAGCTCGGCCGTGCGGCCACACATCATCAGAAAGATCAGCATCTGGCGGTTCTGCGTGGTCAGCGCGGTGGAGACTTCGTTGTCATCCAGTTTGGCCAGTTCAAGTGCAACGTCGCGGGCAATTTCACCGGGTGCCTGTGCTTCGCGAATAAGCGAGCCCTGAGGCATGTCCTTGGCGATACCGTAAAGGTCGTCGCAGCGATCGATCCGGTCGCGCATTTCAGTGGCCTGGGCCAAGGTCTCGGCGGTGCGACCACCGGGCAGGTACAACATCGCATAGTCGATGGCGGAATATTTTGGCGACGGTGCGCTGGTTTCTTCGATGCCGCGCATCTGAAACAGCGCAACCGCGTTGGGAAGCTGTACCGGATCAGAAACTTCGCCCGGGCCAAGCGACGTGATCAGCGGGCGCAGATTGGCTGGCAGGTTGGTGATCGACATCCAGTTGATCTTGCCGCCGTCAACCTTTGTTTTGGATCCTGAATAGGTGCGGGCGGCGGCTTCGAAATCGGCAAAACTGCGAATTTCCGAAAGCTGCGTGGCCAGGCTGTCGACCTGTTCGCGGGTTTGTGGCGTGGTCGGAATGACAATTTCCGACAGCAATACCCGGATGCCACCAGTCCCGGAATTGGCGGCGATGGCGCGGTCGATTTCTTCTTCGGTGATCTGGACCTGAGAGCCGTACCGGTTCTGGATGACGCCCTGCCATGCAATGCCGGAAATCGTGAAGCTGCGGATGGTTTCTTCGTCGACGCCCTCTGCGGCCAGCGCCTTGATAAAGTCTTCGGGTTTCATGTTGACGCGCTTGGCCATTTGACCAATGGCCGACTGAATGCCGCCTTCGTTGGGTGAAATGCCCGCGATTTCGGCAGCCTCAAGCTTGAGCCGATCTTCGATCAGCTGTTCACGGGACAGTTTACGTGCATCGCCTGGCGTGTTCATGATCGCGAGCAACAAGGCGCGCTGTTCAATCTCGTAGTAAGAAATCACCCGGTCGTTCACCTGAATGGCTGGTGAAAACGCACTTTGCGCGAACGATGCGGTTGCCCCGAACAAACCAAGGGCAGCAGCGGCGATACCAAGTATAAACCGAGACGTCATATCTGTCTTCTTCCTGCTCATTCTACGTATGTCCGCATGTGCGGTCGTAGCTTCTGTTGCCTGACTTGATGGAAAAGCCCAAAAGGGCGAGAGACAGGCCGATATTTGTGCTGGATTGCACAGTAGTGGATGTAGAGAACCGGCGCGAGACTGAAAGTTCGACCTTCACGCATTCGTTTCTGTATTCAACCCCGACACCAGCTTCAGCCGTGCGTCCGCTTCCGGCGTCATAACGCCAGTCAAACAGGCCGGTCCAGTGACGCGCGATCCGGTATTCGCTGTCGATTGTCCATTCTGAAAGGATCGAGTTGCGGTCTTCTGCCGGATCAACACCGAGCCAGACATAGCTGGCATCAAGTTTCAGTTTCTTGTTGTTCCAACCTGCCCGTGCCGCCGCCTTGGTCAGCCCGTTTTCATGGTCGAACAATGTACGCGCGGTCAGATCAAACCCGTTCTTTGTGATGATTTGACCAGCCAAAAGAAAGTCAGACACCGTTCCGGATAGGCCGGAAGATTCCGTGAAATCGACCTGATTTTCCTGATGATAAACCTGCCCGATTGTGAAATTGCCGCGCCAGCCTTTGGTTGTTGTGCGCGCCCAATTCAAACCAATTGCACCAGACAGGCCGCGTTCGCGGCGGTCATATGAAGGAAACCGAGACAGGGAAAGCAGGTTGCCTTCGTCAAATTCAACGCGGGTGCTTTCATCGTTGGCGATGTCCAGATTATTGCCACCTGTCCAGCCGATCTGGGCGACAGGTTCCAGACGATAGGTGGCACCATCAGCCCCTTGTTTGGTCATCGGATAACCGAATTGCGCCGCGACGGTTGGCGTAAATGCCTGATCATAAGAGGCGACGGTGGAATCGTCTTCGGTACGATAGGCATCAAAGGCCAGTTCGCCGATGATCCCAGCCCGCAGGCCGCTTGGCATAGTCCAGTTTCGTTTCCACAGCAGGGCGGCGTTGAGGCGTGCGACGTCGCGGCCATCTACATCCAGATCGGATTCGCGTACGTGGGCGTGCGTTTCGAGACTAGCCCGCAACTCGCCACCAAGTGCGGTAGGGAAATACCTGCGTTCCGTTTCAGCAACAGCCACCATTGTGGGCAGCGTGCTGTTGTCTTCGTTTTCCCGCAACGAATGATAATGTAACAATGCAAACCGGGTGTTTTCGTCGCGTTTGGCGCGCCGGGCGGTAATATCGCTGACCAGTCTGTCGTCATCCGAGTAATCGTAGTCTGTCAGATAACTTTCGTCGGTTACGGCCTTAAGATCAAAGGTCAGTTTGTAGTCGCGCGGCAGATCAAACTGACCATCGACAAAGATATATGCACGGGTTTCACCCGGGAGAATAGTGTCGTCAGAGATCGCACCATTGATATAAATACGTCCCTTTTTGAACGCCTGACGATAGCGAAATTCGAGCGTTTTTGTTTCTGACGATATATATGGCGTGAGCGTAAGATCCCGGTAATTGCCCAACGTGAAAAAGTAAGGGAATTTCACACCATAACTAAGCTGGGACGTTGAATTGATCGTCGGGATCAAAAAACCGTTTGAGCGATCCAGCGTTGGATCAGGCAGGCGCAAATGCGGGAAATACATGATTGGCACATCACGTACCAGCAGGCTGGCGTGATCAAAGTATATCTGGCGTTCTTCCTGATCATGGACAACGCGGCGTGCCCGGATATGCCAAAGAGGCGCACCTTCGGTTTCGCAGACCCGGCAAGACGTGACCGAGGTCTTGGTCAGAATGTTGTAGCGCCCTTCGACACGGTCAAGCTGATTGGCGGCCAATTGAACCTGCTGATTCAGGACGACCCTCGCGCTGCGCAAAATCCCGTTTTGAAACCCCTTGTCCAGTTCTGCGGATGACGCAACAATCGTGGCTTCTTGACCTTGGATAATGCGAATTGGGCCAGTGATATAAACCTTGTCAGCTTTTTGGTCGTAGACAATTTTGGGCGCGAGGATACGTGACCCGTTCATCAGCGCCTCAACATGTCCTTCGGCGGTCAGGATCGACTCTCCGGTGACATAGACGTGGTCCGCCACAAGCATAACATCCCCATCATCAGACTCGGTCTGAGCGAGGGCGGGCAATGCCAGGAAAACCAGCAGTAGCAAGCTGGACAGATGACGAAGGGCAGCGTTCATCCGTCCTCCATATGCAACAATAACCCGAGTGCCAACATGACACTGGCCACGGGGGGCGCCCATGCCGCCAGTTCAACGGGAATCTGCCCATTTTCCCCAAGAATCTGGGCAAAGTTTCGTATGAAATAGAGTGCAAACCCGATCAGGACTGAGGCAAGAACAGCAACGCCAGTATTGCCAAACCGAGTGTGACGCATGGTAAAGGCTGATGCGATCAAAACCATGGCCATCAGAAAGACGGGTTGTGCCATTTCCATGTTAAACCAGACGATGTGGCGACGCGCTGAAAAACCTGCTTCTTTGAGTTCTTCAATGAATTCAGGGAGTTTCCAGATTGAAATGGCCGCAGGCGTGCCAAACCTGTCACGAATTCTGTCTGGGGTTAAGGTGCTGCTGAGGCGCAATATGTCATGCGATACGGCGTTGGTTTCCGCGTTGACCCCATGCACCAGAGGCCACGCCTTGGCGTTGGTCAGTTCCCAGGCGCCTTCAACAAGCCGCGCAGATTCCGCTTCAATCCGGGTTATGGGACCGCCGTCTTTCGCGTAAACAACGATGGTGACATTCTGAAAGATGGTTGCGTCTTGATTGGTCTGGACAGCGTGAATGACCGCCTGACCCTGTTCGCCACCCTGACGTAGCCAAAGGCCTTCGCTGGACAGTGATAACGCACTGCGGCCCCCGGCGCGCATTTCATCGGACAACTCGTCGTATCGCACAGTTGTGGCAGCAACCACAGGGTTCAAGGTTGTCACCGCGAAGATGCCGATCAGCAAGGCGACAATCACTGGAGATAGCAATGACAATATGGCAGACCGCCCGGCGGCGCGGACAACCACAAGCTCTGACGTGCGTGCAAGGGTGATAAAAAGCGCAACTGTGGAGAGGATGATAATGAGAGGAAGAAGTTGATACAGCCCCTCTGGTGTACGCAGCAAGGTCAGAAACACGACTGCCGCGAACCCGACTTCTTCGACATCAAAACGGCGCAATTGTTCCATCAGGTCAACCAGCGCCATAAGTACGAAAAAGACGGTCAGCAGACCCAGGAAAATCCAGATGAACTTGCGTGCAAAATAGAGGTGGATTGTCATGTCGCCAACCTTCTGCGCCATTGGATCGGGTGGGACGCGAGATATAGCAGGCCAATGACCAAAATCGTGCCTGTGACGGCAGGTAAGTACATGAGCGGCCACATGTCAGGATCGCTGCGCACGGGATCTGTTACGGCGCTCTTGAGCATTTCAAGTGCGACGAGCGCGATGAAGGCGATCAAAATCTGGCGCCAGACACCAAAGCGGCTATACCCGCCGACCAACAACATCGCATAACCGATCAATGCAAAAACAATCGCCGTCAGCGACTGCGCAAAACGGGCATGGCCTTCATAGACGACACGCCCCCGGTCAACGGACAACTCCTCGGCCACAGCTGCACTGTTGAACACCAGCTGCATGGTAGGCAGATGTTTGATTTCACGCTGTTGAGCGCTGTCCTGGCTTATCATCCCGCTGATATCATAAGAAAAATCGGAAAAGTTAGTAGTAGTAAGCTGACCATCTTCTTCGTCATAGACCTGGGCCAGACCACTGACCATAACCAGCTTTGGGCCGGTTTCATCCTGTACAAGATAGGCTTTTTCAGCGGTGTAGGTTGTGGTCTGGTCGGTCGCGCGACGGTCGGACAGAAACACATCCAACAGCACGCCGTCAGGGGCAATCTCGCGGATATAGAACGTGGCCCCTTTGGCCGGGTGCAGAAATGTGCCTTCGCTGAGCAACCGTGCGGTGATGTTTTCAGCAATTTCCTTTTGCCTTTTCTCCATCTCAACAAGGCTGGCGGGAACCAGATAATGTGTCAGCGCGGACATCATGACCACGACAATCATTCCGAAATACAACACAGGCCGGGCCAGCCGCCACGGGCTGAAACCGGTGGCTTGCATGACGGTCAGTTCGCTTTCGCTGGACAGTCGGTTGATGACATAGACGGTCGCTGCAAAAACTGCCAATGGCAGCACAAGCCGGATGACGTTGGGCAGACTGAGAACGGTCAGTTCCAGAAATACAGTTGCATTCTGACCGCTGGCGATCAGTTGATCAAACAACAACACCGCACGATTGACCCAATATACCGACACCAGAACCAGTGCGAAAAAGCCAAACAAAGTCAGGAGCTGCGACAGGATGTATCTGTCGAATCGTCCCACTGCTCAAGAATCCCCCAAGTCTTCTTTTGAGCGGACATTAAAGGAAATGAGACACTGGGAAAACTGCTATCTGGTCAAGCCGCGCGACGCGAGATAGGTCTTGTCCGACAGAACAGGGAGTTTGAGCGTGTCAAAACCGGTGAGCCTTTCTTTTGAAGAAACGAATCTGGACCTTATTGCCGAAGCCGAAGGGCGCGTTTGCGTGCTGGTGCCGGTCGAAGGTAACCTCGGGCAGGAAGCCCGGCGGGTGAACCGGCTGACGCGGGGTGCGGTCGAACGGATGCGTGCGGCAAAATCTGAAGGTGCCAATACCGGTGACGTTATTACAATGGCATGGCCTTCGGGCATGGCCGCAGAAGCGGTAGATATCGTATTTTTGCCGCGCCAGTGTTCGTTTCAGGAGGCACGCGAGGCGGGGGCAAAGATTGCCCAGAAGCGGGGCGAACAGCCTTTGTTGGTGTTGGCCGGAAACCACCGCAAAGCCGCCGAAATCGCAATGGGCATTGCATTGCGCGACTATGGGTTTGACGATCACAAGACTGCCGAGGCATCTGAGGATGCGCGCACGGTACGCATGATGGTGTCCAAACCCGACGAAATCAAAGCAGCCGCTGATCCATTACTGGCCGTGGCAGAGGGCGTGTTTTTCACCCGCGATCTGATAAACGAACCGGCCAATGTTTTGACCACAACTGAGTTTGCCAATCGGCTGGACGCGATGCAGTCGATTGGGCTGGACGTAGAGGTGCTGGACGAAGACAAGCTGGCCGAGCTTGGCATGGGCGCGTTGTTGTCTGTCGGGATCGGGTCTGACAGCCCGTCGAAAGTTGTTGTGATGCAGTGGAATGGCGGTGAAACCAATGCCGCGCCGCTGGCTCTCGTCGGCAAAGGTGTGGTGTTTGACACCGGCGGGATTTCGCTGAAACCGGCGGCGGGCATGGAAGACATGACCATGGATATGGGCGGGGCCGGTGTTGTGGCGGGTGTGATGCGCGCACTGGCGCTGCGCAAAGCCAAAGCCAATGTTGTCGGGCTTGTGGGTTTGGTCGAAAACATGCCCTCGGGGCGTGCGACGCGACCTGGCGATGTTGTGACATCGATGAAGGGTGACACGATCGAAGTGATCAATACGGATGCAGAGGGTCGGTTGGTGCTATGCGACGTGATGCACTATGCGCAAGAACGGTTCAATCCGGCGGGCATGATTGATCTGGCGACGTTGACCGGTGCGGTCATCATCGGGCTCGGGCATGCAAATGCCGGTGTTTTTGCCAACGAGGACATGATCTGTAACCAATTCCTAAAGGCTGCTGCCACCGAAGGCGAAGGCGCGTGGCGTATGCCATTGGGAAAAGCTTATGCGGATCAGTTGAAATCGCGGGTTGCCGATTTGAAAAACGTTGGCGGGCGTCCGGCCGGGTCGGTGACAGCAGCAGAATTCCTGCGCCGGTTTGTGCGGGATGGGATGCCGTGGATTCACCTTGATATTGCAGGCGTGGCCAGCGTTAAAACGGCAACAACATACGCCCCGGCAGGCGCCACAGGCTGGGGTGTGATGGCGTTGAACCGGTTGGTTGCGGATCAATACGAAGTTTCGGAGTAGGGTTTTGGGCGCGGTCTATTTCTATCATCTGACACAAGCACCGTTAGAAGTGACGTTGCCGCGCCTGTTGGACAAGGCACGTGGTGCCGGGTGGAAGATATTGATCCGGGGCCGCGATCCGCAAAGGGTGGACTGGCTGGATCAAAAGCTCTGGCTGCTTGGCGACGAGAGTTTTTTGCCCCACGGGCAGGCGGGCGGGCCACATGATGCGTTGCAACCTGTGCTGTTGAGCGCAGGTATGGACAACGCAAATGGGGCAACCTGTGTCATGACCATTGATGGCGCAGAGGTTCTGGCGGACGAGGTCAACGCAGCGGATCGGGTCTGTGTTCTGTTTGACGGGCACGACATTGAGGCGGTGCAACAGGCGCGGGTTCAATGGAAAACCCTGACAGATGCCGGGTGCAGCGCGCAATACTGGTCCGAAGAAAGCGGAAGCTGGCAGAAGAAAGCCGAAAGCGGCTAACGGGTCAGGATCATTCGATTGCCCGAGATGGTGATCTGATCATAACGCTGCAAATAGGCCATTCCCAACAAGGATTGCCCCATCTCACCGCCATTGATGCGCGCGGACACATTGTGGTCCTCGATGCCTTCCAACGCGACACGTTTTAGGGTGACAGGTGCGGTTTTCACCTCGCCATTGGCGGTCATGGCGCGCCCGTAATAGGGCAATGTGTCCGGGTCAAACCCAACGCGGCGCGCGTCTGATTTGGACAGCACAATATCTGAGGCCCCGGTATCAACAATGAACGTCACAGGCGCGTCGTTCACATCCAGTGTCAGGCGGTAATGACCATCCTGACCACGTGGGATTTCTATGCGACCAGAGTCGGAAAACACGGACTGCGTTGGTATTACGGTTGAACGGATATCGTCCCACAAGCCAACGACGGCGATCACACCAAGAAAGATAAGTCCCCACAAAACAGCATGTTGCATGGTTTTGCCCAGGCTTTGCCGGTTGGAGCCGAAAAACCAGAACGCCACAGCGGAGGTCAAAAGGACGAGGTAGGCAAGATTGCCAAGTTCAAGACTGCTCATGACAAAGATATAGGGTGCCGTCGTTCAGGAAGGAAGTGTCAGGCAGCAAATCCGAAATCGCGCAGGCCTTCGAGGATGAATTGCACCGACAGAGCGGCCAGAAGCATACCAAGCAATCGAGTGACCACGGTGATGCCGGTGCGCCCCAAAAGACGCTCAAATAACCCGGCCATCAAAAAGAAGCCGAGGACAACGACAAGAACCGCAAGGGCAACCCCCAGGATCAGAAAGGTGGACTGTACGCCTGGGTATTGCCCGGCCAAAAGAATGACGGTGGCGATGGATCCCGGCCCGGCGATCAGCGGAATGGCCAGTGGAAAGACGGATGGATCGGGGTGGTCATCTTCGTCGGCGCGATCTTCGCGACGTTTGTTGCGACGTTCAAACAGCATATCCAGCGCCGTGAGAAACAGCAAAGCACCGCCGGAAATGCGAAAAGCGGGCATGGAAATGCCGATGAAACCCAGCACGGCCTCGCCAAAGAAGGCAAACAGCGCCAAGAGACCAAAAGAGATAAAGCAAGCCCGTATCGCAATTTTGCGCCGCGTGTCTGCCGGAACCCCCTGGGTCAGCGCGACAAACATCGGCATCAACCCAATTGGGTCGATAATCACAAATAACGTGACAAACGCAGTGATGAGGGCGGAGGTTTCCATCTGAATAACCTAGCGGTCAGGCTTGCGCCTTTTCAAGTTTTTCCAGCGCGCGCATCCACAATTCCTCGGCACGATCCTGAGCGTCGCGTACTTCGGCGTATTTGCGTTGCCAGACTTCCATTTCGCCCAGCTTGCCGTCTTCGTAGATATTTGGGTCGGCCAGCTTTTTCGCTAGCTTTTCGTTCATATCGTTCAGTTTTTCAACGCGTTGTTCGCATTTTCGCACGTCGGACTTGAGCGCCAGAATGTCGTCGCGCGTTGCTTTTTTAGGCGCGGCTTTCTGTTTGCCTTTACCCGCAGGCTTGTCGGCACTGAGCAACAGTTTGCGATAGGCAGGCAAGTCGTCTTCATACGGTCTGACGGTGCCGTCCTGCACAAGCCACAGCCGGTCCGCGACAAGGGTCAGCAAGTGCATGTCGTGGCTGACCAGAATGACGGCGCCTGAATAGGCGGTCAGCGCTTCGACCAACGCTTCGCGGCTTTCGATATCAAGGTGGTTTGTTGGCTCATCGAGGATCAGCAGATGCGGGGCATCCAGTGTGGCCAACAGCAGGGACAGGCGTGCTTTTTGCCCGCCCGACAGGCGGCCCACTTCGGTTTCAGCTTGCGCAGCCCCAAGGCCAAAACCCGCCAGACGGGCGCGCAAGCGGGCCTGACCTTCCGCCGGGCGCTCGCGCATCAGGTGTTGGATTGGGGTCTCGTCGACATACAGTTCATTGACCTGATGCTGAGCGAAGAAACCGATGCGCAGTTTGCTGGACTTGGTGAACTTGCCGCTCATCGGATCCAGCCGGCTGGACAACAATTTGGCCAGCGTAGATTTACCCTGACCGTTTTTACCAAGCAGCGCGATCCGGTCGTCCTGGTCAATGCGCAGGTTCAGATTTTTCAGAACAACGGTTTCGCCATATCCGGTTGAGCCACCTTCAATGGCGATGATCGGGGGGGACAGCTCTTCGGGTTTTGGAAAGGTGAACACCACGCGCGCGGCGTCTTCGGGTGCCGTGATCGGGGTCATTTTTTCCAGCATTTTCACGCGGGACTGGGCCTGTTTGGCTTTGCTGGCCTTGGCCTTGAAACGATCCACAAAGGCCTGAAGATGTTCACGCTGCGCCTGTTGTTTCTTGGCGGCGGCGGTTTGAACTGCGCGCTGTTCGGCGCGTTGGCGGGCAAACTGGTCGTATGGGCCGGTGTAATAGGTGAGTTTGCGTTCATCCAGATGCAGGATGGCACCAACAGACCGGTTCAGCAATTCTCGGTCGTGGCTGATGATCAGGACGGTGTGGGGATATTTGACCAGATAGTTTTCCAGCCACAGCGCGCCTTCGAGGTCGAGATAGTTGGTCGGTTCGTCCAACAACAGATAGTCAGGCTGCGAAAACAGCACTGCCGCCAGGGCGACACGCATGCGCCAGCCACCCGAAAAGGCAGAGCAGGGCATTTGCTGTTCGGTGTGATCAAATCCCAGACCTTTGAGGATAGACCCGGCGCGGGCTTCGGCGCTCCAGGCATTGATGTCCGCCAGACGGGTCTGAATATCAGCGATGCGGGTCGCATCTGTAGCGGTTTCGGCCTCGGCCATCAGTTCGGCGCGTTCGGTGTCTGCGGCCAGCACCGTGTTGAGCAACGACACTTCGTTGCCCGGCACCTCTTGGGACACGCCGCCAATGCGGGCGCGCCGGGGCAGGGAGATTGTCCCGCCCTCAAGGGCCAGTTCGCCGCGGATCAGGCGGAACAGCGTGGTCTTACCGGCGCCGTTGCGTCCGATCAGACCGACTTTGTGACCCGGTGGAATGGTGGCGGAGGCGTCCTGAAACAGGGGGCGGCCTTCGACGGAATAGCTGATGTCTGAAATCTTGAGCATGTGGGACCGTTTGACGGAACATGAGAGCCGCGTCAATCACCGCTTTTCAAGGCTGTGATCTCATGGTATCGGAGCGCAAATTTGAACGCGGCGCGGGTATTTCGCCCGTCCCGGATAATGGAGATACTCACATGGCGCTGGAACGCACCTTTTCAATCATCAAACCCGATGCCACCCGCCGCAACCTGACGGGTGCGATCAATGCAAAATTCGAGGAAGCCGGTCTGCGCATTGTTGCTCAGAAGCGCATTCACCTGACCAAAGCGCAAGCTGGTGTTTTCTACGCCGTACACGCCGAGCGTCCTTTTTATGACGAATTGTGCGAATTCATGGCATCTGCCCCGATTGTTTGCCAGGTTCTGGAAGGCGAAGGCGCCATTGCGAAAAACCGTGAAGTCATGGGCGCAACCAACCCGGCAGACGCAGCAGCTGGCACCATCCGCGCTGAATTTGCTGAATCAGTTGGCGAAAACTCGGTTCACGGTTCGGACGCACCGGAAACGGCAGCTGTTGAGATTTCGTATTTCTTCTCAGGTCTGGAACTGGTGGGTTGATCGGATCGGGTCGCTCACGCGGTCCGGATCAATGACACATCAATGACCATTGTCGGAATATTTTCGGCACATCAGAGTTCAGCGGCGTTTTTCGATAACGCCGATTCTATTGAGGGCCGCTTCGAGATCGGAGCGGCCTTTGTCGTGCGATTTAGCTTTGATTGCATCAAAGCGCTTGCGCAGTGCTTCTTTTTCTTTGCCCTTGCAGTCATTCCATGGGCGGCCCTGAAGCCCCATAACCAGCACGTAATAGCCAATGAAATGCGGCTTGGTTCCGGCTTGCAGAAGTTTTGCATAGGTTTCATCCGGGCCAAGATCGCGCAGTTGCTGAGCCGAGGTGATGCCGACGCGCGCGCAGGCTTCCTCGTAAGCGGGGCCAAGGTTTCGAATGGAAGATACCGGTTCGGACATACCGTGAACATACCGGGATGATAAGCGGATTCAACCGACAAAAATCAGATCATGGCCCAATCAGTGAAAATCGGTTTTTTGGGATCGGGTTGTTGCGGTCTGTCTTTTCCGGGGCCGCCCTTGCGTGGAGATTGCTGGGAAGGAATGGATTGTGATGGGCTTACATATGGCACGGCACTGCTCCTTTTGGGGTGCAGGTCGGGTCAACGTATGCTGACAGTCTGCACGGGTTTACAGACAGCAGCGTGGCAGGGCCGTGCGGCGTCGTTATGCCGGGTGAGGGGTGTTTTCTTGCCGAAAACGTGCCGATGGTTGTCTTGCCCGTGCCATTTTTGAGGCGGCAGGTTTGCTCGTTTTTCGTGTTGGCGGACGTCAGTTTGAAGATTGTGGCGGGGTGGACAGAGCAGTACTTGTATCGCCGTTCAAGTCAGTCAAACCTACCTGTGCCATGGCGATACTTAGTTCCTGACTGATGACGTCCCAAAGGCGGTTAAGACCTTCTTCGCCTCCTGCGGCGATGGCAAATTGCAGGATGCGGCCCAGAAACACGAATTGCGCTCCGGTGCCCAGCGCCTTGAGCACGTCTTCGCCAGAGCGTACCCCGCTGTCAAAGAAAAGCGGCATGTCGGGGGATACCGCTTCGCGAATACTGCGCAGGGCATCGATGGGCGCGGGCGCGCCTTCGAGCTGACGGGCGCCGTGGCTTGAGACCTGAATGGCATCCACGCCATAGTTTTGCAGTTGCGTGGCATCCTGAGCATCCAGAACACCCTTGACGACCAGCTTACCCGGCCATTTATCGCGCAGACGTTTTAGCGTATCCCAATTTGCCTTGGCGCGGCTTTCGGTGCGATCAAAGGAAAACCCGTCTGCCAGAAAATTGGCCATTTGCGGGCGCCCGGAAGCAAGTGTCTTCAGCGACCATTGTGGGTGCAGGGCAAAGTCGAGAAACTGGCGCGGACCAATGCGGAACGGCATGGTGAACCCGTGACGCAGTTCTCTTGGACGACGGCCAACTTCGGGTACATCTACCGTCAGAACCAGAGTTTCATAGCCAGCCTGTTGGGCGCGGTCGACCAGCTTGAACGTGCCTGTTCCGTCGCCGCTGAAATAAAGCTGGAACCATGCGTGGCCTTCGGCGGTTTCTATCAGGTGTTCCATCGGGGTCGAGGCAACGGTTGAAACGCCAAGGGGAACTTTGTGGCGGGCTGCAAGCCGGGCCAGCATCAAATCTGCGCCCGGCCCGGAAAGATTGCACATGCCCATGGGTGCGATCCCAAACGGTCTTTGCGCGGGGGCGCCAAAAACTGTGCTAGTTAGCGACCGGTCTGCCACGTCCCGTAAGATGCGGGGACGCAGGCAGAGAGCATCCAGGGCGGCGCGGCCCCGGGATGCGCCGGAACCCGCGCCTGCGGTGCCATCAATATAGTCAAACACCATCCATGGCAGGCGGCGTCGTGCGAGACGCCGCGCATCTTCGCTGGAATGAATATGCGCGGCGCGTGTCATGGATCAGGCCTGAACCGCTTTCATAAACCGATCACGGATGACCACCGGATCCATAGTGATAACGGGCATCTTGGCATTTCCGCTCTCACATTTGCTGACGATGATGGTCATCTTGCCACCCTCTAACGCATCCTGAACTGCGCGCCCGGTGTCTTCGGCTTTGCATTCAACCACGTTTTCACAACCACACGCCGATGCCACGTCGGCAAGCGAGGTCTTCATGCCTGCATAGGTCGGTTGATCACCAGTGGACCCATAAGAGCCATTATCAACGATCAGCAGGATATAGTTGTTGGCAACGTTGTTGGCGATTGTCGGCAGTGTGCCCAAATTGGTCAGAACGGACCCGTCGCCATCAATAACGATCACCGGCTTAGGTTGGCTCAGCGCAAGTCCCAGTCCGATAGATGAGGCAAGACCCATCGTTCCCAACATGTAAAAGTTGTTGGGTTGGTCATCGATGGCGTGCAGTTCCTGACTGGGAATACCGATGTTACAGACCACAAGATTGTCGCGCAGGATCGGGGCTATCTCTTTGAGAATTTCAGAACGGATCATTGGTCGCCGTAGCCTCCCCAGAAACTGGCATCGGTCAGAATGGCGACCGGTTTATTGCACATAAAAGTGTATTTCAGGATCGCGTCGAGTTCTTCGACGTCTGACTGGTTATGGAAGTGGTAGGTTGGGATGTTCAGCTGTGCCAACAGCGCTTTGGTGTGCACCGCCATTTCGACCTGACAGGCAACAGGTTCGCGCAGCTCTCCGCGATAGCTGATCAGCATGGGCAAGGGCATGCGGTAATACTGGATCAGCGTGGCCAGCGTGTTGATTGTCACGCCAATTGCGGTGTTCTGCATGATGATGGCGGGGCGTTTGCCGCCCATCCAGGCACCTGCACACAGGCCCATGCCTTCGTCTTCTTTGTTGGACGGAATGTGAAAAATGTCGTCACGCTGTTCGAGGTCGTCGATCACACCGGCGAGCTGTTTGCACGGGACGGTCGTGACAAAGGAAATGTCATTTGCGACCAGATCATCCGTGATCTTTTTGGAAATATTCATTGGTTCAGGTGGGTCCTTATCGTGTCTTGAGGAATTTGGGTAAGGGATTAGTGTTGAACTCCTGGAACAGGCGCGGGCAACCTGGCCGGCGGTTGATGATGTGTCAGGCCCAGGGATCGAGGATAATTTTTGGGGCTGCGATTTGGCCCGACCGCAGGGCGGCAAAGGCAGCGGCCCCATCTTTCAAAGCACGGGTTTCGATCCAGTCCAGATCGCCAAGGCTGCCGTCAAAAATGGCTTGTGCCGTGTTGCGGAAATCCTGAGCGGTATAAACGTAGGTTCCAATAAAGGTGATCTCCTGAAGCGTCATGCGGCGGATATCGAGTCCACCCATGTCTTCGCCCAGACCTATATGTGCCATGACGCCGCCGGGGCAGGCCAGCTGAGACGCGGTCGTGCGGGTTGCGGCGTAGCCAACCGCATCAATGACAATAGAATATTGGCCGGTTGCCGATTGAGCGGCTTTTTGAAGGCATATGTCGTTCAGAAAGGCGCGGCGCGCATCATTGGGTTCGACGATTGTAATGTCCTCGACTCCCATGGCGCGCAACGCAAGGGCTGCAGCAAGGCCAATTGCACCGCCGCCAAGAACCAAGGCGCTCTGGTCCATTGCCGGATGTAACGCCTCAAGCGCCAGTTTGACCGCGTGCCAACCAACGGCCAGCGGCTCGGCCAGCGCTGCCTTTTTCAGCGCCACATGGTCCGGCACAGTCACCAGATTTTGCGGCGGCATGGCGACATATTGGGCAAACGCGCCTTCGCGGGGCGGCATAGAGATGATCTGACGTGTCGGGCAGAGGTTTTCGCGCCCGTTTTCGCAGGCATAGCATGAACCGCAGGTCACCAACGGATTAATGGTGACACGTTCGCCATCGCGCGCGCCGCCAACGATGACCCCTGCCGCTTCGTGACCCAGTATCAACGGGGCAGGGCGGCGGTCATCATGCCCCAGATAGGCATGCATGTCAGACCCGCAAATTCCAACGGCGCTGATGCGAATAAGCTGTTCATCCGGGCCCGGTGTCGGGTCGGGCACATCGCGAAACGTCAGCGTTTCGACACCTTCATAAACAAGCGCTTTCATTTGGCGGTAAACCCTCCGTCGACCATAAGTGTCTGGCCGGTTACGTATGCTGATGCGTCAGAGCACAGGAAAATCAGTGGCCCGTCGATGTCTTCCAGCTGCCCGTTGCGACCAATGCAGGTTTGTTCCGCGTTAGACGCGGCGCGTTTTGCATCCGAAAAGACCTTGGCCGTCAGAACTGTCGGAAAGAATCCCGGGCCAATGGCATTGGCCGTAATACCGTGAGGCGACCATGCCTCGGCCATGGCGCGGGTCAGCTGGGCAATCCCGGCTTTTGACGCGCCATAGGCGATCCCACCGGGAAAGGCGCGGCTGGATTGCAGGGAAGCAAAGTTGATGATCCGCCCCCAGCCTTTGGATTTCATCGCAGGTACAAGCGCCTGACTGAGAAAGAAAGGCGCCGACAGATTGAGCGCAAGCGTCGTGTCCCAGCCTTCTGACGTTACGTCGTCGGCGGCTTGGCGGGTGTTGATCCCGGCGGCGTGCACGATGATGTCCGGTGCTCCAAACGGTGCAGATATGGCGTTTCTTAGGTCATCAACAAAGGCGCGGTCTGCCACATCGGCAACAACCACAGCGGCGGCGGGTCCGATTTCTGTCTGCCATTGGGTCAGCGCGTCCTGTCGGCGTGCCACACCGACAACATTTGCGCCTGCAGCGGCCAATGCAGTGGCGGCTTGCTGTCCCAGCCCGGAGCTGGCGCCAGTCACGCAAGCGACCCGACCTGAGAGGTCAAACAGGGTACGCGGATCAACCATTTGCGGTCAGATCAAACTGTTCATCGGGGAAGTATTTGGCCAGACGCACATCGGCGGCACGCGCGTGTCCTTCCATACCTTCGAGCCGGGCAATACGCGCCGTGGCCTCGGCAACGGGTTTGGAACCTTCGCGCGTGGCACGCTGCCAAGTGACGATTTTCATGTATTTGTGAACCGAAAGGCCACCGGTATAATTCGCGGCCCCTGAGGTGGGCAGAACATGGTTGGTGCCTGCAGCCTTGTCCCCATATGAGACCGTGGTTTCCTCGCCCAGAAACAACGAGCCATAGCAGGTCAGGCGGTCAAGCCACCATTCAAGGTCTTTGGCCTGCACAGTCAGGTGCTCCGGGGCATAATCGTCAGAGGTCGCCGCCATTTCTTCGCGATCGGCACAGAGAATAACCTCAGCATAATCGCGCCATGCCGCCGCAGCATTTTCGCGGTTAATCTCGGGCAGATCCGCGATAAGATCCGGCACTATGTCGATGACTTCATTGGCGAGTTTTCGATTGTCTGTTACCAGCCAGACAGGTGAGTTGTAGCCATGTTCCGCCTGACTGACGAGGTCGGTTGCCACGATATGCGCATCAGCGGTTTCGTCAGCAAGGATCAGGCTGTCGGTTGGGCCAGCGATCATGTCGATACCGACACGGCCAAACAAAATGCGTTTGGCTTCGGCGACAAACTGATTGCCAGGACCCACCAGAATGTTGGCCTTGGGCAGGCCGAACAATCCAAACGTCATGGCGGCAACGCCCTGAACACCACCCATGGCGATGATCTTGTCTGCGCCGCAAATATGCGCGGCATAGACAATGGCCGGGGCGATGCCGACGCCCGGGCGCGGCGGCGAACAGGCGGCGATGTGTTTGCAACCTGCAACCTTGGCGGTGGTCACGGTCATTATCGCGCTGGCAACATGGCTGTAGCGTCCACCGGGCGCATAACAGCCCGCCGCATCCACGGGGATCGCCTTTTGCCCTGCTATCAGGCCAGGCACGACCTCATATTCTACATCCGCAACAGTCGATTTCTGCATTTCGGCAAAGCGTTTGACGTTGTCATGGGCGAACAGAATATCTTGTTTGAGCTTTTCGGGGACCAGGGCACAAGCCGCTGCGATTTCTTCCGGGGTCAGCACGATATTGCCGTCGTATTGATCGAACTTCGCGGCATATTCCAGCGCGGCTTCATCGCCTCCAGCCTCGATATCCGACAGAATTTTTACCACCGTGTCATGCACATCTGATGCGTCTGATTTTGAGGTCAGGGAGGCCTTTTTTAGGTATTCTCGAGCCATCTTGGATTGGTCCTATTTGTAGATGTCTGGCAACAAAGTTGTGGAAATCGCTGGCACATAGACATTTGATCGGTCTCCCTCGTCAGGAGTGGTTTGCTGGCCATGTAAGCGCTTACATATGGATAATGCAAGCGTTTACATTTTGAGGCAAGTGATTGCATAATCCACTTAAGTTACAAATTTTAGGCTATAGCCCCACTGAGAATAGGTGAAACTATGTCAGCACCGCTTGCTATTCCGACACTGAATGACGTTGCCAAGGCCGCAGGTGTGTCGACAGCGACGGTTTCACGTTGTCTGAATTCGCCGGACCGTGTGATTGATTCGACGCGTGACAGGGTGATGCAAGCCGTTCACGAGCTTGGTTATTCGCCAAATTTCGGCGCGCGGGCAATGGCGTCCAGGCGTACAAACACGATTGGCGCCATCATCCCAACCATGGAAAACGCAATTTTCGCGCGGGGTATTCAGGCATTTCAGGAAGAACTGCGTCAGAGTGGATATACGCTTCTTGTGGCCAGTTCGTCGTATCGCGAGGACATCGAAGAGGAGCAAATTCGCACGCTGGTGTCACGTGGCGCGGATGGGCTTTTGTTGATTGGTCACAGCCGTGATCCAGAGATCTATAAGTTTTTGGCGACGCAAGGCGTTCAGGCGCTGGTCGCGTGGAGCCATAACGAAGGTGCCAAACTGCATTCGATTGGGTTCGATAATCGTGCGGCAATGCGGACGTTGACCGAAAGCGTGCTGGAAAAAGGGCATCGCCGTATTGCCGTGGTGTCCGCGAAAAGGACGGGCAATGATCGCGCGCAGCAGCGGATATTGGGCGTAATGGATGCTGTGGCGGCGGCTGGAATGGATTCTGAGGCCACAACGATTTTTGAAACGTCGTACGGGATTGAAACCGGCGCACTGGCCTTTGATCAACTAATGGCATTGGCAACGCCCCCAACAGCCGTGATTTGCGGCAATGACGTTCTGGCGGTGGGGGCTATGAAGCGCGCGCGCGAGCTTGGTTTGATTGTTCCCAGTGACGTTTCCATTACGGGATTCGACGATATCGAACTGGCCAGAATTGTTGTGCCAGCTCTGACAACTGTACATGTGCCACATCGTGAGATGGGCACAAAGGCGGCCAGAATTCTTATGGACATGGTCGAAGGGAAAAGCGGCGGACAAACGGAAAAGCTGGATGCGGATGTGCGTTTGCGCGGTTCTTTGGGGCCGCCTGCGGATTTGTCATAGTTTCGAAGTTTTACGGCTCGTCTGGCTGCGGCGGGTAACAACGGTCGATATTTGGTAAAGTACCGAGCAATTGGCAGACCATGGTGCGCTGCAACAATTGTCCCGGGCAAAACACATGATTTTCACGCATCCCAAAGCTTGACCTTAGGCAGCTGAGTTGACCACAGTTAGACCCATAAAACAGGGAGAGCGATATGAATTTCAAAACGTTGACAATTGCGGCGATGATGGCCGGGTTGGCCATAGGCGCGCAGGCTGACGTAAAGGTCGGCATGATCACCACTTTGTCGGGTGGCGGTGCCGGTCTGGGCATTGATGTACGTGACGGGTTTATGCTGGCGGTCAAACAGTCCGGGCGCAGCGATCTGGAGGTTGTCATCGAGGATGATCAGCGCAAACCGGATGTGGCCGTGCAATTGGCGGACAAGATGATCCAATCCGAAAAAGTGGATGTTCTGACCGGGATCATCTGGTCAAACCTGGCCATGGCTGTGGTTCCGGCAACGACCGCGCAGGGAAAATTCTATCTGTCTCCGAATGCCGGACCATCGGCGCTGGCGGGCAAGGGTTGTCATCCGAATTATTTCAACGTCGCATGGCAGAATGACAATTTGCACGAGGCTGCAGGCGCGTATTCCAATGATGCCAGTTTCAAAAACAGCTTTATATTGGCCCCGAATTATCCGGCGGGCAAAGACGCGCTGACCGGGTATAAACGCTTTTTCAAAGGTGATCTGGCCGGCGAAGTTTATACCAAACTGGGACAGACCGATTATGCGGCGGAAATTGCACAAATCAGGGCCAGTGGCGCCGATAGCGTATTTTTCTTTCTACCCGGTGGCATGGGGATTTCGTTCCTCAAGCAATATGCAGATAGCGGCGTCGATCTGCCGGTTGTCGGCCCGGCGTTCAGTTTTGATCAGGGCATTCTGCAGGCCGTTGGTGGCGCAGCGATGGGTGTGAAGAACACCAGTCAGTGGAACAAGGATATCGACAACGCGGCCAATAACGCCTTTGTCGAGAGTTTTCAGGCTGAATACGGGCGCTTGCCGTCGCTCTATGCCAGTCAGGGTTTTGACACAGCCAATTTGTTGATGTCAGCCATGGACAAGGCGGATGTTGGCGATGCGGATGCGTTCCGGGCGGCGCTGAAGGCAGCTGAGTTTGAATCAGTTCGCGGTGATTTTGCCTTTGGGTCCAACCATCACCCAATTCAGGATATCTATGTGCGCGAGGTTATTAAAGAGGGCGATGTTTACACAAACAAGATCATTGCTACAGGTCTGAAAGGTCATTCAGATGCCTATGCGGGCGACTGCAAAATGTAATGAATTAAGGGCGTCGGGGCGTGAAGCTCCGATGCCGGTATCAGCCTTTCAATAACACTGGCGCGGTTTTCTTTTGCGCCAATCCCACGACTTTCATGCCTTCAAGCGGTTTCATGAAAGCCCCTTATAAATAGAGTGGTGTGCAGGCCGAAATAAATTCGGCGGGATGTTCTGTGAGATTGCGAATCCAGTGTGGAGCGCGGCCGTTAAAAAAGAAACGCGTCTCCGGCACGTAAAACACGTGTTTCTGGGCCGGCTGTAACTTCAATTTCGCCGAAAACAACAATGCCACTTTCGCTGATGTCGTGGCTAAGCATGGCGTCACCAGTATCAGAGCCTGGTGCAAGGAAATCGCTAATGCTTAACCCCATGCCGCCAAGGATTTTGCGCAAGCTGGTACACGACGGGCTGGAATGGTTGGCTTGATCATGGAAATCTCTGCTCAAAGGGCACAGTTGTAGTGTCGGCCAACTGCCATTGAAACAAATCATGCAAGTTACGCAGTGTTTTTAACCGATTGCCAACGTCAAACTCTTTTGTCACGCGGAATTATCATCCAAGGTTTTGGCAGGGATGACCGATTCCAATCAGATTCGCATATTTTTCCTATTTATGCTCAATAAATTGAGCGATAGACGAAATTAACGTCATCGGGATCCGGTTTCGGGCTCGTTGATACTTGGATGAGAAGAGGAGGTCTTCATGGCCAAAGATCTGGCACCACAATCACGTCCCGAACTGGGGACGTTCAATTGGGAGGACCCGTTCCTGCTGGAAGCCCAGCTGGAAGAAGATGAGCGTATGATCCGTGACGCGGCGCGGGCTTATTGTGAAGAGAAACTTGCACCGCGCGTAGCGACAGCTTTTGAAGACGAGGCAACCGACCCTGCGATTTTTGCCGAAATGGGCGAGATGGGGCTTTTGGGCACAACCATCCCCGAAGCGTATGGCGGCATCGGAGCGGGATACGTTTCCTATGGCCTTGTCGCCAGAGAGGTCGAGCGTATCGACTCGGGTTATCGGTCGATGATGTCGGTGCAAAGCTCGCTCGTGATGTATCCGATTTACGCCTATGGCAGCGAAGAACAGCGTAAAAAATATTTGCCCAAACTGGCGACCGGGGAATTCATTGGGTGTTTTGGGTTGACGGAACCAGATGCCGGGTCTGATCCGGCAGGCATGAAAACAACTGCACGCAAGAGCGATGGCGGCTACGTTCTGAATGGTTCCAAAATGTGGATTTCCAATTCTCCGATTGCGGATGTGTTTGTTGTCTGGGCCAAATCAGACGCGCATGGCGGCAAAATCCGTGGGTTTGTTCTGGACAAGGGCACCAAGGGCCTGAGCGCGCCCAAAATTCAGCACAAGGCCAGTTTGCGCGCGTCGATCACGGGCGAGATTGTGATGGACAATGTCGAGGTTGGAGAAGAGGCGCTTTTGCCGGATGTTGAAGGGTTGAAAGGGCCGTTCGGGTGTTTGAACCGCGCCCGTTTCGGCATCGCATGGGGTGTCATGGGGGCGGCTGAGTTTTGCTGGCATGCGGCCCGGCAATATGGGCTGGACCGCAGGCAATTCAATCGCCCGCTGGCGCAGACCCAGCTGTTTCAGCTGAAACTGGCGAATATGCAGACGGAAATTACACTGGGGCTGCAAGCCGCGTTGCGGGTCGGGCGGTTGATGGATGATGCCAATGCAGCGCCCGAAATGATTTCCATGATCAAACGGAACAATTGCGGTAAAGCGCTGGATATTGCGCGCATGTCGCGGGATATGCACGGCGGTAATGGCATCAGTCTTGAGTTTAACGTGATCCGACACATGGTGAACCTCGAAACCGTCAACACCTATGAGGGCACGCATGACGTACACGCGCTGATCCTTGGGCGGGCCCAAACCGAGCTTCAGGCGTTTTTCTGAGTCGCTTTCCTGCGGGGCCTAACGCTGGCTCCGCAGAGTTTTGGTTGCGGCGTAATCTACAGTTTCGCGGTCTTACGTCCCCACCACGCCAAACTTGTCACTCACGTCTTCAATTGTGAACCAGCCCGGCCGGACATCGGTCAGACCGTCCTGAACACGGCGATCAAAGGGATTGCTATGGCCACCGCCACGCTGCGTGCGCACATGCACCCGGCTGCGATGTTCAAGCGGAATGTCCTGTTTTTTGGAAGATGTCTGGGTGTGCATGGCGCACCGTTCCGGTGAACGACAATCTTGTTCATTGTGCCATCGTCTCCCCTCCATAAAAACGGCGCCCAGCGCAAATTGCGCCATCATTTCCCGTATAGATGCCGTCAGACTGGGCATTTTCTTCAGCGATGACGGGTGAAATGGTAACGCGGGAAAACTGAGGTCTATCTCGCCACGTTCGAATTCGCGGCTCCCAGAAACCAATGCGTGGTCCATGTTGATATGGGTGTCGAGCCATATTTTGCGCAGTAGGTCCGTCCCGCGCCAGTCATGATCTGGATAGCATAGTTGTGCGGAAAATGGAGCGTCACAGGCTCGCGTCCGCTCTCAATCAAGGCTGTGCCGCCAAGGGTACAGATAGTTCATCCAACGGTTTAACGACAGCACCGTTGCAAACCATGTGCTCGTGCATTTCCAACCGCAGATTGTGGGCGGCAGAGGGAGAACTTGCTGGTCATGCCATTTGGATACGGATATGTTCTGTGACCCTGCTCTAGAATATCGCGAAATTTGTGTGCAGTGATCAGCCCGGTGCGTGAAGTCTTGAGCTCAAGAGACGGAATTTGTGGTTGTGGCTGTGCATTGCACAGTCAGGTGGAGCGTGTTTTGTGGGGGATCGATTTGTCTGATCCGACAAACCGGTTTTTTGCAGACTTCGCGATATTTGCGACTAGTTTTCTGGCCAGTTTGCGGTCGGCGCAATCGTCGTTCGGTCGGGCCTCGATCACCATTCCTGAAAACGAAAAGCGTGCGGGTATGTCGGGACTTGGTGTCTCTGGGCGTAAAATTGGCGCAGTTTTTCTGTCGAAAAAATATTTTATAAATTTTTTATATGGTTACGACTTATTGTTCAGGTTTTTTGGCATCGCGTCGGCATGATGCCAGATCAGATCAACTTGCTCAGCAGCGTCAGGAAAATCGTCTGTTCGCCCTTGCTTAGTGGGGCGAGCGTTGCTTTGGTGATCTGATGGGCCTTGGGGATAAGTGTTTCATAAAGTTCCCACGCTGTCGCGGTTGGTCTGAGCAGGATACGGCGTTGATCATTGGGGTCAGCAGCATTGTGGATGTACCCTTTGCGCCGCAAGCGGTCCACCACGCCTTTGATCGTGGCGGCATCCATGGCTGTGGCTCGTCCAAGCGCATTCTGAGACGTTTCCCGCAATTCACAGAGCTTGAACAGTGCGGCGAACTGGGTGGGGGTGATGTCGTCGATATGATCCGAAAACAATGCCTGATGGCGTTGATTGGCCCGGCGCATCAAAAAGCCAACCTGAGTGTCCAGAACATAGTCTTTTTTGGCGGAGTTTGTCATTTCTTCTTCCAGGTCAGTGCGGCTTTTGTTGACAGATTTTGTACGTTGCCGCAAAATCCATTTGCGTACAAACAATATCGAACGTTCTCGAACAAAGTAAGGAGACGGCAGAATGGGTATTTATCATCGCCCCTGCAACCTGAAAGATGCATTGGCGATCTTGTCCACGGGCAAAGTGACGTTGGCCGCCGGGTGCACCGATCTTCTTCCGGCCACCGAACGTCAGGCATTGGCGGGGTCTGTGTTAGATATCATGGCCATTCAGGATTTGCAGGGTGTGACAAAAACTTCCCAAGGCTGGCGTATCGGTGCCGCGGCCACGTGGCGTGATGTTGTACGCGCAGATTTACCCCCGGCGTTTGACATGCTCAAGGCGGCAGCGCGTCAAGTTGGGTCGCTTCAAATTCAAAATGTCGCAACGGTTGCTGGCAATCTTTGCAATGCATCCCCCGCAGCCGACGGTGTGCCACCCTTGCTGGCGCTGGACAGCAAAATTGAACTGGCGTCTTCAGGGAGCACGCGTTTCGTGCCACTTGCAGAATTTGTGACCGGGGTGCGAAAGACAGCGATGCGGCCAGATGAGATGGTTGTTGCGGTGCATATTCCGGCCGGGTCGGGGGAAGGCATAAGCGCGTTTCGCAAGCTTGGCGCGCGGAAATACCTTGTGATCTCCATTGCCATGGTTGCTGCGCGGCTGGTGGTGCGGGACGGCGTTATTCAAAGCGCTGCCATTGCGGTTGGCGCGTGTAGCCCGGTGGCACAACGGATGGGAGCGCTTGAGGCGGCGTTAGTTGGCAGGACGCTTGCGGGTTGTGACGCGGCGGTTCAACCCGCGCATATCACTGGAGTTTTAACGCCCATTTCGGATGTACGGGGCAGCGAAACCTATCGACTTGATGCAGCGCAGGAACAGATCCGGCGTGTATTGCGTGATCTGGCAGGAGGGGTGTCATGAAGGACGGTGCTAATATCGACATTCTGGTGAACGGAGCGCGACGTGAGGTCAACGCAGCGCCCGGTCGTAGATTGTCTGACGTATTGCGGAACGATCTGGGGCTGACGGGCACTAAAGTAGGGTGCGATGCGGGTGACTGTGGCGCGTGTTCGGTGTTGTTGGACGGTGAAGTGGTCTGTGCCTGCCTGACGCCGGTCGCCCATGTGGGCGCGCGTGCTGTTGAGACCGTTGAAGCCTTGGGTGAGCCCGGTCCGGATGCATTGCAACGGGCCTTTTTGCGCCACGGCGCGGCGCAGTGTGGGATATGCACGCCGGGCATGTTGATGGCGGCGACCGCCCTTATCCGGCGCACACAAACATCGTCACGCAGTGAAGTCGAGGAGGCGTTGGCGGGTGTTTTGTGTCGCTGCACCGGATACACCAAGATTGTCGATGCCGTGATGGACGTGGCGGCGGATAAGGCGGGGCCTTCTCCAAAACGTGGCGCGGCAATCGGGGTCAGCGTTGAGCGGCTGGATGGGCTGCCCAAAGTGGATGGCACTGAGCTTTATGGTGCGGATGAAGGACCTAGAGACGCGCTCTGGGTGCGCGCCATTCGATCACCGCATGCGCGGGCGAGTTTCGCTTTTGGTGATCTGGAAAACTGGGCGTCTGATCGGGAAGTGATTGTGTTCAAGGCGTCGGATATTGAGGGGCAAAACAGTTTTAGCGTAATTCGCGCCTATGCCGACCAACCAGCCCTGGCGGAAAAAGAAGTCCGCATGCGGGGAGAGGCGGTTGCCTTGGTCGCGGGCGAACAAGATGTGATGTCTGATCTTGATCTGGCGGATTTTCCGATCAGTTGGGAAGTTTTGAATGCGCTGACCACTGTGGCTGAGGCGTGCAAGGAAGATGCGCCGCGCGTTTTGGAGGATCGGCCCGACAATTTGCTGATCGCAGGGCATGTGAAACGGGGTGATCCATTGGATGCTCTGGCGGGATCTGCGCATGTGGTTGAGCGCACAATGGACACTGGCTATGTCGAGCACGCCTATATCGAACCCGAGGCCGGGCTTGCATGGATGGACGGTGATGTTTTGAATATTCGGGCCTGTACGCAGGCGCCGGTGATGGATCGTGATGAAACAGCCCTGATTTTGGGGTTGGAGGCACAACAAGTGCGTATCCGGCCTGCGGCAACGGGCGGCGGGTTTGGCTCCAAGCTGGACGTGTCCTTGCAACCGTTGATTGGTCTCGTGACATTAAAGACCGGACGCGCGGCGCGCATGGTTTACACGCGACGCGAAAGTATGATGTCGACCACCAAACGCCATCCCTCGCAAATGTCGGCACGAATTGGCACGGACGCCGAGGGGCGACTGACTGGCATGTGGTTTGACGGGGATTTCAACACTGGTGCCTATTCCAGCTGGGGTCCGACTGTGGCGGTACGGGTTCCTGTGCACGCGTCCGGGCCCTATGCGGTGCCTCACTACCGCGCCAAAGCACGCGCGGTGCACACCAATGGGCCGGTGTCGGGCGCTTTTCGTGGCTTTGGTGTGCCGCAGGCCGCGATCCTTCAGGAAACCCTGTTTGACGAGCTGGCTGAGGCGGCCGGTTTGGACCGGCTGGCGTTTCGGCGCAAAAATGCGCTGATGGACGGGCAGGCCTCGGTTTGTGGGCAGGTGTTGCAGGGCGTTGGCATCGGTGAATGTCTGGATGCGTTGAGTCCTGTTTGGGATGCGGGGTTGGAGGCTGTCGCGCAGCACAATGCGACGCATCGGGATGTTAAACGCGGGCTGGGGGTGGCCAGCTGCTGGTATGGCTGCGGGAATACGGCGCTACCTAACCCATCGACGGTTCGGATTGGCGTGACCTCTGACGGCACAATTGTATTGCATCAAGGCGCGATGGACATTGGTCAGGGTGCCAACACGGTCATTGCGCAGATAGCGGCGGATGCGTTTGGTATACCGGTACATCAGTTGACGTTAGTGGATGGTGATACCGATATAACACCCGATTGCGGAAAAACCTCTGCCAGCCGACAAACCGTGGTGACAGGCAAGGCAGCAATGCTGAGCGGTCAGGCTCTGCGAGCGCAGGTGCTGGCAATGACCAATATGGGCAGCGAGGCTGAGCTGACGTTTGAGGGCACGCAGATTGTGGTTAGGGACGGGGATCACTGCGCCAGGATCGCATTGGAGAGTTTGCCCGAGGGCGCACATGGTTATGTGCTTCAGGCCGAAGAAAGCTATGATCCACCCACCAGCGCGTTGGACGAAAACGGGCAGGGCACACCCTATGCGGTCTATGGCTATGGCGCGCAAATGGCCGAAGTCGAGGTTGATATGAAGCTGGGCACGGTGCGGGTGATCCGTATCATCGCTGCACATGATTTGGGTCGTGTGATCAATCCGCTTTTGGCAGAGGGACAGATCGAGGGCGGTATCGCGCAGGGTCTGGGGCTGGCGTTGATGGAAGAGTACATTCCCGGGCGCACCGAGAATTTGCATGATTACCTAATCCCAACGATTGGAGATATGCCGGAAATTAAGTCGATCCTAATCGAAAAACCTGATCCAGAGGGACCTTACGGGGCCAAGGGGCTGGGCGAACATGTTTTGATCCCAACCGCGCCGGCAATATTGAATGCGATCCGTCACGCCAGCGGTGCGCAGATCACAAAACTGCCTGCCCGACCGGATCGTGTGCTTGCCGCAATAAAAGAAGCAGGAAATGATCATGAGCGGTGACACGGACGGCGCGCGCAGAACTCGCGAAGAAAAAATCCGCTGCGATGCCTGTCCGGTGATGTGCTATATCGCTGAGGGCAAAATCGGGGCCTGCGATCGCTATGCCAACCAAGGCGGGCGGATCATTCGATGTGATCCCCTGACTGTGCTGGACAAGACAATTTCCGACGGTAAGGAAATTCGCCCGTTTTTGAAGTCAGAGTGGGATGGACGCCTGGCGGGCGACGATCTGTTTGTGACTGCCGTTGGTTCTGGCACAACTTATCCTGATTACAAACCGGCGCCGTTTTTGGTTAGCCGCGAAGTGGACGGTGCAGAGTTTGTGACCGTCGTGACCGAAGCGATTTTCAGCTATTGCGGGGTCAAAGTTAAGATCGATACCGACCGGCATCTGGGCCACGAGGGCGCGGTCGTGCGCCATCTGGGTGAAGCCGTAGGGGTGATGATCACAAGTGAGTACGGCTCTCAGATGATGTCTTTGGGTGGGGTGGATCACCTGACTGGAGGATCCAAGACCGAGGGGCGCGTAACATGCGACGTGTTGATGCGCTTGTGCAATTGCGAACTGGTCGAGCTGAGTGTTGAAGATGGTGCGACGGTTGGCGTGCAGGCCGGCCAGCCACCGATCGTGGACGGGCAACGTGAAGAACGGATGCGGGTGGGTTGTGGATCGGCGACCATCGGAATGTTCGCCAGTCAATGGAAGGAGTTGGTCGACGAAGTTGTTGTGGTTGATGATCATATCACGGGTGTTGTCAGCGAACATCAGGCTGGAAAAGTGATCGACTGGCCGTCAACCGGCATTCGTATAAAGGGGCGCAGGTCGACGCCGGGGCGTTATTTTCAGGTGGCCCAGCCCGGACTAGGATGGGGCGGCACAGATGTTCAGGATCCATTGACCATTCTGGGGGAGTGGTTGCCCAAAAAGGGTGCCCATGCAGGGTTGAACATGTTGATGGTGTCCACTACCGGCGAGCAATACGGATATTACGTGTTGAATGAGGAGCTTGTGCCAATTGAGCAGCCCTTGCCCGAGACGCTGAAGGGAGCAGTGGATCTGATTGCGGAAAACTGTGAACCGGCATTGTGTACTGTGATGTTCATGGGTGGCGCCGGTGGGTCATTGCGTTCTGGTGTGACACGCAATCCTGTGCGGTTGACTCGGTCTGTACAGGACCGACGCACGAAGGTGACAATTGGAGGCGCAGAGGCCTTTGTCTGGCCCGGTGGCGGCATTACTTTGATGGCTGATGTGACCCAAATGCCGGACAATGCGTTTGGGTACGTGCCAACACCCGCGATCGTTGCGCCGTTGGAATTCACCACGCTGCGGGCAGAATTTCGATCGCTTGGCGGACATGACGCGTCTGTGCGTGAAATACGCGATGTGTTGGAGAATGGTGGTGAGTATGGCAATCAGGTGCGGGCAGTGCCACCGGTCGGGGACGTTTGAGGAAAGCCGCCCAAGGTTCTCTCAGATTTGATCCGCGACGGCTGCGGATGACGTCGCGCAGATTGTTTGCGCGTTCGGCCCTGTTCGGAGCTTGGCTGCGTTAGGATGACGCGGGCGCTGTCAATCCTTGAGCACAGCGGACGCCATACCGTCGCTCGGCCATTGTTGCCTTGGTAAGACAACCCAATTGCCGGGCGCTATGTTGCCGCTCTTGAAGCTGCGATAGACGACCTCAAGCTGCTGGGCCCGGTGTTGACCGACTGGTTGGTGACGCGATGGGCGGCAGCGAGAGGGTTGAAGGTTATGGTAAGGCCAGGCTGATCGGTGAGGCGAACGAGCTGGAGGATATGGCGCAGTGGTATGTTCAGGGCAAACATGCCATGCGCGAAGGCTGGGCGAGACCAAAGCGATTATGCCGTGTTCGATGGTGTGACCGGCGAAGACGGGTTGCGGTGATTTGTCTGACGTATCGCTGGACCTAAATGCGAAGAGCAGGTTATCGTTGTTTAAACGCGATTAGAGGTAGAGATATTTGGCTGGGTATATTCGAGCATCGGTTATTGAGGGGCTCGACAAAATTGCAGAGCGTGAAGGACAAAGCCTGACCGTCATTCTGGCGCGGTATGGGCTGGATAAATCGATTTTTCGCGCGCACGAAACCGAAATTGATTTTGAGGATATGGGCGCGCTTTTGGAGGATTGCGCGCGGGCTTGGAACATACCAGATATCGGAATCCAATTGGCGCGGTTGCATTCGCTAGAAACGTTGGGCGTCGTCAGCCTTGTGACGCGCATGGAGACTAGCGTACGTGGGGCGGCGCAGGCCATGCTGCGCAATCAGTTTCTGCACACCAACGGGGTTGTCACAGCGTTGCGCGAAATTCCACAGGATGGGTTGGCTGAGGTAACCTATTCTCCGCTGAGCATAACCCGACCCCGGCAAGCGCGCGAATTGTCGATGGTGATGGGCATGAATGTATTGGCGGAACTTGCCGGGCGTCGCCCTGACATATTGTCGGCCGAGGTAATGTTTGCAGCACCATTGGGCAAGGATCATCTGTCGGCTGAACTTGGTTGTCCTGTGCGTTATGGCTGTAACAGCTATTCATTCATGTTTCGCAGCGATGTGTTGGATGTGCGTCTCAAGAAACAGGACGTCGCCTTTCACCCGATCATTCGCCGGTATTTGGCAGAGATTACCGCAGAAAAAGGTGTTGCCTTTGCGGAAACAGTAAGCTTGGAAATCTTTCGGCAATTGTCGCTTGGCGTCTGTTCACAGGACAAGGTCGCAGCCGCTTTGCGTATGCAGCCACGATCTTTGCAACGCAAATTAAAGCAGGAAGACACCAGTTTCAGGGAAATTCTTGATGAACAGCGGCGCCGACGGTCGCTGGCGTTGGTTCAGCAAACCGACCTGCCGTTGGGTGAAGTCGCGCTGGCAGTTGGGTACTCTGACCAGACCGCGTTTAATCAGGCATTTCGGCGCTGGTTTGGGCGCACACCGCTGAAAGTGCGGCGGCACGAAGGTTTGGCGGCCTGAATTCAGCCTGTTCTTCCATAATTGGCGAAGCTTTTGTCTGACGTGACGATCCAATCGCGCCACGCATGTTTCCAAGAACCAGAAAATTCGACAGCAGATTGCAACACTTGAGCCCGATCGGCGCTAATAGTGTCTGACCAGAGATAGCTTTCTGGTCCACGCACAAGGCACAAAGATGGCTCGTGTGGCAGCCGTACTGCGGTGGACAAAAGCTCTTGAAATTGAATCAAGTCATCGGATTCTTCGCCAATCACACACATATCTCGGGGGGCTTGTGTCAAAGAAGTGCGTGGCGTGCGCTCATGAACAGACAAGGATGGCGCTAACAGAGTGAAACTCGCGACCTGTGTCGTGCTTTTGTTTTCACGGGCGCAATACGTGAGCCATTTGAACGCAGGAATGGCACCCGAACCAAGGCTGACCAGATGGATTTTACCTGCATCCGGTGTGGCCGAGCCGATCAGAAGATCAAGATCACGCAATATGGGGTTGAAACGCTCTCCGCCGCCGGCCTGCCATTCGCGGGCCCACTGAATAACATAGAGATCACGCTGGATGTCTGACATCAAAGGGGCGAGATGCATAGGCGCGATTAGTCGCCGTGCGCCGGGTGACTGAGCAAGATCGGAGATCACGATCACAGGTGCCTGGGCCATGCGTGACTGTTTGCCAAGGCGCACAAGGCGGCAGGTTCGGGCGCTGCCTGCGAGTTCGCTGTTCAAATAATCCAATGGTGGTATTGGGGGCATCCCTGAGGTTTCCGTTTCATAGCTTTGACGATCCAAAACGACCGCAACTGGTTTTCGTGACGTCTGCACGAACACCTGTTCCGCTGCCCCAAATCGCAACGTCGCCTGACATTATCGATTTGGGGCAGGGGCAACTGCTCGACACAGAATGAGATTCAATTGCACTGACCAAAGAAATTCGAACAGGTGAAGACATTGACGCCGTGAGTGGTCGATCTGGCGAGAAGAAAAGTGATTTTTTTCATGTAGTTAGTTTAAATTCGTCGGTGCGAAGAGTGTTCCTGTTGTTGCTGTTCAACAAGAAATGGGCATGGGGCGCGGCCATATCTTTGGAAAATACGATCCGTTTTTTGCTCCACATGCCGAATTCGATCTGGTGTCGAATTGCGGTCGCGGCTTGACCGGCGCGAGCGGCTGGGGCCTATATGCGGGACACACGGGTTGGGGCGATTATGAAACTATATTGGGTGACATTCTGGGAGGCGTTGAAACGCTTTGGCGACAAGGGTGGATTTGTGCGGGCCAGTCACATGTCGCTTTCGATAATGTTGGCGGTGTTTCCGTTTTGCATTTTTGCATTGTCGCTGGCCGGAATGCTGAGCGCAGAGACTGATGTCGATGACCTGATTAACTTTGTTCTGGGATCCTGGCCTGAAACGATATCCAGCCCGATCGAACAGGAATTACGCGCGGTTCTACAATATGGCGGCGGCACTGTGACGCTGGGCGCGATATTGTCGATTGTGTTCGCATCCAACGGGGTGGATGCCATTCGGCTGGTGATCACCAGCGCCTATCGCGATGATGATCAGCGCCCGTTTTGGAAGACGCGGTTGTTGTCGATCAGTTTTGTACTTGCCGGAACGATGTTGATCATTGCTGCCGGGATGTTGGCGGTGTTTGTGCCCCTGGTGCTGCATTTCTTCGGCGAATGGGTGCCTTGGCTGGAAAACTCAATTTTGAGCAATGACCAGTTTCGGACAGCCGTGACGGCGATCATTTTGCTGTTTGCGGTTTATGCTTGTCACCGATGGTTGCCGGGGGTGCGCCATTCAGATCGCTCACTGGCACCGGGGATCATACTGACAGTGATTTTCTGGGATTTGGCGTCGCGTGGATTTGCCTTTTACATCGGATCTTTTTCGACGTACTCGGCAACATATGCGGGGTTGGCCGGGATTATGTCAGCTTTGGTCTATCTTTATATGATGGCGGCAATTTTCGTGTTCGGGGCTGAATACAACGGGCGTCTGTTCGATATCCAACGCAAAGCTACAGAAGCGGAGCGAAAAGACGGGCAAGAGGTGCGGTGAACCGTATCCAGTAAGGTTGTTCGGTGATCTTCTTTCGCAACATTGTGGCGCGGGCAAAATCGTCTTCCAGCATGATCTCAAAATCTTCGGCCACGGAAGGCTCAAAGAACATTGCCGTCTCCTCGAAATTCAGTCGGCACGAGCGGCTGTCGAGGTTTAATGTGCCCACGGCGGCAATGGAATCGTCTATCAGCACTACTTTTTGGTGCATAAAGCCAGTGTCATAGAGCCAGAACTGAACGCCTGCGTCGCGCAGTTCATCAAAATAGGCAAAGGCCGCAAGCCACGTGAGCCAGTGATCCTTGTTGGCAGGCACCAAAATACGCACATCCAACCCTTTGAGTGCGGCCAGTTTGAGCGCGGTTGTAATGTCTGGATCTGGAACGAAATAGGGCGACGCAATCCAGACGCGATCGCGCGCCGCCGCAATACAGGCGTTAAAAAAGAGGTTGCCGGTTTCCATCTCGTCGGCTGGCCCGGTGCTGAGCAGCAGCGCATCATGGTTGTCTTCGGCGGGAGCGGAGGGCCAGTCGATCTTGTTGTAAAGATATTCTTGTGTGGCCCAATGCCAGTCTTCGCAAAATGCGAGTTGTAGTTGCAAAACAACCGGCCCGTGCAGGCGGCAATGGGTATCACGCCAAGGCCCGACGTTCGCATCGCGCCCCAGATATTCGTCACCAATATTCAGACCACCGGTGAAGCCGGTTTTTCCATCCACAACAACAGTTTTGCGGTGATTGCGAAAGTTCAGCTGGAACCGCTTGGTCGGCCCGCGCAGGGCGTTGGTATCATAGATGCGAATGCCCAGATCGCGCAGGTCTTGGACATAGCTGTTTGGCAGGCGCGAACATCCAACTGAATCGTACAGAAAACAGACGCTTACACCGCGATTTACGGCTGCGATGAGGTGCGTTTTCAGCGCGCGGCCAATCTGGTCGTCCCGCACAATGTAGGATTGGATCAGGACATATGACCGGGCTGCATCAATGGCCTCAAAAATCGCATCAAATGTTTCTTCACCGTCGATCAAAAGATCCATGGAGTTGCCGGACAGGATTGGGCTGGATGCAATTTTTTCAAACGCGATAAAACCGCGATTTTCCACGTCTTCCTTGGGAGGAAATGCCTTTCTCGCAGTTTCTACACCGGTCAGAATTTCCTGATATTCGCGCCGGGCTACGACATAGCCTTTGATCCGGGAATGGCCCAGAAACAGGTAACTGATAATGGCGATATACGGCGCAGACAGCAGGAAAACGACCCACGCGACGGCACCCTGAGGCGTGCGTGACCATGCAACAGCCCGAAGCGCGAGATAGATGGCAAGGGCTTCGGTTGCGATCAGGAAGAGTACAAAGAAGGACGTCACAGATGGGCTCCTGTTTGGTCCACGCTAGCCCATAGCACGAACACTGAAAAGAGCGCGCGATTGCGTATGCGTCAACGTTCGCTAGGATATCGTCAGTCGGGAAGGATTTTGACATGAGCAATTTTATCGGAACGTTTTTTGCACAAAGCGCTGCACGGGCTGGAGACACCGAGTTTTTGGTTGTGCCACAGGACGAAAACCGGAGTTACCATCCGGACGGCTACGTTATCTCATTCGCACAAGCGACTGAAATTGTTGGTGCTTGGGCGCATGCATTTCGTGAGGCGGGGTATGGGCATGGCCATCGTATTGCTGTCTTGCTTGGCAATCGACCAGAGATGCTGTTGCTGAAATTGGCGCTTGCAGAATGCGGGATCAGCTGGGTGCCGGTGAACCCGGACTATCGCCCCACCGAAATAGCGTATTTGTTGCAGGACAGTCAGGCGGTGTTGGCGATTTCTGCGCCTGAATTGGCTGGCTTAATGCGGGCTGGATTAAAGGAGAGTGAAGGCTCGATTGATCTGATCGAAATGCACTCTGACTTGCCGGATTTACCCAAAGCGCGTGCGATGTCACCGCGAACCGACCCGGTTTCCGGCGAAACCGAGGCTAGTTTAATTTATACGTCGGGCACGACCGGGCGTCCCAAGGGGTGCATTCTGAGCCACGATTACGAAGTTCAAATGGGCAAGTGGTATGCATCCTGTGGTGGAGACATTCGGTTTAAGACCGGTGAAACAAGGGTTTACTGCCCATTGCCCGCGTTTCATGTGAACGCTGCGGTTCTGTTGTTGATGTGTGTGATCGACCAGGGCTGCACCCAGATAATCCCGGAACGATTTCGTGCCAGCGCGTGGTGGCGCGAATTGGTTGAGACAGAGGCCACGGCCGCGCATTATCTGGGGGTCATCATTCCGGCATTGATGAACCGAGACATTGAACCATATGAAACAAAACATAAAATTGAATTTGCGGTTGGGGCGGGTGTAGAACCGACGATACATCAGGCGTTTGAGGACAGGTTTGGCTTTCCGTTGATTGAGGTATGGGGCATGACTGAAATGTGCCGGATATTGGCGGATTGCCATGCGCCACGGTCTGTGCATACGCGCGCCATGGGACGTCCACAGGCTGGGCTTGATGTGCGGGTGGTTGACGAAATGGATACCGAGGTGGCGCGCGGCACGCCCGGAGAAATGGTAATTCGGTATGACGCCAACACACCGCGAAAGGGCGCGTTTTCCGGGTATCTCAACCTGCCCGATGCCACAGAAGACGCATGGCGTGGGGGGTGGTTTCACACTGGCGACACCGTGGTCATGGATGACACTGACCTGATCACGTTTGTAGATCGCAAAAAGAATATCATTCGCCGCTCAGGTGAGAATATTGCCGCCGCAGAGATCGAGGCCTGTCTGCAGGAACACGCCGATGTTGAACGGGTGGCTGTGATCGCGGTGCCGGACAAAATGCGCGATGAAGAGGTGATGGCGTGTGTTCAAGCAACCGCAACCACTTCGCCAGAGTTGGCAGAAGCGCTATTTTCGTGGTGTTTCAAGCGTTTGGCCTATTACAAAGCGCCCGGATGGGTGCGGTTTGTACCGGAAGTTCCTGTAACGGGAACACAGAAAATTCAGAAACACGCGCTGTTTGATGTGGACGAAGATCCTACGGCCGCTGCGTTTGATTTCAGGTCACGCAAGAAACGTGGGGCGCTGTAATCGCGCGTTAAATGGTGATGTCTGCGGACAGTGACGCCGCATTGACCAATCTGGCGTTGGGCAAATCGTTGCCTTCCGCTTTTTGGAGAGCTGTTTCTTTTGAAAGACCAAGGGCTTTCCATCGTGCAATCAAGCGGCCTGTTAGGATTTCTTCGGGTACATTCAGGCGGATGCGAATATCCCAAAGTGCATTCAGATCCCGCCACACGGGCGCGTCGTACAATAGGTAATTGCCCTCGACAATCACTGTGTCACATGTTTCCAAAAGCTCGGCCGCCCCTGCAATCGCAATATCACGTTCGCGGTCAAACTCGGGGTAAATTACAGAAGGTTCGTCTTTCATCCGGCTGATAAGGTGAAGAAATCCGAATGCATCAAACGTTTGGGGCGCGCCTTTGCGATTCAATAAATCCCGTTCTTCTAGCAGGCGATTGTCGAGGTGAAAGCCGTCCATTGGCACTACTTGTGCGACGCGATCACGGTCTGTCAGAACTGTGGCCAGCGCGGCAGCCAGTGTCGATTTTCCGCTGGCTGGCGGGCCGGCCAATGCGATCAGCGTGCGACGCCCTGACGTTGGTGCGGCAAGAATTTGATTGGCGAGGTTTCCTGCAATTTCAGTGATTTCGACCATCTTGCGCAATTTCCATTAGCCCGGATTGGCCAAGTGTGTCCTAAGCTGCGAACGGGATCAACGGTGTTATCAAAGAGTTTATAAGAATGAAAAAGGCAGAAACGCCCGGTTGCGTTTCTGGCTTTGTTTCTTGATGAGCGGGGCGCTCTACTAGGCCCGGCGACGGCGGCGGCCTCCACGGCCTCCTCGGCCACCTTCTTCTCCGGGTTTGGCGGGTGGTTTGTTAAACCGGATCCATGCGCCGCCATGCGGATCATTGTCGGTCAGAAAATTGGCTGCGCGGATGGCTTCCATTTCACTGCCAGCACGCGGTTGGGTCGAGCCAATGCCAAACATCAGGCAAAACGCTTCGTCATCCATGTCTTCGGGCAGGATGATGCCAGCGGCGGCAACTTCGGCCTTTTTCTCGGCCAGCTTTTTTGGACCCACGGGCAGGGCAATCGGGTTCATGATGGCCGACGTCATGCCTGCGCCCATTGCCATTGGCAGGAAGGCGTTGTTGATGCCGTGGCGGTTTGGCAGGCCAAACGAGATGTTGGACGCTCCGCATGTGGTGTTCACGCCCAGCTCTTCGCGAAGGCGGCGCACAAGCGCAAATACCTGCAAACCGGCAGTGCCCATGGCGCCCACGGGCATCACCAGCGGGTCAACCACGATGTCATGCGCAGGAATGCCGAAATCGGCGGCGCGCTGAACGATCTTTTTGGCAACTTCGAACCGAACATCAGGGTCTTCGGAAATGCCGGTGTCGTCGTTGGAAATGGCCACAACCGGCACGTTGTATTTCTTGACCAGTGGCAGGATCTGCTCAAGGCGTTCTTCTTCTCCGGTGACAGAGTTGAGAAGCGGGCGACCTTCGGCAATCTTCAGACCCGCCTCGAGCGCGCCGGGCACGGAGCTGTCGATGCACAAAGGCACGTCCACAAGGCCTTGAACAAGATCGACGATCTTGCTCATCAACGGTGGCTCGGTTTCGTTGGGGTTAGGGTTAGAGTTATAAACCACGCCCGCATTGATATCGAGCACGGTGGCACCGGCGGCGACCTGCGCGACGGCGTCTCTTTCGACGGTCGAAAAATCGCCTGCTTCCAGTTGGGCGGCCAAAATCTTGCGCCCGGTGGGATTGATCCGTTCGCCGATGACGCAGAATGGTTCGTCAAACCCGATGACGGCGGTTTTTGTCTTTGATTCAACGATGGTGCGGGTCATGCGTGCACTCCAGTTTCTTTCTTGAGGATCCGGGCCAGGCCAGGATCGTTAAAGTCTTTTGCAGTTTCGTGGGCACCCGCCTTGCGCAGGGGCATTTCGTCCAGCGAAGAGCGGATACCAATAACAAAGGCGCCTGATGCCACAGCGGATGCGATGCCCGGGGGGCTGTCCTCAAACGCGATGCAGTGCTCAGGAGCCGCTCCGAGGCGAGACATCGCCTCGAGGTAGGGATCAGGGTGTGGTTTGCCGCGAACGCATTCCTCGCCGATGATAAGCGTGTCGAAGAGATCGTGCATTTCGATCGCATCAAGCATAGCTTTGGCATTCGCGCGGGGTGCGTTGGTGACGGCGGCGGTTTTCCAACCCTTGCGGCGGGCCAGAGTCATGACATCGCCAAGACCCGGCATGGACGGATAAGGACGCGGCAGG
The DNA here is from genome assembly GCF_039969785.1 of Shimia sp. Classification (GTDB taxonomy): domain Bacteria; phylum Pseudomonadota; class Alphaproteobacteria; order Rhodobacterales; family Rhodobacteraceae; genus Shimia. The sequence goes on along the minus strand of NZ_JBDVNC010000036.1, from coordinate 27,361 downwards.
CGGCGGCGAAACTCGGCTTCTTTGATATCAGCGAGCGCCGCCGGGTCAGGGGCATCCGGCGCGAGGTCGCCAAATATATTGGCGTTGGTCCGACCGAGGATGTTTTTCGCATAAAACGCCTCGTCCACGATATGCCCGTGCGGTGCCAGTAGATCGGCAAAAACCTTGATATGGATCGGATCGCTGTTGATCACAGTCCCATCAAGGTCAAATAGCAGCGCACGGATGTCCATCGTTTAGCCGTTCACCGGGGTGCCAGAGGCGCCACCATTATCGATCGCCCAGCTGGCGTTGGTTTTGATGCCACCCAATGGGAAGAAGTGCACCTTGTCGATGTTGAAATCCGGGTTAACCGCTTTGTGGTTGGCCAGTTCGGTCACAATGTCGTTGGGTTCATACGGCAACAACAGCTTGGTGACATCCATGGCGCGTTTTTGCAGCACCTTGAGCGATGGGCCGACGCCGCAGGCAATGGCGAATTTGATCAGGGTCTGCAGTTTGGCCGGTCCCGCGATACCAATGTGGATCGGGATATCGATACCAGCCGCTTTAACCCCGTCGGCCCATGCGATGATGGGTTTGGCGTCAAATGCAAATTGCGTCGCGATGGCCATGTCGGCATCTGTGCGTTGTGAAAAATCCTGTTTCCATTCCAGCGCCGCATTCACATTGGCATATCCACCAGTCGGGTCGATGTCTTTGTTGCCTTCCGGATGACCCGCGACATGCAGACGTTTGAATCCCGCCTTGTCAAACAACCCGGTTTCCAAAAGCTGCATTGAGCTGTCAAAGTCACCATGCGGCGTTTCAACGCCACCGGCCAGCATCAATGCCTGATCGACACCGGCTTCGCCCTGATACATCGCGATCCAGTTTTCCAAAGTCGCGGCATCTTTGATAATACGCGCGGGAAAATGCGGCATGACCGGATAGCCGTCATCGGCAAGGCGTTTCGCGGTCGCAACCATCTCTTCGATGGGGGTGCCTTCGATGTGGGCGATGTAAACGCGGGTGCCGGCGGGCAATAGCGCCCGGAAATCTTCGACCTTGGCCGCCGTGCGCGGCATCACCTCAATCGAATAGCCCTGCAAAAAGGCTTCGACCTCGGGCGAGGTGGTTCTGACCTCGTCAGTTTTGCGCTTGAAATTCAACAAAGCCATTGCGGTATCCAAAAAAGTGGGGCGCTTCATGCCCAGCCATCATTGTTGATCAATTGCTTGATACGCTCCTGATCAAATTCTGCTTCGAGCCGTGCAGCTTCGCTTTCGACGATAGCCTGCGGATCACCTTCGACCGGGTAGGGGGCAGCTTTGCGCCATTCTGAGAGATACGCATCCGTATCCGCAGCCCCAACTTTCATCGCCGCCCGGTCGATCGCCTGTTCAAAGCGTTCGGCCAGTTGTTTCTTGGCGCCGCGACGGCCTTTGCCCACAATAACCTGAGCTGGGATGTCGCGCCAATATACGATGGTGACGTCGGGCATGGTGGCCTCTGATTCCTCCGGTGTCGGTAATACAGTCGTAAGACAGTCCGCCCGATCCGTTTTGCACAATTTCGACAACTGGACAGCATTCCGCGACGCGAAAGCTGTGTCGTGTGCCTTGTAGCCAAAGATAGGCAGGGCTGGCCACAGGCAAGGGCATGAAATTTACACATGATGAAGATGAAGAGGCGCGCGACGGGGATTGCGGGATGCAGGGGGAGCGGCTAGGTTGAAAGCAACACGATAAACGGAGGGCGTGCAATATGACGCCCAAGCGTCCCAAAGGTGCGGGCGCAATCCTGAAACCGGTCGAGAGCCCCGCGCCGAAACCGCCCGATCCCAGCGAGCTTTATGCTGCGCTGGATTTGGGTACGAATAGTTGTCGCATGCTGGTTGCCCAACCCAAGGGAAATCAGTTCCATGTGGTTGATAGTTTTTCCAAATCCGTCCAGCTTGGGTCGGGTTTGGAATCGACCGGGCGTTTGTCACGCGGGTCGATGCGTCGCACGATTCAAGCACTGCGCATCTGTCAGCAGAAACTGAAACGGCACAAGGTGCGCCGGATGCGTCTGGTGGCAACCGAAGCCTGTCGGCGTGCCAAAAACGCACGGGATTTTATTCGGCAGGTCCACCGGGAAACCGGATTGCAGTTAGAGATCATCGAGCCCGAGGAAGAGGCGCGTCTGGCGGTGATTTCCTGTGCGCCACTGGTCAGTACAAAGACGGAACAGCTTTTGGTGGTGGATATAGGCGGCGGGTCTACTGAATTGGTGTGGATCGATCTGACGGCGGTGCCAAAAGTTGAGCGACCCCGCGCGATCATGCGGTTGCGCAGTGGGTTTCACAGTGCCGAAAGCCCGTTTCCGGCTGCCAAAGTTGTGGATTGGATCAGTGTGCCGCTGGGTGTTGCGACCTTGCGGGATCAATTCCGGGATGTTGAAGACGATTCTGCGCGGTTTGCGCTGATGAGCTGGTTTTTTGAGGAAAATCTGGCGGAGTTCGCACCGTACAAGGACATTCCGTCCAGCGAAGGATTTCAGATCATCGGCACCAGCGGTACAGTTACAACCGTGGCCGCGAGCCATCTGGGATTGCGCCGCTATGACCGGACCAAAGTGGACGGGCTGCGCATGACCAGCGATCAGATTGACAAGGTGATCCGTGGCTATCTTGCGCTGGGTCCCAAAGGGCGCCGTCAGGACCCGCGCATCGGGCAGGACCGTCAGGCCCTGATCATGAGCGGATCTGCAATTTTGCAGGCGCTTTTAAGATGCTGGCCGACAAACCGGTTGTCTGTTGCGGATCGCGGCCTGCGCGAAGGGCTTCTTTATGCCCAGATGAGTATGGATGGGGTGCTGGAAGACGGGCCGTTCTAAGGTTTGTTTCCCCGTTTTTCGGGCAATGTCGCGCATGACGTTTGCCTTATCCGTCAGGTCCCGGTAAACGGCCCTCTGCATTGGAGTGCATGACATGGCGAAGAAACCGACAGGCAAGAACACATCAGGGCGCGGACGACGCGATTTGACCGTAAAGGTCAAAACGGCGCGTGGACGCAAGCTGAGTTCAACGCTTTGGTTGCAGCGTCAGTTGAATGATCCCTATGTGGCGCGAGCGCAGGCAGAAGGCTATCGCGGGCGTGCGGCGTTCAAGATCATGGAATTGGATGATAAGTACCGGTTTTTGGTGCCCGGTGCGCGCGTTGTTGATCTGGGCTGTGCGCCCGGTGGCTGGTGTCAGATTGCAGTGCCTCGGGTGAATGCGCTGGGTGAGAAGTCCGGCAAGAAAGTTGGCACCATTCTGGGAGTAGATTTGCAAGAGGTGGAGCCCATTGCCGGGTGCGATCTTTATGTGTTGGATTTCATGGATGAAGGTGCTGATTATCAGGTCAAGGAATGGCTGGGTGGTAAGGCCGATGTCGTGATGAGCGACATGGCGGCATCAAGTTCCGGTCACAAACAGACAGACCATTTGCGGATCATGTCGCTGTGCGAAGCGGCTGCATATTTTGCATTTGATGTTCTGGAAGAGGGCGGCACATTTGTGGCCAAGGTTCTGGCCGGTGGCGCCGAAGGTGAGCTGCAAAAGCTGCTAAAGCAGAAATTTACCAAGGTCGCGAATGTGAAACCCCCTGCCAGCCGATCTGACAGTTCGGAAAAATTCGTTGTAGCGTCTGGTTTTAGGGGGGATATCTAAGGTCTTTTGTGCAGCGACGCTGAGGCGGATTTCAAAAAATCTGTGAGCATGTCTGCAGACGCAGTGTCTGGTTTAGCCCGCGATTGCGGCGATGCGGCAAGATGTTCCTGACGGATCAGTTCGAACAGACGGGCATGACGCCGCTTGGGCGCGAGTGCCGAAGGGGGCACGTGTTTCACTGGAAGTCTCCATTGGCAACGTGACCGGCGAGCAGTGGTCACAGCACCAATATGAGGACCGTTAACGGTATTATTCTTGCGAAATTGCGGTGATTTCTTGGTGTTTTGCCCGGAAAGGCGGATCAGAGGCGATCGTCAGGTGTGGCATTTCCAGCGTTTTTCCAACGGTTATGGGTCCACATCCATTGTTCCGGATGGGCGCGCACCTGAACCTCAAGGCTGTTATTGAGCTGTTGCGTCATGTTCTCGGCCGTGTCTGGTTCGATGGGTGTCTCAACAATTATATCAAAACTGCCGTCGGCCTGACGGATGGCATAGCAGGGCACAATCAAGGCATTGTATTTCAACGCCATTTCAGCCGCCGACAAAGCCGTTCGGGCGGGCTTGCCCATAAATTCAAGGATCGGGGCGTCGTTCATGCGCTGATCCAGGATCAGGCCAACCATTCCGCCAGAGCGCAGATGTTTGACCATTGCTGCCATGCCCCGGCGTCCCCGCTCGAATAAGGGTTCACCAATGGCGGCCATGGCCGCAACGTAATGCTTGTTGAAATAGGGGTTGGACATTTTCTTGTAGAGGCCGCCAATTTGATAGCCGCGCCCGATAAAGGCGGCGTTGACCGCCTCGTAATTGCCGATATGGCCGGTGATCAGCATAACGCCGCGACCCTCTTCCTGGGCCTTTGTAATGGCAGGCATACCAACGCCGTCAAGCTCAAGCCGTTGCACACGCTCGGAAAACTCGTGTGGAGAGTAGAACTCCATCAGCGTGCGGCCCATGTTGTATGGCACGCCCGAGACAATGCGTTTTACCTCGTCTAGTGTGAGGTCGGGCAGCGCAATGGACAGATTTTTGCGAATGCGGCGTCGCGTGCCGGTAAGTGGTGCAATGACTTTGGTGGCCACCAATCCGCCAACATGTAATCGCGTGTCATAGGGCAGCAGGCGCATCAGCCCAAGAAACCCGCGAAACACAAGGTCGGACAACCAGTGAACAAATGTCTGAATGCGTGTTTTCATGGCGGTGCGTGCTGGTCTCTTTGGCGCGTCAAAACCTGACGCCGCCCGATACTTAGTAAGCGCAAGAAAACTGCGCAAGTGGTTTGAGGTTGCAACAATAATATGGTCCACTTAATTGAGTGCAGGCACGAAATGGATCAAAGGACCCGTCAGCGATGAATGCGAAAGCGGAATGGCAACTGGTTCTGGTCCTTTGGGGCACCAAATACGGCGTGAAAGAAGTTGCGCATTTGATCGACACGGTTCGCGCCCATGCCAGTCGGCCTTTTCGCACGGTTCTGATCACTGATCGGGATCGTGAAGGATTGGACGCAGAAATTGTGCAGCGGCGCATTCCTGAGTTTTTTATGCGCCCGGAAATGCGGGGTGGTGGTTGTCAGGCCAAGTTGGTGATGTTTGAAGACAGCATCGTGCCGGATGATCTGCCCGCGATATACATCGATATCGATACGGTTGTGTTTGGTGACATGGCCCGCTTTCTGGATGTCCCCAAAAGCCCTAAAGGGTTGGTGCTGTTTCAGAGTGCGATGCTGCCCATTGGTGCGCTTGGGCGGTTGGCGTGGCGGTTGACTGACAAGCGAAAATACGCACGCGGCAACTCGTCAATTGTGGTCTATCATCCACGCGAATGTGGGTATGTCGCGGCAAAATTCCGGGCGCTTCAGGCGGAGCACGGAGATCACGGTGTGCGCCCGATGATTGCAGATGAACGTTTCATGAGCTGGGCTGCGCAGGCACATTTGCAGGCTATTCCGCGCCGAATGGCTGTGAAATTCCCGACTGAGTTCATGTTGCCCTGGCCTTGGCTGATTTATCTGCGGGCGTCCATGCCATGGGTGCGGGCGCGATGGGCCGGGCTGCTGGCCGTGACGCTGCCGGGGATCGAGGTCAAAGGTCAGGCTCTTTTGGAGATGCCCGAGGGAGGCCGGGTTGTGGACCGAAAGGGGCGCATTTTGATCTGGTCGGAAAAGGCGATTGGCCCGCTTAAGGGACGCCTGATGACGTATTACAAAGCAATTCAGCAAGATGAAGAGGAGCCCGCGCAATGATCTTGGGGCATATCGGAGCCCGAAAAGGGTCAAAGGGCGTACCAGGTAAGAATTTCCGGGACCTGTGTGGCAAGCCGTTGATCGACTGGTCGTTGGATCAGATGTTGGAGCACCCGCAGGTTGATGCGGTGGTGGTGTCGACGGATGATGAGGCGATGTATGCGCATGCGGTCGCTAAGGGAGCGTTGGATATAGGGTTACGGCCCGCGCATCTTGCTACGGATGAGGCCCCGAAATGGGGCGTTTGGCAACATGCGCTTGAGGCCGGGCAGGCCGCATTGGCGCAAAATGTAACGGCGTTTCTGGATCTGGATTGTACAGCACCTTTGCGGTTGCCCGAGGATATTGGTGGGGCGTTGGATCTGTTTGCCGCCCAAAAGCCGGATATGGTGATGAGCGTGTGTGAAGCGCGCAAGAATCCTTATTTCAATCTGGTAGAACCGGACGAAACCGGCGCGTTGCATGTTTCCAAACCCTTGCCCGGGGGGGTCTGGGCACGACAAGCAGCGCCAACCGTTTATGAACACGCCGCCAGCACCTATGTGGTTGATCCGAGCTATCTGCGCCGCGCTGAGACCATCTATGAGGGGCGTGTGATCCCGTTCGAGATGCCACCGGAACGCTGTGTGGATATTGACGCGCCGCTGGATTTCAAGCTGGTGGAATTTCTGATGAATGACCGCCTGAACAGCAATTGAGGATGCCATGACCAATCAACTGAGCGACCGCACCATTTTCATCACCGGCTCTGGCGGGGTATTGGGTTCAACCTATGTGCGCCGGATGCTGGACGCCGGGGCCAAGGTTGTGGCGACCGATCTGGAAGGCGCGCGTGCGGACGGATTGGTTGAGGCGCATGGCGACAACCCCAATTTCGGTTTCTACCACATGGATGTGGGTGACGAAGAACAGGTTACATCAATCTTTCAGCGGGTGATGGCTGATGGCTGGAAACCCAATGTTGTGTTGAACAATGCCGCCATCACTGGTGAGATGTTGATGGGGGCGGGCAAGCCATTCCCGGATTTTGCCGACACCACGGTGCATGATTTTGAACGCACCATGCGTACCAATCTAACCGGGGCCTTCATGGTGGCACGTCAGATGGACCGGGACATTATCGGCAAATGGCCTGCGGCGCTGGTCAATGTGGCGTCGATGTACGCTCTGAATGGTGCGCATCACCCGATATATGACGGCATGCCGTTCAAAAATTTCTCGGCCTATGGCGTCAGCAAGGCGGGGATACATGGGTTGACGGTCTGGCTTGCCGGGTATTGGGCCAAACGGGATGCAACGGTGAACACGATATCGCCGGGTGCGGTGTTCAATGGACATTCGGAAGAGTTTCAGCGCCGTGTGGGCGAGTTGATCATGCAAAACCGCATGGCACAGCCGGATGAAATTGCCGATGTCATGCTGTTTTTATGCAGCAATCAGGCCGGGCATATGACCGGGCAGATGGTCAATGTTGATGGTGGTTTTTCGGCGTGGTGATTGCGGTCATCGGTGCCGGATCTATCGGGCGTCGTCACGCGGCCAATCTGGAGAGCCTTGGCGAGCGGACCGACTTGATCGGGTGGCGTGGGTTCGACGAGATCGCGTTTGAAAAACGCGGCGATATCGAGGCGGTGGTGATTGCCACGTCTACACCAATTCGACTTGAGCTGATCGAGATGTGCGCCGCGCAAGGATGGCCGTTTTATGCGGAAAAGCCGTTAGCATGGCGTGTGGCTCAGGCCGAAGCGATACATGCAGCCGGGGCTGCAGTGGCTGATCGATCCATGGTTGGATTCATGATGCGATATCACCCGGCCATGCGTGATTTGGTTGAACGGGACCTGTCCGGGATTTACGGGTTTTCCTTTGAGATTGGTCATGATGTGCGCCAGTGGCGCGAGAACTGGTCGTTTGCGGGAAGCTATGCCGCAGAGCCCGAAGGCGGTGGCGTGTTGCTTGACTTGTGTCATGAGATCGACATGGCGATGGCCTTGTTCCCTGATCTGAACCTAAAATCTTGTGATGCTGTCGGGCATGCGGCATTCCCGGGCGTGGATTTTTCGTCTCGGCTGTCGCTGGCATCGGGGAGCGGCACAATTGGGTCAGTCGCGGTAGATTATGTTGCACCTGTCTCAGTGCGCCGCGCGGCGCTTAGGGGCACAGACGCGATCATCGATCTGGATTTCCTGGGCCCCGAGATGCGTATCGCAGACGGGACGGGCGAAACACACATGCCTTACACGTTTGAGCGCAACGATATGTTTATGGACGCCATGCGGGACTTTCTGGCGTCGGTGCGTGGGCAAAATGGCTCGGGCAATCCGTTGCTGCCGCGATTTGATAGGATGCGCGCCAGCAGTCTGATGATCGCCAACGCGTGGGAAACGCGGGTATTTAGCGGTGTTGTCGATATGGATATGACTTAATCGGGGTCGTGGAATGCTTTTTGCAAGGCTTGAGTCCAAAAGGTGTCATCCTCCAGCGCAGTGACAAATCGATCAGCCGCGCGGCCTTCGCCAAACCCGGTATGGGGTGCGTGACGTTGACCCCATTGTGTGGTCAGGAAATCGGCAATTGCGGCCTGGTCAGTGGCAGGACAGGAAAACACCGAGTCCGACTGTGCCCGATTGGTTTGGCGGGTGCCTATGTCCAATGAAGGCAATCCCAGAAAAGGAGCTTCGCGTACGCCTGCGCTGGAGTTGCCCAACATGCAGGCGGCGTTCTTCATCAGTTCGGAAAAGTGATTGAACCGCATTGAGGGATATTGACGAAACCGCTCAGGTGGCAAGGCGTCCAGAACGGCAAATATATCCTCGGATCCGGGGTCATTATTTGGTGCGATAACGATGAAATTGCGCCCGGATGCGTCCAGTTCGCCAAACAGAGCGTGGGCTTGTGCACCCATTGTGGCTTGTTCGGACGTGACAGGGTGAAACACCACAATACCAAATTCTTCAAACGGGATATCGTAGTGGTCTTTCACCTCATCCAGCGTCACGCCCGAGCTATCGGCGTGAAAATCAAGCTCCGGCGACCCGATAACATGCACAGAACCGGAGGGTTCTCCCATGGCCATCACGCGACGTTTGGCATCCTGAGAGGAGACGAAATGATGACTGGCAAGTTTGGTGTTGCAGTGGCGGTAGATCTCGTCGATCGTGCCGGAAACCTCGCCACCTTCGATATGGGCGCACGGAATATAGTTGGTTGCTGCGACAAGCGCGCCTGCGAGCGCTTCGATCCGGTCGCCATGCACCACCACAAGATCGGGGCGAGTTTCAGTGATATAGTCGGAAAACCCCACGACAGTTTTCGCCAAAACGATGTCCTGAGGATCGCCCGGGCGTTGGTTCAGGTATTCATGTTTGGTCACACCGGGCAGGCGGTGCACTTCGATCTTGGTGCGCCCGTAGCGGTCCAGCATGTGCATGCCCGTCACGAAAAATGAAATGCCGAAACCCGCGTCGCGCAAAGCGATGGCCAGCGGTTTGAGCTTGCCAAAATCGGCGCGTGTGCCGGTTAGAAAAAGAATGTTACGGCTCATGGGGTTCCGGGTATATTTGACGGGACAGTGGCGGGCACCCTAGCCGAGCGTCAGAACAAGCTCAAGCGGATCAACGGCTGGACAAGACCGAGCCCGTCGCATAGTCAGAACCTTCATTGTTGAGGGAAAGCCGGTGTCTCAGAGTGATCGTACGGTTCTGTGCATGAAGTGGGGAACGTTGTTTCCGCCGGACTATGTGAATGTTCTCTACAATGCCTGCCATACGGCAATTACCGGGCCGTTTCGGTTTGTTTGCCTCACTGATGATGGGGCAGGGTTGGATGATGGGATCGATGTATTGCCGATCCCGGATATCGGTCTGACTGAAGCCGAATGGTTTACACCCGGTGTGTGGCCCAAACTGAGCCTTTATGTTCCGCAATTGCATGATATTCGCGGCCGGTGCTTGTTCATTGACCTTGATATGGTCGTGTTGGGCGGGCTGGACGAGATGTTTGATCATTCTGCACCCTTTATCGGTATTGGCGTAGGACCGGGGTGGCATCCGGGTGCAAAAGAAACCCATCCGCGGCATCTGGGCACGGGGATTTTTGCATTTGAAGCAGGGGCGCATGTAAATGTGCTTGAGGCGTTTCAGCACGACAAGAGCGCGGCGCGCGCATCTTTTGCCAATGAACAGGATTTTGTGTTGGGTCATGTTGAGGATGTGCAATATTGGGAGCCGGGATGGGTGCTGAGTTTCAAGAGATACCTGCGACGCCCCATGTTGGTCGATTTGGTGTTGCCGCCAAAGTCGCCACCTGCGACCGCAAAAGTCGTCGCCTTTCATGGTGATCCGCGCCCGATTGATTTGATTTCTGATCGCGCCGGGTTCTGGGATAAGTTTCCGCACATGGGACATGGTCCTGTGGGCTGGGTGTGTGATTATTGGGTCAAAAACGGCGGGCGTATTCCGCCGTTTGAGTGAACAAGGAAGTCTGGGGTATGGGCATGATTGGATCGCTGAAAGAGCGCTTTCGCCAGTGGAAGCTGAACCGACGCAGCCCGGCTGACGTGTTCACCCGGTATTATACGTCAAACAAATGGGGCGATTCTGACAGTCGATCTGGCAAAGGATCCAATCTGGCCACAACCGAAATCGTGCGGGCCGCCTTGCCAAAGCTGGTCAATGAGCTGCAGGCGGAGAGCTTTTTGGATTTGCCGTGTGGCGACTATTTCTGGATGCGCAACGTTGATTTGGGTGTCAAATCATACACAGGAGGTGACATTGTCGCGCCGATGATTGCCGCCAATCAACAGGAGTTTGGGCGGGACACCGTAAAGTTCGAGGTGATCGATCTTATTCAGGGACCAGTTCCAGCGCATGACATTGTTTTTGTGCGAGACTGTCTTGTGCATTTGTCCAACGCTCATATTGCGGCAGCGGTTCGCAATATCAAAGCGTCGGGTTCACAATGGCTGGTCACAACGACAAATCCGGACACCGCAGAAAATGTTGACATTGCCACTGGTCAGTGGAGGGCGCTGAACCTGCGGGCGGCACCATTTTCGTTTCCGGAACCCAAACGGATGATCGACGAAAGCCAGCCGGGCCTAAAAGGCAGTCGACATGACAAGTTTCTCGGCGTCTGGCGGATCGCAGACCTGCCTGATTTGTCCGCTTTAGAAAACGTGCCAGAGTAGCGGATCACAACCCGTCGATGACTGGATCGTATCCGAGCAATGCGAAGTCGCGTGCATAAAGAGTGTCTGCTAACTCTTTTGATTCACTATCAAAATATATTTTCCATGGACGCTTGTCGGTGCGGCTTTTAGTTTCATTGACGCGTCGCAACGTAACGTCGCCCATGCCCAGGTCATGCGCCATCGCGTCGAAATCGTCGGCCAGGCTTTCGAATTTCATCAACCTGTGCACCAAAAGAGCACCGTTTTCGTCGATCAGAAAGTGCGCCTGATCCGGCAGGCGCGCGAAAAACGTGTCATTCCAGAACGGCTTTTTCATGCGATAGCGCAGATAGTCGGCAAAGGACATGTTGGCGATCTTTTCCGCGATTTTGGGTATGCGGAACTGTTTCATGAATTCGTAATGCGACACGGCGTGATCATAAGGATTGCGCACCACGGCAAAGCGATGAAACCGCTCAAACACATCGGGGCCCAGTTTGCGGCGTACCCCGGCGGCAGATTCATGTTTGCGCAGATAGACCGTATCCGGGGATTCCACGATGGGGAGTCGCCGTACAAACGACCTCCAGACCGTACGCGGCGGATAAACCCCAAACGGCTCAAGTGCCGATGTCATAGCTGTTCCAGCCGTTTTAGGTACATGCACAAAGATGAAGTTATGTGATTGGGACAGGATCATAAGTCAGCCAAAATCCGACCAGCGCAGTTGCGTGTTGCGTGTCACGGCGTGGTTCAGCGTCTTTCCTACGACCTTGTCGAACTCAAATCCGGGAATTTCGCCGGAGCCAGGGCGACGGGCCCAGATGTCGGATTCGGTGATGACATGCCCGGCAGGCAGATCGGCATCGGCGACAACCGAAGCACGTGCAAAGGCATATACTGGCTCTTCGGCTTGCGTGCGCTGTTTGGGATTGTTCGCGGCGATCCAGATTTCGCGTGAACGTTCGATGAGCAGACGCAATTCGGACGGATCCATAGAATTGATAATATCCGGCCCCTGACGATAGCGCGTATCGGTGTAATGGCGTTCGAGGATACAAGCACCCAGAGCGACTGAGGCCAACGCCATTTCCGGTCCGATTGAATGGTCAGAAAAACCGACAATAGCATTTGGAAATGCGGCCTTTAGCTCTGTAACACCCTGAAGGGATACGATTTCCGGTGGAGATGGATAAAGGTTTGTGCATTCCAGAAGCGCATAATCAACCCCGGCTTCGTCCAGAATGGCGACCGAGCGACGCATGGTCTCAACGGTTTGCATTCCGGTCGACATGATGATCGGTTTGCCCATGCGGGCAATGTGGCGGATCAGCGGCAGATTGTCAGCTTCGCCCGACCCGATCTTGAAGGCAGGCACATCCGCATCATTCAGGAAATCCGCGGCGCGGCGCGAAAATGGCGTTGAAATGAAGATCATACCGAGGTCTTCGGTGTAACGTTTCAGTTCCAGTTCATCCTCACCCGACAGCGCACATTGGGCCATGACGTCCCAAATTGACACATCCGCGTTGGGCGGGAAAATCTCTTTGGCTTCATCGGTCATTTCGTCATCTACGAAGTGGGTTTGGTGTTTGACCATTTCGCAGCCCGACAACGCCGCAAGACGTACCATTTCCTTGGCCACTGCCAGATCACCGCCGTGATTGATACCAATCTCTGCAATCACCAAGGGGGGGTGATCGGGGCCGATTTCACGGTTGCCAATTTTGATGGAGCGGTTGGACATGCGCGTGTCTCCTGTGAGGTTTCCCGAGTGCTAGCGTCTTGGCGGGATGGTGTAAAGTTTCGCGCCTTTGTGGTGTGACGTCAGGGCGACCTGGAGATGACACGATCTATAGCTTCCAAGGTCCGCGTGCTGGCACCGCGATGGCTGGCCACAAAGGCGGCAATCGCTTGTTTTGAAGCGGCTTTTTCATCGCTAAGCGCCTGTATCATGGCCATGGGAGTGTCATAACTCTTGGCAACCCCGGCGGCTTTGGCTTCGACAAAGGGGAATTCTATGGTCCACACGTAGGGACCAACCAAGACTGGTTTTCCGGTGGCCAGCGGTTCGATAATATTATGCGCGCCGCGTTCGTTGAACCCTCCGCCAACGATCACCTGATCAGCCAGCGCGAGAAAAAAATACATCTCGCCCAGACTATCGCCCAGAAAAACATCCGCTTCTGGCATATGGTCTGGAGTTTTGGTCAGGCCAACCGGGCCGGACGGAAAAATTTCGCTGCGCTGGCAAACAGAGAGACCAGCCGTTTGGATTTTCTCGGCCAATGGCGTAAAGCGTTCCGGTGCGCGTGGAACATAGACGAAATAAGGCACTGGCAGGCTTTTTGCGCGGGCCGTTTTTTGCACGTCTTCAATCAGGGCGATATACAGGTCTTCTTCGGCCTCGACCCCGCTGGCGATGGTGATAAAGGGGCGATCCTGCGCGCACAAGGACGCACGGGCCGCTGGGGCTGCGGAAAGCAGGCCCTCGGGTATCGGTTGATCAAAGCGCAATTCGCCGGTCACGGTGATGTTTGTCAGGCCAATAGCTGCAAACCGATCCGCCTGAAGTTGGGATTTTACTAACGCGCCGTCACAGTTTGCGATGATGCGTTGGCGCATACGCAAGCCTTTGCTGTCACGCGCCAATGGGCGGCTGGCATATTGGCTGTTGCACAGGTAAATCGGTACGCCACATTTATGGGCTGTGGCGATCATATCTGGCCAGATCTCTACCTCGAGCGGCAGACCGATGCGCGGGGTGCAGGCGGAAAAAAAGCGCCGGTAACAAAACGGCATATCCAGCGGTGCCCATACCACGGCCAGTTTCCCGGATTTGATTGCAACACCAAATTGCTTTTCAGCCTCGCGACGACCCGCTGGGGTTACGTTGGTGATCACCACGTGTTCACCGCGTTCCAACATCAGATGGATCAATGCCAGCGCTGAACGGGTTTCCCCAAGGCTGACACCATGCACCCACAAAGCGCCTCGTGGTAAGGGGCGGTCATACCGCCCAAAACGTTCGCCAAGGTGTTGAAAGTAAAGCGGGTCTTTGCGGCTGCGCCGGTGCAAATATAACAATATCACTGGCAGCAGGATCAGCCATGCCAGCCGATAGAAGAACATGAAAACACGCAGGATCATGATGGGGTCTTTATCAGCGAAACAAGTTTTGCAGCAAGGGGCGAAAGCCCGTCGTGGGCTTGAGCGACAAGTGCTTTGGCTTTGGTCTGCACGGTAGAGTCGTGCAGTCGAGCGACGGTCTGAGCCAGCTGATCAGCCGGGTTTGATTTATCGATGATCCGGGTCAGCAAACCTGCGCTGTCGACCTGATCATAATCATCCTCAAAGTTTTGTGTGTCGGGTCCGCAAATCACCGGAACGCCCAGGCATATGGCTTCCCACGGATTGTGCCCGCCTCGCCCCTGAAATGAATTTCCGATCAGGGCGTGATCCGCTAATCGATACCAGAGCCCCAATTCTCCAAATGTATCAGCAAGATAGACGGCGGTGGATGCATCCATGCGATCATTTTTACTGCGCTGCGCAAAAGAGATATTCAGCCGGTTCAATTCGGCGGCGATTTCGCTGGCCCGCGCCGGAATACGCGGGGCAAGGATAAGCAGTCGGGCAGGGTCCTCAGCAAAGATGTGGGATTGTGCTGCCAGTGCAACAGCCTCGTCACCTTCGTGGGTCGACGCGGCAACCCAGACTTTGCGCCCGCTCAACCCTGTTTGGAGGTTTCGCAGCGAATCCGGATCATGGACCAAGGCCGGTGCAGCCGGTTTAAGCGAGGGGAATAGTTGAACGTCATTTGCTCCGAGTTGCGCCAGAAAGTGCACCGTTTCCTGGTTCTGTGATCCAACCAAAAGAAACCTGGACAGGATGTCCGAATTCAAACGGCCCAGACGGGCGCGGCGGCGAAAGCCTTCAGCTGTAATGCGGGCATTTATATAGGCTTGTGGGATTTCGCGATTTGCGATGTCCATTACGGCGCCGGGCCAGACGTCCTGTTCGGACCAGACCGCCAGATCGGGCCGCCAGTGATCGAGGAAAGCGTTTACAAAGTTGGGTCCATCCAGTGGCAAAAACTGATGCAAGGTGTTGGGCGGCAGGTTCGCGCCTGCGACCTTTGCAGAAGACCGGGCCGTAGATGTGATCAGAAAGCTCAAGTCGGGCCGTTGTTCGCTCATTGCAAGGATCAGAGGGCGTAGCGCCAAAACTTCGCCCAGACCAACGGCATGCAGCCAGACCAGTGTGCCGCCTGGACGGGCCAGCGTTGCGTGGCCCAGTTTTTCGCCTGCGCGTGCCTGGGTGTCTTTGCCTTGCGCAACGCGACGGCGCAAAATCACGCGCATGAGCGGTTGCAGGGCTGGGCGCAATGCCAAGTAGGCGCGCAACATCAATCCGGGAGCGGCGGGCGAGGTCACGCGCGATCCTGTCGTGGGCGGGCTGCCAATAACCACGGATCATCAACGGCGTCTCGGGCTTTTGGCAGGTCGTTTGTATCAAGGCGCGGAATGCGCAAAGGGTCTTGGCCTGTTGAGGGTGTTAGGTGTGGTTCGACCGTAAAGCCAATTTGGAAACCTGCGGACCGCACTGCGTCACACACCAGATCGTTGTGACTCCCGAAGGGGTAGCAATAGAAGCCTCCTTTAACAGGAGCGCCGATTTTGGTCAGTGCCTGAACACTGCCCGCGACCTCTTGTGCAAGGCTGGCGGCGTCAGTTTGGGCGTGCCAGAGGTGGTCGTGCCCATGGCCGCCGAATTCCATGCCCGCATCGCGCATCTCTTTTGCCTGATCGACATTCAGATACAATTCGGCGGCGAATTGAGTCTGATCACGGCTTACGTGTTTGGAAAAGAGATAATCGGTTGCCGTTTGTCTGACATCGCAGGGCAAGGCGTGTTGCAACAGGCGTTTGAAATACGAAACCGATGCGCTGTCATACCGATTGGCGTGCAGGTGTTCACGGCGTAATCTGGTCACGTCAAGTGTGGTCTCTCGGTGCAGGAAATCATCAAGTTCCGCGGCCAGGTCGACGTCTTCTGCCGCGTTGGACAGCACAAATTGAACCTTGTTGACGTCCAGCATGCGCTGTTCGACAAGTGATTGATAAGGTGTAAAAAACAGACCCGACAACCCACGTGAGCAAAGCGCGGGCAACACGTATTGATAATGATCGCTGTAGCCGTCATCAAACGTCAGCAAACAAGCGTTGGGCGGTAATGCAAGGCGGCCTTGAATGGCCAGGCGCAGCTGGTCGGGCGAAATCATTGCGTAATGCTCGGACAAATAGTCGGTCTGGGCCAAAAAATGGTCGAGCTCGAGTGCCTTGAGGCGTGGAAACGCAGAGGACGCAACCGGGCGTACATAATGATACATCACCACGGTAAGCGACGAACCGTCCGACGTGAGGTACCCGGTCACAGGTCTTTGCTTTCGTAATACGCCAGTGTTGGGCGATCCAGATCCATGTCTCCTTTGGTGATGTGCAATTGGGAAAACGCATAGAGATCGTCACGCGCATTGCGGCTCCAAAAGGCAACCGAAGTCGTTGGGGGACGCCGTAACTCGACGGGATAGAACAGCGAGGGTAAGTCAATCAGAGGATCATCTACAGCTGAATTCCAATAGCGCGCGCGCGCCTGCCCAACCAGAGGGGCGTATGTAAAGCTGGCATCGACAAACGCGGCTCCACGACGATGGGCTTCGGCCTCGACAAAGTTGAACGCGGCGGCAAAGTCGTGAGGATCGCCGAACAGATCAAGCAAATGAAGGATTGGCGTGTCCAGCACATGGTCCTGACGCAGGATAACTCCAGCCCCTTTGCCCGGGGTTGAAACAGAGTGAACACGATACGCATCATGCGCAAACACCGGATGGTTGTCATACCGCCAGCTCAAATGGCGGTCCTTGCGAGCATTCATGCCCATACAGTTCATCGGGTGGGCATGTTTGCCGAGATCGCCAAGATCAAACGCATTGCAGCGAACTGCCTCATGGGCAACTTCCGGGCAATAGGATTGGCGTTTTTTGACGAGCGATAAAGCTGAGGGGATCGCATCAGTAAACAATTTTACTTTGTCGAAGTCCGTTACGTGGAAAAAACGTGGGATGTGGGCCAGAAATGTGAACCCGCCGCCGAGGTAAAGTGGTTGAGCTGCAGACGTAATCCCGGCCCCCATCAACACGTCGTAATGGTTTTTCAGGTAGGTCAAAATCCGCGTTCCGACCCCACGGCCTCGCGCAGTTTCATTTACGATCCAAGTTGTCAGTTCGGCACCGCGAGTTTCCCCCGTCGGTAAGATAAATGTCCGGGGGTTAGCGCCCATAACGGCAACAATTTTGTTGTTTTGCAGCGCAACTACGCTGTGGTTATTCCCGCTCGCGTCTGGTGCCTCGCAAAACTGCCAGCGAGTGAAATCAGCGCGCCCCAATGCAATGGGGCGCTGCCAATTGAGCGCATAGAAATCTGCAACGTCTTTGTCTTTCAATCCAGCCTTAAAGGCCGTTGTGATCTGTAAAGTGTCTTCATTGAGAGACGTATGATGCTGTGCGCGGTGTCGGTGCATGATTGTGAGTTCAGATTGTTTGTGGTCCGAGTGTGCAAGGTGTCACAGCTTTGCTTGATAGGAAAGCTGTTTGGCATAGCAAAATCGACACCCCATTGATGTTCCAATGGCCGCAGTGAAGCTTGCTGCTAGGCCTAAAGTAGACGAATTCAGTGGGCCTTCGCATTTCACGTGCCACGCTGCATATCTGCGAACAATCCGAAAGAAATTCAGCTTCCAGTCTGTCTTCGGAGAATTCGACGTCGAAAAGCAGCTAATGACCCAACCCAAGGATTCGCAACACTTGGCCGAATAGCGGCAAGTCCTTTTAGACCTGAACAACGAGTCGGGACGGGGCAAGTTCTTCGCGTGTAGAACTACGCTGACAACAACGACGAAATTCCCGATTTCCAGGCACTAAGCTAGAGCATCCTAGTTGAAGGTACGCTCGAAATCTTTAACAAAGGCATGACCGAAGGCGTGATTGCGGACGGGTCCTTGCAGCGTTGACGTTTGATCGAATACGCAAGGTCGCGCCCGTAATCCCCCGTTTCGGGTGGATTGGAAAGGCAATGAACAAGTTGTTCCAAAAGAACAAAAAAACGCTAGGTATCAACGGGCGTTTTGGTGCAGTCACGTCTGACATCGTCGATGGGTCCTGTTGTTTCTCCGGCACATGTTCTCAATAATGCATCCCGGCCCCGATAGTCCCGACACCCTGGGCCACGGGTCCACGAACGCTGAGGTGTTCAACGCCTCGCCTCACTTTTCTGGCAGCACAGGTGACGGAGGTGCTATGAAACGTGGATCCAGCACTTTCAATTCAACGGATCAATGTCGCCTAAATCATCGCTCTCTAAAAGCGCTGTTGAGCCCGAAAGGTCAATCAGTTCCGCAACTGATCCAATCGACATTTTTTCCAGAATCCGCGCACGATGATGGTCTACTGTTCTTGGGCTAATATCCAATTCGCGACCCACCTCTTTGCTAGACGTAGTCGACGGATGCGTTATCATAAATAAAGCGATTTCTTTTTCGCGCGCAGTCAAGCGATCAAATTTGGTCCTTGCTATCTTTGTATTCTCATCAGCACTTCTCGTTTCCAGATCACGTGCGAAGGCCGTCTCGATACAGGCAACTAGGTCTCTTTGACGAAACGGCTTCTCAAGAAAATCTATCGCGCCGGCCTTCATTGCTTGTACAGATTCAGGCACCCCGCCTTGTCCGGATATAAACACAATTGGGATCGAGATTTTTACCTGTGCAAGGTACTTCTGGAGATCCAGCCCGTTCAACTCGGGCATGCCGTAATCCAAGATCAGGCAGCCCGGCCGGTTCGGATCGAATGCCTCCAGGAAGGCTTCGGCCGACGAAAAGCTCTCCACTGAATACCCGCGTTTGTCCAAAGCACGTGAAAGGCTGGTTCGAATACGGTCGTCGTCGTCGACAAGAAACACAGTTGAGTACCCGTCACGACACATTGTCATTTTTGAGCCAATCTCACTTCTGAAGTGTCACCAAAAGCCTTGATCCCAAAAAGTGGAGCGTTTTTCAAGACGGAACGGTCAGACAAAACCTTGCTCCCTCGTGGTAATCCGCATCAAACCAAAGACGTCCGCCGTTTGTTTCAGCAATGGTTCGGCAGATTGAAAGGCCAAGGCCCATGCCTTCCATTTTACTTGTCTCAAACTGCTTGAACAGAGTGACGCCAGGAGCAATGCCCGGTCCCGTGTCTTGCACCCAAATCTCTACGTGATTTGACTTCTGCCATGCAATGATTGCAACTTCCCTTCGCGGGCTGTTGGCCTCCGCCATCGCTTCAATCGCGTTGCGGACCAAGTTCATAATCACCTGCGCAATCTGGATTCGGTTTCCGACAACAAGAGGCATATTTTTTACATTAAAGCGCAGAGAAACCCCTTGCGACAAAGCCTCGTGATGCAGAAGGTTCTCAGTTTGCTTGGCTAACTCATTAACATCGAACGGGACTATCTTACCCTGGTCTTTTCGGACAAAGCCGCGCAACGCATGCAATATGTCGCCGCCCAGATGCGCCTGCTCATCAAGCTCATTCAGGATATTCAGCAAATCGGGATCTGCGCCTTTTTCTTGTTTTGCAATTGTTATCGCGGCGTCGACGTTTTGTGATATCGCGGTCAATGGCTGACTGAGTTCATGCGCCAATCCGGTTGCCATTTGGCCCATTAAATTAACGCGTGCAAAGTGAGACATATCTCGATTGAGTTCGAGAATACGCGCGTCGGCTTCGCGACGTTGCGCAATCTCGTAGATCAACGTTTCGTTGGCCTGTTCGAGTTCTTTGTACGTCTCTGGCAATGGGGACGCCGCAGACACTTCACCTTGCGAAACAAGTGCTGTGCGAACCGCAAATGCCCGGACGGGTCTGAGAATAAGGTCTGCCAACGCCAGGCCTGCAAGACCAACCGCAAACGAAATAGCTGCTGCAAGCCAAATATTGCGCATGCGGTTGTCTATAATGCTCTGAGTGAAGTCCCTTTCAGGGGCGAAAACGGCGATGGTCCACGGCAAGTTAATCCCAGCCAAAGGCTTCAGGTAAGAAACATATTCATCTTTGCCGTATTTGAATTCAGATTGGTATTCCTGTTCAATCTTGATCATACCAGTTGCGTTAAACTGCTTGAAGGCAGCTTGAGCCACCGGATCATCGATGTCTTCGATACCAATAAGGTTCAGAGCATCATTCCCGTCACCCTCGATTATCTGGCCTATGTCTGGATGAGCGATGACCCTGCCATTTTCATCCAAAATGAGAGCAGAACCACGATTGCTCAGCGCCAAATTCGCTAAGAAATTTGATATCGTCGATATTTCAATATCTACCCCAATTACGCCCTTGAAGGCCCCTTTTTCGTAGACCGGAACAGCAACGGTTATTCCAAGCTGACGTGATGAAAAAAAGACGTATGGTTCTGTCCAAACGGTGGCCCCTTCATGTTTCGCGGATTTGTACCAAGGCCGTGTTCGAGGATCGAAAGTGTCCGCTGGATCGGCTTCGGTCGCGACAACAGAAAAATCTTTCTCGCGCCAAGTAAACCTAGCGGCAGGGGCGGCATCAAGTGGGCGAATGATTTTCGTTCGAAACGGGCCGGGCCCGTTGGAGCGCATAACATATGCAAAGTTGCCGGTTTCATCGCCGAAATAAATGCCAGCAATTTGAGACACTGTTTGCAGGTGCTGATAGAGAAATTTTTCCAGCTCATCGAAGTCATCAACATCGATAACACCGCTTTCTAAAACCCGACTGGAAAGCATTGCGGCGTCGCGCGCGGACGTTAGAAACCCCTTGGAATTCTCGCTCGCATTTGTGCCTGCTTCCGCCAGTCTGTCACGGGCATGTTGAAGCATCGCTTTTTCAGATGTGATATAAGATGTTGAAACAACGATCAGGATGGCCAGGAATTGCAGCCCGGCCAAGCTAAGTGCAAGAACCATGCCGAGTGATAGCTTCATGACACTTTCACCCTAAAAAGCTGTCTGCATTGTTACTGCAGGTCAACATTTCGCAACGCCTTTTCAAAGGCTGTTCCTAATTTATCGACTAATTCATCCAAGTGTTCAGGTTCACATATATATGGCGGCGCAAGCAACACGTGATCGCCGTGTTTCCCATCAATAGTTCCACCCATTGGATAGCAAATCAAGCCTTCGTCAAGGGCAATCTTTTTTGAGATGAGCATGGAATTTTAGTGACGGATCAAGGCAGGCTTTGCTTTCACGATCTTGCACAAATTCAACACCCATAAAAAGGCCACGACCGCGAATGTCACCAACATTCGGATGCTGACCGAGGCGTTCGTTCAGACTATGGCGCAAGTACGCGCCCTTGACTTATGCAGTTTGGACCAGACCTGACACCATTTTGAACAACTGCAAGACCGGCGGCACAGGCTGTAGGATGGCCTAGGTAGGTATGGCCGTTCTGAAAATAGCCTGACCCGTCTGCTATTACTTCATAGATTGCTTTGCTGCACATCATCGCGCCGATAGGCTGATACCCACCTCCCAAACATTTAGCTGTCGTGCAGATGTCAGGGGAAATCCGCCTCTGATCAAAAGCAAAAAAGCGCCCCGGTGCGACCCATTCCACGCACTAACTTCATCGAGAATGAATAGAACGCCGTATCGATCACAGATTTCGCGAATGCGCGCAGAATAGCCGTCGACAGCGGGAACAGCGCCTAATGTCGCGCCCACAACCGGTTCCGCGACGAAACACATAACTTGATCAGGTCCAAGCCTCAGAATTTCTGCTTCAAGCTCATTTGGCATGCACAAGCCGTAGTCGAGACTAGTTTCGTCGGCGTTTTGACTGCGGTAGGCGCAACAAGGACGCAATGTGGCTTACATCCACCAGAAACGGCGCAAACTGCGCGCGGCGCCATTCGTTCCCACCCACTGCAAGCGCACCCAGCGTATTGCCGTGATAGCTTTGTCGGCGGGCGATGATTTTGTGTCGATCCGGTTGCCCAATTTCAAGGTAATACTGCCGCGCCAGTTTCAAGGAAGCTTCGATTGCTTCTGATCCGCCAGAAACGAAATAAACACGATCAAGCCCGCCGGAAGCGTGCTCCACAAGCAAGTCTGCCAACTGCTCCGCTGGCTTGGACGTCAAGAAGCTGTTGTGCGCATAAGCCATCGAATCAAGCTGAGATTTGATAGCTTCAATGACATCTTTGTCGCCATGCCTCAAACAAGAAACAGCTGCACGGCCCGATCCATCAAGGTATTTTTTGCCTCCTGAATTAAGCAAATACTCCCCGGAGCCGTGCGCTCACTCAGGCGGCAAGCCACTGGAGTTTCTAGGGAAAACCCGCGATATCGTTCAATTTCCACAATGAGGTCGTCTCAACATCCCATGCCTAGGCGATTCTTGCCATAGGCAGTTACGCGCATAGACTCGGCCTCGACTTGCTGAGACCTTGCTATCCGTCTTGGGTTGAAAATCCGAGAGAGCCTCGCGCCAGTGCGTTTGCACGTAAGCTTTGCTGTTTGTCAAAATAGTGCGTCAGGACGAATAAAAAAGGACTGGGAGAAAAACATGTCAAAAAATAAATTCACATTTTCCGCATTGGCGGCGATTTCGCTGTCGATGGCAGCGCCTGCTGCAATAGCCGAAGAATTCATCACGATCGGTACTGGCGGCGTGACAGGTGTTTACTATCCGACCGGCGGCGCGATTTGCCGTTTGGTCAACAAAGGCCGAAAAGAGCACGGCATCCGTTGCTCTGTGGAATCAACGGGCGGCTCGGTATACAACATTAACACAATCCGCGAAGGCGAGTTGGAATTTGGTGTTGCTCAATCTGATTGGCAGTACCACGCTTATAACGGCACATCGAAATTCGCCGATGCTGGCAAGTTCGAAGGCCTGCGCGCTGTTTTCTCGGTGCACCCAGAGCCCTTTACAGTTGTTGCACGCGCGGACGCCGGCGTGACATCCTTTGATGATCTCAAAGGAAAGCGCGTGAACATTGGCAACCCGGGTTCCGGTCAACGCGGAACAATGGAAGTTCTGCTGGAGGCAAAAGGCTGGACCAAGGACGATTTCGCTCTGGCAACAGAGCTGAAAGCAGCTGAACAATCTGCTGCGCTGTGCGACAATCAGATTGATGCGATGGTTTATACCGTGGGTCACCCTTCTGGTTCGATTCAGGAAGCAACGACAGCATGTGACTCCGTTCTGGTCACTGTGGATGGTGACGCCGTTGCAGGTCTGGTTTCAGACAATTCCTTCTATCGTACAGCAACCATCCCCGGTGGCATGTACCGTGGCAATGATGCCGACACAGCAACTTTTGGTGTAGGTGCAACTTTCGTCACATCGGCAGACGTGTCTGACGACGCTGTATATGCAGTTGTGTCTTCAGTGATGGAAAACATCGAAGACTTTAAAAAGCTGCACCCAGCATTCGCCAATCTTGACCCCAAAGAGATGGCAACGGCTGGTTTGTCCGCACCCCTGCATCCAGGCGCTGCTAAATATTACAAAGAAAAAGGTCTGATCGAGTAATTGGACGGATTCTTCGGAGGGGCGTTTTGCGGCCCTCCGTTTCAAGACAATGAAAAAAAGTGGCTTAAGCCGCGACTCAGGGGGAATTGAAACATGGCTGATAAATCATCAGAGAACCGCGCTTTAAGCGAAGAGGAGCTGCAGGATCTGGTTGCATCCTCCGACGCTGGCGCGCGCGCCCCTGCGGGCAATGTTGGAACGCTATTGGCGATTGTCGCTGTTGTTTGGTCTTTGTTTCAGGTTCTTTTGGCATCCCCTCTGGCAAACTACGTTCTGCCCGGGGATATCATCAACAACTCCCGTCAGGTACACCTCGCGTTTGCGATCTTTCTCGCGTTTATGGCGTATCCTGCTTTGAAGTCCAGTCCACGCCATTACATCCCCTTACAGGACTGGTTCCTTGGGTTATTCGGCGTTTTTACCGCGCTGTACGGGTACATTTTTTATCAGAAGATCGTCAATGCAGGTGGCCTAGCAGATGACATGGATAAATGGTTCGCACTTGCAGGCCTGTTGATCCTGTTTGAAGGCGCGCGCCGCGCACTTGGCCCAGCGATGGCGATCATTGCGACAATCTTTTTGGGTTATGTTTTCTTTGGTTCATCTGAATGGGTCCCCGACGTCATCCGCTGGAAAGGTGCGTCGCTGAAGAAAGCGATGAGCCACATGTGGATCACTTCTGAGGGGGTCTTTGGGATCGCATTGGGAGTCTCAACCAAATTTGTGTTCCTGTTCGTTTTGTTCGGTGCTCTGCTCGATAAGGCTGGCGCCGGGAACTACTTTATCAAGATGGCATTTGGCGCTCTGGGGCATCTCAAGGGCGGCCCTGCGAAAGCAGCCGTTGTTGGATCGGCCGCGACTGGTCTGATCTCTGGTTCCTCAATCGCCAACGTGGTGACAACTGGTACCTTCACCATTCCCCTGATGAAGCGTGTTGGGTTCTCCTCTGAGAAAGCTGGCGCAGTTGAGGTTGCTTCCTCGGTAAATGGCCAGATCATGCCGCCCGTGATGGGTGCCGCAGCATTTCTGATGGTTGAATATGTGGGTATTTCGTATGTCGAGGTGATCACTCACGCCTTCTTGCCCGCGACAATCTCTTACATCGCTTTGGTCTATATCGTTCATCTGGAAGCGGTGAAAAACAACATGCCAACGCTGGGTAACCGGGTTGTGTCAATGGGCAAGACGATTGGCGGAATGGCAGCGTTCTTCGTGGGATTTGCTGGCCTTTGTTATGGCGTTCAGTATCCTGTTTCATGGATTGCTGCCGCCGCCGGCGATAGCTCGGCGCTGGTGATGTCGGTCCTGATCTTCGTGTCCTATGGTGTGCTTTTGTGGCTTGCGGCCTCTGTTCCTGATTTGGAGCCCGATGACCCCAATGCCAAAGAAGTGGAACTGCCTGTTGTGGGTGAGATCTACAAATCCGGCCTCTATTATCTGCTGCCGATCATTGTGCTGGTTTACTTCCTCATGATCGAGCAGAAGTCTCCCGGCCTGTCTGCATTCTGGGCGACAATGCTGCTCTTTGCGATTCTGCTAACACAGCGTCCGCTCAAGGCGATCTTCCGCGGTCAAAGCGACATGGCTGAAGCGATCACTCAAGGGGTCGCTGACCTGATCCAAGGTCTGATCGACGGGGCTCGCAACATGATCGGTATTGGCCTGGCAACGGCCACAGCGGGTGTCATCGTTGGCACCGTAACGCTGACTGGCGTGGGGCAGGTTATGGCTGATCTTGTCGAGTTCCTTTCTGGGGGCAACTTGATTTTGATGCTGGTAATGGTAGGGCTTTTGTCCCTTGTCCTTGGCATGGGTCTTCCGACAACGGCCAACTATATCGTTGTGTCCTCGCTTATGGCGGGTGTCGTAGTGGAGTTGGGCGCACAATCGGGCTTGATTGTGCCGCTGATCGCCGTGCATCTTTTTGTGTTCTATTTCGGTATCATGGCGGATGTTACACCGCCTGTGGGTCTTGCAAGCTTTGCAGCTGCGGCCGTTTCCGGTGGCGATGCCATCAAAACAGGTTTTGTGGCCTTCTTTTACAGCCTACGCACCGTGGCGTTGCCATTTGTGTTTATCTTCAACACGGACTTGCTTTTGATTGATGTCACCTGGATTCAGGGTATATTGGTTTTCGTGACTGCCTCAATTGCGATCCTTGTGTTCACGGCAGGGACGATGGGCTGGTTCATGACTAAAAGCCGTATGTACGAAAGCGTCGCTTTGATCCTGATCGCGTTCACCTTGTTCCGACCAGACTTTGTCATGGACCGAATTCAGCCTCCGTTTGAGCAGATCGATCCAGCTGGTTTTGCAACTGCTCTTGGAAATGCTAGTGAAGGCGCCGAATTACGGCTGATTGTATCCGGGCCTGACTTTGATACAGGTGTGACGAAGGAAACCACGCTGGTTCTGCCTGTAAGCGCGGGGTCAGGCGATGAAAGGCTGACCGCCTCGGGTCTGCTTTTGTTAGAGGAAGATGGCGTGGTCAAAATGGACGAGCCGGCGTTCGGGTCGCCCTTTGCGGACACACTAAGCAGTTTCGATTTTTATGCCGATGATCCTGTGCAACTCGCTTCGGTAAGTGCACCTGCTCAACAAATGCCCAAAGAGCTGATCTTCATTCCAGCGTTGATTTTTCTGGCATTGATCGCCTTTCTGCAACGTGCCCGTATGTCGAAAGAAGGAGTACCAGCATGAGTAACTCTGTTTTATGCGCCGTAGACGTCAGCAATGGCGATGAAGATAACAACACTATTCAGGCCGCCGCACGTCTGGCGAAACTGGATGACGCACAGCTCGATGTGATTGCAGTTTTGCCGGATTATGGCATCAGCCAGGTCGGCAGTTTCTTTAGTAAAGACCATCACGACCAGATGGTTGAAGATGCGAAAATTGCTTTGAACGCTCTTGTTACCAAAGTGCTCGATGCAGAACAGAACAAAAAGGTTCGCCATGTTGTTGCGACAGGCCGGGTCTATGAGGAAGTGCTTAAGCTTGCAGAGGCCACAAATGCGGGCCTTATCGTTGTGGGTGCGCACGATTCCGACTTAGCCGACTATTTATTAGGACCAAATGCAGCGCGAGTCGTAAGGCACGCGAAATGCTCGGTCTTTGTTGTTCGCTAGACAACCGCGGCTATTTTCAGTTGTAGAACCGTTTTATCGTTTGGGCAAAACGTTACGCGTTTTCGCCCGTTCTTTCTGATGGCCTGCCCCCCAAGAACAGCAGCCCTGTTTTTTCGGACCAGTTTGCAGCCTGCTTATGTTGGACCATGAGTTTTGCTCATGTTGTGTCAACGGCGGAGTAAAAACCTACCACCGTGGCGGAGCAAAAGTCGGCCAGTTTGGTGTGTGCGCCCTGGAGCGTGCGGCTCTCATATAGCAAGCGCGTTCCGAGGCGCATTGGCCGTCAGGCCAATTCTGTGGGGGTCATTTTCAGGTGACAGCGAGGCGAGCGCGGCTTTGGTTGAGGCGGTAGCTTTCACCGTTCATCTCAAGGATGTTGACGTGATTGGACCTGTCCCGCTTTTGTTCCGCCCCAAGTGCTCGTTTAAGCCAGCTTTCGTTCGAAAGCGACCGGGCTTTTCCAGCCGAGGGCTGAGTGCCTTCTGCGTGGATTGTAGAAGCCGTTGATGTATTCAAAGATTGCCATT
>NZ_JBDVNC010000035.1:0-6236 GCF_039969785.1 Shimia sp. | reverse complement strand
ACTGCAAATTTTCTGAAACCAGAACACTGTTCTTCGCTCACCTAAACATGCCGCAAAATGTCAAAGAAAAACCTGCAATTCGGAATATTATTCTGCCAGATTTACTCAAAATGCTCGACATTGGAGTTTTTCAACAGAATAAGCCCTTACTACCGAATGCTGCAGAAAGCACTGAAGTCTTCTTCAGTATTCTTTGGTGGTTGATTGAGCTGGGCTTTCAATTGTGCGACGCGTTAGCTCTATGAAAAAGGACACGCTGCGATGTTGAACCTCAAATCCATTCTGCTGATGATTTTTCTTCCGACACTCGCGATGTCGAATGGGAGTGATATAGTGGCAGATAGGTTCTTAGAATGCAGCGCCCTGCGCGACAATCCTCACGAAATCCATAGATGCTATTTTGCGGTCGGTGATGAGGTGGAACGCGAAATGAACCGCGCCGGGTTTGCCGGAGGCTCCAACTCATGAGTAGGATGGAGCATCATGAACAAAACGACGAACAAATATTCCCCAGAAGTGCGCGAACGTGCCGTACGGATGGTTTTGGACAATCAAGGGCAGCATGACAGCCGCTGGTCTGCGATCCTTTCAATTTCTGCGAAGATCGGCTGTGCGCCACAAACGCTGAATGAGTGGGTAAAGAAAGTCGAGGTAGATACTGGCCAACGCGGTGGCGTCACGACCGAACAAGCGGAGAAGATGAAGGCGTTAGAACGCGAAGTGCGCGAGCTCAAGCAGGCCAATGAGATCCTGCGCAAAGCGTCCGCGTATTTTGCACAGGCGGAGCTCGACCGCCCGTTCAAGAAATGATCCGCTTCATCAACGATCACCGCGCGGATCATGGGGTCGAGCCGATTTGCAGGGTTCTGCCGATTGCCCCAGCCACTTTCTATGACCATTTAACCAAGCAGGCTGATCCTTCGCGCCTGTCGGATCGCGCCAAACGTGATGAAGAACTGACGCCTGAGATCGAACGTGTCTTTGAGGAGAATCTGAAGGTCTATGGCGTTCGTAAAGTTTGGCACCAGATGCGCAGGGAAGGCTTTGACATTGCACGCTGCACTGTTGCCAGATTGATGAAAGACATCGGCATCGAAGGCGTCATTCGTGGCAAGAAGCCAAGAACAACCGTGCCTGACAAGGCGCTGCCGTGCCCATTAGATCGGGTGAACCGCCAATTTCATGCGCTCGCGCCAAACGTACTCTGGGTGAGTGACTTCACCTACGTCGCGACTTGGCAAGGGTTCGTGTATGTGGCCTTCGTCATTGATGTCTTTGCGCGGCGCATCGTCGGTTGGCGTGCCAGTCGTAGCGCAAACGCTGGCTTTGTGCTGGACGCACTTGACCAGGCCATCCATCAACGCAGGCCAGCACAAGATCAACTGGTGCATCACTCGGATCGCGGCTCCCAATACCTATCAATCAAGTACACCGAACGGCTGGCCGAAGCCAAAATTGCCCCATCGGTCGGCAGCGTCGGCGACTCGTATGACAATGCCTTGGCCGAGACGATCAACGGGCTGTTCAAAGCAGAAGTCATTCACAGGCGCGGGCCATGGCGCAGCTTTGAAGCCGTCGAATATGCCACCCTCGAATGGGTCGACTGGTTCAACAATCGCCGTCTGCTGGAGCCAATCGGGAACATCCCACCAGCCGAAGCAGAGGCACACTTCTATGCCGCTATGGAAAGATCAGATATGGCCGCGTAACTAAGACAAATTAGCCTCTGGCAAACCCGGCGTGGTTCATACCCTCTCCCACACACCGCTGGTCGCAGGGCAATGAAAACGTGTCACCGATGCCGACATGTGTTATGGTAAGGAACATTGGCAGTTAAGTCAGTGTTCAAAGACCTCGACCCCATCCGAAATGGGACCGTAGGCAATCTCTCACAGCCTCAATACTCAGATGCGGCCAAAGCCGCCGGAACTGTTGTGTTCTCTGCCCATCCCTAACTGCCAAAAGAATGAGAGGAACTTGCAATGACGATTCGTCCCAAACCACCCTTTGAGGGCGCGTGCCTATGTGGTTCAGTACAGGTCAAAGTGACAGCAGCGCCCCTTTTGACCTTCGCGTGCCATTGCCGCGATTGTCAGAAACTTTGCTCAAGCGCGTTTTCCCTGTCCGTGATGTTTCCAAGCGACGACGTTCACTGCTCCGGCGAACTAATCACTGGCGGCCTCGGTTCAAACGGGCGAACACATTACTTTTGCAAGTCCTGCCTCAACTTCGTCTATTCCCAGATTGATGGAGCGGAACACCGCATTAACTTGCGCACATCCGTGCTGCTGGACGCCGCATCTTTCGAGCCCTTCGTTGAGTTGATGACCGACGAGAAATTGCCTTGGACCAGTGTTCCGGCCACTCACAGTTTCTCTCAAGTCCCAACATCTCTCGACGAATTGCAGGCGCTTATGGATGATTTTGCCAAACTCTGACTAATATACGTCGCTAAGTGGCCTGACGAGACGTTCCCCGTCCCTTCATTCTTCAATTTGCGCCTATTGGCTGTCCTTAGGAGGCCAAAGCGTCAGTTTTGCAAGAATTCCAGCATGATCAGAACCAAGCAAAGGGCGCAGTTCCGTCGATCCCCCTTCTGGAGCCAAAACAAAATCAAGCGGTAACGGCAAATGTCGAAACTTTAATGTTGGCCGAACGGGACCAGCAAGTTGCGTATTCGTGATCGACGCAATTCTACCAACTCTTCCTGACCAAGGCATAATATTGAAATCACCAGCTATGACCACAGGGCCGTCTAATTCCGCGAGCACTCTTTCAACGTCTGTTTCATTGCTGGAACTGTCATGCGGCCATGGCCAAGGAATATGTGCTGAAACCAACCAAACCCGTTCATTTTTGACCCGAATGGGGGCGACGGCCACTGCGCGCCAATTTGAACAATGCGGAGCACTTTCAAATGGGTGACGCGATAAAAGGGCGATTCCGCTCCAGTTCGAAAATCTGCAAAAGTGTTGATGTGGAAAGCTCTGTTTGAGCAAATCAAGGATGACCCTATTCTCGTCAGAAACCTCTTGCAGCATCACGGCGTCGACACGCGAAGCCTCTATGTCTGAGACTAAGGCTGGAATTTCGGAGTTCGCGAACCACAAGTTTTTGGAATACACGCGAAGATCACTGCCCGGATCTTGTGGCAGGAAAGGGTATGCCACGGATAGAAGTGAAGCGACCGCAACTGTTGAAAACACCAGCCTGAACCAGATAGGCTTGGCGACAACGACACCAATAACACATAACATTCCAAAGACAGGCCGCCCCATTGAAACCGTATCAAAGCTTCTTTGCAAATGGCCAAAAAACCCGATGATTGCGAGAAGCCCGGCGATGCATGCCAATCCTAACAATATGCTTCGCATCAACCTGTTCTAGTCTTTCTAATTGTGCGTTTCAGTTGCGAACACTGACAGTATCGAACGCTGCTGTTCAAAGATACCAGCGATTGACGGCTAAGTCTTGTATAAGCATACTTGTAAAGAGGACCTGCACCTTATTGCAGCGATCTGTAAGCGAATACCTGTCTGTGACACTTAAAGTGAGTGGATCATCACAGTATCGCTTGAAAGCCATTCTGATGCACTTCGCCTCTCGCGCAGCACTGCAAGACGCACTATAAGTGCCGCAGTGCCGGACCGGCGCTTTGGTTTTCGACTAATCACAGGAACACACGCATATGCCTTGGGATCGCAACCAGATGGCCGCACGGGCGGGACAGGAATTACAGGACGGATGGTACGTTAACCTTGGTATCGGGATTCCGACATTGGTTTCGAACTATATACCAGAGGGTGTCGAAGTCACGCTTCAGTCCGAAAATGGAATGCTTGGCATGGGCCCCTTCCCGATTGAAGGTGAAGAAGATGCCGACCTGATCAACGCAGGTAAGCAGACCATCACCGAACTGCCCCAAACTGCGTTTTTTGACAGCGCGCAAAGCTTTGGCATGATTCGTGGCGGCAAAATCGCGATGGCCATTCTGGGCGCTATGGAAGTTGCGGAAAATGGCGATCTGGCAAACTGGATGATCCCCGGCAAGCTTGTAAAGGGTATGGGCGGTGCGATGGATCTGGTTGCGGGCGTCGGACGCGTGGTTGTCGTGATGGATCACACAAACAAGCATGGCGACAGCAAGCTGTTAAAAGAATGTACCCTGCCCTTGACCGGTAAAAGTGTCGTAGACCGCATCATTACCAATCTTGGGGTTCTTGACGTCGTTGAAGGCGGCCTAAAGATCGTCGAAACCGCAGACGGTGTCACTGAAGACGAATTGCGGGCGGCAACAGAGGCAACAATCATCGCATAAACTGCGCCCATCTCTTGCGAACGCGCACTGTATCATTATCGCGCGTTCGCCTTGCTATTATAGTATTTAAGTCTCCGACCAAGCTTTGCAGCTTAATTCATCGCAACAAAAACACATCCATCGGTCAAAAGCTCAGGCGGGGTCCGACATAACCCGCGCGCTATTTGGTATGCCGCCAACACTTTAGGTACATAGTCACGTGTTTCTTTGTACGGTGGAACGCCTTGGTGCTTTTTCACGGCACCTTCTCCGGCATTATATCCAGCAATGACCATCATGGGGTCACCGTCAAATTCGCGCATGAGCCAATCGAGGTACTTGACCCCCCCGCTAATATTTTGGCCCGGTTCGAATGCATCCTTCACACCAAACCGTTCGGCCGTCGCAGGCATCAGCTGCATTAAACCTTGTGCGCCAGCCCCGCTGACGACATCAACGCGCCCATGGCTTTCGGTCCACATGACAGCAAGCGCCAATGCCGGCGACACCCTAGTGCCGACAGTTGCTCTCAAAATGTCCACCCCACGTGCTCTGGCTACCTTTTGCATGTCGGCCAGACGTGGGACTGGAACTGGGTCCTTAGCAACGGCAAGAGCGCGCAGCGCCGGATCTAAGCGTCCTGGCCCACTATCAATCATTGCCGGGGAAATTTCATCCCAGAACCAATCGTAGCGCGCACCGGTCGGTCGCTTCGGCTTAGAGGCATCGGGTTCTTTACGAGTTGTTCGCTTCAAGTCCGGTGCCGGTTCCGGATTTGGTTCGATCTGAATCGTGATGCGGTTTGTCGATCCCGATTTCGGTGGCTTTACGCGCTTGGCTGAAAAGTCCTTGAATGCAGGAGGATCCTTCGCCTCAGCGCCAACGACTCCCAGTGCAACACTACATAATAGTGGTAGAATGATTTTTTTCATGACCTGCTCTCCGGTCTTTTGACCGTTATTGCGCTGAAACCTCGCAGATCAATGCAACTGGCGCCAGAACTTTGGGCAAAGAACGTGGCGGTTTTGCCATAATTGATGCATCTAAGCATCGAAAATAGTTGTAAAAGTCAATTTATTAATATTTTTATCATTCAAAAACATATAGTTACGATATTTATTAACAGTTTTCACATTTTAGAGTGAAATACCACATTTGCTGTCAAACTTAGGCCCAAATCCTAAGGCTTATTATGTGCATACCAAGTCAGACGGGCCATTGAGAGAGCGGCCCACTATCCTGACAAGGTTGTCTGTAACTGTTAAAATTTCCTCTGGAGGGACTACAAATGAACAAATTCTTGAACAAATTCCGCAAAGACGAAGACGGCGCTGTAACTGTAGACTGGGTTGTTCTTACAGCCGCAGTTGTTGGCCTGGCCGTTGCCGCTTACGCAGCGATTGAACGTGGCGCGACAGATTTGACAGGTCAAACAGAGACCTTCTTGGGCGAACAAACTCCTGGCAGCATCGGCGAATAAAGCTAATCTATCAGTTTTGGTTCTGAGTATTCTCAGACGCCTTAGAAAGGCCGCGTCCGAATGCGGGCGCGGCCTTTTTCTGTTCCAAATACACGTTTAATAGGTAGCGCAATGTTCAAGCGATTTACGACTTACTTCAAAGACGAAGACGGAGCGGTGACTGTAGATTGGGTCGTACTCTGTGCAGGTCTTGTTGCCATGGCGGCTGCCATCGCGCTTGCAATGGAAGATGGAACGTTGGCTGCGACGGCCGACATCGATACATTTTTGCAAAGTAGAAATCCCAACTAAACGACTACCGACTGTCGTCGGTAGGATTTTGGATATGCTGTTCTAAGTACTGAAGTACGATGTTTTCGGTGATGGCTCCGTTGGTGGTTGAAAAATACCCGCGTCCCCAAAAGTGTCGCCCCCAGTAGCGCTTTTTCAGATGTGGGAATTCAGCTTGTATTTTGTGAG
>NZ_JBDVNC010000034.1:0-154311 GCF_039969785.1 Shimia sp. | reverse complement strand
GCGATGGGTGTCAGAAACGTTCATGCCACCATATTTTGCTTTGAACTTATAGAACGACGCAGGGCTCAGGCCATGTCTACGACACACCTCCGACGTCGGCATCCCAGCTTCCTGTTCTTTGATCATCCCGATTATTTGGGCCTCGGTAAAACGGCTCTGTCGCATTTGTTGGCTCCTTCAAACGTTGAGCAAACTCTACATTAAACTGAGGGAAGTTTCGGGGGGCAGGTCAGGGGCATAATGGTTGTCAAATGTAACGGACCGTTCGACAAGCCGCCGAAAATTGGGTGTTTCCACGCCATTTCCGCCGTAGAGTTGCAAGAACTGACTGTTCAGAGAGTCAAAGACGACGAAAATAGCGCGCATCGTAGGGCTACCTCTCGCTCGAATTATTATTGAAAACAGTAATCCCGAGGTCGTAATGGCGGCTTTCGCCCGGTTCGAGGATGCTCATCTCGCCGATCTCGCGGGCAGATTTTCGCGTGCGCGCACGTGTTGTACACGGCTCGATTGCGATCCCATAAAGCCCAGGACTGGTCATCCGTAGAAGCTGCACATATGGCAAGTTAACTGTGTCAAAACTCAGAGCCAAACCGTGGTTTTTCTCTTGTTCGGAAATTGTTACAGTCGCGCGATTACCGCTCAATTTGTAGGTCGAGATATCGTTAAAGGATGTTTCGTGAGGTTCAGAATACGGTGCAAGCGGATCATGCGGACGAGAGGTCCAGACCTTGCTGCCGCCCGTGACATCAATGGTTGTTCCGGGGGCCACCAATGGGTATCCAACATGAAAATGATACAATGTCATTTGGCTCACTGAGCGGTGTCCAATGTTGACCACGTCATCTTGGATCGAGATCGTACGCCCCCAAATCGGGGCACTGAATTTTCGGCGAAGTCGCAATGCATTGCGTGTGGCCACAGATTCTATGCGTTCGATTTCACACCATAGATATGGTTCGTCAGCGTCGTCATTCAAACCATAGCCAACCAGCCAGGCAGGATCAAAAGTGCTGTTTCCATGCAAAGGGTAATATGTGTCATGAGGCAAGGGCACACTGGCATTGTCCGGATGATCAGTTTCCGGCTGACGGATATGCGCAAGCCCACATGTTTTTAAGAACCCACCAATCCCACGCAAAAAGCCCTGACCATTATCGTTCTCAAGGTTAAGCAACCACGGTGCACGCAAGCCATGTGGCGCATGCCATGACAATGTTTTTCCGTTCAGTGCGAGGCGGCCAACGTCGCCCCCACGATCAATTGTGATTTCCGCTTCAAGTCCTAGAGCCGTTCGAAACTCAACAACACGCACGCCACGCTCCGCACCGTCACCCAATGTAGCCAGCCGTGCGCTCGCATAGGCATCTGGGCTCGAGTAGACCGAGCGCAGAAATACTGGATCTTGGTTTTGGTTAGTCGCGTCGATCAAAGTTTTAGCTTCCCCAACAGGTCTCGAATTGCAGCAGTCGAAGTCAAACGTGACAGCGCAATGATGCCAGTCTTGTATTTGCCTCTGAAACAACGACAAACTTCTTTTAATCAGTCTTATGAACCTTTTGGTTATTCATATGAGGGCTCCACATGACAACAGTCCGTCAGTTCGGCCATTTTTTGGCGGTTTTGGAACACGGAAGTTTCATCGCTGCGGCGCGCGAGGTGAATATAAGCCAGCCTGCCATCTCAAAGAGTATCGCAACTTTAGAAGCGGCATATGGAGCGCAATTCTTTGTACGCGAGCCAGGCGGTGTGAAACCAACTGCGCTGGCGATGGAAATGGAGCACCACGCCCGCCGAATCCTGCTTGACTATGAACAGTCGCGCCGTGAAATCGCGGCGATAGCAAATGGCACCGTTGGCCGGTTGCGCGTTGGAACTGGCATGGATCTTATTTCCTGCACGGAACAGGCGATGAGCGCACTTAGTATTCAAAAGCCCGGGGTCGATTTTACAGTGGTAACGGATCACGCTGAACAATTACGCAGCGCCCTTCTTGGAAACCACATTGATCTTTATGCTGGGATGGTGAACCGGCTCATTCACGAAGAAGCTTTTGATGTTAAGCTATTCGCATCAGACCGAATAGTCGGATTGTGTCATGTCGATCATGAGTTTGCTGGGAATACTGTCGCTATGCAGGACCTGCAACGACATGATTGGATTAAGCCTGTGAAACAAGAAGCTGCGCGCATAGCACTAGAGTCATTCTTTTACCTTAAACAACAACCCCTTCCAAGATTTAGGTTCGTCACAAACGCGCCAACGATAATAGGTCGCCGTGTCAAAGAGCAAGGCTGCCTAAGCACTGCCCCCAAAAGCAGCATCGAGGAATTTGAGCAATCAGAATTTTCTGCGTTCCACATGGAAGGTTTTGAGTTCGCACGGAAAATTGGAATTGCGCGGCGCGCACACTGCAACTTCACCCTTGTTGGAACTATTTACCGCGCCGTTAGCAGCAGAAATCACCGTCGCGTTCCCCTAGCGCAATTGATCCAAAAACAATGAATAGGGAACTGTCATAGGCAACAATCGTAAACTGACGTGTTGCGATTGAGTAACTAGAAGACCACCGCCGGGTTTCCTTAAGCGACGAGCCAAATAAAACGGGGCCAAGCTCCTTGGCCCCGCCAATAACGGCAAGTCGCTACATCTCCATTGCTTCGGCCACTTCGACCGTGCCTTTGCCGCCGTCCAGGATCGGGCATCCTTTGGCCAGGGCGCAGGCAGCGTCCATGTCAGCCGCATTTACCAGAGTGTAACCTGATACAGGATTGGACCCGCCATCATCGTCAATACCCGAAGCCGTCACAGTTTTGGACATGCCAGCCGGGTTACCGCCATCCACAAGGGCATCACCAAGCCCCTGCATCCAAGCTCCCCACGCGGCCATGACTTTTTCGCCTTCTTCGGGGGTCTCCGGCATACCGCCGCCATGATAGATGAACATAAATTTGGGCATCAATTTTCTCCTCTGTTGGTAATCATTTAATAAGGGTTTCCAGTTTGTTGAGCGATGATCCCCAACCCATTTCATGGTTTTGAGCCACCTCATCGTCGCCCAATGCGCGATGATCCACTATCAGCCGCGCCCCCTCTTCCATCGCTACAATCGAAAAAGTTACATGGCTTTCCGGTCCGCGCGTGTCTTCGTCATCGTGCCAGGCCCAGGTGAAGCCAACCGATTTGGGCGGATCAATACTTGTGACCTGACCCGACACCTTAAATCGCTGACCTTCTTCATTCACCATAACTGAATACCATGGCCCAGTCTGTGACAGATCCAAGGCATGTTCAGGAACGTGCAGGCCCTCGGGACCCCACCATTGCAGCAAATCCGCTTGCGACGTCACTGCCGCAAACAAACGTTCAGGTGAAACACCAAAGCTCCGTTCGAGCCGAATATCACTCATTCACTTTCCTCCGCCAACATAGTTTCGAGCCTGTCCAGCCCGGACTCCCAGAAATAACGATGATCAATTGTCCAGTTTGAAATGGCTTTTAAGGCATCTCGCCGGACCGAATAGAACCGCTTAGTCCCCTCCGCCCGCTGCGAAATGACCCCGGCTTCGCGAAGGACCCGCAAGTGACGCGAAATCGCCGGCCCGCTTATCCCGGCATCCTGTACCAAAGCACCCGCAGGCAACTCTCCTTCGGTCATAAGGCGTTCCACCATGGCCAGACGGTTCTCGTCCGCCAATGCGGAGAATGTTTCAGCAAGTGATGTCATGTCCATATTTAACGCTATGGTTAAATATTAAACAACAACTAGATGTTCACGATTTTGTCAGGCCAGTTTTCAGACCGCGAATTCTGCTTTGGCGTATCCCTGAATATAGAGAAGTGCGCTAAGGTCGCCGTGATTGATGCGAATGTCACATTCTGCGGCCACGGATGGCTTGGCATGCAGCGCAACTCCGGCCCCTGCCAGCCCCAGCATACCCAGATCATTTGCGCCATCTCCCACGGCCATCACGTCCGCGCGGTTCAGACCAAGCCGTTGAGATATCTCATTCAGCGCCTGTACCTTAGCCTCACGGCCCAGAATGGGGCGGCCCACATCTCCGGTCAAAACACCATCTGCGACCAACAAGGTATTGGCTCGATTCTCATCGAACCCCAATTCTGCAGCCACCCTGGCAGTAAAGGCCGTAAACCCACCTGAAACAAGCGCCGCATAAGCACCATGGGCTTTCATTGTCGCCAGCAGCGCTTTGCCGCCGGGCATCAACGTAATACGTTCGGCCAGAACTTGCGCGATAACAGCTTCGTCGAGCCCTTCTAACAACCCAACCCGCTCGATCAAGGCGCCCTCAAAGTCCAATTCACCGTTCATGGCGCGGGCGGTGATGTCTTTGACCCGGTCGCCCACTCCGGCCTCATCGGCCAGTTCATCGATGCATTCCTGCTGGATCATTGTACTGTCCATATCTGCCAGCAACATTTTTTTGCGACGCCCGTCTGAAGGCAGTATCACCAGATCAACACCCAAATTCTGCAGGTCCGCCCAGACGTCCCAGCGATTATCCGGCATCACGTCCAGCGTGAATTCAGCGACTTCATCCACCGCCAGCCAATTGGCATCTCCGCCCCCCCAAGCATTACGCAGAGACTCCAGCAGAGCAGGGTCGAGCGAAGGGGCGGAAGGGGAGGTCAATAAAGTGGCAACAAACATGAGGAAGTTTCCGATAGTGGTCGTGGAAGGTCGCAATTGAAGTGTCAAACGGCGCTATAGCTTCATTTTCCCTGTTGTGAAACCGCAAACACCCCTCTATGTCCGACGGCGGGACACCTCTCCCCAACGAGAGGCAGATATCTGTAAGGATAGTATCAATGGCTACTCAACAACCGGCTACGCGGCCGGCAAACCCGCGTTTTTCTTCTGGCCCATGTGCCAAACCCCCCACATTCGATGTCACAAAACTCGCCGATGCTGCATTGGGCCGGTCGCACCGCGCCGCCATCGGCAAGGACAAGCTTAAGGCTGCCATTGAAGGCACGCGCGAAGTTCTTGGCATCCCCGCTGATTATAAGATCGGCATTGTTCCCGCGTCGGACACCGGTGCGGTCGAGATGGCTTTGTGGTCGCTTCTTGGTGAACGCAAAGTTGAAATGCTGGCATGGGAATCCTTTGGAGCAGGCTGGATCACAGATGTTGTGAAACAGTTGAAAATCGATGCCGAGGCCAAGGTTGCAGATTACGGTCAATTGGTTGACCTTGCTTCCGTGGATTTCAACAATGACGTCGTGTTCACATGGAATGGTACCACCTCTGGCGTGCGTGTGCCAAATGGGGACTGGATTGATGCAAACCGCGATGGTCTGACTATCTGCGACGCGACTTCTGCGGCGTTTGCGATGGACCTGCCCTGGGACAAGCTGGATGTCACAACATTCTCCTGGCAGAAGGTGCTGGGCGGCGAAGCCGCACATGGCGTGATTGTACTCAGCCCGCGCGCCGTAGCTCGTCTTGAAAGCTATACACCAGCTTGGCCGCTTCCAAAGATTTTCCGCCTGACCAAAGGCGGCAAGCTGATCGAAGGCATCTTTACCGGCGCAACCATCAACACACCTTCGATGCTGGCGGTTGAAGATTATCTCTTCGCGCTGGATTGGGCGCGCTCCGAAGGGGGCCTTAAAGGTCTGATCGCACGTGCCGATGCCAACGCTAAGGCCGTGTTTGATTTCTGCGACGCCAACGATTGGATTGCCAATCTTGCCGAAGATGACGCGACGCGTTCGAACACTTCGGTTTGTCTGAAGTTCACCGATGATCGCATTCAGGACGGTGCCGCCTTTGCTAAGGCTGTGGCCAAGCGTCTGGAGACGGAAAACATCGCGCTGGACATCGGCGCTTATCGCGATGCGCCCGCGGGTCTTCGTATCTGGTGCGGTGGTACAGTCGAAACGGCTGACATCGAGGCGATGTTGCCCTGGTTGTCATGGGCGTTTGAAGCCGAAATCCAAGCACAAGCTTAAAGGCAGAGGCGGACAATCATGTCCGCCCTACCAACTCTCGCAACATGTGTAGGGCGGACATGATTGTCCGCCGCCCCCGACATCAGAAGGACCTTCAAAAAATGGCTCCCAAAGTTCTCGTTTCCGACAAACTCAGCGAAACCGCAGTTCAGATCTTCCGCGATCGCGGCATTGACGTCGCTTTCATGCCCGATCTTGGCAAAGACAAAGACAAGCTGGCCGAAGTGATCGGCCAATATGATGGTCTCGCCATCCGCTCGGCAACCAAAGCCACCGCCAAACTTCTGGAAAACGCCGACAATCTGAAAGTTATCGGTCGCGCCGGCATCGGCACCGACAATGTCGATAAAGAAGCCGCCTCCAAGAAAGGCGTGATCGTGATGAACACGCCGTTTGGCAACATGATCACAACGGCCGAACACGCAATCGCCATGATGTTCGCCGTGGCGCGTCAAATTCCCGAAGCCAGCGCCTCCACCCATGCAGGAAAATGGGAAAAGTCAAAGTTCATGGGCACTGAGTTGACCAACAAAACTCTTGGCGTCATCGGGGCTGGCAATATTGGTGGCATCGTCTGTGACCGTGCCCGTGGTCTGAAAATGAAAGTGGTCGCTTATGATCCCTTTCTCAGCGCCGAAAAAGCCGACAAAATGCAGATCGAAAAGGTCGAGTTGGAAGAGCTGCTGACGCGCGCCGATTTTATCACTCTGCACGTGCCCTTTACGGACGCAACGGCCAACATCCTGTCGGCAGAAAATCTCGCCAAGACTAAAAAGGGCGTGCGCATTATCAACTGTGCTCGCGGCGGTCTGGTGGACGAAGTGGCGTTGGCTGAATTGCTGAAATCTGGCCACGTCGCCGGTGCGGCATTTGACGTGTTCAAAGAGGAACCAGCCAAAGAAAACGCCCTGTTCAACCTGCCAAACGTTGTTTGCACGCCTCATCTTGGCGCAGCGACCACCGAGGCACAGGAAAACGTTGCGCTTCAGGTTGCAGACCAGATGTCCAACTATCTGTTGACCGGCGCTGTCGAAAATGCGCTGAACATGCCGTCTGTGACTGCTGAAGAAGCCAAGGTTATGGGGCCATGGATCAAACTGGCTGAACATCTGGGCGCCTTCTCGGGACAGATGACGGATGAGCCGATCAAAGCGATCAACATCCTTTATGATGGTGTTGTTGCTGACATGAACCTTGATGCATTGAACTGTGCCGTGGTGGCTGGAATCATGAAACGGGTGAATCCGGACGTGAACATGGTATCTGCACCCGTAATCGCCAAAGAGCGCGGCATTCAGATTTCGACCACCAATCAGGACAAGACCGGCACATTTGATGGCTATATCAAAGTCACCATCGTCACAAATGAACGCGAGCGCTCAATTGCGGGAACTGTGTTTTCGGATGGCAAGCCGCGCTTTATCCAGATCAAGGGTATCAATATCGATGCCGAGATTGGCGCGCACATGCTCTACACTACCAACGAAGACACACCGGGCATCATTGGCGCGCTTGGTCAGACAATGGGCGAAAATGGCGTTAACATCGCCAACTTTACGCTGGGCCGTGCAGATGTTGGTGGCGAGGCCATTGCTTTGCTCTACGTAGATGATGTTGTGCCCGCACCGATCGTCGACAAATTGTGCGACACCGGTATGTTCCGCCAGGTTAAACCTCTCGCCTTTGACGTGGCATAAAGCTGAATTTACTGAGTTGGCGGTTCGTCGGGAACCGCCAACCTGCGACTAACCTGAGACGGTTTTACTGTGCCAAATCGTACACTTAAGTGATATTGGCCGGCTAAGGTCACTTAAACGTTTGCGGCGCACGATTGCGCAAGGCGCACTGGTCCACTAAACTCGCTCCACTTTCTTGGAGACCAGTTATGAAGACGCGCCCGCCCAATCGATCAGATTCGGCGCATTATTTTCCAACCCCAAGAAACTATTCCTTGTCGCTGGCCAAGTTGGCGGCGCAAGCAATATCATTGAGTGCGCAGAACCGTCCTAGTGGTCTGCAATGAGAAACATATTTGGGCATATATGGACAGTCCGCCGGGTCGTCGTTCTCTATGGGGCGTTGGTTCTGTGCGGTTGGTTGATTGGAGAATATCTGCGAAACAGTGTCTTTCCTGAAATGCACACGATTTCCAAACCAACCATGTACAACATGGTCAGCGGTGTTTTCGCGATATTTGTCGTTGTTGCGGCCATTCCGTTTGTCCCCGGCGCGGAAATTGGCTTCGCGCTCCTCATGCTTTTTGGAGGCAAGGCCTCGTTGTTGGTGTACATGGGTATGGTTTCTGCTCTGATGCTGTCCTTTTTGGTGGCGCGTCTCGTACCCACACCAATACTCAGTAATTGCCTGAACTGGATCGGGTTGAAAAAAGCATCGGGTTTTGTGTCAAAAATCGACGCGCTCGCGCCAGAAGAACGCCTTGATCAATATGCTGCCTTGTTGCCGGAACCTGTCGGTAAATTGATTGTCAAAAACCGGTATCTTGTCCTTGCCACAGCGTTTAACCTGCCGGGAAATACCCTAATCGGGGGCGGGGGCGGATTAGCATTTATGGCGGGGTCTTCCGGGCTCTTCGGGTTCTGGGCCTACTTGGCGGTCGTTTTGTGTGCTGTGGCGCCGATTCCGGTCCTCTTCCTGCTCATGTGACACGATTGGCTCACCGTCCTACCAATTGCCCCTCGACGCCTGTGGTGTATTTCGGCACAACGCCAGAAAATTGTTAACTTGTGAGATACCTATGACCAAACCCATCTATGCCATTGGTGACATTCACGGCCATCTCGACAAGCTGCAGGGCGCGCTTGAGTTAATCGAACGCGATGGCGGCGCCGATGCTAAGGTTGTGTTTCTTGGTGACCTTGTGGACAGAGGCCCCAACAGCCGAGGTGTTATCGAGCTTCTGATAAATGGCATTGCCCAAGGGCGCGATTGGACCGTTCTAAGAGGCAATCACGACCGCATGATGTCTTACTGGTTGTCGGATATTTCACGACCTGATCCGCAGTTGCTGGTCGGCTATCACTGGCTTCATGATCGCATTGGGGGATTGGAAACTTTGGCGTCTTATGGCGTCACGGTCGAGGAAGGAGATCGGTATTGTCACGTGCATCCGCAGGCACAGTCTGCCGTACCGCAGTCGCACCAAGACTTTCTGGCGAAACTGCCCTATTTCGACCTCGATGGAGAATTGCTGTTTGTGCACGCTGGTATTCGCCCAGAAATTCCGCTTGCCGAGCAATCCAATGATGACCTGTGTTGGATAAGACGTAAGTTCCTAGAGTACGAAAAACCTCATCCTTGGCTTGTAGTTCACGGCCACTCGCATGTGCGAACCGCTGAGCATCGTGGGAATCGCGTTAATCTGGACACAGGGGCGGGGTACGGACGAGAGCTGACAACGGCCGTTTTTGAAAGGCGCGATTGTTGGGTTCTCAAGGACACAGGGCGTGCGCGACTTTTGCAGATGTGACGCGTCATGCTCCGTGGCTTTGTAAAGCCTTCAAAAGCCGTCATGCAGGTTGAGACCCAAACATCCCCCGCCCAGGATGAATTTCAAGCTTCGAAAAAGTCAGGATATTTTTCGCTGGCCATCGCAAGCGTCTCATCAAGGTGACTCAAATGGTACCGTGTGGCCTCAACGGCGGTATGCACATCGCCTAACTTTATGGCCTCAAACATTGCCGAGTGCCCTTCAAAGACTTCATCCATCCCCGATGTATCCGCAAGTTCAAGACTGCAAACACGATCCGTGTGCGC
Source organism: Shimia sp. (assembly GCF_039969785.1). Lineage (GTDB taxonomy): Bacteria > Pseudomonadota > Alphaproteobacteria > Rhodobacterales > Rhodobacteraceae > Shimia. The sequence goes on along the minus strand of NZ_JBDVNC010000034.1, from coordinate 144,561 downwards.
CTTATTTTCAGCAATCGCTTCAAAAGCAGGCAGACAATCTGCGGCGACACATATCAACCGGTGAAACTCATAGTCCAGACTGCGGAGCGCATTGGCATCCTTGGCCTCCACTGCAAGCCTCTGTTCATCGAGATTCTCAGATATTTCTTGCAACGATTCGTCCGTCGCCACATCACACGCAATACGAACAACTTCTACTTCAACAGCGGCTCTCAAAAACCGGGTATTGCGCAAATCGCTGTGTGATATTTTCCTAATGCGCGTCGCCTTTTGCGGGACGATCTGCAACAGGTTTAACTCCCCTAAACGCAAAAACGCTTCCCGAACGGGCTGACGTGACACACTGCGCATCTTCGCCACTTCGGCTTCGGATATTTTCGTGCCGGGGGTCAGTTTCATCGCGATGATGTCAGACCTCAGCTGAAGAAATATCTCCTCAGTTGCGGTCATTCTTCTGCGCGGCAAATCCCCGCTTTCCGTCGCAAATTCAACAGCTTTCATCGTCTACCGTTTTCCAATCCGACCTGCACATTTCCATTAAAAATGGGCAAGTATTTGCATTTTTTGTCGTGGTCGACACTTTGCGAAATCATCCGCTTTCAAATCGCGCGCCGGCGCTAACTTCCTGTCTTTTCATTAATAATATCGCGATATCAAAAATTTTCCCACCTGAAAATCCACCGAAAAATCAAAGTACCATACTAGTACGCATTTTTCTTGACGTACCCATGCTCCCGCGGTTAACTCCCCCGACGGTTTGCTAAGAATCCGATCATCAAATGCCATTTTTTGGCCTACAGAAAGTTTCTGGGAGGAAACCACATGACCATTTTTGACTCGAGCAAACGCAAAGCAATTGCGGGCGCATTGGCGCTGGCAGTTGGCGTTGCAGCGGCAATGCCAGCCTTCGCACAAGACGTCACGTTGCGCGGCGCAAGCATGTTTGACGACAACCACGCCTTCACCAAAACCATGCGCGAATTTGCACGACTGGTAGAAGAAAAAGCACCGGGCGCTGCGACGTTCGATCTGCGTCTGAACGGCGAGCTGGGCGTGGAAAAAGACTATGTCAACTTCCTGCAGCAGGGCGTCGCCATTGACTACACCATCATGGCACCGTCCAACATGGCCAAGTTCGCACCTGCGATCCCACTGATGGACATGCCGTTCCTGTTCCGTGACCTTGATCACTGGAACACAGTTCTGTCGTCGGACGCGTTTGGCCCGCTGGAAAAACAGCTGCTGGACAACGCCGACATCATGGTCATCGGCTATACTGGCGGCGGCGTGCGCAACCTCGTATCGTCTGAACCCATCGGCAACCTTGATGAGCTGAAGGGCCACAAAATGCGCGTTATGGGCGCCCCTATTCAGGCGCAAATCTTTGACGCTCTGACAGCCGCACCTTCTGCGATTGCCTACAACGAAGTATACAATGCGATCCAATCCGGTGTTATCGCTGGCTTTGAAAACGAGGCCGCCTCGATCCAGAACCTAAAGTTCTACGAAGTTGCGCCACACGTCACGCTGACCAAGCACACAATCACCGTGCGCCCCATCGTGATGAGCGGTAAAAAATTCCGCGCCCTGCCGGAAGCGCTGCAAGCTGCGGTTCTGGAAGCTGGTGCCGAAGCCGGCGCATTTGGGCGCGCGCTGGAATCCGGTGAAGACGGGATCAAACTGCAGGAAATGGTCGACGCCGGTCAGGTGTTCGTTCAGGAATTCGAAGGTCGCGAAAAGCTGCTCGAGATGGTTATTCCAGTACAAGACGCATTCGCAGCAGAGATCGAAGCCACTGATCTTCTGACATCTGTTCGCGGAATGTAATACAATCTGAAGACACCCCCTTTTCGCAGGGGGTGTCTTTTCCTGTCTGGACCATGCATCCACAGCTTTAAGGCAATACCAGTATGATTGGGCGTCTCCTCGAAAACACCTGCCAAGGGCTCCGAATTATCCTGGGCATCCTGATGGCATCCCTTGCCGTCCCTGTCGGAATGCAAGTCCTTGCCCGTTATACGGGCATTATTCCTGTTTATCTCTGGACCGAAGAACTGGCGACATTCATCTTTGTCTGGGTTGTCATGATCGGTTCAATGGTCGCTGTTTGGGAGGGGACGCATTTCGATGTCGTGGTAACCCCAGACGCCGCAAGCCCGCTGGGCATTCTCATCCAAAAAGGCGTCGTTTACCTGTTCGTCGGGGTCTTTGCCGGTCTGTTTGCTTGGTACGGCATTGAATATGCCAAGGTCGGCACGATCCAAAGTTCGGTCATGATGCGGGCCAATCTGTTGTGGACCTACATAACCGTTCCAATTGCGGGCGCCGTATGGACCGTCTTTACCGCCTACCGCCTTTACGAAGCCTTTTCTGACTACAAAGCCACCAAGAAAGCAGCCCAATGATTATCACGACCGGCGTTGCCTGCTCCATTCTGGTTGGCGGGTTTTTGTTTCTGATTTTCATCCGTGTGCCAGTGGCATTCGCGTTGGGCATAGCAACAATCCCCATTGTCATGCTGGACATCCGGCTGACCCCCTTCATCATTCTGGACCGCATGTTCCAGTCCTATAATTCGTTCATTCTGCTCGCCGTGCCGTTCTTTTTGCTGGCCGCCAACCTGATGAACTCGGGCAAGATTACCGCCCGATTGATCGACTTTGCCCGCGTGCTGACAGGGTGGTTGCCCGGCGGGCTTGGCCACGTAAATGTAGCGGTTTCCATGCTGTTTGCCGGCATTTCCGGATCATCCACCGCGGACGCCGCCGGATGCGGCAAAATCCTGATCCCGGCCATGGTCAAAGAGGGCTATGACACACGTTTTGCCGTCGCGATCACGGCCTGTTCATCCGTTATGGGCGTGATCATTCCACCGAGCATCCTGATGGTTGTCTGGGGCGGCGTCATGCAAATGTCTGTAGGGGCGCTGTTCCTCGCGGGTGCCATTCCCGGCTTGCTGATCGGCGGCGCCTTGATGGCGACCGTCTATGGCTATGCAAAGGTTTACGACTATCCAATCGCGCTAAAGCCGACTTTCGCGCAATTTTGGAAAGCCTTCAAAGGCGCGTTTCTGGCGATGCTGACACCCGTCCTTGTAATCGGCGGCATTGTCGGCGGTATCGTAACCCCCACCGAAAGCGCCATTATCGCGGCGGCCTATGCGTTGTTCCTTGGTGCCTTCGTCTATCGCACGGTCACGTTCAGGGATCTGGGCGGCATCTTCTACGACACCGGTCGGTTCGCATCGATTTCGCTGTTCGCGATCGGAACCGCTTCGGCCTTTGGCTGGATGCTGGCATTCTACAACGTGCCCCGCATGGTCGTGGACGGCCTGACGGCCTATCAAATGGGGTATGTTGGCACCGCTTTGATTATTGCTGCATTGTTTCTGTTCTTTGGCCTGTTCATTGACGCGATCCCGACGATCATCATCCTTGGCACAGTTTTGCTTCCGGTGGCGACAGCCGCTGGTATTCATCCTGTCGCCTTTGCGATCATCGGGATAATCTCACTTGCATTCGGACTGGTCACGCCCCCCTATGGGCTGTGTTTGCTGATATCCGCCGCAATCGGGGGCCTGAACGTGGTGAATGTGATGCGCGATGTGGTCATCATTCTGGCACCCATGCTCTTGATCCTGCTGTTGATCATCTTGTTCCCCGAAATCGCCCTGTGGCTACCCCGCACCCTAATGCCGATGACGTTCAAATGACAAAAGATAGCAACGCCCACCACCAATCAATGAAACCTGTCTGGCGATGGTTCGGGCCAAACGACCCGATCACCCTGACCCAGATCAGGCAAGCAGGTGCCGATGGCATCGTGACCGCACTGCACGATTGTGCTCCGGGTCAGGATTGGCCTCGGCAAGAGATTGCCCGGATCAACGAAATGATCGAAGACCACGGCCTGACATGGGACGTGTGTGAATCGATCTGGATGCCAGACGCGATCAAATTACAAGGCAGCGCCGCCAAACCGGAAATGCAGGCTTGGATCAGCACAATGCAGGCTCTGGCAGAGGCTGGTGTCAAAACGATATGCTACAATTTCATGCCGCTACTCGACTGGACACGCACAGACCTCGCTTATCCTATCGACGGGCGCGGGCAGGCATTGCGCTTTGATATGATCGACTTCGTCATTTTTGACGTGCACATCCTGATGCGCCCAAATGCCAAGGCCGATTATTCTGAAACGCTGCTAAGCGCCGCGCATGAGCGTCACGTCAGTATGACAGAAGATGACGACGAGGCGCTGCAGCGCAATATCATCGCGGGCCTGCCGGGCAGCGCGATGTCTTTCACGACAGAGCAACTGCTTACAGAGATCAATAAATTTAGCGCGCTGTCACATAACGACCTGCGTGCGAACCTGACATCTTTTCTGAAAGAAGTCGCTCCCAAAGCAGAAGAGCTGGGCGTTCATCTTGCCATCCACCCGGACGACCCACCCAGACCTTTGTTTGGATTGCCACGCTGTGTCTCGACCGCAGATGATTTGCACGCTGTGCTAAAGGCGCACCCCAGCCCCGCCAACGGCCTGACATTTTGCACAGGCTCTCTGGGCGCTCGGCTCGACAATGATTTGCCAGCGATGGCGCGGGAATTTGGCGATCATGTCCACTTTGCCCATCTGCGCAATGTGCTGTGCGAACCCGATGGCAGCTTTCACGAAGCCGCCGTGTACGAAGGCAGCGCCGATATGGTTGCTGTGATTCGGGAACTTCTGAATGTCAGCCGAAATGACGCCCGGTTGCCATATCGCGCGGATCACGGCCATCTGCTCGACTTTGAAACCACGGCAACAGTGAACCCCGGATATTCCTATTTGGGTCGCCTCAAAGGGTTGGCTGAACTGCAAGGCGCAATCAAAGCGCTCAGTTCTGAATAAGCCCCGCTCAGTTCTACCGCTGCACCGCCGGACGGCGGCTTACTCCCAATTTCGTCGATACAGAGAGCGCTTCACATTGAATTGACTGACTGTCAGTCAGTGTGTAGAAAGATGTAAACCAAGGACGTACAAATGGCCCGTATTACCAAAGCACCCGAAGAAAGACGGTTAGAGATCGTTCAGACCGCCGAGCGGCTGTTTCGCGAAGTTGGTTACGCCAAATGTTCTGTTGAAATGATTATCCAGCGCATAGGTATCGCCAAAGGGACGTTCTATTATTACTTCAAATCCAAAGAGGCCATTCTCGAAGCGATCGCCGACCAAACCCTCGGCCAAATCGTCGAATACGCCAAGGATATTGCGGATAACCCGTCTCTCAGCGCCCTTGCAAAATTTGAAACGCTTTTGACGAACAGCCACGTTGGCAACGTCGACACTCAAGACATTTCTGACATTTTGCATCTGCCCGAGAACCGCGAGTTACACGAGCTGACCAACGTCAAATCCGTACTTCAGCTTTCGCCGATATTTGCCAAAATCGTCTCGCAGGGGAACCAAGAAGGGGTGTTCGCTGCCGACCGACCTCTCGCAAGAATTCAGTATGTGTTTGTCGCGACGCAATTCCTGCTTGATGGCGGGCTCTTTCAGTTTTCTGACCAAGAAATTCGAGAGCGACGGGAAATTGCGCAGGAGTTGATCGAAAAAACGCTCGGGGCGGCTCCGGGGAGCTTTGATTTCATGAACCCAACTTTGGAATCATAAAATGGCGCGTCGACGACCACCACTGCGGCCCAACCGGGACACATGCAAACTGCCTGGCCATCGCTTGTGCTACATCAATGCCCCGAAAACGTCTCACGGCAACGTGCCATGATCGACACGACACCCCTCACCCCCCTGCCCCGAGTTCCTTCGACGGCGATGTGGGTGTTTTTTGGGCTTACATTTGCAATCACTTGGGGTGTGGTCGGCATCTATATTCTCTGGCCTGTCTGGGCATCCTCCAAATTCGGCGAAATCAGCGGCACACACCCATTTTTCTTCCTTGCAACCTGGGCGCCAGCGATCTCCGCATTTACTCTGGTGCTGTATTTCTCTGGACTACCCGGCCTCAGGGCGTTTCTCTCCCGCCTCTTCCTTTGGCGGTGCGCCCCGGGATGGGTTGGCTTCATCCTGATTGGAATCCCGGTTGTTTACATGATGGGCTCGTTGCTCAAAGGCGGCTCAGTATTGGCGCCGCTTCCCCCGGAAGGAACGTCGGGGTTGATTGCCGTTCTCTTTATGATGCTGTTCCTCGGACCGATTGAGGAATTCGGATGGCGCGGCATTGCGCAACCCATCCTCCAACGTCACGTCGCGCCTGTTTGGGCCGGCGCCTTTATTGGAACGATCTGGGGCATCTGGCACGTGCCTGCATTTTTCCTGTCAGGCACAGTTTTCGGCAATTGGAACTTCCTGCCCTTCCTGATCGGGAACATCACGCTTGCGGTTCTGGTCACACCGATCTTCAACCGCTCTGGGGGCAGCCTTCTGTGGCCAGTGCTTTTTCACTGGCAACTCATCAACCCGTTCTGGCCGGATGCCCAACCCTACGACACATGGATTCTTGTGGGCGTGACCTTATTTGTCGTGTGGTGGAACCGAGACACTATGTTTTCGAAAAACGGTGCCGTAACCTCTGTCATTCCCGTCTCCGTCAGCCATAGAATTTCTTCTTAGACATCTTCCCAATGCCGGGGTTCATTGAATTGGTTGGATCAACAGACTTATAGAATGCGGCAAGATCCGGTTTGGCTGCGTAGAGGTGGCCAACATTGTGCTCAGCCGGGTATTCGGCACCGCGCGCCTCCAACAATTCCAACATTTGCGCCTTCAGCGCTTTGACGTCGGCACCTTTGCGCACGATGTAATCCTGATGCAAAACGTGGCACATAAAGTGACCGTAATAGAGACGATGCACGAGCTGATCATTGATCTCTTCAGGCAATTCTTCCATCCAGTCGCGCTCGTTTCGTTTCAGCGCAATATCCAACGCCAGAATGTCTTCCACCTCGGATGCGTGTACATTCTGATAACGGATCGCCGCGCCTGCCGCCGCAAAACGGTGCAGCCCGGCCAGCTTGCCTTCGCGGGGCGCGCACATGAAATAATCGGCCTCTTTGCCCGCAAACGCCTTTCTCAGATACTGCTCAGCCTCTGCGATACCGCCGTCCTTGGCCTTAAGGATCAGATGATGCTCAAACCGATCGCGATATTCCAGCATCCGTTTCGGCAAAACACGCGGCCACAGCGCGCTGAGCACTTGCATGAATTTGTCGGTGAAGCCGCGCAGCAATGGGATTTTGTTAAACCGTGCATCAACCGCGCCTTTCAGCGCAAAAAACGTCGGCAATCGATCGGTGCCCAACTTATCGATCATCACCATGGTGTCTTTGCCGTATTTGGTGGTGATATCGAACACTTCGCGGTGCATGTATTCGGCGCTGACCGGCAGTGTCTCAAACTCGGCGAGCATATGTCGGCGCAGGTCGGTCAGATCATTCGGATCATTGGTCCCAATATAGATAACCTGCTCACGCCCATTCTTGGGATAGGTGTCCAGCCGCACGGCAAACACCGCCAGCTTACCAGCACACCCCGCGCTTTCGTGCAAACACCGCTTGTCGCCATTGAACCGCGCGGGCGTGTCCGCCTCAACATCGCGCACTACTTTCAGGTATTCAGTATCCGACGCTTTCTTATTTGTCGGCTCCAGATCGGCGTCCGTGATGGACCCGTTTTGCACGCGGGTCAGAATGTCTTCGGGGTCATCCCCCAAAGAAAGCCCAAGGTGATTTACCAGAGAAAGCTTTCCACTCTCGTCGATCTGCGCAAACAAGGACAGCTCGGTATAAGACGGTCCCCGCTCGATCAGCGAACCACCCGAATTGTTGCACACTCCCCCGACAACGGACGCACCGATACAAGACGATCCGATGACCGAATGCGGTTGTCGCCCCAACGGATCAAGCAGTTTCTCCAAAGCAAAAAGCGTCGAGCCCGGCAGAGCCAGAACCTGCTTGCCATCCCGCAATAGATGCAGCGCGTCCATGCGGCGGGTGTTGATCAGAACGACACCTCGATCATAGTTGCCATTAGGGGTACTGCCCTCCGTCAAACCAGTGTTGGCCGCCTGCATGATCACGATCTTGTCCGCTGCCACACAGGCCTGCAAAACACGCCACTGTTCGACCAGACTGCCCGGCTGGACGACGCACAAGGCGTCCCCCTGCCCCGAACGGAACCCTTTACGGAACCGTTCGGTTTTCTTGTCACCCGTCAACAGATGTCGTGATCCGACGATTTGACGCAGCGCACGGATAAGATCCTGATCAGACATTCTGCCTCTCCTTAATAGGCAACCGAAGGCAACCACGTAGCCAGCGCAGGCCACAGGAACACAAGCGCGAGGCCCGTCAACTGCAACAGAACAAACGGTATCACGCCACGATAGATGTGCATCAGGCTAATCTCCTTGGGGGCGACACCCTTAAGATAAAACAGCGCAAATCCAACCGGCGGCGTCAGGAACGATGTCTGCAACGTGACGGCCACAAGGATCACGAACCACACCAGCGATGGCTCATCAATGACCCCAAATCCCGGAATGTCCATGCCCAGCCCATTTACGATGGGGCGCATCAGCGGCAGAACAATCAACGTGATCTCGATCCAGTCCAGCACGAACCCAAGCAGGAACACGATGAACAGGATGAACATGATTGTACCCGTTGGCCCAAGCCCTGTCGAACCAATCATGTGCTCAATCAACTCATCCCCACCCAGTTCGCGCAGAACATAGGAGAAAACGGTGGCGCCAAGGAAAATCGCAAAGATGTAAGCGGTCGTGTTGAAGGTCGAAACCAACACATTTACCAGTTTCTTAAAGGTCAACTTGCGATAGCCCAGCGCCAGCAATGTTGCGCCCAATGCGCCAATGCCCGAAGCTTCGGTTGGAGTGGCAAGACCTCCAAAGATCGAACCGAGAACCGCAAGGATAAGACCAAGCGTCGGCAAAACCGCGATCAGAACAGCTTTTACTGCTTTCCAATCCGGCGATTTGGCATCCCTTGGAACAGGTGCCACGTCCGGTTTGATAAGCGCGATGATGAAAATGTAAGTCAGGTACAAGCCACCGATAATCACACCGGGGAACACCGCCGCCATAAACAGGTCTCCGACAGACAATGCCATCTGGTCGGCCATGATCACCAACATGATCGACGGTGGAATCAGAATGCCCAGCGTGCCCGAGGCAGAGACAACACCGGCAGCCAATGTGGGGGAGTATTTCTGCTCCATCATTGAGGGGAGGGAGAGGACCCCCAACAAAACCACAGAGGCGCCGATGATGCCGGTTGATGCGGCCAATATGATGCCGATCATCGTAACCGTGATGGCCAGGCCACCACGGGTCTTGCCAAACAGACGCTGCATTGCGGTCATCAGTTTTTCGGCCACACCGGATTCGTCCAACATCAGGCCCATAAAGATGAACATCGGCAATGCCACCAAAACCGCATTGGACATGGTCGCATAAACCCGGTTCACCACAGCGCCCAGCGTCAGGTAATCAAGACCGGTAAAGGTTTCCTCTAACCCGGTCCAATTCATCATCCCGTTGTCAAACAGATACGCCAACCCGCAATAGGCAACGCCCACCCCGGCCAGCGTCCATGCCACCGGAAACCCGGTGAACAACAACGCGATAAAGGTCAGGAACATTGCGACGACCAGCTTTTCCTCGGTGGTTTCCACAAGGAATGTCAACGCGGTCGCAACAACAGCGAACCCGATCATCGCCACCACGATCATCCGCAGTCCGCGACCCTGCCGTTCGAATTCGTAGTTGGCCAGCAACGCGTGCCCATCATGGATCAACCGCGCCAATGCACCAAGCGCCAGCAACACAAACGACGCTGGAATCACAGCTTTCAACGCCCAGCGCGCCGGAAGACCGGTCGGACTGCTTGAGCGTTCATTCACCCGCAGGCTTTCATAGAAATAGTCATATCCCTGATCAATCATCAGGTAGATGAACGGCACCAACAGCGTCAGAATGCCAATCACTTCGATAACGCGCTGCGACCGACGGCTCAGCTGCATATGCAACACGTCAACGCGCACATGGCTATCCGTCACCAGCGCATAGGAAATGCCCACCATCGTGACGAGCCCGTAAAAATGCCACTGGATCTCATCCAGCTTGGGAAAATTCTGGTTGGCCAGATAGCGAAACGAAACTTGCGCAACAATTGCTGTAATCAGCAAAATATTGGCCCACATCACGACTTGGCCGATGGCTTTTACCGTCTTATCCAGACCAACAGCAAATGCCTGTGTGTCGGTCTCTGGATGCTCCAGAATATCTTCATAGACCTGAATTGGGTCGTCGTTGCGTGTGTCTTGATTTACCATGGTCCCCTCCCGGTGTCTGGCGCGACAGCGGCACAGACCTAAATCTTTCAGAAAAATGAGTTAGAAAACTTCGAAGTCAGGTGGCAACCCGCGCCGCCACCTGAAGCGTCTTAGACTTACTTGCGCGGCAGGAAGGCGTTCTGCTTCCAAAGCTCATAGCCCTCGCGGAAAGCAGTCATGTCCGTCAAAACCTTGTCAAAGAACGGATCCGCTGCGGCTTCTTCTGCGGCAACTTCGCCCCATGTTTCTTTGAACACGGCCAGCATCTCGGGCGACCACTGCTTGATGATCACGCCATTGTTTTCAACGTTGTCTTTCAGAACGTCGTGTTGGATGGCCTCGCCTTCTGCAAAGCTGTCTGTCATTGAGCTGCGGCAAGCGTTTGTAATAATCGCCTGATGCTGCTCAGACGCTTCGTTCCAAACATCTTTGTTAATCAACAGCTCAAACACGGTCGCTTGCTGGTGCCAACCGGGGAAGTAGTTGTATTTGACCAGCTTGTGGAAACCCAACCGTGCGTCGATCGCAGGCATCGAGAATTCGGTCGCATCAATTGCGCCTTTTTCCAGCGCGGGGAAGATTTCACCACCGGGCAACAGCGATGTTGCAACGCCCAGCTTCTGCATGACTTTGCCACCCAGACCAAAGAACCGCATTTTCAGACCCTGCAGGTCTTCAGGCGAGTTGATCTCCTTTGCGAACCAGCCAGATGTCTCAGGCGCGATGATGGCACAAGGCAGCACGTGCACGTTAAAGCCTGCCTGATCGTACATCTCCTGATACAGCGTCATGCCGTTACCATAGTAAAGCCAAGCCATGTATTCGCCCGCTTCGGGGCCAAACGGCACAGCCGAGAACAAAGGTGCTGCAGGGATTTTTCCGGCCCAGTATCCGGCGGTTGTGTAGCCCGAGTTAATCTTGCCCGAAGACACTGCATCAAGAATTTCAAACGGCGGAACCAGCTTGCCCGGCTCATACACTTTCATCTTGATGGTACCGCCAGACATCAGGCCCAGCTGTTCGGCAACGCGTGGAATTGGGCTTCCCAGACCGGGCAATGCGGTCGAGAACGCAATGGGTGTTTTCAGCAGAATCTTGTCTGCGGCCAGTGTCGCGGTGGCCGACAACATTGTCGCGGCGACGGCAAGGCTTGTGACGATTGATTTCATTCGAGGTCTCCTCCTATGGCAAATCGAGCCAGTTCTTCGGTGAAGGGGCCAGTTCTGAATGGAACCAAACATCGAACTCTCCCCTGATCGATGAAGTGGTTCATAAAGTTTACCATATCTCAAAGTCAACAATTATTGTAACCACTCCTGTAGAATACACTGAGAATAGACGCCTGCCTCCCTGCCTAGACCAAAAGCACAAAATTTCCTTTTTGTGAATTTTTTTACTTTTATATGTTTAATTACAATACTTTGTTAAATCGCGCTATGCGCCGATCAAGGTACGATCTTCAAATTTTCAGGATTTCTAAAATAGGATAACTAATTTTACCATGATAGCGATCACATCATCCACACTGCAAAATCATTTTGAATATGATTCCATCCATGGTAAATGATAGACCCCACCAATCAGGAGGAGGCTGACCAAGTGTTGAATGCTGTTTTTACACCGATTGATCACACATCCGTGGTCGACTCGATTGTCTCCCAGATTGAAACACTGATCCTGAACGGCATTCTGCGCGACGGGGGCCGGTTGCCGTCTGAACGCGATCTGGCGGAACAAATGGGCGTGTCCCGCCCCAAGGTGCGCGAGGCGCTGAAGCTTCTTGAGGAAAACGATCTCATACTGGCGCGCCACGGTGAAGGCACGTTTGTGGCCCCGCTGGTAGGATCTGCCATGTCCCCGGCGTTGATTGCCCTCTATGCACGCCATCAGGACGCCTTTAATTCGTACCTTGAGTTTCGTATCGAACAAGAAAGCTTTGCCGCCAACCTCGCTGCCACACGCGCCACCAAAGCCGACAAAGAAATTCTGACACGCGTTATGGAAGACCTTGAAGCCGCGCATCTGGCAGATGACAGCCAGGCCTCGCAAGATGCCGATATTCGTTTTCACTCTGCGATCATCGACGCCAGCCACAATTCGCTTTTGGTGCACACCATGTCATCGATTTATGCCCTGACGCGGCAAAACCTGTTTTATAACCGCTCGTTTTTGCGTTCGATTGACGGAACCGGACAACAGCTTCTGGCACAACACCGGGAAATCTTTGAGGCAATCAAAGCTGGCAACCCGGAACGCGCCGCAACCGCCGCGCGCGACCATATCGAATTTGTGCAGCGTTCTTACGTCGAAGAACAATCACGGGCACAGCGCGATCAGGTCGCATCTCAACGGCTGGCGCTGTTATAGTCGGCACAATGTAAGGGCTATCAAACGAACCCGGCTAAACGATCCAAAAACCAATATGCTGACACCGCGCCAATGCCATAGGCCAATACGATGGCCACTGGTGCACCCGGCGTCACTGCGTTTTTGACAAGCCTGGGAACCACGCGCCGCAACAATTCCGCCAAAACAAACACGCACGCCACAAAGGCAAGCTGCCCAGCCTCTACACCCAGATTGAACGACAACAGCGCAAGCGGCACATCCCCCTGTGGCAGACCAATTTCACCAAGCGCACCGGCAAAACCAAACCCGTGCAAAAGCCCAAATGAAAACGACACGATCCACGGATAACGTTCGGACACACGCGGGGAGCCCGCCTGCCGCTTGACCAGCTCAGTTGCCAAAAACATGATCGACAGAGCAATGATCGCCTCGACCGGAGCCGACGGCAGCGCCACCAACCCCAACGTTGCCGCAGCCAACGTGATACTATGCGCCACGGTGAACGCCGTGATAGCGCCAATCAAGCGCCATCGGTCCGGAATCAACAGCAACAGCGCAAAGACAAACAACAGGTGATCAATCCCGTCCAGAATGTGATCAAACCCCAAAGTCAGATATGCCCACAGGACCTCGGCCCAGCCGGTTGTGACCGAAAGAACAAACCCCGTCTCATCCGGCACCAGCCGCTTGGTCGCAACGTCGCCCGCCACCAACTCATAGCGCACCAGCACATCTGTCTGCGTCAGCTCAAGTCCCTGAATGACCAGCGCGCTGTCTTGCATCCCGTTGGAACAGCGTGTCACCCATTGCGTTGTCCATGCACTGCCGTCAAAGCGCGGCGACGGCCCCTGCCGCATCTCGCAATCCTCGGGCAGTACCGCGTCAATCGCCATCGGGCGCCCCTGAACATCAGGTCGGCTCCAAAACACACGCCATGTGTTCTCAGACATTGGCTTCAGCTCAAGATACCCGGGTTCCAGCGCATGCGCATGCGCAGACCCTGCCTGTACCCAAAAGGCCATGACCAGGGTGAGACAAAGCGCAATTAACCTCATTTCAAAGCGGCCTGAATGTCGGCTTCAGACGGAAGCGTGATCGAATAATTCTGGCGCATGGCTTTGACTTGCTGGTTGGCGAACTTGGTTTCGGTTTCAAGCCGCCAGTCTTCACGAACCTTTTCCATGACGGTCTCAAATTCTGGCACCGTGTCGGCGTTTCGTTCTGTAATCCAGACAAGGTGCACCCCAAATCCAGACCGCACCGGCCCTGCCCACGCGCCCTCTTTGGCAGTCGCCAATCCTTGATAGAATCCGTTCCCAAAGGCAGTATCGACTTGCGTTGCCGTTGCCGGGCCCAGCGATGAGGGCAACATGGCAGATCGGCCAATCGTATCCGGGTCCGCGCCGCCAGTTAACGTGGCAAGAGCCAGTTCCACCTCGGCCTCAGACGGGGCCTCCCCCAGAAAAACCTGCACAAAGGAAATTGTGCCATCAATCGTATATTTTTCGGCATTCAGATCATAATATGCGCGCAGGTCTTTTTCGGTAGGCTGAACAGACGCCGCAGCGGACGCTGCCAGAAAATTCATCTTTTGTGTCAACCGCTGTCGAATGATGGCGTCTCCCGCATCCAGCGACATAGCCCGCGCTTCACGCACCAGAACTTCCTCATCAACAAACGATTCTGCGAACTTATGCAGTTCTTCCGCCGTCGGCGGTCGCTGGCGTACCCCTGTAAATCGCGCCACAAAGCGGTCCAGGTTCTGTTTTGAAACAGTGATTTCATCCATTTCCGGCGTCGGCTCTTTGTCTTGCAGCGCAAAATACACCGCAAAGATCAACAGCCCCATGGCCAGAAAATGTATCAAAGGCTCTTTCAGAAATTGTCGCATCCGGACATCGCTCCACGCCGCTTACTTAGGTGTATAGAACCTTGCCTGCGTCCGAGTTTCAAACCGATTTTACTCAATCGCTGGCACGTGGTCATCTTTGTCGCGCGCCTGTTGTTTCTCCAGACAGTTCGGCAATTGATTTGACATGCTCAACCCGCCGGTTGGACGTGCATCCCTATCTGAAGCAGTATCAGATGGCGTAAAATGACACAGACGCAATACCGACGTTGCACCGACGTCATGCCGAAGCCCCAAAATACATGATTTGCCCCCTTGGCAAATCCCATGTATGACAGCGCCTTGATCAAGGGCGCGCGAGTCATGACACAACATAAATCCGAACTTCTCATGCCTGCGGGCAACCTCAGAAAACTCAAGATGGCGGTTCTTTACGGAGCCGATGCCGTCTATCTGGGCACACCTGATTTGTCCCTCAGAACCAAGTCTGAGTTCTCATTGGAAGAGGTCATCGAAGGCGTTGAGTTCTGCCACGCCCACGGTCGGCGCGCCTATTTGACTCTGAACTTGTTCAGCCATAACAAAGACATACCCAAGCTGGACGAATACATTGATACAGTCCGCAAGGTAAAGCCAGACGGGTTGATCATTTCGGACCCGGGCGTCTTTCAGTTCGTCCGCGAACGCGCCCCGGAAATCCCGCTGCACGTGTCCACACAGGCCAATATCGCATCCTGGCTGACCACGCAGTTCTGGCAATCCCAAGGTGCTGACCTTGTGGTTCTGGCCCGCGAAGTGTCGTTTCCCGAATTGGAAGAAATCCGCGAAAAATGCCCTGATATCAAGCTGGAAGCCTTTGTTCACGGCGCCATGTGCATGACCTATTCAGGCCGTTGCCTGCTGTCGAATTTCATGGCCGAGCGCGGCGCGAACCAAGGCAATTGTGCAAATTCCTGCCGGTGGAACTACAAGTTCCACATGCGTCTCAAAGACGGCACCGTTCAGGAATTGATCGTCGACGAAGACAACCTGCACATGTTCGAATTCCTATTAGAGGAAGGCGTCCGCCCCGGGGAATTCTTGCCCATTCAGGAAGACGAACGCGGCAGTTATATATTGAATTCCAAAGACTTGTGCCTGATGCCCAAACTTGATGACTATCTGCGCATCGGCGTAGACAGCCTGAAAGTCGAGGGGCGCGGCAAGTCGGAATACTATGCCGCCATTGTAGCACGTGCCTATCGCGCGGCCATCGATGACTACTATGCCGATCCCGAAAACTGGAATGCAGCCGACTATATGGAAGAGTTGGGCACTGTCGGAAATCGCGGCTATACGCTTGCTTTCCACAAGGGGCGTCTGACCAATCTGTCGCACGGATATGAACAGACCCAGGCCATTGCCCAATGGGAATATGCCGGCGTCGTCACCGAAGTAAGAGACGACGCATTCTACGTCGAAGTCAAAAACAAGCTTGAGCCCGGCGACGTGATCGAAATCGTGTCACCCGTGGCGCGCAACACAGTCTTGTTGCGTGGATATGATTATGAAATCGCCGCCACAAGCGAACGCAAAGACGTGATCCACGGGTCGACCAAATCGGTGATCCGCCTGCCATTTTCTCTTTTCGAACAAGAAGATATCGGCGATCTGCGACGCAACTTTCCGCCTTTGTCCGTGCTGCGCAAAGAACGCGCGCTGACAGAAGAACAATGGAAGCGTCTACAGCTGGACAAAACCACGCTGGCCATGGAGATCAAGGACACGCAAAGCGAAACGGCGTATCAACGTCGTCGCGACGCGCTGGTTGAAGCCATTGATGCCGACGCCAACACGCGCCGGTTCAAGACGAACCGAAAAGGCACCGAAGGCTGTTGTGGCAAAGGGTGCAACGGATGTCTGATTTTCTGGCAAGACGACATGTACGCCCATGCCCGCGAGGTTCTGAAACAACGCAAACAGGGCGCCATGCTGTCCCGCGCGGAAGCCGCTGAATTCAAGCTCCCAGCGGCTGAATAGTCAGGTCCGGTAAAAACAATACCGGTCCGGGGCAACAGTCTCGGGCCCACGAACCTGTTCAAATCCAACCAGCGGTTGCCCGGAAACCAATACTCCGCCCGGCAACATGCATTTGGCAATGATCGGAGACAAACGCGCCGCTTCAGCGATGTCTTTCTCTTTGTTTCCAAAGCCAAAATCGTAGTGTGCAAGTGCGATGCATGCGCCATTTCCTGCGAGTTTGCGCAACATATCCTCGGCTTCACCTTGCAGGAAATCCTGTTCCGGCGGCACGCAGGATGGATGACATTGCAATATGCGATCGATTACCCAAATCCGGCGATCTGACGCAATTTCGCGCAGATGATCATAGGTGCGCCCATTGCCCAATCCCATGTCCACGATACCCCCTTTGACGCCGTTTACCTGTTCGTAGCCCCATTCAAGACCGTCCCGCTGGGCGGCCAGTCGGCGCATCATGCTGTCCAAACGGCTCATGCAGTGTCCTTTCTGTCGTGACGAAAGAGCGTCAATGGCCCCTCGCACATTTCAGTCATAAATTGGCGCGAAAACTCCCAGATATCATCATCATGCACAAGGTGATGTGTCAGATATCCCAAGGGTTCCGCATTGTCCGCAAGACCCAGTCGACGGTCTCGCAGCAAAGTGACGATCTGTGACACCAGTGTCTCTGGCGGCACGAGCCCCCGCGTGCCCCGCCAGAAAATGGGATCGATATGTGTATTGATCATTTCCAGCCCCGGAACCGGCGCCTTGTCCTTGCGCGGCGCATAGGTTGAAACAGCGGAAAATCCGGCAGATTTCAGGATCGGCAACACGTCGGTATCCAGTCGGTTCCACGGCGGTACAAACATTCTGGAAAACGCATCGCCGAAAATGTCCTGCATGCGGGCGATTCCTGCGGTCAGTTCTTTTTTCACTTCGCCCGGATCACGCCCAATCCCAAATTCGGCATTTTTCGCGCCGTCCGGTGCAGTGTTGCGATGTGTCCAGCCGTGCATCACAGGAATGAACGCGGTGCCCATTTGCCCCGCGAGCAGGTCAGACGCGAGTTTGGGAATGACGGCAAGATGCACAGTCACGCCAGTTTCGCAGGACAGCGCGCCAAGCTTTTCGAGCGCTGCTGTCGGCTCAATCGCATCGTCATCGCGCCACCAAAACGGCAGCGCAAGCCGGTCGCGGCGCCATTGGGCAAGTTCCGAGCGAAGGGCGCTCCAGTCGATATTCAAGTCAGGGCCCCTTGCAGCATTCGCTCAACAATGTTCACCGTCTGCGCCGCTCCGTCCATCTTTAGCCCATCAGTTTTACGTCGCCCCTGTTTCGTCACCCGCGCAACAGCCTCGGCCATGCTGACAGGGTTCATATCCGATGACGCGAGCACCTCGGCAGATGGCAATGACGCCAAAGAATGAGACCGCAGGGTTTGTTCAACTTCGCCGCCGTCGTCAAACGGCACCATCACTGCGGGCAAACCGGTTTGCAAAAGATCCAGCGCGGTATTGTATCCACACATGCTGACCGAGGCGGCAGCGCCTGTCAGCATCTCGCGAAAATCCGGGCGCACCGCTTCGATGGTTACGTCCAAGTTACCTGCCAGTTCCTTGAGCGCGGCAATGCGAGCGTCGCGATCTGCCCCCCCAACCAACAAGTGCCAGTGCAAAGGCGAGCGCGCAGCAGCCTGTAACGCGCATTCGAACATGGCCTGCCCGACCGATCCGCCACCTGCGCTCACCAATACTTCGCCGGTTCCATCACCGCGCGGGTGTTTACCGGCCGGAAAAGGCGCGACATATCCGGTGTAGTTCAAAAATTGTTCCAACCGGTTGGACACCGGCCAGCTTTCTTGCAGGCGGGTGATATTCTGGTCCGAATGCACAAGCACACCGTCATAGAAATCGATCAGGATCTCGTCGGCGCGCGTAGCCTTGGCTGGCTTTGAGGGCGGCGCAAGGATGTCTCTGATCGACGACAGGATGAGCGGTCGGTTGGGTAACTCACGGGCCGCTTCCAGCAATGCCAGGAACTCTGCCGACAGCGCGCGCCGTCCAAAAGGGAACAGTTCCGTGATCAACACATCGGGACAAGTTTCCCGCAAGGCCGCCACCATTTGGTCGGCGCGGCGCTCAAGATAGCCCATCCCGGCCGGGGCGCCATCCTCATCCAGCAATCGGGTAAAATTGGTGCCATCTGACGCCAGCGAAGGGGCCTGAACCAGCGAAAACCCGGTCATATCCAGATGCGGTGCCGCCCGTCCGCCCGAGAGAACAGACACGTCATGCCCTGCGTTGGAAAACGCTCGCGCCAATGTAACCGCCCGGGACAGGTGCCCTGCCCCCAACAGATGCGTGACGGCGATCATAACTTTCATGTGTCGAGCGTCCGCAGCCTGACAATATCCGGGTCCGCGACACGCATCTCTCCATTGTCGAGTTCAACAACAAAAAGCCGATTGCGTTTGATACGGAATGGCGCGGGTCCAAGGAAATCCCAACCGTAGGCTTTTGCAAGAACGATCCGCATCGTTCCAATGTGGCACACGGAAATGCAATCATTTCGCAGCGATTGCAGCCATGGCTCCAGACGCGCCCAGACATCGGCCGGGCTTTCGCCATCTGGCGGGCAATAGGACCAGCCCCAGTTTTCAATGTCCCGAAAACCAGAATTTGGGTCACTTTTCAGGTCGACGCCCTTAAGACCTTCCCACTTGCCCCAATCCATTTCGATCAGTTCGGGCACAATAACCGGCGATCGTCCGGACACGATGGATGCGGTTTCAAACGCCCGATCCAGCGGGCTGCTGTAAAGGTCAACGTCCTGCCAGCCCGGCGGCAGACCGAACCCACGCAAATCTTGGCGCGCCTGATCGTCCAATGGGATATCGGTGCGCCCTTGTATCTGGCCCGCGCGGTTCCACGCAGTATGCCCATGGCGCATCATTGCAAATCGGATCATGTTGCCTCCGGTATCAGGGGGGCCAACGCGCCCCACAGTATGTCGCGCGCGGCCCCAATCAAATGGGTTTTGGCTATCATGGCATGTGCCTCGTGCGCGCGGTGTTTATGGTGATTGGGGTCATTCAACAAGCGCTGCAACTCTTGAGCAAGCGCGGTATCGTCGTCCGGCGGAAACACGCCTTCTGGATGTACGACGTCGCGCACACCATACCTGTCTTCGGCCACGACCGGAACACCGGCGGACTGTGCTTCCAGATACACCATGCCAAATGCCTCGTTCACGCCAGGCCACAGGAACGCCCGTGCACGCGCATAGGCAGCTTGAACGCCTGCCGCATCCAATTGACCCAAAAAAGTAACCCGCTTGCCCAGTGGCGACATGAGCGTTTCGACATCCGAGCGTGCAGGGCCGTCACCTGCAATTTCGACGCGCCAGTCACCGTCCCCAAGTCGCATCAAAATTTCCGCCGCCCGTTTATAAGAGGCCAGCTTGTCGCCCGGACGCATCATACCAACAAGCAGGATAATCGGTTCGGATTGCGTCTGAGGGGCTTTAGCTTCGGCCTGTCTGTTCAGGAATGGCGGCAGGTGCACAAGGTTTTGGTGTGGTCGCAAATGTTCGCGTAGCGCGACAGCGTCGCGTTCTGTCAGGTAAAACAACACATCCGCCCGGTCACAAACCCCTGCGGCGCGCCTTTCGAAATCAGCCCACGGCCCGGACAACCGCTTGGACGCCCGCGTGGCCTCGATCACCGCATAGGGGATATCCAGCGCGTCACACACATCCGGCCCGATTAAATCGGGGGCCTTGTAATAGCTGTGATAGGTCACCCACGCGTCCCAGCCGCCACGCGCGACCAATGCAGCTGTTTCGGCCCTGGCCGATGTCACGAGAGCATTTTGTTGGGTCTGCGATCCCGCCTTTTCCAGGCTGCGGAATTCCGATACAAGATCGATCTGATGTCCGTCAGACTGCAATGCGGCCATCAGGTTTCTGGCCATTTCACGTTCACCCGACGGCACCGGGTGATTGGGTGACTTCAAAGGCGCATAGAAAGCTATTCGGGCCATGACGTTTAGCCTTGCATCAAGGTCTGCAAACGCGTGTCCAGTTGGCGAATGCCCGGGGCCATCAGGAAATGCGCGGTCAGCCGGTCATATGCGGCGAGCGACAGTGTTTCCCGCCGAGCCGGATCACGCGCCAATGCCTCAATTGCGCGCGCCAGTTCCACCGGCTCATCATCTGACAAAATACCGTGTTCGCCATTTGTGATAAATTCGGGGATGGCGGACACGGGCGTCGACAAGAGGCACAGCTTTTGCGAAGCCGCCTCCATCAACACATTGGGCAACCCGTCGCGATCCCCGTCGTCTGCGATTCGGCTAGGCAGCACGAACACATCCGAGAGGCGCATGGCCTCGATAACTTCCGGCTGGTCGCAGGCACCGCGCCAGATAATACGATCTCCAACACCCAGCTTGTCGGCCCGAGACTTCAAGGCATCGCCCAGCTCACCGCCGCCAATATGCTGCCATTGCCAATTCAGATCAGCGGGCAATAACGCAAACGCGTCCAAAAGCCGGTCGAACCCCTTTTTTTCCACCAGCCGACCAACAGACAGCAACCGAATGGTCTCGGACACAGGCTTGTCTTCGGGAGGCTCAGGAAACCGTGACAGATCAAGGCCGTGATAAATCAGTTCGACGCGATCAGGCGTGTCCGCAAGGTCCTGAAGGTGGCGCGCACCTACGCCCGTGCACGTGGCCAGAAACTGTGCGCCATAACTCGACTCTTGCAGCTTTTCACGCTTTTCCCATTCGGGTGACGTCCAGATGTCTTTGGCATGCGCAGAAACCGCCCACGACATTCCACGCATGATCGCAGCGTAGCGTGCGACAGACGCGGGCGTGTGCATGAAATGCGCATATAGCGCTGCGGTGTCTTCACTCAACTCTGACGCCAGAACACAAGCCTGCCCAAAACGGCGCACCCTGTTTCGCGTCTTGTCTCGCGCAAAATCCTTGCGCCACGTCGAAAACGCCGCTGCAAACTTCCGATTGAAGAGGCAGGACGTCACGCCACGCAACACGCGCCAAGGTTCCTGATGCAGGTATTCCGGCAAATAGAAAACGGTTGCCTTTAGGCGGTCATGCAGTGGGTGCCGCTTTTTGTCGGTCGGGAACCGCAAAGACCACAATTCCAGCGCGTACCCGGCGTCTTCCAGCGCAACGAGTTCCTGCGCAATAAAAGTCTCTGACAGGCGCGGCCATCCTTTGACGACCACCGCCAAACGCTTTTTATGAGAAGTCATGCGACGCCTTGAGACTTTTTCAAACCCAGCATGTCCAGCGTCCGGGCCGACACAAAGTCCAGGCCATCCAATAGCCCCGGAACAAAGGCAGATGACGGGTGCGGCTGGGTTGGAAGCGCCCGAATAGCCTTGATCATCGCCTCGGGCGTGTCGCCGTCGCGTTGTTTGTCCAACATCCGCAACAAGCCAAGGTTTTCTGCACGGCTGGCCCTGATGTATTGTTCCAAACGCGGACGGGTGCGCGGCACGATAACCGCTGGTTTGTCAAATGACAGCACTTCGCAGAACGTGTTGTACCCGCCCATGCAAACGATGCCCTGAGCCCCGGCAAACAGGTTTTCCATACGGCTGTCAAAACCAACGGCCCGCACGCGGCCATTCAGGTTGGCAACCCGTGTCTCAAATTCGGAACGTTGCACACCAGAGAGGAACGGGCCGTAGACCAAAACCGCGTCCGGGTTCAGATCGGGATCGCGCTCATAGGCTGATAAAACCAGATCAACCATGCTGGCGCCATCGCCACCACCCCCGGGTGTGATCAGAATGTAAGGCTCAAACGGAACTTCACCTTCGGCAAGTTCTTCGCGCCGAAGATAGCCAGTGAATTTCATGCGTGATCTGAAGGAAGCTGACAGGTTCAAGCCGGCCGTCGGATCACAAATCGAGCGCAGCCCATAAACCCACGCTTCATCGTAATACGTTTCTGCCGCTTCAAGCGCGCCTTTGCGGTCCCATTCTGCGGCCAGAACCGACGGGTCGTCCAAAACATCCCGCAGCCCCAGAATGATCTGCGTCTTTCGATTAGACTTTAGCCATTCCAGCGCAGGAAGCAGTTCGCCCCGAAACCCGGTTGGTTCCTTGTCGACAATCAGAATATCAGGATCGAAGTGTTCCACCGTCGCCTTGACCAGTCCGGCCCGCAGTTCGGTGGTTTCATCAATGTGAAGCCCAAGACGTTCGGACAAATAATCGCCGTCCTGCGTTTTCGTCACACCCGGCAGGCGAATGTGATCAACCCGCTCGGGAAACGTGAAACGACCGGCAACCGGCGATCCGGTCAGGATAAGCGCCGAGATGCGATCGTCGGCTTGCGTAATCGCGCTGGCCAAAGCTCGCGATCGGCGCAAGTGGCCCAAACCAAATGTATCATGACTGTAAAACAGAACACGCGGCGACAATTGCCGCGCCTTGTCACCCGTCATGGAAATAGCTTCAGACAATCCGTCGCCTCGCATTTCGCTCACCTACAATCGCAAATCCGACTCGGATTTGGCGAGAACCCCTTTGATATCGTAAAGCAAAGCGCCCGGCTTTCCGAGTGCTCTTATTGCCTCGCTGCCCATGTCCGTAAATTCGGAATGCGCCACGGCAATCACGATGCCGTCATATGTGCCCGTTTCAGGCTCAGAAATTACCGAAATGCCATATTCTCTGGCGACATCCGCTTTATGCACATGCGGGTCCCAGACATGAACCTCTGCCGAATAGCTTTGCAGTTCGTCAACAATATCAGCAACCCGTGTATTGCGCGTATCCGCACAGTTTTCTTTGAATGTCAGCCCCATCACCAGCACGCGCGACCGGGCCGGGTTGTCTTTGCGGGCCAGCATAGCCTTGATGAGTTCCTGCGCCACATGACGCCCCATGTCATCGTTGATCCGACGTCCGGCAAGGATAACTTCGGGGTGATACCCAAGCTGTTCCGCGCGATAGGTCAGGTAGTAGGGATCAACACCGATGCAGTGCCCCCCAACCAAACCCGGACGGAACGGTAGAAAATTCCATTTGGTTCCGGCGGCCTCCAGCACCTCAAGTGTATCGAGGTTCATCCGTGAAAAAATCAAAGCGAACTCGTTCACCAAAGCGATGTTCAGATCGCGTTGGGTGTTTTCAATCACCTTGGCCGCTTCGGCGGTTTTGATCGAACTGGCGCGATGCAATCCAGCTTTGACCACCGGCGCATAGATCGCTTCGACCCGGTCCAGCGTTGTGTCATCTTGCGCCGCAATCACCTTGATGACGCTTTCCAGGGAATGTTCCGCATCACCGGGGTTCACCCGCTCGGGTGAATAGGCAAGTTTGAAATCCCCGTAGGCTTTCAATCCGCTGGATGCTTCCAAAACCGGACCGCAAACCTCTTCGGTTACGCCCGGATAAACCGTAGATTCCAAAATGACCAAATCGCCAGCGCTCAGAACCGGCGCGATGGTTTCACAGGCAGACCGGACTGGGGTCAGGTCCGGGGCCTTGGCATCCGTGATCGGTGTCGGAACCGAGATTATATAGGCCGACGCGGCCTCCAGATCCGCAGTGTTGCTCGAAAAAGTGGCACCGCTTTCGCTCAGCGATTGAGACGACACTTCGCCATTTCGGTCACGCCCTTCCTGCAAGGCCTGAACGTGCCGTGTATCGGTGTCGAAGCCGACAACGTCAAACCCTGCGCGCGCAAGGGCCAGTGCCAAAGGCAGACCCACATATCCCAGACCAAGAATGGCGATTTTTTCCAGTTTCGATTGGCTCACGATATCAATGCTCCACAGAGTCAGTCCGCCCGTTCAGCCCCTGTTCCGCTACAGAAGATGGTAGGCATTGTCACGCCCAAACCAAGCAAAAACCGACGACATGCGACAAGGCAATCATGCTGTTTAATTTCCGATACACATTTTCGGTCACATTTGTATGTGGGATTGCGATTTGCCGGGACTACAAAGTCGCGGTAGAGGTTCTTAACCAACAAGGAATATCTACCAAATGATCCGCCAAATCCTGCTCGCTTTGATCACGGTTTCATATCTGCTGCCCCTTCACGCAGCAGCGGCGCAGGACGCCACCACGACCGAAGATCCGGCGATTGCCAAAATCGTTCAGGAAGCGGCCGAAAACGGGATGAATGTCATTATCCTGGACGCAAACGGTACCGCTGTATCGACAACAGCCGGAACCAATGAGTCAACCGATCCTGATGAAGGCACGGGCGAACAAAAATCCGCACTTATGCGGGCACAATCGGAAGTCGATGATTTCCGAGAGGTTCTGTCGGAACGGTTGGACGCGCTGCCGGCATCGGTCATCGAAGTGTTGTTTATTCTACGCGCCTCCAGCCCGGACGGAACGATTTTTGCCTTTACCAAGATACTGGTATTTATGTTGATTTACTTCACTATCGGCATGTTTTTTGAACGTTTTATCTATGGACCGAAGCTGGCCGCGCGATTTGTTATTCCGCTGATCAAGGAAAACCCACAGGGCTATTCTCAGAAGCTTCCCTTTCTCGTCGTGCGCTTCATTGCAGGCCTTATCGGCGTCGCGATTACGATGACAATTGCTTTTGTTCTTGGGCTCGCAATCCATGGTCCGGCGGACGATACGGCGGTTCGCTTCACAATCGTGTCGATCAACGCGGCTTATGCTTTGTGTCGCGTTGTATCGCTCGCGTGGCGCCTGATCCTTTCGCCCTACCTGCCCCAGTACCGTATCCCGGCACTTTCGACCAAGGACGCCAAGCGTCTGCACAACTGGGTGTTTATCCTTGCGATTATGGACATCTTCACGACTGTGTTTGGTGATTGGCTCAAAGAGCTGGGGTTGAACTACGACGTTTACGCGATCATGTCCCTGTTTCTTGCCACACTTGTCGCGCTGGCAAATATTGCCATGGTGCTCGCCAATAAACGGCCGATTTCCAATGCGATGCGCAATGGGCGCCCGCTTGAGAATGTCACGTTTGCCACCCGTCTGGTAAGCACTTTGTGGGTGCCACTCTCTATTGCCTATATCATCTACGGTTCAGCCGAACTGGCCTTTGATCTGGTCCTTGGGCAACCGACGTCGATCCCGTTGATCGCCGGAGCGTATTTCGTATTGATGTCGACGATCGTCGTCTATGCCACAATCAACTATGGCATCGAGCGGTATTTTGCCCGGACTCGCAACATTCAGGAGATGAATGAAGCCGCAGAGGCACTGCGCGAAACTGTGGAAGAAGACGGTATCCTGAGCGAAGATCAGGAGGATAAGCTGGAGGAAATCGAGCGCCATCTGGATCACCGCCGGATCAATACATTCGAGGATCTGGCACGTCGCGTGTCCGGAATTATTGCCATTGTAGCAGGGCTTTACGCCGCTTTGCGGATATTTGGCGCGCAGGACGTGATGAGCCAATCAAGCATGGCATCTGACCGGTTTTTGGATGTCGCCGGGATCATTTTCATTGGCTACATCGTGTTTCATGTCTTTCGTATCTGGATCGACACAAAAATTCGCGAAGAACAGGGCGACGAGATGGAAGAGGCTGAGCTTGGCGACGAAGGCGGCGCCAATGGGGCAAGTCGTCTGGCGACGCTGTTGCCATTGTTCCGGTCTTTTATTCTGTTGGTGATCATCGTCACTATTGTGCTGATTGTATTGCTGGAACTGGGCGTGAATGTCAGCCCGTTGTTTGCCGGTGCCGGTGTGGTTGGCCTGGCCGTCGGGTTTGGCGCGCAATCGCTAGTCAGGGATATCTTTTCCGGTGCGTTTTTCCTGTTTGATGACGCATTCCGCAAAGGCGAATATATCGATATCGGATCGGTGAAGGGCACTGTGGAAAAGATCTCGGTACGCTCGTTTCAACTGCGCCATCACCTTGGGCCGCTGCACACAATTCCGTTTGGGGAAATCCAGTTTCTGACAAACTATTCAAGGGATTGGGTGATCATGAAGCTTCCTTTGCGTGTGACCTATGACACGGATGTCGAACACGTACGCAAACTGATCAAGAAGCTGGGCGTTGAGCTGTTGGATGATCCGGTGATCGGTCACAACTTTATCCAGCCTCTTAAGTCACAGGGTGTGGTTGAGATGCAGGATTCCGCGATGATCATTCGCGTCAAGTTCATGACAAAACCGGGCGATCAGTGGTTGGTGCGCAAGAAAGTGTTCCAGGACATCCGTGATCTGTTTGAGCGGGAAGGTATTCATTTTGCGCACCGCGAAGTGACCGTGCGTCTGGCGGAAGGCAAGACCGAAGACCTGTCTGATCCGCAACGCAAAGCGCTGACCGGCGCCGTACAGGCGGCCATTGAAGAAGAAGATTTGATGGATGACGCAGGCGGCGACGACCGCTAGCCGCGGGAGTGATTGAGCGCCAGGAGTTTCATCCAAAACCGGGATCGGTTTGGCCTCGGCAGCACGTCGGTATTGCGTCAGTGGAGACTGTTGCGTGAATCGGTGGCGTCGGCAGAGGTGGTCGCGGAAAATCGGACCGGACGTTAAGGTGGATCGCACGATGAAAGTGATGATCCAGAATGAAGAAACGAAAGAACCATTCACCTGAGTTTAAGGCCAAGGTTGCGCTTGAAGCGATCCGCGAGGAGATGACGCTTGCGGAACTTTCCAAGAAGTATGGCGTCCATCCGACCCAGATCGGGACGTGGAAACGTGCGGCGATAGAAAACATGGCGACGACCTTTACCCGCAAAGGTTCAGCGCCCGAGCCGGTGAGTGCGGCTGATGTTGACAAGCTACATTCCAAGATTGGCCAGCTTGTTGTGGAACGGGATTTTTTAGCCGAAGCCTCGCACCAGTTGCTCGGGACGCGCCCCTCTCGTGACCTTGCCTATGGCAAGGCACTGCCGGTCAACGGGACAAAAAATGGTGAGCCGGGATCATAAGTTAAGCTTGCGTAAACAGTGCGAACTGTTGCAGCTGTCGCGGTCGCGGCTTTACTATCAGCCTGTCGGAGAAAGTGCCGAGAACCAGCGGTTCATGGAAATAATCGACAAGAAATTCTTGGAAACGCCTTGGTATGGATCGCGTCAGATGGCTCGGTACATGAAGCGCAATAATCACCCATGTGGCCGCCACCGTGTCCGCCGGTTGATGCGTCTTATGCGTTTGGTACCGATCTATCAGGAGCCCAACACAAGCAAGAAGCACCCGCAGCACAAGATCTGGCCATATCTGCTGAGGAACGTTGTGTGTCTGACGTCAGCCCCTGCTGGACAGATTTGAGCATTTGAACAACGGAGGATTTCTGGTTCATCTTATCGATTAGGAGATTGAGATGACGAAGAAGCCTACCACATCGAAAGATGCCGCCGACAAGTTGGTTAAGAACATCCGGCGCAAGACACGGCAAAGCTATTCAGCGGAGGAGAAGATCCGCATTGTATTGGCAGGTCTGCGTGGCGAGGAAAGTATTTCTGTGTTGTGCCGTCGTGAGGGGATCGCTGAGGGCCTGTATTATAGCTGGTCTATGGAATTCCTTGAGGCAGGCAAGCGACGTCTGTCTGGGGACACTGCGCGTCAGGCGACGTCGCCAGAAGTGAAGGAGCTGCGTTCAGAGTCGCTGGCATTGAAAGAATGTGTGGCGGATCTGACTCTTGAAAACCGGCTGCTCAAAAAAAGCATGACAGGAAATGGGGAATACGAGGAATGAGGTATCCAGCATCCGAGAAGCTTGAGATCATCCGCACCGTCGAGGGCTCACACCTGCCAGTTAAACAGACGCTTGATATGCTGTGCATTCCGCGCAGCACGTTTTATCGGCCCCTCTCATCGATTGCTTTGCAATCGACTGCCGGTCAACGGGATACGATCTTTATCTCGATGGTGGTCTGGACGCGTTGGCCGATCATTCGCCGCGTCCCAAGTCTGTCTGGAACCGTATCCCAGACGTCAGGCGCGATGATTTGATCGAGTTTGCATTGGAGCACGAGGCGTTGTCGACACGCGAGCTTGCCGTCAAATACACGGATGAGAAGCGGTATTTTGTCTCTGAATCATCAGCTTACCGCATTCTAAAAGCAGCTGACCTGATCACTGCGCCTGATTACGTGGTGATCAAGGCTGCTGACGAGTTCACGGACAAAACCACTGCCATCAACGAGATGTGGCAGACAGACTTTACTTACTTCAAAATCATCGGCTGGGGCTGGTATTATCTGAGCACGATCTTGGACGATTACAGCCGCTACATCATCGCGTGGAAGCTCTGCACAAACATGCGCGCTGAGGACGTGACAGATACAATCGAACTGGCACTGACGGCATCGGGTTGCGACCAGGCTGTCGTGCGTCACAAACCTCGTCTGCTGAGTGACAACGGCTCCTGCTATATCTCGGTTGATTTGGCTGAATGGCTGGAAGGCCAGAAATTGAAGCATGTCCGTGGCGCACCATTCCATCCGCAAACGCAAGGCAAGATCCCTCTCGTGACATTGCTACGCAATGCACTGCCGGGCAGTGGAACGCTGGCATCAGACCATGAAGAACCGTGTTCTGCTGGAAAACTATTACTTGCCCGGAGATCTCGAACGCCAGATCGGGGCTTTTGTCGAGTATTACAACAACCAGCGCTACCACGAGAGCCTGAACAACGTCACACCCGCTGACGTCTACTTCGGGCGCGACAAAGCTATTCTAAGGGAAAGGGAGAAGATCAAAAAACAGACGATCCCCCTCTCGGGATCATGCTGCGCATAACCCTGCCGGGCAGTGAACAACGCCGCTTGCAACATCAAAAACAAGCAGCATAATCAATCACACGAAAGAACCAGAGCCTCCTGTGCTCAAGCCGATCTGATGTCCAACTTTATTTGACGACGGACAAGGTTGGGCATCCTGAAAACGCTTGATGTGCATGTGTCTCATCCCAGAATTTGCTAAAAAAGACGGTCGCCGGTTTCCCGGCGGCCAGTCAGGGAGGTTTAGAATTCTGCGCCGTCGTCGATGCGGAAGTTCTGACCCTTATCGATCATCGCTACGAGGCGGATGATGCAGCCGTCGCCGCGGTCCCAGTTCCAAGGGAAAAACGCGAAAGTGCAGCGTTTGCCGGTCACCGCGTCCAGATCGCCGCCAACGTTCTCGATACCCATGATGCCGTTCTTGAACAGGATTTGGTGTACCGGTTCCCAATCCGGGAAGTCGTCTTTCCAGTCGTTGCCGCCGGACCATTCCTTATATTCCTCTTCCAAATGTGGAAGCAGAGGGCCATTCCTTTGCGGGCCGATCGCGGTCGCAAGCGGGTGATCATTTGCTTGCGTATCATGGCCGACGACCTTGACGCCCTTTTCAACCATCCATTCGCCAGCAGAAGCTACAAAACCGGGGCAATACGCAAAGTAGTCGCCATCTTCGTAGTCATGGTGCCAACCGGTGTTAATGATCAGAACATCGCCCTTACGGATCACGTGGCCGCAAGCTTTTTCAAGATCCTCGCCGGTAATTGGCTCCCATTTTTTCTTTGGCAAAGACACTACGATGCCAGAGCCAAAGAAATGTGGCAGCGGCACCTCGTCGATAAAGGGCGTGCCCTGCACGACGTGGGCCGGTGCGTCGATGTGTGTGGTCGCGTGCATGGTGGTGGTGATCCGCTGGCTCAGAACACCCGATTTAGCCATATAGTGGATACGCTCGATCTTGGTATCTTCAAAATAGGGCCAGTTCGGGTTCTGAAATCCAAAACGGTGGCTGAGGTTGTAAAACTCCAGCCCCATGTCATTGTCAGTGTTTCCCTGAAACTCAATCCCGCGTACTTTGACCATCTTTGAGCTTCCTCCATTGTGCTTGCCTTGATTCCGGGCACCCCGACTGCACTTGATTTCAGTGTTTTCAGGCTGCCCGTCTGACTAATGAAAAGTTTATGACTTGAAGCATTATATCAGTCCAATACCTATTAGTTACGCCTCCATATCATTCTGATATGAATAGATTTCTGCTTCCAAGGTGCCGGGTGATGTTGAAGTGCAATATGTCTGGCGTTTCCTGCGGGTATTAAAGATCGACCTCGCCAGTTCACACCAGCTGGACGAAGGCGCACTTAGTCCGTACTTTACCAGTTCAAGCGCGGAGTAGCGAAAGTCTGGTTCAGGGTTTTTCGATCACGCGTTGATCATGCCGAAGGAGTTCAGGGAGACTGTTGCGTCTGTGTGGATCGATCCACGGTTTATCGCTGGGTTCTGAAGTTCGGACCTGAACTGAACAGACGGACCGAGACACATTTGCGGCGCACCAGCTTCGATTGGCATTTGGACGAGACCTACATCCGCGTCGACGGACAGTGGCGCTATCTTTGGCGCGCTGTGGATACGAACGATCAGATGTTCGACTTTGAGCGGGATAGAGACCATCAAAACAATCAAACGCGGCCACATCTATCACAAGAAACGAGGTGTTCAGGGTGAAATCCAGTTTATCTATCAGCCATTTGCAGGGGCATGATCCAGCGCAGCAGCCCCTCCCAACGCGGCATCAGCGATTAATGCCAGTCCCCGTCAGTGTCATTGGCAAGGATCTATTGCAACAACAGGGCAGAAGGGGGCCAAGCCCCCCGTCGCCTTGCGGCGCCGTCCCCCGGAGTATTTTTGGCAAAATGAAGCCCGGGGATCGGCGCATGCTGATCTGATGCGTGTTGGGATCAGATCAGCTGCGGTTTGGGTCAAGCGCATCGCGCAGGCCGTCGCCAAAGAAGTTGAATGCCAGCACGACCACCACAATGGGCAACATTGGAATCGCCGTCCATGGGTAGATTTCGATCGAGGCGAGGTTCTGGGCGTCGTTCAGCATCACCCCCCAACTCACCGCAGGCGCCCGCAGGCCGAGGCCAAGGAAAGACAGCGCCGTTTCACCAAGGATCATCGCCGGGATCGACAAAGTTGCCGAAGCGATCAGGTGGCTGAGGAAATTGGGCAGCAGGTGGCGTCGGATCACACGACCCGGTTTTGCGCCCATCATTTCGGCGGCGCGTACAAATTCTTCTTCTCTGAGCGACAAGAATTTAGAGCGCACTGCACGCGCCAAACCGGGCCAATCCAGAATCCCGAGAATGATAGAGATGATGAAGAACACCGAGACCGGTCCCCAATGCGACGGCACCGCCGCCGACAGCGCCAGCCAGAGCGGCAGTTCCGGCAGGCTGCGCAGAATTTCGATCACACGGTTGATGACCCAGTCAAGGAAGCCGCCAAAATAGCCCGCGATAGATCCGAGCACGATACCAATCACAAAGGACACTGTGATGCCCACGAGACCAACTGTCAGAGACAATTGCGCGCCATAGAGAATGCGCGAGAACACATCCCGTCCCAGCCGGTCTGATCCCCACAAAAACGCTGTGGCGCCTTCGGGGGCGCAGAACAGGTGGGTGTCAGATTTGATGAACCCGGCAAGGTGGTACTCTCCGCCCTTACAGAAAAATTCCAGCTTGGCCGGCGTGGACCTGTCCGCGACGTATTCCCACGAAAAGCTTTCCAGGTTCATCTGGGCTTCGGTTTCGTAGACAAACGGACCGACAAAGCTGCCTTCGTGGAAGAAATGCACGACCTGCGGCGGGTGATAGAGATAATCCTCAAGCCGTTCATTCGGCGTATAAGGCGAAATGAACCCGGCAAAGGGCAACATCAGATAGGACAGGATCAGGAAGAGACCCGAAAACAACGCCAGCCGGTGTTTGACAAAGCGGCGCAACATGAGGACCGTATTAGAGGCGTCCAGATCGGCGTTGCGCGCCTCGGCGCCCATTTCGCGTTCATAGGGTTTGTCGTCAACAAAACGTCCGTCAGGCAGAATGGTCATTTCGCACGCCCTCCGAACCGAATGCGGGGATCAAGCAGCGCCAGCAGCACATCGGATATGAGTGTACCAATCAGGGTGAGCAGCGCCACGAACATCAGGACAAATGCCGATAAGAAGAGATCCTGCGATTTCAGCGCGGTCAGCAGGACCGGCCCGATGGTTTGCAGGCCCAACACCACGGACACCAGAACCGAACCCGAAACCAACGAGGGCAGCAATGTTCCGATATCAGCGACAAACGGGTTGAAGGCCACGCGCAGGGGATATTTCATCAACATTGAGCTTTCGCGCATGCCCTTGGCGCGGGCGGTTTCGACGTAGGGTTTGCCCAGCTCGTCCAGCAAATTGGCGCGCAGGCGTTGCATCATGCCCGCAGCACCGGAAGTCCCGATCACAAAGGTCGGGATGATCAGATGCACCAGAACCGACTTCATTTTGTCAAAGCTCATCGGTTCGCCTTCGAACCTGGGGTCCATCAGGCCACCAATGGGCAGGTTCAGGTAGCGATTCCCGTAATAGAACAGGATCAGCGCGAGCAGAAAGTTGGGCGTGGCGAGGCCAAGGTAACCAACAAGAGCAGAGGTGTAATCGATCCATGTTTTTGAGCGCGCGGCGGCGATGACGCCCAGTGGCAGGGCGATGGCGTAGATGAACAGGACCGCTGCAAGATTGACCAGAACGGTCATCCAAAGCGCGCCACCAACGAGGTCGGCCACGGGCTTGTCAAATTCGAAGGACCAGCCAAATTCGCCCTGAATGATCCCAAGGAAACCGTGTGGACCGGGCAGGAAACCCATCCAGATCATGTACTGTTTCCACAGCGGTTGATCGAGCGAGTATTCCGTGCGCAAAAACTCTGCCTTGGCGATGCCGTTGGATTGGCCGGTTGCGCGCAGCTCGTTGATCTGATTGGTAAGATAGTCCCCGGGCGGCAGGTTGATAATGGCAAAAATCAACACCGAGACCACCACAAGGGTGGCCAGCATCGTCAGTAACCGGAAGACTGCAAAGCGCAGTATAGCCATCAGTGGATCCTAGTCGGCAAAGAAAAATTCATCAGGACGGTGCATACCGAAATGCGCGCCGGGCGACCACGCCCAGATTGCCTTTTCCGGTACATTCTTAAGGCGGTTGGACACCACAACAGGCTGTGGCGCCTGATTGAGAATGCCGATGGCAAAAACCTGATCCGCGTGGATATCAACCATTTCCTGCCAGATAACGCCCCGTTCGGCGGCGGTATATGCGTGGGTCCATGACTCGGCCAGTTCGTTCAGGCGGATGGCGGCGGGCACGTCGGGGGCTTCGCCAGCGGCACCAGAGTTCTGGTGGTATTGTCCCCATTTGGGCCATGCAAAAAAGGATTGATCCCACGGAGCAAGATACCCCGGCGATGTGTAAGTCTGAGGGATGCCATTGTCCCAACCGAACCACACGGCGGCCATGGTTTCACCGGCATAAACCCGGTTGCGCAGGATGTCGCGTTCCAGCGGGCGCATGATCAGTTTGACGCCAATGTCTCTCCAGTTGTCGGTCACGATCTGCATCGCGTTCTCAACTTCCTGGCGCTCGCCCGCGGTCTCAATGACGATCCACAGCGGTCGCCCGTCAGGCATCAGGCGGAACCCGTCTTTGTCGCGTTCTGTCAGCCCCATTTCGTCAAGCAAAGCGTTGGCCTGATCGATGTCATAGGTGGCCCATGCGGTGCGGTTTTCTTCTTTGTAGAAGGGGCTGATCGGCAAAACCGTCATCCCGCCTTCTTTGGCCAGACCGAAATACAGACCTTTGTTGATGATCTTGCGGTTGATCGCCAGCGACAGGGCGCGGCGCAGGCGCGCGTCGCGCATGGTTTCACGCCATCCGTCGTCGTTGTAATTCAGGTTAAGATAAATCGCGATTTGTGACGCGGTGCCATTGCCCCAGAGCAAGGTGTTGTATTTGCCACTGGATTCGCCCTTTTTCAGGATCGCCGTATCTTTGAAATCAAGGCCGCGCGCCTGAAGATCAACCTCGCCTGCGTTGGCTTTGGCCGCGACAAGTCCGGGGGCCACAACCTGCATTTCGACCACGTCGGCATAGGGCAATTGCACACCCTTGGCGTCCACGCGGTGATAATAAGGATTGCGCACAAACAGGAAACGGCTTTTGCCATCTTTGGTGGCCAACATCCATGGCTGCAACGTGGGCAGGTCGGGATTGTCGAACTTGTACATATTATCGCTGCGATTGTGCAGCGCGGGCCAGCTGCGCACGCGGGCTTCGTACAACAATTCGCTGAGGGTTTCTTCGTCAGCGTATTTGGCGTGCAGCTTTTTCAGGAAATGCGCAGGGCGATAAATGAAAGGCGGGCGCGCTTCGGCCAGCATTTGAAGAAACTGGGGATTGGGATTGGCCCATTCATAGATAACGGTGGTTTCGTCCGGGAACGTGACGGTTGGCAGATCGCCATCGACGCGCAGGAAATCGACAGGACCAGAGGGCGATAAAAGTTCGTGATTGGCGACGTCTTCCCACCAATAGCGGAAATCCTCGGACGTGAAGGGATGCCCGTCTGACCAGCGATGCCCGGGGCGCAGGTGCAACGTGAATTTGCGATCATCCTCATTGTCAATGGATTGCAGGATATCCGCGCCCAGTTCGTAACGGGCATCAAATCCGACCAGCCGCGCATATCCGTAGACCACCATCTGCCGAACATCTTTGACACGCGTGACAAGCGTTCGAATGGTACCGCCCGGTTGACCAAATTCGCGCCCGATCCGTTCCAGATCGATCACCAAGGGCGTGTCCGGAATACGCTCTGCCGCAGAAGGCAGATTGCCCAGATCAACCTCGGCCTGCCAAAATGCGCTTTCCTTAACGTCAAAGGCAGCGGCCAGCGTCGCTGTCACCGTCAGCGCCGCAGTGAGAAGAACTCTTTTAAACATAACAGCGTACCTTGTGTCCGGGCCCGGTGACGGTCAATGGCGGAACGGTCGTTCCGTCGAAACGGAAAGAGTCAGGCCATGTTGACGGTTCACCAGCGCCTTGAGCCACGATCTTAAGATCGATCGGGCGGTTGATGTCCGGCTCTGGTTGAGCGGCAATCAACGCTTTGGTGTAGGGATGTTGAGGATTGTAGAAAAGCTGATCCGGCGGGCCTTGTTCAACAACAAGGCCGGATCGCATGACGGCCACCTCGTCAGCGATGCGTGCGACAACAGCCAGATCGTGGCTGATGAACAGATAGCTGAGGTTGAGGCGGTCGCGGATTTCTTCGAGAAGTTGCAGAACCTGCTCCTGCACGGACACGTCCAGAGCGGATGTCGGTTCGTCACACACAAGAAATGTCGGCCCCAGCATCAGCGCACGTGCAATCGACAGGCGTTGGCGCTGGCCACCGGAAAAGGCATGCGGATAGCGGGTTAGCATATTCTGGCTGAGCCCAACCCAGCGCAACATTTCTTCTGCGCGGTCCATACGTTCGGACGCGGACCCGATACCGTGGATTTCCATCGGTTCCATCAATGCATCTTTCACGCGCATCCGGGGGTTCAGCGTAGAATAAGGGTCCTGAAAAACCATCTGTGCTTTGCGCTGGAACGCCAGACGTTCCGCATTGTCGAGCTTTTGCAGGTCAATCGGCTCGGCGTCGGTCTCAGCCCGGAATAAGATCGATGCGCCTGCATCGGCGCGTTCTGCGCCCAGCGCCATACGGGCACAGGTGGTTTTCCCGGACCCGGATTCGCCAACAACCGCCAGCGTTTTACCCCGCTCGACACCAAATTCGATACTGCGCACCGCGTGCACGATGGTTTTGGGCTTCCATGCGGATGAGCCTTTGAGCGTGAAGGTCTTGGAAACGTCGTGCATTTCCAGAATGTAATCCCGGTCGGATTCTTTGTTCTTGTCGACGGGGGATGCCGGAATTTCCGGGGCAGCCGCCATAAGGTCGCGTGTATAGCCGTGTTGCGGATCGTTGAGGATCAACGGTGCCGGGCCGGATTCCATCACCCGCCCCCGGTTCATGACCACAACGCTGTCGGCCATGTTTGCCACAACCCCAAGGTCATGCGTGACCAGAACAACGGCCATGCCGTATTCTTTCTGCAAATCCTTGATCAGACCCAGCACCTGCGCTTGTGTTGTCACGTCCAGCGCTGTTGTCGGTTCGTCCGCAATCAGGATTTCAGGACGCCCCACCATCGCCATAGCGATCATTGCGCGTTGACGCATACCGCCAGACAGCTCAAACGGGTAGGATTCATAGATACGCTGAGGGTCTTTGAACCCGACACGATCAAACATCGCCAGAACAAGCTTCAGCTGCTCAGCTTTGCTCATGCGTTTGTGCAGGCGCAACACTTCGGTCACTTGGTTGCCGATCCGGTGCAGCGGCGACAATGACCGCATGGGTTCCTGAAAGATCATCGAAACCCGTTCGCCACGGATACGGCACATGTGTCGTTCTGACAGATCCATAAGGTCCAGCGGTGTGGCACCTTCGGGGCCTGCCATGTGAATTCGACCCGAGCGCACTTGCGCAGAGGCGGGCAGAATACGCAGCGCGGCACGGCAGCTGAGCGTTTTGCCCGAGCCGCTTTCGCCAACCAGCGCCAGAGTTTCCCCAGGCTGAACTGAAAAGCTAACGTCATCAACAACAGGCGGATCATCGTTAAAGCCGATGGTCAGGTTCTCAACAGATATCAGTGCCGTCACGCCAACTTCCCTTGTCGCACCCCAAAACACCCTGACAAACAGGAGGGCATGTTAGCGAGTGAACATGATTATGTGCATTGTCGCAAGCGTCTAGCGCGGTCAATTTTCACAAGGATGCCTTAGAATGGGGTTAAGACACACCTGACGGACATGATTACCGCATCGTGATTGTATGAGGGGGTGACATTCCCAAGCGACCTGATCTAACAAATGCCAACCCGATTGCAGGAGTGTCGCGATGAGCCGTCTGGACGTATTTATCAACCGTATGGTTTCCCAGCGCGTATGTCTGGATTTTGCAGTAGCCGAAACAAAAGGCATGCAAGGCCCGGTTTTTGAACTTGGGCTGGGAAATGGCCGCACGTTCGACCACATGCGGGAAAAAATGCCCGAGCGGGAGGTCTTCGTTTTCGAACGCAAAGTCGAATCCAACCCGGCGTCTACTCCGGATCCATCCATGACCATATTGGGGGATGTACGCGAAACGTTGCCTGCGGCGCTTGCTCGATTTGGATCGACGGCAACGTTGATCCATGCTGACCTTGGCGGGCACAATCTGGAGAAGAATGACCAGTTTGCCCGCTTGGTGTCTCCTTTGATTGAGCCCTTGCTCGGCATTGGCGGTCTGATGGTTTCATCAGACAAGATGTACTTTGATGAGTTGAATCCTTTGCCTACACCACCCGGTTCGGTTGAAGGACGGTGTTTTGTGTACCGTCGGGACGCCTAAACGCCTTCAAACTAGTGCGGATGTGCGCCAATCGGGCGCAAAATTGTGAGCGCCCATGATTTCGGCCTTCATATTGCCGAAACACATGGTTAAGGGTGGTATCCGTTATCGGATGGTTTAGACAGCCAAGTGGTTCATCATACCGCTACAACAGGCTGCTCCGAAACGGAGAACGAAATGGAAGACAAGAAATCCAGCTTTGTGACGTTCGCCGAACGCTTTTTCCGACTTGGTGGCGGGTTTCTTGTTCAGGAAGACAACCCCTATTTTGTTGCGACGGATGCTCTTGAAGCACGCAGTGACGAGTGGCCGGGCGGTTATTTGTCGATGGCCCATTATGACTATCTGGGTTTGTTGAATCATCCTGATTGCAAAACCGCTGCCAAAGACGCCATCGATCAACACGGAACCGGCGCAGGTGCATCCCGTCTGGTGGGTGGAGAGCGTTTGGTGCACCGTGAATTCGAACGCGATATGGCCGACTTTCTGGGCGTTGGCGGCGTGTTGACGATGATTTCCGGTTATCTGACCAATATCAGTGTCATCGGCCTTTTGATGCACAACAAAGATCTGGTGATCGTGGATGAGCTGGCTCACAACTCGATCATGGTGGGTGTGCAGGGCGTCAAAGCAGATGTCGCGACTTATCAGCACAATGATCTGGACGAGCTGGACCGGTTGCTGAGCGAAAAACGCGGACAGTATAACCGGGTGATGATCTGTACCGAGGGCTTGTTCTCGATGGACGGGGACATCACCGATCTGCCAAAGCTTCTGGAAATCAAAGAACGTCACGATGCGTGGCTGTTGCTGGACGAGGCGCATTCTTATGGCGTGCTTGGACCAACCGGGCGCGGTCTTTGTGAGCATTTTGGTATTGAACCAGACCGGATCGAGCTGTCGATTGGCACGCTTTCAAAAAGCTTTGCGTCTGCCGGTGGTTTTGTCGCCGGGAACGCAAAAGTTATAGATTGGATGCGCTATGGCATCGCCGGCTTCATTTATTCCGTGGGACTTCAGCCCGCCACTGTGGCCAGTTCACACCAGGCGCTGAAAATCTTGCGGGCTGAGCCGGATCGTGTGACCCGGTTGCGTCGCAATTCCAAGCTGTTCCTGCGCAAAGCGCGGGAGGCCGGTCTGAACACCGGAACCGCCATTGGAGAGGCCGTTGTTCCGGTTCTTTTCGACTCACCTCTGGAATGTGTGCAAGTGGCCAAAGCGTTGATGGATCAGGGCATCTATGCCCCGCCCGTCATTCAGATCGGCATTCCCAAAGATCTGCCGCGCATTCGCTTTTTCTTGTCTGCATCGCATTCCGAAGAGGATATCGATCGGGTGATTCAAGCGGTTGTTCAGGCCTCGGGCGGGTCACACGCAGTACGGAATCGCCTCAGCGCGGAATAATCCAGATGCCATTGTTGCGCCTGCCCAATGTATTGATGCTTTGTGCGCTGGTGATGGCATTTTGCCTGTCATCCGGGCTTTCTCAACAGGCACAAGCAAAGCCAAGCGTGCGCGTGACGTCCAGCATGACCTCGGCACAGTTGCCGGTTGCGCGGAAGGATTTTCCACATCCGACTGAAAAGCATCAGGTGTTCTTTTTGCAAAGAACGGCGAATGCCAACACGATTGTCTATGTCGCACGGTTTGATGATAACGGTGATCTGGACAAACGCCGCCCCTTAACGGCGTATTGGCGCCGTTATGACCAACGTGGTCAGGTGATGGCGTTGCGATGGTATGAACGGGTCTTTGGATTCGGCGTTAGCGCCCGTGCCAACAAGAACGGCAATGGCTATCTGATTGCAGTAAATGCGATGCGCAGCCACACGTTTGAACTGCGCCAGACCGCGCCATTTAAGGCCGCGCTATGGACACAGGTCAACAATCGTGATTTTGAACTGATCTACGGATTTCTTGACCTAGATGAGAGCGGATTGTTTCCCAAGGTCGACCGCTTGCGCCTTTATTCGTCTGACCCGATCTCGGGCCGATACGTAACCCACTTAATTGCCGTTTCCGGCGGAGAATACTAAGAATGACCTCTCAAACACCCAACCGTATTCGCACTGTGATTGTCGGTGTTGGCAACTGTGCCAGTTCTCTAATTCAAGGCGTTGCCTATTGCCGGGACAAGGGCGAAGACGCCGTTGGGGTGAGCTTTCCCGATCTGGCTGGATATAAGCCCGAGGATATTGAGCTGGTCGCCGGGTTTGACGTGGATTACCGCAAAGTCGGCAAGCCGCTGGGCGAAGCGGCATTTGCTGAACCCAACTGCACCGAACGGTTCTACACCGATCTGGATGGACAGACCGCAATGATCCATCGCGGCCCTGATCTGGATGGGGTTGCATGGCACATGTTGCAGAACCCCGAAGACCGCAGTTTCCGGCTTTCGCAGGAACCTGCGCTGAGCAAGCAGGACATCGTGGCAAAGCTGCGCGCGCTTGAAGCCGAAGTGATGATCATCTTTTTGCCGGTTGGGTCGCAAAAAGCCGTGGAATTCTATGTGGAATGTGCGCTTGAGGCTGGCGTGGCCGTGGTGAATGGCATTCCGGTATTCATCGCGTCGCACCCTGTGTGGGCCAAGAAATTCGAAGACGCTGGCGTGCCCATTCTGGGCGACGATTTCAAGGCACAGTTCGGCGCGACCATCGTGCACCGGACCCTGGCCAATCTGGCCGAAATGCGCGGTGTCGAGATTGACCGCACCTATCAGCTGAACGTGGGTGGCAATACCGACTTTCTGAATATGACCGAACAGGACCGGCTGGCCAACAAACGGGAAAGCAAAACCGAAGCGGTACAGGCGGTTCTGGAAGAGCGTCTGAAGGACACCGATATTCGCATTGGTCCGTCAGATTACGTGCCTTGGCTGAATGACCGTAAGGTCGCTTATGTACGTCTTGAGGGGCGTCTGTTTGGCGGCGCGCGTACCAATATCGAAGTGCGTCTGGATGTCGAGGACAGCCCCAACGCCGCAGCCGAAGCCATTGTCGCCATTCGTTTGGCGCGGATCGCGCTGGATCGCAAACTGGCCGGCCCGATTCAGGATGCGAGCGCCTTTCTGTTCAAACACCCGCCCAAGCAAATCGAAGACACTGATGCCCATGACGTGATTTTGAATTTCGTCAAAGGGGGCGAGGCAAGCGCCTGATGGGCCCGGCCTTTGTCACCGGCGGCTCCAGCGGCATCGGATTTGCCGCTGCTGTGCTGTTGGCGAAAAAAGGCCACGATATCGCGATGTTCGCACGGGACCCCGGCAAGCTGTCCGCCGCGCGGACGGCCATTCTGGAACAGGCACCAACCGTGCAAGTGCGCGAATTCGCCGTCGATGTCAGCGACCGCAAGGCCGTTTTCAGCGCAGTGACAGAGGCGATTGCCGTCATGGGCGCGCCCAAAGTAGCGATCGCCAGCGCCGGGATCGCGCAACCGGGCTTGTTCACTGAACAACCGCTGGACCTGCACGAACGCCACATGCAGGTGAATTATTTCGGAGCGCTTTATTTTGTCAGCGCGCTGCACCGCGCGATGGCCGAAGCAGGCGGTGGACAGATCGGATTGATTTCTTCGGGCACGGCGTTTTTTGGCATTTACGGCTATGGCGCCTATGCGCCGTCGAAATTCGCGTTGCGCGGGCTGGCAGAGGTACTGCACATCGAATTGGAAACGGACGGGATCAGCGTGACGGTCTGTTACCCCCCAGATACGGACACGCCCCAGCTTGAGGCAGAAATGGCAAGCAAACCGCGCGCCACCGCTAAGATTTCCCAAGGCGGTGGACTGTGGCAGGCGGAAGATGTCGCCCGCAAGCTGGTTGATGGCATGCAGCGCGGCAAGCTGGTCGTGGCCCCCGGGTTTCAGATGGCGGGGCTGAACCGGTTTACCAGCCTGATTGCACCGCTGTTGCGGTGGCACCAACGGCGGATTGTCCGCAAATATGGCCCATGATCGGGCTGAACATTCATCAACTGGCCCTGACCGGCGCCGTGCTTTTGGCGATCGGATATGGCGTGTTGGGTTTGTTGGTTGTCATCCCGACTACCCGCGACACGGCGCGCGATCTTGTGAAAACTTTCTTCAGCGCAACGCTGATCGCAGCCGTTCTGATTTGCGCGACTTTGTCGGGCACCGTTGGGATTGTGGCCTTGATGGTTGTCGTGGCCTTGCGCGTCGGATTTGAAGCCGGACACGTGCGGTTTGGCACAGCGCAGGCGGCATGGGGCATGGCCATTCTTTGTCTTGGTCTGAGTTTGGCCGTGATGAGCGAAACGCTGATTGCAGTGGCGCTGGCTGGGGTGTGGCCCCTGTTGCTGGTCCGCGTAGTGAAGATGCAAAAGGGCCGGACCGCCCATGCCTTGTTGGAACTGCTGGTGTTTCCGGTCATTCCAATGGCGTTGATGGCGCATGGTGGCGTCGCACCCGAAATGCGCGTCGCGGTGGCGGGCACGTATGTGCTGGTCGAGATTTTTGACAGCTTTGCACTTTTGTTCGGCAAGCTGTTCGGCAAGCGCCCTGCCTTTCCGATCTTGTCGCCACGCAAAACCGTTGAGGGGCTGATGGGCGGGGCCATAAGTCTGTGCGTTCTGACTGCAATTTCGGCTGGTCTGTTGGGGTTGAACGTGGGGGCGATGGTTGGGGTCGCATTGATGGTCGCAATGTTGGCCGTGGCCGGTGATCTGGCGGCATCGCGCCTTAAACGCAATGCCGGGGTCAAGGATTACCCGGTGGTGATGAAGCGTCAGGGCGGGCTGTTGGATTCTCTGGACAGCTGGATCGCCGCCAGCGCCGGGTTGGTCGCCTTGTATTTCGTGTTGGTTTTGCTATGACGCAGCCGTCCGAAGACTTCGCACATGTCTCTGGTGGCCGATGAGAGTTCTGGGCCCGATCACACGCATTCTAGGTATCCCGATTGTCGCGCGGCTGATGTTGATTTTGGCCGTGGTCGAAGCAATTTTTCTGGCTGAAAGCTTTACCACCCTTCTGGAAGAAGCCTTGCGACAGGATGCAGTGGCGGCGGATGTTGCGATTTTGCTGTTGTTCAAAGTGCCCGAGATTTTTGATCTGGCGCTTGCGGTTGGTATGCTGATTGCGGTCTATTTTGTGGTCACGGATGCGCGCAATCGGGGTGAATTGGTCATTCTCGCCTCGTCCGGTATCCGGTGGAGCCGGATTGTCAGCGTCGTTCTTGTCATCGGATTGATCGGCGGTGCCGTGAGCCTTGCCACTGCCGGTTTCATTTCGCCACTGGCGCGCTATGCCAGTCGGATCAAGATGGCGGAATTGCAGACCCAGCACATCGTCAGCCGGATCGAACATGCCGGACCATTGAACACTCAGCAGACCATTCGGGGCGTTACATTTATTGCCACCCCACCAAAGGACGGAGCGCAAAGGCGTGGGCAGTTATTTGTGTTTCAACCCAATTACGGACCTATGTGGCGCACGATACAGTCGCGCAACTGGCATGTGACAGACGCGGATGATGGCGGCCAGCGCAAGATCATACTGGAGGCACTTTCGGCTTATGAAGGTGTCTATCCTAAGACCGAAAAAGCGCTGAGGCATGTCAGCCGGTTCAGCGTGGCCGATGGAGATTTTGCGTTTGGCATGTCGGATGTCACAACTCCACCGCGCCGTGACCGCAGCAAGGCCGAACGCATGCTGGATATTAACGCGCCGGATGCGACACCGCGCATTGCCAAGATCGCGACCCGGGCTTTGATGGTACCTATGGCGGCCCTGCTGGCGTTGGCGGCGATCGTGGCGGCGGGATCCGGGATCGGGCGCTATATAGCGTTGCCATTGGCCGCGCTGGTGTTGATGGCGGGGGATATTCTGGCCCGCTCGGTTGTGGCGGGCAGTGTCGAATCGTTTTCGCCGCTGGCTCTGATCCTTCTGGCACTGGCCATCTATCTGGGTCCACCGCTGGCCTATCTGGCCCGCAAACGCGAGGTTTTGATGATCCCGGCGGGGCGGCGGTCATGAATTGGCGCGCTTATACCGGTGTGGCCGTGCGCAGCATGGTCTGGGCCTAT
Organism: Shimia sp.; assembly: GCF_039969785.1. Lineage (GTDB taxonomy): Bacteria > Pseudomonadota > Alphaproteobacteria > Rhodobacterales > Rhodobacteraceae > Shimia. The sequence goes on along the minus strand of NZ_JBDVNC010000034.1, from coordinate 100,708 downwards.
TTGCAGGCAATTGCGTTTGTGATGTTCACCTTGCTGGTGATTGCGCTGACCATCGATCTGACCGACAGTCTGGACAATATCCGCGCAAGGGCCGCGGAAACGGAACAGCCGGTTTGGCGGGTGTTGCTGCCTTATCTGTCGTTTCGCTCAGTGGATATTGTGACCCGTCTTTTGGGCATGGCGGCGTTGATTGGTGCAGGAGTGACCACGGCGCTGCGTCATCAACGTATGGAAGACGTTGTTCTTGCGGCTGCCGGAGCCTCTCCGGCTGTGATGCTGAGTGCCCTGTTGATGGTTGGGGCCGTCACAGGGGCTATTCAAGGCTCGTTTCAGAATTGGTTGCGCCCGCCAACTGTGGAACGCCAGGTGGAAATGGGGCTGGGGCAATACGGGCGCTGGTTTGGCAATACACAGCTGACACATCGCTGGTTTGTGAATGAAAATCTGGCAATGCGGGCCGAAGTGCGACGTGGTGCGGATGCATCTTTGACGGATGTGACCATTTTTGAAGGTATCGACCAGCCCGTGCTGAGCCGGATCATTTTTGCTGAAAGCGCCGCTCCGCTGTCAGAAGATGAACAATGGCGGTTACAGGGCGTGACGCTATGGCAAGGAGAAAACGGGACCGCGACACAGCGCATGGAAACATTGGATATCTGGTACCCATTGAACATTGACCGTGTTCAGTATTTTGGTGTTCACGGGTATTTCATGCCAAACTCTGCCCTGAAACAGGTGGCTCGGTTAACCGGGACGCAGGCGGCCAGCGATGCGCGCACGGCGTTGGCGTTTCGCAAGCTGGCCTTTTTTCTACCGGGCGTATTTGCGCTTTTGGGCGCCAGCCTGGCGCTGGCGGGGCGACGTGGCCGCCGGTTGGCGCCGTTCCGCCTTTTGCCCTTGGTCACAATTGGTTACGTGACACTCGTCTCGTTCAAAGTGTTCTGGGCGCTCGGGATTCACGGACGCCTGCCGCCTTATTGGGCAGCCCTCATCCCGATCAGTCTGGCAGTTTTGTTGTCGGTTGTTTTGCAGTTACAGCAGGCCGGATACTTAAGACGCAACCGCTGAACGGGTCTGTATGCGCGCATCACGTTCCTGAATTTGCGGCCAGACGGTATCAACAGCCCGTGCAAACATCGCTTCGTCATCAATTTCGGTCCACGCCAGATCCTCTAGCAAAACCGCTTCGATATCCGTGTCGCGTGCAAGCTCGATAACGGCCGCTTCATAATCTGACTTGGGATTTTCAGCCAAAACCGATGTCGCTGCGGCACGCAGGCGTTCGACCTGAGGCGCAGAGAAACACGTGATGCCCATCAGTTCACCATAATGCGCGTGTGGCTGGGCATTGATGTCTTTGGACATGGTATCAAATGACGGTGTTCCGGTGGCGCCGGTACGCGACCAGACATAGACCTCGTCGGTGGCATTGGTTTGACCGGATACAATCATGCGCGTCTGGTTCGACGCCACAGGAGAAAGCGCGCGGGCCTCATAGATGACGTCAGATTCCAGCAGGACAATATGCCCGCTCAGACCATTAAGCCCGGTCATCAAAGATTGTAGGCTGCCCGTCTGATCGTAAGCCGGATTATGGATCAGTTCGATGTCATCCCGTCCCGCAAACAATGTCTCGTATTGATCGCTTAAATGACCGGTCACAATCCGAATGCGTTCAATGCCACGAGACCGCAACAAGTCGACAGACCGTGCCACCAGCGGTATACCGTTGATTTCCAACAACCCCTTAGGTGTGAGACGCCCGCGCGGCCCCATACGAACTCCACGCCCGGCAGCAAGGATAAGCGCGCTCAAATCAACCATGTTTTCCGCTTTCAAAACCGACTAAGAACGGGCCGGACCCTATGTGAGGTCGGGACCATCTGCAAGAAGCAACAGGACACTGAATTTATGAGTTATTCGCTACATCAGCTGATTGACGCCAATCGCGCGACAGCAGAGGAAGAAAAGACCAGCAATTGGTCGGTTTTCCTGTTGTATCGCTTGCCGGGGAATGTGCTGGCCTGGGCGTTTCTGAAAACCCCGGCGACGCCGACAAATGTGACGTTTTTGGCATTGCTGGTGGTGTTACTTATACCCTTTTCCGCCGGGTTGCTTCCGCTGGCGATAGCAGGTGTTGCGACATGTGTGCTGGCGCTTTTGTTTCAGGCGCTGGATTGCGCGGACGGATCAATGGCGCGGGTTTCGGGCATGGGTTCAGAGGCCGGCGGGCGGTATGATTTTCTGGTCGATATGTTTCAGTGGGGCGTACTGTACGCGGCGATGGGCCTTCTCGCTGATCGTGCCGCGGACAGCGGTGTATTCTGGACCATGCTGGGATTCATGGCGGGATGGCTGCGGCTTTTTGCGCGGGTGTGCAATGATCGCGCGCCGAAAAATGTACCAACGTCGCAAAGCACGCCCGGATGGGCCATGTGGTTTCTGAACGGTCTAAGCGGATTGATCCCGTTTCTGTTCCTGTCGGGGCCTTATATGCATCTGGCGGTCATTGCGGTTCTGATTTACAGCATCGGCGACGTTTTTGATGCATTGACCCGAGTTATTGAATGAAGATTGTTCATATCACCCCGTATTCAATGGGCCGCCCCGGCGGCGTGCAAAGCAATATTCGTGATCTGAGCGCTTGGCTGTGTGCACAAGGACATGAGGTACGGATTGTGGCGCCGCCGGGCAATACCGACATACCTGGATTGATGACGTTGGGCGGATGCCGCCCGCTTACGGTGCACGGAACACAATTTGAGCTCACCCGTGCGCGACGACCCGAAGTTAAGGCCTGTGTCGAAGAACTGCGTGACTGGGGTGCCGAGGTTGTGCATCTGCACACCCCGTGGACGCCCATGATGGTCTGGCAAATGTGGCGGGCGTTGCAACTCCCCTCGGTGGCTACGTTTCACGCCACATTGCCAGAGAATTCGGGCTTTGACCCGGTTGCGATGCTGCTGAGACGCAGCGCCACCTATTTTAATAAGCGGCTAACTTCGGTCGTGGTCCCGTCTCAGGGGGTGCGCGATCAATGGGCAGCGCAGCGCGCAAGCCCATTGCCCCGGATTTTGCCACCTGCCGTGGATTTGTCGCTGTGGCGCAAAGCCGGATTGACCTCGCAGTCTTCGGACGTGCTGAAAGTTGTCTATATGGGGCGTCTGGAACAACGCAAGGGCGTGTCCGTGTTGTTGGACGCGTGGGCAAAAGCGCACAAGGCAATCCCCGAGGCTCAGTTGATCATCGCGGGCGACGGATCAGAAGAAGGTGCGTTGCGCGACCAAGCAGCCAAGTCTGGCACTGGCGGCATAACGTTTCGCTCGTCCCCAGACAATGAAGAGGCCCGCACGCTGGTGGCATCCGCCGATTTGTTTATCGCGCCTGCGCTACATGGAGAGAGTTTTGGACTTGTTCTGGCCGAGGCCATGGCCGCTGGTACGGTGCCGGTGGCTGCAGCCAATTCGGGATATGCAACAGTTCTGAGCGGCGCGGGTCAAGATCTGTTGGTGCCTCCGGGACAGCCCGAGGCGCTGGCCGACAAGATTATTGAGTTGGCAGAACACCCGGCCAAACTGGACCGCATGCGGACCTGGGCGCTAAGTCAGGCTCAAAGATTTGACATTCGCACTGTTGGCCCGGCGTACGAAGCAATTTACCATTCGGCGTTGACCTAGCGCTCAAACCGCGATGGGGTTGGAAATTCACGGTTCAGCCAGTTTTTAACGAAACGTTCGACGCGCGGGTTGGGCTGGTCATTGAAGCTGTCATTCAGAGTATAACAGTACGGGCCGCGGCGTTTCATGCGCCACAGCTGAAACCACGTCCAGGGCAACAGGTTTTCCAAAGAGACATACCCCTCGACCTGATCCGCCTCGGCTTGTGTGCATTTGAGCGAATTGCCTTCCTCGACCATGGCGTGCGGATAGAAATATTCGAGTGGAATATTTGAGCCATCGCGAAACCGGGTGCGTCTGGTGCTGGTAAATGCGTCGGCAAATCGATCTTCCAAACCTGACATGCGATTTCTATCAAACAGACGCGGGCCGTGGATCGCATATTGGCGCGGCGCATCACCGTAAGTTTCGTTCAGAATGCGGTTCGAATTGGCCAGGGCATGGTTCCACGGTCCGTCCTGGACCGGGTCAAGCGCGTCGGCGTTTTTGGTGGTCTTGGATTTGAACAACGATAATGGGCGACCGTCCCGCGTCAGCGCCTGCATCAGACCCGGTTTGGCCAGCATCATGTCGTCTTCGAAAAAGACATACTGGTCGCTAAGGTCTGGCAGCATATGCACATGTGATAAGATCGAAAACGAATTGAACGTGGGCAAAATCGCCGGATCGGCAACCTGATCGTGATGCACAATCCGTAGATCGGGATGTTGCGCATTCAGCCAGTCCGGGCATTGAGGACGTTGCGTGAACAGATAGAGATGCCGCATTTCGGGCATGTTCTGATCCAGCGAACGCAGGCAATAGCGCAGCAGTTCCAGATTATCGCGGGTTCGGTTGGGATTGGTGTCATGCGCGTCTTCGGCGTACTGGCCCAATAGGTCCTGATATCCGTCGAACTGATCATCTACCCACATGATCACCACATCGATGCTTTTGGCGGGCAGTTCCTGCGATGGGGCGTGTTTGGCTGGGGTTTGGGTCATGCGGATATCCTTGACAGCGAGAAGGTTCAACGCAAGCGGATATGCGCGGTTGCCAAGACAGGTTCAACCATGCCAGACCGATTTCGACGGTTCAGGACGGGCCGATGCATAAAAACACTGGAGAACGGGCATTGGCAAAAGGCGATCTGGTCATAGCGGCGGATTTCGGCACCTCTGGCGTAAAAGTCGGTGTGGTTGACGATCAGCTGACGCTTTTGGCACGGGTGACGGAAACCTACCCATTGTCTTTGTCGCCCGGTGGCCGTGCCGAACAGGACCCGAACGATTGGTGGGCCGCGTTAGAACGCGCGCTGGCGGCATTGCACAAAGACATGCCGGATTTGCGCACGCGCGCAGGTGCCATTGTATTCTGTGGACAAGTGTGCGGCGTTGTCTGTGCTGACAAAGACGGAAAGCCGCTGCGCCCCTGTCTGACCTGGATGGACAAACGCGCCGCCGAAGTGGGCAACCGGTTGGTGGGCGGGTTTCCAAGCGTGCGCGGATATAGGGTCGACAAAGGGCTTTTGTGGCTGGCTCTGGCCAATGGAGCGCCGGCACAAAATGGCATGGACCCAACTGCAAAAATTCTGTGGGTCAAGGAAAACGAACCGGATGTGTTTGACCGGACCCGATGGTTTCTGGATGTGCGGGATTGGCTGGTGCATCGCGCGACCGGCAAGTTCACCACCTGCCCGGAATCCGCGAACCTTTCCTGGGTGATGAACACACGGCGTGGTCGTGAAGGATGGTCTGAAACGCTGTCCAGGCTGGCGGGAATTCCGATTGATCGTATGCCGCCGATAGTGGCTGGCGATCAGAAGGTTGGCGGCCTGACTGAAGACGCCGCAAACGCATTGGGCCTGTCGACAGATGTACAGGTTCTGGGCGGCGGGGCAGATGTGACTGCCGCGACACTGGGCACAGGCGAGGTCGAGGACGGGGCGCTTCATATCAGCGTTGCCACCAGCGCGTGGATCGCCGGGTTCTTTAAGGGACGCCGGGTCAGCATTCCGCATGCCTATGCGACGATCACGTCTTGTCTGGATTACCGCCCGTTGCTGATCGCGTCACAGGAAAATGCCGGTTCAGCCATGCAATGGGCCATGCAGGTGATTGGTGACGGACAAGGATTTGACGACATCGGCCGTGTGCGGCTGGAAGATCCGTTCTTTCTGCCCTGGCTGACTGGCGAACGCGTGCCGGTCGACGATCATGACCTTAGGGGAACATTTCATGGGCTGGCGCTTGACCACGACACGAGCACGTTGCGCCGTGCGGTGGTGGAAGGCGTCGCCCTGAACCTGAAATGGGCGTTTGACAAGGTATCGTCGGAGAGGGGCGTGCAACCGGACGGACCGGTGGCCCTGGTGGGTGGTGCCGCGGCCAATCCGGGTTTTGCACAGCTTTTGGCCGACACGCTGAGCCGCGATATTCGTGTCTGTGCGGCGCGGCATGCAGGCGTTTTGGGCGCCGCCACGCTGGCCGCGCCAGCGATGGGCTGGGCCGCAACAGCCACCGAAGCTGCCGCCCGGCTTAAAGGCCGCGACACGGCCCGGTACACCCCGGACCAAAGGCGGGTAGAGGTGATGCAAGCAAGGGCCGCACGATTGGACCGCATTCGTCGGGACATCATCCGAAGCTACCAACGTTAAGAGGGAGGAAGCGGCATGATTGATGGGCTGCTGAAATCGAAAATCGATCCAATCTGGGAGGCGATGTCGACGCCGCTTGTGCGAGCAGGATTGACGCCCAATCAGGTGACATTTGCAGGCCTGGTCCTGATCCTTCTGGCCTCAGGGGCGTATCTGCTGCACGGTTCGCCGCTGATCTATGGGATCTCTCTGGCGGTGGCATTTGCCTTTGACGCGCTGGACGGTGCGGTTGCACGGCGACGCGACATGAGGTCGATGGCAGGCGGGTATTTTGACGCCATGGTTGACCGGTATCAGGAGCTGGCCGTTCTGGCGACCGTCGCGCATGTGCATGATCAGTGGCCGCTTGCGCTGGCTTGTTTTTCAGGCAGCGTGATCACGTCCTATGCCAAGGCCCGAACCGCCATTGAAATCCCGATCAGCAACGAAGACTGGCCCGATTTCTTTGAACGACTGGAGCGTGTCATCTATCTGTGCGCCATGCTGATCATCGCAAGTGTGTTGGGCCACTGGGTCATCACCGCTGGGCTGGCTGGTTTCGCGATCTTGTCTCATGTGACCGCGCTGCAACGTGCGCGCCGGGCGACAATGCTGTTGCGCGAAACGGATCAGGCGCGCAAATAGCGCCGGACGGCCAGCACGCAATCTGGCGTCCATCCCAGAATATAAAAAAGAAAAGACGAAATTAGCAAAAGCTCTATGGAAACATAGGCTTGCAATACCACGTAGCGTATTGGACCGCTGACAAAATCCTTGCCGATAAACAACCCCAGATACACGGCGGACAGAATGATGGGGCCGAGTATGGCAATCCGGCGTAGCTTGCAAAAAGCAGGAAGCATAAGACGTGAGTTCGGGGGCAAACGATCATATGCCCGCGACAACAATTCCCCTGAGAAAACAACAAACGCCTGTGAAAAGAAGAACAGGTAGCTGCCAAACATGTGCATTTCGTCATGGTCAGGAAAGCGATATTGGCTGAGGATAATCATGCCTGAAGAGGCCAAAGCCTGAAGAAAAATGACCAGTATCGACAGGTTTTTGACCATTTTCAAGCCATCGCCTGAACCGTGATTTTGCCGCAGGCCGCGCCACATCGTCATTATCATTAACAAGACGCCGATCCACAGAATTGGCGCACAAATCAACATCCATACAGCAAATGGGTCGCCGACAATCGGGTCCGAAATCGCGCGACTGATTGTGGGAGGTTGGCTTGCCACATAAGCCGGATGCAGCAAGGCAAAGTCCCAGCGCGCGGTGTAGATCAGGTAGTTCACAACTGACACGACAATGAGCGTGCACACGACGGACACCGACAATGCGACAGATGCCGAACGAGAGGGGACAGGCGCGGAATTCACGCGTCTGACCGCCCATTTTGACGCGTATCCGAAATCACGCGACCAGAGTCCATTTTGATCAGGCGATCGCATTTATGGAACTGGTGGTCATCATGGGTTACAGCCAGCACCAGACCGCCCGAGGCAGAGAGTTCTGGCACAAGGACATCATAGAAAAACGCCCTGTTCGCAGGGTCCTGATCAGCGGCGAATTCATCCAGAACAATTATCCGGCGTTGCTCGGCCAGCGCAACAGCCAACGCAAGACGGCGGCTTTGGCCTGCAGACAACGACGTAGATGAAAACCGATCCTCGCGCATTTGCACACGTTCAGACAGGCCCAATTGTGCGATACGGCGTTCCAATTCGGCAAGCTCTTCATCATTCATGCCATAGGCGCGCTCGAACAGGTGGAAACCACTGAATACCCCGGTAAACAGTTCTCGATACCCGGACGTGCTTTCTTCGTTCAGCGGATCGCCATCAAGCAGAATTTCACCTTTTTCAGGGTGACGTAAACCCGTGATCAAGGACAGCAACGTGGTTTTGCCAGATCCATTCCCACCACATATGAACACGGTTTCGCCGGGCCGGAATGACAGATCAATTGGACCCAGATGAAACACTTCTGCGTCTGGTTTTTCCAGCTCGCGCACTTGGGCTTCAACGCCCTTTAATTCGATGCTTTCAAAGCTCTCATTCGCGGGATGGTCGGCCATCAACGACCGCGATTGTGCGGTGCTCAAGGATTGTTCGGTCTGTTGCAGCTTGTAATAGGCGTTTTCAGCCCGCGACAGGCGCGGCATCATGTTGAACATCAACTCGATCGGCCCGTTGGTCAGGAACACGATCGTCAGAACCTGAAACATCGTCGTAGTGTCGCCGCCCTGCAGCACCGGGATCGCGATCACCACGAAACACAACAACAGGATCACAGCGGTTTGCCCAACAACCGCGCTGCCGGTGTAAAGCTTTTCCGACTTGAGCCGGTGGTCCATGTTCTGCTCGATCACATCAAGCGTTTCGCGTTCTAACGCCTGACGCCGTGTGCCGCGTTGGCGCAATTCGCGCCAGCCCGACAGCATGTCACCAACCCGGTCGCAATAGGTCGCAAAAAGCTCGGAGGCGATCAGATTGTGGCGGCGTGCGGGAAGATCGAGGAGAATATAGCCCAGCATGCCGATGATCACAGTCACTACGGCAGCGACCCCCGCCGTCCAGCTGACATAAAACAGATAGGGCACAGCGATAGCCAGAACGACAAAGGCTTCCAGTGCTTCAATCACATTGAGGACCGCGCCGGACAGGGCCGCCACTTCATGCGTCATGGACGCATAAACCTGCCCATGTTTGCTGGAAAGCAAGAAATCCACGTTGGCCCGCAAAAGGCGGCGCGCCATGCGTTCGCGCAGCTTGGCCATGTTCGAGGTGATCAGATAAAAAGCCCGCAACCGTTTGTAATAGCTTGAAATTACCAACGCTATTGCGGACACGATCAATAGCCAGATCGACCAGCCAAACCCCTGCCCTGCCGCCTTGGCAGTTTCATTGATCCCAAAAATCATACCTGTGCGCGACAGGCTGGCCACCAGCGTAACGATCACAATTGGATCGCGCACCACGCCTGAAGTCACCGTGAGGAACCGCAAAACAGTTAATCTGCGACGTGTCAGCGCCTTAAGGCCCGCTTCTTCTGGCGGGGGAATTTCCCTGAATTCTATGCTCACGTCGGCCTCAGACATCCTGTTGCGGCGAAACTATCTGTTTTGGAATCCATGCGCCAGTCACCTGTTTGCCGAACCGCCAACGCGCCAGCGGTTTGCATAATGGCGAATGGCCTTGGTGTTGTTGCGATCTTCCAAAGAGCCATCGCCGCGGTTGAGGTTGGCCAGCGCCGTCAGCTTGTAATGGGCGGTGTCGGCCTTGGGCAAAAAGCTGAGCCCCCGGCACGGGATCACGAAGCGCGCGACCTGACACAGGGCGCTGCTGCGCACATCATCTGCCAGAAACGCCGCGCGTGGTGTGTCGTCAATATCGGTCAGTTCCTGCAGGTCATAAAACCGCGGGCGGACAGCATAGCCAAACACGCCCAGCAACACATCAACTTCGCGTGTGCTCTTGAGCCGGTGTCCGCGTAAAGGTGCCGGGGGTTCCTGCAACAGGTTCGAGCGCAGCGTTGTCGGGCGGTCCATCAGATCAGATGGAACCACCCAGCCAGCCATGGTCAAAGCGTCGTCGGGATGCTCTGACGCCGTCGTTTCAAAGGTTGCCAAGAAATCATGCGGATAAATTCGGTCGTCATCGCCCACAACAATCAGCTGATCCGGCTCCGACGCCAAAAGCGCAGGGATCAGTTTGGTCGCAGGTCCCCAATCCTTACCTCGAACAATCTCAACCGCGTCAAGCTGTTCCAGATGGGCAGGCACGTCATAAGCCACCTCTTCGCGCAGCGAAAAGTCAGGCACGTTCAGCAAGATTTTTTTCGGGGGGCGGGACTGATCCAGATACCCTTTGAGTACTGTGTCAATCAACGCAATGCGGCTGGGGATTGTGGTCAGCGACACAACGATGTCGGACTTGTCCGCGTCTTGCCAGCGCTGATCCAGTTCGGCCAGCGACAGACGAGACAGACGGCGTTCTCGCAGCAGATCCGACAACAGGCGTTCGCCCTCAAACAGGTGATGCAGCCAAAGCGCCACCACCAGCGCGATCAGCAATGCCGCAAGAAAGATCAACACTTTGCCCCCAAGACTGTTCAAATGTCGCCAAGTGCCGGATTGGCAACTGGTCAATCTCGGCCCACGCCGTATAAAAGCGCTGACGAGCAATTAACCCGGGTGCCGCGCGATGCAAAGGCCGAATGACGTGATTTTTGTCACAGGGGCAGATGCCGTGTTTGCACGCAATCTGCATCAGCTGTTTCAGGCGGTTAAGCGCCATGGCTGGAACCAGGGCGCGCGGTGGATCGCTTATGACCTTGGCATGACCAGCCAACAGCGCGCGCGGCTGGAGAAACGTTTCGACTGGGTCGAGTTCAGAACGTTAGACCTGAGCGAATTGCCCGCCCATTATGTCCCGTCCTTTGGCGCCTATGCCTGGAAGGCCCAGGTAGTGTGGGACGTAGTACAAAATAACGATGGGCTAGTGTTCTGGATGGACAGCGCGAACCTGCCCAAAGACAATATGACGCCGATGGTTGACTGGGTGCGGACACATGGGTTTTACATGTTGCGCGGTCAAACCAGCCTGTTGGGGCGCTGTGACATCCGTATGTTGGAAAAGCTGAACATGCCGCGCTGGATCTGGGGATCGAGAGAGCTGGCATCGGGGCTGGTGGGTGTGGACACATCCCGGCCAGAGCTGCGCGACATCATAGAGGAATGGGCCCGGCTTTCAGAAGACGAAGACATCATTCGTCCCCCCGGCGATACGTTTGAAGGTCATCGCAATGACCAATCCGTGCTGAACGCGTTGGTGCAACCATTGAGCAGTACAGGGCAAATCAAGCTACCCGAGCTTGATATTGACATCTCGGCCGGTCGGCCGACGAAGTTCATTTCAACCCGTAACAAGCTACGCGCGGATTTCCCCGAATGGGCCGATCCGTTTGCGCGGGCTTATTATGCGATCTGGAAAGAAGTGGATCAATTTCTGATCCGCGCCGATAAATGGCTTGGCAAACGCTGGTTTCCAAGCCGGTGGCTGGGTGAATATTTTGAGGTTCGTCTGTCACGCGTGGGGCAATCTGAGCAAGAGGTGATCCCCTGCCCGCTTGGCCATTATTATGCCGACCCGTTTTTATGGGAAGAAAACGGCGCGCGATGGCTGTTTCTGGAAGATTTTCACTATCTGAGCATGCGCGGCACCATTGTGGCGATGCCGTTGGATGGTGATCGCAAGGCGGTGCCCGTACTGGACCCCGGCGTGCACGCATCGTTCCCCTTTTTGTTCCGACATGACGGGCGGCTGTGGATGTTGCCGGAAACCTGCGTGAATGGGTGTGTAGATTTATATGAATGCACCAGCTTTCCGTCCGGCTGGCGCAAGCATCGCAGCATAATGGAAGACGTGAACGCCGCCGACAGCGTGATATTCGAACATGCCGGGCGGTGGTGGCTGATCACATCGCTGCAATCGCCGCAATCAGGAGGGTCGCACCGCTATCTGGCTGTCTTCCATACGGATGATCCGATTGATGGTAACTGGCAGGCGCATCCGGTGAATGCCGAAGGGCGCGAGATCACGTCGGAACATGGCACCGGGCGCAATGCTGGACGGGTGTTTGAATGGCAGGGTCAATTGATCCGTTGTGTGCAATCCAGCCGGGATTACTACGGTCAGGGCATGGAATATCGGCGTATGACTCTGACGCCGGATCAGTTTGACGAAGAGGTCATTGAAACGCCGCCGCATCTGATAATGACGGATGCAGAGGGCGTGCATCACATGTCCCGACTTGACGACTGGATCGTTTGGGACCGTCGCACACGGCACTGAGTCACGTTGGGTGATAAGCCTGCCGAGCCCCCATACGTAAGCGTATTGATGTCAAGCGTGTGTGCTGCCAGCTTTAGGTCATCTGAAGTCAATCAAACGTCGGCGCCTTGATCCTGAGGAAACCAGATCACAAAGCGCGTGCCTTGTCCCGGTGTGCTGTCTGCAAGGATGGTACCGGAATATAGCTCAACTAGTTTGCGCGTGATCGACAACCCCAAACCAGTGCCTTCGCCCTGTTTTGTTGTATAAAACGGGTCAAAAATGCGCGCCAGAATGTCAGGGGACATGCCTGTACCAGAGTCCTTAACGCAGATCACGACGCCGGGGATATTGTCCTGAAACTGCGCGCGCACAGACAGATCGAGAGCACCACCATCCGGCATCGCATGGATGGCGTTCACGATGAGGTTGATCAGGATTTGTTGCAACTCTGTGCGGTTGATCGCAATGGCCTCATCGCTGGTCAGGTCAAGTGTCAGGTCTATCTGAGCGGTGTTCAGCAGGTGTTGCACCAGCGGAATTGTGTCGGTCATCACGTCGGCGGGGCGGTGATGTTCCATGCTGTCGGCATATTCGTCCGGGCGTGTGAATTGCAAAAGCTTATTCACGATCAGGAATATCGAATGCACCTGTTCGTCGATCAGGCGTAGTTCTGTGCGCACGCGATCAGCTTCTACACCCAGTTCCGCCCGAATGACGTCCAGATTTCCCTGAATGACCTGAATGGGATTGTTAACCTCGTGGGCAATCCCGGCGGCGATTTCGCCCACGGCGGCCAGTTTTTCTGAGACTACCAGTTGCTTGGACGTCGCCTCAAGCCGCTGGTTCACCTCTTTCAGGTCGCGCGTGCGTTCGGCAACGCGCCGGTTCAGTTCACGGTCACGCTCTTGAATTTGATCCAGAAGCTCATCCATCTGCGCGGCGACGCGCCCGATTTCATCACCTGAATAATAGACACCTGTACGAGCGCCAAGATCGCCCTCTTCAACCTTGACGATGGTGCGCAACATACGTTCCAGCGGGTTGAAAATCTGGCGGGCCCAGCGCAGGAAAATCGGTACCGAGATCAGAACAATCACCGCAAAGGCAATCGCAAAAGTCAGAATTGTCGAGCTTTTGGCATCGCGAAACGGCTGATCCAGAAAACCCACATACAGCATGCCCACCCGGTCTCCAAAGCTGTCGACAATGGGTTCGTAGGCCGAAATGTACCAGTCATTGACCACAAATGCGCGATCCAGCCAAACCTCGCCCTGTTCCAGAACCGTCTGATGCACCGCGGCAGACACGCGGGTACCCAGCGCGCGTTCGTTTTGAAACAAGCGCACATTGGTCGAAATCCGCACGTCTTCGAGGAACAGAGTCGCCGTGCCCTGACTGCCTTCGGTCAGGCTGGCCGTGGGATAGACCAGATCGTTGATCGTATCGATGAATTCAAGGTTGCGGTTCAGCAGAACGCCGCCCACCAGTACCCCCATTTCGCCGTTCGTCGAGACCGGAGTGGCGGTGTGCACCATCATGCCGCGCGTTTCTTCGGTGCGATCCGTCGGCACGGCGGCCTGGGTGGGGACAAGGCGGATGCGCGCCTGATCTGCCAGCGCGTCGGAAATGGCGATCAGGTCGGCGCGTTCAAAGATATCAATCTGGGTCGAGCCGGCCCCCGCCATAGCCTGCTGCACAACCGGCCACTTGGTGGCTTCATTTGGTGCGTAAGACGCCGGAGAGGAAACAGAGCTCTGCCCGTGTCGCATGTAGTATAAGAAATCAAACCCCAGCTCTTGCCTGCGGGTGTCCAGCATAGCCTGAATGGCAACCGGATCATTTTCAGCAACACGGGTCACAAAAGTCGCCGAGTCAGCCACGGCGCGCACCTGAAGATCGCTGTTTTCCAAAAGGCGCGACAGGAATTGTTGCGCGATGGTCAGTTCGCCGTTCACCTTGGCAATCAAGAGATTGTCAAACCGCGATGACCAGTTCACGGCCGTCAGCATAAAGAACAACGGCATCACCACCAGCGTCGGCAACAACGCAATAGACAGCAGCCGAATTCGGACAGACGCTGTCCGCCGGGGTTTGGGTTTTATACTGGCCTCAGCCATTCCACATCGCGCATTTGCGGTCGATCGTCTTGCGCGATACCCCCAGACGGCGGGCCGCTTCGGCGCGATTGCCGTCGCATGCATCCAGCACGCTCAGGATATGGCGCTGTTCAACGGCGGCAAGGCTGTCTGTCGCTTCCACTTCTTCGCTGTCCTCGCCCGATGCAAACTCCGATGGCCATTCCCCGATGATCAATGACCGTTCAATCAGGTTGCGCAATTCGCGCACGTTCCCCGGCCAGTCATAGCGCGACATGTTCATCAAAACGCCTTCGGAAAGGGTCAAAGGCGGCACGCCCAACGATTTGGAAATCTGCTGGATGAACATCAGCGCCAGTTCGCGGATGTCGCCTATCCGCTCTTTTAGAACCGGCATCTGGATGCTGAGCACATTGATGCGATGATAAAGGTCTTCACGGAAACGACCCTGTTTCACCGCCTCTTTCAGGTTTCCGTTGGTTGCAAAAATAAATCGCAAATCCAGCGGCACTTCGCGAGATGACCCCACCGGACGTACGCGGCAATGTTCAATCACCCGCAAAAATGCGGCCTGAACAGGCAATGACAGCTCGACGATTTCATCCATGTAAAGCGTGCCGCCATTGGCATTCATAAACACGCCGTCCTTGCGCACGGTGCGCCCGGTCTGGTCCTGAGTGATCTGGCCAAACAGCTCGTGTTCGACCATATCCCCCGAGATCGTAGCGCAGTTAATTGGCACAAAGGATTTCTCGGACCTGTCCGACATCACATGCAGCGCGCGCGCGGCGACTTCTTTGCCTGTGCCGGTGTCTCCGGTCAAAAGGATCGGGGTGGGTAAAGGCGCCGCCCGCTCTAACGTGGCGCGGATGTTTTCGATGATCGGAGATGTCCCCAGCAGACGGGCGCGGACCTGAGCATTTCCAGACGCCAGCTCGTATTTCAGCAGATAGTTTTCGCGGCGCAGATTAACCCGATCCATGCACCGGGCCACGGCATTCATGATCTGGTTCGACCGGAAGGGTTTCAATACAAAGTCCACCGCCCCGGCACGCATCGCTTCGATTGCGGTGTCCATGTCTGCAAAAGCCGTGATCAGAATTGTATCGGCAAAAAAGCCCAGCTTGCGTTGTTCAGTCAGCCATTCCAGCCCGGACGTGCCGGGCATGACATTGTCCAGAATGACGATGTCAAAATGGTTGGCATCCAATAGCCTCGAAGCCACCTCGGTATTGGCGGCCTGTTCAATCCGCCCGACCAGAGGTTGCAATATCTTGACGATAAAATTGCGGATGCCCGGTTCGTCATCAACAACAAGTACCGACGCCGTGGTCAGGCTGATCCCGAATTCAGATTGCCCCTTGGTCTGCGCCAGCTTGCGTTCCACCTGGTTCATGTGGTCAGTCCAGCCGTACAGAATTGCCGCTGGCAACGTCCTGCGCCGAGAACCCCGCAGCGTTCAGCCCGTAATAGGCAATAATGGCAATCGCAACGACAGCGACGCAGGACAGAATAAAGGCTTTCATGTCAGTTTTCCTTGGTTTTGCTGAAATGACGCAGATATTCGATCAAATCGGCACGGTCCTGGGGGCTGGCGATGCGCTGAACTGGCATCTTTGTCCCCTTAATATACACGTCCGGTCCAAGATCAAAAAGGGCATCAATGGTTTTCGCGGTCCAGACAATGTCAGTTGTCTGAAGAGTTTGAGAGTAGGTGTAGTGCGACACGGTGCCTGCGCGCCGCCCAAACAGGTCTTTGAGCGTGGGACCGGCACGGCGCGCGCTGTCCGAAGTTAAGGTATGGCAGATCGAACATTTGCGCTGAAACTGACGCTCGCCATTGCTGGCGCTGTCATTGCCATTCAGAAATGCACGATCCGTATGCACCATTTTCGGCGCGTCGCGCGGATCGGCCAGCGGCCATGAGAACATCGCGTCATCCAGCCCGCCTGCGTGAATGTTCTGCCCGTCCGCCGAAAACGCCAGTGCCCAGATCGGGCCGCGATGGGTGGCGCGGAAATCCGCATGGATCGACCAGTCAGACGTGTCGAGCAGCATGATATAGCCCTCTCCGTCGCCAATCGCGAGGTATTGACCATCGCGGCTCAGGGTCATTGCCAGAATGGGACGCCGGTCCAGTGTGACATCCTTGATCGTGTCACCAGAGGCTGCGTCGACAATTCGGGTCACGCCATCCACCGCCCCAAATGCCAACCAGCCCTGCGCATGATCCAGCACCATTGTGTTGATGCCAAATCCGTTGGACAGAAACAGCTGTTCAAGCGCACCCGTGGCAGCATTCCAAATGCGGATTTTTCCGTCAGACGATGCTGTCAAAATGGATCGGCCATCTGCGGTAAAGGCGATGTCATTGACGTTGGCGCCAACCGACACAATGCGCGGTGCCTGACCGTTCAACGGCCAGATCCCAAAGCTGCCATCCCAGCTTGCCGTGGCAATTGTTTCTTTGTCTGGGGACAGGCGTACCGAAATCACCTTGCCCTTGTGTTGACCCAGACGCGTTGCAGTGCCGTTCGCCAAATCCCAGCGCAGAACGGCAAAATCATCCCCTGCCGATACAGCCGTGGTGTCATCGACGAAAACCACTGAATTTGCGGCCGCTTCGTGCCCTTCCAGCCAGCGGGGCGCAGGGCCGTCCCATAACCCCAGAGAATAGTCAAAACTGGCCGTCAGAATGCGGTCACCATCCGGGGACACGGCGATACCTTTGATCGGGCCGCCATGGCCGGACAACGTAAAGAACTCTCCGCCCAGCGCCGCAAGCGGCATCAGGCATAGGCTCAGGATGACGCCGGCCAATTTCATTTATTCCGCAGGTGTGGCCTGATCAGGCGCAGCCTTGGCACGGGCCATTTCTTCTTCATACCAAATGGAATGGTGCTCTTTGGCCCATTGTTCTTCGACTTCGCCCGATCCCATTGCGTCGAACGCACCTTCCATGCCGACACTGCCCAGATAGATGTGGGCAATCACGATGCCGATAAACAGGAAAGCGACAATGCCATGCCACAGCTGTGCCAGCTGCATCTCCTGATACGGGGTCAGGATCTCGGGCAGCGGGGCGCCCATGATCAATTCGGGAAGACCGGTTGCATTGGCGAGAACAAAGGTCTTGGCAAATACCGGAACTTCGAACGGGAACAGCAATGAAACCCCAGACAAAGAAATTGAAACACCCAACACAATAACCGACCAGAAGATGATCTTTTGCCCCGCGTTGAATTTTCGGGCCGGGGGGTGCACATCCTTGGAAAACAACCCGCCCGCTTTGGCCATCCAGCGCAGGTCGGTCATGTTTGGAATGTTATGTGCGACCCAGCGCACAAAGATCAGCACAAGCGCGATCATAAAGGCCCATGACACGTTGTTGTGCACCCATTTCCCGGCAAGCGCGATGGGGGCATAAGCCTCTTTCCCCAGCCAGGGAATAATGAAGGCGCGCCCCGCGATCAGGAACAGACCGGTCAGCGCCAACAGGATGAACGAGATACCAAGTGTCCAGTGTCCAAAGCGTTCTATCCCGTCAAATCGCAGGATTTTGCGCCCGGTCTTTTCACCGTCAATGCGGATTTTGCCACGCAAACCCCAGAACAGAGCAATGACAACAATCATGCCACCCAAAAGGTAAAACCCGTATTGGGTCAGCGGGCCGTCCCGAAATGCCATCCATGTCATGCCGCTGTCCTGTATCAACAGTCCGGCAGTTGGCCCCTGAGACGAAGTTGTTGTGTCGGCACTGCCATAACGCAGGGCGCGGAACACTTCGGAATCCGATGCCACACCACGTGTACCGAGCTGGCCCATCAGGGCTTCGACATTGCCCTGACCTGTGGCGTCGCGTCGAAAAGTGTCTTCCACTTTCTCGCCGCGTTGCCGGGCCATGATGTCTTCGAGAGTTTGAGCGCCGCCAGTGGCGGCACGGTCGGGTGCTTCCTGAGCGGCAACCGGCAATGCCAGCGCCATACAGAGAACAAGCCAGAGAAGAGCGCGCATCGGGTCCTCGATCTGTCAATTGAATTTCATTTAAACCGACGCCGCGTTGCGACATCGGGCTGGACCCATTCACTGAGTCCGGCAAAAGCAAAATGGGTCCGGCGGCGATCTGGACCGCCGCCGGGGTGTCCATCAGACAGGTTTAGCCGCCCTTTTGCTCGTAGGCTGTACCCCAGCCCCAAGCACCAGAGCCAAAGCCACGGGCCACCACACGTTCGCGGTAGATGGCCGAAACCACGTCGCCGTCACCCGCCAAAAGCGCCTTGGTAGAACACATCTCGGCGCAGAGCGGCAGTTTGCCTTCTGCGATCCGGTTGCGCCCGTATTTGGCGAATTCAGCAGTGGAGTGGTTTTCCTCGGGACCGCCCGCGCAGAATGTACATTTGTCCATTTTGCCACGTGAGCCAAAGTTGCCAGCTTGCGGATATTGCGGCGCGCCAAACGGGCACGCATAGAAGCAATAGCCACAGCCAATGCACAGATCCTTGGAATGCAAAACCACACCTTCTTCGGTCTGGTAAAAACAGTCCACAGGACAGACGGCCATACAAGGCGCATCTGAGCAATGCATACAGGCCACCGAGATCGAACGCTCACCCGGGTTGCCGTCGTTGATTGTTACAACGCGGCGCCGGTTGATGCCCCAGGGCACCTCGTGCTCGTTCTTACAGGCCGTGACACAGGCATTGCACTCAATGCAGCGCTCGGCATCGCAGAGAAACTTACTTCGTGCCATTTCTCTTTCTCCTTATGCTGCCCAGATTTTGCAGAGAGTACACTTGGTCTCCTGCATCTGGGTCACGCTGTCATAGCCATAGGTTTGTGCCGTGTTACTGGCTTCACCCAGCACATAGGGATCAGCACCAGAAGGGTATTTGTCCCTCAGGTCCTTGCCCTCGAAATGGCCGCCAAAGTGGAACGGCATAAAGGCAACGCCTTCGCCGACCCGGTTTGTCACCATGGCCATCACTTTGACCTTGGCCCCTTCGGCCCCTTCGACCCAGACCTGCGCCCGGTCACGCACCCCGAGATTATTCGCGTCACGCGGATTAATCTCGACGAACATGTCCTGTTGCAGCTCGGCCAGCCAGGGATTGGACCGGGTTTCTTCACCGCCACCTTCGTATTCAACCAGACGGCCTGATGTCAGAATCATCGGGTAGTCTTTGCTGAAATCCTGCTTTTGGATCGAAGCATACATGGTGGGCAAGCGATAGAACTTGCGGTCTTCGTAGGTGGGATAATCCGCGACCAGATCGCGCCGCGGGGTATAAAGCGGCTCGCGGTGCACAGGCACCGGATCAGGGAAGGTCCACACGACGGCCCGCGCCTTGGCATTCCCAAAGGGCGCACATTCGTGCTTGATCGCCACCCGCTGGATACCGCCGGACAGGTCGGTTTTCCAGTTGGTCTTGGGACCCGCAACCGCGTCGATTGACGCGCGTTCCTCGTCCGTCAGGTCGCCATCCCACCCAAGGTCCATCAGCATCTGCATGGTGAACTCGGGATACCCGTCCTGAATTTCAGAATCGAGGCTGGCAACACCTTCGGCCAGAAGGTTATCGCCATCACGCTCTACGCCGAAACGGGCGCGGAATGTCAGGCCACCTTCTGAGACACGTTTGGACATGTCATAAAGGTTGGGTGTGCCGGGATGGTTCATCTCGGCGGTGCCCCAACATGGCCATGGAAGACCGTAATAGTCTCCATCAGCGGGCCCCCCGATGGCCTGCAACGTTGTGCGGTCAAAGGTGTGCTGGTTGGCCATGTGCATCTTGAGACGCTCGGGCGACTGCCCGGTATAGCCAATGGTCCAAAGCCCCTTGTTGAACTCGCGGGTTACGCTTTCAACATTCGGTGTGTTCTCGTCTTCCATCTCGATATTGCGGAAGAAACGATCTGCCCAGCCGAATTTGTTGGCGAACATGCCCATGATTTCATGGTCAGGCTTGGATTCAAACAACGGAGCCACAATCTTGTCACGCCACTGGAACGACCGGTTCGACGCCGTGACAGAGCCACGTGTTTCGAACTGCGTACAGGCGGGCAACAGGTAAACCCCGTCGGTGCGGTCCTGCATGACAGCCGAGACGGTGGGATACGGGTCAACCACGACCAGCATGTCCAGCTTCTCCATCGCAGTCTTCATTTCCTTGCCGCGAGTCTGCGAGTTGGGCGCATGCCCCCAAAGCACCATGGCCCGCACTGTGTCGGGGTTGTCCATGTTCTCGGGGTCTTCCAGCACGCCATCGATCCAGCGCGACACCGGGATACCGGTGAGGTTCTGAAGCGACTTCTCTTTGCCGTCAGCCCCTGTGGTTTTGGCAAACTGACCATTCAGCCATTCGCCGTCCTCTTCCCAGACACGTGCCCAGTGAGCCCACGCCCCTTTGGACAGGCCGTAATAGCCCGGCAAAGTATGGCTGAGAACGCCAAGGTCGGTTGCACCTTGTACGTTGTCGTGGCCACGGAAGATGTTGGTGCCGCCACCGCTGGTACCCATGTTGCCCAGAGCCAGTTGCAGGATGCAATACGCGCGGGTGTTGTTGTTACCATTGGTATGTTGTGTCCCACCCATACACCAGATCACGGTACCGGGACGGTTGTTCACCAGGGTACGCGCAACGCGGCGCAGTTGAGAACCGGGCGTGCCAGTGACGCGCTCCACTTCTTCAGGGGTCCATTTGCGCACTTCTTCGCGGATCTGATCCATGCCCCACACACGGGTACGGATGAACTCTTTGTCCTCCCAGCCGTTTTCAAAGATGTGGTACAAAAGACCCCAGACCAGCGCGACGTCCGTGCCCGGACGGAACCGCACATATTCGTCGGCATGTGCTGCGGTGCGCGTAAAGCGCGGGTCACACACGATCAACGGCGCGTTGTTCATCTCTTTGGCGCGCAGGACATGCAAAAGCGACACAGGGTGCGCTTCGGCCGGGTTGCCGCCAATGATAAAGATCGCCTTGGAATTGTGGATGTCGTTGTAGCTGTTGGTCATGGCGCCGTAGCCCCATGTATTGGCAACACCGGCAACCGTGGTCGAGTGACAAATCCGGGCCTGATGGTCCACGTTATTCGTGCCCCAATAGGCGGCGAATTTGCGGAACAAGTAGGCTTGTTCATTGTTGTGTTTGGCTGAACCCAGCCAATAAACGCTGTCAGGTCCGCTCTCGTCGCGGATCTTCATCATGCCGTCGCCGATCTCGTTGATCGCCTGTTCCCAGCTGATACGCTTCCACTCTCCACCCTCTTTTTTCATCGGGTATTTGAGACGGCGCTCACCATGCGCATGTTCGCGCACCGAGGCACCTTTGGCGCAATGGGCACCAAGGTTGAACGGGCTGTCCCAACCGGGCTCTTGCCCGACCCAGACACCATTCTTGACTTCGGCCACAACCGTGCAGCCGACAGAGCAGTGTGTACAAACAGATTTTACGGTGTCCACAGCAGCGCCGGCAGCATCTTGCGCCTGCGCTTGTGTCACCGTGCCGCCGGTGGCCCCGATCGCAGCCAGGCCGCCAATAGCGAGCCCTGATCCACGCAGGAATGTCCGACGG
Organism: Shimia sp.; assembly: GCF_039969785.1. Lineage (GTDB taxonomy): Bacteria > Pseudomonadota > Alphaproteobacteria > Rhodobacterales > Rhodobacteraceae > Shimia. Next base: position 78,904 of record NZ_JBDVNC010000034.1, on the reverse strand, counting down.
TCGACAGCTTTTTCAGCTGCCGCAGACAGGATACTTGTCCGCTGGGGGCGTCGCGCAACCCCGTTGGTCTTTTTCCTAAGCATTGTTCCCTCCCTTGCTCCCCTTTTTGACGGGGTGGCTGGGTTAGATTTTGAAAACCCGACCGGTGGGCGTCACGCAACCGGTGGTCGGGGGCGGGTATCACCGACCGGTCAGAACCGGGCGGTTTCGTAGTAGGCGCGGGTATGCGCGGTGTCCTGCATCTTGTCGCTGGACAGATCAGCCGGTTGGGCCTCGCTGCTTTGCGGTGCCATGACGGCAACGGCGGCTGCAGCCGGGGCTGCGGTCGCGGCGAGCTTTAGAAAGTCGCGCCGGGATGATCCGGTGTCTTCGGCTGTTTTGCTCATTGCTTCCTCCTTTTTGTGGCCGGTCGGGGTCCGGCAGTTTGATGGAACGTCACTCCGCCCCCATGCGGAACGCTTGTGTTTCAATGTCGAGAAACGCTTTGCCGACGGTGCCGACAGGTGCGTAAAGCACCGAGTTTTGCGCAACTTCGAGGTCCGAAAAGAAATGCTCGGCCCACGGTGCGATATGTTTGAAGAAAAAGTCTTTTTGCCGGGCCACTGGCACCGGGTCGCCAAAGCGACCCCGGATCATACCCGCCATCATTTCTAACAGGCTGGCGATATTGTCTTCGGGTTCATATACGTTGGGCGCGCGCGTGATCCGCAGGGCTGCCATGTCACCGCGCAACGCTGCCAGTGGTTTTTCGTTCAGAAACCCGGTCAGATAGTAGCTGGCATAGGGCATCAATTCACCCCGCGACAATCCGATGAACAACGCGTTGAATTCACGTTCAACAGCCTTTTCGTTGGTCGCCCGGGCGATGCGCGCCATGGTCGCCACAGCCTGGCCAAGCGCACTGTCATCACCGCTCAGGCCAGCGGCACGGGACAGCATTGATTTGTCGGGCGGGCCTGACAAAAGCGCGGACAAAAAGTCATAGAGATCGGCGCGCAGCGCGTCTTCTTCGGCGATCTGAAGTTCAGGGGCAGCGTCGGTCATGACGTCTCCGTTGCAGTCTGGCCGGGATCACCGGCAAAATCGAACCGCATGCGCCGGCGTGGGGCTGGCACCTGCTCGGGCTCTGGTTCAGGTTCAAAGGATGGTTCTTCCGGAGCAAGCGCGGCGGTTGGCGCTGGCAACAGATCGTCAGGCGTCGCGTCCGCGACAACTGTTTCAGGGTCTTCAACCGGGTCGTCATCCACATTGGCAACCAGCTCATCCTGAGCTTCCAGCTCGGCCTGCCGCGCCATCTCTTCGACGTGTTTCAGCATGCCTTTTCCAACTTGATAGGTGGTTTGCATGCCTTCGATCACCATGGCGCTGTCGGTGAAGTCTTCGCCATAATCGACTAGCTCGTCGACATTCGCCAATATCGGATTGGACAGCCACAGTTTGCGCAGCGCCCGCCGCCGGATGCGTTCGGGCACTGCTTTGGCCAGAAAGACCGAGAAATCATCGCCTTCCTGCAGCGTGTCCGGGTCCGGCAAATCCAGTTCCGCCAAAATCTCCGCGTCGGACTTTTCTTCCAACACAGCCTGTGCGGACGCCTGCTCGGCCTGTTCAACGGCGCGCGCTTCGGCCACGGCCTCGGCAGCGACACCTGCTTTTCGGCGCGCCCAGAAATCAGGCGCCTTGTGATCCGGGGAACGGCTCAATTGACCCTCCCGGTGCGCGGCGCACGATACACGTCGGACAATTGCGAAACCCTTGGATCGCCTTTGCCGTCTTCGACCAGATCAACATGCTTTTTGTCGCGACGACGCTTCACAAAAACCTCGTCTTCGTGATGCTTTTCGACAAAATCGCGGATCAGCGCAATCAGACCTTCGGGCATCGGAACAAGTTCAACGATTTCTTCGCCGCTGTCGGCGTAATCCTGAAATTCGTAAGGGGACGCGGTGGCGAGCAGAATTTCATACGGCTGTTCGGTGTCAGCATCGGCTGTTTCGCGCATCACAACGCCGATTGACGGTGCCCGCGCTGACAACCCGTTCAGATACGCTTCGGTGTCGGTATGCCAAAGCTCAAGCGGAACCGTCGCAGCATGATATTCGACGGCGTCACCTTCCTGTCGCAGCACCTGCCAATCCGCCTGAGCAGCACCGGGCAGAACCCCGACGGCCTTCCACGTCCAACGCGCCCAACGGCTGACCGATGGGGTTCGTCGGATCACGATGCCCAATGGCAATGAGACCGGCGCTTGCCGCATATTAGCGAATTCTCCTCCCGACGGCGCAGTTGCAGTTCAGTTAACGACGCGTGGATTGATGATCTGTCCGATGCGACGGAATGCCAAAGGAATTTGCACCCTTGCGGAAATTTCAGGCAAAAACTGGACAATTTGGGAGATCACAATCAGGCATTCATCCAGTCCCGGACAGAATGTCCACTATCCCGGTTTCCTTAGTGAAACCCTTGGAATCTTCTCCCGCCGAATCAGCGAATCACTGTAGGCCGCAGGGGTTTACGCGGCGCGAAAATTCTGCATTTCTGGGCCGTGCATCCAAATGGGCAGCCGCCCGAGGAGTGGGGAAATTACATGTCTAAATCGTTGATTTTATGCAATTGTATGGAAAGTGCGACGCTTGATCCAGACACAATTGCAACGCTGGAAGGCGTGACCTGCTCAAAAATCCATTCTGGTCTTTGCACCCACGACAACTCTCAGGCGGCGGCGGCAATTGCCAAGGGTGACGCCATAATCGCCTGCCAGCAAGAGCGTGAGTTCTTCACCGAGCTGGCGGCTGATCTGGAGATTCCGGAGCCGCAATTTGTCGATCTGCGCGACCGGGCGGGATGGTCTGATGACGCCGCCAACGCAGGGGCCAAAATGGCCGCTCTGGTGGCCGATGCACTGCGTGATGCACCGCCCGCCAAAACGTTTGAAATTGCCTCAGAAGGGCTGTGTCTGATCCTTGGTCCCGCCGAGGTCGCATTGGCCGCTGCACAACAGCTCAAAGAACATCTGGGGGTCACAGTGCTGTTGGAGCAAGGCGCTGAAATGCCACTTGAACGCGGGTTTGACGTGATCGCTGGCCAGCTAAAATCAGCGCAGGGCGCGCTGGGCCATTTTGTTGTGCGCATCGACGCGTTGCAGCAGGTTGAACCCGGTGGCCGGGGTGCGTTGAATTTTGGCGCACCGCGTGACGGCGGGCAAACGTCTTGCGACATTATTCTGGACCTGCGCCGCGACGCGCCTTTGTTCCCAGCCCCGGAAAAAAGAGAAGGCTATCTGCGGGCCGACCCAAACCGTCCAGAGGCGGTGCAAAAGGCCGTGCTGGATGCATCCCATCTGATCGGCACATTCGAAAAACCGCTTTACCTGAACCTGAACCCAACAATCTGCGCCCATTCCCGAGCCGTACAAACCGGATGCAGCAAGTGTCTTGATATTTGTCCAACCTCTGCAATCCGACCGGATGGCGACCACGTGGATATCGACCCATCGATCTGTGCGGGCTGTGGATCCTGCGCGGCATTGTGCCCGTCTGGTGCAATTACATATGACGATCCGCCGGTTGCGTTTGTGTACCAGCGCATCGCGGGACTGGCCGAAGCATATCGCAACGCGGCAGGCACCGCGCCACGGCTGTTGGTGCACGACCGGGATTATGGCGCCGAGATCATTTCCCTGGCCGCGCGATTTGAACGAGGGTTGCCAGCAGATGTGATCCCAATGGATCTGGAGCGTGTGTCTGGATTTGGCCATGCCGAAATGCTCGCGGCGTTGGCGTGTGGGTTTGTCGCCGTCGACATTCTGATCTCTCCCAACACCGAGGCGGACGCCCTGCGCAGCGAACTGGCCCTGGCGCAGGCTCTGGGCGGACAAGACGCCAATTTGCGCATCATCGAACCGTGGGAGCCCGCGGCATTGTGCGACCAGCTGTATGCCGCCATTGCTCCGGTCGCTGAGATCACGCCAATTCTGCCATTGGGCACACGTCGTCAGGTGACGCGGTTGGCCGTGAAGGCCCTGCAACCTGAACTTGAAGCGCCAGTCCCATTGCCCGAATCCTCCCCTTACGGCGCGGTTCAGGTCGACAAGGATGCGTGTACGCTGTGCCTGTCCTGTGCATCGCTGTGCCCGTCCGGTGCGTTGGGCGACAACCCGGACATGCCGCAGTTGCGGTTTCAGGAAGATGCCTGTCTGCAATGCGGATTGTGTGTGCAGGTCTGCCCGGAGAATGCGATTTCGTTGCGTCCGCAGTTCGACACATCTGACACCGTTTTCACCCAGCAGATTGTGCACGAGGAGGAGCCGTTTGATTGTGTCGAATGCGGCACGCCATTTGGGGTCAAATCAACCATCGAACGCATCGTTGAAAAGTTGGAAGGCAAACACGCGATGTTTGCCACATCCGACGCCGCACGCATGATCCGCATGTGTGACGATTGCCGCGTAAACGCGCAGTTTCACCAGACAAACAATCCGTTTGCAGGGGCCGACAAGCCCGCCGTGCGCACCACCGAAGACTACCTGTCCAAACGTCGTGATCACTGATGCAGGATCGGAGCTCCCAGATCGGCTGGCGCCATGTCAGCGACATAGGCCACGATGTCTTCCAACTCGTCCAGCGTCACTGTGACCGGGCTGATTGGGGGCGGTCGGGCCTGATCAAATGGCAAGGTAACGTCGGGAATGACGGTAAAGGCAGGATGCGGGTTCAGCACGTAGAAGCTTTCAAACCGTTCCTGCCAGTTGCCCAGCGACCGCAGCACGGCAAAAGACGGCGTCGACCCGATCCCGGCCATGCGGTTGATGTCGCCCACGACGTGGCATCGCCCACAGGCCCGCAAAGATGCATCCATACCACGCATCGCATCCCCCGACAGATCAGGCGCAACGACAATCTGTTCGACCGCGACAGGTTCCGAATACACGGCCTGTCCGTCAACTTTGAAGCTCAGAATCGTGCGCAAGCCGATGCCCGACGTCAGCCAGTCCGCAAATTTTTCGGCATGTGGATTGCCCGGTTTCACCGACAGCCCATAGATGGTTTGCCCATCAGAAAATGCCGGTCTGTCACCGGGCGAAACAAGGGCGGCGTCAGCGGTCTCTGTCGCAGAAACCGGGGTAATGCGTATGCCATGTTTCAACATAAAACGCGGCAGGACGAATTTGAGAAATCCGTTTTCCTGCATGGCATCCGGAGCAGACAAAGTCATGGTCTTGCCCTGCGCGCGGCTTTCCGCGACTGTCAGGAAAACAACGGCAAAGATACAAAAAACTGGCGCGCAGAGGCGATGAAATGGGCGAATGGTTTGCATGCTACAAACCTAGGCCCGGTTCTGGATCAGCGTCAACCGGGGCCTTTTTGGGCTGAAACAGAGACGAATATTCGCATAAGGGCAATCAAATGAGCGAAGACTTTAACATGACAATGCGTAAGTTCCTGAAGCAGGTTGGCGTGACTTCCCAGCAAGCAATCGAGGACGCGATGCGCAGCGCCGGGTCGGATGAAACTGCGGGCAAGGAGTTCGACGCAAAGGTGGTTCTGACCATTAATGGCCTGGACTTTGAACATGTCGTGACCGGCAAGATCGCGGGGCGGTCCTGAATGGCAACGCGTGAACAGGTTCTGGAGGTTCTCAAAGGGTTGACCGATCCGGTCTCGGGGTCTGATCTGGTGGCCAGCGGTATGGTGCGGGCGCTGAATATTGACGATGGCGAAGTCCGGTTCGTGATGGAAATCGACCCGGCACATGCGCAGGTTCTGCAACCCGTCAAAGACGATGCAGAGGATCGTCTGAATGCGCTGGACGGGGTCAGATCCGTGTCCGTTGTGATGACCGCGCATTCGTCTCCCAAAGCCCCACCGGACCTTAAAGCGTCGCGTCCTGCCGAACCTCAGGGGCCGCAAAAAATCCCGGGTATTGACCGGATAATTGCAGTGGCGTCGGGCAAAGGTGGTGTTGGAAAATCAACCATCTCGGCCAACCTTGCCGCCGCGCTGGCCGCCGAAGGTCGGCGCGTGGGCTTGCTGGATGCAGATGTTTATGGCCCGTCTCAGCCACGCATGCTTGGCGTGAGCGGTCGCCCGTCAAGCCCGGATGGTAAGACGATTTTGCCGATGCGGAATCACGGTGTTACGATGATGTCCATCGGCCTGATGACGCGCGAGGAAGAGGCCGTTGTCTGGCGGGGTCCAATGCTGATGGGCGCCTTGCAGCAAATGCTCAATCAGGTGCAGTGGGGCGCGTTGGATGTGCTGATCGTTGATTTGCCGCCGGGCACTGGCGACGTTCAGATGACACTGGCGCAAAAGGCCGAACTGAACGGGGCAATCGTGGTCTCGACCCCTCAGGACATTGCGTTGCTGGATGCGCGTAAGGGTATCAATATGTTTGAGAAATTGGGCACGCCCATCATCGGCATGATCGAAAACATGAGCACCCATATCTGTTCAAACTGCGGTCACGAAGAGCATATGTTTGGCCATGGCGGCGTCGCAGCAGAGGCAGAGAAACTTGGCGTGCCGTTGATGGCTGAAATCCCTTTGTCGATGAACATTCGTGTGGCCGCTGACGGTGGTGCGCCGATTGTGGTGTCAGACCCGACATCTGCACAAGCGCAGGCGTTCAGAGCGCTGGCGAAAACGCTTGTCACAGAGGGGGTTGCATGACCAACCCCCCGCAATTCCCACCATTGTTTGAAGGGCTTGCCCTAAGCGGTATGGCCGACCCTTTCGCAAAGGCGCAAACGCAGGCGATCATGGGGTGTGATGCGGGGTTGGTGGTTTACAATCTGGCGGCCGACCAGTTGCGCGCGGCGATTGTGTTTGCCCCCGAAGTTGCCCTGCGCGAGGCGATGCCGGTGTTGATCGCCTGCGGCATCGGATTTCAGAATGCACTGGGGGCATTGGCACCGCCTGAGGTGGCTGTGCATCTGGGTTGGACTGGCGGTATTTTTGTCAACGGCGCGGCCTGCGGCCAGCTTAGAATCGCCGCCTCTGATACTGATGAAGCGGCGGTTCCTGACTGGATTGTCGTCGGGCTGAACATCCCCCTGATCCCACCGGATCCCGAAGCACCGGGCAGCGCGCCGGGGCAGACATGTCTGTATGAAGAAGGCTGTGTTGACGTCGCGCCAGAGGACCTTTTGAGCGCGTGGGTGCGACACACTTTGGTCTGGGTGAACCGGATGGAAGAAGACGGGATGAAGCCGCTGAGCGAAGAATGGCGCGGTTTGGGAAGAGACATGGGAGAAGACGTGTCGTGGACCATTCAAGGCACTGAAGAAACAGGCCTTTTCGTTGGTGTGGACGAAGTGTTCGGCGCCTTGCTGAGGACCGAAAATGAGACACGCCTGCTTTCATTAAGCAGGCTGTTGGACAAGGGAGAGTAGTCATGTTGCTGGCACGCGCCATTCATTTTGACGAGAGCGATCAGCGGGTATTTTTCAACCCGGCCCGGACCGGTGAATGGGCCATAAGCGGCGGGTTTGAGTTTTCAAACTGGTCCGATGCCGATCTGACCGGAAAAGCACGTCAGGCCTTTGCCAATGGCTGGCTGGGGGTGGAGACGTTTGGCCGGGTCACGTTTGTGGCGGTCACGGCCATAGAAGACAGCGAGATGGCTGCACTGGAACAGGCTGTGGCGCAGCATTTTGTCAATATATACGGCGCACCTTCGGTGGAGGCTGCCCTGCCCGTGGCACGTGAAGAGCTGCGCCATATGGCCGAGCTTTGCGCTGAGCATGATCCCAATACTTTGCTGACCGTCGCGCGTGAGTTGTCCGAGGCCGGTGTCAGGGAACAGTTTCGAGCCATAAAGCCGGCAGAAGCCGAATTGGAACAGTTCGCCATACACGCCACACCAGATAGCTAGAGATGAGCAACGGGCGCTGATGTTGCGCCTGTTTTGGCGAATCGTTGATTAATGGCCCTATTTTAAGGGATTTTTGGCTTCGGCAGCCCGTCGGCAATACGTCGGTATTGCATCGGTCCCGTTTGTCTGTTTCCGGGTATGAATACCGCGGGCGTTGCTCGTTCGCGTATTGCGGCCCTGCGGTGCGCCGTATAGAGCACCCCAATACGCGCAGTGCGGAGACATCAAATGACGTATTGGTTTATTGCGGGGTTGGCCGCCTATCTTATGGGATTGTCCAAAGGTGGCATTCCGATGATCGCGGTTTTGTCCGTACCGCTGATGTCGCTGTACATGGACCCGGCCAAGGCGGCGGGTTTGCTACTACCCATCTATGTTGTCGCGGATTGCTATGCGATTTACCTGTTCCGCAAAGCGATATCCGTGCGGAACCTGAAGATACTTATTCCAGGAGCAATCGCGGGGGTTCTGATTGGCTTTCTGGCGGTTTCACATGTGCCTGTCGAAGCGGTTAAACTTTTGGTTGCGGCCATTGGATTTTACTATCTTGCCAATGCGATGCGGAAACGGTTCTCCAAAAAGGAAATTGCGGCCCGTCCTGCGGATGTACCGCGCGGCATCTTCTGGGGAACGTTGACCGGGATCACGAGCTATATCTCGCACGCGGGCGGCCCCCCGTATCAGAACTATGTACTGCCTCAAAAGCTCGACAAGATGGTGTATCTGGGCACAACCACGATATTCTTTACCATCGTGAACCTGCTAAAAGTGCCGCCCTATATTCTGGCTGGCCAGATTACCTGGGAATCGACCGGGCAGGCATTGTGGCTGGCACCGATGGCGCTTTTTGGCGCGTGGAGCGGTGCTACGTTGTCACGCGTTCTGCCTGAGAAGATATTCTTTGCGTTGATCGAGATCGCGTTGGCGTTGGTGTCATGCAAGCTGGTTTATGAGGCGGTCTTTTCCTGACAGGGCTTGCGCTGACGCAAGCCCTGTTGAGTTAGCGCGCGGCGTTGAATGTAAATAACACTTCGCCGTTTAGCGTGTAGCCGTTGATCAGGTCTTTTGCGCGGTCGCTGATTAGCCATGCTTCGAGCTGCGCGGCGAGGTCATTTTTGACATGTCCGTGTTTGGCAGAGTTCACCGGCAAATAGGCATATTGGTTGAACAGCACCGGATCACCGGAAAAGAGCAGCGCCAGATCGCCCTTGTTGCCGAACTTCAGCCAGCTCGCCCGGTCGGACATGATATAGGCGTTCATGCCTGACGCCGTGTTTAACGATGCGCCCATCCCGGCGCCAGCGGCCTTGTACCAAGCGACATCACGCGCAGCATCATCGATCCCCGCCGCTGCCCATAGAGACGCCTCTTTCTTATGCGTGCCACTGTCGTCGCCGCGGCTGACAAAGGGGGACTTGGCGGACGCAATCATGGTCAGGGCCGCAGCCGCAGAATCTGCGTCTGTGATCCCCGCAGGATCGGCGGACGGGCCGATCAAGACAAAGTCATTATACATGATCTCGGTCCGATGCGTGCCATTGCCACCGGCGATGAATTTGTCCTCGGCCTTTTGGGAGTGCACCAGAATGGCGTCGACATCGCCCGCTTCGCCAAGGCGGATCGCCTGACCGGTGCCAACAACCAAGAGCTGGACCTCAAGCCCAAGGTCTTTTTGAATTTCGGGCAACAGCACCTCGGCCAGCCCGGAATTGTGAAACGATGTGGTCACCGCCACTTTCATGTCGTCGGCCTGGGCCGCCAGTCCTGTCAGCGTCATCGCTGCAGCGGCAAGCAGGGTCTTCCAGTTCATTCTACGATATCTCCCTGAATAAAGGCGCGCGCTTCGGGGGTGGTTGGGGTGGAAAAGAACTGATCCGCCGGGGCGGCCTCATGCAGTTGACCGCGATAGATGAACCACACGTCCCGGGCCAGGCGCCGGGCCTGACCGATGTCATGCGTGGCCATCACGATGCGGGTCCCATTTTCATGGGCCGCCTGCACCAGTTCTTCGAATTCACGTGTGGCCCGGCCATCAAGATTGGCACAGGGTTCGTCCAGAAACAGGATTTCCGGGTCGCGGATCAGCGCCCGGGCCAGCGCCAGTTTCTGGCGTTCGCCACCAGACAGAACCGTGGCCAGTTTACCGGCAGAGTCCGACAGCCCCACCCGGTCAAGCCATTGTGCGGCGGTGTCGCGCGCCTGTTTGCGCGGCGTGCCATGGATGATCAGCGGATAAGCCACATTATCGAGCGCGGACCGGCGCATCATAATCGGGGTCTGAAAAACAAAAGACTGACGCTTTCGGGCCTCTTCCTCGGGCACCTGCCAATGCATGGTCCCGCGCGACACGCGTTCCATACCGTGCAACAGGCGCAACAGTGTGCTTTTGCCAGCCCCGTTAGGGCCCATGACCACGGTCAGACCGGATGGCCCGACGCTGAGTGAGACCGGCCCCACCAACACTTTGCTACGCCGTCTGACAATGGCGTCGGTCACTTCAAGGGGAAGAATGCATGGGCTCACCATCTGTCGCTGACCTCGGTTCGGGACAGGCTGTGGATGATCAGATTGACCAGAATGGCGAGACCGATCAGCACAAAGCCCAGCGCCAGTGCGAGCGAAAAGTTGCCCTTGCCGGTTTCCAAAGCGATGGCTGTGGTCAGCACGCGGGTGGCGTTGTCGATATTGCCCCCGACGATCATGATTGCGCCGACCTCGCCAATGCCGCGTCCAAATCCGGCCAGCGCAGCGGTCAACAGCGCGCGGCGCCCATCCCAGAGCAAAGTGGTGATGCGCTGACGACGTGTGGTGTTCAGAGAGATCAGTAGATCATGATATTCCGCCCAAAGCTCTCGAATCGCCTGATGCGAGATCGAAGCAATCAGCGGCGTCAGGATGATAACCTGTGCAATAATCATGGCCGTGGGTGTGAACAGAAGGCCAAAGACCCCAAACGGACCGGACCGCGACAACAGCAGATATACAATCAGCCCCACCACCACAGGCGGCAGTCCCATCAGCGCGTTCATTGTGGCAATCACAATGCGACGATAGCGAAACCGGCGTACAGCCAGCCAGCATCCCAGCGGCAGACCGATGGCTGATGCAACCGCGACAGCCGTTAGAGTTACGCGAAGCGAGCGCAACGAAATCTCGATGAGATCCCGATCCAGAGTGACGATGAGGTGGGCCGCTTGCCGCAGACCTTCCAGAATTTCGTTCATACTCTTTGACTGACCGTCCTAAATTAGGGACTGCGATTCCTGCAGCCCAACGCGTGATTTTCGACCATCCGGCGCGCCGAATTATTTGGTCGTTTAGTCTTGATCGTTACATTTTTTTGGTTTGACAAGGGGATGTCAGAAAAATGCGTGCCCCTTTGTCGGGGGCGGATGAAACTGGCCAAAATGTCTCTGCGCCCAATGTGGCAATCGTCAATTTGTCCGTTTGGGCGCGCAGTATTGATTTTTGGGTCAGTCAATCAGAAAGGCGTATTGCCACTTGCGCGAACCAAGGTTCCGCGATTTGGTGACTGAGCGGACGGGAAATGTAGTGCCAGGACAAGAAAGAATGAAATTGAGCTTGGCATTATTATGCACATTGTGCAATAAATTGGCATTATATTGCCAAAGGTCATTTGGGAGGTAGTCATGACCAGTCGCAGAACTATTCTGAATCTTATCGGTGGGGTTGCTGCAGCAGCGCTGACCGCAGGCGCGGCCATGGCGGAGGACGTGACGCTGCGTATGCATCAGTTCCTGCCACCACAAGCCAACGTACCTAAGCTGATCCTTGATGTCTGGGCCGACGCGGTCGAGAAGGACTCGGGCGGCTCAATCAAAGTTGAGCGTTATCCGTCGATGCAGCTGGGCGGGAAACCACCAGAGCTGATGGATCAGGCGATTGACGGCGTTGCCGACATTGTCTGGACGGTTGTCGGGTATACACCCGGTCGCTATCCATCGACCGAAGTGTTCGAACTGCCCTTTATGGTCGAAGATGCCCGCGCGGCGTCTTATGCCTATTGGAAAATGTTCGACGCCCACATGAAGGACACCGAGTTCAAGAACGTGCACATTCTGGGCACATGGGTGCACGGACCGGGCATGTTCCACACCAACAAAGCCGTGACCAAGCCATCCGATCTGGAAGGCATGAAAATTCGCGGCGGTTCGCGCTTGGTGAACGAACTGTTGAAACTCACCGGCGCGACACCTGTTGGCATGCCGGTTCCGGCAGTTCCCGAAGGCCTGTCCAAAGGTGTGATCGACGGCACCACCATTCCATGGGAAGTGACCGCAGCGCTGAAAGTGCCTGAGCTGGTAGACAATCACACCGAGTTCGAAGGCAACGCGCTTTATACGCTGACCTTTGTGCTGGCGATGAACAAAGCCCGTTACGACGCCCTGTCGGACGACCAGAAAGCCGCAGTTGATAAGAACTCCGGTCTGGAGTTTTCGGTCTTTGCTGGTGGCACTCAGTCAGATTCAGACGGCCCGGCACGTGAGCTGGCTGTGAAGCGTGGCAACAACATCGTCACCGTTTCCGAGGTAGATGCCGCAGAATGGGGCACTGTTGTGCAACCCATCTACGACACCTGGATCGCTGACATGGAGAAGCGTGGCCTTGATGGTCAGGCGATGATCGACGAAGCCAAAATGCTCATGGAAGAGTATAAAAAGAACAACATGTAAGACCACACGTCTTGCATGACCCGAGGGGCCGCAGCCAACGCTGCGGCCCTTTTGCGTTGTGGCGCTGGGTATCGCATCCGGGCTTGCCTTGGTGAGAAGGACCTGCAAAAGGTCGAATATTGCACTTTTTTGCATCTTTTCCAAAAATTTTTCTGCCATGACGCCAAACAATATGCATTATTAAGCATGAACGACTCACCGGGTCTGGGAGGACATTGTCACGGTGAGAGGCCACCCAAAGCGGTGGCGATGCGCGCGGGAGGATCATCGATGCCAGACAGTCAACCAGACAATCAAAATGCGGTTCTGTATTTTGTCGACCGTCATCTGAGTGAAGGGCGCTCCGACAAAGTTGCCTTTCGCGAGGCAGATGGCGCAAAGCGCAGTCTGACCTATGGCCGTCTGGCGGAAGAGGCGGCGCGGTTTGGTGGCGCGTTGCTGAAACACGGGGTGCGCCGTGAAGAACGCATCGCGATGATTGTGCGCGACCAGATCGAATTTCCGGTGATTTTCTGGGGAGCGATGAAGGCGGGTGCGGTGCCGGTGCCTTTGAACACGTTGCTGGCCGCGCCTGTGTATGAAACCATTCTCAACGACAGCCGCGCATCGGTTTTGGTGGTGTCTGAACAACTTTGGGACACGGTGAAACCCGCCATTGCGGACAACACAACTCTGCGCGCTGTGTTGGTGATTGGAACTGCGCCGGACGGCACGGAAAGCTATAACGCCTTCACCAAGGGGGCAGACCCCATCGAAACCGTGCATGCCAATGCGGATGAACTGGCGTTCTGGCTGTATAGTTCAGGGTCAACAGGCGCGCCCAAGGGCGTGCGGCACGTGCATTCCAGCCTCAAAGCCACGTCAGACACGTTTGGCGCACAGGTGCTGGGTGTCACCGAAGATGATACGATGTTTTCAGTGGCCAAGATGTTCTTTGCCTATGGGCTGGGCAACGCCGTGTCTTTTCCGATGGCAGTTGGCGCGACCACCGTCATACTGGGCGGGCGTCCGACGCCGGATGGTGTGCTGAACATTCTGGCGCAGGAAAAGCCGACAATTTTCTGCGGCGTACCAACCTTGTTCGCTGCTGTTGTCGCCGAGCAGGAATCGCGCGGCACGCCCCCGGATCATTCGGTTCGGGTCTGCACCAGCGCCGGAGAAGCCTTGCCGCGTGACATCGGAGAGCGCTGGGAAAAATTGTGGCAATGCGAGATTGTAGACGGCGTTGGCTCGACCGAAATGTTGCACATCTTTTTGTCCAATCGTCCGGGCGACATTGCCTATGGCACGTCCGGGTTGGCGGTGCCGGGCTACGAAGTGCGGCTGGTGGACGAGCATGACGAAGATGTCGGCGAAGGTGAAGTGGGCGAGCTGTTGGTGCGCGGCCCGTCCAGCGCCGAGGGGTATTGGAACCGGCGCGACAAAAGCATGTCGACATTCGAAGGCCATTGGACCCGCACAGGCGACAAATATGAACGGGACGAGTCCGGGCGGTATGTCTATTGCGGGCGCACGGATGACATGTTCAAGGTCTCGGGCATTTGGGTCAGCCCGTTTGAAGTGGAACAGACACTGATCGAATACCCCGGTATTCTCGAAGCAGCGGTGGTTGCGCGCGCCGACAGTGAGGACCTGATCAAACCGGCGGCGTTTGTGGTGCTGAAAGACGGTGTTGATACGCCCGACGCGCAAAGCCTGAAGGATTTCGTCAAAGACAAGATCGGCATGTGGAAATATCCGCGCTGGGTGTCGGTTGTCGATGATTTGCCCAAGACCGCAACAGGCAAGATTCAACGATTTAAGCTGCGGAGTGCTGCAGAGTGACGCTGAACTGGGCGGCCGGAAACGGGCGTTTGGTGGCAGGCGGGGCTGCGTTGGAATGGGCCTGTTGGGGACCAGAACCGGGTGAGGGTCCGGTGATTGTCATGCTGCACGAAGGTCTGGGATGCGTGGCGTTGTGGCGGGATTTTCCGACCCGGATCGCCGCAGCAACCGGGCTGCCTGTGCTGGCCTATTCCCGGGCCGGATATGGGCAATCAGATGCCGCGACCCTGCCCCGCCCTGTGGATTACATGACGGCCGAGGCGGTTGATGTGCTGCCGGACGTTCTTGATGCCATTGGACCCGGTCCGGTCATCCTGATGGGGCATTCCGACGGCGCGACGATTGCGGCGGAATATGCCGGTCGGGTCGCCGATTACCGGGTGCGCGGACTGATTCTGATGGCACCGCATTTCTTTACCGAACCTATGGGATTGCAAGAGATTGAGCGCGCCAGACAGGCTTGGGAAACCACCAATTTACGGGATCGGATGGGCAAATATCACGCCAATCCCGAGGTCGCCTTTTGCGGCTGGAACGCGGCCTGGTTGAACCCGGAATTTCGCGATTGGCATGTGGGTGAGGTGATCGACTACCTGCGCATTCCGACACTTGTCATCCAGGGACGCGACGATCAGTATGGCACGCTGGCGCAGGTCCGCGAAGTTGAAGAACGTTCTTATGCCCCTGTGGATGTGGTTGTTCTGGTCAATTGCCGGCACGCGCCACATCAGGATCATCCGGATGCCGTACTGGCGGCAATAACAGACTATTGCGCGCGGTTGATCCGGATTGAAACCGCATGACGGTCGCACCCGACTGGCGCCCGCCGCATGTCTATGTACCGGGCGAAACCGCCCGCCATGACGCGGGTCTGTTTGACCGGTTTGGCTTTTCGTTAGACGATATCGAAGCATCTGAGCGGTGGCGGCTGGCGCATGCCTTTATACAAGAGGGATATTTCTGGGAAGCGCATGAGTTGCTGGAGCCGATCTGGATGGGATTGCCGCCGGGATCACGGGAGAGGGCATTGGTGCAGGGATTGATCCAACTGGCCAATGCCGGATTAAAGCGTCGCATGGGACGCGAAAACGCTGTGGCGCGACTTGCAGAAATGGCGCGGGAATTGCTGTTTGTGGAGGGAACTGAAGAGGAGGCCGTGATTCTCGGAATATCGCGTTCCGACGTCAGCAGGCTGTGGAACAGCGTTTTTGGAAGTCAGTAGCGATGAGCATAATTTTTATGCTTTATAATGCAGTTTTTACTCATAATTTGCGCCTCTCCACCCGAATTCACTACAAAACACCCCCAACACTCGCATTATTGTGCACTAAATAGCTTTACCGACTCAACACTTGGCATTATCGTGCACTGTGACGCATGGCATGAAGGAAACGCGCGATGACCAAGCTGATCGACTTTCAGACCGACCCCTCACAGTATCGACACTGGCGGGTGGAATATGATGGGCCCGTGGCCAACCTGATTATGGATGTCGATGAAAATGGCGGCTTGTTTGACGGCTATCAGCTTAAGCTGAACTCATACGATCTTGGTGTGGATATCGAGCTGGCCGATGTTGTGCAGCGCATGCGGTTTGAGCATCCCGAGGTCAAGGTTGTGGTGATGAAATCCGCCAAGGACCGCGTGTTTTGCGCCGGGGCGAATATTCGCATGCTGGGTGGGGCCGCGCATGGGCATAAGGTCAATTTCTGCAAATTCACCAACGAAACCCGCAACACGTTTGAGGCTGCCGAAGCGGATTCAGGTCAGAAATATATGGCAGCCGTAAAAGGCGCCTGTGCTGGCGGCGGATACGAGCTGGCGCTGGCGTGCAACCACATCATGCTGACCGATGACAGCGCGTCCTCAGTGGCCTTGCCCGAAGTGCCGCTTTTGGCTGTGCTGCCGGGCACAGGCGGGCTGACCCGAGTGACTGACAAACGCAAAGTGCGCCGGGATAGGGCTGACATATTCTGTACCATCGAAGAAGGCGTACGCGGCAAACGCGCCAAAGAGTGGCGGCTGGTCGACGAGGTGATTTCGAACGCGACATTTGACGCCACTGTCGCGGAGCGCGCGGTGGAATTTGCGACGGCTTCGCCCAAGGCTGATGTCGCCCAGGGGATTGCCTTGCCCCCACTGAACCGGGACTTTGGTGACAATGGGTCTGTAACCTATTCACTGGTCGAAGTGGTCATGGATCGCGCGGCGCGCAGTGCGACGATTACGTTGCACGGACCAGATATGGACGCGCCTGCGGATATGGATGCATTCACCGCGCAAGGGGCCGAAGCCTATATGCTGCGATTGGCCCGCGAACTGGACGACGCTATTCTGCATTTGCGCCTGAACGAGATGGATCTGGGGCTGCTGGTGTTTCGAACCCAAGGCGCCCCCGAGACATTTCTGGCCCATGAAACGTTGTTGCTGGACAATGCGGGGCACTGGCTGGCCAACGAAGTGCTGCAGTATTGGAAGCGAATTTTGAAGCGGGTAGATGTCACTTCGCGCTCTATGGTTGCGCTGGTCGAACACGGATCCTGTTTCGCAGGCATCCTGGCCGAGCTGCTGTTTTCCGTGGATCGTTCGTACATGATGGAAGATGAGTTTGAGGGCGACAATCGACCACTGGCCACCATCACGCTAAGCCCGGCGAACTTTGGGCCCATGCCAATGGGTAATGATCTGACGCGGCTGGAAACGCGGTTTCTTGGCGAACCTGAAAGCGTGACTGCCGCGAAGGTAAAAACTGGATCTGCGCTGGAAGCCGAAGACGCCGACGCGCTGGGGCTGGTAACAGAAATTCTCGATGACATCGATTGGGACGACGAAATTCGCATCTTTATGGAGGAGCGGGCGTCGTTCAGCCCGGATGCCATGACCGGTATGGAGGCGAACCTGCGCTTTGCCGGACCAGAGACGATGGAAACCCGGATTTTTGGCCGCCTGACCGCGTGGCAAAACTGGATTTTCAACCGCCCCAACGCGGTGGGATCCGAAGGTGCGCTGAAGCGCTATGGGACGGGCGTGCGCGGCAAATACAACATGGAACGTGTGTGAAGACCTGAAGGTAGGTCGGACAATATTGTCCGACCTACGAGGGGTCGCAGGAGGAATAGAATGCTTGATCTGATTAATGTGAGTTACGATACGCAAATCCCCAACAACGTAGGTTTGTCTTCGGATAAAAAAGTGTTGAAAGCGCTTGAAAAATGGCACCCGGGTTACATCAATTGGTGGAACGACCTGATCCCACAGCAGTTTCAGCAATCGATGGTCTATCTGCGCACCGCTGTCAGCGTCGACCCAAAAGGCTGGGCCAAATTTGATTATGTGAAAATGCCCGAATACCGCTGGGGTGTCTTGCTTGCACCCGAAGTGGAAGGGCGCACCATCCCATGTGGCGAGCACAAAGGGCAAGCCGCATGGCAAGAGGTTCCCGGCGAATACCGCAACCTGATGAAACGTCTGATCGTGATCCAGGGCGACACGGAACCAGGCTCTGTCGAGCAACAGCGCTTTCTCGGTCTGACCGCCCCATCACTTTACGACATGCGCAACTTGTTTCAGGTGAACGTTGAAGAGGGCCGCCACCTTTGGGCGATGGTTTACCTTTTGCAGAAATATTTTGGCCGTGACGGTCGGGAAGAGGCCGACGACATGCTGCGCCGGTCTTCGGGCTCCGAGGAGGCACCGCGCATGTTGGGCGCGTTCAACGAAGAAACGCCCGATTGGCTGTCGTTTTTTATGTTCACCTATTTCACCGACCGGGACGGCAAGATGCAGTTGGAATCGCTGGCGCAGTCGGGCTTTGACCCGCTCAGCCGCACCTGCCGCTTTATGCTGACCGAAGAAGCGCATCATATGTTCGTTGGCGAAACCGGGGTTGGTCGCACAATTGAGCGCACCTGTCAGGTGATGAAAGAAAACGGCATCACTGACCCGTATGACACCAACAAAATCCGCGACCTGGGCGTCATTGATCTGCCCACAATCCAGAAAAAGCTGAACCTGCACTACACGCTCAGTCTGGACCTGTTTGGGCAGGAAGTGTCGACCAATGCTGCCAACGCGTTCAACGCGGGTATCAAAGGCCGGTATCAGGAAAATCGGATCGACGACGACCACCTTCTGACACAGGACACCTATGTGGTCTGGGATATGGAAGACGGCAAAGCGGTGCAAAAAGAAGTGCCTGCTCTGACTGCAATCAATATGCGGCTGCGCGACGATTACACCCGCGATGCGGCTGGCGGCGTTGGGCGCTGGAACAAGATCATCGCCAAGATAGGGATCGAGTTTGAGCTGAAGCTGCCGCACGAAAGCTTTAACCGCAAAATCGGGGTGTTTTCCGGGCACAATTTCAACCCGGATGGCAAGATTGTCAGCGGTGCTGAATATGATGCGGGATTGCCGGATTGGCTCACCACACATGCGGATGGTGATTTCATTCAGTCATTGATGAAACCGGTGACCGAGCCTGGAAAATACGCCAGCTGGATCAATCCGCCCAAGGTAGGGATCGACAACAAACCCGGCGATTTCGAGTATGTGAAACTTCATATGGCGTGATCAGGATCAAACACGGTATGATCCGGGTACGTTATGCTGTCCGGATCGCACCCTTCACCAGCCCCCCAATCTCAGGAGAGGACGGATGCCTATTACTCGTTCAACAACCCCAACCCACCAGACCAGCTCGATTTCGCGCGAAATTGCCTGTCTGACAGGCCCTTGCATAGGCTGCACGGATTGTCGGGGTTTGTGCAACGCGTTGATCGAGGCGATCACCTTGCCTGACACCATCTTGTCCAAAACGCGCGATACATGAACCAGCCCTTTAAGCAGCACCTGATTGACCCGGAAATTTGCATTCGGTGTTACACGTGCGAAATGACGTGTCCGATTGGCGCGATCCAGCATGACGACAACAATGTCGTCGTTGACCCCGACACCTGCGACTCTTGCATGGATTGCATTCCGGTGTGCCCGACCGGGTCGATTGACGAATGGCGTGTTGTTGAAACGCCTTATGCGCTGGACGATCAATATGGTTGGGAAGAACTGCCTGAGCAGCAGGAAATTGGTGCGGCATCCACAGACGGCGACGCCGAGGCGCTGGACCCGGCCATTGCCGCATTGCTGGAAGACGCGCACAAGGGCGCAGGCGGCAAAGCGCGGGCACCGGCAAGTGCCGCCAGGCCGACGATCAACATGTATACGCTGGGCAAACCGGCCAGGGCCAATGTACAGGGCAATTTCCGACTGACCGCCGCCGACAGCGAAACCGATATTCGTCACATCATCCTGACCTTTCAGGGGCAGACCTTTCCTGTGCTCGAAGGGCAAACTATCGGGATCATCCCACCGGGCACTGACGCGGATGGGAACGCCCACCTGCCCCGGCTTTATTCAGTGTCCAGCCCACGCGACGGCGAGCGTGAGAACTTTGGCAATGTGTCGCTGACCGTGAAACGCGAAGACCGCGGGATTGCCTCTAACTATATTTGCGACCTGAAACCCGGTGACGAGGTGATGGTGACCGGCCCGTTTGGCTCGACCTTCCTCTTGCCCGAAGACCCGCAGGCGCGGCTTTTGATGGTCTGTACCGGAACAGGCTCGGCCCCGATGCGCGCGTTTACCATGCGGCGCGAGCGGACCGTTGGGAACAAATCCGGCGGTATGACGATGTTCTTTGGTGCGCGTTCCCCGGATTCCCTGCCGTATTTTGGCCCCCTGAACAAATTGCCTGCCTCTTTGCTGCGCACCCATATGGTGTTTTCCCGCATCCCCGGCGCGCCAAAAGAATACGTTCAGGACCGGATGATGGTCGAACAAGAGGCGATTGCAGACCTGCTGTCCGATCCAAAAACCCACATCTATATTTGCGGGCTGCGCGGTATGGAGGAAGGGGTGGAAAAAACCCTGACCAACATTGCGGAAAGCATCGGCACGCCGTGGGCGGCCTTGCGAGATTCCATGCGCGACGAAGGGCGTTATCACGTGGAGACGTATTGAACATGAGCCCTGCTGAGGACGGCGGTGTCCCGCATTTCGAACATGAAGTCCGCGTGACGTGGGGCGATTGTGACCCGGCCAAAATCGCCTATACCGCGCGCATTCCGTGGTTTGCATTGGATGCGATCAATGCCTGGTGGGAGGAACATTTGGGCGGGGATGGCTGGTTTCAGATGGAACTGGATCGCAATGTTGGCACACCCTTTGTGCATATGTCACTGGATTTCCACGCCCCGATCACGCCGCGCCACAGGCTAATGTGTCAGGTCGACCCGATCCGGCTTGGCCAAAGCTCGATCCGGTTTCGGGTGCTGGGCCGCCAGGATGGTGGCTTGTGTTTCTCTGGCGAGTTTGTATGTGTGTTCATCGTGGCTGCAGAATTCCGCAAACAGGCCGTGCCCGACGACATCCGGGCGATGGTCACACCGCTGATCCCGCCGTCTGGCGCATGATATTGCAGCATTTTGTCAATGTTTGCGCTTAAACAATTGATCAGACCGTAAAATCGCGCTAATTTTTGCACTATTATACACAATGAGTGCGGCGCCATGGCGGAAATCACCAACTTCAGGGGCGACACCCAACCGGTCGAACAAACGTCTTCGATTGATCGGGCTGTTCAGCAGCTGATTGTGCGTGTTGGCGACCGGGTCCGCAAGGCACGCGAACGCAAGGGCATTCCGCGCCGTGTTTTGTCGGAACGTTCCGGTGTGTCGCCCCGGTATCTGGCGCAGTTGGAATCCGGTGCGGGCAATATCTCGATCGGCTTGCTGGAACGCGTGGCAATTGCGCTGGATCACCGGATCGAATGGTTCGTGGGAGAAGAAGACCCGTGGACCTCGGACTCAGTCAAGATGGCGAATTTGTTTCAGACATCAGACCGCGAGACGCAACAAGCGGTGATGAGCCTGCTCAACCCAACCGGGCCGGGGCTGCAAAAGGCGCACCGCATTTGTCTTTTGGGGCTGCGCGGCGCCGGGAAATCGACGTTGGGTAAGCTGGCGGGCACGCGGTTGGACATGCCATTTCTGGAGCTGAATCGCGAGATCGAAGACCACAGCGGTATGCCGGTCTCCGAGGTCATGGCGCTTTATGGGCAGGACGGGTATCGCAAACTGGAAAGTCAGGCTTTGCAGCGTGTGGTGGCCACCCATGACTCGGTTATTCTGGCGGTCGCGGGCGGCATTGTGGCTGAACCGATGACATATAATGCTCTGCTCAGCAATTTTCACACCGTCTGGGTCAAGGCCAGCCCCGAAGAGCACATGACGCGGGTGCAGGCACAGGGCGATGACCGTCCCATGGCCGGCAATCCCGAAGCGATGCAGCAGCTGCGCGACTTGCTGACAAGCCGCGAGCCAATCTATGACCGCGCCGAAACCACGCTGGACACAACCGGACGCACGCAGGATCAATCGCTGCACGATCTGACCGGCCTGATTGACGCCGAAGGGTTTCTGAGCTGATCCGACAGATGCGAGGCTCTGGCGAAACTGGCCACGTCTACAGGCATGGATCGCTCGACATCAATGCCGACTGCGCGGAACAAATCTGCCGTTGATTGAGGCGCGCGCAATGACCGTACACAGCCGAATCTGTGGAAAAACAATTACGCCCGTATTCTCAAATTCGCATCGTCCCCTACTTATTCAAAATCCGGCTTGCGCTTCTCCAGAAACGACAACACACCTTCGCTGTAATCCGGGTGCGCGCCTGCCACGCCCTGAAGCGCGGCTTCCTGTTTCAGGTAGTCATCCAGATCGGGCGCTGTGGCTGCTGCGGCGATGGCTTGTTTGATGCAGGCCAGCGCTGTGCGGGGGGTTGCGGCCAGTTTTGCCACCAGACGGGCGGTTTCTTCGCTCAGCGCATCATCGGAAACACATTTCCAGATCAACCCCAAGGCGGCGGCTTCCTTTGCCGCAAGAGATTCGGCCAGCATCAGCGCGGCCTTGGCGCGCGGCGCGCCCAATCCGCGCAAAAGCGCAAGACCACCACCCGCGTCTACGGACAAACCAACCTTTGAAAAGGACTGAATGAACTTTGCACTGTCAGCAGCAATCACGATATCGCAGGCCAGCGCCAATCCTGAACCGGCTCCGGCCGCCACTCCGTTGACGCTGGCCACCACGGGTTTGGGCATATTGGCGATCGCGCGGACAATCGGATGATAAAGTTCGGCTTGAATCTCTTCCAGATCAAAGGGTTCGCTGCGCCCGCGCGGATCACGTTCTGACAGATCCTGCCCAGCGCAAAACCCGCGGCCCGCCCCCGTCAGACAAATCACACGGATGGAATCATCCGCCGCCGCCGCATCTATTTTTTGGCGCAGCGACAGGATCAGTTCGCGTGTCAGCGCATTCAGCCGGTCCGGGCGGTTCAGCGTAATCGTGGCCACGCCGTTTTCGATGGTCATCAGGACAGGTTCGGTCATCAGCATTCTCCTTTTCGAGATTGCATTATATTACGCATTGTGCATTAAAAAGCACAAACGTCAGGAGGACCAATGCCCGTCACTTATCGCCGCGAAGGCCCCGTCGCCTATGTCGAACTCGATAACCCCCCAGTGAATGCCATTGGTTTGGACATCAGGCAAGGGTTGATGGAC
The DNA here is from genome assembly GCF_039969785.1 of Shimia sp. Taxonomy (GTDB): domain Bacteria; phylum Pseudomonadota; class Alphaproteobacteria; order Rhodobacterales; family Rhodobacteraceae; genus Shimia. The sequence continues at coordinate 55,891 of NZ_JBDVNC010000034.1, read as the reverse complement.
GCGCTGGACTGGATCGCTGGGAAACCTCATCTGGACCGGGTCATCCTGAGCGGTAAGGGGCGTGCCTTTGCCGCCGGGGCTGATGCGCGTGAATTTGACGCCCCGCCCGTCGCACCACATTTGCCCGATGTGATCCGCCGCATGGAGCAAAGTGATGTCCCATGGATCGCCGCCGTGGATGGCGTGGCGCTTGGGGGCGGGTGCGAGCTGGTCCTGGGCTGTCAGTATCGCATCGCCGCGCCGGGCGCGTTGATCGGAATGCCAGAAGTGACCCTGGGCGTGATCCCCGGCGCAGGCGGAACCCAGCGATTGCCAAGGTTGGTCGGGCTGGAAGACGCGTTGCAGATGATTTCAACTGGCAAACCAGTCAAAGCCGCGCAGGCCCTCGAACTCGGGTTGATCCAAGACGTTGCGGATGACGTGATCTTTGCCGCCCAAGAGGTGAACGCCGAATTGTTGACCACCCTGCCCGCCTTGGCAGATTTGCCCGGGCCGGAGGCCAATGAAGGGGCTGTTTCTGCAGCGCGCGCAACGGCGGACCAGAAAACCGCCAGCCAGATCGCGCCTCAGTGTGCCATCGATCTGGTCGCTCAAAGCAGTTCGGTCGATTTCGAAGACGCGATGCAACAGGAACGCGCGACGTTTCTCGCGCTTCGCCAGGGCGATCAGGCCCGCGCCTTGCGCCATGTGTTTTTTGCCGAACGTGCGGCCAAGGCTCCGGGCTGGTTGCGCGATGCGGCTGCCCCCGATCCAACCCATGTGGCCGTTGTTGGCGGTGGCACGATGGGCGCGGGCATCGCCTATGCGTTGCTGAATGCCGGGCTGCGCGTGACCGTTCTGGAAACCAGCGCCGAGGGCGTGGCCCGCGCGCAGGACAATGTGGAAAAGATCATCTCGGCAAGCCTGAAACGCGGTTTGATCAACGAAGCCAAGGCACAGGACCGGCGCGCCCATTTGGTGTGCACGCATGACTACACTCTGGCAGCGGATGCAGAGCTGGCCATCGAAGCGGCCTTTGAAAGCATGGCTGTGAAGAAAGAGATTTTCACGAAATTGCAGGCGGTGATGGCGCCCGACGCGGTGCTGGCCACCAACACATCTTATCTGGATGTGGACGAGATCGCGGCGGTTCTGAATGATCCAACACGCATGGTCGGGCTGCATTTCTTTGCCCCGGCCCATATTATGAAACTGCTCGAAATTGTGCGCGGACAGGCCACATCAGACCGCGCGCTGGCGCTGGGGTTTGCGCTGGCCAAACGGCTGCGCAAGGTGCCGGTACTGGCCGGGGTCTGCGACGGGTTTATCGGCAACCGCATTCTGGCCCGTTATCGCGAGGCGGCGGATTCGCTGTTGCTGGAGGGGGCCTTGCCGCATCAGGTGGACGCCGCAATGCGGGGTTTTGGCTATGCGATGGGTCCGTATGAGGCGCAGGATTTGTCCGGGCTGGACATCGCCTTTGCCAATCGCCGCCGTCAGGATGCCTCGCGCGATCCGGCGCAGCACTATGTTGCGATTGCCGACCATCTGGTTGATGCGGGCCGGCTGGGGCGCAAGACCGGGGCGGGGTGGTATGATTATACCGATCGGCAAGCTGTGGATTCTGAGGTGACGCGCATTATTGAAACAGAGTCAGCAACGGCTGGTGTCACACGACGGGCTTTAGAAGAGGGCGAAATCGCCCATACGCTGGTGCTGGCGATGATCAACGAGGCCGCAAATATCCTGCAGGAAGGCATCGCCCAATCCGCGCGTGATATCGATCTGGTTACGGTGTTTGGCTATGGCTTCCCGCGGTGGCGCGGCGGGTTGCTGCACTATGCCGATACGCAGGGCGCACAAGCTATGCAGGAGGGCCTTGAGGCGCTGGCCCAGCATGATCCGCTGGTCTGGGAGCCCAGCCCGCTGATCCGCACCTGCGCAACACAAGGCGCGCGCATCGCCGGTTTTTCCCACGATTGAGGGGGGGCCGTCCGACCCGCAGGGTTGGGCCGCTCCGACCGCCCCTTCAATGGGGGCGTCGGAGCGGCTAGCCCAAATAGTCGCGCAATACCGGTGGTGGATTGTCCAACAAATCCGCTGTCGCTTGCGGCGTATGCGCCTGTCCTTCGGCCACCAGAATGGTGTGCGGCGCAACGCGGCGCGCGTCGTTGGGATCATGGCTGACCATCAACATGGTGGCCCCGGTCCCGTCCAGCAACTCAGCCACCAGATCCAGCATTTCCACCTTGAGCGCCGGTCCCAGCGCGGCAAAAGGTTCATCCAGCAATACCAGCGGCCGATCCTGCACCAAAACCCGCGCCAGCGCGACGCGGCTTTGTTGTCCGCCGGACAAGGCACCTGGTTTGCGATCTTCAAAACCGCCCAAACCGACCTGATCCAACGCGCGCGTGACCTGAGCTTGTTGGTCCGCGTTCAGGCGCAGATCAGGGCGCAGCCCCAGCCCGACATTCTGTGCCGCGCTCATATGCGGGAACAGGTTATTGTCCTGAAACAGCATCGCAATTGGCCGCGCTCCGGGCGCGTCCCCGGTGATGTCCCGCCCGTCCCACAACACGCGCCCTGCAACCGGAGCCAGAAACCCGGCGATCACCGACAACAAGGTGGACTTGCCCGCCCCGGATGGCCCTACCACAGCCACCCGCGCGCCGTCGTTGATCTCAAAACGCGCGTTCAGGCGAAACGCGTCCTGCACGATCTCTATACCGTCAAGCCTCAGCATGTCCGCGCCCCCCTTTGTCCATCAGCCAGAACAGTCCAAAACTCAGCACCAGTAATAACACCGCCGCACCGGCGGCGGCCTGCAGTTGATACGCCCCCATCAGCCGGTACATCTGCAATGGCAATGTCGCATGTTCGGGATCAGCAAACAGCGCGATGACCCCCAGATCTCCCATCGACATGGCCGCCGTCAAACCACAGGCAAACCCCAACGTGCCCCGAATGCGTGGGATCAGAACCAGACGCAACCACGTGATGCCGCTCAGGTTCAGTGTCGCACTCAGCTGGCCATAGCTTTGAACCGTGTCGCGCACCGCAGGCACCATGATACGCAATGCAAAAGGCAGCGCCATGATGGCGTTCACCACCGCCGTCACCGGAAATGCAAACGCAAACGGATCGGCGATTGGGTGGATCACGATAAACAGCCCGGTGCCAATCACCAGCGGAGAGGCGGCAATGCCCAAAAGCCCCGCCGCTTCCAATCGTCCGCGCCCGGCGGCGGCGGCAACGGCCATCGGCAGCGCAAAGACCAGCATCAATACGGTTGAGACCAACGCCACAATCAGCGAAACACCCGCCGCGCGCCAGACAGTTACGGGAAGCTGCGGCAGACCCGGCAGGCCTTTGGCCAGCACCAGCCCAATCGGCAGGACCAGAAACAATGCGGCCAGCATGATACAAGCTGCATCGGTCACCCTGAGCGCACGGGATTGCGCATCCCAGCGCTGCAATTGGCGGTCCATGCCCGCGCCAAAACTGTCCCGCCCGGACAGGCGCAGCGCCAGCAAAGCGGCTGTGCCCACCAACAGGATTTGCACACATGACAAAAGCGCCGCCCGGCCCAGATCGAAATCAAACCGAAACGCCTGATAGATAGCCAGTTCCACGGTGGTGGCTTTGGGCCCGCCGCCAAGTGTCAGCGCCACGGCAAAGCTGGACAGGCAGATGGCAAAAATCACCGCCGCCGCTCCGGGCAGCACACGGCGCAGCATCGGACGCTCCAGCACACGCCAGATGTCACGCGGGCCAAAGCCCAGTTGCGCCGCCAGCCGGAACCGTTCTGCCGGAATGTCCTGCCAGCCCTGCAGGATCAGCCGCGAGGCCAGTGGCAGATTGAAAAACACATGCGCCAGCACCACACCGTGAAAGCCATAGACCTGCATTTCGGGCAGCCCAAGCCAGCGCAGCGCGACATTCAGCACGCCACTGCGCCCGAACACCGCCAACAATCCCATGACGGCCACGATCACCGGCAAAATAAACGGCGCACCCAGCAGCGTGATCAGGATGCGCCGCCCAAAAAAACGACGCCGCGCCAGCGCGCGGGCCACCGGGACAGCCAGCGCAACGCTGATCGCGGCAGAGATCACGGCCTGCAAAATGGTAAACCGGATGGCCGCCCATTCAGACGGGCCAAGCCCACGTCCGGCCTCGGCCCGCAAAGTGACGGCCAAAAGCGTGCCCAGCACAATGGCGGCGACCAAAGCCGCCGCAACCATGCCGGGCCAGCGTTTTATTGCGACAGCGCGGTAAGCCATTCGGCCAGTGCTTCTTCGCGCAGCGCGGGCACCTTGTCGGACGCCACCAAAAGACCCTTGTCGGGCACAACCAATGTCTCAAACCCTTTGGGCAGGCCGTCGGCTGGTGTGACCGCCGGGTACATCCAGTTGGTTGTCGGGATGATCGACTGGAACGCGTCAGAGACCATGAATGCAAGGAACTGATCCGCCAGTGCATCCTGATCGGTCGATTTCAGCTTTCCGGCCACTTCGATCTGCATATAGTGACCTTCGCTGAATTTGACCGCATCCTTGGAGGCGTCTTCTTCGGCGATCAGGTGGTAGGCCGGTGAAGTTGTGTAGCTGAGCACCATGTCAGCTTCGCCTTCGATGAACATGCCATAGGATTCCGACCAGCCTTTGGTCACGGTCACGATATTGTCGGCCAGCCCTTCCCAGACGCTCTGAGCTTCGTCGCCATAGGCGGTTTTGACCCACATCAGCAGGCCCAGACCCGGTGTCGACGACCGGGGATCCTGAATGACGATTTTCAGATCAGACGCGCCCAGCGCTTTGAAATCGGTTGGAGCGTCAAGGTCAGCATTTTTGACAAACGCAAAGATACCCCAGTCAAACGGCACAAACTGAGCGTCGTTCCAACCCAATGGAAAGGCATAGTTTGCCGAAACCGCGTGATCGGCAAACAGCCCGGTTTCGCGGGCGGCGGCGGTCAGGTTGGTGTCCAGCCCCAGCACGATGTCGGCATCCGTGCGTGCGCCTTCCAGCTTGACACGGGCCAACAGCGCCGCGCCATCGTCAGCGCCTACAAATTTCAGATCACAGGCGCAGGTTTCTTCAAATGCCTTTTCCACAGCCGGACCGGGACCCCAGTCAGACACAAAGCTGTCATAGGTGTAAACAGTAAGAACTGGAGTGTCAGCCACAGCAGTGGTGGCAGCAAACAGTCCCGCGGCAATGCTCAGATACTTCATGGTATCCTCCTTATTGCGACGGGCGGAGCAAGTAGGAGCATGTCCATACCTTCCCTCCGCCGGTCTTAACCGGTTCAGGTTCTACGGGTTCGCATCATGCTATCTCAGCTCTGTCCACATGACAGAGCACCCCGAGGTAAGGCGGGTTTTATGCGGGCAAGGCCAAGCTGGCAAGGGGAATCGGCGAAGGCCGGGTCAGGTGTTGGGGCGGCGCCATTGTCCGGGCATATCGCGCATCGGAGATGGCGCGCGTATGCGGCCCATGGCCTGAAGCGGGCCGGACATCAGTTTGCCCAGCGGCCCATTGCGCATCTGCGCCTTGACCTTTTCGAACTGCATGACGTTTTCAATGCGACGGTCCAGAAAGGCCCAAGTCGCCTCGTGTCCTTCGCTGTCATCGCCCAGCCAATAGAGCACAGTAGCACCGTACACACCGCTGAGCGTCGCGCGTTTGGTGTACCAGTTCACATCTTCGGATGTGTCGCCAATGGCGGTCCAGATCGCATCTGCCGTGCCCCAGATCAGCTCGGCACCGGTGGGGGCGTATTTTGGCAATGCAAACAGCGTTGATCCGCGGCGCACGACCTCGCGGTCCGGACAAATTTCCAACCGCACGCGCACCGCATGTGTGATTTTCTCGCGGATTTTCATCTCTGACAAATCCTGAGCTGCCAGTTGCGCGCTCATCAGCGAATCGCCCTGTTTGTGAAAGGCCACAGCCAGATCAACAGCACCGCGTGGAAACAGGGCATGCGCCACAACCGGATCAACATCACATTCAGCCACGGCGGCCTCAAATGTCGTTTCAGACCAGCCATCAAAGGGCACATGCAACGCGGCTGCGTCCAGAAGACGGGTTTTCAGATCGTCGCGCGGGGCCTGGCTCATGTGGGAACTCCTTTGTACGGCGCATACTAGACACTTGCACCGGGCTTTGCTATAGCGCGGGTTCCTGCAAATCATTGCAACTCTATCTAGAAAGGTGGTGAAAACCACATGCAGGTTAGTGTTCGTGACAACAATGTCGATCAGGCGCTTCGTGCCCTGAAGAAAAAGCTGCAGCGTGAAGGCGTTTTTCGTGAAATGAAGCTCAAGCAACATTTCGAGAAGCCGTCCGAGAAAAAAGCGCGCGAGAAAGCTGAAGCGATCCGCCGTGCCCGTAAACTGGCGCGTAAGAAAGCACAGCGTGAAGGTTTGCTCTAAGAGCGACTTTTCAGCTTTGGACACATGAATTGACGACCCCCGGTGGCTTTGCCCTCGGGGGTTTGTCATTTTTTACGGCACACAAAAGATTTCGCGCCGGAATTTCAGGCGGACTGCGTATCAGGTGCACGACACCCACTGAAACGCGAACCCATGGCACCCAGATGAAACGTAACATCCAGGCATTTTTGTTTATCGCCATTGTGGGCGGCGTGATTGGCGCGTTGTATGGGTTGTTGATCGACACGCTGCTGGATCGCGGAAATGGCATCGCAGCCATGCCGCGCGGCGCAGTGCGGGGCATCATCGTCGCATCTGCAGTTGCAGGCCTTGAGATGTGGGTCAGCGCTGGTGTCATCGGACAATGGTTGCGCAAGATGGCGTTTGGACCGGCGCTGGCACTCCGCGTGGCGATCACAACGCTGATCCTTTTGACGGTGCTGTCGACCACGCATATCGTGTTCATACGCGACCTCCAGAACTATCTGGTCTGGGTGCAGCGCGGGCTGCCCAACGATTTCATGCTGGCGGCGGCAATGGCCTTTCTGGTGCAGGTCATGTTGGCCACGCGCCGCCTGATCGGCGCCCGAACGCTGACGAATTTCCTGTTGGGGCGCTACAGCCGCCCAACCCATGAAAACCGGATTTTTGTGCTGGCGGATATGGTCGGATCGACCAGCATTGCAGAACAGCTGGGCGACGCAGCCGCGCTGGACATGATCAGCAGTGTGTTTTTGGACATTGACCCGGCCATCCGGCGACATGGTGGCGAAGTGCATTCATATGTTGGCGACGAGGTCGTGATCAGCTGGGCGCAACGGGACCGGCGCGCCAATGCGCGTGTGGTGCGGTGTTTGTCAGACATCACGCGCATCCTCGAAACGCGACGCCCTTATTACATGCAGCGCTTTGGCCATGCCCCGACACTTAGAATTGGCGTGGCGGCTGGTCCTGTGGCGGTTGGGGAATGCGGATGGGAAAAGCGGCAGGTTGTCTATATCGGCGACACCATCAATCGCGCCAAACGTTTGCAGGAAGCTTGCAAACAACACAGCGTCTGTCTTTTGACGGATGAGACGAGCGCCATGCACCTGCCCGTGTCAGGCCCAACCAGCTGGCGCGCCGTGGGGGAAACCACGCTGAGAGGGCGGGCAAACCCATCCTGTCTTGTCACTTTGGAAACATCTGCCGGTGAACACGCTCGTGTGATCTCGGAAAAATCCTTTCACTTGCCACTGCAAATTCTAAATAAAGCGCCTAGGTTACAGCAATTGGAATCAAACTAGGCGCGCATAATGACCGATACCTATACCCCCCCGAAAGTCTGGACATGGGACTCTGAAAGCGGCGGGCAGTTTGCCAGCATCAACCGTCCGATTGCCGGACCAACCCATGACAAAGACCTGCCTGTGGGCGAACACCCCTATCAGCTTTATTCGCTGGCCACGCCCAATGGCGTGAAAGTGACGGTCATGCTGGAAGAGTTGCTAGCAGCGGGCCACAGCGGTGCCGAATATGATGCGTGGCTGATTAAGATTGGTGACGGCGATCAGTTTGGGTCGGGGTTTGTGGATGTGAACCCAAACTCAAAAATTCCCGCCCTGATGGACCGCAGCGGCGACACGCCCACACGGGTGTTTGAATCCGGCGCCATCCTGTTGCATCTGGCCGAAACATTTAACGCGTTTTTGCCAAGCGATGCAGGCAAGCGCACGGAAATGCTCAGCTGGTTGTTCTGGCAGATGGGCAGCGCACCCTATCTTGGGGGCGGGTTTGGTCATTTCTACGCCTATGCGCCGGAAAAGTGGGAATACCCCATCAACCGTTTTGCGATGGAGACCAAGCGACAGCTTGACGTGCTGGACCGGCAATTGGCCGACAACCGGTTCATGGTTGGCGACAATTACACGATTGCTGATATCGCGATCTGGTCATGGTATGGACAGCTGGTTCTGGGACGCCTTTACAGCGCCGCCGAATTCCTTGACGTCGAAAGCTTTAAGAACGTGATGCGGTGGGCCAAAGAGATTGACGCCCGCCCTGCAGTTCAGCGTGGCCGCATGGTCAACCGCGCCTTTGGCGAATTGAACACCCAGTTGCACGAACGTCATTCGGCCAGCGATTTCGACACGCGGACCCAAGACAAGCTGGAACCCGCAGAAGAGGCGTAATCACGCCTCTTGCAACATCATCCGGGCTGCCTTTTCGCCGATCATGATGGTCGGCGAATTGGTGTTCCCGCTGGTGATGGTTGGCATGATTGACGCATCCGCGACGCGCAATCCGCCAATCCCCTTCATCCGCAGCTGCGCATCCAGCGGGGCAGCGTCGTCTGCCCCCATACGGATGGTGCCGACAGGGTGAAAGATCGTTGTGCCAATGTCCCCGGCCGCACGCGCCAGAGCGGCGTCATCCTGTGCCGTGATCCCGGGCTTCATTTCCTCGGGGCTGTAACGCGCCATGGGCGCCTGCGCCATAATTGTGCGGGCCTGTCTGAGAGAGGCCACCGCCACCGCACGATCGCCTTCGGTCGACAGATAATTGGGCACAATCTCAGGCGCATCACCGGGGTTGGGCGACGTGATATGCACATGCCCCCGGCTTTCCGGACGCAGGTTACATACGCTGGCTGTCATCGCCGGGAAATCATGCAGCGGCTGGCCAAACGCCTCAAGCGTCAGGGGCTGGACGTGATATTCAAGGTCAGGCGTTTCCAGATCGGGGCGCGATTTGGTAAAGGCGCCAAGCTGGCTGGGGGACATCGACATCGGACCAGAGCGGGTCATCAGATATTCCAGCCCGATCTTTGCCTTGCCGATCAGCGAGTTTGCCATCGTGTTCAGTGTTTTGGCGCCGTCCAGCTTCCATGCGCAGCGCAATTGCAGATGGTCCTGAAGGTTGGCCCCGATCTGCGGTATCTCGCGGCGCAAATCTACCCCATGCTTTTGCAGAACATCCCCCGGGCCGATGCCCGAAAGCTGCAGGATCTGAGGCGAGTTCACCGCCCCTGCGCTGAGCACCACATCGCCTCCGCATCGCGCCTGTTTCAGCGTGCCGTTCTGGCGGTACGCGACCCCCACCACACGTCCGTCTTCGATCAGCAACCGTTCGGTCAGCGCGTGCACTTCGACCTTGAGTTTGGCGTCTCGCGCAGGGCGTAAAAACGCCTTGGATGTGTTCAGACGCCAGCCGTCCTTTTGGTTGACCTTGAAATAGCCGACACCTTCGTTGGTGCCAGTGTTGAAATCATCGGTGCGCGGAATGCCCGCAGCCTCGGCGGCGGCCATCCAGTGGTCCAGCACGTCCCAATGCAAACGCTGATTGTCTACACGCCATTCACCGCCCGTGCCGTGCATGTCCGATGGGCCGTCCATGTAATCTTCGACATCTTTGAACAGTGGCAACACATCGTCCCACGCCCAGCCGGGATTGCCCATTTGACGCCAGCCATCATAGTCGGCGGCCTGCCCGCGCAGATAAAGCATACCATTGATCGACGAACACCCACCCAGCACCTTGCCACGCGGGTACAACAATGACCGGCCATTCAACCCGGCGTCAGCCGCGGTTTTGTACATCCAGTCGGTGCGCGGATTGCCAATGCAATACAGATATCCCATCGGGATATGGATCCAGTGGTAATTGTCCCGGCCCCCGGCCTCGAGCAACAACACCTTGCGCCCGGCTTTGGCCAAACGGCTGGCCACCACACACCCCGCGCTGCCTGCGCCCACAACAATATGATCCCAATCCATCGTTATTCTCCAACACTCAGACCGGCAGCGCCGTTGTTTTGAAAACCGTGCGCAGGGCAAAAGAGCTTTGCATTTGCGCCACCCCGGGCAAGCGTGCCAGATGCTGACGGTGGATGCGGGCGAAATCTTCGGTGTCTTCGGCAACAACCTTGAGAACGTAATCCGCCGTGCCCGCCATCAGATGGCATTCCAGAACATGCGGCACCCGGGACACGGCCTTTTCAAACGCGTCAAGCACTTCGTCCGCCTGACCAGACAGGGTGATTTCGACAAAAACCGTGGTCGGCAAGTTCATTTTTCGCGGATCAAGCAACGCCACATAGTCGCGCACATAGCCATCTTTTTCTAACCGGTGCACCCGGCGATGACAGGCAGATGCCGACAGATTAACCCGCTCGGCAAGCTCAGCGTTTGAAATGCGTCCTTGCTTTTGAAGGGCTCTGAGAATCCGGTGATCCGTTTGATCAAGAGACATATGTTCGGGGGTCCTTGCAGTTTCGAACACATTATTCGAAGAATCTTCGAAACACCAGTTTTCAAACCGCACAAAAAACAAGCACATTTCGAAACGCGCAGCGCAGACTAAAGGGACATCCGCCAACAGGAGAGCGACATGAAAATCGGCTGCCCCACAGAAATAAAACCACAGGAGTTTCGCGTTGGCATGACCCCCAATGCTGCGCAAGAGGCCGTCGCGCATGGTCACGAAGTGATCATCCAGTCCGGCGCGGGCATAGGGTCCGGGTTTACCGATGAAGATTACATCGCCGCAGGCGCTGCCATCATTGGAACTGCCGAAGAAATTTTTGCCGCCGCTGATATGATCGTTAAGGTCAAAGAGCCTCAGGCCGTCGAGCGTAAAATGCTGCGCGAAGGGCAGCTGCTGTTCACCTACCTGCACCTCGCGCCTGACCCTGACCAGACCCATGACCTTCTGGCGTCGGGCTGTACGGCGATCGCTTATGAAACCGTTACAGACGCGGCGGGCGGGCTGCCGCTGCTGGCGCCTATGTCCGAAGTGGCCGGGCGTCTGGCGCCTCAGGTCGGCGCCTGGACCCTGCAAAAGGCCAATGGCGGCCGCGGCGTTCTGATGGGCGGTGTTCCCGGTGTGGGTCCGGCCAGGGTCATGGTTATTGGTGGCGGTGTCGTGGGCACGCACGCGGCCCGGATTGCGGCAGGCATGGGCGCGGATGTGACCGTGCTGGACCGCTCGTTGCCGCGCATGCGCTATCTCGACGACGTCTTTGGAAACGTGTTCAAGACCGGGTATTCCTCGGCGGGCAACACCGCTGAATTGTTGCAATCCGCTGACATGGTGATCGGTGCGGTTCTGATCCCCGGCGCCGCCGCGCCCAAATTGGTCAGCCGCGCACAATTGTCGACCATGAAACCGGGGGCCGCGCTTGTGGATGTGGCCATCGATCAGGGCGGGTGTTTTGAAACGTCCAAAGCCACCACCCACGGCGATCCGATCTATGACGTGGACGGCATCATGCATTATTGCGTCGCCAACATGCCGGGCGCGGTTGCCCGGACATCGACCATTGCGCTTGGCAATGCCACCCTGCCCTTCTTGCTGGCACTGGCGGACAAGGGCTGGCGTCAGGCGTGCGAGGATGATCCACATTTGCTGAACGGGTTGAATGTACATGCCGGTCAATTGACCTACTATGCGGTGGGCAAAGCGTTGGGCCTTGATGTGCTGTCGCCCAATTTGGCTCTGAAAGCCTGAGCGACAACTCGCCACAACACTCATTTCACCAAGGCCGCTCTTCGGGGCGGCCCTGGCTTTTGTGCTGTTTCACATCAGCCCAAGGGCACAGTTTTCTTTTGCCAAGCTTTGTAGAGTTGCCTAAACCGGACAGAACTACTTCAAGGCGATTGCATTGAAAACTTTGTTCAAATTCCTCGCGCTGGGTTTGTCGGCGTTGGTGCTGGCGGTTGGGTATGGGCTTAGCGCGACCGCGCTATCCCTGCATGTCAGTACGATTACCGCACTCATCGCGGGCGGGCTTGGCATTGTCTTTGTGATCCTGGTCTTCACGTCAAAACGCCCCGTCATCGCGATCACTGTGGGATTTTTGCCCGTGATCGCAGCGCTGTTCTGGTGGAGCGGAGTTGCGCCACGCAATGACCGAAACTGGGCACCAGAGCTGGCCCAAACCGTTCAGACAGACTTTGAAGGGTCGCAGGCAACATTGCACAATGTGCGCGATTTCACATGGATCAGCGAAACCGAATTCGAAGAACGCTGGGTCAGCCGCACATTTGATCTGGACACTTTGGACAGCGTCGACGTTGCGCTCAGCTATTGGGGCATCGACAAAATCGCGCATGTGTTGGTGAGCTTTGGTTTTGCGGACGGCGAGCAGATCGTCTTTTCAGTCGAAATCCGCAAGGAACTGGGCGAGGCGTTTTCAGAACTCGGCGGTCTGTTCAAGCAGTTCGAGCTTTCGCTGATTGCGGCAACCGAACAGGACATCCTGTACCTGCGGACCAATGCCCGCGACCCGCGAGAGGATGTCTATCTTTATCCGCTGAAAGTCGACGCCAAGGCACGGCGCGATCTGTTTATGTCTTATGCACGGTTGGGCAATCAGCTGGCCAAAGAACCACGCTGGTACAACACCATCACGGCCAATTGTTCAACGGCCGTTTATCGATTGGTGCGCAGCTTCAGCCCCGGGCGAAAATTTGATCCGCGGTTTGTGCTGTCGGGGGGATTGCCAGAATACTTCGCCGAGCATGACATGCTGGCCTGGGACGCTCCGCTTGGGGATTTCCGTGCGCGTGCTGCGATCAGCACCAAGGCGCAACAGATCCAGCCCGGTCAATCCTATAGCGAGATTATCCGGGCTGAGTGATTTTCAATCAGCCGGTCAGGACTGAACCATAACCGTGTGCGGATAGGGGATCGAGATGCCAGCCTGATCAAAGGCTTCTTTGACGGCTTGGGTCATGGCAAATTTGAGTTCCCAATAATCGTCGGTCTTGCACCAAAGCCGGGCGGTGATGTCGACCGAGCTGTCGCCCAGATTGGTCACCCGCACCCATGGTTCCGGATCGTTCAGCACCCGGTCATCTGCGGTGGCAACCGCCAGAATAACGTCTTTCGCCTTTTCGGCCTCGTCACCGTAATCAATGCCAAACACAAGATCGACACGCCGGTTGTCGTGCGCGGAATAGTTGGTGATAATCGCACCCCACGCCTGACCATTTGGCACGATGATCTGAATATTGTCCGGCGTGACCAATTCAGTCACAAACAGGTTCAGGTCGACAACTGTACCCGAGGTTCCGCCAACATCTACATATTGGCCAATCTTGTAAGGGCGGAACAGGATCAGCATGAACCCTGCGGCCAGATCGCTGAGCGTGCCTTGCAAGGCCAGACCGATGGCCAGAGTGGCAGCCCCCATCATGGCGACAAGCGATGTGGCTTCGATCCCGAAGATGCCCATGATGGCGACAAGCACCATCAACAAAATGACCCAGCGCACAACGCTGGCGGCGAAATTGCCCAATGTCTGGTCGATCTCGGGCATGGCATTGACCCGGCGCCGCACAAAACGGCCAACCCAACCGGCGACGATCCACCCAAGGATCAGAACAATCGCCGCTTTACCGGACGCCAGAGCCAATGGGCCCAAATTCTCCAGCTGATTAATAATGAGTTCCATAAGAATGTCCTCTTAACGCGTTTTATGCGTCCATAAACGAAACCCGGCGGCCCGCAAGTATGATGCGCACCGCCGGGAATTATCGTGGGGTCAACTTACTTGTTCAGAGCATCCCGGATTTCCAGCAAAACGTCCAGTTCGCTTGGGCCTGCGGGTTCTTCGGCAGCAGGTGCTTCTTCTTCCTCTTTCGCAGCGGCCTCTTTGACCTTGTTGACATAGCGCACCAGCATGAAGACCACGAAGGCGATGATCAGGAAATTGATCACGGCCATAAAGAACGCACCATATGCAAACACTGCGGCCCCCGCTTCGCGCGCAGCGGCCAGGCTGGTGCCCTCGGCCACCTCGCCGGATACCACAACATAGAGGTTGGTGAAGTCGATACCGCCCATGAACAGCCCGACAAACGGATTGATCAGATCGCCAACCATCGATTTGACAATTGCGGTGAAGGCCGCGCCGATAATGATCCCGACCGCCATATCCATAACATTGCCTTTGGCAATGAAGTCTTTAAATTCCTGAAGCACAATATTCCCCTTTTTCCCTGTTGCGCGTTGTCTTGTTCTCTCTGCGTCTGCGCAGAGATGCCTGTTGTCTTTTGCACGTAAACACCTCTGGCGGGATGGGAAAAACCACCTATCTTTCCCGTGAACAGACACAGGAGCCACGCGATGAGTTTTGTCACGGACCACCCGATCAATGCCAAATGGCCAGCTAAAAACCCGGATATCCTGCAGCTCTACTCCTTTCCGACCCCCAACGGGGTCAAAGTGTCGATCATGCTGGAAGAGACCGGGCTGCCTTATGAAGTGCACAAGGTTGGGCTGTCAGACGCCAACGTCAGAAGCCCTGAGTTTCTGTCGCTGAACCCCAATAACAAAATCCCCGCAATTCTGGACCCGGACGGACCGGATGGTGCGCCGGTTGCTTTGTTTGAAAGTGGCGCAATCCTGATCTACCTGGCCGAAAAAACCGGGCAACTGATGGGCCGCAACCCGGTTGAAAAGGCCACGGTCATTCAATGGCTTATGTTTCAGATGGGCGGCGTTGGGCCAATGTTTGGCCAACTTGGCTATTTTCACAAATTCGCCGGTGCCGAGATCGAAGACCCCCGTCCGCGTGACAGGTATATCAACGAAGCCAAAAGGTTGCTGAACGTGGTCAACACCCAATTAGACGGGCAGGACTGGATTGCCGGAGATTATTCCATTGCCGACATCGCGCTGGGACCTTGGTTGCGCGCGTTGGATTTTTACAAAGCGCAGAGCATCGTTGGCTTAGACGATTTTCCCAACGTGATTGCCTATCTCGACCGTTTTCTGGCGCGCCCGGCTGTGCAAAAAGGACTGGTGACACCACCGCGCGACTGAGCCGGGTTGTGGGGGGCTGTCTGCCCCCCTCTTGCCCCTGCGGGACAATTCACCCCCCGTGAGTATTTCTGGCAAAATGAAGATCAGGCCGGGCGCCGGGTTGATCTGGTGCGTTTCAACCCGGCAGAGAACCGGTCAGAACATAGCGCAGGATTTCGACAACCTGAGGCGGCTCTTGCGCAACGGCCAGCGCTGCGGCATGCACTTCTTTGAGGGCATGCTGATGCTCCGGCGGGTTGAGCACAATAATGGACTTGCCCAAAGCTGCCGCATAGCCCGCGTCAAAGGCGGCATTCCATTGTTTGTATTTGTCGCCAAAGCGCACAACCACCACGTCGGCACCTTCGATGCCTTTGCGGGTGCGGATGGCGTTGACCATGGCGCCTTTGTGATCGTGCCAGTATTTATCCGGCTCTGCGCCCAGAATGGCGACGCCGCAATCATCGCTGGCGGCGTGATCTGTGACAGGGCTGTCAAAGCTGACATCCAAGCCCTTGGCGCCTTCGACGATCTGTTCACGCCAGTCTGTGTGAATCTCGCCTGACAGATATACTTTCAAACTCATGAGATACTCTCCTTGTTGCCCCGGGTTTATCTGTTTGCGGCGACAGCTCCAACGACGAATTCGCAAGTAAGTGCTTTGCGCAAAAACCGGGTCAGATTTTACGCGCCACAATATAGCGGCTGGGCGGATCAACAGGATAGTTTCCGGTTTCAATGATCTGAAATCCCGCACGGGCAACGGCAGCTTCCAAATCGGCGATGTTAAAGAAATGCACAAACGGAGCCTTGCCGATCATTTGCATCACGGGAATCGCCAGCTTCAGGAGACGGAATTTGAACGATTTGAAGCCTTCGCCAATGCATGGTGTTTTAGAGATGAACAACCCGCCGGGTTTCACTCGATCCGAGACAGATTGCAGCGTCTTATCAGTGTCTTCGATCAGATGGATCAGATTAAACGCCATCACCGCATCAAACGGGCCAGCCGGGGCCGTTTCGGCGTCGGCCTGAACCAGATCGACATTCTGCGTTCCGGCTTCGTCGAGGCGCAAGCGCCCCTGTTCCAGCATGCCAGCCGAGAAATCGGTGGCGACCACTTCGGCAACCACATCAGCAAGGCGGATGGCGGTTGAGGCCGTACCGCAGCCCAGTTCCAGCACACGGTCATCGGGTTTGAGATACGAGCGGGTGCGCTCGAGCGCGTATTCATAGGCTTCTACGTCGCTAATTGGGTCCTGAGCGTATTTTGCGGCCAGCCGGTCCCAGAATTTGGATGCGGATTGCATGGTATGTCTCCTTTGGCGACATACATATCTGACGGCATTCAACGCATAAATTGCCAATTTCCGGTTTTTGGTTATACAGATATGCATGGATACGTCGCCTGCACCCTTTGATTGGAACCATATCCGCGCCTTTCTGGCCACAGCTGAGGAAGGGTCGCTGTCTGCGGCTGCGCGCAAGCTTGGGCTGACCCAACCCACCTTGGGACGTCAGGTGGCTGCACTTGAAGAAGACCTTGGGCTGTTGTTGTTTGAACGGGTCGGACGCACGCTGGCTTTGACATCGGCGGGGGCCGAGTTGTTGGATCATGTGCGTTCGATGGGGGCGGCGGCGGACAGGGTTGCGTTGGTTGCGATGGGTCAGTCCCAATCCATCGAGGGGCGCGTCGCGATCACCGCCAGCGATGTTTATTCTGCCTTTTTGCTGCCGCCCGCGCTGCGCGAGTTGCGGATCAGGGCCCCGCGCCTGACCGTGGATGTGGTGGCGGCCAATGACATTCGTGATCTGATGCGCCGCGAGGCAGACATTGCCATTCGGCATGTCCGCCCCGAACAACCGGACCTGATCGCCCGGATGGTGCGCGAAGCAACCGCGCATTTTTACGCCACTCCCGCGTATCTGGATCGTGCCGGGCGCCCTGAAACCGTCAGTGATCTGATCCGGCATGATTTTGTCAGCTTTGGCGACACACAGCGGATGCTGGATTATCTGGAGCCGCTGGGCATCCATCTGACGCATGACAATTTCCGGGTTGGGTCACAAAGCGGGCTGGTGGCGTGGGAACTGGTTCTGCAGGGGTTTGGTATTGCGCCCATGTCCGATGATGTGGCTGCAAATACGTTGGGGCTGGAGCGCGTCTTGCCCGATCTTGATCCGGTGGTGTTTCCCATCTGGCTCACCACACATCGCGAATTGCACACCAGCGCCCGCATTCGGCTGGTATTCGACATACTGGCGGATCATTTGTCCAAAACAGGCTGAGCGCCGAGACTAGGCGTCGTTTGTAAGCGCCCGATACATCATGACCCGGGCCCCTTCGCGGCCCGTTTCAGACCAGCCAAGATGTTGATAGAGGGCGAGATTTTCCGACAAATCCTGATGCGTGGCCAAGGCAATGCCCTTGCAGCCCGCCGCATTGGCCAATGCCAGCGCATGGCGGATCAGGATACCGCCAATGCCCTGTCCCTGAGCCGTGGCGGCAACCGCGACGTTCATCAGATGCGCGTCATCGCCTTGGGTGTTCAGCATGAGAACGCCCATCAAAGGGGCGTCCCCAATGGTCCAGACCTGGCCGGCGGCAATCGCCTCTGGCACGCCCGCGCTGACGTCCGGCAACGCGACGCCGCGATCGCGGTATGCCTGATAGGCACCGTCGATCATTGCGGCCAGTTCAGCAGCTTCTTGCGGTTGGGCAAGACGCGGCGTCACCAGTTCAACCCCGCAACGTGCCGCCGGTGGCCTTGCTGACCTTCTCGACGATCTTTGCGGCCACAGCCTCGATATCGGCTTCTTTCAGCGTCGTTTCAGTGGGTTGCAGGCGCACCGTCACAGCGATGGATTTTTTACCTTCGCCCAGCGATCCGCCGATAAACTCATCAAACACGCGCACGTCTTCGATCAGCGTCTTATCCGCGCCAGAGGCCGCATTGACCAGGGACAACGCCTCGACCTGTGCATCCACGACAAAGGCGAAATCACGCTCGACCGCTTGCAAGTCACGCAGTTCAAGCGCGCCCTTGCTGGCCGATTTCTTGCGTGGCATCGGGATTTCTTCGGGGAACAAGGTAAAGGCCACAGCCGGGCCTTTGACGTCCAGCGCGTTCAGCACTTTGGGGTGCACTTCACCAAACACGCCCAGCATCTTTTTCGGTCCCAGACAAATGCGGCCATGCCGCCCGGGATGCCACCAACCAGCACCGCCGCGTAAAATCTGAACCTTGGCAGGCGCGCCAATGGCGGCCAGAACCGCCTCGGCATCCGCCTTGGCGTCAAACAGGTCCACGCCACGGCTTTCGCCATGCACGTCTTTTTGGACGATTTTGCCAACCAACAGACCCGCGACCTGAAGATGTTGCTCGCCCGGTTCACCGCCCTGAAACGCCGTGCCGCATTCAAACAACGCCATGTCCATAAAGCCGCGCGCCTGATTGCGCGCTGCGGCCTGCAAAAGACCCGGCAAAAGATCGGGGCGCATGTGGGACATTTCCGACGAAATCGGGTTTTCCAGCATCGTGGCGTCAGAACCGCCGCCAAACAGCTCGGCCGCTGCCTTGTCGATAAAGGAGTAGGTCACACATTCGTTGTAACCCAGTCCCGCAGTGGTGCGCCGCGCGATTTGTTCACGCTTTTGCATCGGGGACAGAATTTGTTTCGGCACGCCAGCCGTAGAGCGCACCATCGGCTTGCCTTGCAACTTTGTCAGCGAGGCAACGCGCGCCACTTCTTCGACCAGATCGGCCTCGCCGCGCACATCCGGGCGCCAGCTTGGCACCTGCGCCATATCGCCATCCATGACAAAGCCAAGGTCGGTCAGGGTCTTGATCTGCGTTTCGGCTGGAATTTCCATACCGACCAGCGATTGCACACGGTCCGTGTCCAGCTTGTAAGCGCGGCTGACATCCGGCACTTCACCTGCGACAATCACGTCAGACGGCTCTCCACCGCACAAATCAATGATCATCTGAGTGGCCAGATCGACCGCTTCGATATTGAACGCCGGATCAATGCCGCGTTCGTTGCGATAGCGCGCGTCTGAATTGATCTTAAGCCCACGGCCCGTATAGGCGATCTGGATGTGATCCCAGAATGCCGCCTCAACGAACACATTTGTCGTGTCTTCGGTACAGCCGGTCTGCAATCCGCCCATGATGCCGCCAATCGACTCGATACCTTCGTCGTCGGAAATCACCACCATACCGGGGCCGAAGATGTATTCTTTCTCGTCCAGCCCAACCAGCGTTTCGCCACCTTTCGCGCGGTGCACCCGCAGGTTGCCTTTGACCTTGTCGGCATCAAACACGTGCAGCGGGCGGTTGCAGTCAAACGTGAAAAAATTGGTCACATCCACCAGCGCGGAAATCGGGCGCAGGCCAATCGCCTTTAGCCGGTCCTGAAGCCATTCGGGGCTGGGCCCGTTCTTGATGCCTTTGATCAGACGGCCGGCGAACACCTCACACCCATCGGTGCGCGTGTCTTCGTCGATGGTCACCGAGATGGGGCAAGGAAAGCTGCCCTCGATCTGCGCCGTCTTGGCTGGTTTCATCGTCCCCAGCCCACGCGCCGCCAGATCCAGTGCAATCCCACGCACGCCCAGCGCATCCGGGCGGTTTGGCGTGATGGCAATCTCAATCACCGGATCGACCTTGCTGGGGTCATTTTCTGCCAGCCAGTCAACAAACAGCTGACCCACCTCACCCGAAGGCAATTCGACAATACCGTCATGCTCGTCGCTCAGCTCAAGCTCGCGCTCGGACGCCATCATGCCGTGGCTTTCGACGCCGCGAATTTTGCCAACCGACAGGGTAATATCGATGCCGGGCACATAATCGCCGGGCTTACACAGAACCACAGTGATTCCGGCGCGCGCATTGGGGGCGCCGCAAACGATTTGCTTGTCACCGTCGTTGGTTTCAACCGTGCACACGCGCAGACGGTCTGCATCCGGGTGCTGCTCGGCGTGCTTCACTTTGGCAAGCGTAAAGGCCGACAGACGGTCGGCAGGGTTGAACACTTCTTCCACCTCCAACCCAAGGTCAGTCAACGCATAGACAATCTCGTCTACGCTGGCGTCGGTCTCTAGGTGATCTTTCAACCAGGAAAGAGTGAACTTCATCGCGTGCGTCCGGTCCAGAAATTAAGGTCAAAATGGCTTTAGCGGATATGTCAGAGCGGGGAAAGGGCACTTGCCAGACTCACCCCGCTTTTGTGTCGGGTTGACAAGTTTCGCGCCCCTATATATCCACTTAGTTATGGAACAAGTTGGTTATATTAATCCTTCCGCAAATCTTGACGCGGTGTTTTCCGCGCTGGCCGACCCGACGCGGCGCGCCATTCTGGCCCGCCTGTCCACGGGCGAGGCCGCGGTGCAAGAACTTGCGGAACCGTTTTCGATCAGCCAGCCAGCAATCTCCAAACACCTCAAGGTGCTGGAACGCGCAGGATTGGTCGAACGCGACATAGACCGCCAACGCCGCCCGGCCCGCCTGTGCGCGCAGCCCATGGCAGACGCGGTGGCGTGGCTGGAAGAATTCCGAAATTTCTGGTCGGGCAGCTTTGATCAGCTCGACATATTGCTTGAAGACCTTAAAACCGCCGAGGAGACGCCAAATGAGTGAATTGCCGACATATGTACTGGACCGCACCTTCAATGCCCCGCCCGCGCTGGTGTGGCGCACGTGGACCGAGCCTGAGCTGGTCCAGCGGTGGTACGGGCCAGGCGTGACGTCAATCGTGCACAAGATGGACGTGCGCGAAGGCGGTGAATGGCTGCATGAAATGCAATGGGGCGGCAATTCGAACTATCAGCGCGCGGATTACTCCGAGGTGACCCCGCACACCCGGCTGGTCTGGCTGCACGCCAACACCGATGGCGACTGGATGATCACCGCCAACCCGATGATGCCCGACTGGCCCCGCCTGCTGCTGACGGTTGTCACCATGGACGCCGAGGGCGACAAAACCCGGCTGCGCCTGACATGGACACCGCACGAGGCCACTGACAAAGAGATTGCCTGCTTTGAGGCCGCAATGGATGGCATGGGTCAGGGTTGGGGCAAAGGCATGGATATGCTGGAAGAGATCCTCAAGGAACTTCAGGGCTGAGGCACATCGTGACGGCCTGAACCCATCCTCACCAATTTCATCTAGGGCGCGGCTGCCAATGGAAACAGCCGCGCCCGATATTTGTTTGAGAATGGGCGACTTCGGCGCATAGTGACCCTGGGAAGAATAGGGGAGTAGTTCGATGGCCAAGCCAGACAGCGGCGTAAAAACCGCCTTTTTCGTGATTGCGGATATTTCGGGATATACCAAATTCATGGCCGAAACAGCCATCGAGCACGCCAAGGGAATTTTGGAGTCTCTCTTTGGTGACCTCGTCCCAGCCATAAGAACCCCAATGAAAATCTCGGGGCTTCAGGGAGATGCCGTCTTTGCCTATGCGTTTGAGAGTGATGTGATGACCAAACAGTTCATTCTGGACTTCTCAGAGCAGCTGTATTGCGTTTTTGCCCGCAGCAAAGAGAAAATGCTGATCAATACCAGTTGCCCTTGTGATGCCTGTTCGAATGTAAACGCATTGGAGCTAAAAATCGTGGTGCACCATGGCGAGTGCGTTATTCAAGAAACAGGCGACCGGGAGGAATTGGCTGGGCAGGACGTTATTACGTCCTTTCGACTTCTCAAGAACAGCGTGAAGGAAACTACCGGGCTGAACGCCTATACACTGATTACATGTGACGCTCTGCGCACAATGGACATGGTCGAATACTTTGACGATTCAGAGTTTCACTCCGAAAACATTGAACATATTGGCGATGTCGAATTTGTGGTGCGCGATATGCGCGCCGCTTGGGAACGTCGACGCGGCACCGATAGAACATTCATCGACGGTGGCGCAGACCTGCTGATGGAAGAATGGATTATCCCTGTGCCGGTTTCACCGGATATCGCCTTTACGATCTGCACCCGACCGGACTTGCGCGCGGAATGGATCGGCGCGGATCAGGTTGAACTTTTGAACACCAATAACGGCAAAATTGAACCGGGCACGACGTATCACTGCTATCACGGCGACGAAATATTCCCATTTGAGATTGTGGACTGGAATCCGGGTGAATACGTCACCGGCCGGTACAATTTGCCAATGGGCCTGTCCATGCTGGAAACCATGGAACTGGTCGAGATGGGTGACGGCACAATGATCAAACTTCGTTTTGAAAAACCTAAATCGACCAAATTCATGGGCAAACTGATGAACGGGATGGTTCAGAAAAAGCTCAAGAGCATTATCGTCCCCGACAAGGAAAACCGTATCACGAGGATTAAGGCGCTGGGGGAGAAGCTCGCCGCCTAGGCGCGGGCTTTGACGTGGGACAACCAATTGGACAATTCTTGCGTGCGCTGTGAGAACGCCAGTTCCTGAGGTGTCGCACCAATTCTTGCGGCCGCTGCCGGATCAGCTTCAGCCTGTTCCAGATTATCCGCCAACTGAGCAAAGTCCGGCCCGCGTCCCCGCATCCAACCGGCAATATCAGGGGCGGAGCATTCCGGGTGGTACTGCACCCCCCAGAAATCAACGCCGTCTTTTTCGTAAACCATCGCCTGCACTGGTGAATGGTCGTTCCCGGCGATCAGAATGGCCCCGCCCGGCAAGGTCTGCACTTCATCCCGGTGCGAACATGGCGACGCAAAAACCGGGGCTTTGCCGGTCATCATCGGATGGGCCACCCCCGCTTGTGTCAGCGCGATATCGCGCGCCACCCCACATTCATCGCCATTCGCAGAAACACCTAAATCGCCGCCCAACACCACGGACGCCAGTTGCATCCCGTTGCACGATCCCCAAACCGGAACGCCTTTGCCAAAACCACGCTGCATCGCCGCCCTCTGAGGCGCCGCCTCAGACGCGGCAGCCGACCACACGGTCCCCGCACCGCTGAACACAACCCCATCTGCCCAATCAATCATTTCGTCTGTCACATCCACGGCGTAGGGACAGACCATCTGCAATGACGCGCTCGCATCCAGCGCCATCAAACAGGTCACAAAAGGCAAGGCAGCAGATTTGCCTTGCTGTAACAAAACGGGCGGATTGCCTTCCAGAATTGAAATTGTGGTCATGGTCTCTCACCCTTTGTCGCGACCCTCATACTACACAGCAAGACGGGCTTTGGGACATAACGCGGCCGCCAAAATGAAAAAGCCGCCAAAAAGGCGGCTCTTACGATCTCTCTGGATATACGAAGCTACTGTTCTAGCGGCTCAGACCGCCATGCAGCGTCGGCTGATCCAGCGCGGCAAAGCCATAATGGCGCAGCCAGCGCAGGTCGCTGTCAAAGAACGCACGCAGATCGGGGATGCCGTATTTCAGCATCGCCAGACGGTCGATCCCGATACCAAAGGCAAAGCCCTGATATTCGTCCGGGTCAATTCCCCCAGCTCTCAGAACATTGGGATGCACCATGCCGGACCCCAGAACCTCAAGCCAGTCATTGCCTTCACCCACTTTGACCGTGCCACCTTCCCAGCTGCACTGGATATCCACCTCGGCAGAGGGTTCCGTGAACGGGAAATGCGAGGCGCGGAAACGGGTTTCCACATGAGTGCCGAAAAACGCCGAAAAGAATTCTTCCAGAACCCATTTCAGGTTGGCCATCGAGATATCTTTGCCCAGCGCCAGACCTTCGACCTGATGGAACATCGGTGTGTGAGTCTGGTCATAATCGGCGCGATACACACGGCCCGGGCAAATGATGCGGATCGGTGCGCCGGTTTTTTCCATCGTCCGGATCTGCACCGGCGAAGTATGCGTGCGCAGCACATGTGGCGGGCGATTATCGCCTTCAGCACGGTGTGTGTAAAACGTGTCCATCTCGGCACGGGCTGGGTGATGTCCGGGAATGTTCAGCGCGTCAAAATTATACCAGTCGGTTTCGATCTGCGGCCCTTCGGCCACGGCGAAACCCATATCCGCAAAGATTGCGGTGACTTCCTCGGTGACCTGACTGATCGGATGGATCGAGCCCTGACGCCGAGCGCGCGCAGGCATCGTCACGTCCAGCCATTCGGTTTTCAGTCGCTCATCCAGCGCGGCATCGGCCAACGCCACTTTCTTGGCTGCCAGCGCACTGTTGATCTCGTCCTTCAGCGCGTTCAGCTTGGGGCCCATGACCTGCCGTTCTTCGGCTGTCATCTTGCCCAGCTCACGCATTTTCAACGCGACTTCGCCCTTTTTACCAACCGCGGCGACACGGATCGCTTCCAGCGTGGCCTCATCGGCGGCTTGCGAAATCTGGCTCAGGTATTTTGCCTTCAGATCGTCCATGACGGTCCCTCAAATTCTGCTTGCGTCCTGCTACCACATAGGCGCGCGAAAGCAAGACCACCCCGACGCGGTTTCCCGTGGGCACCCTCCGTTTCACAACACATCCGGCCGGATCACGCGGGCCATCTTGCGCTCGACCGCGAACATCCCCATGTTCTCGACAACCCCGTTGGAACAATTATGTCTGAAAAAGTCACACGCAAACTCACAACGATCCTGTCGGCGGACGCCGCAGGGTTCAGCACGGCCATGGACCTCGACGAAGAGGGCACCTATGCCGACCTGCACGCGGCGCGGGCCGTGTTTGCCAAGCTGATCGAGCGTCACGACGGACGCATTGCGAACACTGCCGGAGACGGGCTGATTGCCGAATTTCCGTCTGTTGTCGAAGCCGTGCAATGTGCCATCGAAGCCCAACAGGAACTGGGCCTGCGCGAACAGGGCCTGCAATTCCGTATCGGGGTGCATCTGGGCGACGTGATCGTCGACGGTGAGGATTTGATCGGGGAAGGTGTCAACTTGGCCGCCCGCCTGCAAACCATGGCGGAACCCGGCGGGGTGCTGATCTCACAACAGGTTTATGATCAGGTGCACGCCAAGCTGTCCATTGGGTTTGAATACCTTGGCGAGCAACGTCCAAAGAACCTGACCGAAGACGTACCCATTTATCGGGTGTCGACCGGTGTGCGCCAAAAGAAAACCTTCCAAAAGAACCGGCCGAACAAAAAGCCACATGAAACCCCTGATATCGGGGTGCAAAGGTTCCCACCAACCGGTCCGGTTGATCTTGGCTCTGACGCGTTTAAACGGACGGTAAAAGTTGGGCTCTTGGCAACCGGCGGGCTGGTCTTGGCGGACCTGTTCACAGGCGATGGGTTCTGGACACATTGGGTAGTTCTGGTCGCTCTGGTCGTGTCGGGGCTGATATGGGGCGAAGACATACTGGACCGCGAGTCCATTGGCCCCCTACCGGTACGCACTGTGATACTGTCTGCCGGGCTCATTGGGATCAACTTGTTTAGCTGGAGCGGGCACGCATGGGCTTTGTGGCCAGTTGGGGCGTTGATCCTGGTGGCTCTGATCCAAAAAGTGTCCAAACCCAGCGACTAAGCACCATGTTTGTCACTCTCCGCGAAACGCACGCGCATCACGTAGCAACCGGGTCACACCCGCGTCCTCGATCCCCATCGTTTCAAAATGTTCGGCCAAATTGGCGACATAGTCGAAGCTGGTGCCCAGCCAGCCTTTGCCGGTTGCACAATACCTTACCTGATCTTCGTGGCTCAGGTCGGGCACGATCAGTTCCGCCTCGTGATTGGCCAGAAACGCCAGCGCCTGAATGGTGCCATGGTCAGTTTCAACGGCAATGAATTCGGAATGATAGGCATTGCCCAAGCGTTCACGGCGCCACAAAAGCTCGGTTTCACAATCGATGTTGTCGCGTGTCACCCGAAATGCCAGCCCGTTACAGCCCGCCCCGGTTTCCAGCGCCGCCATAACGCCCGGTGCGTCCTGTGTGCCACGTCCGCCAAACCGGTCACACAGGATAAAGCGCCGCTCGACCCCGGGCGCGAACCCGCGGCGAACCTCGTCAAAATGCACACCCGGATCCCACATCAATGAGCCATAGGCAAACACCCAAAGATCCTGTTCCCAACGCCCTTCAAGCGTCGCCATCCGATCTGCAGAACGCAGCTCGTCCGATAACATCCAATCTTCCGGCGCGCCGTTTGCCCGCACGATCTCATTTATGTTGGCTGGGTCGAATTCGCGAAACGACGACTCAGCAGGAGGTGTGATCAGCCCGGCAAGCCGGGGGTGATGACAAAAAGGGTCTGACATTGGGACGCCTGTGTTATGTGTTTGCAGCAAGCCACGGCCCGCGCAAAAAGAAAACCCCGCCAGCGATGCTGACGGGGTCTTTTTATCTTTAAACCGACGGGCCGCTTATGCAGGCAGCGCGGCTTTCGCCTGATCCACGATGGCAGTGAATGCCTCGGGCTCGTGCACGGCCAGATCGGCCAGAACCTTACGGTCCACTTCAATGCCGGCCAATGTCAGACCATTGATGAAGCGGCTGTATGTCAGTGCTTCGTCGTGGCTGCGCACGGCTGCGTTGATCCGCTGGATCCACAGCGCGCGGAAATTGCGCTTGCGGTTCTTACGGTCGCGGGTTGCATACTGGTTCGCCTTGTCGACGGCCTGACGCGCTACCTTGAAGGTATTTTTGCGACGGCCATAATAGCCTTTTGCGGCATTGACGACTTTTTTGTGACGGGCGTGGGTAACGGTACCACCTTTAACGCGGGACATATCTCAATCTCCTCTTAGCGGTCGTAGGGCATAAAGCCCTTGACGATCTTGGCGTCTGGGGCAGACAAGGTCGTGGTGCCACGGGCGTCACGAATGAATTTGCGGGTGCGTTTGATCATGCCGTGGCGCTTACCAGCTTGGCCAGCCAGTACTTTGCCTGTGGCAGTGACCTTAAAGCGCTTCTTGGCGCTCGACTTGGTCTTCATCTTAGGCATTTCCGTCTCCTTTAGTATTCGGTCGGTGACAAACGCGACTCGGCATGCCTTTCAGGCCGGTCGCGCGAATAGAGGCGCCGTATAGTCGCCAAAACACTTAACTGCAAGGGCTTATTTAACGATATCCGCGATCACCCGTACAACCACATTTGGCAGCTCAGCAAAGGTGTAAAGTGCGGGGTTCATCGCCCAGGCAAGGACAATAATAGCGGCTGACAGAATGAAGGCTGCCATAGGGCCGCGCGGAAACCGTTCATCCGCATAGGCTGACAACATCGCCGGGATGGAAAACAGACCGATTACCAAGCCAACTGTCATCAGGTAATCGGTCGCCATGTCAAAGTATTCCCCGGTTGCCCGGGGACATACCTACTCGGTTTCCATGTTGAAAATCAAACGTTCATCACAAGGCGCAACCCGAAGGATGTTGGTCGAACCCGGCATGTTGAACGGCAGACCTGCTGTCACAACAATCTGGTCTTCCTTCTGAGCATAACCCAGACCACATGCCGCGCGGGACGCAGCAACAACCGCCATCTTAAAGCGGGACACTTCTGAGGTGATCACACAGTTTGTACCCCAGCTGAGCGCCAGTCGACGGGCTGTGCCACGCAACGATGTCATGGCCACAATTGGCACACGGGGACGTTCGCGCGCGATCAGCAATGCCGTTGTGCCCGATTGCGAGAAACAACAGATTGCGGCCACTTCGGTGGTCTCGGCAACTTCACGTGCCGCTGCAACGATTGCGTCTGCAACACTTGACCGGGGGGCCTTGCGCGATGCGTCGATCACCAGACGATAGGTGGGATCGTTTTCCACCTCGATGGCGACATCGTTCATGGTAGACAC
Source organism: Shimia sp. (assembly GCF_039969785.1). GTDB lineage: Bacteria > Pseudomonadota > Alphaproteobacteria > Rhodobacterales > Rhodobacteraceae > Shimia. The sequence continues at coordinate 27,954 of NZ_JBDVNC010000034.1, read as the reverse complement.
CGCTTCCAACGGGAACTGACCGGCGGCAGATTCCGCAGACAACATAATCGCATCCGCGCCTTCATAGATGGCACCGGACACGTCGCTGACTTCGGCGCGGGTTGGCATCGGGCTTTCGATCATGCTTTCCAGCATTTGAGTCGCCACAATCACCGGTTTGGCAGCAAAACGACATTTGCGCACCAGCTGTTTCTGGATCGGAGGCACCGCCGCAACTGGCAATTCCACACCCAGATCACCACGCGCAACCATAATACCGTCAGAAACGGCAAGGATGTCGTCAAATGATTCTACCGCTTGCGGTTTCTCAATTTTGGACAGGATCGACGCGCGGCCCTGCGCCAACGTGCGGGCTTCTTCCACGTCTGCAGGACGCTGAACAAAGCTCAGCGCCAACCAGTCGACACCCAGTCCACAGGCAAATTCCAGATCCTCACGGTCCTTTTCACTCAGCGCAGCCAAAGGCAGCACAACGTCAGGCACGTTCACACCTTTGCGATTCGAGATCGCGCCACCGATCACAACCACACAATTGGCGTGATCTTCGCCACAGTTTTCGACCTTAAGGCGAATCTTACCGTCGTTGACCAACAGGTTCGCACCCGGCTCCAAAGCCTGAAAAATTTCAGGATGCGGCAGGCAAACACGGTTGATATCGCCTTCTGCCGGGTCCAGATCCAACCGGAACGCCGCGCCAACTTCCAGATCTTCAGAGCCATTGGCAAAGGCGCCTACGCGCAATTTTGGTCCCTGAAGGTCAGCCAGAATGGCGATCGGGCTTTGCAGGTCTTTTTCTACCTGCCGGATAATGCGGTGTTTTTCTCGAATTTCGTCATGTGTGCCGTGGCTCATGTTCAGGCGGAAAACATCCGCACCTGTTTCATGCAGCGCCCGGATCATGTCATATGTTTCCGAGGCCGGGCCCAGCGTGGCCACGATTTTCACATTTCTTAAGCGTCTCATTTTCTCATCATCCGTCGTTGCGTCGCCCCCGCTGCGACGTATCAAAATCGTGCCCTTGCTATGTGTTAACGCTAACAAGGTCAAGTTAAGGTTTTGTGCAATTCCCTTTTGCAGCCGGGTGCCCTAGATATTTTGCGAAGGATTTTACAGGCACATGACATACCAACCATTTTCTGTTTTCGGGCCCGAACGGGCGTCTCGGTGGCTGATCACCTGCGACCACGCGTCGAATTTTGTACCTTTGGAAATCAATGGTGGCGATCTGGGTATCGGCACTGCTGACATGAACCGGCACATCGCCTATGACATCGGCATACGCGGCACATCGCTTATTCTGGGCGAACTGCTGAACGCTCCGGTGATCTGTTCGAACTTCTCGCGCCTTGTGATTGACCCCAACCGGGGCATTCAGGACCCGACGCTGGTGATGCGCCTTTATGATGGCACCATCATCCCGGCCAACCGCCACGTTGACGATACCGAAATTCAGCGCCGCATCGACACCTATTATCAACCCTATCATGATGCCTTGTCAGACCTCGCCGCTGCGCAGGATGACATCATCGTTGTGGCCATGCATTCGTTTTCCCCCAAGCTGAACGGACGGGCACCGCGCCCATGGGAGATCGGCATTCTGCACGCCCCGCAAGAAGACCGGTTTGGCATCCCCCTGATCGACCGCCTGCGCGAGGAACCTGACCTGACCGTGGGTGACAACGAACCTTACGCGGGCCATTTACCGGGCGACAGCGTGGACCAGCACGCCTTGCGTCAACGCCGCCTGAATGCGCTGATCGAATTGCGTCAGGACATCATTGCCACCGAAGAGGGTCAGGCCCAGTGGGCAGAACGACTGGCCGGTATTCTGACAGACACGTTGAACCGAACCGGTCTTTGATCGCGCCTGTTCTGGCCAATGGATCAGAGACCGCCGCGCTTGTCTTGACCTCAGCCCGCCCCCATATTTCCTAAAGATACTGATCACATGTGACGGAGGCTGCGATGAGCTTAGAGACCCTGACGACATTCTTTGGATGGATGACAGTTGTTCACTTTGTGATCCTGACTATTGCCACGCTTGCCATGTTCCTGATGCGCGACTGGGCAACGGGCCTGCATGCCAAATTGTTTGATCTTGAAGAACAGCAGGTCCGCCAGACGTTTTATTCATGGCTGGCCACTTATAAATTGCTCATATTCGTCTTCGCGCTGGTGCCCTGGCTGGCGTTACATATCATGTGACCCGGTTGCCCACACCTTGCGCGACTGTTACCCCCTTAGCCCGCAGACATCACATCGGAGCCCGTCATGGACAAGCAAACCCAGATTGAACTCGAAGCCGCCGCGTTTCGCACGTTGCGTGATCACCTGATGGAAAAGCGCACCGATGTGCAGAATATCGACATGATGAACCTGGCCGGGTTTTGTCGGAACTGCCTGAGCCGCTGGTATCAGGAGGCGGCCAACGAACGTGGCATCGGCATGACCAAAGATGAGGCCCGCGAACTCTATTACGGCATGACCATGGATGAATGGAAAGCCAACTATCAGACAGACGCCAGCCCCGACAAACAGGCCGCGTTTAAGGTCGCGTTTGCCGAAAACGTGGGCAACGACAAAGGCTGACGCGCTATTGGCTGGACACCAAGACCGGACCGGCGGCTGATCCCGTCGGATCGGCTTCTGGCAACCCGGCCTGACGTAATCGGTCCAGCAAATGGTCCAGGACCTGCGGGCCGTTAAACAGCTCTTGTGACTTCACATAGCCCACGCTCAGCGTCGGGTCATCTGCCAGCGCTTCCTGCAACAAGGCCCGCCCGCGTTCGACATCACCGCGCGCAACACGCCCTGCCGCGCGATACAACCGCGACCGCCGCGTCTGAAAGTTCAGGCTGCGGGCTTCGTCATTCATTTCCGGATACCGCCCCATCGCATAAAGCGCGGCAACCCGTTCTTCAACGATCCAGACGGGCAAAAACGGGTCCAGTTCTTCGGCCCGATCCAGCAATTCCATCGCCCGTTCAGGTTCCCCGGCAAAAGTATAAAACGCAGCGCAGCGCCCCACGATATAGGCATCATTGGGCGCCAGCTTCAGCGCCATTTCATGGTGCCTGCGGCTGGCATCAAAATCTTTGTTCAGCTTGATTTGCAGGATACCGAATATCCGGTGCAACTCGGGGTCGGACACGTCCAGCTCCATTGCGCGGTTCAGATTTCTCTCTGCAACAGTCAGATCAAAGTCAGGCAAATAGGACCACGCACAGATTTCCATGGCCACCGGGCGGGCAAAGCCCGGGTCGGCCTCCTGAGACTTCTGGAACCAATCCCGCGCCTCAAGAACATGGCGATCAGACACGCCGCCCAGACGATGTTTTTCCAACCCGCGCAGATAATACTCATAGGCGGTCATGTTTTCAGGGCGCTTCATGCGGGCCGCGTGAATTTCCGAATGATCAATCCGCCCCGACACTGTCGCCGCCACACGGGCAACAATGTCTTCAAGCGCATCCAGTACTTCGTCAAAGGGGCGCTGAATGCGATCAGACCACACCATGCCACCATCGCTGGTACGCGACAGGGACACGCCCAGCTTGACCCGATTGCCCAACTTGCGCACCGACCCGGACAGCACATACCGCACCCCAAGCGTTTCGCCAATCTCAACCGGGTCTTGCGTTTGCAACGCCGTCGACGCGGTGCGGGAACTGACAAATAACGATCGGTTCAGGCTCAGCTCGTGCACAAGGTCTTCTGTCAATCCATCGGCCAGAAACGCCTGATCATCATCCGCACCACTGGCCCGAAACGGCACAACTGCAATCGAATTTGCACGCAGCTCGGGTTTGGGCGCCGTGACCGTCGGCGCGCTTTGATACACATGCCGGTCCATGGATGCCCCCACGCGCATCACCTGCATGGTCTCAGATACGCCTTTGAACCTGCGATCCCCCAAATCGGAAAAGTTGCAGGGCGAAACCCGGCGCACGTGATCATACAGCGTTTTTGAAACGTCAATCTCGCCGGGGTCTGCCGATTGCTGCAGTCGCGCCGCGATATTGACCCCATCACCACGCAAATCATCCCCGACACAGACAACATCCGCCACGTGCATACCAAAACGCATGTCTTTGGGTGACAGCCCATCCGATGACGCCATCAGCGACCGCGACTCGATCGCCGCCTTCAGCGCATTCACCGGGCTGTCAAATTCGGCCAGAATCGCATCACCTGCCGTATTAAAAACCCGCCCGCCATGGCGGGCGACACAGCCTGCGACAAGGTCCAGCCCCAGAACCACACGGCTCAGAACACCTTCTTCGTCAGTTTCCATCGCCGGGGTCGATCCAACAAAGTCACCAACCAAAATAGTTACCAGTTTGCGTTCCAAAAAACGGGGCTCCAACACTGTTCGCCCAACTACCTTAATATAGTTCAGTGGTTTCACCAATTGAACTTGTCGAACGCGGCAACATTTACGAACTGAGACCCTGCACATTGCCAACCGTCAATCTGCGCACAGGACTTGTTCGGAATATGCCCCTTATGAAGCGGCGCACTCAGGCTATGTTGGCAGAAAGCAGGATCGATAAGGAATTCGCCATGGCCACCCGCATGCCCACCTATTTCATTTCGCACGGCGGAGGCCCCTGGCCGTGGATTCCCGAAATGGCGGCAGAATTTGCACCGCTCGCAGAATCTCTGGCACACATGCCCTTTGAGGTTGGACGCACGCCGCGCGCCATCGTGATGATTTCAGGACATTGGGAGACAGACGCCTTTGCCGTTATGTCGTCGCCGCGCCCGCCGATGGTTTACGACTATAACAACTTCCCACCGCACACTTATGAGGTCAGCTATCCCGCACCCGGTGCGCCTGATCTGGCAAAAGAGGTGCACGATCTGATCGCACGGGCCGGATTGCCCACCCGACTGGACCCGGATCAAGGGTATGATCACGGTACGTTTGTCCCCATGGCCGTGATGTACCCCAATGCCGACGTACCGCTTTTGCAGGTCTCAATGCGCCACAGTTACGACCCTGCGGACCATATGGCGCTGGGTCGCGCACTGGCGCCCCTGCGCGACCGCGATGTGCTGATTATCGGCTCAGGGCTCAGCTATCACAATCTGAGGCTGTTCACCCCCGCTGCGCGTGACCCTTCCACTGCGTTTGACACGTGGCTCACCCAGACATTGGCCCTGCCTGCGGCGGCGCGTACCCACGCGGTGTTGGACTGGGAAACCGCGCCCTCTGCCCGGATTTGCCACGCCAAGGAAGATCACCTCGTGCCACTGTTTGCAGCTTTGGGCGCGGCAGAGGGTGAGAGCGCAACGCGCACCTATCACCAGACGGGCATTCGCGGCGGCGTCACGGCGTCCAGCTTTCGGTTCGGATAAATCCGTCTGTCTCCCGTCGCCAATGGCAAACCCCCTTGAGCAAACCCGCCTCGCCCGATAGACCGGCGCGGAACGTTTCAGGAGTCTGTCCCCCATGTCGATGAACAGCTTTGGCCACCTTTTCCGCGTCACCACATGGGGCGAAAGCCACGGTCCTGCGCTGGGCGCAACGGTTGACGGGTGCCCCCCGGGCGTCCCGATTGAACCAGAGATGCTACAGCAATGGCTGGACAAACGCCGCCCCGGTCAGAACAAGAACACCACCCAGCGCAACGAACCGGACGCGGTGAAAATCCTGTCTGGTGTGTTCGAGGGTCAGTCGACCGGCACTCCGATTCAGCTGATGATCGAAAACACCGATCAGCGCAGCCGTGACTATGGCGATATTTCCGAAACCTTCCGCCCGGGTCATGCCGACATCACCTATTGGCAAAAATACGGCATCCGCGACTATCGCGGTGGCGGTCGCAGCTCGGCCCGTGAAACCGCCGCGCGGGTTGCCGCAGGTGGTATTGCGCGCGAAGCGATCAAGGCACTGGCACCCGAGGTGGAGATCAAAGGTTACATGGTGTCGATGGGCGAGCTGGACATTGATCGCGCCAGGTTTGACTGGGACGCCATCGATCAGAACGATTTCTGGATACCCCAGGGCCCCGAGATTGCGCAAAACTGGGAAGACTATCTTCAGGCCCTGCGCAAAGCCCATGACTCGGTTGGCGGCATCGTCGAAATCGTCGCGCGCAACGTGCCTGCCGGGCTGGGCGCACCGGTCTATGGCAAGCTCGATACCGATCTGGCATCCGCGATGATGTCAATCAACGCCGTCAAAGGCGTCGAGATTGGCGAAGGCATGGCCGCTGCCCGCCTGAAAGGCACGCAAAACGCTGACGAAATCACAATGGGCGCCAATGGCCCGGAATTCAGTTCGAACCACGCTGGCGGAATTCTGGGCGGAATCTCGACCGGTCAGGATCTGGTTGTGCGCTTTGCTGTTAAACCAACCTCATCCATCCTCAGCCCGCGCAAGTCGATCCGCAAAGACGGCACGCCGATTGAAGTGATCACCAAAGGACGTCACGACCCCTGTGTCGGCATCCGCGCCGTGCCCGTGGGCGAGGCGATGATGGCCTGCGTCGTGCTGGACCACCTTTTGTTGCATCGCGGCCAGGTTGGCGAAAATCGCGGCAAAATCGGCTGAGATGATCGCCCTTCGCGACAGCCTGCGCCGGATCGTCATGGACCATATGGCCCAGGACCCCGCCCATGATCTGGCCCATCTTGACCGCGTCTGGCGCACCGCCGAACAGATCGCTTTGGATGACGATTCAGTTGCGCTGCGGGTACTGATGGCCGCGTGTTACCTGCATGACCTTGTGAACCTGCCCAAAGACGCACCAAACCGCGCGCAGGCTTCGACCCTTGCCGCCAAACAAGCCGCGCCAATTCTGACCGATCTGGGGTTTTGTGAACCTGAGATCGCCTCTGCCTGCCATGCTATCGCCGCCCACAGTTATTCAGCGGGCATCCCGCCGGAAACACCCGAGGCCCGCATCCTGCGCGACGCGGACCGCCTTGATGCGCTTGGCGCCATCGGCATTGCCCGGTGTTTTGTAGTGTCCGGCGCGCTGAACCGTCCGCTTTATGATCCTGAAGACCCGTTTGCCACCGCGCGCCCGCTGAATGACGGTCAGTTTGCGCTGGATCACTGGCCGGTCAAACTCTTGCGTTTGCCCGACGATATGATGACGGACACCGGCCGCAAAATTGCACTGACGCGCCGCGCCGACATGCTGCGCTTTGCCAGATCACTGGCCAACGACATGGGCACCACCCTGCCCCCGGACTGGACGGACCCGACGTGAGCGATATTTTGGCCATCACCTTTCCGATCTATGCCGCCATAGCCATCGGCTATCTGGTTGTTGCACGTGGATGGTTCGCGCCGGGCGACCTCAAAGTGCTGGGCAAATACGTGATGGATATCGCAATGCCGGCCCTTCTGTTTCATGCTGTGGCCAGCCGGCAGGTTTCCGAAGTCCTGCGCCCTGATTACATGCTGATTTACGCGATTGGCGGGGTGGCGACCATTGCGCTCAGCTTTGGCTGGTTCAGCATGACAGCCGCTGACCGCCCGCGCCGGGCCGTTGCCGTCATGGGGTCGACCTGTCCAAACTCGGGATTTATCGGCTACCCGATGATGCTCTTGCTGTTTCCCGATCTGGCCGGGCTTATACTGGCCCTGAATTTTTTGGTGGAATTTGTCGTGATCATCCCGATCTGCCTTGTTCTTATGGAGCTGGCCAAGGACCGCACCGGTCAGTCCCTGATCCGCTTGATAGGGCAGGTTCTGCTGGGCGTGCTCAAACGTCCGATGGTCATCGGATTGCTGCTTGGGCTCGTGGCTTCTTTGCTGCAACTGCCGATGCCTGCCCCGGTCTCCCGTCTGTTTCAGATGCTCGCCGCATCAGCTTCGGCGCTCTCTTTGTTGGTGATCGGCGGCGCGCTGGTGGGGCTGCCACTGAAAGGCAACTGGCGCATGGCGGTCCAGATTGCGATCGGCAAACTGACCCTGCACCCGGCAATGATCGCTCTGACAGCGGTCGCGTTCACAGTGATTGGCGGCGTGACCCTGCCCGCTGACATGCAGGCTGCATTGATCCTGTCTGCGGCCATGCCAATGTTCGGCATCTACACGGTTCTGGCACAGGAACAGGGGCTTCAGGGCGCGGCCTCGATTGCCGCATTGATGGCCACAACGGGGGCGTTTTTCACGTTGTCTGCGCTGTTGTTTGTGCTGACCTGATCAGGACCACACCACGGGAACCGACACAGGCCCACGAAACGCCCAGCCCATAAATGGCGCGTCACCGTTCAGCTGCAATCCCGGCAAACGCTCAAACAGCATTGGCAAGGCCACCTCGGCAATCAAACAGCGCGCCGCCCACGCTCCGGCGCAAAAATGCGGACCCGCACCAAAGCTGATCGCCTTGCCGCAATCCTGTGTCACGTCAAACCTGTCGGGATGGGCAAACACCGCCTCGTCCCGATTGCCCGACCCAAACATCAGGAACACCCGGTCCTCTGGCTCAAACATCACACCTTCGGTTGAGTATTGCTGCACCACCCGACGCGGCGACATGCCAATCGGGCTCATCCAGCGGGCGTATTCCTCGAACACCTGTAACCAGGTCGCTTTGCCATCGCGCACTTGGCCCAGCTGATCAGGATGGCGCAGCACGGCCCACGCGGCCCCGGCAATGGCATCGCGCGGTTCGTTCTGACCACCGCTGATCGCCAGTTTAATATTGGCGCGGATCGCCGCATCCGGCAGCCCCGCCTGCATCATCACCGACAATAACGATTTGTCCGGCGTGGCCAGCAGATCTGGCATGCGCGCATCTATGTGCCGGTCAATCGAGGTCGTGCAGTCATGACACCGTGCAGTCACTTTTTCATCGCCCGCATAATTCGCGCAGCCATCGATCATGCCCTGACTGACACGATCCATTTCCTGCCAGCTCATATTGGTCAACCCGGTCATCGCCTTAAGCGCCTCGCCCGAAACGGGGCGTGCAATGTCGGCCACCAGATCGGCCTGACCAAGCGGCGCAATACGGTCCAGTATGGCGGCCAAGGCGCTGCGAAACTGGCTTTTCCAGACCTGCTGTACGGTTTTGGGGGACACGGTTGGAAAGATCACCTTGCGCTCGGCGGCATGGGGCGCACCATCCTTGCGCATCATATTTTGCCCCATCAACACGGTCATCAACCCGTCTGGCTGATCCGACGAAAACACGTCGATCCTTTTCTCATTCTCAAAAATGGCATCCCGCCGGGTGATCAACGTCGCGCCCAGCTGAGGCACAAAGGCAATGGGGGCCTCGGCCCGCATGCGTTTCAGATCGGGATAGGGGTCTTGCGAAAAAGTCCTGGGATCGATTTCAAAAATTGGCGCGCTCGACATGGCCTGGCTCCCTTTGTGCCAATCCTGTCACCGCCAATTCAATGCGACAACCCCATCTGTCATCGCCAGTTCAGCACAACCTTGCCCGACGCACCTGACTTCATGGCGGCAAAGCCCTGCTCGAAATCATCGACATCAAACTGATGCGTGATCACCCGGCTGACATCCAGACCGTTCTGCAACATGGCAATCATCTTGTACCACGTCTCAAACATCTCGCGGCCATAGACGCCTTTCAGGGTAATCGCCTTGAACACGATCCGGCTCCAATCCACCGGAGATTTTCCGGGCGGAATACCTAGCAGAGCAATTTTGCCCCCCATCACCAATGCTTCGACCATCTGATCCAGCGCAACTTGTGAGCCGGACATTTCCAGCCCCACATCAAAGCCTTGCGTCAGCCCCAGTTCGGCAATGACATCTTCCAGCTCTTCGCGCGTCACATCCACCGCGCGTACCGTTGGCACAACATGTTCCGCAAGCCTGAGCCGGTCAGCGTTGATATCCGTGATCACCACATTGCGCGCACCTGCATGGCGCGCCACGGCGGCGGCCATGATGCCAATTGGTCCAGCCCCGGTGATCAGCACATCCTCGCCCAGCAAATCAAAGCTCAACGCGGTGTGCACCGCATTGCCCAGCGGGTCCAGAATGGCGCCAATCTCGTCCGGGATGTCATCCGGCAAGGGCACGACGTTGAACGCAGGCAATCGCAGATACTGGGCAAAGGCCCCCTGCTCGTTCACCCCAATGCCGCGCGTGCCCGGGTCCAGATGAAATTTGCCCGCGCGGCTTTGACGGCTGTCATGCTCGATCAGATGCCCCTCACCGGAACACCGCTGACCAATGTTCAACCCGGTGACGTCTTTGCCAATCTCGACAATCTCGCCTGCGAATTCATGCCCCGTGATCATTGGCACCGGTACCGTGGCGCTGGCCCAGTCATCCCAGTTCCAGATGTGAATATCCGTGCCACATATGCCGGTTTTATTGATGCGGATCAGCACATCATCGGACCCAATCTCTGGCACCGGGGCTTGCGTCGCCCACAGTCCCTCGCGTGGGAACGTCTTTTCCAGCGCCTTCATCGTGTTGGGTTTGCTCATCAGATCACCCCCAAATCCTTACCGACTTTGCCAAACGCAGCCAGCGCCCGGTCAAGCTCGGTGCGGCTGAGGGCCGCATTCATCTGTGTACGGATACGCGCCTGCCCGCGTGGCACCACCGGAAAAAAGAACCCGCTGACATAAACGCCCTCTTCAAACAGACGGCTCGCCATCTCTTGCGCCAACTGAGCCTCGCCCAGCATTACCGGGATGATCGGATGCTCACCTGGCAGAATGTCAAAGCCCAGCGCCTCCAGCCCGTCGCGCCAATATTGCGCGTTCTCAAACAGGCGCGCGCGCTGTTCCGCTCCGTCTTCCACCAGCCGGATCGCCTCGATCCCGGCCGCAACAATCGATGGCGGCAGCGAGTTGGAAAACAGATAGGGCCGCGCGCGCTGCCGCAACAGGTCAATCACTGGCTGCGGCCCGGCGATATAACCGCCAATGGCCCCCCCAAGTGCCTTGCCCAACGTTCCCGTCAAGATGTCCACGTCCACCCCGAAATGATCCGGCGTTCCCGCGCCGTTTGGCCCCATGAACCCGGTCGCGTGGCAATCATCGACCATGACCAGCGCGTCATATTCTGTCGCCAGCCGTGTGATCTCGGGCAGGTTGGCCAGATATCCGTCCATGCTGAACACACCGTCGGTGGCAACCATAATATGGCGCGCGCCTTCTTCGCGGGCATGTTTCAACATCGCTTCCAGATCGGACATATCGTTGTTCATGTATCGATATCGTTTTGCCTTGCACAAACGCACCCCGTCAATGATCGAGGCATGGTTCAGGCTGTCTGAAATGATCGCGTCTTCTGGCCCCAGCAACGGTTCGAACAACCCGCCATTGGCGTCAAAACAGGCGGCAAACAGAATGGCGTCATCCTTGTTCAGGAATGCGGCCAGCTTTTGCTCCAGAGTGCGGTGAATGTCCTGTGTCCCACAGATAAAACGCACCGATGCCATGCCAAACCCACGCGGCGCCATCGCGCCCTGCGCCGCCTCGATCAACGCGGGGTGATCGGCCAGCCCCAGATAGTTGTTGGCACACAGATTGATCACCTCGCGGTCACCCACCGTGATCTCACCCGCCTGAGGCGACGTGATCATGCGTTCACGCTTCATCATCCCCTCGGCTTCGATCTGGGTCAGCGTGTCGCGAATGTGGGTCAGAAAGGCTTCGGGCATGTCACTCTCCATGATTCTGGACATACGTCTACCATAACGGACACAATTCCGAAATAGGGGATTTGCGTCATTACGGAACATGTCCACTATAACGGACACACAAGACGCGACTGAGCGGATATAGCATCGCCATTGAGCTCATAATCATAGGAAAAAGGCGTCAGGCGTCCTGAACCACCAGAAACACCCGTGCCGGACCATCCTTGGCACGAATGCAATGAGGGATATCAGCCGCGTAACGTGCCGTATCCCCGGACCTCAGGTCTTCTGAACCCTCGCCAGAGGTCACTTCGACCAGCCCCTCGACAACCGTCAGATGTTCGCGAGCACCGCGCGTGTGCGGTTTGCTGTCCAGAATGCCGTCTGGCGAAAACCGAATGTCATAAACTTCGTGCTTTCCGGCGTCCTTGGGCGGCGACAAAATACGGATGCGGCACCCCTCGCCACGGTTCTCGATGGTTGGCACCTGCGTATCGCGCAACACCTCGATCCGGTCAGCATCGGCACCTTCTTCCAACAGTCCGGCAAAATCGACCTGCAGGGCCCGCGTCAGGTTCCAGAGCGTGGCAATGGTTGGGCTGGATTCGCCGCGTTCAATCTGGCTGACCATCGATCGGGACACCCCCGAAAGCTTGGCAACCGCATCCAGCGAAAGCCCCTGATTGCGCCGTGCCTCGCGCAATCGCGATGGCAAAAGGTCCAGTATCTGTTGATCACCCACCATGCGCCCACTCCTGCCGTGAAAGCGCGCCAATTGTCAATCAAATGCCTGTGACGACACGTCGGGATGACTCTCAATGCTGCGTCTGCATAATGCGGTCACTTAAGAATTTTGGAGGAAACATTGATGTCTGACATCGTTATACTAGGCGGAGCACGTACCGCCATCGGGACTTTTGGCGGATCGCTGGCCGGAACGGCCCCTATTGATCTGGGCGCGACAGTGGCCAGGGCCGCGCTGGAGCGCGCGGGAGTTGAGGGCGCACAGGTTGGCCATGTTGTCTTTGGCCACGTCATCAACACCGAACCGCGCGATATGTATCTGTCGCGCGTTGCCGCGATGCAGGCAGGCATCCCGGACACTGTCCCGGCGATGAATGTCAACCGGTTGTGCGGCTCGGGGGCTCAGGCCATCGTGTCGGCCACACAATCCCTGATGCTGGGTGACGCTGATTTTGCCGTCGCGGGCGGTGCCGAAAGCATGAGCCGTTCCCCCTATATCGTTCCGGCCCAGCGCTGGGGGCAAAAGATGGGTGACATCAAGACGCTGGACATGATGCTGGGCGCGCTGAACTGTCCGTTTGGCACCGGCCATATGGGTGTGACCGCAGAAAATGTTGCCGACGAACACGACGTCAGCCGCGATGACATGGACGCGTTCGCGCTGCAAAGCCAAAACCGTGCCGCCGCCGCCATTGAGGCCGGGTATTTCAAGGACCAGATTGTTCCTGTCGATGTCAAAGTGCGCCGCGACATGGTACCGTTTGATACCGACGAACACCCCACGGCTTCGACGCCAGAGTCGCTGGCCAAACTGCGCACGGTGTTCAAGAAAGACGGTCGCGTGACAGCGGGCAATGCATCCGGCATCAATGACGGCGCCGGGGCCATCGTTCTGGCACGCGCTGACGCCGCCGAAAAGGCAGGTCTGACACCAAAGTTCCGCGTGCTGGGCTATGCCCATGCTGGCGTACGCCCCGAAGTGATGGGCATTGGTCCGGTCCCTGCGGTCGAAAACCTGATGGCGCGCACGGGTCTGTCGATTGCTGATTTCGATGTGATCGAGTCCAACGAAGCCTTTGCCGCGCAAGCCATTGCCGTGAACAAGGGGCTGGGGCTGGACACGTCCAAAGTAAACCCAAACGGCGGCGCCATCGCGCTTGGCCACCCTGTGGGCGCAACCGGCGCAATCATCACTGTCAAGGCGATGTACGAACTGGAGCGTACCGGCGGTTCCAAAGCGCTGATCACCATGTGCATCGGCGGCGGTCAGGGTATCGCGCTGGCGATCGAACGTATCTGATACACGCATCCGGCGCGGGGTCTGCCTGCGCCGGATGTCTTTTTATGGGACCGACGCATTACCGACGTGATACCGACGCGCTGCCGATGCCGGTTTTTGCCGGATTATTCCAGCCAGATACGCACCCGGTCTGACTGACCAGCGGCATCAATCACGGTGATAGTCGACGCACCAATCTCGGCCAGTGGCAATTGTATTTCCTCACGCCTGATCCCGGTGGCCAAAGGCGCACCATTGGCCAAAACGGTATAGGGTTTCTGGCCGTTTCTGACCTTGATCGTCAGGTCCTGTCCGGTGCGGGCCAGCCGCGCGCCATTTGGCGGAAAGCTGAGCTTCAGGGCATTTTGCGTCGGCGCAAAAAGAGCGTTGCGCCCGCGAAACTGACGAAGCGGTTGAGGCAGTTGCGCATTGGCCAACAGGATCGTTTCCGGTGGCGGAGGCCCCAGCGGGTCAAGCTTGGGCTTGATGCGTTGGAACATGTCAAACAGCACCGGTGCTGCCACGGCCGCCCCAAATGCGCCGGGCACAGGTGTGCCATCGGGGCGACCGATCCACACCCCGGCAACATGGGTCCCATCATAGCCAATCGCCCATGTGTCGCGGTGGCCATAACTGGTGCCGGTCTTATACGCCAAACGGTTCGTCGAAGATCCGGGAGGCGGCGCAATGCCAGACAGGATATGCCCCAGTTGCCACGCCGCTGACCGGCTTATAACTCTTTGTGTTTCTTCCCCTTTTTGACCCAAACGCCATATCAGCTCACCCGCCAGCCCGCCCCGTGCTTGCATGGCGTAAAGCTGAACCAGCTCTTCCAGCGTGACCCCAACACCGCCCAACGCCATCGCCAATCCGGGCTTGCCACCGGGCAGTTTCGGGTCAGTTCCCGCCTTGCGCATCGCCGCCATAAGGTTGGCAGGGCCAATCTCATCCACCAGTAAAACAACCGGAATATTCAGCGAATTCTTCAACGCCTCGGACACCCGAAGTTCGCCACGAAAGGCCCCATCGAAATTCTGGGGCGCATAGGTGCCAAAGCGCACCGGGCGATCATTGATCATGGTATTGGGATGCACCAACCCCTGATCAAACGCCAACCCATAGACCAACGGTTTCAACGTGGACCCGGGCGACCGTCGGGCTCGTGTCATATCGACAAACCCCTGCCTGTGATCCCCCTGCGCATAGCCTGCAGACCCAACTGACGCGAGGATTTCTCCGGTTGTATGATCCGCCACGACCATCGCCACAGACAAGCGTTCGCCCAACCCCTGAAGCGCCTTGTCCGCAAGGCTTTCTAAAGACACTTGCAGCGTTTTGTTGAGCGTCAAACCGTGGCTTTGCGCGTCCGGCTGCCCCGACACGGCTCGGTCGGCCATATGCGCCGCGACGGTTGGAAACTGTTGTCTCGTCGTCGAGACCGGTTCACTTAGTGCCGCCTCAAAAGCGCCCTGCGTCAGAACCCTGGCCGCCACCATACGCGTCAGAACACGTTCCCGCGCCGCAGTAGCTGCTTTCGGATTTTTGTCAGGGCGCCGCGCGGTTGGACTTTGCGGCAACGCCACCAACATGGCCGCTTGCGCCGGGGTCAGTCGGGTAGGCTCTTTCCGGAACCAAGCCAGAGAGGCCGCGCGAATGCCTTCCAGATTACCCCCAAACGGCGCATGGGTCAGATACAGCGTCAGTATCTGATCTTTGGACACCTGTTGTTCCAGCGCCAGTGCCACCCTGATCTGGCGCAGCTTTCCCGCCCAGCGTCCGGTTCCGGAATCTTCCATCAGACGCGCCACTTGCATGGTTAACGTCGATCCGCCCGACACAATCTGACCAGAGGTCGTCGCCTGCCAGACCGCCCGCAGCATCGCCCTTGGATCAACGCCACGATGTTCAAAAAAGCGTTTATCCTCATAGGCGATCAACATCTTCAGATATGTCTGATCCACCTGATCAGGGGTTATGCCAAGCCTCCAGATTCCCCCGTCCACGGTGTAGGCCCGCAAAAGATCGCCGTTGCGGTCGCGCACTTCGACGGAGGTATCGGCCAGCAACACCGGCAAGTCCGTGGCTTTGATCCAGCGATCAAACGCATCCCGTGCCCCTGCTCCAAACAAGAGCAAGGCAACGAGAAAAAGAGGCCAAAGCCGACGCATTACGGCTGCACGATCAACTGTCCGGCGGATGTATGTGCCCGGTATTGCGGGCGATACATGTCTTCAACCACAGCTGCCGGATGATGATAGGTTCCCGGCGACACCGCGCGCACAATATAGGCGAGCCGGAAGGACGCATCAGAACGCCAGTCGACTGCAGCGAGAAACCGGTCTGACCGGAATTCAGAATGCTCGGCATAGGCGGGCTCAAGCCAGTCCAGTTCCCGTACATCGCCTGAGCTGAGCAGGTTTGGATTGTCGATCTCAAACCCCGCTGGCAAAGGATCATTGACCATCAAACGCGCACCGCCGCTTTCAAACGGTTTTACAGTCAGAACAACGACAAACCGGTCGCCGGGATGTACGTTAGAGGCATCCATTGCTGTGCCATCGATCGCATAATAATCGCGATCAATTGTGTAACCGTACCCGTCCTGTTCAACCGGGTAATTTGGCACGCCCAGTGTGGTCAAAGTCACATCCGTCGGGGCGTTGCCATCGTTGCGAATTTGCAGCGGATCCGCCAGCATATCGCGTTCCAGCGCCCTCAAGAGCGGCCCCTCTACAGGCGTTCCGTTGACGCTCAGATTGTTGAGGCTGTCATCATCAATCAATGCATGCGCCGCCATCAAAGACCACACAGATTCCTGGGTCGACAATGTCCGCCCCGGGGCAGACACCCGCGTTGCAAGCTGGTTGCGATCAAACGCTGTGCTGCCCGCCTCAACGGCAAGCGTCAGCACGCCTGCTGCGTCACGCAACCGGGTTCCATAGTCGGCCCGCCAAAGCTGTGACGGGTTCTGCGACCACAGGTTTTCGACCTGATTGGCGGCCTGACGGAACATCCGGTCGGCGCGGGTCTGATCACCGTAATAGGCCAGTGCCGCACCAAGCTGTGCCGCGGCCAACGGCGTGCCAAAGGCCTCGGCCTTAACGTCAGCATAGTATCGCAGATCGCCCATCGCGGCGGCACCTTCGCGCGCCAGCACCAGAATGGCATAGGCGATGTCTTCGCCGCCTTTGTCAAAATCGGGGGCATAATTGATGCGGTTGCGCAAATTATCCATCGCCTGACGGAAGGCCAGGTCGGGCACGTCATACCCCTTGGCCCGGGCGCGGGACAGAAAATCGCTGACATAGGCATCCAGCCAGAAATCACCACTTTCTGCACGCCACAGCCCAAAGGCGCCATTGCTTGCCTGACGGGTCAGCACCCGCTCGACCGACTGATCAATCCGTTCCTGCACCTTGTCACGAGACGCCAGTCCAAGCGCGCTGGATACCGTGTCAAAATAGAGCAACGGCAAAGCGCGCGATGTGACCTGTTCGGTGCAGCCATAGGGGTAGCGGTCCAACGCCTGCAAAAGCCCGGGCGCGTCAAACCGTGCCAAAGCACCCGACGAAATGACGGCAGAACCAGTGCCCTGTCTGAGATTGGCAAACAAATTGGCATCGACGGTCATGGTCTTGCCCGCCGCCAGTTCGATGCGTTGGGTTGTGCTGATTTCCGGATCGTTGGCACGCACTGGTAAGGTCAGAGATTTAACCAGCTGGCGACCATCCGGCGTGGTCAGCGCGATACGCAAGCTGTGATCGCCCACGTCCTGCGCCGTGACCGGAATGGTCAGGCGGGTTGTGGCCTTATCTGCGACGGTCACGCCAGACGGAACCGCGTTAGCATCAACCGCAACCCCATCGGCCACGATATCCAGCCCCATGCGCCCCGAAGGGCCTTCGGCATGTACGATTTCCAGCAACAGGCGGCTGCTGTCGCCGGGTGCCAGAAAGCGTGGCAGGCTGGCCGTGACAACCACGGGATCGCGCACCAGAACGTCCTGATCTGCCTGCCCCACGGCGGTGGGGCTCCACGCGATTGCCATCAACCGGACGGTGCCGTTGAATTCCGGCAAATCAAAGCTGACTTGCGCTGTGCCATCCACGCCTATCTGAACCGGCCCTTCGAAATAGGCGACCAGCTCTTCGGTTGGTGGTGGCGAGTCAAACTGAGAACCGGAGGTTGCGTCACCACCGGAGCGAATAGCGCCCATGGCACCATTCATGCCGTCAATCAGACGCCCGTAAATGTCGCGCACTTCCATGCCCAGACGACGTTGACCGAAATAGTGTCCGGACGGGTCCGGGGCCTGAAACCCTGTCAGGTTGAGAATGCCCAGATCCACGGCGGCCAGTGTGACATAAGCGGTTTCACCGGGGGACACCCCGTCAACCTTGACCGTGACATCCAGCGCGCCGCGCGGAGATACCTGTGCTGGCACATCCAGAGACACCGACAATTGTTTCGCGCCCGGATCGATTTTGGCATAGCTCAGCCCCAATGCGCGCGACGGGTTTTGGCCTGCTGGTTCGTCCGCCGGGCGGATCACAGAGGCGGTGACATAAGCGCCTGCGCCCCAGGCGTCGGTCACTTCCAGAGGTATCAGGTTTTCCCCTTCCTGCACCTCGACCGCCTGCATCGCGATCAGGCGATTGGACATGACCGTGACCAACGCGGTTCCCGAGAAACGCGGCACAATGCGGACCGTCGCTGTTTCACCGCTGCGATATCCGGGCTTATCAAGCGACAATTCCAGCGTATCCGGTGTGTCGGATGCATCCACAGGCGCATACCAGCCCGCATAGAAATCCGTTGAGCTGGCCACATAGTCGCCGCCAATCTGCTCTACCACGATTTCGTATCGACCCCATTCAACCGGTGCACCAACCTCAAATGGATCGCTGCCTAATGTGGCTTCTCCACCGGCAACGCGGGTGCGGGTCGTGGTTGGCTCCCATTCCCAGTTTCCATAAAGCTGATACCACTGATACGTCGTGCGCACGCGATTGATGGTCCAGCGAACCTGCATCGGTTGCGGTGACAGATCGGCATCCAGTGCGATAATGTCGAAATTTGCCGACGTGCCTTCGGCAACGACATCCTCTTCGAACCCCGGTTTTATACCGATCATCGGTCCGGTTGGTGCGACAGCGTGCGAAATACGGCGTTCGACCGGGCGGCCCGATCCTTCCATCACGCGCACGGTGATTTCCGCATTCATCGGACGCCCCTTAGAGGCCACATCCGGCATGGTCAGGAACACGACTGCAATCCCGTCGGTGCCAGTTTCATCGCCACTGAAATACTCTGTCTGGCTGCTCAGGCGTTCATCATAACGACCAAACAGAAACCCATTGAAACCATCAACATCGTTGCGCGCCTTGAGTGACAGATTGCCCTCGATGGCCAGACCCGCACCCGGAGCGCCGAACAAATAGCGCGCGTCTACGGTCAATGGTGCAGGATCGTTCATGTCCAGTGGGGCATCTGGCAAAGTCAGCTTGAAATCGATCCGTTCCGGCAGAAAATCCTCGACCAACACCTTGGCGGTGGCCAACGGGGCGGCCTCCAGATCGGACTTAAAGTCGATTTTCCACGATCCGCGTGGCACGGTGGTGCCGGTTGGCATCGTAAACACATGCCCGCCAGCCGCATCCCTGGTGGACACGTGCCGGGCATATTCCACCCCGTCAGGTCGCGTCAGGATGGCGGTCAACGGCAGACCCGGCAATGCCTGAGCCACGTCGCCCCGCGCCAGCGCTGTGGCAAAGATCGTCTCACCCGCGCGATATGCGCCCCGGTCTGTTGACACGAACAGGTCGACCGGCGGCGCAGGCGGACGCCCTTCGACACCACGGTCGGACAGATCAAAGGCAGGATCGGTCAAAGACAGGAATGAAAAATCATCGCCGTCCTCTAACAGCAAGATAGCTGGTGCAGCGCCATCCGTGCCGCGCGTCAGTCCGGCCTCAAAACGGGCATAGCCCTGAGCGTCTGTTTCCAGCGTGCCCAAGACCCGGTTGGCACGTGACAGCAACGTGACTTTGGTCGCCGCGCGGGCCTGTGCATCCGCCAGACCACGGACAAAGACATGCAGGCCATCTACCCCGCTGAGCGTGGTGACGCCCAGATCGGACAACACAAACCATTGCGTCGTGGATGTTTCATCATAAACGTCAGCACCCGGAATATCCGCCGTCAGCGCATAGACACCGGGCGGCTGATCGGCCAGCGCCTGACCGATGGGCAGACGTGTCGTCATATTCCGGTTCAGATCATTGCGCACCTCGCCAGTGCCTTTCCAGACGGTTTCTGCCACGTCGCGGCTGAAATCCTCAAACTGCCAATAGGACAGAGGTTTTCCGAAATAATTGTCCTGAAAGGCGCGCAGCAAATTGCGGTCGCTCACACGTTGCAAGGTCAGATCGACCTGATCCAGATTAACGGTTTCAATAGGCAATCCGGCGTCCGACGTGCGGGGCAAAACATAGGCGCGCCCCGGAAAAGCGACGCTTGGCCCGCGATCCCGGACATACACCGTCAGGTCGATATCCTTGATCAGTTTCTCACCGCTTTCTGCAGGCAAGCCTTCGCGGAATGTCAGAGTATAACGCTGTCCGTGTTCGACACCTTCTACACATATCTGCCGGTCGCTGACCTGAAGCGCCATACGTTGATCAGGCAGTTTGACATAGGGTGCATAATCGACGCCTGCCTTGACCAGCGGCTCGTTGAATTCCGCACAAACCCGAGGCTCTTCGGGGTCGTTTTCAACCTTGTGTTCGCTGATGCGGAATCCGTATTTGGCAATCGCGCTGTCCAGCTTGCTCACGATGTCCGACCGCGGCTGAATCGATTCTGCCAAACGCAGGGCGCGCAACATGTTTTGGCCGCGTTTGCGCTCTTCCAGCATATCGGCCAATTGCGAAAGCACGCTGACCCGCGCGGGATCTGTTTTGGCTCTCAGATATGCGTTCACCGTCGCCAGAAACGCCCGGTCGCGATAATTACGTGTTTCCGAGCTGTTGGCGCCTTCGGCCTTGTTGTTCAATCGCCCGTAGTCCAGCCAAAGATCGCTGGCATCTGATTTGCTGACTGCGCCACCTGTCCAACGCATCGCGCTGACAAGGTTGCCGTCGTTTTCACGCTGGCGGGCGTATTCGGTCATCTCCTGAACACCCCAAGGCCCGGCCGCGTGCAGGCGTCCTATTCTCTGGGCCAGATCGACGGCGCGGGTCAGGCTGGAATTGCCCAGAAAGCCAAGTTCGCCAGCCCGTTGTTCGGCCACGGCCTTAAGCCCCGGTTCAGCAGTGTAGATTTCAGCAGACAGCGCGCCTTCGTAAGGTTGTTTTTCTTTCACAGCACTTTTGGGGAAACAGGCGTTGGAGCGAGAGTTGAACGTAAATGCGGCGCACCGATTGTCGGACAAGCATGCCTGCACACAGGCTTCATAAGTCGTATCAAACAGGTTTTGCAGATCGGACCCAAAGAAATCCACGTCCCGGCTGGCCACGATGCGTCGGTCAGGAACATAGCTTTGTTGGGCTGTTGCCGTCTGAACGAACAAAAGACCGGTCAGGGCCAAAATCAACCAACGCATAATACTCTCCCGGTTCTGTAATAGAGGTATCGTGCCAGCGGTATTGTGACTGTGCAACGATTCAAATGCCCTGGATCAGTTTAAGCGGATATTCATTCGCATTGGCGAAGCTGCCGGGAAACGTTTTGTGATTCCGGGGATTGGATGATGTCGCTCACTAGAAAATTGGCGGATGAGCGCCGCGCGCGGCTGGCCGCGGAACGGCTATTGGAGCTGAAACAGGTCGAGCTGTTTGCCGCCAACAAAAAGTTGGGCAAACATGCGGCGCAGTTGTCCAATGAGATCGTCGAAACCCGCGCCGAAGTGGCCAATGTGATCAACGAAAACAAAAAGGTTAAATCTGATCTTCAGATCGCGAATGAGAAAATCGAGATTGCAGAGCGGCGCTTGTGGCTTTCGATTGCTTCGATCCGCGATGGGTTTGCCTTTTTTGACGCCGAAAGCCGGATGATCGCCGCCAACCCGTCATATCTCTCGGTTTTTGATGAGCTGGATTATGTGCGCCCGGGCATTACTTATCAGGAAATCCTGCAATGCATCACCGACGAAGGCATTTTCAATATCGGCAAAAAACCAGCCGCGGAATGGCGCGAAATGATGCTGGAACGCTGGCATCAACCCACGCCGGAACCCGTAGTGCAGCGTCTTTGGAATGGCGAATACATCAAACTGATCGACCAACGCGGGCATGGCGGGGATATTGTCAGCCTCGCTCTGAATATCACCGACACGGTACGATATGAGGCGCAGCTTAAAAACGAACGCAAACGGGCCGAAGCGGCAAGTCGCGCCAAATCTGCGTTCCTTGCCAATATGAGCCATGAAATTCGCACCCCCATGAATGGCGTTGTCGGGATGGCTGATCTTTTGACCGACACAAACCTTAGCGAAGAGCAGCGTTTGTTTGTTTCGACCATCAAAAACTCAGGCGAGGCGCTGTTGGTGATCATCAACGACGTTCTGGATTATTCGAAAATCGAGGCCGACAAGCTGGAACTGCGCCCTGAACCATTTGATCTGGAGCGTTGTATCCACGAAGTGATGACTTTGTTGCAGCTGTCCGCGCGGCAAAAAGGGGTTGAGCTGATCGTTGACTATGATCTGTTTCTGCCAACCGTGTTTATTGGCGATCCCGGTCGTATGCGGCAGGTTTTGACCAACCTTGTTGGCAATGCGGTCAAGTTCACATCTGAGGGTCATGTTATGGTGCGCGTCGTTGGCGTTGTGCGCAATCAGGGACGCGAGGCAGAGCTGCATGTCACGGTGCAAGACACCGGGATCGGTATTCCATCGGATAAGGTGGACCACGTCTTTGGCGAATTCAATCAGGTGGACGAAGAACGCAACCGTTCGTTCGAAGGCACAGGCCTTGGATTGGCCATCACACGACGGCTTATTCATCTGATGGAAGGCGAAATCTGGGTCGATTCTGTTGTGGACGAAGGGTCCAGCTTCGGGTTCCGTCTGTCACTTCCCATCGAGGAAAATTGCGACAGCTTGCCAACGCCCCTGCCCCGATCCATTCGCCACGTATTGATTGCGGACGAAACCGAAATCAACGGGCAGTTGCTGAAACGTCAGCTAGAACAATTGGGCGCGCGCGTCTCGCTTTGCTCTTCGGGGTGCCGCGCCGACGAACTTTCTGATCAGGTCGATTTGATTTTAGCGGATCAAAACTTACCGGGGCTGGACGCACTGGCGCTGGCCGAGAAACTGAGACAACAGGACAATGCCGTGCCGATTATCATGCTGGGGTCCGATATTGGCGCTGTTGCCGATGATCCCCGGACAAAACTGGTGCAAGGCATGCTGGCCAAACCGATTTCGCGCGGCGATCTTTTTTTGCGGGTCAATCAATCTGTTTTGCCCGCGACGGAACACCCGGAACCATCGGATGCGTTGCCACAAGATGCCCCGGTCCGCGAAATGCGCATTCTGGCGGCCGAGGACAACAAAACCAACCGTCTGGTCTTTGGGAAGCTGCTCAAGACTCTGGATGTAGACATCCAATATGCCGCCAATGGCGAAGAAGCTGTCGAGCTTTATGACAGCTTCGCACCTGACCTGGTCTTCATGGACATTTCAATGCCTAAGATGGACGGCAAACAAGCTACCAATGCCATTCGCGACATTGAAAAACAGAAAGGTTGTCACATCCCCATTGTCGCGTTGACGGCACACGCGGTTGACGGCGACAAAGAGGGGATTTTAGCGGCAGGGCTGGATCACTACCTGACGAAACCGCTTCGCAAGGCGGCAATATTCGAAATTATCGAGAAGTATCGCCCGGCAGAAACTTTCGATCCTTTCCCGGCTAAAGAAGCGGAAAGCCCGTCGGGGAATCTTCAGGCTTCGGGGTAGTCGCGCACAAACACCCAGCGATCGCCCTCTGACATGTCTGGTTGAAACGCATAGCCCCCGAAATCAAAATCCTTGATGCCCTCGGGATCGGTCAGGCGGTGCTGGATGATATAACGCGCCATCAATCCGCGGGCTTTTTTGGCAAAAAAGGAAACGATTTTGGCCTCGCCGTCCCGTTCTTCCAAAAATACCGGCGTCACAACGCGCAACCCAAATGCTTTGAGGTCGACCGCCCCAAAATATTCCTGACTGGCACAATTGATCAGGGTCTCGGTTTCCAGCGTATCAGCCTGCGCTCGCAGCGCCATAGCGGGTGCCTTGCGCCAATACTCATACAGCGATTTGCCGCGACGTGTTTTCAACCGGCTGCCCATTTCCAGCCGATAAGGCTGGATCGCATCCATCGGACGCAAAATACCGTAAAGCCCCGACAGAATGCGCAAATGATCCTGTGCCCACGTCATTTCTTCGGCGTCCAGACCGGCCGCGTCCAGCCCGATATATGTGTCGCCCGCAAAGGCGTGCACGGCAGGGCGTGTGAGGGTCGCGTCGGGTTCCGGGTCAAATGCTTTGAAACGATCCCGGTTCAGGCGGGCCAGATCAGGGCTCAGGCTCATCAGCTTTTTCAGATCGCCCAGCGTCAGATTGCGGGCGGTTTTTGACAACCGCACGGCGTCGTCCTGAAATTCGGGTTCCGTCATTTCACCCGGGACTTCGCTCCAGTCCAGACGTTTCGCGGGCGACACCACTACCAGCATGGGTTTCTCCTGTATCTGCTCAACTGACCTAACGCGCCACGGCCAGGACGTCCAGAAACGCCTCGGCAAACCTTTGTGCCCGTTTTTCACCCAACAGCCGCGACATGTCGTTCAAATCATGCGGGCGGCTGTTTGCAACTTTGGCCAAAAGAGACGCGGAACAAGTCATCGGTTTGTCGATCCCGTCCGGGCCGCGTACCAGCGTGGCCTGCGCTTCGAGCAATCGGTCATACAAAACCGCTTCGTCCCGGCCCGCGATCTTTCTGCGGCTGGGGTGCATGTCTTCTGCTTCGCCATTGATTACTGCCAGAAACGCGTCGCCAAAATTGGCCAGTTTTTTCGCGCCAACGCCGTTGACCCGCGCCATATCATCAAGATTTGCAGGCCGTGTTTCTGCCATCTCGATCAGTGTTCGGTCGTTAAAAATCACATAGGCCGGGACTTTGGCGGCCTCTGCCAAGGCGCGTCGTTTGGCCTTGAGTGCGGACAACAAAGGCGCATCTTCTTCGCTGACCAGCATTTTGGTAGCGGGTCTGCGGGTCGCGGCTTTGATCGAGTCGCGCCGCAACGACACGCTGTCTTCGCCCCGTAAAACAGGCAACGCCGTATCCGTCATGCGCAGCGCGCCATGTCGTTCCGGGTCGGGGCGGATCAGATCGTGCCCCATCATCTGACGAAAAATCGCCTGCCATTGCCGTTTGTCGTAGTCCCGCCCTACCGAGAATGTCGGCAACGCATCATGTCCACGCTGGCGCACCTTGTCGGTTTCATTGCCTCGCAAAATATCGATCAGATGGCCGCTGCCGAACCATTCACCAGTGCGCAAAATCGCCGATAATGCCTTGCGCACAGCTTCGGTGCCGTCAAACACATCAGCGGGCGTGTCACACAGGTCGCATTTGGCGCAAGACACCTGATCCTCTCCGAAATAACTCAGCAAAGTCTCGCGGCGGCATTTCAGCGCCTCGGCCAGACCAAGCAATGCATTCAGGCGCGCGTGATCTGCGGCACGACGTTCCGGCGGGGCCAATCCTTCGTCGATTTGCGAACGGCGCAGTCGAATATCATCGGAACCAAACAACGTGAGCGTTTCCGCTGGCGCCCCGTCGCGCCCGGCACGGCCGATTTCCTGGTAATAGGATTCAATAGATTTCGGCAGGTCCGCATGCGCAACCCAGCGAATGTCGGGTTTGTCGATGCCCATGCCAAAGGCCACTGTGGCCACCACGATCAGCCCGTCTTCGCGTTGAAACCGCACTTCGGTATCGCGGCGTTGATCCGGATCCATGCCGCCATGATAATGCAGCGCCAGATGCCCGTCCTGACGCAGGGCCGCCGCAAGGGATTCCGTTTTGGCGCGGGTGCCGCAATACACGATGCCCGATTGCCCTTTGCGCGCGGCTGCAAATTGCAAAATTTGGCGGCGCGGGTTGTCTTTGGCCGCAAAGGCCAGATGAATATTGGGCCGGTCGAACCCGTGCAGGAACGTCTGCGGCGCGGCGTCATCAAACAGGCGCGTCGCAATCTCTTCCCGGGTTTCTGCATCAGCAGTTGCGGTAAAGGCGGCCAATGGCACATTCAGGGCGCGCCGCAGCTCTCCGATCCGAAGATAGTCCGGGCGGAAATCATGCCCCCACTGGCTGACGCAATGCGCCTCGTCCACGGCAATCAGGCTTACACCAATCTTACGCAACATGCCTAGCGCTGCGCCTGACGCCAACCGTTCCGGCGCAATATAGAGCAGTTTGAGCCGCCGCTGATCCAGCGCCTCCCAGACTTGCGCAGTCTCTTCTTCGGTGTTGCCAGATGTCAGCGCACCAGCTTCCACACCGGCCTCTCGCAAGGCGCGTACCTGATCGCGCATCAGCGCAATCAGCGGTGAAATCACAACCGTAACGCCATCGCGCAGCAGTGCTGGCAGTTGAAAGCAAAGCGATTTGCCCCCGCCGGTCGGCATGATTGCCAACACGTTTTCACCGCGTGTGACGGCGTCAATGATTTCCTGCTGACCGGGTCGAAACTTGTCGAACCCAAAGACATCACGCAGAACCGTGGCAGCGGCGCACATGAAATTACCTGTTTGTGATAGTTAGCCTGCTCGTTGAGCAGACTTTCCCACAACCGGAATCCCGGAACAAGCCCCGAGCGTTATCCCAACAGGATAGAAGGCAGAATATAGTCGCGCAGGCTGATAATAATGATGAATGCCACCAATGGGGCCAGATCCAGTGGGCGGGTATCGGGCATAAACCGGCGAATTGGCGTGTAAATCGGCTCTAGCAGACGGTTCAGACCTGTCCAGATCTGGCCGACAATCGGTTGGTGCAGGTTTAACACCTGAAAGCTGATCAGCCAGCTCATGATGATATGGGCCAACATGATAAAAAAGGCCACGTCCAGTATCAGCCGCAGCGGGCCGTAGATCGCCATCATGAATTCGTTCCTTCTGTTTATTGGCACACAGTTAAGCATCCAGCCAAAAAAGCACAAGACTGCCGCGAGGTTGCGGTTGACCTTTACGGAAACGGCCCGAAAAACGGACGCGAAGGAGAAGCCAATGTATCCGTTCATTCGCATGGTCAAAGAGATGGTGAAATATCGCAAAGCAGCGCCTTTGCCGTTGATGGGAACACATGTGTCGTCGCACCGGTGCTGGCCGTGGGATATCGATCTGTGGGCCGAGTTGAACAATGGGCGCACATTGTCGCTGTTTGACCTTGGGCGTATTCCTATGGCCTATCGAATTGGGCTTTTGAGTGTGTTGCGCAAGAACGGATGGGGCATGACAATGGCAGGCGTTTCAGTACGTTACCGGCGTCGCGTCAGAACGTTCGAAAAGATCGAGATGCGCAGCCGCGCAGTGGGGTCTGATGACAAATTTGTCTATATAGAACAGTCCATGTGGCGCATGGATGGCGAATGCGCCAACCATGCGCTTTACCGCGCTGCGTTCACCGGAAAGACTGGCATAGTTGCGCCAACTCAGGTTTTGCAGGCGCTTGGCACATCAGACCGTTCTTCCGAACTTCCGGATTGGGTGCAACAATGGATCACGGCAGAAGCTGCCCGCCCGTGGCCTCCGATGCAGGATTAACTTGCCTTACCGGCGCGCGGCTTGTCTAAATAGTAAAAAACGCCAGAGGGATGGGCATGACGGAAATTTCAGCGCGCAAGCGTATTTGGGGCTGGTGGTTCTTTGATTGGGCCAGTCAGCCGTTCAACACGTTGCTGCTGACGTTCATTTTCGGACCGTATTTTGCGTCTGTTGTCGCCGAGTCTCTTTCTCAACAAGGCATGACTTCGGACGCGGCCAAAGCCCAGGCGCAGGCGTATTGGGGTTATGGGCTGACGATTTCAGGCATTTTTATCGCTGTGTTGGCGCCGATTCTCGGTGCAATTGCCGACAGTTCTGGAAAACGAATGCGCTGGGTTTGGGTGTTTTCGGTCATGTATGTCCTTGGCGCATGGATGCTGTGGTACACGGAACCCGGGGCATTTGATGTCACCACAACGCTTTTCTTTTTTGGGGTTGGTTTGATCGGCATGGAGTTTGCCACCATCTTTACCAACGCCATGTTGCCAACTTTGGGGCCCCAAGAGGATTTGGGTGAAATA
>NZ_JBDVNC010000033.1:0-263228 GCF_039969785.1 Shimia sp. | reverse complement strand
CTTCAAGGCCAGTTCAGAAGCTGCAAAGAAAACCACAAAGGAGGCCACCATATTGACCAAAGCATAGCCGCCGATACATAAATAAAGCGGGTCAAATCTCGGTGACAATACCGGGTCAGTTATCAATGACATTCAACAGGCTGGTTATCTGATTTCTGGTGACACAAACCTGCAAAAGATTTTCCTGATTACAGGACCGAAACGCTCCGGCAAAGGGACATTCGGGCGCTTGCTTACAAACCTGCTGAGCGGGTCCGTCTCGACAATCAGCAGCACGGCATTGCAAAGCAGCTTTCCAATGCAGGATCTGATTGGGAAGTCTGTTGCCGTGCTGCCAGATGTTCGGATCGACCAGAACACCAAGCAGGCCCAGCTTGCTGAAACGCTGCTGAGTATATCGGGCGAGGATCACCAGACCGTTGCGCGCAAATTCAAGACGGCATGGTCTGGCAAGCTGGGTGTTCGGTTCTTACTGATGTCTAACAGCGTTCCGAGGCTGCGAGATGCTGACGGCGTACTGTTTTCGCGGTTCCAGTTCCTGCATTTCCCCAACTCGAATTTTGGGAAGGAAGACCCGCATTTGACGGAAAAGCTGTGGCTGGACCGCGCGGTAATGCTGCGTTGGGCTGTGGACGGCTACAAGCGCCTGCGCAGCACGGGACGGTTCACCGCATCCGCAACGCATCAGCGGCTGATCGACCAAGCATTGGTGCGGATGGACCCTGTCGGCACGTTCGCGGCTGAGTACCTTGACGTGACAGGCAGCCCAACAGACCAAATCCCGATGGACGACCTGCATGCCGTGTTCCACAGCTATGCCTGCAAGCACAACATCACCACCTATACCGCTAAGGGTTTTGGCAAGATGTTTTGGGGCAAAGACCTACCCGACGTGCATCCCGCTAGAGGTTATCGCGTCACAATTGGTGGCGGGAAGGCCCGCGTTCGGACGGCATGCGGCGTTCGTTGGCGAAATGCTTTGACGTCTCAGCAGTTGGCAGATTTGCGAATGGAAGCCCGCGAAGACGAGAACGACGGCGGTTTTTTGGGTGTCGAACATGCTTGAACGTGAACAGATAAAGAACATTGGGACGTTTGGGACAACAGGTCTTTTATCGGAGAACTTTACGCGCACGGGAAATGATCAACACATAAGAGGCATAACAAAAGACATAATAAAGAGAGAGTTCTCCGATAAACGGCCTGTTGTCCAGTTGTCCAACCGCCCAGCCCAAACAAGTCAGCATTTAGCGTCACAAACGCAGCCGCAGATGCCTTGGGGCAGCCAAGACGGAAACGGGGCATGACGCAGCGCGGACGCGGCCATAGCGTCCCGCCACATGTGGCCCAGCGCCAGCAGTGGTACGGAACCCAGAGGTGGAAGCGCGTCCGAAGGCTGGTCCTGGCTGGCAATCCGTTGTGCGCAATCTGCGGTATCCGTCCAGCCACACAGGCCGATCACGTCCAGCATCACAAAGACAATCATGCCTTTTGGGATTTGTCGAACCTGCGTCCAGCCTGTGCCGAGTGCAACAATCGAATGGGCGCTAGGGCGAGGCATGCAGGTGGCGGGGGGTATGGGCAAACATCGAAAGGGGGTTCCGCCATCGCACTGGGGGGAAACAAAACACACACAGTAAATCAGAAAGCTGACCGCTTGGTCGGTTTATTCAACCGCATGAAAAGGAACTCGCATGCCAAATCCAACGACGAATAAAAGCAGTCAGTTGCGGGCGATTAAGGATAAATCCGCGCCAACTAAAAAGGAACGGATTCCACCGCTGCCGTCCAGTCTGGACCCGTCTTACAAAGCTGAGTGGACCGGAATCGTAAAACACCTGATGTCTCGGGACGCTTGGGTGCCCCAGAAAGGAACGTTGGTGGAAACCTATTTGATAAATCTGCAAGCGATGCGGCAGGCCCAAGACAGGATGACCGCTGATGGCGGCCCGATCAGCGAGAGTGGCAAGCCGCATCCCGCGTCTGCCATCATCGCCCGCCACAGTGGATTTCTGACCAAAATTGGCGGCCAGCTTGGGCTGGGCCAAGAGGCGCTGAAACCCAGCACCCCCAGCGCCAGTGCCAAACCTGCCAAATCGACTTGGAGCGCCTAATGAATAGTTTATACGAAAGTATAGTTTTCTATGCTCATGCGTTATTGATTGGGCAGTACGCCTGCGCTCTAAGTAAATGGTTATCAAAGCTTGGGGGCGCTTTGATAGCAACTGCCACTCACGGGTCCACCCTGTTTCCAGACGCATCCCCTCTGAAAGAGGGTGGCTCGTGAGGTACTTCCGCCCGCATAACACAACCGCAAATCCGAACTGGTTTAACGCGACAGACGCTCAGTCTCTGGTGCCTGTTCTGGACCGGGATTCAAAGCTGGCTGAACGGTTCGTCACGTTGTCGGGCAAATTCAGACTTACACAGGGGTCAGAGGCAGGACAGCGCCTGGAAGACTGCTGGTTGCCTTGGCAGCGGGACGCGTTGAAGGCCAGCTTTCAAGCGCGTGAAAGTCTCTGGGTCTTGGGGAAAGGTAGCGGCAAGTCAGTTTCTGTTGCCGCGTTTGATTTGGGTTTTGTGATGCTGTCGGCAATCGAAAGCATCAATACCCGTGGTCTGGTTGCCGTAGTTGCGCCTACAATCGGCGGCGCTCGCATCGTATTCGAACACATCTTGGAAGCGGTCCTGGCAGATGAAGAACTGCGCACCCAGTTCAGGACCAATGCCCAGGCTCGCAGCCTGACGCACGAGGCATCCGGAATCACAATCCAGATTTTGACCTGCGACATGAAGTCAGCCGTGGGCAAACGTCCTGTCCTGCTCATCCTGGACGAAACGCATGAACTGGCGCAAATCAACCAAGCATCAGCCGTTGTGCATCAGTTGCGCCTAGGTGGTGCGAACTGGGGACGCGCATTTAAAGTCTTGAGCATCTCCACAATGCCGATCCTGCCCCCGCAGGGCGAGTTCAAGCGCCAGCTTGCCTATGCCAAGGCCGTGCGCTCAGGCGAGATTGATGACCCTGATTTTCTGCCTTTGTTGTTCCAATTCCCAATGACCGAACGTCCGGACATTGATCCTCTGGGCCCAAACCAATGGTGGCGCGGCATGCCGTCCCTGCGCACTGCTGACCAACCTGGCACAATGGACGCGAGCGAACTGGAACGAGAACTGAAGCAGGCTGGCGATGCGGATGACGTTGAAAGTTTCGCGTTAACGCTGAGTCAGCGTCTGGGCATCGAAAGAAACGAAACCGACCTTGCCGAATCCATCCTGCACTCTCATTGGGCCAAGTGTGAGGCAGTCGCGCCTGCTGGGCCGTATGATTTCTGCGCAATCGGCATCGATGCTGGCGGTTCAGATGACCCAATGGCGGTCGCCGTTGCCCGCCGCCCAACGAACAACAAGCGCGCGTTGGATTTATGGGTGACGCAGTTTCTCACGCAGACAGGATATGACCGCGCCCACAGCACCATGCAGGAAACCTATGATGAGGCCATTGAGCGCGACACACTGCATATCTTCGAGACGTCAGAGGCTGCCCAGGCGGCTGTGTTCGACCTTGTGAAGCAGGCTCGACCTGACGTGGCAGGCGGCGACGAACACGGGATAACGGGCTTCGCGCAGGCATTTCGGGAAGAGACGGGAAAGGCATTCACATCAGTGCCGCAGAACTGGCAGATGGCAGCCGCATTGGCGTCACTGGAAGGCCGCCTGCTGGACGGCGCTGTAAGGCACAGCCACTGCCCGTTGTTGATGGCGAACGTGGAAAACCTGCTGATTGTCGAATCTGCCAGCGGAAACCGACATTTGAAGAAACGAGACAACCGGTTGTCGGGCCAAGGGTACGCCAAAATCGATGGCATCATTGCGGTCGTTAACTCGGCTCACTTGATGGACGAACACGGCAGGTGGGCCTTCGAAGTGGGACGATATATCGGCTGATTGGGTAAATTTGACCGCCCCTTGTCCACCAAGCCAAGGCTTAAAACTGTTTCCAGTCCGTGGACCTCGTAAAAACTCCTGTCCATTGACTGGATTGGCGGACCTATCCCTGCGCTCAGAAAATGAAGTCATCTACCGAATAGGCAAACCCGACCCCGACATCGGCAAAAGCCACCCCATCGAGTAGGATCGAGTTCGCCCCCGCTACGATCCGCGCCACTCCGCCAGCGTCCTCCAGATGGTTCGCCTGTAAATCCGCGAACCCCGTAATCGCAGCCACATCGGTAAGGTTGATCTTCTCGCCATCCGCAGCCTCGAACCCGAATATCGTGTCATTGCCAAACCCACTGGCAAACACAAACCGATCCAGCCCCGCACCACCGGTCATCTGGTCCTGACCATCGCCGCCTTCGATAGTGTCATTGCCTTTGCCACCGTAGAGCGTATCCGCGCCGCTTCCGCCAAAAAGGTGGTCAAACCCGTTGCCGCCGAAGATAAGGTCATTCCCAGCTTCGCCTCGGAACTCATCGTATCCCGCGCCGCCGTTGATGGTGTCATTTCCGTTACCTCCAAAGACCGTGTCTCGCCCAAATTCGTCACCCTGAGCATTGTCGTTGAAGACGTCAAACCCATTGCCAAGGCGCACCTCATCGCGACCATCGCCGCCTTCGATAGTGTCATTGCCTTTGCCACCTTCCAGGATGTCAAACCCAGCACCGCCAAACAGCAGGTCGTCTCCAAGTCGACCTTGGATCACGTCATTACCTTTTTGCCCACGCAGCTCGTTTTTTCCATCAGTACCAATCAGAAAATCGCCGTAGTCGCCACCAATCACGTTCTCTATGCCAAACAGCTTGTCACGACCTATACCAGCTGGATCACCCTGACCGATTGAGCCAGCTGCCTCGCCAATTAGATCAACTGATATTCCTGCTGTGGCGCTTGTGAACTTGACTGTATCCACCCCATTGCCACCTCGGTACGTATCGTTTCCGGCTCCACTACCACCGATAATCAGGTCGTTGCCATCGCCGCCATCGACTGTATCGTCTCCAGCTTGTGAATATAGCGTGTCGTTACCAGCGCCGCCCCTCAGTTCATTGTCTGCATTGTTCCCGGTGAGTTCGTTGTTCAAGCCGTTCCCAGTCAGATCGGCAGAGCCACTCTCGTCCGACAGGTCTGCATTTTCCAACCCGTTACCGAGCACATAATTAAAGCTGCCGATCACAACGACAGTATCTCGGTCGCTGGCCAGGCCATTGTCCTGGATCACATCGCCTGCACGGTCGACATAGTAGGTGTCGTTACCTACCCCTCCGATCAACAGATCAAGTCCGGTTTCTCCGTTCAGGATGTCGTCGCCAGCCCCACCTCTTAGGATATCAGCACCGGACCCTCCGTACAGTTCGTCGTTGCCTTCAGCACCCTCAAGTATGTCGTCGTCTTGTTCGCCGTACAGAAGGTCATTGCCCAGATCACCGTAGAGCCGATCATCATCATATCCACCATAGAGGCGGTCATCGCCTCGACCTCCGCGTAGATCATCCAGATTACCAAGACCATACAGCCGGTCATCGCCGTTCTTGCCTTGCAAGTAATTAACCTCGTTGTCGCCATAGATTTGAACATCGGCGTCTTCGGTGTCGTCAAGGTTCAGAAAGGACAAGTCCTCGACTGGAACTCGAACGTAATCCAGATCAGTCGTCGTTAGTAAACCAGTAACGTCATAGGACACGTCCCCGTCGTCATCAAAATCATCCATACCTTGAATTGTCACAGTCTGGACTTTGTCCCAGTTGGCCGAGGTAAAAGTCACACTGCTGATCTGCAGAACCGCTTCGGTAGGATCAGAGACCTCAAAGGTAATGGTGACGTCGCTTTTAACTGCCGATTCCAACGCAACGGTGAATGACGCCTGACTTCCGTCTTCACCGCTTTTGGCGTCGATTACGTTCAATGTGACCGCCGGGGCATTGGCCTGAGGGACAACGACAGGACTGACAACACGCTCATCAAACCCGAAGTTGTCCGTGTAAGAAACGGCCACTGTCAGGTCTGCTCCGATGTCCAGACCGGCAACCGCATAAGTCGATTGCGTGGCCTCGTCTATGGCAACTCCGTTACGAAGCCAATGATAGCTAGTTGAACCGAGACCGTCTGCATCCGCGAGCGTCGACGCGTTTGCCGTAAGTACCTCTCGAAGTCTTAACTTACCTTCGATAACAACACCGCCCTCTGGTGCATCATTGACATTGAGCACTGCAGCTGTCTCAGCGCTGGTCAGGCTTTCGTCAGCGCCATAGGTGTCGGTGTAGGAGACCCTGACTGACATCTGCGCGCGTGCATCGATTTGACCGAGGTCGTAGCTTTGGTCCGTCGCCCCTTGTACGGCCAACCCGTCTCGCAGCCACTGATAGGTGACCGTAGACGCCTCAATGCCATCTGCATCGCTGACACCGGAAATATCCGCTGAAAGGGTCTGGTCTTCTATCGCCGAACCAGTGATGACAACGTCGCCCTCGGGCACGTCGTTCACATTTTGAACCGGGCTGGTAGGTGCACTCGTGATCGTTTCCTCTGCACCAAAGTCATCTGTATAGGACACACGAACCACAATTTCCTTGCCTACATCCGCTTGCGTCAGCGTATAGCCAGGCCCCGTGCCAAAGGTCGTTATGGCGACCCCTTCCCTTAACCACTGGTAGGAAAGTGTGCCCTCATCAATACCGTCTTTGTCAGAGACACCCGACATGTCCGCACTCAGAGTGGATCTCTCTGTGGCATTGCCGGAAATCTGCAGCATTCCTTCTGGTGCATCGTTGACGTTGAGGACCGCGCGGGTCGCATCACTGGTGACGCTCTCATCTGTTCCCTGACCGTCTGTATAGGCGACCCTAAGAGAAATCTCTGAGCCAACGTCCGCCTGCTTGAGCGTGTAGCTGGCGTTATTGCCATCCGAACTTATGGCTTGCCCATTCCGCAGCCATTGATAGGAAATGGTGCTGGTTTCGATCCCGTCCACGTCCTCGAGTGTCGAGATATCAGAGGTCAGCACCCGCCCTTGCGTGGCAGTTCCAGTAACAATCACCTCTCCAGTCGGCGCATCATTAACGTTCTCGACCGGGGCCGTCGCTGCACTGATAACTGTCTCGTCAATGTCTGTGCTGTCTGTGAAGCTTAAAGAGAACGAGATTTCTGATCCCACGTCGTCCTGAACCAGCGTATAGGTCAATTCCGTTTCCCCTGCGATGGCGATACCGTCCCGTTGCCATTGGTAGGAAACGGTGTCTGTGTCGACACCATCCGAGTCGGTCACATTGGAAATATCGACCGTGAGCGTTTCGCCCTGTTTCGCCGCGCCATCGATCACAATGTCGCCTTCGGGCAAATTGTTAGATAAAAACCGCTGGGCGTAGATGCCTCTGTCGCTGCCATCCTGACCAGTTGAATACCACGTCACAACAAACCCGCCATCACTCAGCCCAGCCACTGAGGGAAAGCTTTGGTCATTTTCAGTGTAGGTGTTGACCTGAAATTCCTCGCCCACCGTCGAGCCGTCCGCTGTGTAACGTTGACCAAAGATGCCTTGATCGCTACCATCTTGACCATAGGACAACCACGTCACAACAAACCCGCCATCACTCAGCCCAGTCAATGAGGGGGCTTCTTGTCTATCAGCAATGTAGGTGTTGACCTGAAATTCGTCACCCACCGTCGAGCCGTCCGCTGCGTAACGTTGACCAAAGATGCCAAAGCCGCTGCCATCTCGGCCCCAATCCGCCCACGTCACCACAAACCCATGATCATTTAACGCTGTGCTTGAGGGAAAGCTTTGGTCACCGTAAGTGTAGGTGTTGACCTGAAATTCCTCGCCCAAGGTCGAGCCGTCCGCTGTGTAACGTTGACCAAAGATGCCAAAGTTGCTGCCATCCTGACCATCGGACGCCCACGTCACCACAAACCCACCGTCATTTAACGCTGTGACTGAAGGAAAGATAAGAAGTCCAGTGTAGGTGTTGACTTGAAAATCCTCGCCCACCGTCGAGCCGTCCGCTGCGTAACGTTGACCAAAGACGTATTTGTCTTCAGGACCCGGACCTTCTGAACTCCACGTCACAACAAACCCGCCATCTCTCAGCCCAGTCACAAAGGGTGCGGCCCCACCATCAGTGTAGGTGTTGACCTGAAATTCGTCACCCACCGTCGAGCCGTCCGCTGCGTAACGTTGACCAAAGATGCCTTGTTGAATGTCAACTTGCCTCCAAGACCTCCACGTCACCACAAACCCACCATCATTTAACGCTGTGATTGAGGGATAGCTTTGGTCACTTTCAGTGTAGGTGTTGACCTGAAATTCCTCGCCCAAGGTCGAGCCGTCCGCTGCGTAACGTTGACCAAAGATGCCACTTGCGCTGCCATCCTGACCACGGGACCCCCACGTCACCACAAACCCACCGTCATTTAACGCTGTGACTGAAGGATTGATTTGATCATTATCAGTGTAGGTATTGACTTGAAATTCGCCGCCAATGGGTAATGTTTCAACAGCCATATCTCAGTTTCCCCTACAATCGCGACGCCGGAACGACGTTTCATTCAGTGTTTTATCTAATCAGCGTCGCCGCAATCTCTAAGCCAAAAAATGCCGCGCAAGCGTGATTCCAATTGATACTAAAGCACATCGTAGGAAGAAGATCTTTGGATCAGCGGCCATTTTTTTTTCAAAAACCTGCCAAAAGGGTGAATTTCCCGATTTGTCTTACCAGTACTGCGCACCTTTATCTGCCCTAGATGTCCAACTTCGACTCTCGAGGATTGAATTAAGCAGGAACCGATCTGGTTCACATGTTTAGACTATGAAATCGTGTGATAAATACTAACCGCTGCCAGAGATTTTTGATGCTGTTTTGGTTTACTCCCGGTTCTGACGGTCGTCCCCATTATGACCAAGACGCCATTGCCCCGGCGACTCAGAATTTCTAGGTCGCACAGATTCCTTGATGACTGACAAGAGACTGACACGGACACTTCCACCCTACCCTAAAAATCTTCTAAGTCTTTGAAAAGATGGTGCCCCCACACGGACTCGAACCGCGGACCTACTGATTACAAATCAGTTGCTCTACCAGCTGAGCTATAGGGGCACACAAGGGGCGATTTAAATTGAAACTTCGCGGCCCGCAAGCAAAAAATTATCGATTTGCGCGGGCAAGCATTCCGACGGCCACCAAGCCTACCAAAACAATCAAAATCGCGCCCGGGCTGGCGTCTCCCAGGTTCTCTAAGCTGGCTTGGTCATGCACCCGGGTTGCAAGGGTATCAAAGTTAAATGGGCGCAATAACATCGTGGCGGGCAGCTCTTTGACACAATCGACAAACACCAACAACAGCGCCGATCCGACCGAAGCACGGATCATGGGGTAATAGACTTCGATCAGCGTTTGACCCTTGCTGCGCCCCAATGAGCGCGCCGCCATGGCCAGGCTGGGTGACACGCGCCCCATCGCGCCATCTGCGGCGCCTTGGGCAATCGCAAAGAATCGCACGCAGTACGCCAGCACCAACGCAAAACTTGACCCGGTCAGAATCAACCCGGCCCGCCCGCCGGTGACAGCCTCAATCGCATCCGCCAGCCGATGGTCCAGCAAGGCCAGCGGGATCAGAATACCAACCGCCAGAACCGCTCCGGGTGCGGCATAGCCAATGGTCGTCAGTGGCAACAGCAAACGCGGCAAAGCCTTGCCTGACAAGCGTACGCCATAGACCAGAAACACCCCGGCAATCACGGTGACAAGCGCTGCAATACCGCCCACGCGCACGGTATTCCACAAGGCGCGCAGCAAATCAGGGTCGCTCCAACGTTCGGCATTATCAACCGCATGGCTCAGAATGACGCTGATCGGCAGCACGAACCCAATTGAAAATGGGATCAGACAGACCAGTGTCGCCATCCAAGCCCAGATCCCGGTGATCCGGGTTTGCGTGGGCGGGCGATGCCGGGTCGACAGGCTGAAAAACTGAATTTTGCGGCGGCTGGTCTTTTCCATCGTGACCAACAGAATCACCAGCACCAAGACCACGGTTGCAATCTGCGCTGCTCCACCTGCGTTGTTGCTTTCCAACCAGACGCTGAAAATCCCGGTGGTCAGCGTTTGCACCGCGAAATAGTCCACCGTACCAAAATCATTCACCGTCTCCATCATCACAATGGCCGTACCGGCGGCAATCGCAGGGCGCGCCAGCGGCAGACCAATACGCCAGAACCGGGCCAACGCCCCTGCCCCCAATGAACGCGCAACTTCTTCGCCCTCGCCGGATTGTTCGCGAAAGGCTGCACGCGCCAGAATATAGACATAAGGAAACAGCGCCACAGACAGCACAATCACCGCCGCGCCCATCGACCGGATTTCCGGGAACCAATAGTCACGCGCCGATTGCCAGCCAAACAAAGACCGCATACCGATCTGCACCGGCCCGGCATATTCCAGAAAATCAACCAGCGCATAGGCCCCGACATAGGCCGGAATGGCCAGCGGCAACAACAGCGCCCATTCGATCCAGCGCACACCGGGAAAGCGATAGCGGCTGACCAGCCATGCCGCGCCTGACCCCATACTGGCCGACAAAAGCCCCACCGAGATCATCAACACCAGCGTATTGCGCAGATAGCGGGGCAAAGTGGTCGATATCAGATGCGGCCAGATATTGTCTGCAGGATGAAACGCCATCCAGAAAACCGCCGCAATCGGGGCAACAACAATCAACGCGATGATCAAGGCCCCCAACGACCAGGGACTGACCCCAAATCGGGGCATTACAGACGCGCGGGAAGAAGGTTCTGTCTGGCTCATTCTTCCCAATTGCCTGAATCTGGTTTCGCTGTCCAGAAACGAAGATATAATGGCCCCAGCAAGTTGAACAATTACAGCAGAGCATATGCAGGTCGCACTCCACACCGGGGCCCATTTCACGGACGAAGACAAACTGATCAAGAGCCTTGGCAAAAATGCCGAGATGCTCAGTGAAACAGGTGTCGAAGTCCCGCCCACCAGCTTTTATCGCCGTCAGGTCCGCGAGCTGTTGAACAATGCAAAAAAAGAAGCTTTCCCAGACGGCATACGCGAAGAGCTGTTGACGGAAATGGCACGTGGGGGCGACCCGGATCGCATCATCATGTCCAACAGCAACTTTTTCGGCGTCCCGCGTCAGGCCATTCGCGGTGACCGCATTTACCCCAATGCGGCGGAACGGCTGACCGCATTTGCCGATCTGTTTCACGGCGTCGACCTTGAGATTTTTCTGGCGATTCGAGATCCTGCGACGTTTTTGCCCGCTCTGGTTAACGGCACACCCGAAAACACGCTGGACGCGGTCACAGGCGGATGTGTTCCGCTGTCCCTGCGCTGGTCTGATGTTGTGGTGCGCATCCGCGAGGCCTTGCCTCACGTGCCGGTCACAGTCTGGTGCAATGAGGACACGCCCCTGATCTGGGAAGAAGTCATGCGCGAAATGGCGGGTCTTGACCCCACCGTCGCGCTTGAGGGTGGCTCTGATTTGCTGTCTGACATCATGTCCCCCGAAGGACTGAAACGGTTCAGCGAATATGTGGAAAAACACCCGAACATGACCGAAATGCAGAAACGCCGCGTGGTGGCGGCATTTCTGGACAAGTTCGCGCTCGAAGATGAATTGGAAGAAGAGCTTGATCTGCATGGCTGGACCGAAGACCTGATCGACGCACTGACCGAAGCCTATGACGAAGACGTCTTTCAGATTGAACGTATTCCCGGTGTCACACTGATAACGCCCTGATAGCGTCTCCAATCCCACATAATTATGCCGAGTTTATGCGCCCTCTTGTAACGGTGCGTATTTCATCGCACATGAGGCAAACAAGCGCGACGCAGGACAAACATGAATATGGCCCCCGAATTTGATCCCACGGCGGAGAATCAGCGGATTTACCGCGATGCATTGGGGTGTTTTGCGACCGGTATCACCATTGTCACCGCGCCGACCCCCACCGGTCCGATCGGGATGACAGCGAATTCATTTTCGTCAATTTCACTGGATCCGCCATTGGTTTTGTGGTCGCCAGCCAAGAAATCGCAACGCTATCCGCTCTTTGCAGGCGCAGACCGGTTCGCCATCCATGTTTTGCGCGCGGATCAAAAGGATCTGGCGCTGGAATTTGCGCGCCGTGGGGATGCGTTTGATCAGGTGGCTTGGCACACCAACGCCCTGAACGTCCCACTGATCGACGATTGTCTGGCGCGATTTGACTGCCAGACACACGCCATTCACGATGGGGGCGACCATGCCATTATTGTGGGCCACGTTGTGCATGTGACGCTGAACGATGGCGCGCCGTTGGTGTTCGCTCAACGCTCTTATGGCAACTTTCAACAAATCTCCTGACCTGACGTCGTAGACGGCCAATCGCAATTGGCGTCTTATGTCTGACATGCCATTGTGCCCACAACACGGGGTCATGCCCCTGTTGGATTTGCAAGGAGTGGGCGTTTGGACAATCCCGAAATTCTCGAAAAAAGCTTCGACAAAATGTTGGCGGCAACCGCCGCGCTTGACCCGATTGCCACAGCCATCGCCCACCCCTGCGATGCGGCCTCACTGACAGGCGCCATCGCGGCGCGCGACAAAGGGTTGATCACGCCGATCCTTGTCGGCCCGCCAGACCGCATTCAGGCAGCCGCCGCAGAAACTGGGGCCAACCTTGACGGGATCAAGATCGTGCCGTCGAAACACAGCCACAACAGCGCCGAAAAATCGGTCCAGCTGGTGCGCCAGGGCCGCGCTCAGGCGATGATGAAGGGCGCGCTACACACCGACGAAGTCATGTCCGCCGCGGTTCACAAAACGCAAGGCCTGCGCACCGAACGGCGCATGTCGCATGTGTTTGTGCTGGATGTGCCAACATATCCCAAGCCGTTGATGATTTCGGATGCAGCGATCAACATCTACCCGGACCTGCAAACCAAAGCCGACATTGTGCAGAACGCCATTGAACTGGCCCATGCGATTGGGATCGACCTGCCCAAAGTTGCCATTCTCTCCGCGCTGGAAACGATCTACCCCAAAATCCCCTCAACGGTCGAAGCCGCCGCCCTGTGCAAAATGGCCGACCGCCGCCAAATCACTGGCGGCCTGCTGGACGGACCGTTGGCATTTGACAACGCCGTTTCCAAACGTGCCGCCGCCGCCAAAGGCATCACCTCAGACGTCGCGGGCGATGCAGATATCCTGATCGCGCCGGATCTTGAGGCGGGCAACATGATTGCCAAACAACTGATGTATCTCGCAGGCGCAGATTCAGCCGGCCTCGTGCTGGGCGCGCGTGTACCGATCATGCTCACCAGCCGCGCCGATGGGACGCTATCGCGGCTCGTATCCGCGGCACTGGCCCAGCTTCTGGTGCATGAACAGCTTGGAAAGGACTTGATGTGAATGACGCGACCCTTGTCCTGAACGCAGGCAGTTCGTCGATCAAATATGCCGTCTATCGATCCGAGACGCCGACCGAATGTCTGGTGCATGGCCAGATCGACAGGATTGGCCTTGGACCGCAACACCGCAGCAACGGCACCGATCACCCCCTGCCCCTTGCCAGCGATGCCACGCATAGCGACATTCTGGACTGGCTCACGACACATCTTGCAGCCAACACCCCCGGGCTGACCATCGCCGCAGCGGGCCACCGCGTGGTGCATGGCGGTCAGGACTTTGTCGCACCCACCCTTGTCACAGGCAATGTGGTTGCGCGGCTAGAGGCTCTGGCCCCGCTGGCCCCGG
This sequence comes from Shimia sp., assembly GCF_039969785.1. Classification (GTDB taxonomy): domain Bacteria; phylum Pseudomonadota; class Alphaproteobacteria; order Rhodobacterales; family Rhodobacteraceae; genus Shimia. The sequence continues at coordinate 249,470 of NZ_JBDVNC010000033.1, read as the reverse complement.
GCCACCAGCCCCACAACCTCGCCGGGATCGCCGCCATTGCCCGGCGCTGGCCCAACATTCCGCAAGTCGCGTGTTTCGACACCGCCTTTCACCGCACCCAGCCCCAAATCGCCCAGATGTTCGCCATCCCGCGCGCGCTGACAGATGGTGGCGTGCTGCGCTATGGCTTTCATGGGCTGTCCTATCACTATATCTCGACGCAACTGCCCACCCATCTGGACAATCCCGACGGCCGTGTGGTTGTGGCCCACCTTGGCAATGGGGCCTCGATGTGTGCCCTGCACAACCGACAAAGCGTGGCCACCACTATGGGTTTCACCGCGATTGACGGGCTGGTCATGGGGCGACGCTGCGGCGAACTTGATCCCGGCGTGATCTTTTACATGCTGCGCGATCTCAACATGACCGTGACCGAGGTCGAAACCCAGCTCAGCCGCGAATCCGGTCTTTTGGGGGTTTCTGGCATCAGTTCAGACATGCGCGACCTGCTGGCCTCGGACGACCCAGCCGCAAAAGACGCCATCGACTTGTTTGTTTATCAGGCCTGCAAGAAAATCGGTGCACTGGCGGCCACGCTGGGCGGGATTGACGCGCTGGTCTTTACCGGCGGCATTGGCGAAAACAGCGCCCCGATCCGCGACCGTATCCTTCAGGGGTGCGCATGGCTTGGTGCCAAAATCGACCACCGGGCCAACGCACAAGCCGCCCCACGCATCACCACCCCTGACAGCGGCCTGTCAGCACACGTCATTCCCACCGACGAAGAAGGCATCATTGCCCAAGAGACTCGGGCGCTGACCTGCGCCCCGTCACCACTGGTAGAATGAACGGTTGCTAGTTACATTTATTCCGTGTTTGCATGGCACTTCGCGCGACGTATACCCGGAGAAACTCACATGAGTGTCAAAAACATATTGGTGGCCTACAGCGGCGAGTCCGAACGCAGCCCCGCATTGCGCCACGCGATCAACATCGCCAAATACCATCAGGGCTTTCTAAGCGGTATCGTCCGCCATGGCATGCCGCCGCTTCAAAAGAGCTTTACCGGTCAGATCCCTCAGCAAGTTCTTGATCAGATTGATAAGGCCGACGCAGAGCGTATCCGTGAGATTGGCAAACTGTTTCATACCATCGTCGGCAAGGCCGGACTCTCCAAGCAATCCGAGTTTTTCGACCTCGAAGCCAATCAGGGCCACTCCCTGTCTGTCTTTGCCCGCCACTTTGACCTGATCGTCACCGGGGCCAGTAGCAAAACTGGAGAAGAACATCTGGCCGCAGACCCGGAAGCGTTGACCCTCTACAGCGGTCGCCCGGTTCTGGTTGTACCTAAAGACTACGAATCCAAAACCGTGGCTGACCACGCGATTGTCGCATGGGATGGCAAACGCTGTGCAGCGCGCGCCCTGGGCGATGCCATGGACGTGCTCGAAGACAAGGGCAAGGTCACTCTTCTCGAGGTTGGCAAAGAACAGGTTCCCGGCACAGACGTCCTGTTGCGCAATCTGGAACGCCACGGAATTGACGCCCAACTGATAAACCGCCCCCGCCACGGCTCTGTGGCCAATACCGTTCTGGAAACCACGGAAGAGGTTGGAGCGAAACTGATCGTGATGGGCGCGTTTGAACATTCCCGCTTTCAACAAAGCCTGATCGGCGGCGTCACAACCGACGTCATGGCGCGTTCCACGGTGCCTGTTTTCCTGTCACACTAGCGACAAACTCGGTCTCACCCGAATTCAGGTGACGGCAAACTCAAGATGTGATGCAGTAGACCAATGGATTTGTTGGACCGCTTTGTTACGCTTTGGGTTGTCATCGACCCGATTGGCACGATCCCGGTATTCGTCGCCCTGACGGCGGCGATGACGGCCGGTGAACGCCGGAAAACGGCATTGCTGGCCACTTTGGTCAGCATTTGCGTGCTTTTGTTCTTCCTCGTATGTGGTCAGATACTGATCGACGCGCTGGGCATCAGCCTTTTGTCGTTTCAGGTTGCGGGCGGCATCGTATTGTTCCTCTTTGCGCTCACCATGATATTTGGCGATTCAAAGTCAGAAAGCGATCTGCAGTCAACCGAAGCAGACGAACGTGCCACCGGCGAGCGACCGTCCCCCGCCATCTTCCCGCTGGCGGTACCGTCATTGGCCTCACCCGGCGCCATGCTGGCGATTGTCCTGTTAACAGACAACACCCAGGTTGCCATTCTTGATCAGGCGCTGACCGCCGCTGTGATGGTCGCTGTGCTGGCCATCGCCTGTTTCTTTATGCTGCTCGCTGACCCGATTATCCGGGTGATCGGGAATTCAGGCGCTGCGATCATCAGCCGGGTCATGGGCATGATTTTGGCATCCGTCGCGGCTGACGCCGTATTGTCAGCCCTCGTTGAGATCATGCGCACGGGGTCGCTCTAATCGATAATCCGGCTGACCCCGGACCAATTTTGACACCTTCGCAAAACCGACAGAATACCGACGTCAGACCGACGCGCTGTTTTGAGCCACAGAACGCGCTACAAATCGATCTCGATCACCCCCTCAGGCTCAGCCGCACGGCTTTGGCACAGGATGACAGATGTCTCTCTTTGTTTATTTGACAAAACAAAATCCCGATGCTCCACAGCCCCAGAAACCAAGCCGCATTTGCATACACCACAAATCCCATCCGAACATTTCACATCCACATGCACACCATGCTCCAGCAAGACATCCGTCGCAATTTTATCAGCAGGAACAACAAGTTCGCGGCCATCCTTTAACCTCAATGTAAAATCATGGTTCTCGTATTCCGGCTGTTCAGGGACGCTGAAATATTCCAGATGCCGCGCCTCTTCCGGGAACCCTTGTTGCTCGGCCGCTTGCATAACCCCGTCCATGAACCGATCAGGCCCGCATGTGTAGACATGCCAGCCCGCTTTGTATCCGCTCAGAATATTGTCCAGATCTGCGCGCGTGCCCTGATCCGAAAAATGGAACTGAACCTTATCAACCCAAGGCATCTGCTTGAGATCATTTATATATCCAGCGCCATCCATGCGGCTCGCAGAGTAATGTAGTTCAAAATCTGCCCCCATCTCATGCAGGCGATGTGCAAAGGCAATCATCGGCGTAATGCCAATGCCGCCCCCCATCAGAAACGTTTTTGTCGCGTCTTCGACCAACTCAAAATGATTGATCGGTTTGGAAACGAAAACTTTACGACCTTCATTGAAAATACGGTGCATCAACGCTGATCCACCGCGCCCTTCATCTTCGCGCAACACACCAATCTGAAAAACACTTCGATCCTTGGGATCGCCCGACATTGAATACTGACGCAGAAACTCCGGCGCCACTAATACATCCAGATGTGCCCCGGCGGTCCATTCTGGCAATTGGTGCCCATCCAAAGTGGAGAACTCATACTTGGTCACATCCGCCGTCATTTTTTCGACTTTGGAAATCTCAACCCGCACCACTGGCGCGTCACCCTGAATGGTATAGCGATGCACAACAGACATATCGCCTGCCGCGACACGACGCTTGTGTTCCTCTGCTGAAACCATTGATTCATATGCCTGAATCCCAGCCTCCCGATCCATCATAAACGGATATGGCCATGGATGCGGCGCAATGTGTGCCGGATAAACCGCCAATGTCTGATCTTCGTATTTCAGGTCCAGATCGCGCTGCAGATCCCGGCGGTTCAACTCATGCTTTGTCGGACGATACGCGCCGTCCGCTTCTAACTCGATGTCCCACCACCACTTTTTTACGTCGTTCAAACCGCCATTGCCAACCGCATCATCCAGCTTGGCCAACGGCTTAGCCAAAGATGGGAAATGCGACGCGGCCCACCGAAATGGCGCCTCTGCGAACAACCCTTCAAGGTTCCACGGGCAAGTCTTCATACACCGCCCACACATGGCACCGCCCTGTGTGGTGATCCGGTAAGTCGCGCATTTCTGGCTGTCCGACTTCCAGATTTCATAGCCGTTGAACATCAGCTTTGGCCCCGCAGTGATCGCCCCCGACGGACATTCACGCGCGCATTTATTGCAGTTCTCACAGAAATTTTGCAGTCCAAAATCAATGGGTTGGTCATGATCCATCGGCATGTCCGTGGTCACTACACCCGATTTCAAACGCGGCCCAAGGTATGGGTTCAGAATAACCTCGCCAATACGGCTGACTTCGCCAAGCCCGCTGAGTAACAGCAGCGGTGGTTGCAGCACTTCGCCGTCCATCACCGTATGCGCTTTGGCCTTGTACCCCAGATTGCGGATCTGCTGGGCGATCACACCACCAAGCAACGAAAACCGCAGATAGGCCCGCATGGATTGCGCTACGGAAATCCAGTCATCGCCACTGGCACCTTCCATGGTTTCGTACCCCTGATCGACAATCATGCTGACCGCCTGATCATGGGGAGGGACAATTTCCTCACCGGTCGCATCATGGCTGTACCACGACCATTCCGGGCACCGGCTTAGCCCAACAGCATCCACTCCAAGGAAATAGGTCGCGGCCTTAAGGTTCGCGGCATTACGCTCTGGATTTGTTGGTTTTTTGGCGTCTAAGGACTCACCATCCTGCAACAGAACAAACGCCCCCAACGCCCGCCTTTGCGCAAAACTTGGCGCGGCCTTTCGCGCGTAATACCCGCCCTTTGCCCCATCCTGAAGCGCCTTGCCCATGTCGCCAAACTGGGCCCGCGCAAACATATCCGCGCGCTTGGGCACCCGCGCTACCCGCGCTTCGTCGATGTAAGTGGTTGGGGTCTTCACGCGCTTCAACCGTTCAAACGGGTGCGCACCAGAGGCATAATCACGTTGGCGGAAAGGGTCCTGATTGATTGCCGATTTGGCAAACCCCTTGCCCAGCCACCATGCCGGACCCTGTGTGCGGAACCATGGCTGCGCCGCCATGGGTTTCAAGGGCGCATCATGTGACAACTCCATGTCGGTGGTCACAACAGCCAGTCCAAACCGCTCACCCAACCATGGCGCGATCAGCTTGCCGTCTTCATATGACAACAGCCCAGCCGCCACGCCAAGTCGGTTCATGTCGACATCGCTTGAGGTCGCCGTGTGCGCCTTGGCATTAAAGCCCAAAATCCGGATATAGTTGGCAATCACAACCGCTGTTTCCGTGGCCCGCAGGCACGCCCGGTGATCCTGAGCATCCAGTATCCAGTCGCTGCCCGGTTCACCGACTTCGGGGGCGCGCCAATGTTCCATCAGAAAAACTATACAATTTTCCTGCCCCTCAATTCCTGTTGGCGGCGCCTGCATGCTCTCCTTGAGGTCCGCCATAATAACGTCAATACCGCTGGCCAACGTCTTGGTTTGACGTGTTTTTAGCGCATCTGACAATCGCCCGATATCCGGATTCTGTCGCGCGGTCTTTAAGATTGCCGCAGACGGCACCGGTCCAACGCCGACCATCGACGTATCGTTGAAATATCCAAATGCTTTCAGATGATTGGCCCGCTCAGCTGGGTCATCGGGTATCTCAGAGGTTACTTTATTGACCAGGCCATCGCGAATGGCGTCCATCATCGCCTGAAATTCACCCATCGCATTCACAATGCTTTCCGGGCGCTCCGGGCGATGAAAGCTTAGCCTGCCATCGGCGCGCACTCTGTCCAGGTCCGGCATAGCGCCGCGTTCTAACCGCTCTAGCGGATACGGCCCCAGATGCACCTGTCTCGTTTTATCTGAAAAAAATCTGATGCCCATTGCCTGCTCCCCGCATTGCTTCCCCAAGCCACCTCACAGTGCAGCCACCCTCGACAAAGGGCAAGCAGTTCGCCAATTCGGGACCACTCAGTGGCACGGTCCAATACAAATACGGGCGTCAGACAAATCCCAACAACCGGGCGGCATTGCCCTTTAGAATGTCGGGTCGGATTTCGTCCTTGATGTTGATCTGTTCAAAATCGCTTAGCCAGCGTTCCGGGGTGATCATCGGCCAGTCTGACCCAAACAGAACCTTTTTCTTCAGGATAGAATTGCAGTATCGCACCAAAATTTCCGGGAAATAACGCGGCGACCAGCCCGACAGATCAATGTATACATTGGGCTTGTGCTGCGCCACTGCCAACGCCTCTTCCTGCCAAGGGAAACTGGGATGCGCCATGATAATGTTCAGGTCCGGGAAATCCACGGCGACATCATCCAGATACATCGGGTTCGAATATTTCAGCCGCATACCATTACCGCCCTTCATGCCGGACCCGACACCGGTTTGCCCGGTGTGGAACAGCGCAATGCCGCCTTCATCCTGAATGGCCTCATAAAGCGCATATGCCATGCGATCGTTGGGATAGAACCCTTGCATGGTTGGATGAAACTTGAATCCGCGAATGCTAAACTCGCGCATCAACCGTCGGGCCTCGCGCACGCCGATCTTGCCTTTCCAGGGATCAATCGACGCAAACGGGATCAGCACATCATCATTTTCTGCCGCTAATTCAGCGACTTCCTCGTTCTTGTAACGACGATATCCGGTTTCACGTTCTGCATCGACAGGGAAAATAACCGCTGCAATATTCTGCTCGCGGTAATGTGCCGCCGTTTCAGGGATCGTCGGAGGATGCGACCAGGGCGCGCCAAAATAGCTGGCCATAGTGGATTGCAAATCATCATACCCGTCATCCCCATGACACCCACAGGGCTCTTCGGCGTGGGTGTGAATATCAATTGCACGCAGTTTGGAAATATCAATCATCGCCAGTTTCCTTTTTCTTTCGCCATTGCATGCGACGCGGTCATAGCCGCACCACATCCGGGTCGGTCCCGTCATACAACCGGTCAACCAACGTTTTGCGTCGCTCCAGAATTCGGTTGGCGTTCAGGTTTCCTTTGGCCGTGACTTCGCTTGCTGCCATGTCAGGCGCCCGGCTTGGCAGGATGGCGCGCGCAATGCGTGACGCGCTGCCCGATGTCCGGCCGTTCCATTTGGTCAATCGGCGGTTGATTTCGGCCAACAGGCCAGCATCCGCAAATACACCGTCTTTTTCCAACAAATCAAACCCGCCCGCTTGCACCGCGTCAGGGTTCACAAAGATCATGAGGCCGACGTCGTGCCGGTCCGTACCGGTCACCACCACATCCGTCGCAATTGGGGCAAGACAATTCAACATATCCATACGAACCTGCCCGGACCGCACCCATGTGCCCGTCAACAGTTTGAAGTCTTCGGACAGGCGTCCGTCAAACCGCATGCCCCGGTTGAAATCCATCGGGTCCACAAACCGCATCGCGTCACCGGTCAAAAAGAACCCCTCGGCGTCAAAGGCCGCTTTGGTTTTGGCGTCGTCCCTGAAATAGCCCGGCGTCACGTTTGGCCCTTTGACCCGCATTTCGCAACGCATCTCACCGTCCGGAACCAGCTTTAGCGTGACGCCGGCCATCGGCACTCCAACGACGCCAGACCGATCCGTCGGTTCTTGTTGGATCATTGTGGCTGGCGCGGTCTCGGTCAGCCCCCAAGACGAGGTCATCAAGGGCACTTCGCCCTTAACCTCCATCGCCATGGCCTCGAACCCATCCCAAATGTCTTGCGGTAACGACGCCCCGGCATAAAACACCAGATCAAGGTTCTCAAAATAGCGTTGGCGCAAAGCGTCGTCGTCGCGCAGCGCGGAAAGCAACATGCCAAACCCCACCGGCACATTAAAGCTCAGCGTGCCGGTTTTCAGCCGCAGGTTTTCCAGCGTGGTGTCAAACAGCCCCTCAACGGGTTTGCCTTGGTCGATATAGAGCGACCCGCCATTGGCCAGCACCAGATTGAAATTGTGTGATCCGCCAAACACATGGTTCCACGGCAACCAGTCAACGATAACCGGTGGCCGGTCTTTCAGGAATGGCAGAGATTGCGCAATCATCGCCTGATTGGCACACATCATGCGATGCGTCGTCAAAACGCCTTTGGGCTCGGATGTTGACCCGCTTGTCATCAGGATTTTGGCCACGGTGTCAGGTGCTTGCGCTGAAAACACTTCATCCGTATTCACAGCGGACTCTCCGCGCAAAAGATCGCCAAACGGTGTAATGCCCGCCGCGCCACATGGGCGACTGGCGACTTTCTCAATGCCGTCAAACACATCCAAAGCCAGCGCATCGCCAAACACTCCGGCATCCGCAGCATAGACCATATGCGGGCGGATCAGCTCGGCAACATGGCATAGCCGCGCGTGCGCCCCCGGGATCAAGGCGTATTGTTCTGCCACTGGCACAGTGGGAATTCCGGCATATTGCGCGCCCAGCGACAGCAACCCGTGATCGACCCCATTGCCCGAGATGATCAGAATTGGCGTGTCTTTGCTCAGACCGCGCGCCAATAACGTCTCTGCAATCGCGCGCACCCTTTCCAAGACAGCCGCATAGGTTTCGGTGCGCCACCCAGCACCGCTGCGTTCTGCCAGAAACACGCGCTCCGGCGCTTTGTTGGCCCATTGATGCAACCAGTCGCAGGTATGGCGCACGCATGGCTCTAACGCATATGCAGACCGGTACAGGATTGTGCCATCATCCCGGATTTCGTGGGTCACGTTATGAGGCGCGAACCGCGATGTCCGTTTCATTGTTCCGCCCCGGGTTTGGTGCGCCTGACCTGTCCCAGCACCCGCAAAACCGTGTTGCGATCTTCGTCGCTGACACCTGCCAGCATCCGTGCTTCATGCGCCTCGATGGCACAGATCGCAGCATCGCTCAGCTGTCGCCCGGCAAGGGTCGCGTTCAGGGCATAGGCACGTCGATCCGTTGGCACCCGGTCGCGCGAGATCAGGTCTCGCTCCTCAAGCCCATCCAGAATGACAACCAGGTTGGGGCGTTCGATGACCAATGCGTCGGCCAGTTGAGATTGCCGCAACCCCGGATTTTCAACCACCATGTTGAGCACGGAAAACGTGATCATCCGCAATCCCATAGGCTGAATGACGGCATTCATGTCGGAGATCATCACATGCTGCGCCCGCTTCATATGATAGCCCATAAACCGGGCCAGCGACGCGTCCGACACCGGTACCAGATCCTGCGTTTGTTTTGCACGCCGCGCCATCTGCTTACCCAAACTTCGGGTCGCGTTTTTGCAAAAATGCCTGCAACCCTTCGACGGCATCCGGGCTGGTGTGGGTCAAAGCCGCACACAGGCTTTCGGTGAACAGACCCCCGGCCTTGTCCATATCTTCGATCCGGGACAACGCCTGGATCATCACGTAATTCGACAATGGCGCGTTTGACGCGATCTGGCGCGCCAGTTCCTGCGCCCGGGCCAGCGCCTCTCCTTCGCTCACGACATAATGCGTCAGTCCCAGCGCCAGCGCGTCTTCGGCGTTGTATTTGCGCCCGGTCAGCATCATTTCGATCATCCGATCGGCCCCCAGAATGCGACCCACCCGAACCGACGCGCCGCCGCCCACATAAATGCCGCGTCGCCCCTCGGGCAGTTGAAAGATAGTCGACGGTTCGGCCACACGCACATGGGTCGCCGTTGCAATCTCTAACCCGCCGCCAATAACCGCCCCGAACATCGCCGAAACCACAGGAACGCCGCCATACTGGATTTGATCCAGCACCTTATGCCACCCTCGGGAATGGCGCATCGTGTCTTCTGCGTTGCGTTCCACATGTTCGCTCAGGTCCAACCCGGCGCAAAAATGTCCGCCGGTCCCGGTCAGAACCACAACTTTGACCCCTTTGGGCACATCCGAGAAAAAGCCGTCAATCTGCTGCAACAACGCATCACACATGGCGTTGCGCTTGTCGGGCCGGTTCATTGTCAGCGTGGCAATGCCCTCTTCGGACATTTCAATCTTCAGCATATTAGCCACCATAGCCTCCCCTTTTGGATGCAGATAATCGCACCCGACAGAATCGATAATTAGTATAATAATTATACTTCATAACTATTATGTCAAAAGAAAAGGCAGGACATGCCTGCCTTCTCATTATTTCAATGGCTTACGGTATCAGGAACAATGTGATCGCCGGGAACAACACCAGAATGATCACCCGCAGGATGTCACTTGTGACAAACCACATCACCGCTTTGTAGGTCTCTGACATGGGGGTCGACCGATCCATTGCATTGATGATGAACAGGTTCATCCCCACCGGCGGTGTGATCAATCCAACCTCAACCACAATCAGCACAAGGATACCGAACCAGATCGCCACATGTTCTGGTGACATGCCAAAATCCAACGCGCTGATCACCGGGAAAAAGATCGGGATCGTCAACAGGATCATGCTCAGGCTGTCCATCAAACAGCCAAACACCAGATAGAATGCCAGCACCAAAATCAAAACGGTCCACGGGCTGAACCCTTGTCCGACAACCCAGCCCGACAATTCCTGTGGCACCTGGCTGAGCGCAAGAAACGAATTATAGAACCCGGCCCCCAACACGATAAAGAAGATCATCGCAGTGCTCATCGCCGTGGCGATAATGCTATCGACGAACACGCGCCAGCTCAGGTTGCCCGAGATCAAAGCAATCACTCCTGTACCTGCGGCACCAACGGCGGCGCCCTCGGTTGGGGTGAACCAGCCCAGATAAATACCACCGACCACAAGACCAAACACCAACAGCACCGGCCATACGTCGATCAGCGCCCGAACCCGCTCTGAATACGGGATTGGCGCACGTGTGCCCGCTGCCTTGGGATTGACGCGCACATAGATCGAGATTGTGATGATATAGCCAATAGCGGCCAGAATTCCCGGCACAAACGCTGCCAGAAACAGCTTGGCAATGTTCTGTTCTGTCAGAATGGCATAGATAACCAGAATAACCGACGGCGGGATCAGAATACCCAACGTCCCTCCTGCGGCCAACGTGGCGGTCGAAAATCCACCGGCATAGCCATAGCGGCGCAATTCCGGCAACGCGACCCGGCTCATCGTGGCCGCAGTCGCCAGCGATGATCCGCAAATGGCGCCAAACCCTGCGCAAGCGCCAACCGACGCCATCGCCACTCCGCCCTTACGGTGTCCCAACCAGCTTTCGGCGGCCTTGAACAAGGCTGACGACATGCCCGACAAGGTCGCAAACTGCCCCATCAACAAAAACATCGGGATGATGGTCAGCGAATAGCTGGAAAAGGTTGTGTAGGTCTCGCTTTTCAGCTTGGCCATGAACATGTTCGTTCCGCCCATGGCAAAGTACAACCCGCCCAGGCCACACAGCATCATCGCCAGACCAATAGGCGCGCGCAGAAAGATCATCACCAACAAAACGGGAAAGGACATGTAGCCCAGTTCAAGCATACTCAATGGACCGCTCCTTCGGACAGCGGCAAATATTTGCGCCCCGTGATCAGCTCAAGCACACGTGCAATCGCGCAATAGATCGCAACGATCGAGGCCACAACCGCGCCCACAAAGCTCAGCGCATAGGCCCACCAGATCGGGAATTGCAGCAAAAAAGTCGTTTCGCCGTTTCCCAGTTTGCTCATCATCCCTTCGTATAGGCGGGCAGTGATCAACAGGATCACAGCACTCAGCACCACTTCCCAAAAGGTGATCAGGATCTTGTTGACCCGGTCCGACATAAAGGACGTAAACACATCCACCGTCGCATGACCGCTATAAAGCTGGCACACCGGCAAAAACGCAAAGATAGAAAAGGCCACCCCGGCCTCGACCAGCTCAAAGTCTCCGTTGATCGGACCTACGCCGGTCGCCAGCAACAAATCCGCAAGCCCTTGTGACAGACCGGTCAGCATTTCAGAATGGCCAATGGAATTCAGGCTCCGTCCCAGAATGCTCAGGCATGTCAGGATGACCAGCACTGTCAGCACAATCCCCCCAAAGATCGCCATAAGTCGGGCAATCCGTTCCATGAATTTCAACATGTCGTCTCCTCGCAACAGGCACGATGGCCTTCTTTCAGTGCTGCCCCCATCCTCTGCGAGGGGCACGCTGGATCTCAGTCGCAATTGCCCTATCATCGACCGTCCGTTCGGTCAATGAAGTGCGGATTTCACACCCAACAAGGCGTTCTGCTATAGCTCCGCCAAGCCTTGCATCGTTTCAGTACCAGCCAATGACTGACCGCTGAAACTTAACAACGCAACCAAATCCATATTGGGGGGAATATTAGTTGTTTTTGTAACTATCAAGCGCCTACCTGAGGTTTTTCACCTCAGGAGTAATGCCTGTCTATTCTGGCGAGCCGATGCGCAGCTGGATTGGCTCCAACCCGTCAATGGCGCCAGTGATCTCTTGCCCGGCCTCAACAGCCCCAACACCAGCCGGGGTTCCGGTCATAATCACATCGCCGGGTGTCAGGTGATAATAGCGAGACAGATGCGCTACGATCTCGCCACAGCTCCACACCATATCGTTCAGCGTCGCGTCCTGACGCATGTCTCCGTCCACGGCCAGATAAATACGCTGATCACCGATCACACCAACTGCATCTGCCCGGGTCATAGGCGCAAAAACGGCCGAATCTTCAACGTCCTTGCCCAAATCCCACGGACGACGATGGTCCTTGCCATCTTGCTGACGGTCCCGGCGCGTCATGTCCAATGCACAGCCATACGCAAAGATCGCGTCTTCTGCTTCGGCCGCACTGGCGCGAAACACAGGCGTGCCAATGGCAAATGCCAATTCCATTTCATGGTGATAGTTCGAACTGCCCGGCGGGTATGGCGAGTCGTTGCCACTCAGAATCGCATGTGGAACCGATTTGGTGAAATACCACGGCGCTTCGCGGTCGACCTCACCACCCATCTCGGCGGCATGGGCGGCATAGTTACGCCCGACACAGAAAATGCGGCGCACAGGATATTGCGCAGTTTCCCCCAGAACCGGAATGGAAAACACCGGCGCGGGTTCAAACAGGTATTCAGACATTTTAGCCTCTCCAACAATATCGCCATCCGCATAATGCGGGTTTATTGCACAAAAAAGTGCCCCGACACGCGTCGAAACACGCGCTCAGATCCTACCTTGGTACGCGCCTTATTAGCTCACTGCCTTAGCCAACCGCGGCAACCGCGCCTTTTTCAGCAACGCGCGCATCTGCCATGTCTCTCCGCTCAGCCGATCAGCCTCTTGGCGAACGGTTTCACATACACTCGAAACCATCTCTGGGTCATCCTCCCAGATTGCACGCAACAACCCGTCGGGGTCGATCCGTTCCAACCCTTCTTCCGCCAAAACGTTGCGAGGAAAATCCTTGGCATTCATTGTCACGATGGCATCCGCCGATCCCGAAATAGCCGCTGCCAACACATGCGTATCCGCAGGGTCCGGCAACCACAGGCGCGCTTCCAACGACGGTTTCCATGTCACTTCGGCGCCGGGCCAGCCGCTGCGCAACAGCGCAATTTCACCGCGCGCCTGCGTTTCGCCAGATGGTCCCAGCTTGCGCGCCGCACGGGCCCATTCTTCCAGAATACGCGCAGACCATTGCGGTTCAAACGCACCTTCGCGCGCCACCCCCAACAACACCGCCCGCATCACTGTCGGGTACAAAACACATGTATCCAGCAACAGCCGTTTCACAGGCGGAAAAACAACGACTTGAGATAGCCACTTTCGGCCAGTTGCGGCATCAACGGATGATCCGGTCCGGCATACCCGGTGTGGATCAGTTGCGCCTGACGCCCTGCCCGCCCAATACCGCGCGCACATGCGCCCCGAAACTTGGGCAAATCCGCGGCGTGTGAACAGGAACACAATCCCAGATAGCCGCCTTCGCTGACCAACGGGGCCGCCAGACGCGCCACCCGCTCATACGCACGCAGGCCTTTTTCCAGCGCAGGCTTTGACGGCGCAAACGCAGGCGGGTCACAAATCACCACATCAAATGTCGCGCCCTCTTCTGCGAGGGCTGTCAAAACATCAAACGCGTCGCCGCGCCTTGTGTCGAACCGGTCTTGCACACCGGCGGCCTCGGCGCCCTCTTCGGCCAACTGCAACGCTGCCGCCGATCCATCCACCGCCAGCGCGCCCGATGCGCCGCCAGCCAATGCCGCCAAAGAAAACCCGCCAACATGGGAAAACACATCCAACACCTTTGCATCTTTGCAAAGCCTGGCCGCAAATCCATGATTGGGACGTTGATCATAGAAAAGCCCGGTTTTTTGCCCGCCGGTCAGATCCGCCATATAGGTCGCGCTGTTCATGATCACCGGCACCGGCGCTGTTGGCGCTGTGCCAATCAAAACACCGCTTTCCTCGTCCAGCCCTTCCAACACGCGCGCCCGGCCTGATCCGCTTTTCAAAACACAGCTGATCCCGGTCACGTCCACCAAGGCCGCGATCATTTCATCCAACAGCGTATCTGCCCAGGCGGCATTGGGTTGCACCACGGCAACTTCGCCAAACCGGTCGACCACCACACCGGGCAATCCGTCCGCTTCGGCATGGATCAAACGATAATACGGTGCATCGTAAATCCGGTCGCGCATATCCAATGCTTTGCGGAATTTCGCGGCGAACCAATCCTGATCAATCTGCGCTGCCGGGTCACGGTCCAGCATCCGGCAAAAAATACGTGATCCCGGATTGGTTCCGACCACACCCAAGGGGCGGCGGTCGCTGTCTTCCAACACAGCCAGCGTGCCCGGGCTCAACGCCTTGGTGCGTCGGTCGGTGACAAGTTCATTATCGTAAACCCAAGGAAACCCGTGTCGAATGGCACGGGCATTGGCTTTGGGTTTCAGGCGGACAAAAGGCAAAGAGGACAGCGTCATGCCGTCCTCCTAAAGCTTTATCGATCTGGTGAAAAGATCAGAGTGGCTGAACCGGGGTCAATGGATTGATCCGGGCTGTAACGCCGCCCTTAGGAGGCAGGAACCCTTGTGGCAGGCTCATCTCGTCACGAACCACCCGTGCCAGATGCTGTGTGATCCGATATTTCTGGCTCAGACCCCGTGCTTCGGCCTGAAGCGCCTTGGATCCACCATATCCGACCAGATCGGCTTTGATCTCTTTAGGACCGCGCAAAACTTCACCGGTCAGCGGATCAACGATGGTCATCACAAAATCGATTGAGTGGATACCACCTACGCTGTAGCGGGTCTTTTCCGTCAAAGCGTGGAACCGCTTGACTTCAATCTCAACTTTCACAGGGCGGACACCATCCAAAGGAGCGGCACCAATGCGGATGCTCTCTTCAAAAATTGCCTGCACCTGATCGTAGCGATCTCCGTATACGTCACCGCGCCAGACAATGTCGCCACCTGGATAGAACCGGTTGGCTTCTGACACCTTCAATGTGGTTGGTACGCTCACATGCATGTCCGCAAGGAAAAAGGACGGCGCCGGAGCTGAAATATCACTTGGTGTGGGTTCAAACGGCACGTTGCGTGTGGCTGTATCTACAGTCGCACATCCTGCTGCGGCCAGTCCAAGTGTCATTGCTGCAATCAATCGAACAAACTTCATGTCCATCTCCTCGGGCCGTTCTGACCTCTGCTGTTTGAAGAGAAATTGCCCGTCAAATGGGGCGAGATTGCGACACGGGTGGTTCATTTCATGGGTATTTGCCCAAGATTTCGGTCATTTACGGGCAATTTCGACGTAAATAACTGCGTTTTGCTTAGCTTCTGCTGCGTGACCGCCAACCGCCCCGACGTCTGGGCGTCTTGATACTCAAAAGCCCCTGACGCATGAGGTCAGTCATCGGATGCTGTGGGAATGCAGTCTCATACTCAGCCAACAACGGCTCCAACGCATCGTTGGTTTCCACACCCTGTCTCAGCGACAACGCCCAGTCCAGAAAGATGGACCGGCATTCTTCTGCTGTGATCCCCTCAATGCGATAACTTTCCCGGATCAGGCCCTTGGGATCGAATTCATTGTTGGCCATTCTACGCTCCGGACGGGGCACTGCGGGTCAGCGCCGTTTCTATAATGACTGCGGCCCGCTCAGACTGAGCCTGCATTCGGGCTTCCAATGCTTCCAGTGTTTCCTCACCAGTCTCACGCAACAAAAACGCCCGCTCTCCGGCACCAATATCCTGTGTATTCAGGGTTGCACCAGACAAAAGCCTGGACGCCAGCTGCACCTGCCAGAAAAGCGCATAGGTCGTGCTCAGCTCTGTCGCCTCGGCGGCATCCAGCCATCCAATTGCGACACCTGCCTGCAAACCCTCGACCACACTGCGCGCTGTTGCAGCGGCCAGCAATGCGCCGGTCTGGCTGATCAGCTCGACATCCTGCAGCCGACCTGCCCCTATTTTGGCATCCCACGGCCCGTCTGGCGCTTTGGCCCCGGCAATTCGTCTGCGCATCTCGGCCACATCGGTGCGCAATGTGTCTTCTTCACGCGCTTTGGCAAGTATCTCACCGCGGAAATGCTCAATCTCATCCATCAGCGCGCCGTGACCGGTGATAGGACGCGCCCGGGTCAACGCCAGATGTTCCCAAGTCCACGCCTCATTTTCCTGATAGTTCCGAAACGATCCAACCGAGGTCGCCACCGGACCTTGGGTGCCCGAGGGGCGCAACCGCATATCCACCTCGTAAAGACGCCCCTGCGCCATTGGGGCACTCAGGGCCGTGACCATCGCTTGGGTCAGACGGGCGTAGTATGCACGCGACGCCAAAGGCCTGCGCCCGTCCGAGAAATCAACGCCGTCTGCATCGTAAATCACGATCAGATCCAAGTCGGACGTTGCGTTCAGCCGCTGTGCGCCAAGTGAGCCCATACCAAGCACAATCGCCCCGCGACCAGGAACCGGCCCGTGTTTTTCCGCGAACTTATCAGTCACAACCGGCCAGAGCGCCGACACACAGGCCGACGCCAGATCAGCATATTGCCGTCCGGCCTCATCTGCGCAAATCAAGCCACGCAGATGGTGCACCCCAACGCGAAAATGCCATTCCTTGGCCCAGCGACGCGCCGTATCCAGCTTTAGTTCATAATCGTCACCTTCCCGCGCAAGGCTTTTGGACAATTCGTCGGTCAAAGCACCTTCGCCCGGCCATGTGGCAAAGAAACTGCCCCCGATCACCGCATCAAACACCCCAGAATTGCGTGACAAATGACGCGCCAGAGCGGGGGCCGTGCCAACAATGTCAATCAACAGATCAATCAATTGAGGGTTTGCTTCAAACAGCGAAAACAGCTGAACACCGGCGGGCAACCCCTTGAGAAACCCATCCAGCGCCAACAGCGCATCGTCCGGGCGCGCCGTGTCTGACAGGCGTTTCAGGATTTCCGGCCGCAATCGACCAAAGATTTCCATCGCCCTCTGACTGCGCAAAGCGGGATATGTTTGCCAGCGTTCCAGCACTTCGGGATCAAATGCGTGTTCCTGCCCTGCACCGGGCGCGTCAGGCGCAAAGAATCCTTCGGTCAACTCGTGCACCTCGGTCAAACGGGCGCGTAAATCCGACTTCAGCTCTGCCAGATCACGCCCCATCAGACAGGCGATACGTTCCAGCCCCTCCTCGCTTTTGGGCAGCAAATGGGTCCGCGCATCATTCACCATCTGAATGCGGTGTTCGACTTCTCGATGAAACCGGTAATGATCGGACAGCGTATCCGCGACATCCTCTGGCACCCACCCTTTGGATGCCAGCTTGCGCAACGCAGGTACAGTATGGCGATCGCGCAGATAGGGATCACGCCCACCGGCAATCAGCTGGCGCGTCTGGGTGAAAAACTCAATCTCACGAATCCCACCGCGCCCAAGCTTCATGTTGTGTCCCGGCAGGGTGATCCCACCGCCCAGACCTTTGTGTTCGCGAATGCGCAATCGCATATCATGAGCATCCTGAATGGCCGCAAAATCCAAATGCTTGCGCCACACAAACGGCCTGAGCGTATCCAGAAACCGCTGCCCTGCATTCAGATCACCGGCAGAGGGGCGCGCCTTGATAAAGGCCGCACGCTCCCATGTGCGCCCCACGCTTTCGTAATACCGCTCTGCCGCTTCCATCGCGAGGCAAACCGGGGTCACCGCCGGGTCTGGACGCAGGCGCAGGTCGGTGCGAAACACATACCCATCCCCTGTGATGTCATTCATCATCGCTGCCATTTTGCGGGTCGCACGGATGAAGCTGGCGCGCGCGTCATGATAGTCATCCGGATCAAACCGGGTTTCATCAAACAGGCAGATCAGATCAATATCCGAGCTGTAATTCAGTTCATGCGCACCCATCTTGCCCATGGCCAGACTGACCATACCGCCAGCAGTTGGGATATCCTCGTCGCTGGCACCGGGCAATTTACCCCGCCGGATTTCGGCGCCAATCGCCGCCTCAAGCGCCACCTGACTGGCCAGATCGGCAAAGTCCGTCAGCGTCCCGGTGACCTTTTCCAATGCCCACACCCCGGCCAGATCAGCCAGCGCAGTGATCAGCGCGACTTTGCGTTTTGCATGACGCAGGGCGACGGGCAGCTTGTCAGCGGCAACTTCGCGCAGGTCCGC
Source organism: Shimia sp. (assembly GCF_039969785.1). GTDB lineage: Bacteria > Pseudomonadota > Alphaproteobacteria > Rhodobacterales > Rhodobacteraceae > Shimia. Next base: position 231,092 of record NZ_JBDVNC010000033.1, on the reverse strand, counting down.
AAACAACCGCGTCAGCGCGCCGTCCGGATCATCCAGAGCTTCTGGCAGCCATGCGGCCTCTCGCTCGATCAGAGATTTCAGATAAGGGCTGGAACCGCCCGTGCCCTGAACCAACTGCGCCACATCGCCAGCCAGTCCGGGCACCGCGCGCAAAGCCTCGTCCCCCAGATCAGTGTCAAAAGCGCGGGGCAAGCGGGTCATTCTGCTATCAAATGTCATGAGGCGACTGTGTGACCCGGCGCGCCAGACGTCAATATTCGTTCCGGTCGCAGGTGTAATTCAGCGGCGCGCCTGACGGCGCACAGGTTTGGTGATTTGGGATCCGCCGCGATGGCAGTAGCAGCCATATCCGGTTAAACGGGCGTCGGAGTGTCCTGAGAAAACACATTCAGCCACGCCGCCCCGCGCCGTTCCCAAAGCGACGAGATATACATCGCTTCCCAGGATTTCCGGGCTGGCTTGCGATACTCTGCACGATACGACAACAGCACCCGTCCGGGACCCAAGCGCATAAGGCGGGCTTGCGACAACCGAAACTCAGCCATTGTCGGCCCGCCGCTCAGTTCTGCCATATGCCCTGCCCGGTCGGAAAACCCTGACACGTACACCCCAAGAAAATCCTCTGTTAACATGGCGCCATCCGCCTCAGGTTCACCCGCTACCAAGGCCTCCCAGACTTTGCGTTCCAGTGCCAGCGTCTGATCAAGTGTCAGCGTGTCGTCTTTATCGTTTTGTATCATACCCTGACCCTGCAATGCCACCCGGAACCCGTCAACAGCACTTTACATTGACCCGGCCTTGCGCTGTCCTTTTGCCAATCATCGAGGAATGTATCATGAGCAAAAGTCTGAAACGTGTGCGCGCCGCGCTGAAAGCAGCCGGTTTGCCAGATGACATTCACGAAACGGGCGGCGCCCGCACCGCCCAGATGGCCGCAGACGCCGTGAATTGCACGCTGGATCAGATTGCCAAGTCGATCATTTTCTGCGGGCTCAACAGCGGCAATGCGATCCTGTTTCTGACCGCCGGTGGCAATCAGGTTGACCCGGTCAAGGCGAGCGCCGTAGCCGGTGAGCCGCTGGGCAAGGCTGACGCCGTGCTGGTTCGCCAGCAAACCGGATTTGCGATTGGCGGCGTCAGTCCCGTTGGCCATACGTCACCCACAGTCGCATTTCTTGATCCCCGCCTGTTGCAGTTTGATCTGGTTTGGGCAGCAGCAGGCACCCCAAATCACGTGTTTTCCATAAATCCACAGCTTTTGCCCGGATTGACCGGGGCAAAACAAGCCGACTTCACAGAATAGTCAAACTTTTTCTTTCTATATTACAAATTTATTACAAATACTTAAGTCGAAAATGTAAAAAAGATTTACATCTACCCTTGCACCCATCGAGACAAACACCAATCTATTCAATGTGAACACGATTTACATCAACCGTTAAAACCAACAATGGAGACCCGCATGACACCTGTAGCCGCCACCCACGAAACCTCACCCCTGGGCTGGTTTTCGCGCGCCGAGGCCTGGCTTGACAGCAAAGGCAAAGGCGCCTGGATCGCCGCAATGGTCCTTGGTTTTGTCTTTTTCTGGCCCGTCGGGCTGACCCTTCTCTTCTACATGATCTGGAGCAAGCAGATGTTCAAGAAATCCTCCTGCAGTACCCACCGTTTTAAGCGCGGCATGCACATGATGACACCGACCGGAAATTCGGCCTTTGATGCCTACCGCGAGGACACGTTGCGTCGTCTGGAAGATGAGCAGAAAAGTTTTGAAGACTTTTTGGAACGCCTGCGTGCCGCCAAGGACAAGTCCGAATTCGATGAATTCATGGACGAACGTGCCCAAAAGGCGACTGAAAGCCGCGATCAATCCGCAAGCGCCTGATCTCCAGGCACTTACCTCCCGGAGCAGTACTCCTCCCGCTGCTCCGGTTCCCTTTTTTAAATGAGAAAATATATGTCGTTTCGCAGTTTTGCCCTGCCTGATCCCGAAACCCAGGCAGAGTTCTACAAAGATGTCACCACCAAACGTCTGATAGCGTGGTTTGTCGATGTCGCATTGATTGCCGTTGTCTGTGTGGTGGTTCTGCCGTTCACCGCGTTTACTGGCATCTTCTTCTTTCCGGCATTGATGGCCGTGGTTGGGTTTGCCTACCGCGTTCTGACACTGGCAAGCGGATCGGCCACCTGGGGCATGCGGCTAATGTCGATCGAAATGCGCCGCCAAACCGGTGATCGATTTGATTTTGCAACTGCTCTTTTGCACACAATCGGGTTTTACGTTTCAGTTGCCATCACACCTTTGCAACTGATCTCGATTGTGCTGATGCTCAGCTCATCGCGCGCTCAGGGTCTGACCGACCATGTTATGGGCACCGTCGCAATCAACCGAATTGCCCGCTATTAACCGCCTAAATGTCCCGGGAGTGCAATTGACGCACTTCCGGGGCTTGGCGTGGAAAATTCCTGTTGCTATCGTCAAAGTGAACGACTGACAGGATAATATGCGCCACACGCTCCCCATTGCGCCCCAGTTTTATGTGACGGCCCCGCAGCCCTGCCCGTATCTTGAAGGTCGGATGGAGCGGAAATTGTTTACTGCGCTGCAAGGCGACAACACCACGGAGTTGAATGATGCGCTGTCCCATCAGGGATTCCGGCGATCACAAAATGTCCTCTACCGTCCGTCTTGCGCCGATTGCTGCGCTTGCTTGTCGGCTCGCATCAATATTGCCAATTTCTCCCAGTCCAAAAGTCAAAAGCGCACAGTCCGACGCAACGCCGATCTTCAACGGCGCGCCACTTCGCCCTGGGCCACCGAAGACCAGTTTGACCTGTTTCGCCGGTATCTCGACAACCGGCATGCCGATGGCGGCATGGCCGACATGGATGTGTTCGAATTTGCGGCAATGATCGAGGAAACACCCATCCGCAGCCGTGTTGTCGAATATACCGATAAACACACCCAAGACCTGATCGGCGTCAGTCTGACCGATATGCTCGAAGACGGGCTCAGCATGGTGTATTCGTTTTATGAACCCGGATTGCCACGGCGCAGCCTTGGCACCTATCTGATTCTGGATCACATCGAAATCGCCAGAGAGGCCGGATTGCCCTATGTCTATCTGGGATATTGGGTGCCCGGCAGTTCCAAAATGGGCTACAAGGCCAGCTTCTCGGGGCTAGAGGTCTTTTCCGGCGGGCGTTGGCAAGCCATGAACGATCCCGACGGGTTCGAAGCGGACCTGCACCCACTCTCGACAGATCCAATTGCTGAACAGGTTGCCAATATCTCTTTGCCGGACATGTGCGCGCGCCGGCCCTGATCAATGGCCCGACATCTGCACGCAATCTCTGTTCTGGTTCCGGATTACGATGCCGGACTGGCCTTTTACGTAGGAGTGTTAGGCTTTGATCTGCGTCAGGACATCGCCCTGCCCGACAGCAAACGCTGGGTGCTGATAGCGCCGGATACGAGCAGCCAGACCAGCATCCTTCTCGCACAGGCACGTGGCGCCGTACAAAAGGCCGCCGTCGGAAATCAGTTTGGCGGGCGTGTCGGTCTGTTTTTGCATACAGACAGCTTTGATGATGCCTATGCTGACATGCGCGCCAAAGGCGTGTTCTTTGAAGAAACACCGCGTGATGAACCCTATGGCAAAGTGGCCGTGTGGCAGGATCCGTTTGGCAATCGCTGGGATCTTTTGCAACTGACCCCGCCCCTGAAATAGAAACGGGGGCCCGAAGGCCCCCGTTTCACCCCTCGCTCACAGGGGTTAGTGCCCAATCAAAGCTGGCAGGATCGTCACCACCGACGGGAAGGCCCACAACAGACCAATTCCTACAACTTGGATCAGCACAAACGGAAAGACACCACGATAGATATGCCGCGTCGTCACCTCTTTGGGGGCAACCCCGCGCAGGTAGAACAACGCAAACCCAAATGGCGGCGTCAAAAAGGATGTCTGCAAGTTCACCGCAATCATGATTGTCACCCATTTCGGGTCAAACGTACCGCCATAAATGACCGGCCCCACAATCGGGATCACGATGTAGATAATCTCAAGGAAATCCAGCACAAAGCCCAGCACAAACAACACCAGCATCACAATCAGGAACACGGTGAATTCGTTGTCAAAGCTCTTCAGAAACTGCTGGATGTAGTGTTCCCCTCCAAAGGAAATCACAACCAGATTAAGCAGTTGCGATCCGATCAGGATGGTAAACACCATAGATGTCACCTTGGCCGTTTCGCGCACGACCGGCGTCAGGATGCCACCTTTGAACAGCACATAGCACGAGAACAACAGACCAAACGCAGCATAAAGATACGCCGCATAGGCGACAAAGAACGCCACCCAGCTTTCAAAGCTGACACCGTCCTGATTGATGCGCAGATCAAAGTTGATGCCAATCAGAATGCTGAGCAAAATTGCCATGGTCGCCCACAGGATCACCTTGCCGCTGCGCTCTTCGTCCTTCAGTCGGCGATAGGCCGCCAGCATCAGCGCACCACCAGCCCCCAGGGCCGCGGCAGGCGTCGGGTTGGTGATACCGCCCAGAATAGACCCCAGCACCGCAACAATCAAAACAAGCGGTGGAAACACTACGCGGATCAATTCGTTCTTCGCCAGATAACCCGCGGCACGCGCACATCCGTAAGCCGTCAGCCCGAAAGGAATAAGCCACAACACAACGCTGGCACCCGATGATGTCGACGGCGCAACCAGCACAATATCTACGATCAGCGTTAGGACGATCCCGACCGCGCCAATGATCAGCGGAGTGCGAACTGCCGAAGGGCTGACGCCCCGGGCAAAGATCAACACCAGCGCGGCCATTGCCATCAGGATTGCAAGACCGGTGCCAATTGGCGCGGCGGCAGCTTCCTTTTCGGCAACCTTGGCGGCAATATCTTCCGGCGACAGTTTAACGCTTTGTTTAACGCCACCATCGGCCTCAATTGCTGCGGATTCTGCAACGGCTGCGTCCCATGCCTCTTGGCCATGCAGTTCAATCATCGACGCTTTGCACTCATCCCCAACATTGGTGCGCAACGATGCTGCCTCGCCAATATCAGTATATGAATCCACCTGAAGCGACTGCGATCCAATCACGCCGACATTGCCAAGCAGGAAGAAGCCACCGATGACCAAAACCGGAAGACCCAGAAGCCATGTAAAGGCTTCGTTGCGGCTTATAGGTTCGGAGCTGGTGGTCCCCATTGCAACGGCAGGTGCCTTTGACGGGTTAAACAACGCATAACCAAATGCGTAAAGCGCATAAAGCAGTGCCAACATAATGCCCGGCAAGAGCGCCGCCTGAAACAACGTACCAACCGACACAACCGCCGGCTCACCCAGATAAGTCAGCGCATCCGTACACCCTGCAGTTTGCGCGCGCGCTTCCTGGGCGGCCGAATAAAGGTCGCCCGCCAAAGTGCCCAACAGAACAATCACGATGGACGGCGGAATAATCTGCCCCAACGTGCCCGACGCAGCGATAACACCGGTCGAAAGCTCTGGCGAATACCCGTTGCGCAACATGGTCGGCAACGACAACAGACCCATCGTTACAACCGTCGCGCCGACAATCCCTGTCGAGGCGGCAAGGAATGCACCCACAACAACAACCGACACGGCCAGACCACCGGGCAGCGGTCCAAAGACGCGCGCCATTGTGGTCAAAAGGTCATTGGCGATCTTGGACCGCTCCAACGTGATGCCCATCAGAACAAACATCAGAACCGCCAGAAGCGTTTCAATCGACTGCCCAGCAAGAACCCGTTCGTTAATCCGGTTTACAATGAACGACACATTACGGTCCATCGCAACTTCCCAGCCACGTGGGAAAACGGCCTGATCAACACGCGGTAAATCAGGGTATCGGAAAACCGAAATCGTGTCCGCTTTGATCCCCTGACTGACAAGATCAACATACATGGCAGACGACGTATCAATCGCCTGATGGATCAGAATGCCAGCACTATCGAGCGCCGCAATGATCCCAAATGAAATGATCCCCGCACCACCGATGGCAAACGCAACCGGAAACCCCGAGAGAATGCCCCCGAAAAGGCAGAGAAAGACGATAATCAGGCCGATTTCGACCCCATCAAGTCCTAACAACATTGTAACTGCCCCTTAAATCAGTGTGTGCCTTCGTAGGCTTCTTCACCCTCGCCCAACGTATCGCGGTCGAGGTACTTGCCATCGCTTTCCATGCCTTCTTTGCGCTCAAGGTACGAGCGGTAGAAAAAGGCAATTGCGTGCAGGAAGACCATGCCAGCAAAGGCGACGAGCAGGATTTTGAACAGAAAATATGCGGTAAAGCCATTTGGTGAAGGCCCGATCAGCTCTACGTTCCAGCGCATGGCGCGGGATTTGAGCAAAAGACGCTCCAGCGTGTCAGACGCCGACGGCTTGGGAACAATCAGATGGCGCCACATGAAGTACCAGCCATACATCCAGATCAGCACGGCCATTGGCATCATGAAAAACAGCGCACCAAACATATCGATGGATTTTTTCGCACGGTGCGACACCGCCGAATACACAAGATCGACCCGCACATGCCCGCCTTGGACAAACGTATAAGTCGCACAAAGAGCGACAACCAACGCATTGTAAAGCTTCAGTTCTTCAGCGTACCAACTGATGTCGAACTGCAGCGGAATACCGAACCCGAACACAATGTCCGGCCGGGTGAAAATCCTCTGCATAAATACGATGATAACTTGTTGCAGAACCATAAAAAGACCGGCCCACGCAAAGAACCGACCCGTTGTATTGGCAAAGCCTTCCAGCACCCGCACGCAGCCCCACATAAAGCTGTTGCGCCAGATGCCCACAGCCGTGACCACCAAAAAGAGTGTGAACGCTACAAAGAAAAACTCGACGGATCCGCCATAATATACAAACCGCATCACGGCTTCTTTGCTGGACCAGTCCAACCAAAGCTCAGGATGCGTTACAGCGTATCCAAAATTGTAAAAGGCCATCCCGATATTCTGGATAAACCACCAGATGCCGTCCACAAGCGCGCCGAAGCCTAGTCCGCCCTCGTCCTGCATGCTACCCCCCCTGGGAATGTGTTGGTGGAACAGGCGGTTAAGACGTAACCCGTTCAGACCGAATCGTGGGTTCCGAAACCTCGGAACCCACTAATTTTAAACGAAATCGGCCTTAGCCGCCCAGCACGCGAATACGCTGCTGAACATAATAGCCGTCCGACTTGTTGATCCAGCTTGCCGAATTGGCCAGCGATGTTTCAAACGACGCACGGATTTCTGCAAACAGCTCGTCACCCATGTTTTCATCCATGACTTCGGCTGATGCTGCACCAAACGCATCCCAGACATCGTCCGAGAACTGCAGCGTTTTGACGCCCTGTGCCTGCAGACGGGCCAGCGCGGCACCGTTGTTGGCAAGTGTTTCAGACAGCTGAAGCTGCGTTGTGGCCATAGACGCATAACGCATGATCGCCTGGTGCTGAGGGCTCAGCTCGTTCCACACATCAAGGTTCATGTTGGCGGCCAGCGCCGAACCCGGCTCGTGGAAACCCGCAGTGTAATAGATCTTGGCAACTTCCTGGAAGCCGGCGCGTTCGTCGGCCATTGGGCCAACCCACTCCAGACCGTCCAGCGCGCCAGATGACAATGCCTGATACAGTTCGCCACCGGGAATGTTCTGAACCGAAGCGCCCAGTTTACCCAGAACCTTGCCACCCAGACCCGGCATACGGAATTTCAGACCGTTAAAGTCTGCCGCCGAGTTGATTTCCTTACGGAACCAACCACCAGACTGCGAACCTGAGTTACCAGCCAGCAGACCTTTGAGGTTAAAGATTTCACCCAGCTTGTCGTGCAGCTGCTCACCACCACCGTGGTAGTACCAGTTGCTGACTTCCTGTGCGGTGCCACCAAATGGCACAGCTGTGAAATAGGCGTAACCAGGGTGCTGACCGATGAAATAATAATCAGCCGAGTGATACATATCCGCCTGCCCCGAAGACACGGCGTCAAACACTTCCAGCGCGCCTACAAGCTCGCCCGGTGCTTTTTTGTCGATTGTCAGCATGCCATCAGACATTTCGCCAACCATGGTCTGCAGATAGGTTGCAGCGTCATCGAGAACCGCAAAGCCACGTGGCCAAGACTGCACCATGGTCAATGTGCGCTTGCCCTGTGCGTATGCCGGAGCGGCCAAAGTGGTCGCGGCGGCAGCGCCACCCAAAGCTGAGGTTTTCAGAAAAGAACGACGATCCATATAGGTAATCCTCCCAGAATTAGTTCAGCCCGGCGCTTCTTTTGACGCTCAGGCGGATCGTTGCAAGTGGACCGAGCCTAGCTTTGCCCCCCCATTCTGGAAATACCAAGTACTACGTATTCTCATGTCAGGGAGGGCGAATTCCCCGAGAATTTCCTTAATTTTCGCGGTATTCCGGCGACGGTGCCGGCAAAAACCCATATTCAGCGCTTTGATTCGCGCTGATTCCCGACTATCGAATCACTATGCGCAATTTATTCCCGCATCTGCGCCTGTCTTATGGGCAAAAGCTGTTCCTGCTGGCCACAGTTCCGTTGATTCTGGCGGTTGCGGCCATTTCGTTCCTGGTTGCCAACCAATCGCGACAGCTGGCCGAGCGTGAGATTGCAACGCTGGAAGATCAGCTGATTGAGGCCAAGAAAGCCGAATTGCGCAACTACGTGACACAGGCGCGCAACGGTTTCTACTATGTCTACGGCAGCGCCGCCCCTGATGACGAAGACGCCAAGCAACAGGTCATGCAAATTCTGGCCGCGATGATCTATGGCACGGATGGATTCTTTTTTGTGTATGACTATGACGGCAACAACCTTGTCAGTCCGCGTCAAACCGACATGATCGATCAAAACTGGTCCGGTCTCAGCGACAGCGAGGGCACGCCGGTGGTGGACGAACTGATCGCCATTGCACGCCAGGGTGCGGGATATCACAGCTACCTCTGGAACAAACCTTCGACCGGGAAAGAAGCGCGAATGATCACCTATGTCACGTCCTTTCCCAGCTGGCGGTGGGCGGTAGGCACGGGCGTGTTTATCGATGATGTCCTGGCCTCAGTCGCCAAAGCTCGCGCCGATGTCGAAGCTCAGGTGCGCCGCACGTCGCTGTATATTCTTGCGATCACAGTGGCCGCTCTGTTCATGGTGTTCCTGTCAGGCATGGTGATCACCGTGCGTGAACGGCGGCTTGCGGATGCCAAACTCAAGGCATTGACCCTGCGGGTGTTGGAGGCGCAGGAAGAAGAACGCGGCCGCGTGGCGCGTGAATTACACGATGGAATCAGCCAGATACTGGTGGGCGTACGCTATGCGCTGGATACTGCGCGCCGCCGATTTAATGCCAAGGATGACCGCGCACCCGAAATGCTGGACAAAGGCATCGACCATCTGTCCGGCGCCATTCAGGAAGTGCGCCGCATCAGCCGCGATTTGCGCCCCGGCGTACTAGATGACCTAGGCCTTGGCCCAGCAATCAAAGCGCTGGCGGACGATTTTGGCACCCGCACCGGAATCAAGACAGAATTTCAAACCGTTGTGTTCCGTAACCGACTGGATCAAGACGCAAAAATCGCTCTCTACCGCATTGCCCAGGAGGCCCTGACCAACATCGAACGCCACGCCAACGCCACCGAAGTCTCGATCGATGTGCGCGGTCATCAAAAAGGTGCGACGTTGCGCATAGCAGACAATGGCAGCGGAATTCCCCAAGATCGTGAGGGCAATTCAAAAGGCGGGCTTGGGCTTCGAAATATGCAGGAACGTGTCGAACAACTTGACGGGACTTTGCGCATCCTCTCCAGTAAATCCGGCACAGTTATCGTGGTCGAAGTGCCGCTCAGTCATATGCTGACCCCTCAGGATGATGGCGCCGCAAAACGCAGAAAGGCCAGCGCATGACAGACCTTGTCCGTGTCGCCATAGTCGACGATCACCCAATGGTGGCCGAAGGTATTCAATCCGTTCTGGAAAGTTTTGATGATATATCGGTGGTTGGCACCCTGACCAATGGACGCGAAGCGGTGGACCGCCTGCCTCAACTGGCACCGGACGTCATTCTGATGGACCTCAACATGCCAGAGATTGGCGGTCTTACGGCCACCGAAATGTTGCTCGAGCGCGATCCTGATTTGCGTATTCTGGTGCTGTCGATGCATGACAGCCCCGAATATATCTCAACCGCGCTAAGCCATGGCGCGATGGGCTATCTACTCAAGGACGTGCAAACAGATGAGATCAAGACCGCGATAGACGCGGTCATGCGCGGCGAACGCTATCTGTGCACAGGCGCGCGCGGATCGCTGGAGCCCCCGGACGGTGGCGCACGCGAGCAGCTGACCAGCCGGGAACAGACGGTTCTGTTGCAGTTGGCGCAAGGTAAATCCAACAAAGAAGTGGCGTTGGTGCTGAATATTTCCGTGCGCACAGTTGAAACCCACCGCAAGAATATCAAACGCAAACTGGGCATTTCCTCAACCGCCGGTCTGACCCGCTATGCGATGGAGCATGGCGTCTTGCAGGGTACAGGTGGCGGTCTCTAAGGTCTTAGAGATGTCGGGTGCGCTCCCGCCCCTTTGAACACGCAGCAAAGCTGCGCGACAAAGCGTTGGGCATGGCGGCTTCGCCGCCCCGGCTCAGCAAGGCTGAGCCAGTTTGAGTATTTCTGGCAAAATGAAGATCAGGGCCGCGTGCCTAGTATGACGTCTCGGCGGCCTGAATTTCGGCGGCTTTCTTTTCCACCTGTTCCACGATGTGATCGACCATCTGCTCATTGGAGAGCTTGTGGCTCTGCTTGCCTGCCAGATAGACCATGCCAGCCCCGGCCCCGCCACCGGTAAACCCAACATCAGTCATCAGCGCCTCTCCCGGGCCATTGACCACGCAGCCTATGATGCTGAGGCTCATGGGAGTGTGGATATGGGCCAGACGATGTTCCAGCGCCTCGACTGTTCTGATCACATCGAACCCCTGACGCGCGCAGCTGGGACAGCTGATGATGTTCACGCCCCGGTGCCGCAGGCCCAGCGACTTCAGGATTTCAAAACCAACTTTGATCTCTTCAACCGGATCGGCGCTGAGGCTGACGCGTATCGTGTCACCAATCCCCATCCACAAAAGTTGACCCAGACCAATCGCGGACTTGATGGTTCCGCTGACAAGACCGCCTGCCTCGGTGATGCCCAGATGGATTGGCGCATCGGTCGCCTCTGCCAGCATCTGATAGGCGGCGGCGGACATGAACACATCTGACGCTTTGACGCTGATCTTGAAGTTATGAAAGTCGTTATCTTCCAGTATCTTAATATGCTCTAATCCGGATTCGACCATCGCGTCAGGACAAGGTTCGCTGTATTTCTCCAGCAAGTGTTTTTCGAGACTGCCCGCGTTCACACCAATGCGGATGGAACAGCCGTGATCCTTGGCCGCCTGTATAACTTCGCGCACCCGTTTCTGATCGCCAATATTGCCCGGATTGATGCGCAGACAGGCCGCGCCGGCCTCGGCTGCTTCGATCGCGCGCTTATAGTGGAAATGAATATCCGCCACGATTGGCACCGGGCTTTCGCGCGTGATCTCTTTCAACGCCTGTGTCGCAGCCTGATCCGGGGTTGAGACCCGCACGATATCTGCACCAGCCTCGGCTGCGGCCATGATTTGGCCCAACGTGGCTTTAACATCACCGCTGTCGGTGTTGGTCATGGTCTGCACGGCAATCGGAGCATCCCCGCCAACGGGCACATTGCCCACCATGATCTGGCGGGACGGACGGCGTTCAATATTTCGCCAGGGTCGGATGTGGTTCATGGACATTAAAAAGCCCCTCGCCAAAAAGGTTCAGGGCCTGTCTAATCCTGTAATGCGGCGGGGGCAATGCACCAGAGTGTGCCTTGCGTCAATCCTGCGAGATCACAACGTTTTCTGCAGCAGCCATAGCCACGATCCGGGCCAGTTCAGGATCATCATCCAGATCCGCCAGCGCAAAATTCTCTTTCAGAGACTCTGTGCTCAGGGCCAGATCGCGCACCGTGTTTGTGCCGCTGCCTGCAGGGCCGAACAACTGGCCGTTCACTTTGAAATAGACCGACCCCGACATGCCCGCACGCAAAGTAGGCGCACCTTCGGTGGCGGGCAGGATGTATTCTTCGCCAGCATCAAGAATTTTCTCAAACAGAACCGTGCCTTCGGCCGAACGCACCCGCACCCACGCCGGGCGCACCGCCATCAGAACCACATCAGGAGCATTGTCTTCGACAACAATTGGCGCGATGGGGGTGACTTCCTGTGGCAAAACGGATGCCAGCACAGGCGCGTCAGGCGTAAAGACGCCAATGCTGTCCGGGTCCAGCTGCGAAATGGGTGCATCGCGGGCGATCAATACCGGCACATCCAGTGCCTGAGGGCGATAAAGCCGATCCAGTGCTTCCTTCGGGGGGGTAAATACGCCCGCCGTCGCAATCACATCTTCAGAGCCGTCCAGAGTGTTGATTTCGCTCGCACTGCTCACTGGGTCGAGATCAGACAATACAACCGGCTTTTGCTCAACCGGGGCCAAAGTGACGCGCTGAATTTCGTTCAGAACCGACCAACCGCCATAACCAATGGCCGCAATCAGCGCGACCAGAACCAACGAAGACCCAATGGCGCGCGGCTCTATCCGTGACAGGATCGAATCCTGAACCGGAGTGAATGGCATATTAGGGGACGCAAACGGATCCTGCCCCATGACAGGCGCAACCGGTTCGGACTTGCGGATTGTCGACGCTTCGGCGGACATGCCGTGCGCAGTGGTAAATCCGCTTTCCGTGCAAAAGATTTCAAACGCTGCTTCCGGGTCCATACCCAGATACCGTGCATAAGACCGGACATACCCCGCAATAAACCCCGGCGTTTCAAAGGCACTGGGGTCGCTGTTTTCAATGGCTGCTATATATGACGCACGAATGCGCAATTCTCTCTGAACATCCAGAAGCGATTTGCCTAACGTGGCCCGTTCGCCCCGCATCATGTCGCCAAGACGCAGGTCAAAGTCGTCAAAGCCTTTCGGCCCTGCTTCAATCACTTCGGTGATGCGCTGTCCCTTGCGCCCGATCATGCCATACGCCCCAATTATGCTCTGCCGACCCGCTACCGTCCCACGATTCGGATCGGTCCCTTTGTTAATGGCAGGCTACCATAAGGCAACGGCTTTTGCACCTTTGGCGAGAGTTAACCCGCCAGTTCGGCACGATTCAGCGCACAATGGCTCCACAATTCATCCATGGCGCGTACCAGCTGATCCATTTCTTCCGGACCGTGAACGGGCGATGGGGTGAATCTCAGACGCTCTGTACCGCGTGGCACGGTTGGAAAATTGATCGGCTGTACGTAAATGCCAAAATTCTCCAGCAACATGTCGCTCAGCTTTTTGGTATGCACCGGGTTGCCCACGATGACAGGCACAATGTGGCTGCCGTGATCAATGATCGGCAATCCCATGCCCTTAAGGCGCAGCTTCAGAACCTTGGCCTGCGCCTGCTGGCTGTCGCGTCGCGCCTGATCCTGTTTCAGATGGCGCACCGACGCCGCCGCACCAGCGGCAACCGCCGGGGGCAAAGACGTGGTAAAGATAAAGCCGGGCGCATAAGAGCGTACAGCGTCACACATTTTGTCAGACGCCGCGATATACCCGCCCATTACGCCAAATGCTTTGGCCAGCGTGCCGTTGATAATGTCGATCCGGTGGGCCAGATTGTCCCGCTCGGTCACACCACCACCACGTGGTCCATACATGCCCACGGCATGCACTTCATCAATATAGGTCAGCGCACCAAATTCGTCTGCCAGATCACAGATGGCCTCGATCGGGCCAAAATCGCCGTCCATCGAATAGACTGATTCAAACGCGATCAGCTTGGGCGCGGCCGGATCGTCCGCCGCCAGCAATTCGCGCAGATGGGCAACGTCATTGTGGCGGAAAATACGCTTGGCGCCACCATTGCGGCGCACCCCTTCGATCATCGAGGCATGGTTCAGCGCGTCAGAATAGATAATCAGGCCGGGGAACAGCTTGGGTAATGTCGACAACGTCGCATCATTGGCAATGTAGGCGCTGGTAAACAACAGCGCCGATTCTTTGCCGTGCAAATCCGCCAACTCCGCCTCAAGACGCTTATGATAAGCGGTTGTGCCCGAAATGTTGCGCGTGCCACCAGATCCGGCACCCGTCGCATCAATTGCCTCGTGCATCGCATCCATAACAACCGGATGCTGGCCCATGCCCAGATAGTCATTGCCACACCATACCGTCACAGGCTGCGTGCTGCCATCGGGTTTGTTCCAGACAGCATGCGGGAAATTGCCCTGCTCGCGTTCAATATCAATAAAGGTGCGATAACGCCCTTCATCATGCAGTCGCTGGATGGCGTCATCTAGCTTTGCCGTATAGTCCACGGGTTTCCCTCCAAATCAAATCGCAAGCCCAGAGGATGCGCGTTTCCGGCTTGCGACCAATAAAGTGCCTGAATGCATATATCGCGCGCATCTTTGGCACAACAGGTAACAAATTGTCCCGCCCCCCCACATTGACTCATGTCAAGCAATTGCGCGTGTCACATTTTGGTGCTCTGGACACTTCAAATGCCAATGATAGGCTCCGCAAAACGCTGCAAAGGAGACGTCATGTCGCTTGATTCCGTACTCGCCCGAATTGACAACAATCTGCCCGAGGCGCTGGACCGTCTGCTGGAATTACTGCGCATTCCCTCGATCTCCACAGACCCAGCCTTTAAGGACGATTGTCAAACGGCAGCCGACTGGCTGGTCGCTGATCTTCAAAGCCTTGATGTAAAAGCAGAAAAACGCCAAACGCCCGGGCATCCAATGGTTGTTGGACATGTAGACGGCGACGGGCCACACATATTGTTTTACGGCCATTATGATGTGCAACCCGTTGATCCGCTGGACCTTTGGGACTCTGCCCCGTTTGAACCTGCCATCGAAGACACCCCTAACGGTAAAGTGATCCGGGGCCGTGGCTCGTCGGATGACAAAGGCCAGCTGATGACCTTTGTCGAAGCCTGCCGCGCCTGGAAGGCAGAGCATGGCACCCTGCCCTGCCGCATCACGTTCTTTTTTGAGGGAGAAGAAGAATCAGGGTCGCCCTCACTCGTGCCCTTCATGCAGGAAAACGCTGCCGAGCTGACCTCGGACATCGCGCTGATCTGTGACACCGGCCTGTTTGAAAGCGCAGTACCTGCCATCACCACAATGTTGCGTGGTTTGCTGGGCGAAGATTTCACCATAACCGGCCCAGACCGCGACCTGCATTCGGGCATGTATGGCGGCATCGCCATGAACCCGATCCGCGTGCTGAATAAAATTCTGGCCGGGCTGCATGACGACACTGGCGCAGTCACTTTGCCGGGGTTTTATGATGATGTGCCGGAATTGCCCGATGAAATCCGGGCCCAATGGCAGGGTCTGAACTTCAACCACGGCAAATATCTGGGCGACGTTGGCCTGTCCAATCCTGCCGGCGAACAGGATCGCACCCCGCTGGAACAAATCTGGTCGCGCCCCACCTGCGACGTCAACGGCATCTGGGGCGGTTACACCGGTGACGGTTTCAAAACCGTTCTGCCCAGTCAGGCATCAGCCAAACTGTCATTCCGTCTGGTGGGTCAACAAGACCCGGACAAAATCCGTAACGCGTTCCGCACCTATCTGGAAAACAATCTGCCCGAAGGATTCTCGGTCGAATACCGCACGGAAAAAGGTGCGCCTGCTTCGCAGATGTCGATCGAAGACCCGGCCTTCGAAAAGGCCCGTCAGGCGCTGAGCGATGAATGGCCCCGCCCCGCGGCCTATGTGGGCTGCGGTGGCTCAATCCCAATCGCGGGCTACTTCAAGGAACTGCTCGGCGTTGACGCCATGCTGATCGGCTTTGGCCGTGATGATGACCAAATCCACTCGCCCAATGAAAAATACGACCTTGAAAGCTTTCACAAAGGTATTCGCAGCTGGGCCCGCATTCTGGAAGCTCTGTCCAAATAGCGTCATCAGACGAAACGCGCGGACCGCCCGGAATGCATTCGGGCGGTTTTACGACCAGGGCAAATTCAGGCGGCGTTCGCTCTGATCAGCCTCTTTCAACAGTTTCAACATAATCAATCACGTTCGACGCGTCAGTTTCTTCTATTGCAAAGAAAAAATGAGGCTTTCAATGTGTTGCCGGGAATTTTCCAAATACTGTCAAATGACGCGTTCGTTCTGAGTCTGGCCAGACGTTGAATACCCTACGCACTGGCGACAAGCGCCCTGTCGGGTAAAACCCGCGCGCCCGCTGCCCCGCCCCATTGTGTCGCCCCAAATGGTTTGTTGTTTTTCAAATGACGTTCAATCAAACGTTGTTGCTGTTTTCGCGAGGGAATCAGCGCTGCACTTTCCGCCTGATACCCGTGGGCCCGTGATTCGGGAAATGTAGCAAACACATGTTTACGTGCGGCATCCGAAATGGCGCTTATCGAACTTTGCGCAATCAAAAAGCTCTCACAGGACAATCCTTCGGCCACCACAACTCCATGACGTTCCAGCAACAAGTGATAATAGTGAAAGGCGCCAGTCACAGGCGCCAGTTCGACCCTGTCCAACTTCAGAAACTGATGTGCCGCCACCAAAACCTGCGGCACGCCAAACATGCGCCGTACAATTTTTGACCCCACCAGAACCCGATGCTGGCGCGATAAATACAAATTCCGTTCCGGCAACCCCGCGCCCAACGATCCTGCACGAATAAGTACCGGGCGCAGCCGATAGTCATAAATCGACTCAGCGATCCCCACCTTGCGCAATAAAACCTGACGCACGACCAGCGTGTTGCCCTGGGCGTCACACACCGAATCATCTGGCTTCAGATCTTGCACATGGACCCACCCATCGGGCGTGGCGATACGGGTGTTTTTCAGGAAACAGGGAATCGTTCCGCCATTGGGATTGGTCTGAGTTTCATAGCTGGCACCACCATCAGTTGATTCCAGAGATTCTCCTGCCCCGGCTTGCCCAATCTGGTCAGACGTCTCTCCGTTCGCAACACCCGCGACCGCGTCAACCGGCGCCGCATCATCAAATGAAATGAACTGCAACAGATCGCCATCTTGCGACAACGCCACCGCCCCGGACTTGCTTAACCCATTGAAAGTAGACGAATCCGACGTCGAGATCAGATAAACATCGCGCCCCGCATTGGTGGACACATACGTCTCCAGCGCATTCACGCTCCGCACCGTTCCATTCGAACGGTAAACCGTCACAAAGATACCAGACACATCGGTGCCGGCGTCCACGGCGACTTCAATGAAGTCGAGCGCCGCCGTCCCAAAATATTTGACTTCTGATATATAAGGGTCCGGCATTACAAGCCCTGCACGCATTGGTTCACTGAGCTTAAAAGATAAAGTTAGAACAGGACGTTAATATGGCCGCAATTTGGCAGCTCACGCCACAGGCAGCACTTCCCCACAAAGAATGTTCTGAGGCGCCGGCAATTGGCCAGAATTTGGTACAGTTCAAAGAAGAAAGTGGCGCGGTTGACGGGGCTCGAACCCGCGACCCCCGGCGTGACAGGCCGGTACTCTAACCAGCTGAGCTACAACCGCGCGTTGCCTTTCGGCGCGACCCATTGACCCGGATCAGGGCTGGCAGTGATGGCGCGGTTGACGGGACTCGAACCCGCGACCCCCGGCGTGACAGGCCGGTACTCTAACCAACTGAGCTACAACCGCCCACTGCCCGCATCCGGGCAATGCCCGTCAGCGTGAGCCGTGGTTTATGCCGCCCCGCCGTACTCGTCAAGCGCATATGGTGCAGTTCTGTGAAGAAAATATCACAGGTTTCCGCCGATGATGAAAAGCGGGTAATCCCCCCCCTTTGCAACCTCACAGAACTGTGTTCAAATGGGGCTGCATCTTGAATTCAAAACAAAAAGGGAATTTGCTGCTATGAAACCAATCTATGCCGCTATGTGCGCCGCAGGACTTCTTCTCGCTGCTTGTGCACAGCAGGAAGAACCAACACCTGTTTACATGCAACCAAACTTTGACAAAGCTGGCAACGCCAACTGTGACGCGGGCTATGCGCTCATCACCACAGACACAGGCTCGCTGGCTTGCGCACCGGCATCTTGATCGGTCATTAATATCCGGGGCGGCGCATTTCGCCGCCCCGACTCTTTTCTACGACTGACAATTGCGTTCAGTCGCATCTTTTTCCAGCGAATCGATCTGACCTGACATCAGGTCATCGTTTGATGGCCCCCCACCGAAAATCAGCAAGATTTTGGCCAATAGCCCTGACGGGCGGATTTTGTGTGGTCTGCACAATGGGACGTCACGAATCGACACGCCCAATACGCTATATCAACGACCGCTCAGCCTTATTCGGTCCGGGAACTCCGGCAACGCAAAGCGCCAGAATAACCGAAATCAAAGCATCACAATAAATTGGGAGAATGGTGGGTCGTGAGAGGCTCGAACTCCCGACATCTTCGGTGTAAACGAAGCGCTCTACCAACTGAGCTAACGACCCGGTGAGGCTGGATTTAGCGCCTGTCGCGCGGGCATGCAACCGCTTTTGTACATGTTGCGCAGCTTTTTTTACGCGGTATTCTAAGAGGCATCAAAATAGCGGAACGGCTTGCCTATCATGTCATCCCCGATCATTCCAAAAGGTGTCGCTTATGTACCGCTCGCCAACGTGAGCGCACCTGAGCCGATTGTGTTTGCTTTGCAGCATAATCTGTCGATGCTCGCCTTTACTTCGGCCATCGAACCATTGCGCATCGCCAATCAGCTGACCGGGCAAAGCCTCTATTCCTGGCAAACTGTGTCCGACACCGGCGCAAATGTGCGCTGTTCCAATGGCATTGAAATCGGGATCGACGCGCCAATTGGCGACACACCGACAGATGCACGGATTTTTGTGTGTTCTGGGGTTCAGCCTGAATTGAACTCAAGTCAGAAAATGGCCGACTGGATTCGCCACCAATGGCGCATCGGGCGCACGGTTGGCGGCTTGTGCAGCGGCGCCTACACGCTGGCCCGCGCCGGGATTCTCTCCGGGCGCACATTCACGCTGCATTGGGAAAACATCCCCCCCTTTTGCGAACACTTCCCCGACCTGCACCCGGTAGAACAGCTTTATGCCATCGATGATCGCATTCTGACCTGCGGTGGCGGCGCGGCGGCGACTGATCTGTTTATGAAACTGATCTACCAACGCCATGGCGGCGCATTGGCGCGATCTGTCCTCAATATGTGCCTGCACAGCGTGCAACGCTCTGAAACCGAACGTCAGCAAAGCTCGACCTCAGCCAATATCGGGACCCGCAACGAAAAACTGTTGCACATCATCGCGCATTTTCAGGATCATCTGGAAGACGACATTGATCTGGACGATCTGACCAATGCGCTTGGCGTGTCGCGCCGCCAGATCGAGCGCCTGTTCCGCACGCATCTCGATACGACACCACGCCGCTATCTTCAGGAGCTGCGCCTGCACCGCGCCCGCATCCTGTTGGTAGAAACCGATATGCCGGTGGTCGACGTGGCCATCGCCTGTGGTTACGAAAGCGCTGGTAATTTCTCCAAACGGTTCCGTGAAACCTTTGGCATCTCGCCGCACAAGTTTTCCATGGGACAGGGATAGTTTCGCGCCAAATTAATCACGGCATGGTGCACAAAACCCGCAAACGCCAAAAATAAAGACGCTCATCTTTCAAAGAGCGCCTTACAACTTTTGGGTAAGAGAATTCCTGAACACGCGCAACTAAGATGTAAACCAAGCGCAAAATCACCCCGATGGCCGTGCCTGCCTTACTCCGCAGGCTCTGCAAGCGACGCTGTTTCATTCGCTTCGGTCACACGCTGACGTTGGCGTACGCGCACCGAAAGCACTTGGCCGCCAGCGATTTCTTTGGATTTCTGCACCTTGGCCTTGCCCATAGGCATCAGGTTCAGCGTGCGCCCTTCTTCCAACGCTTCTCCAAGAACCGCCAGCGCTGCCTCGATAGACGGCTTGGCATAGCGTTTCTTGATACCAGAGCGCTCCACGACGGCTTCAATCAATTCGGATTTCTTCAGCTCGGGTCCAGAGACAATTGTCGTCGCCTCGGCCACAACAATCGGGTTCGGCTCTGGCGCAGCGGCCGGTTTTGAAGTTGTTGATTGTGCTTTTGTGGCCGTCGAAGTTGTACGTGCACGTGTCGACGTTGTGGACTTGCGTGTTGTCGGAGCTTTGGTTTGAATTGTTTTAGGAGTGCTCGCCATGAGGGGCCTCATTTTTTTGCCTGATTGGATTTAGTCTAACAGCGAAGCGGTATCAAAACCACCCTAACCTACAAAATCTCGCCATTGAGGTTAGCAAAACCACAACATACAGCACAAAAAACGCGCCCCGCTTGTCACGAGGCGCGTTTCAGATTTCAGGAATGCCGGGATTAATGCGCTGTCGCAGCGGCCCCTTTTTCCGCCAAAAGCGCGGCAGCTGCCGCCTCTTCTGCGGCTTCATCCCAATCGATGGCATCCGGTTCTTCAACCAAGGCCAGCTTCAAAACTTCCGACACGTGGCTTACAGGAATGATTTTCAATCCTTCTTTCACATTGTCCGGGATTTCGGCCAGGTCTTTTTCGTTTTCTTCCGGGATCAGCACAGTTTTGATCCCACCACGCAACGCCGCCAGCAGCTTTTCTTTCAGACCGCCGATGGGCATCGCATTGCCGCGCAACGAAACCTCACCTGTCATGGCAATGTCGCGATGCACCGGAATACCCGTCAGAACCGACACAATCGATGTCACCATCGCCAGACCGGCCGACGGGCCGTCCTTTGGCGTTGCGCCATCCGGCACGTGCACATGGATGTCGATCTTGTCGAACTTGGTCGGTTTCACCCCGATTTTGGGCGAGATCGAGCGCACGTAAGAAGACGCCGCATCAATCGACTCCTTCATCACATCGCCCAGCTTACCGGTGGTCTTCATCCGCCCCTTACCGGGCAGTTTCAACGCCTCGATGTGCAACAGATCGCCGCCCACGCTGGTCCATGCCAACCCGGTCACAACCCCAACCTGATCAGCCTGTTCAGCCAACCCATAGCGGAATTTTTTCACGCCCAGATAGTCATCCAGGTTCTCTGGCGTGATCTCGACCTTCTCAGTGGCCCCGCGCACAATCCGCGTCACTGCTTTTCGCGCCAGCTTGGCGATCTCGCGCTCAAGGTTCCGCACGCCCGCCTCGCGGGTATATGTGCGGATCATCTCCTGCAGCGCTTCATCGGTCAGTTCAAATTCGTCTTTCTTCAGACCGTGGTTCTTAACCTGCTTGTCGATCAGATGCTGACGCGCAATCTCTTGCTTTTCATCCTCGGTATAGCCCGCCAGTGGAATAATCTCCATCCGATCCAGCAATGGGCCGGGCATGTTATAACTGTTGGCGGTGGTCAGGAACATCACATTGCTCAGGTCATATTCGACCTCAAGATAGTGATCCACAAACGTGCCGTTCTGTTCCGGATCCAGCACTTCTAACATCGCCGAAGCCGGATCTCCGCGGAAATCCTGCCCCATCTTATCGATTTCATCAAGCAGGATCAGCGGGTTGGTTGTCTTGGCCTTTTTCAGCGCCTGAATGATCTTACCTGGCATCGACCCGATATAAGTCCGCCGATGACCGCGAATTTCGCTTTCATCACGCACGCCACCCAACGAGATGCGAATAAACTCGCGCCCCGTGGCCCGTGCCACCGATTTACCCAGACTGGTTTTACCCACACCCGGAGGGCCAACCAGACACATGATCGGGCCTTTCAGCTTGGCCGACCGCTGCTGCACCGCCAGATATTCGACAATCCGCTCTTTGACCTTTTCAAGACCATAGTGATCGGCATCCAGCACCGCCTGCGCTTTGTTCAGGTCTTTCTTGACCCGGCCCTTTTTGCCCCACGGAATCGACAACATCCAATCCAGATAGTTGCGCACCACGGTGGCTTCGGCGCTCATTGGCGACATGTTTTTCAGCTTTTTCAGCTCAGCATCGGCCTTTTCTTTGGCCTCTTTGCTCAGCTTGGTCTTGGCGATCTTCTCTTCCAGCTCAGCCAGTTCGCCTTCGCCCTCTTCGCCGTCGCCCAGTTCCTTCTGAATGGCCTTCATCTGCTCATTCAGATAGTACTCGCGCTGGGTCTTCTCCATCTGAGATTTGACCCGCGTTTTGATCTTTTTCTCGACCTGCAGAACGCTCATTTCGCCCTGCATCAGCCCATAGACTTTTTCCAGCCGCTCGCTGACTGAAAGCGTCTCCAAAAGTTCCTGTTTCTGCGCCACTTCAATGCCCAGATGCCCGGCAACCAGATCGGCCAACCGCGCGGATTCGTCACTTTCAGCCACAGCCGTCAGCGCCTCTTCGGGGATGTTCTTCTTGACCTTGGCATAGCGCTCAAATTCGTCGCCCACAGTGCGCAACAGCGCCTCAATCGTGGCCGCGTCGCCGGGCATTTCCGGCAGATATTCAGCACTTGCCTCAAAATAATCCTCGTTCTCATGGAACTCGGTGATTTTGACGCGGCTCTGACCTTCGACCAACACCTTGACCGTGCCATCTGGCAATTTCAGCAGTTGCAGCACATTGGCCAGCACACCAGCGGTATAGATACCATCTGCTGCGGGATCATCTTCACCGGGGTCAATCTGGCTCGACAGAAGAATCTGCTTGTTGTCAGACATCACTTCTTCTAGCGCGCGCACTGATTTCTCACGCCCGACAAAAAGCGGCACGATCATGTGTGGGAACACCACAATATCGCGCAATGGCAGCACAGGGTAGGATGTGTTGAGAGGCTCTTGCATGCTCATTCCTTGTTCTTAGCAAAACAGCGCTGGTCCCGCCTGGCGGCAACCTATCGGCCATTTCCGTTTCCTGGCCCTTTAATCTGGGGGGCTTTCCCCCCGATTCAACCGGGCTTTTTATTATTGGGCGCCACAATGCCCGTCCTGCGGGATGGGAACAAGGGCACTTTCAGGAGCTTTTTGCGGATATGAGCCATTTTTTGCGACAGTTTCACTCAACTGTTGAAACCATGCCCACCTTGCGCCAACTTTGCCGCAAAATCCATGGAACGTGCAAAATGTACCGCCTTGCATCCAAATTGCCCGGGTTAAACTGTCTTATCGCTGTGACTGGCCTTTCGCTTCTGTGCGCCCTGCCCCAACTGGCGCGCGCCACGGAAACCACAACGCTGTGCACATTGGTCACACGTGTCAGCGACGGCGCCACGATCCATCACACCGGGACCGGCTGTGACACCCGTTATTCTCCGGCCTCGACCTTCAAGCTCGCACTGGCCCTGATCGGGTATGAAACCAACTTACTGGCCTCACCTGACGCGCCCGCCATCGACTATGACCCGGCGATCAACGCGCCATTTTCGATCTGGCGCGAAACGACCTATCCCCGTCGCTGGCTGCGCTACTCGGTGGTTTGGTATTCGCAATGGCTGACAACGCAGCTGGGTGCCGCGAAATTCCAGAACCATGTTGATGCTCTGAACTATGGCAATCGCGACCTGTCTGGTGATCCCGGGCAGAACAACGGGCTCACCCGCGCGTGGCTTGGCTCGTCGCTCAAAATCTCACCACTGGAACAATCCAGGTTCCTGCGCGCCTTTGTCACCCAGTCCCTGCCCCTGTCTGATCGCGCCCAAACCCTGACCAAAGAAACGATGCAACATTTCTCCGTCGGGCCTCATGACGCGTTGGGAAAAACCGGCACGACATGGGTGCGCGACGCGAACTATCACCGCACCAAGGATCAGCTGGGCTGGTTTGTCGGCTGGGTCGTCAAAGACAATGAAACCTATGTTTTCGTGCGCCTCACGCAGGAAACCGCACCGTCATCTGGCTATGCAGGCAGCCGCACACAGACAAGCCTGCTCGCAGACCTGCCCGATTTGCTACCCTGACACAGCCTAAATCGGTGCGATGTCGCCTTGCGCACGTCCGGCATGGAATTCTGCCTCCCACGCGTCAAAGCTGCCCGCCGCAATTGCGTCCCGCATCCCCTGCATAATATCCTGAAAATAATGCAGGTTATGCCACGTCAACAACATGCCCGAGATCATCTCATTGGCGCGAAAAACGTGATGCAGATAGGCGCGGGAATAGCTTGAACACGCCGGGCACGAGCATTCGGCATCCAGCGGACGCGGGTCTTCGGCGTGGCGCGCGTTCTTGATATTGATCACGCCGCGCCGGGTAAACACCTGCCCCGTGCGCCCGGATCGCGACGGCAGCACGCAATCCATCATGTCGATGCCGCGTTTCACGGCCCCCACAATGTCATCCGGCTTGCCAACCCCCATCAGATAACGCGGCTTGTCGACCGGCAAATACCCCGGCGCATAATCCAGACAGCCAAACATTGCCTCTTGACCTTCGCCCACAGCCAACCCGCCGACCGCATAGCCGTCAAACCCGATATCGGTCAGCGCTTTGGCACTTTCCTCGCGCAAATCCTGCTCCAACCCGCCCTGCATAATGCCAAACAACGCATGCCCCGGCCGATCCCCAAACGCCTCACGAGAGCGATCCGCCCACCGCATCGACAACCGCATGCTCTCGGCAATCCGGGCGCGGTCCGCAGGAAGCGCGGGGCATTCGTCAAAACACATGACAATATCGCTGCCCAGCATGCGCTGAATTTCCATCGACCGTTCCGGTGTCAGCGCGTGCTTGGACCCGTCGATATGGCTTTTGAATGTCACGCCTTCTTCGGTCAGCTTGCGCAGCTCGGCCAGCGACATCACCTGAAAGCCCCCCGAATCCGTCAGGATCGGACGCTCCCAGTTCATGAATTTGTGCAACCCACCCAACCGCTCAATCCGCTCTGCCGTCGGACGCAGCATCAAATGATAGGTGTTGCCCAACAGAATATCCGCCCCCGTGGCGCGCACCGACTCGGGCATCATCGCCTTGACCGTCGCAGCAGTCCCCACCGGCATAAACGCAGGCGTTCGGATGTCACCGCGCGGCGTGGAAATCACGCCTGACCGCGCCGCACCATCCGTAGCATTCAGAGAAAACGAGAACTTTTCAGACATTTCCGTACCTTTACGGGGAATTTTCAACAGATTTCCCCCTCCTTAAGCTTTCAGAATTCGCTTGTAAAACAAACGCTCAACCTCCACTTGAAAAGAGCGTATGTTTAAATGATTGCTTCAAGGAGACGACCCCCATGATCGAAGACGTCCTGATCGGAATCCTATCTCAGAACATTGTGCTGATCCTCGCGGCGATCTTCCTGATCATCGTCATCCTCAAAGGCGTGCGCATCGTCCCGCAATCCGAGAAATTCGTCGTCGAGCGCTTTGGTCGCCTGCACTCGGTGCTTGGACCCGGCATCAACTTTGTTGTGCCTTTCCTTGATGTTGTGCGCCACAAAATCTCTATTCTGGAACGCCAGCTGCCCAACGCCACACAGGACGCGATCACCAAGGACAACGTGCTGGTGCAAATCGACACCTCTGTATTCTACCGCATTCTGGAACCGGAAAAGACCGTTTACCGGATCCGCGATGTCGACGGCGCCATCGCAACCACCGTGGCCGGAATCGTGCGGGCCAATATCGGTAAAATGGATCTCGACGAGGTACAGTCCAATCGCGCCAGCCTGATTGAATCCATTCAAGCCAGCGTCGAAGACGCCGTGGATGACTGGGGTATCGAAGTTACCCGCGCCGAAATTCTGGACGTGAATCTGGATCAGGCCACCCGCGACGCCATGCTGCAACAGCTCAACGCCGAACGCGCCCGCCGCGCGCAAGTGACCGAGGCCGAAGGCCACAAACGCGCCGTCGAGCTTCAGGCCGACGCCGAGCTTTACGCCTCAGAACAATCCGCCAAAGCACGCCGTATCCAAGCCGATGCCGAAGCCTATGCCACCTCTGTTGTCGCCGCCGCCATCAAGGAAAACGGCGTAGAAGCGGCACAATATCAGGTCGCCCTGAAACAGGTCGAAGCCCTGAATGCATTGGGCGAAGGCGAAGGCAAACAGACAATCCTGCTGCCCGCCGCCGCGCTCGAAGCCTTTGGCGACGCGTTCAAACTGCTCAAGGGAGGCCGCTGATGACAGAGCTTCTGACAACTTGGTGGGTCTGGCTCGCGGCGGCACTGGTGCTCGTCATCCTTGAGACTCTGGTGCCCGGCTTTGTGTTTCTGGGCTTTGCCATCGGCGCCGCAGCAGTCGGGCTGATGCTGTTTGGCCCGCTGCAACTTGTGTCCCCGCCGATGCTGTTTTTGATCTTTGCCGCCTTTTCTCTGGTCGCATGGCTGGTCCTGCGCCGGCTGTTTTCCCTGCCCACCGGACAGGTCAAAACCTTCGACCGCGACATCAACGACTGACGCCAATTGGCGTCCGCCCACAACTCTGCTAGCCTGCTGCCATAGGTTTACGCCATATCGCAGCAGGCATTTTTATGACCACCCAAGTCGAACGTATTGACGCCCTCACCAAAAACGCGCGCGCCACGTGGTTCGCCCTGCTCTCGGTGCTGCTGTTTGTCGGTATCACCCTGATGGGGGTCGAACATATCGACTTTTACGGCGTCAACCGCGCCACCGACCTGCCCCTGATCAACGTCTCGGTGCCCACGCCGCTGTTCTTCTACGCCGCCCCACTGCTGGTCACCGCCATCTACGCCTATTTCCACCTCTACCTGATCCGCCTGTGGGACGCGCTTGGCGCAGCTGACGCAACCCAAGGCGATCAACCGCTGGGACAGGCGATTGCCCCATGGCTTTTGCTCGACAGCGCCCTGTTCCTGCGCAAATCGCGCTTTGGCCAAAAGGATCAAAGCACCCCACGCCGTGCTATGGAATGGCCCAACGCCTTTTGGAATTTCCTGCTGGCATGGGCCTTTGGCCCAATTGTCCTGGGCTTTCTCTGGCTGGAATCCCTCGCCGCGCGCTCATTCGTAATGACCGGCCTGATCGCCGCCTGCCTGCTCTTTGCACTGATCTTTGCATGGGCCAGCATGGTCATGATGATCCGCCGCATGCGCGACGGTGCAAGCGCCAACCCCAACGTCTGGCAGGGGCTCGGCATCAACATATCCCTGATCCTGACCACACCGTTTATCTTCATCATCAGTCACAGCCTGACCGAAGAACCCTCAGACTGGATCCCCCTCGCGCCGCTTGATCTGACCGGCCAGGACCTCGTGGAACGCCCAGCGGGCTGGCTTCCTTATGACATTGCCCGCAAGGAATTTCTGTCGCAGTGGTGCAAGCGAGAGGCCCCCGCCTGCCAACGCCCCAGCGCGCCAAAACCCGGCTGGCTGACCCGCACCTTTGGCCACCCCGACCAAGCAGACGTCACACCCCAACCAGAATTCATTCCGCCCGAGGCATTCGAATCTGAATGGAAAGCACGTCAATCCGCCACCCACGCCGCGCTCAAAAAACCAACATGGAGCGCCGCTAAGGCCACCCGCCCCGATCTGCGCCACGCCGTAATGCCGAACGCTTTCCTGCCCGGCGCAAGCCTCTCCCGGGCGCAGATGCAAAACGCAATCCTCTCCGAGGCCCAGATGCAAAACGCAAACCTCTCCGAGGCACAGATGCAAAACGTAAACCTCTTCGAAGCGCAGATACAAAATGCAAACCTCTTTCGATCCCAGATGCAAAACGCAGACCTTTCCGGGGCGCAGATGCAAAACGCAAACCTTTCCGAAGCAAAGATGAAAGGCGCAATCCTCTTTCGGTCAAAGATGCATAATTCAAATCTCTCGTGGGCAAAGATGCAAAACGCTATCCTCATCGAAACCCAGATGCAAAATGCAAACCTCTTTCGATCCCAGATGCAAAACGCAATTATCACCGGGGCGCAAATGCAAAACGCAGACCTCTCCGGGGCACTCCTGACCGGCGCGCCCGAAGCCCCAATACTGTTATACGCCACAAACCTGAACGCGAGCATAAACAATGGCGGCGCGCTCAGGTTTGTGGATTTCAACAGCGCGATTCTTGACGCCAAAACCGATTGGCGAAATGCCTTCTTTGATGCCTCAGTTGCAATACCACCGAACATGCAAAAACAAATAGGCCATCCCTGTCTTCGGAACTGGGTTGGTGAAAACCCCGTACCGTTGATCGACGAGGAGTTCTTTGGACGTTGGCATGGGTGGCTGACACTAGACCCGTCTTGGCACAAACTAAAATGGCAACTTATTGCACCGCCCCAATACCACGACGTCCCAGCCATCCCGCCGCCCCCCGGCTGCACGTGGTTCACTGATCCCATCGACCCGGACACCGCCAACTGACCATCCACACCGACGCAATACCGACAGGATACCGACGCGCTGCAGATGCGCGCTTTCGCGCATTTCCCCCTCTGGACCTTGACCTTCGTATTTCCTATATGAAAAACTCAGGAATAAAGCAGGACATGATATGACCCAGGCTCCGGACCCCGTTGAAGGCACGCCACTGATCGCGCCATCCAGCACCGACCACCCGCTGCACGAGCAGATCGTGGAAGCGTGCCGCAGCGTCTATGACCCGGAAATTCCGGTCAATATTTATGACCTGGGCCTGATCTACACGATCCTGATCGACGCTGAAAACGACGTGAACCTGACCATGACCCTGACCGCACCGGGTTGCCCTGTTGCGGGTGAAATGCCGGGCTGGTTACAGGAGGCCGTGGCCGGTGTTGCCGGTGTGCGCACGGTGGATGTCGAACTGGTCTGGTCGCCGCCATGGGGAATGGAAATGATGTCGGATGAAGCCCGACTTGAGCTGGGCTTTATGTGATTTAACAATCGGTTGAGGAGGAAAGCTGATGTTTGGCATTCCCGGAAAACAAGCGGTCACGATCACCGCCACAGCCGCCGCCCAGATTGCGAAACTCATGGGGGCCGAAGGTCACGCGGGTCTGCGCATTGGCGTCAAAAAAGGCGGCTGCGCGGGCATGGAATACACCATGGAATACGTGACCGAAACCGATCCGCATGACGAAGTTGTCGAACAAAGCGGCGCCCGGGTGATGATTGCGCCCATGGCCCAGATGTTCCTGTTTGGCACCGAAATCGACTACGAAGTTTCGCTTTTGGAATCTGGTTTCAAGTTCAACAACCCCAACGTGGCTGATGCGTGTGGCTGCGGTGAATCGATCAAATTCAAAGACATCGAAGACCTGTCTGAGGACATGATCACCGACGCACCGCCGAAATTGAACTGACCCAAGTCGAAGGGCCCCCTTGACCTGCCCCGCGACAAAGCACACAACACATCTGACTTTTTTGAAGCTTTAAAGGATGAATACATGCGTCGCAAACTGGCCGCCGGAAATTGGAAAATGAACGGAACAGACACGTCGTTGTCTGAGCTATCCGCACTGGCGGCGGCCCCTGCGCCGGATAAAACTGACATCCTGATCTGCCCGCCTGCGACCCTGCTCAGCCGCGCGGCAACCCTTGTAAATGACAGCGATGTGTCTGTTGGCGGTCAGGACTGCCACGCCCAGACCACCGGCGCACATACCGGAGACGTTTCCGCCGAAATGCTGCGCGACGCAGGGGCGACATCTGTTATTCTCGGCCATTCCGAACGCCGCGAAGACCACAATGAAACCGACGAAGATGTACGCGACAAAACCCGCGCCGCGTGGGATGCAAACCTGATCGCGATCGTCTGCCTTGGCGAAAGCCTGTCGCAACGCGAAGCGGACAACACGCTCGACATCATCGGCGGCCAACTGGCAGGCTCCATTCCTGACAGCGCAACCGGCGAAAACCTCGTGGTTGCTTATGAACCGATCTGGGCCATCGGCACCGGTCTGGTCCCGACCCTGTCGCAGATTGGCGAAGTGCATGACTTCATCCGCGCCCGTCTGGAAAAACGCTTTGGCGCCGGTGTGGGCCGTTCGGTGCGTTTGCTGTACGGCGGTTCGGTCAAACCGTCCAATGCCGCCGAAATCTTTGGTGTACCCAATGTTGACGGCGCGCTTGTGGGCGGCGCCAGCCTGAAGGCCGCAGATTTCCGCGGCATCATCGACGCACTGGGCGCAGCTTAACCGCGCGCATATCGACACTCTGAATGAATAAACTGCGCGCTCATTGCCTCGTCGTTTCGAAATCGGGCTGAGGGCGCAGTTTACACGGCACTGGTTTCGAGCCTTTGCATTCTCGCGATTACCTAGCCTCGCTCACCTTAGTGGCGCGAACAAATTACCAAATCATTATCCTTATCGTCCCTGCGCGGCTACCCTTGGGCATTCAGCAAAAGGGACTGTAGGATGGGATTGAAAATTATTGGGTCCGGATTTGGACGGACCGGCACGAAATCTATTAAGGAAGCTCTGGAATTACTGGGCTTCGGACCGTGTCACCACATGCACGAAGTTGTTGAGAAGATAGATCAATTGCCACTCTGGTAAGCTGCAGTAAAGGGTGAGCCAACTGATTGGGAAACCGTTTACAAGGGCTACGCAAGCCAGGTTGACTGGCCCGGTGCACATTTCTGGCGTCAGGCAAAAGCGGCCTTTCCGGACGCCAAAGTCCTGCACTCTGTCCGCCCGGCTGAAAACTGGTGGGCCAGGTTTGACAAGACAATTGGCAGGTTGCTTGAGGTCTATCCGTCGATGGATCTGCCCCCTCCGATCAAAGAGTTGCTTGATATGAACCGCGAACATATCGGTGAGCAGACCTTTGGTGGAAATTTCCGGGATCGCGACACTGTACTTGCAGCGTTTGAACAAAGAACGGCGGACGTGCGCGCAGCTGTGCCTGCCCAGGACCTGCTGGTTTTTGATGTGGCACAGGGCTGGGAACCGTTATGCGCCTTTCTGGATGTACCCGTGCCCGACGGTGCGTTTCCCCACCACAATCTAAGCGCAGATTTCTGGGACGCTCTGTGCGGTGAACCAACATAACGCAGGCCACTTTCCGCACAAAAAACGGCCCCGGACATCACTCCGGGGCCGCTTTATCGCAATGTGTCGCGATTAGTTTGTGATGATTTCCGGCCCCATGAAAGTGTTGGGCAGGAAGGTCGAAATCCATGGGATATAGGTCACCATGATCAGGAAGACGAAGAGCACGGCGAGGAACGGAAGTGCGGCGCGCACCACGCCCATCATTGGCATGCCTGCCACACCGGATGTGACGAACAGGTTCAGCCCCACCGGCGGTGTAATCATCCCGATCTCCATGTTGACCACCATGATGATGCCCAGATGGATCGGATCAATACCCAGTTGAATAGCGATCGGGAACACCAGCGGTGCAACGATGACCAGCAACCCTGATGGCTCCATGAACTGTCCACCTATCAGCAGGATCACGTTGACAACCACAAGGAACATGATCGGCCCAAAGCCTGCACTCAGCATGACGCCCGCGATATGCTGGGGCACCTGCTGCTCGGTCAGAACATGCTTCAGGATCAACGCGTTGGCGATCACGAACAACAACGTCACCGTCAGCTTGCCCGCCTCAAACAACGTGTGTTTTGTGTCGCCGTGAAAAAAGGCCGTGATCAACGCCAGCGGCTTTTTCAACAAGCTGCCTTTGGTACCGCCATTGGCGTCTTCTGACAGGGGGCCCATGTCTTTGTAGATGAACGATGCAATCAGGAAGGAATAGACCGCTGCAACAGCCGCCGCTTCGGTTGGCGTAAAGATACCACCGTAAATCCCGCCCAGAATGATCACGATCAGGAACAGGCCCCAACCGGCATCACGTCCGGACTGCAGGATCTCACCCCAACCCAGCCAGTCGCCTTTGGGCAGATTCTTGACCTTGGCCATGACAAAGATCGTCACCATCAGCATGATACCTGCCAACAGACCCGGGATCACACCCGCAAGGAACATCCGGCCCACCGAAACTTCGACAGCGGCCGCATAAACCACCATCACAATTGACGGCGGGATCAGGATACCCAGCGTACCCGCGTTACAAATCACACCAGCTGCGAATTCCTTGGTATAGCCAACCTGACGCATACCCGCGATTACGATAGACCCAATCGCCACAACCGTTGCCGGGGATGACCCGGACAGGGCCGCAAACATCATACAGGCAAACACACCCGCAATCGCCAGACCGCCGGGCAAATGCCCAACACAGGCAATCGAAAACCGGATAATCCGCCGTGCCACACCACCGGTCGTCATAAACGACGATGCAAGGATAAAGAACGGGATCGCCAGCAGGGTAAAGTGCCCCTCAAAGGCTTCGAACAATGTTCCGGCCACCGACGCCAGCGTCGCATCCGAGAACATCAGCAAGAACATGATCGAGCTGAGACCCAGAGACACCGCAATCGGCACCCCGATCAGCAACAGTCCAATCACCATTGCAAAAAGAAGAACAACTTCCATTACTCATGCTCCCCTTGTTGCGCACGTACTTCTTCGATCTCGTCTTCCACCTCGTGGCTCGCCACCAGACGGTCTGTTTCACCGCGCCAAATCTGCAAAGACGCCTGAATAAACCGGTACATCAACAACGACATCGACACCGGCAACACCAGATACGGCACCACCTTGGGCAGTTTTTCGTATTCTTCGCCATAGTTGATCCAGTCTTCCAGAAACCGCAGGAAACCCACCATCGGCACGTCTTGCACCTCATAGAAAGACTGGCTGCGGAACTTGTCCTCAAATCCGGTCGGAAACCAACGCCCCGATGTCGGCGGCAGGTCGGCAAAAACTGCCCAGTAATCGTAGGCGCCTTTCAACAGCAGGAACGAAAAGACCAGACAACAGGCCACCGAAATCAGCCCCATCACCCGCGCTGTGCCGGGCGACACCATGTTCAGAATTGCGTCCACACCCAGATGGCTGTGCTTTTTGACGGCATAAGACGCCCCCAACAACACCAGCCAGCCGAACAGGAACACCGTCAGCTCCAGCGCCCATAAAATATTAGAATTGAACCCGAACCGGGCGATCACGTTGGCGAAGGTTATCACCGTCATCAGCCCAATGAGGATCGCGATAAGCGTTTCCTCGATCTGGTCCACAAAGCTATGCTTCGTTTGCATTGTCCCGTGTCCCGTTTATTTGTTTTTAGATGCAATACGGGCGGACCGCTTGCGGCCCGCCCGCTCATTTCGTCTCGTCAAACCACCTGTATCAGGTGCTTACATAGAGGCGTTGATCGCCTGTGCAGCGTCGATGTTTTCCTGGCCTACGTCCTTCGAGAACTTGTCCCAAACAGGCTTCATCACATCAACCCACTCCTGACGCTGAGCGGCATCCAGTTGGCGGATCACACCACCGGCGGCCACAATCGAGTCTTTGGCTGCGTTGTTGACGGCAGTCGATTCTGCGTTGCGGACCTCTGTGACTTCACCAAGAATGGTCAGGAACTGATCACGCACATCCGCGTCCAGGCTGTCCAGCCAGTCAACGCTGGTCACAACCAGATAGTCGATGATGCCGTGGTTGGTTTCGGTCACACCATCCTGAACTTCAAAGAACTTCTTGCCATAGATGTTCGACCAGGTGTTTTCCTGACCGTCCACAACACCCTGCTGCAACGCGCCATACACTTCCGAGAACGCCATTTTCTGGGGGCTGCCACCGATGGCTTCCATCTGAGCAACCAGAACATCCGACGACTGAACTCGGAATTTCAGACCGTTTGCGTCTGCAGGCGACTCCAAAGGTACATTGGCAGACATCTGCTTCATGCCGTTGTGCCAGTAGGCAACGCCCTGCAGGCCACGACGCTGCATGCTGTCCAAAAGGCCCTGACCCGCGTCCGACGCCTGAAACGCATCAACTGCGCCTACGTCTTTGAACATGAAGGGCAGATCAAAGATGCGGAATTTTTTGGTGAACTTTTCAAACTTGGACAGCGAAGGTGCGGCCAGCTGAACGTCGCCCTGCAACATGGCTTCCAGAACCTTGTTGTCATTATAGAGCGTCGAGTTCGGGAAAACTTCCATGCAGGCTTTGCCGTTCATCTCGTCATTCACGCGCTGTTCCAGCAACGACGCCGCAATCCCCTTGGGGTGCTTGTCGGTGTTGGTGACGTGGCTGAACTTGATAACGATCTCGCCTTCGTCACAAGCGGCCTGAGCGGCGGTGCCTGCGGTTACGGCCAATGCAAGTGCTGTGGCTGCGGTTGTCAAAAATTTCATGTGGGTTCCTCCCCGGATTACACGATCGATTGCAGAATTCTCGCCCCTCTGGACGACACTCATAAAGTTTGGCGTGAGCGGAAAGTTGCTTCAACACTTTGTTTGCGAAATGTGCGAAAGGTTCATTTTTCAAGCAATTTCAAGGAAATGTGATCTGCTTGAAACACCTTACCATTGGGAAACTATGCAACCCGTGCGGATTTTCGCACGCGTTAGCGCCCGGTTTGTGCGGAATCCCGCACAAGCCATGCAATGTTCATTGGTCCGCATTGCGCAAATTGCAAGCCCCCGCTGGCTCACATGCTTGACCTGAGACCCACAGATACTAGGTTGCAAAAAAAACAGGCATTTCAT
This sequence comes from Shimia sp., assembly GCF_039969785.1. Taxonomy (GTDB): domain Bacteria; phylum Pseudomonadota; class Alphaproteobacteria; order Rhodobacterales; family Rhodobacteraceae; genus Shimia. Next base: position 196,521 of record NZ_JBDVNC010000033.1, on the reverse strand, counting down.
CAGGTCATTTATGCAAACCAATTTACGGTTAGACACCGCAGCGCCGGTTTCGGCGCCCGCTCGTATATCTGTGCAATCACGTCGCCATAATGACATGCGCCGCGAAGCTATTCGCGCGCACCCTGAACTGTCGACCCTGTCCGGTGCGGACCCACGCACCGCGCTGGCACTGCCGGTGTTGCTGGCCGCCCATTGGGGCGTGGCGTGGCTGGTATCTGACAGCAGCGTGCTTGTCATCGGCCTGACGGCCTTCATCGTGGGGCAACTGATCTATCACTCTGCCGCGTCACTGATTCACGAAACCTGTCACAAGCTGATATTTCGTGGCCCACGCGCCAAGCTGGGTTTGATCTGGCGCTGGAATTCATCCTGACCACCTATGGCAAACAGCTGATCTATCAGCATCAGCATATCACCAGCCACCATCCCTTTATGGGCGACTATGCGCGTGACTATGAACATGAAGACCTGTGTGCCCTTCAGGCGCGCCAGTATGTCGGCCAAACCACACCCGGGCGGCAAAAGCTGCTCACCGGTCTGACCCTGTTTATCCATGCCCTGCCCTTTGGCAGCATCTTCATTGGTGATCTGATCCTGCCACGCGCCTATGCCTTGGCCTCGGGCCGCCCTCAAAGCGATCCTGTTGACCGCTTTACCGGCACCCGCCCAAGCTGGCGCGAGATGGCGCCCTATATCGCAGTGTCGCTGCTCTCAAACGTCATCCTGTTTCTGTTGCTCGGCCCGTGGGCGCTGCTCTATCACCTTTGGACCGCGTCTTTCTTTCCCGGCAAGCTTGGCATCTCTAATCTGGGCCAGTCGCTGTCCGAACACCCCGGCGATGACGCGGAAAACCCAACTCGTTCCACATATGGCCCGATCAACTGGCTGCTGTTCAACACCGGCTATCACAACGAACACCACAGCTTTCCAAACGTGCCATGGACCCGTCTGCCCGCCCTGCACAAAGGCGCGCCCGAAGTGTTTCATGCCGAGACGGACAAGACGTATTTCGGCTATTGGCTGGAACATGTACGCGGTAATTTCACCGCCAGCCGCGATCTGGACCTGCACAAACAGGACCACACCGCGCGGTGTCAGGGCGACCGCTAGTCCACTGTGAGACGGCACAAAATCGTGTTGTCCGTTTCCAGATCCCCGCCCCAGATCAGCTCGGCGGACCGATCCCAGGAAATCCGGTCATAGCCGTCTTTGGGCCGCACATCGCGTTCGGAATACTCTATTGCCTTGGACCAACCACTGTCGTCAAACCCGGCCTGATCCCAGCCTTGAGGCGCAGCCGTTTCGCTGAACCCACATGGTCCTTGCCCAGCAACCGGATTGTCTTCGCGCGCGCAGGATTTGTTCAACGGCGCCGCGTGCGTCACCATACAGCGCCAGCTTGCATCACTTACCGCAATGGCATGTCCCTGCCCGTCGCGTACTTGCAAAATAACGCCCCCATCACCCATCTGCTGACGACGCGACCCGATATATTCCAGGCCTGTGTCATTCTCTTTGAAATCCTTAGCGATCAACCCGATCACAAAGGGGCGCTCTGCCTGAAACGAAAAGCTCTCAGCGTTAAAGGACCGCTCGGTTGTAATCGAAACACTGTCTTCGGCCACGGTCTTGCCGTTTACATGAAAGGCAAACCAATTGTCCGCCCAGACATCCGCCTTAAACTGTTCCGCGTGAACGGCAGGCGCACAAAGGCAGGTCGCAACGGCAAAATACTTTGGAAAACGCATTAGGAACCTCAATCTGTATTTGTCTTGCTCAGTTGAACGCAGGCCATACAATGTTCCGTCGAATTTTTCGCGAAATACCCTGAATGACCGGGCCTTACCGAAAATCTTCGGGCTTCAGCCCGTATTTTGTCAGCTTGTCATACATCGTCTTGCGCGGCAGCTTCAGCGCCTTAGCCGCCACAGACGCCCGCCCGCGATGTTGACGCAGCGCCTCGGCCAGCAACGACCGTTCGACCTGTGCCATCTGATCCACCAGTCCCAAGCCGCCGCTCTGGGTTTCTTCACCCGGCAAGCCCAGCACAAACCGCATCGCCACGCTCATCAACGCCCGCGCATTGCCCGGCCAATCCCGCGCCATGAGACCGGAAATGACATCCGGCGTCACGTCTGGTGCCACCACCCCCGATTGTTCGGCAGCCTGCGCCACATAATGACGGAACAACACCGGGATATCTTCGGGCCGTTCGGACAATGATGGAATTCGCACCTGCAAGGCGTCCATCCGGTAATACAAATCGCCATGCAGCGTGCCTGCCCCAACCGCATCGCGCAACTGCGCGGCACTGCCAAAGATAAGCCGCGGATGCGCGCCCTGCTCCATCAACGCCATCAATGCAAATTGCGTCTCCATCGGCATCGCCTGAATTTCATCCAGAAACAGGCTTCCACCGCCCGCATCTTTCACGGCCTGCTGAAACCGGTCCGGCACCATCCCCGCAGCAGTATGTTTGCCAAATGGCCCTTTGCTCTGAGGCGAACATAGATGGATCACCTCGGCAACTTTCGAAATTCCAGAGCCTTGCGCCCCGGTAACCAAAGCCTCGGCTCCGATCCGACCGACATTGCGCACCTGGGTCCGCAACAGTTCAGCCTGTTTCGAAATACCGAAAATCAAACGTGCTGCCGGGTCGCCGGTTTCAAGCTGCAGCTTCAGGCGTCGGTTTTCCAGCGCCATGCTGCGTGTCTTTTGGGCACGCTCAATAACCGCCACCAGTTCGGATGGTGCACAGGGTTTTTCCAAAAACCCAAACGCCCCCATGGCCATCGCCCTGACCGCCATCGGCACATCACCTTCGCCCGTCAACAGGATCACAGGCAATTCCGCATCAACCTCGTGCGTGAATTCCAACAAATGAAAACCATCCCGCCCCGGCATCCGCATGTCCGACAGGATCACCCCCGAAAACCCCGGTTCAATGTGATCTTTGGCTTCAACAAATGACCCCGCCGCAATCACCGGAAAATCTTCCAACTCAAGCGTCTGCGTCAATGCCTCGCGCACAATCGGATCGTCATCCACCACCAAAACCGGCGCCTTCATGCCACCTTTTCCTCATTCCAATAATCCAGTTCAACCGTGAACTGCGCGCCACCTTCCGGGGCGTTGGTGCCACGAATATTTCCACCAAAGCTTTGCACCAGACCATAAGAGATCGACAACCCCAATCCCATGCCTTCGGAACTGCCCACTTCCTTGGTTGAATAAAACGGGTCAAATATCCGGTCTGGCTCAGAAATGCCCGGTCCGGTATCACGCACCACCACCGACAATCGCGGCCCTGCGTCCAACGTAATTGAAATCTCTTTGCGCGGCGCATCAACCATCGCATCCGCCGCATTGTTGATCAGGTTTACAAACACCTGCCCCAACCGCACTTCGCCCCCCAGCGCATAAACCGGGTCGCGCCATTTGTCCGGGTCCCAATGCAAGTGCACATTGTCCCGACGCAACCGCGATTCAGCCAATTCAACGGCCTGACTGATCACTGCCACCAAATCGACCTTACCCATCGGCTCGCTTTCATTGCGCGCAAAGGCCCGCAAATTGCGAATGATGCGCGCCATGCGTGTCGCCATCTGGGCAATCCGCCCCAGATTTTCGCCTGCCTTGCCCTGATTGCCGCGCTCCAGAAACCGTTCACCGTTTTCGGCAAAGCTTTGGATTGCCATCAAGGGTTGGTTCAGCTCATGACTGATCCCGGCGCTCATCTGTCCCAACGCGCTCAGCTTGCCCGCCTGCACCAGATCCGCCTGTGCCCGTTTCAGCGCCGCCTCGGCATCCTGGCGTTCGACAATCTCATGGCGCAGGGCAAGGTTGGTCTCGCTCAGCGCGCGGGTGCGCTCGCCAACCCGCTCCTCCAACACCATATTGGCCTCTGCCAACACCCGGCGCCGCTCAATTGCCTGCCACAGGATCAAGCCGAACACCATCGCCGCCGCCGCCACAACCGCCGCCTGCAATCCCGCCAGACGCAGCGCAGGTGCCACGTCCACAATCGCCTCACCGCGCATGTCGATCACCGGCAGGTCCTTGGCAATATGCAACCCACGCTCGGGCAGATACGGCCCCCAGTCCAACCGCCAAAGCTCGTGCCCGGCGCGGAAAAACTGCTGAAACGGCGGCGCAAACCCTTCGGGCGGCACCAACCCCACATCCCCTGCGCGGCGCTGCCAGAATATCAGTTCCGAACGGTTTGAGATAAACACCTCGCCCGCCTCATCCACAAAGAACACAGCCGGGCGGTCCCCGCGCCAGTTCTCTTCGACATTCTCGATATCCACCACCACAACCAGAACCGCGCTGACACGGCCATCCGCGCCAAAACTGGGCGAGGCGAAATAAAACGCCCTCCGCCCATAGCGCACATCCACCGCATGATACGCGCCCAATGCGCCATGCAACGCCCGCTCAAAATAGGGCGTCGTCACCAGATCGTTGGCCCCTCTAATGGTGTCATGCGCCGCCGCCAGAACCGACCCGTCAACATCTGCATAAATCAGATCAAGCGCGGCAGTTTTGTCCGCCGCTTCCAGCAACAGCGCCCGCGCAGCCTGCGCATCGCCTTCACCCCGGGCCAGATCATGTAAATCAGGGTGCTCCGCCATCAGAACCGCCAGTTCCTGATACCGCTGAAGCTGCGCCGTCAACCGGTCTGCCGCCAGCGCAAGGTCAACCTCACCGCGCTGCGCAAGCTGATCCAGCGCCTGACCATAGCCAAACCGCCAGACCCCGCCCGCAACAGCGGCCAGTACCAAAAGAAAAAGCGCCAGAATCGCTGCCCGATGCCGTATCCACGTTCTCATACGTCCACCCTAGCGCCATTCCCGATGCCCTGCGACCCACAAGTCAGCGCACCCCGGGCGCCCCACACGCCCCCGTCACGATGCACGTCACCCGCCAAAGGCGCAAAACTGCGCGCGCCAGCGCACATTTGGATCACGCCCCCTTGCCAATTGCGCCCGCACAATGAAACTGACGCCATGATAACACTCAGCCAGTCCCCGACCGATCCAGCATTTGTGCAAAACCCCTATGCGTTCTACGACAACGCTCGCAGCCAAAGCCGGTTGGTGTTCTGGCAGGACTATGGCATGCCCGTCGCCCTGTCCCATGCGCTGGTCACGATGTTGTTCAAGGACCGCCGTTTTGGCAGAGAGGTGCCACCCGAACTGGCCCCCGACATCCCGCCGCATCTTGAGCCGTTCTACGCGGTCGAAGCCCACTCCATGCTGGAACTGGAACCGCCCCGCCACAAACGCCTGCGCTCGCTCGTGCTGCGCGCATTTACCAGCCGCGCCATTTCTGACCTGCGCCCGGGCATCGAAACCCTGTGTCATGACCTGATTGATGACTTTCCCGCAGAGCCGTTTGATCTGCTCAACACATATTGCACGCAGGTACCGGTTATCACCATCGCCCGCCTGCTTGGGGTGCCCGATGATATGGCCCCGCAATTCCTGCGCTGGTCGCATGCGATGGTTGCCATGTACATGGCGTCGCGCACCCGCGCCCACGAAGACGCCGCCGCACAGGCCGCCACCGAATTTACGGCCTTTCTCACCGACTACATCAACACCCGCCGAAAAACCCCCGGCGACGACCTGATCACCCGCCTGATCGAGGCCGAAGAAGCCGGTGAAAAACTGTCCACCCCCGAGCTGATCACCACCTGCATTCTTCTCCTGAATGCAGGCCACGAAGCCACCGTGCATTCGCTGGGTAACGGTGTAAAAACGCTTTTGGAACAAAATATTGACCGGTCATGGTTAATGCCGGACAAGATCGACGGCACGGTCGAGGAAATCCTGCGATACGATCCACCGCTGCACATGTTCACGCGCTATGCCTATGAGGATATCGAGGTGTCCGGCCACACCTTCCATCGCGGCGATCAGGTGGCACTGCTCTTGGGCGCAGCCAATCGCGATCCCGGCATGTGGGAAGACCCCAATCGCTTTAACCCGGGGCGCCCCGTCATCACCAATACCAGCTTTGGCGGCGGGCTGCATTTCTGTGTCGGTGCCCCGCTCGCCCGGCTCGAAATGCAGGTGGCGCTGCCCATCCTGTTCGACCGCTGCCCAAACCTCAAACTGACCGCCTCGCCAGGCTTCGCCAACACATTCCACTTTCATGGACTGACCGCGCTGACAGTGACCGCCTGAATTCGCCACCGACGTGATACCGACGCAATACCGATGCGCCGCCGACGCGCCAATTGGTCCATCTCAGAGCGGCAACATCGTTGTGGATTTGATCTGTTCCATCGACAAAAGCGCGGTCACGTTGTGCACCTTGACCTCTGAAATCAGCGCCTGATAAAACGTGTCATAGGCGCGGGCGTTTTTCACCTGAACCTTCAGGATATAATCGATATCACCGGCCAACCGATGCGCTTCCTGCACTTCCGGGCGATCCTTTAGCGCTTGCAGAAATTTCGCCTGCCAGTCCGCCTCATGCTCTGAGGTGCGTATCAACACAAAAAAACACGCTTCAAATCCCAGCGCCTCGGCGTCCAGCAAAACAGTCTGCTGACGGATCACTTCGGCATCGCGCAATTTGCGAATTCGGTTCCAGACCGGTGTCTTAGACGATCCGACCCGCTTGGCAATTTCATCCAAAGACTGCGCCGCATCCCGCTGCAACTCCCCAAGGATTTTCCGGTCCATGTCGTCTATGCGCAATGACATCCCAATTTCTCCCACTTTCCAGAACAAACCCACTCACTGGCGTTCACACCAGAACATACGTTTCTATTTCCGCCAGCATCTAGCGAATAACCGGGATAATTTCCTATATTGCATAGTAAGTCAAACAAACGGATTCTCTCATGGCCTCGCCTGCGATCACACAACCGGCTTCGACCACGCCCACCCTGCCCGCTTCGGGTCAGGTGGTGTTTGTCGGCGCGGGCCCCGGTGACGCGGAATTGCTGACACTCAAGGCCTTGCGGGTTTTGCAAACGGCCAATGTCGTCATCCATGACCGTCTGGTCAGCGCGGACGTTCTGGCGCTTGCCAAGTCCGACGCCCAACTGATCAATGTCGGCAAACAGGGCTTTGGTCCTTCTACCGCACAATCCGACATCCACGCGCTGATTGTGAAACACGCCCGCGCCGGGGCTCGTGTTGCGCGGCTCAAGGGCGGCGACGTCACGTTGTTCGCACGTCTGGACGAAGAGATAGAAGCGCTGGAAGCTGCAAACCTGCCATGGACCATCGTGCCCGGCATTACAGCGGCCTCTTCGGCAGTGGCCAATATCGGCCAAAGCCTGACCAAACGCGGCCGCAACGGCGCGGTGCGTCTGATGACTGGCCATGACACCAAAGGCTTTGCCGATCACGACTGGCAGACCCTCGCGCGTCCGGGCGAAGTTGCGGCCATCTACATGGGCGTCAAAGCCGCTCGGTTTATTCAAGGCCGCCTGCTGATGCATGGCGCCGATGGCGAAACCCCGGTGACTATTGTTGAAAACGCCTCGCGCGCTGACGAACGTATCATTGCAACCACACTCGCTGCCTTGCCAACCGATCTGGCAGAGCGCTGTAGCGGCGGGCCGGCGCTTACATTCCTGGGCCTCGCCCCACGCGCCGCGACCCGTATTCAGAAATCAACCGAATTCCATGCACAGGAGCTTGCCTGATGGCCCGCGCATTTACCCCCAAAGTGATCACCGCCAATGCCCTTATCGAAGGTGACGTGATCTATCTGACAGCTGATGACAGCTGGTCGCGCAACCTCGCCGAAGCAGAGCTTCTGACTGACGAGGCACATGCCCAACTGCGTTTGCTCGAAGCCGAACAGCAGGCAGGTGAAATTGTGGGCGCTTATCTGGCCGACGCCACCTCTGGCGACACTGGCCCCGAGCCAACCCATTTCCGCGAGGAATTCCGTCGCACCGGACCCTCAAACTACTTCCACGGCAAACAGGCGGACACCGCCCGGGACAGCAAGGCGCTCTGAGCGTCCAGCCCGTAACCAGCGAAAGGTCATAGCCATGTATCACTACAACGATTTTGACGCCGCATTTCTTGCCGAGCGCAATCGCCAGTTCCGCGCGCAGGTTGAACGCCGCGTGTCCGGTGCCCTGACTGAGGACGAATTCAAGCCCCTGCGCCTGATGAACGGCCTCTACCTGCAACTGCACGCCTATATGCTGCGCGTCGCCATTCCCTATGGCACGTTGTCCAGCGCCCAGATGGACAAGCTCGCCCTGTTGGCGGACAAATGGGACAAGGGCTATGGCCATTTCACCACCCGTCAAAACATCCAGTACAACTGGCCCAAACTGACCGATGTGCCGGATATGCTGGACGCATTGGGCGAGGTGAACCTGCACGCCATCCAGACCTCGGGCAACACTATCCGCAACGTTACAGCCGACCATTTTGCCGGTGCCGCTGCCGATGAAATCGAAGATCCGCGCCCAGTGGCCGAACTGATCCGTCAATGGTCAACTGACCATCCGGAATTCCAGTTCATGGGCCGCAAGTTCAAAATCGCTGTGTCTGGCGCTGCTGCAGACCGCGCCGTGCTCAAGGCGCATGATCTGGCTGTGCGCATCGTCAAGAACGATGCAGGCGAAACCGGTTACCAAATTCTGGTCGGCGGCGGACTTGGCCGCACACCGATGATTGGCAAGGTTATCAATGACTTCCTGCCAAAAGCCGATGTTCTGCCTTATATCGAAGCCGTGGTTTCAGTCTGGAACCAGATTGGCCGCCGCGACAACAAATATAAAGCCCGCATCAAGATCACTGTGCATGAACATGGGCTGGACGATATCCGTGCTCGCGTCGAGGAACGTTTCCAGCAAGTGCGCAAAACATTTGGCGGCCACGACCAGCGTCTGCTGGCCAAAATCGAAGCGCATTTCGCTGCGCCCACGTTCCGCGACGCGCCAACCGCCGCATATGATCTGGCCTATGACGCCAACCCCATGTTCCGCAGCTGGGCCGATACCAACCTGACCGCACACCGCGCACAGGGTTACAGCATCGTCACCGTATCGCTCAAGAAACACGGCGAGACACCGGGCGACGCAACCTCTGAGCAAATGCGCGTACTGGCCGATCTGGCCCGCAAATACGGCCATGACGAACTGCGCATCAGCCACGAGCAGAACGTGATCCTGCCACATGTGCACAAATCCGACCTGCCCGCGATCTATGATGCGCTGCGCGACGCTGATCTGCACACGGCCAATATTGGCCTTGTGTCAGACATCATCGCCTGCCCCGGCATGGACTATTGCGCATTGGCCACGGCCCGCTCTATCCCGGTGGCCCAGCAGATCGCCACCCGTTTTGACGAGCTCAAGCTCGAGCATGATATCGGCCATCTGCAGATCAAGATTTCGGGCTGCATCAACGCCTGTGGCCACCACCATGTCGGCCATATCGGCATTCTGGGTCTCGACCGTGCCGGTGTAGAAAACTACCAGATCACCCTTGGGGGCGACGCCACCTGGGATGCCGCGATTGGTCAACGTGCCGGTCCTGGGTTTGCCTATGACGAGATCGTGCCGGCCATCGAACGTCTGGTTCAGGGCTATCTTGAATTGCGCGACGGACCCGAGGAAACCTTCCTGGCGGCCTATCGCCGTCTGGGTCTGGCCCCGTTCAAAGCCTATCTCTACCCAGAGGTACAGGCCAATGCCGCATGATACCTTCACGCCTTTGGTCTCGCCGCTGAACACAGCGGCAGACCCCGGCGATGCAGCCTCGCGTGACCCGCTTCAGGCCAAGGTGGACGCGCTGAACGCACGCTATCGTCACCATTCGGCAACTGCGGTGATCGAGGCGGCCCTGCGCGATCCGCAGGCGGGCAAAATTGCGCTCGTGTCGTCATTTGGCGCGGAATCCGTGGCCCTGCTACACCTCGCATCGATGGTCGATCGCAATATTCCTGTATTATTCGTGGACACCGAAATGCTGTTCACGGAAACGCTGGTCTATCAGGCTGAACTGGCCGAACGTCTGCATCTGAGTAACGTTCAGATCATCCGCGCCTCGGACATGACATTACAGGCCGAAGACCCTGACGGCACGCTGCATCAGCGCGACACCGACGCGTGCTGCGCCTTGCGGAAAACCCGGCCCCTGCAAAAGGCCCTGCGCGGTTTTGACGGCTGGATCACCGGACGCAAACGGTTTCAGTCGGGCACCCGCGCCGCGATGGAGTTCTTTGAGGTCGAAGAGTTCACCGGACGCATCAAGGTCAACCCCCTGGCCCATTGGGCGCCCGACGACGTGCGCGCCTATATGGAAGAAAACCGCCTGCCCCGCCATCCGATGGTGGCCAATGGCTATCCGTCGATTGGCTGTGCGCCCTGCACCTCGCCGGTCAAAGACGGCGAAGACCCAAGATCGGGCCGCTGGCGCGGTCAGGACAAAGAAGAATGCGGCATTCATTTTGTAAACGGCAAAATGGTGCGAGTTGGAGAGATGACATGAGTGTAATTGTAACCGATAGCGGCTTTGGCGCAGATGACTGGACGCTTGGCTATGTGCCGTCTGCGGACGCCGCCAATGACGTCGCCGCGCTGGATGTCAGTTCTGACACCGACCCGGCCACGCTGACCGACAAGCTGACATCAGCCCAGATGATCCGCGTCGACTTCCCCAGTTTTGCAGACGGGCGAGGTTTTACCATCGCGCGCCAATTGCGTTTGGCCGGATATACCGGACGCCTGCGGGCCAAGGGACACGTGATTTCTGACCAATACGCCATGGCACGCCGCTGCGGCTTTGACGAGGTCGAGATTTCCGATGATCTGGCCGCGCGCCAACCTGAAGCCGAATGGGCATTCCGTGCGGATTGGCAGGCGCATGACTATCAGGCCCGCATGCGCGACAACGGCTGATCGCTAAAAACAGATCGTGAATTTGCGATATGTCAACGACATGCCGCAAATTCACCTTCAATTCCTCCTGTGACATGATAAATGGAGACGGGCACTTTCGCCCGATGTTGATATGACCGAGCAAACTCCCGTGACCGACACCAAAGCTGTAAAAGTTCCCACCCTGCCCGACGCCCAGACCGTGACACAGGTTCAGCACTACACTGACCGCCTGTTTTCGTTCAAATGCACGCGCCCTGCCTCGCTGCGGTTTCGCTCGGGCGAATTTGTGATGATCGGCCTGATGGGCGACCCGCACCCCGAAACCGGCAAGCAAAAGCCACTGCTGCGCGCTTATTCCATTGCCTCGCCGTCATGGGATGAAGAGCTGGAGTTTTATTCGATCAAGGTGCAGGACGGACCGCTGACCTCTAAACTGCAGCACATTCAGCCCGGTGATGAGATTATTCTGCGTCCCAAACCGGTTGGCACGCTGGTGCATGACGCGCTGATCCCCGGCAAACGCATCTGGTTCTTTGCCACCGGCACCGGCTTTGCCCCGTTCGCCTCGCTGCTGCGCGAACCGCAGACTTACGAGGATTATGACGAGGTCATCATCACCCATACCTGCCGCGAAGCTGGCGAGCTGACCTATGGTCACGACATCATCGAGTCGTTGAAAACAGATGAGCTTTTGAACGAAGTGATCGGCGAAGGGTTCTGGAAGAAAATCAAATACTACCCGACCACCACCCGCGAAGAGAGCGCCAAGATGGGCCGGATCACCGACCTGATCAATTCCGGCGAAGCTTATGCCGATCTGGGTGTGGAGCCGCTCAACCCTGACAATGACCGCGCCATGATCTGCGGCAATCTTGCGTTCAACCTTGAACTCAAAGACATGCTGGAAGCCGCCGGTCTTGAAGAAGGTGCCAATTCCAAACCGGCGCAATATGTCGTGGAAAAAGCCTTTCTGGACTGATCTAACCCCACTAAACAATCAAAGCCGCCCCATTCGGGCGGCTTTTTTGTTTACATGGACTGCAACGGCAACGTCACCAGGAATACCGTTCCCGCGCCTTTGGTGCTTTCATAGGTCAGCGTACCTTGATGGCGGGCGACAATGGTGCGCGCAATATTCAGACCCAGCCCACTTCCGCCAACAACGCGCCGATCTGACGAATCCAACTGCGTAAAGGCATCAAAGATGCTGTCTCCGGTCCCTTCCGGAATGCCCAGCCCGTTATCGTGCACACGGATCTCAGCCTTGCCCTGATCAGCAATCACAGACACATTTACCTCATCACCAATCCTGGAAAACTTCGCAGCATTGGACAACAGGTTGGCCATCACCTGCAACAAACGGCTCGAATCTGCCGAAATCGTTATTGCCTGTTCAGACGTATCGCAATTGAACGAAACCCCCGCCAGTGTCGCATAACCAGCATTTGCCTCCACAGCCTCAGTCACCAACGCACCCAACTCGACCGGTTCAAACGAGAAGCTTAGTTTTCCGGCGTCCAGCTTTTCCAAATCGAGAAGGTCGTCAATCAGAACGGCAAGCCGGCGTCCGTTTCGGAGCGCTATTTCCAGCAGCGGCTTTGCTTCGGGGGGCAGATCATCGCTGACAACCTTGCTATCCATCAGCTCCAGCGCACCCTTGATTGATGTCAGCGGCGTGCGCAGTTCGTGGCTCACCATCGACACAAATTGCGATTTCACCTGATTGGCCTTTTGCGCTGCTTCCAACAATTGCGCCCGCTCATGCGACACACGCTCTGCCTCTTCCAACGCGATCTGAAGCCGATCTGTCATTTTTTCGATCCCGTCACCCATCGCGTCAAAGGCATGGGCGGTCTGCACGATCTCATGCGGGGTCAGATTGGGCAATTCTCCAATGCGGGTATCAAGATCACCCTGCGACAGCTGCCCTGCGGCGGTGGCAATCGACCGTATGGGACGAACCAGCCAGGACGACAGCCACCAGCTCAGCAAGCCCGCCATCGCCAATTGCACAAACGCAACCAGAATTGCCGCCGAGCGCGACTCATTGGCCCGATCCGCCAGCTCGCTGATCGGCTGCGGCACCATCACCCCCCACCCGGTTTCGGGCACAAAGGTATAGCCAGCGATCATATCGGCCTGCATGGGCGGTGAATAGAACTCCATCACGCCTGTCTCGCCCTGCATCATCGCGCGCACAACGGACAGCTTAGAAGCGTCCTTGGAAATCCGCTGCCATTCTGCATTCGGGTGCGCCACAACCAGCCCATCCTGATCAACCATCATCGAATGGCCGCGTTCCCCAAAGGTAATCGATTTCTGCAGCGCAATGACATAGTCCGGGCTCAGCGGAGCCACTGCGAGCTGTGCGTTTTCCAGAGCCTGAACAATAAAGAAATGTGGAACACCTTCGTGCGAACGAATGCCGGTAATGGCAATTTCGCCATTGGCCTGTTCCGCAAACTGGCGCAGCTCACTTAACAAAGCAGGGTCAGGCAGTTCTTCCGTATGAGAAACCTGACCAGAAAGCCGCGCCAACTCGGAGCCATGACTGTCCAACAGCACGATGTGACAGATATGGAGATTTGACAACGCCTGACCAAATTCCCGAGACTCCCCCAATAACTGAGTGTTTTTTACGGCCAGCCCAAAAACCGTTTTTGCGTCCGTCGCATAGCGTGACAATGCAGCAGACAGGTTCCTGGCAATGAGTAAATGGCTCTCATGCACAGAATCCATCTCCCGGCGGAATGTGTTCTGTTCGATCCATGTATAAAAACCGGCAATCGGAACAACCGCCACCAGCATCATCATCGAAAAAATCAGCCCCTGAAGCGTTGGCACGAATCGCCAGCGGCCATCCAGCCTCTGCGCCTTGGCAAGAAAACCGCCAAACAAGCGCGCACGCGCGTCGATAAGATTAGGAATAGAAACGTTTTGGTCTGTCATTTTGCCGGTCTCTTTAACTGGCTGGAAAGAAAACTCAGTGAATGACAGTCACAAATTACATCGAAATCTGTAAAAACTAAGGCGATTTCGCGATAATGGTCGTTTTGACCTGCGCACCAGGGTGCAAATTTCAACTTTTTGCGCAGGGATCGGGAATGGGCGCCCCATAAAACAGAGCGCCCAAATTGCTTTACAGCCCAAGTGCTGCCTTGGCTTGTGTCAAAGCTGGTGCCAGCAGTTCGGGATTATCAACAGCGCCCTGGATGCTTGTTTTCAGCGCCGTTTTTTTCAACGGATCAAGCGACGAACTGTCGATCAGTGTATTAACCTGATCCAGATTGAACCCTTCGGTCGTAAACAGATCCGCAGCAGCATCTGTAGCAGCTTCCGTCGCCATTTCAGTTGCAGTTTCTGTGACCGCGTCAGTGGCAGCTTCGGATGCCTCTGTTACCGATTCAGTAGCTGTTTCAGTCACCGCTTCGGTTGTGGATTCAACTGCGTCTGTTGCGGCCTCTGTCGCAGATTCAACAGCCTCCGCAGCACCATCAACCGCAGCTTCGCCAGCCGCTTCAACCGCGTCAGCCGCTGGTGCGACCGATTCTGTTACGTCGCTTACCGCATCTTCCACAGCCTGCTCAACAGCTTCTGTGCCTTCTGTCACGACATCCTCAACAGCCTCAACCGTTTCGCTCACGGCGTCTTCTACCGCATCAGCTGCGTCTTCCGCCGCATCCTGAACCTCTTCCACAGCCTCTTCAACGGCCTCTTCTACCGTAGTCTCTTCAGCAGTTTCTGCCTCTGCCGGTGCTGCCTCACTTGATGCAGGCTCCTCTGCAACCGGGGCTTCATCCTGTTTAACAAATGCAAAATATCCACCCGCTGCCACGGCTGCGGCAATCACGATCCAAATCACTTGCTTCATCTTCAATACTCCTGTGTCTCTGACGCGCCCCAAAGGGACTTGCGATGCATGTAGAGCAAATGCCGCAGGGTGCCACCCATCCACAAGGGGGAAAGCAGCACGATTAAGCTCATATTCGCTCATTACGCTGTTGTGTCGGCGCGAAACCGCGAATAAATTGCCTGCCTAATGGATTCAGCTATCGAAGGAAGAAAACCATAGCCCGCAGACCTCATAATGCGCCACCACAGCGCGACACCGGCCCTCGAGTCAACGAACGCATCCGCGCCACTGAAATCCGCCTGATCGGCGCAGAAGGCGAAAACGTGGGCGTTGTCCACCCCGCCCGTGCCATGGAAATGGCAGAACAGGTTGGGCTGGATCTTGTCGAGATTTCGCCAAATGCGGCGCCGCCGGTCTGCAAGATCATGGATTACGGCAAATTCAAATACGAAACGCAAAAGCGCGAATCCGAGGCCCGCAAAAAGCAAAAGACCATCGAGGTCAAAGAGGTCAAGTTCCGCCCCAACACCGATACGCATGACTACGAAGTCAAAATGCGCAACGTGTACAAGTTTCTGGAGAACGGCGACAAGGTCAAGGTGACCCTGCGCTTCCGTGGCCGTGAAATGGCGCACCAGAATTTGGGCCGCGAATTGCTTGAACGGGTTGCGGTAGACATCAAGGAACTGGGCAAGGTTGAAAACATGCCCAAGATGGAAGGCCGACAAATGATCATGATGATCGGTCCGATCCCCAAATAAGACCCTGTCGAACCCCTGCCCATCCGGCGGGGGTTTTTTTCTGCCAGCACATCCCGGGGCACTCTCATGTGGGAAGACCGTTTCGCAAACAGCTCTGATTTTTTGTTTGGCAAAGACCCCGCGCGCTTTCTCGCGGAAAACACATCTTACCTGACCCAAGGCGCCCGCGCGCTGTCTGTCGCAGATGGCGAAGGCCGCAACTCGGTGTTTATGGCGCAGCATGGGCTGAGCGTGACCGCGCTGGAATTTGCCCCCACCGCCGTGGCGCGCGCACAATCTCTGGCTGCCGAGAAAGATGTCACTGTTGATTTTCAACAAGCAGACGTGCTGACCCGCACTTGGGAAAACGAAACCTTTGATCTGGTTGCCGGGTTGTTCATTCAGTTCACCGGTCCGCACGGGCGTCGCAAAATCTTTGACGGGATGAAGCAGGCCACCTGCCCCGGCGGGATTGTCATGCTGCATGGCTACACCCCCAAACAGCTGGAATACGGCACGGGTGGCCCGCCATTTGCCGAAAACATGTACACAGAGGTGATTCTGCGCGCTGCCTTTGTCGGCTGGGACATTCTTCTTTGCCGCGAATATGACCGCGAAGTTCAGGCAGGCAGCGCCCATTCCGGCATGTCCGCCCTGATTGATTTCATCGCGCGCAAACCGGCCTGAGCGTCACGCAATTTCCCGATCACCGCGCAGCCATTTCACGGCATCCGGCACATCAAACGCCAGCGAAATCACATCGACTATCAGCACGATCAGCAACACCAACTCTTCCGTGTCCCAATCTGCACCGCCACCATCGCGCAATGTCAGAAAGATCACCACCACCAGCGGCCCCCAGAACAGGACATGCGGTATAGCCAGCGCTTTGGAGAACCCCTGCTCTCGCAACAGGATAATCAGGTTCGCCAACATCCCGCCAAGCGCCAGAAACGCGAATACGCCCCAAAAAGGCGCGCCCGAGATCCAATAGCCAAACGGCATCAGATTGACCGGCACCAGAACAACCGCCATCCAGACCTGAACCCACACCGGCAATCGTCGAAAACTCTCCCAAATCTCCAGAATCATCATTCCCCCCATACGGACAGGGCGCCGGTCTGCACCAGCGCCCTCCCTTCATTTTGCCAAAAATACTCGCGCCGCAGGCAGCGCCCCGACAGGGGCGCTTTCTACGTTATCCGCAGGCGGCAACCGCCCGTTTGGTCAGAACGGCCACCAGATGCGCACGATAGGCCGACGTGCCATGCATGTCGCCAATCATACCTTCCGCGTCTGGCGCTGCGGGCACAGCATCCGCCGAAAAATCACCCGACAGCGCGTCTTCGGCCGCACTCCAGCGGAACACGCCCTCTTCCGACGCGCCGGTCACTGCCACCCGCACACCATCGGCGTATTTGGCGACAAACACACCCACCAGCGCAAACCGGGACGCAGGCTGCTCGAACTTCTGATAGTTCGCAGCTTCTGGCACGGGGAAATTCACCGCTGTGATGATTTCCCCATCGTCCAGCGCCGTGGTGAACATGCCCTGGAAATAGTCATCCGCCGCAATCTCTCGCGCATTGGTGACAAGCGTCGCCCCGGAACCTAAAGCTGCCGCCGGATAACAGGCCGATGGGTCATTGTTACCCAGAGACCCACCAATTGTGCCGCGAGCGCGCACCGCCGGATCACCGATATTGCCCGCCAGCGCTGCCAGCGCCGGATAGGCACCGGCATTGGCAGCCACATCCGCGTGGCAGGTCGCCCCGCCAATGCTTACTTGCCCGCCATCGCTGGACACCCCCTGAATGTCGGCAATGCCGGTCAGACTGACCAGCTTGCTTGGACTGGCAAGGCGCTGTTTCAGCGTCGGGATCAGCGTTTGCCCGCCGCCCAGCGCCTGAGCGTCTTCATCCGCCAGCGCAGCAACCGCATCCGCGACCGAGGAGGGCTTTTCAAAGTCGAAATTATACATGTCTCGTCCTCCTTATTTGTTCATCGCCGCCCAGACGCGCGAAGGCGACGCAGGCATATCGATATGATCCACTTTATGGCCACCGGATTGCATTGCATCAACCACCGCGTTGACCACCGCTGGCGGCGATCCAATCGCTCCGGCTTCGCCGCAGCCCTTCACGCCCAACGGGTTGTGCGTACAGGGTGTCTGCGAACTGTGATCCACCGCATAGAACGGCACATCATCGGCGCGTGGCATCGCGTAATCCATATAGGACGCGCTCAGCAACTGGCCATTTTCGTCATAGACACAGCCTTCCATCAACGCCTGACCAATGCCCTGACCAATGCCGCCATGCACCTGACCATCGACAATCATCGGGTTGACGATATTGCCGAAATCATCCGCCGCCGAGAACCGCTCGATTGTCACCTTGCCGGTTTCCGGGTCCAGTTCCACTTCGCAGGCATAGGCACCAGAGGGATAGGTAAAGTTGGCCGGATCATAAAACGCGGTCTCTTCCAATCCCGGTTCGATGTCTTCCAGCGGATAGTTATGCGGTACATAAGCCGCCAGCGTCACATCTCCCCAGGCCACAGACTTGTCGGTGCCTGCAACAGAGAACTGACCATCCTTCAACTCGATGTCACCTTCAGAGGCTTCCATCAGATGGGCCGCAATCTTTTTGGCCTTATTGATGATCTTCTCTGTGGCGCGCACCATGGCTGATCCCCCCACAGCCAGCGAACGCGAGCCATACGTGCCCATGCCCATTGGTGATTTAGCGGTATCCCCATGCACGATCTCAATCATGCTTTCATCGATACCGATCATTTCGGCAATCACTTGTGGAAACGCGGTTTCATGACCTTGCCCGTGGCTGTGCGATCCGGTCATCACAACCAGCCCGCCAGTGGCATTCACCCGCACGGTCGCACTTTCGTACAAACCAGCCCGTGCGCCCAACTGACCCACAAGGTTAGACGGCGCGATGCCGCAAGCCTCGATATAGCAGTTCACACCCAGCCCGCGCAGCTTGCCCTTAGCTTCGCTTGCCTTGCGGCGTGCATCAAAGCCCGACAGGTCGGCAATGCCTTCCAACGCGTCCATTGTACCGTGGTAATCCCCAGTGTCATACTCCACCGCAACCGGCGTGGCATATGGGAATTCAGTGATAAAGTTCTGCCGTCTGAGCGCAATCGGGTCGACCCCAAGCTCTCGTGCAGCTTTGTCGATCACCCGCTCCAGCTGGAACGTCGCCTCGGGCCGTCCGGCACCGCGATAGGCATCCACTGGCACCGTGTTGGTGAACACTGCTTTGACGTTCACATAGATCACCGGCGTCTTATAGTTGCCCGCCATCAGCGTGCCATGTAGCCATGTCGGTACCGAAGGCGCAAAGGTCGACAGATAGGCGCCCATATTGGCGTATGTTTCGGTGCGTACAGCAGTAAAGTTGTTGTCTGCGTCCAGCGCCAGTTCGATCTTGGTCACGTGATCACGCCCATGTGCGTCGCTCATAAACGCTTCTGACCGGCTTGAAGTCCATTTGACCGGGCGGTTGATCGCCTTGGCGGCAAAGGTGCAAAACGCTTCTTCCGCATAGTGGAAGATCTTTGTGCCAAAGCCCCCGCCCACGTCAGGCGCGACAACACGCAGCTTATGCTCGGGAATGCCCAGCACAAACGCACCCATCAAAAGCCGGATCACATGCGGGTTCTGGCTGGTGGTGTAAAGCGTGGAATCATCTGTGGCGCGGTTATACTCGCCAATGGCGACGCGTGGCTCCATCGGGTTGGCAATCAACCGGTTATTGACCAGCTCCAGCGTCGTGACATGCGCCGCACTCTGGATTGCTTCTTCAACGGCGTCTTTGTTCTCTTCAACAAAGCCCCAGTCGTAACACAGGTTGCTGTTCAGATCGTCGTGCACCTTGGTTGCACCCTCTGCCACAGCCGCCTTCATATCGACAACAGCAGGTAAGTCCTCGATGTCCAGCTCAATGGCTTCGGCAGCATCGCGGGCTTGTTCATAGGTATCTGCAACCACAGCGGCAATCGGATCACCCACATGGCGCACCTTGCCCTGCGCCAGAACCGGGTGTGCCGGCTCCTGCATCGGCTCGCCGTGACGGTCTGTCACCTGCCAACCACAGGGAATACCCCCCACGCCCTCAAAATCCGCACCGGTGAAAATACGCACCACGCCCGGCATCGCAGCCGCGGCGGCGGTATCAACGCCGTTAATCTTGCCATGCGCTACATCCGAGCGCAGGAAATGCACATAGGCCTGACCATGTGCGTTGATGTCATCTGTATAGTTTCCTGTACCGGTCAAAAACCGGATGTCTTCGCGCCGCTTTGGGCTGGCGCCTATGCCATGATCTTTCGGCATTTAAATTCCTCCCTGAGAACGGATCCAGGACGCAATGCCCCAATCCCTTTCATTGTTCCGAAAACACTTAAACAAACGCCGCGCCTTCCTCCTGCGCGCACGTTCAGGTTATTCGGCGGCGATCGCACTGACGTCCTGCCCGGACGCGGCCATGATTGCCTTGACGATGTTGTGATACCCGGTACACCGGCAAATATTGCCTTCCAGATAATCCCGGACTTCGGCCTCGCTCGGCTTAGGATTCTCTTTCAAAAGCGCAGCTGCTGACATCACCATGCCGGGCGTACAGAACCCGCACTGCAAACCGTGATGGTCCTGAAACGCCTGCTGGATGGTATTCAGCGTTCCGTCCTCGGCGGCCTGCCCTTCGATGGTTGCCACATCGGCCCCATCCGCTTCCAGGGCCAGCATGGTACAGGCTTTAACCGCCTCGCCATTCACATGCACAACACAAGCGCCACATTGGCTGGTGTCACATCCAACATGTGTTCCTGTCAGGTTCAGCGTCTCTCTTAAGAATTGGCTCAGCAAGGTGCGTCCCTCGGCATCGCCGGACATTTCCTTGCCATTCACAGTCATTTTGACTTGCGACATTGGCTCCTCCCAAATTGGATTCAGTTTTTTTGGTTATGAATTGAAGTTAAACAGCGTCACGCGCACTTGAGAACCCGATTTCTGAATTAATCGTCCAAATAAGTGTAAGACATTGGTCGTATACACCCATCTCAGCGCCGCCGTTCGCGTGGCATCGGACGTGTTGGAATTTCTTTCAACAGCCCGCCAACACCCATTCCCGCAATATCGTCATGGCTGACGTCAAGCCCACAGGCGACACGCGCCAGAACCCAGTCTGCACCGTTCAGCGCAGGCGAACGCGCACAACCCGGAAGCCCGATCACAGGCCTGCCGCCCTGATCCCCTATGAATAACAAATTGCCCGGATCAACCGGCATGCCAAAACGCACAACCTGCCCCCCTGCGCTGCGCACCGCCGATGGCGCCACATCATTGGGATCCGATGTGGCCGATCCGGTCAGGATCAAAACCATATCGCCTTGCGCGGCAGACACCGCAGCAGCCAGATCAGCCTCACGATGAGGGACAAGCTGCACTTCGCACAAATCCATGCCCAGCGCGTCAACCCGTGCGGCGATGGCTTTCTTTCCCTTGTCACCGGCGCCACCGTCGATTTCGGTGATGATCAAGGACGCAGTTCGATGCACCACCGGGGCCAGCCGCATGGCCGAAGCCGCAGCAACTGCCCCCCGCGCGACATCTGCGGCGGCCACACCATAGGAAATGATTTTGACCGTACCCACCATCTGCCCAGTGCCCATTTGCTGAAACGGGGGCACCGTGGCCAGTGTGATCATCGGATTGATGGCATTCATCGCGCGCAGCGCATCCACATCCATCACCGCCACGCCGGGACAGGCTGCCACCAGATTGACCCGCCCGGTAAAGGCTGTGGTCAAATCCAGATGCGCACCACTTGGGTCCGGTACAATTGCGTCGGCCAGCTCCGCTGCGGCGACATCTTCGTGCAGATCGCCCGGTTCCAGCTGCGCCACAACCACATCCGATATCCCGGCCGCACCCAGCGCCTGGATATGGGTTTGCTCCAATGTCACGCCTTTGCGCAGCTTGCGCGTGCCAACCTGCAACGAATGGGCCAGAATGCCCCCCGTCGCCTGCGCCAGCGGCACCGATCCAAATCTCATGCAGCCACCCGCAATGTCTGTAGCATCTGTGCCAAAATAGCGACGGCAATTTCGGACGGCCCCGCCGCGCCGATATTTAACCCGACCGGTCCGTGAATGCGCGCGATCTCTGTCTCTGAGAACCCGGCCTCCTGCAAACGCTCTACCCGTTTGGCATGTGTGCGTTTCGACCCCAAGGCGCCGATATAAAACACATCCGAGCGCAACGCCTCATGCAGCGCCGGATCGTCCAGTTTGGGATCATGGGTCAGCAAGACCAGCGCGCAGCGGCTGTCCAGCCCGATTGCCTGCATCGCTTCGTCCGGCCAGTCTTCGACAATGGTTTCTCCGGGAAACCGCGCCTCAGAGCCAAACGCGCTGCGCGGGTCTACAATCACCGGATCAAACCCGGCAATGCGCGCCATCGGCACCAACGCCTGCGTGATATGCACAGCCCCCACAACCACCAATCGCAAGGGCGGGTTGTGAATGGCAACAAACGCACCATCTTCTTCTATGCCGGACCGGTCCATGCGGAACCGGTCTTCAAAACCATCGTCGTGCAACACGCCGCCGCCCAGCTGCGGATCACAGACATAGGCCACAGGTCGCCGCTCGGCGCGTGCCAGTACCAGCGCGGCCAGAACCGTTTCGCTCAGAACCGCGCCAACAGGCTCGACCAGCACACGGATGGTGCCGCCACAGGCCAGACCAACCGCAAACGCGTCGCCGTCGCTGACGCCAAATTCCAACAACGTGCCTTTGCCGGTTTCCAACGCTTCCAACGCTTCAACCATCACCGCACCTTCGACACAGCCGCCCGATACTGACCCTTCAATCTGACCGTCACCCGACACAACCATCTGCGCACCGACCCGGCGCGGGGCCGAGCCCCATGTTTCCACTACAGTGGCCAGAGCTGCGCCACGCCCGGCACGATGCCAGTCCAATGCCAGTTCCGGCGCGCCTTTCAAATCAAGTGTCATGCCTGCTCTCCCGTATCTGCCCGTCGCATATCCCAGATGGGGACACCGCACACATGACACAATGTCGGTTCCCTTGTCAGCTGTCCATCACCGCCATCAATCGCGCCTTTTCACCCAGATCGTCGGGCTGCGAAATGGCGGCGGCCAAGTCTTCCAGCGTTGCAATCGAATGCCCCGCCCGAAAGCTGTCGACATGTGGCAACATCGCGCGAATACCCTGCGCCTTGGGCGCAAACCCATCCCAGCGCAGCAAAGGGTTCAGCCAGATCAGACGTCTTGCCGACAGGTGCAGCCGTCTGACCTCGTGTTCCAATGCCCCCGCGTCACCGCGATCCAATCCATCAGTGATCAGCAACACAACCGCGCCCTGCCCCATAACCCGCCGTGACCAGTCCCGGTTAAAGTCATGCAGACAATCGCCAATCCGGGTGCCGCCCTCCCAATCCTGCGCCTCTGCGCCCGCTGCATGCAACGCCGCGTCAACATCGCGCGTGGCAAGGTGGCGGGTGATATTGGTCAGCTGCGTGCCAAAGGTAAACCCGTGTACCCGCGCCCATCCCGCGCCCTTTTGATTGGCCACAGCATGGAGAAAATGCAAGACCATCCGCGAATACTGACTCATGGAACCTGAAATATCGCAAATCACAATCAGGTTCGGCCAGCGCACACGCGGGCTCTTGCGCGACAGTTTCTGCATCTCGCCGCCCTGACGCATCGCCGCGCGCATGGTGGCCCGCCAATCGGCCTGCGCGCCCAGCGCATCCGGTTTGCCGCGCCGCGACGCGATGGGCTTCACCGGCAGTTTCAGACGCGCCAGCATGCGCTTGGCCTCGGCCACTTCATCCGTGCTCATTTGTTCGAAATCAAGCGTGCGCAGTCGTTCTTCGCTGGACATGGTCAGTGACGCGTCCACCTCGATCTCGGTGCCCTCTTCCTCTTGGGCAATATCCGGCATGTCCTGCTCGACACCGTCCAGAATAGCCTCGGCGGCGCGCTTTTCTCCGGCGCCGGCGTTGCGCTCTTCCTGTACGCCACGTACCGCAGGCAACATCATCGCCATCATGTGTTCCATAAAGCGCGGATCGCGCCAATACAGGCGAAACACCTGCGCAAACACGGTACGATGCTCTGGGCGCGAGACAAAACAAGCATGCAGCGTCCAGTAAAAATCGCGCTTTTCTGTAAATCCGGCGGCCTCAACCGCGCGAATGGCATCAATCACCCGCCCGGGACCTATCGGCAAACCCGCTTTGCGCAATGCGCGCGCAAACCATGTGATATTATGGGTCAGCTTGGGAGCGTCCGGGATATCGATGGGGATGTATTCAGCCATTACACACAAAAGGGGGCCAGCCCCCCACCTTGAAAACCGGTCCGGTTTTCAAGCTCCCCCCCGGAGTATTTCTGGCAAAATGAAGCATCAGACCGGCTCGAGCGTGGCGCGCGCCTCGTCCAGCAGACGTTTGGCTTCGGAGCCCTGCAATTTGGCAATGTCATCCTGATATTTCAGCACCGCGCCCAGCGTATCGGCGATCATTTCCGGCGACAGTTCCAGAACATCCAGCGCCAGCAGGCATTTGGCCCAATCTATGGTCTCGGCCACGCCGGGTTTTTTGAACAGGTCTTCGGTGCGCAGTTTCTGCACAAACGCCACCACCTCGCGGCTGAGCGCGGTTGACGCCTCGGGCGCGCGTTTTTCCAGAATTTCCAGTTCACCGGCAAAGTCCGGGTAATCCACCCAATGATACAAGCACCGCCGCTTGAGCGCATCATGCACCTCGCGGGTGCGGTTGGATGTGACGATGACAATGGGTGGTTCGGGCGCCTTGATGGTGCCGATCTCGGGGATTGTCACCTGAAAATCGCTGAGCGCCTCGAGCAGGAACGCCTCAAACGGCTCGTCCGTGCGGTCCAGTTCGTCAATCAGCAAGACCGGCGCCCCACGCGGATCAGCGCGCATCGCCTGCAGCAGTGGTCGCTCGACCAGATAGTCAGGCCCAAACAGTTCCTGCTGCAACGCCGTCCTGTCAGCGCCGCCGCCCGCCTCGGCCGTGCGGATCGCCACCATCTGAGCGGCAAAGTTCCATTCATACACCGCGCTGGCCGCATCCAGACCTTCGTAACATTGCAAGCGGATCAGGTTACGCCCCAGGGCAGCGGCAATCGCCTTGGCAATCTCGGTTTTGCCAACACCTGCCTCGCCCTCCAGAAAGATCGGCCGCCCAAGGCGCAGCGCCAGAAAAACCACAGTGGCCAGCGACCGGCTGCAGACATAATCCTGCCCCTCCAGCAACGTCTGAACCTTGTCGATGCTCTCGATGTCCTGCATGTCGCTCCCCTTGTGTGACAAAACTCAGGCTGCACGCGTGGCCAGGGCGCGTCAACCACCCGGCAACACGACTAAAGTTGTAGATACGCCCACTCTTCCCAATTTTTGCCGCAAATGGCAGATATCCCCAATTCCAAGAGCACACAGGTGCCGTTTATTGATTTGCCGGGTTGCAAGGATTGAGGACATGCAGGATTCACCAAATGGCTTTGACACGCCAATGCTGGGACTTGGGCGCAAGGACTGGCTGGACAAGCTGGAACACATCGCCGAAGAGCACGGACATTTTCAACCGCTGGGCCCGCGCCACTGTGCCACGCTGATCGAAGACAAACCGGTTCTGCTGGTGACCTTTGAGACAATGCAAAGCATTCAAACCCGCGATGACACCGGCCAGCCGCTGGGCTGGGAACTGGTGCGCGAACTGGGCTGGTCACATTTGTGCATCCTGTCCGACGGAGACACATGGTTCCGCGATCCGGCAGTCTATGGCTATTTCGACCGCCTGTCGGATGACGGCTTCTTTGAGGATTTCGAACGCATCGTGTTTTATGGCGCAGGTCCCTGTGGCTATGCGGCCTCGGCCTTTTCCGTCGCGGCCCCCGGTGCAACCGTTGTGGCCCTGCACCCACAAGCCACCCAGGATGCCCGTATCGTGCCATGGGACAAACGCCACCTTGACGCGCGCCGGATTTCTTTTTCAGACCGCTACAGCTATGCCCCGGACCTGATCGAAGCCGCGGATAGCGCCTTTGTTTTTTATGATCCGCATCAGGACGCAGACGCCATGCATGCGTCTCTGTTTCGTCGCGACAATGTCAACCTGATCCGGATGCCCTATTTTGGCGATACTCTCGAACCACATCTGCTTGAAATGCAAATCCTGTTCCGCATTCTGGCCAAGGCGGGCGCGGGCAAGCTGACGTCACATGCGATCCATAAATTGCTGCGGACCCGGCGCACGCACCTGCCGTATCTCGACGCGCTCCTTGGCGAGATCGAACGCCAAAAACGCCCTTATATTAAGGCCTTGCTCTGCGCAAATGTCGCAACACGTCTCAAGGCGCCCCGCTATCTGCGCAAACTGGATTTGTTGGTGCAAGCCGCCAATACAGGACGGCTGGCCAGCTAGCACAGACCTTAGAAAGTCGTGATCAAACCCATAGGACCCGGACTTACACCTGATCTGGCGTTTAGCCCTGAGGGCGCAGCGCGGGCAATCCAACGCCTGTGCTTTCAAACCCGCCATCTGACGCAATCACCTGCCCGGTGACATAGCTGGCTTTGTCAGAGCACAAGAACGTAATCACCTCGGCAATTTCCCGTTCGGACCCATACCGGTTCAAAGGGATCGCATCATGGTATGCCGCGATAATCTCGGGCGTGTGCACCGCCATGGCCAATTTGGTGCGCACAGGACCGGGACACACGCAATTGGCGCGAATGCCATATTCCCCCAACTCTGCCGCCTGCTGTTTTGTCAGCTGGATAACGGCCGCTTTGGACGTGCCATAAGCGACCCGCAAAGTGGATGCGCGCAACCCGGAAATAGACGCAATATTTACCAAGGCGCCGCGCGACGCGCGCAACGCCGGAATGGTGGCCTGACTGACAAGGAAAACGCCATCCAGATTGGTCGCCATCACCGCCCGCCAGCGGGCAAAATCCGTGTCTTCAATCGGTCCAAAATCCGCGACACCGGCATTGTTCACAACCGCATCAATGCGCCCGAACGCCTGGTTAACAGACTGCACCATGTCATCGACCTGTTCGGGTATGGAAACATCATGCAGAAATGCGCTGGCATCATTCAATCCCTTTGCGGCATCTCGCAACGCGTCGCCATCCCGATCAACCATGGCCACACGCCATCCTTGTTCAAGGAAAAGCCTTGTCGTCTCCAAACCAATACCGCGCGCGGCCCCCGTCACCAAAGCTACTTTTTGCATCCCAAAGTCCTTGTTCTGATAACGCGACGTTTCTGACTGACCAGTGTATTCCAACCTTCCGGCCAACTTACGGTGCACTGTAATGACACGCCAAACCAGAACAAGGCAAAACCCTTATCGCGCCCCGGCCTTTGAAAAACAGGTTCTGTCTCTCTGCTGTCCGCTCAAAATTACCAGTGCCCTCTGGATTGCGGCACCGCTTTTGTGTAAGCCGCGCACATGACCCAAAGCTTGACCATTGCCCGCCCCGATGACTGGCACCTGCATCTGCGCGACGGCGCAATGCTGGTCGCTGTTCTGCCCGAAACCGCGCGCCACTTTGCCCGCGCCATCATTATGCCAAACTTGGTGCCCCCGGTTGTAACCGGTGCACAGGCGGCGGCCTACCGTGACCGCATCCTTGCCGCCCTGCCTGCTGATATGTCCTTCACACCATTGATGACGCTGTACCTGACCGAAGACACCGATCCGGATGATGTCGCCGCAGCCCATGCAAGCGGTCTGATCAAAGCGGTCAAACTTTACCCTGCTGGCGCCACCACCAATTCCGCCTCAGGTGTGGCAAACTTTGAAAACGTCCGCGCGACGCTGGATCGAATGGCCGAAATCGGCCTGCCGCTCTGTGTGCATGGCGAAGTCACAGATGCCGACATCGACATTTTTGACCGCGAAGCCGTGTTTATCGACCGTGTTCTGGACCCGATCCGCAAGGCCACACCCGGCCTGCGCGTGATCATGGAACACATCACCACATCCAATGGTGTGGACTATGTGAAATCAAATGCCACCGATCTGGGCGCCACCATCACCACGCACCACCTGATCATCAACCGCAACCACCTGCTCGTCGGTGGGATCAAGCCGCATTACTATTGCCTGCCCGTCGCCAAACGCGAAGAGCACCGCCTCGCCCTGCGCGCCGCCGCTACCTCAGGCGATGCACGGTTTTTCCTGGGCACAGATTCGGCCCCGCATATGGACGCCCTCAAAGAACACGCCTGTGGATGTGCTGGCTGTTTCACCGCCACCAACACCATGGCCTTGCTCGCACACGTGTTTGAAGAAGACGGCGCGCTGGATCAACTCGAAGCCTTCGCTTCGCAAAACGGCCCGGCGTTCTATGGGCTGCCAACCAACAGCGACACAATCACGCTCACCAAGTCTGAAGCCCCAACCATCTTCCCGTCCAAAATCGACGCGGGTGACGACACCGTCACGGTGTTTGATCCCGGCTTCCCGGTGCATTGGGATGTGACCTGATTTTCGTTTTGCCAAAAATACTCCCGCCGGAGGCGTTCCGCACCCGCCCCGCACGCCAACACCACAGGATAAACTGATGATCCCGACCTCCTACCCCCCCCAAAAAGAAATCGCCCGCCTCACCGCGCGCATGCTGCTGGAAATCGGCGCGGTCAATTTCAACACAGATGAACCTTATACGCTGGCGTCCGGCCTGCCCTCGCCCAGCTATATCGATTGCCGCAAACTGATCTCTTTCCCGCGCATCCGCAGCACCTTGATGGATTTCTTGACCGTGACCGTCATGCGCAACGCAGGCTTTGAAGCATTTGACAACATTGCGGGTGGCGAAACGGCAGGCATTCCCTTTGCTGCACTGGTTGCCGAACGCATGGCCTTGCCCATGACCTATGTGCGCAAAAAACCCAAAGGCTATGGTAAGAACGCCCGTATTGAAGGCGCAATGTCCGAAGGCGAACGGGTTCTGCTGGTCGAAGATCTGACCACGGATGGCGGCTCAAAACTCAGTTTTGTCGACGCAATCCGCGACACCGGTGCCACCTGTGGCCACACCGCCGTGATCTTTTACTACGACATTTTTCCAGAAACGATCAAAACACTGGGCGATCACGGTGTCCAACTTCATCACTTGTGCACATGGTGGGACGTTCTGGCCGAAGCCTGCGCACAAGACGCTTTTGACGATGCCACCCTGAGCGAAGTTGAAAAATTTCTGAATGACCCACGCGCCTGGCAAGACGCCCGCATGAAAAGCTGACCTTAGGCGTAGGTCGGACAATTTTGTCCGACCTACCTTGCGCTCATCCACAGAGGCAACGCACAAAATTGCCGTGGAAAGCCCTGTGGGTGGCCTGTGAATGAATTATCCCCAGAATCAGATACACGCACCACATCATGTATCAGGCATGCGCCAAACCTCGATATCTGCACCAACTTGTGTTATCCACAAGGTAATCCACAGCGCCCATGGCAGGTTATCCACGGCGTTTTGCACCTAGCATCCACGCCCACTTCGGCCTAGGTGTACGGGCCAAGGACAAGAGGGCAGTTATGAACGAAATCGCGACCATCAATGCGACCGGCACCGAGGCGGCAGAGACCGATCCGATGCCCCACTCAATCGAAGCTGAACAGCAGCTTCTGGGCGCGATCCTGACCAATAACGACATTTTTGACCGCGTCGCCGCGGTCATCACTGCCGAACATTTCTACGATCCTGTTCATGCCCGCATTTACGAAGTGGCCGCCGCCCGCATCGCCAAAAACAACCTCGCTTCACCAGTGACTCTCAAGGCCTTTCTTGAAGACGATGAAGGCCTCAGGGAACTGGGTGGCCCCGCCTATCTCGCCCGCCTCGCCGGCGCCGCCATTTCGGCCTTTGCCGCACGCGACTATGCGCAGATGATCTATGACATGGCGATCCGGCGCGAACTGATCGGGCTGGGCAATGACATCTCGACCAAGGCCAAAAAAGTCGACGTTAAACTCGAACCCAAAGAACAGATCGTCGAAGCCGAACAGGCGCTCTATAAGCTCTCCGAACAGGGCCAGACCGAGCGCGGCTTCGTCTCATTCCTCAAGGCCGTGACCGAAGCCGTAAACACGGCCAACGCCGCCTATCAGCGCGAAGGTGGGCTTGCGGGCATCTCCACCGGCCTGATTGATATGGATAAAAAGCTCGGCGGCCTGCACCCGTCTGACCTTTTGATCCTCGCCGGTCGCCCGTCGATGGGCAAAACTTCGCTGGCCACCAACATCGCCTTTAACGTCGCCAAAGCCTACAAAAAGGGCATCCGGCCAGACGGTTCAGAAGGCGCCGTCGAAGGCGGCGTCGTCGGCTTTTACTCTCTTGAAATGAGCGCCGAGCAGCTCGCCGCCCGGATCTTGTCAGAAGCATCTGAAGTGCCCTCAGAACAGATCCGGCGCGGCGACATGACCGAGGCCGAATTCCGCCGCTTCGTTGACGCCGCCAAGGCGCTCGAAGCCTGCCCGCTGTATATCGACGACACGCCCGCCCTGCCCATCGCTCAGCTCGCCGCGCGTGCGCGCCGTCTCAAACGCACGCATGGGCTTGACCTGTTGATCATCGACTACCTCCAGCTTTGCCGCGGCACCGCCGAAAACCGGGTGCAGGAAATTGGCGAAATTTCCATGGGCATGAAGGCCATCGCCAAGGAACTCAACATCCCGGTCATGGCCCTGTCCCAGCTCTCTCGCGGCGTCGAAAGCCGCGACGACAAACGCCCGCAGCTCAGCGACTTGCGGGAATCAGGGTCCATCGAACAAGACGCCGACGTGGTGATGTTTGTGTTCCGCGAAGAATACTATGTCGAACGCGAAAAACCCTCAGATGACCGGCTCGAAGAAATGGCAGCATGGCAGGAACGCATGGACCATTTGCACGGCAAAGCCGAAGTGGTGGTCGGCAAACAACGCCACGGCCCTATCGGCAATATCGAACTCAGCTTTGAAGGCCAGTTCACCCGCTTTGGCAACCTCGTGAAACCCTGGCAACAAGACGGCGACAGCGAATTCTAGGCTGGCAATAGCTCATAAATCGGGTTGCAGTACCGGGTACCGCAACCCCGTCAAACGGCAATCAATCGATCAGGACCATTCACAGATCACATGTGCAGTCTTCGTCGACTCTATACCAATTCGACTTCCACATCCTCTACCGGTTCGTCTTCGGCAACGTCATCGTCATCCGCAGTTTCGCCCAGACTCAGTGCCGCCATCAGTTCCAGCCCGCCATCTTCCGAGGTGCTCACCCCATCCAGCACACCGTCGGCGATGGCCTCGTCATACGCAGCAAGCACATCTTCAGCGCTTTCGTATCCACCGTCCGGAGCTTCAATATTGAACAACTCTACCGGATAACCTTCATCACCGAATTCGTAGAACGTGATTTTTGTCAACGTTCCAACATTATAATCCTCGTCCGCGATTTCTTCTTCGAAATACTGCAGGTAATTTTCGAATGTCGGGTCCGTTCCTTCCGGAAGCGAATGACCATACCCTTCGCGCTCTTCGTCCACCACGAACACGCCGTTGGTCGGTTCATCATCGTCATTAACCTGAAAAAAGACCTTCTCGATCAGCGGCTCTTCGGGCTCTTCGGGTTCCTCAGGATCGTCAGAGACCCCCTTGATCGAACCTTCCGGCGTTGTCGTCGACGTTGCGCGAATGCCAAAGACGTCAATGTCGTCCAAGCTGCTGATGTCGAGCTGAACGGTCAGAGTATCGCCCGTCTCTACATATGTCTCTTTGTCGGTTCCCTCTGGTCCCAACCCCGGATCACTGAGTTGCGCAGCATCATCCCACTGAACCTTGTCGCCGTCCAGCCGCGCCCCGTTCATATTGAGCGGTCCGTCCAGACTTTCGCTTTTTCCGGAAAAATCATCATCCCCAAAATAGACGGCATTTACGTCCATCGCGCCTTCCGAAACCGAAATATCTGCGAAAAACTCTCCGTTCTCTTCATAAACAACGACTGTGTATGACAGTCCGTCTGTCTGGTACGAAAACACTTTTGATGTCTCTGGCATATTCTTTTCCTTAATAGGTCGTTTTCAGCCAAGTCGCCCTGCTGTGCCGCAGAAAATATCATTGCCGCAGGCCTTTATCTGCACTTGTGTTAACACAAAAACGCCACTTTTATGACAAATTAAGCGAAATCAATGGAAACACTCCGTTTCCACCGTTCTAACTCCTGACGTTTCAGCGTGCTGCTCGTTGTCTGATTGCGGCATGCAGTTTGATTGATCTCTGCCCCAATCTGTCAACTTTGACAGCGTGAATTGCCTTCGCTAGCCTGTCCGAATGGCAAATGACTATTCCCTATCCGGCCCTGCCGGACGCGCCGCCAAGGACGGTGATCCAGCGCAGATTTCCTGGTTTCGCCCAGCCATTGACCCTAAGGAAATAAGGGTGTTGATGCAAAAATCTGATGCGATCGCGCTCCGGGACACTGTGCTCTGGCTTGGCGCAATGATCCTGTTTGCAGGCATCGCAATTGCCCTTTGGCCGTCATGGTGGTCGGCGCCATTCTGGCTGGCCTATGGACTGTTATACGGGTCCGGCGCTGATGCGCGTTGGCATGAATGTGGCCACATGACCGCATTCAAAACGCCGTGGATGAACAATTTCGTCTATCAGATCGCAAGCTTTATGATGATGCGCAATCCGGTGGTCTGGCGGGCCAGCCACGTCCGGCATCACACGGATTCCATCATCGTAGGGCGCGATCCCGAGATTGTCGCGATGCGCCCACCCGATCTGATCAATATCGCGGTGAAATTCATCGGCGTCACCGAAGTCATCGAAGCCTTCCAACGCATGGCGCTGCATGCACGTGGTCAATTGACCGCAGACGAGGCGACGTATGTGCGCGATTCAGATCGTGCCAAAGTCGCTCAGATTGCCCGTATCTGGATCGCAATTTACCTCTGCACATTGGGGCTGGCAATTTGGATGGGTTCGATTCTACCCTTTATGGTGATTGGCCTGCCCAGAGCCTATGGCGCATGGCACCACGTGATGACCGGCCTGATACAACATCTGGGACTTGCCGAAAACGTCTCCGACCACCGTCTCAACACCCGCACCGTTCTGATGAACCCGATAAGCCGGTTCATCTACCTCAATATGAACTATCATGTTGAACACCACATGTTCACCATGGTGCCCTATTACCGATTGCCAGACCTACACAAACTGATCCAACACGAACTTCCGGCGCCGGAACCTTCGATTTATGCGGCATTTCGCCGGCTTCTGCCTGTGCTCTGGAAGCAACTCAAAAATCAGGACGCGGTGATTATCCCTGATCTCCCCAACGGTGCCTCGCCTTACAGATCCGAAGTCGACCGGCTTCGCCCCTTTGCGGTCTGACGGCACAAGTTTCTGCATTCAGTATCTGGGCCTGCCGACGAGAATGCCTTACCCCGGTTTCAGCACGAAGTATTCGGATTATGACGCACTCTCAGGCGCGGCGTTTTCGAACCCGGTTTAATCCGCTCTTGACCTTGTCCCGCAAGCGCCCGAACCTGACGCCAACAGGAGACACCCTATGAACATCCACGATTTCATGACCGCCTATAAACGCGTCTGGCTGGATCAGGATAGCGCAGGTTTTGCCGATCTGTTCACCCGCGACGGCACTTATCACAACACACCGTTTCAGGTGCAGACCGGGCGCGACGCGCTGATCACCTATTGGGATCGCATTCAGCTGCAGAATGATATCCGTATGAAGGTCGCGGTGCTGGCAGAAACAGAAAACGGCGGCATTGGGCACTGGTGGGTGGATTACCAGGTCGCATCAGAAGAGCTGTTTGACATCTGGGCCAAATCCACCGGCACCGGTATGCCCGACCGCGAACCCGGGGACCCGCTGCCGCGCCTGACACTGGACGGCACGCTGATCGCGGAATTCGGCCCCGATGGGCGCGCACGCGATGTGCGGATATTCTGGCATTCGCAAGCCTATATGCCTTAAGCGCACTCAATCGCGCCCGTGCTGCCAACCGCCCACCTTTCCCCCTTGACCTCGCGCCTCTGGACGACAACAAACGGGCCATGGCTACCGCGACTTTAACAATCGATCTCGATGCGCTAATTGCCAATTGGCGGGCGCTGGATGCAGTCACCACCTGCGAAACCGCAGCCGTGGTCAAAGCCGATGGCTACGGCCTTGGCGCCGACCGGGTTGCGCGCTGTCTGATGCATAACGGCGTGCGCAAGTTCTTTGTGGCCGCCGCCGAAGAAGGCGTCAGCTTGCGGCAGGCGCTTGGGCCCGATCCTGAGATCAGTGTTTTTTCAGGGCATATGGCCGGCGATACAGACATGATATCCGATATGGGGCTGACCCCCATGCTGAACTCGGTTGATCAGATCGTGCGCCATGTCGAGGCCCTGCCCGCCAATCCGTTTGGCGTTCAACTGGACACCGGCATGAACCGTCTGGGGCTGGAAGCCTCGGAATGGGCCGCCGTGCGTGATCTGGTACTGCCGCGCAATCCGACGCTGGTGATGTCACATCTAGCCTGCGCCGACGAACCTGAACACCCGATGAACCCACGCCAGCTGGCTGCGTTCCGTGAAATGACAGATGGCATCGCCGCACCCCGTTCGCTCGCGGCGACGGGTGGCATTCTGCTGGGGTCTGACTATCATTTCGACCTCACCCGCCCCGGCGTCGGGCTATACGGCGGCATGCCGTTTGTCGAAGCCACGCCCGTGGCCACACTTGGAATTCCCGTTATTCAGGTACGCGACGTCGCCGAAGGCGAAAGCGTCGGCTATGGCAACAGTTGGATCGCCGGGCGCCCCAGCCGCGTGGCCACAATCGCTGCGGGCTACGCTGACGGTATCCTGCGTGCCATGGGGACGGACGTGTCTGTCTTTTCGGGCGACCAGCGCTGCAAGGTGATAGGTCGCATTTCGATGGATATGATTGGCGTCGACATCACGGATCTGGGCGAAGACCCATCCCGGCTGGAACTGTTGGGCCGACATCAGTCTGTCGACACGCTGGCGGATGCAGCCGGCACGATTGGCTATGAAATCCTGACCTCGCTGGGGCACCGCTATACGCGGCGCTACAAGGTCGGTTGATGGCAGCAGTCAAAGGCCTGGCCGCCATCGGACGCCAGACGCTTTCCCTTCTTCAATCGCTGGGTCAGGCCGTCATGTTCCTGTTCTCTGCGCTGACCCACATCGTGCGCCCGCCCTTTTACGGGCGCGAATTTCTGAACGCCCTGTTCAACATCGGCTGGCTGTCCTTGCCCGTGGTTGGCTTGACGGCTGTCTTCACCGGTGGCGCGCTGGCGCTGCAAATCTATGACGGTTCATCGCGCTTTTCCGCCGAGGCCGTGGTGCCCCAGATTGTCGCCATCGGCATGGTGCGGGAACTGGGACCTGTGCTGGTCGGTCTGATGGTAGCCGCCCGCGTGACCTCTTCTATCGCGGCCGAGATTGCAACTATGAAAGTGACCGAGCAAATCGACGCGCTGGTCACGCTATCGACCCATCCGATGAAATACCTCACCGCGCCGCGCGTGCTGGCGGCGCTGATCGTAGTGCCCGTTCTGGTGGGTATCGGAGATATCATCGGCATCTATGGCGGCTTTCTGGTCAGCACCGGCCAACTTGGCTTTAACCCCGCCAATTACATCCGCAATACCGCCGACTTCCTGCAAACCTCGGATATTATCTCGTCCCTGATCAAAGGCTCTGCCTTTGGCGGGATCGCCGCTGTGATGGGCTGTTATTACGGCATCAATTCCGGACGCGGTGCCCAAGGCGTCGGACGCGCCACCAAAGGTTCGGTTCAGGCCGCCGCCGTGATGATCCTCGCCGCCAACTTCTTTCTCACCTCACTGTTTTTTGCCTCATGATCAGCTTTCAGGACGTTCATAAATCTTTTGGCCCCAAACGGGTGCTGCGCGGCGTCAACCTCGAGATTGCCCAAGGCACATCTATGGTCATCATCGGCGGGTCGGGCACCGGTAAATCCGTGGCGCTGAAATCGGTGCTTGGTCTGGTCACGCCCGACAGCGGCCTGATCAAGGTCGACGGCAAGGATTCCACCAAAGGCGATCACGACGCGTTCCTCGCCCGGTTCGGCATGTTGTTTCAGGGCGGCGCGCTGTTTGATTCGCTCACCGTCTGGCAAAACGTCGCCTTTCGCCTGCTGCGCGGCTCTCTCAAACGCCCCAAGGCCGAGGCGCGCGAAATTGCCATCGACAAACTGCGCCGCGTGGGGCTGACCCCGGATGTGGCCGATTTGTTCCCGTCCGAGCTGTCCGGCGGTATGCAAAAACGCGTCGGGCTGGCCCGCGCCATCGCTGCCGAACCCGAGATCATCTTTTTCGACGAACCCACAACGGGGCTGGACCCGATCATGTCCGGCGTGATCAACGACCTGATCCGCGAGATTGTGGTTGAAATGGGCGCCACCGCCATGACCATCACCCACGATATGACATCCGTCCGCGCCATCGCCGACAATGTCGCCATGCTGCATGACGGCGTGATCCAATGGACCGGACCCGTGGCCGACATGGACAAATCGGGCGATCCCTATCTGGAACAGTTCATTTCCGGCAGCGCCGAGGGACCGATCGAGGCTGTGCGGTGATGGAAAATCCTTACTGGCATCCGACGATTAAACCACACGCATTCGACCCAGACTCAGTTTCTGAACAGTGCCTGAAGTGCTTTGAACCTCTATCTACGTCCTCGTCTCTAGGCGTTTTTTGGGAAAGTGCCTCAGAGGACGAGGGATTGGAGGAAAGCATTTGGTCCTACCCAACCTTGGTAAAACTCCATCAACAGTGCGCAGAGTTGAAACTGTCCAGCGCACTTCTCTTTCTCGCGATCAGTTTTCGCACTCTAGACGACCAAAGACGGGAAGATGAAGGCTTCAGGGAATTTGTAAAAAACTTGGAAACTTCTTTTAGCAACCTCCACTTCTACCAAGGAAACGGGAAAACAACACTCCGCGAAGCTTGTAACAAAATTGTTCACGCTACCGACGTGAGGCCTGTTTACGATAATGGCTCCGACCGCATCGAGAGAGAAGTATGGGGCATGGATGGTCAACTAGAATTGAAAGGTTCGCTCGGGGGCACCAACTGGGCGGTCAATTTGAACATGTTTGACTTCCTAGAAGCACTTTTGGATGTCGTTCAATACGTGAATGACGAGATCAAGTGAGTCACATTTCCTACGCGAGATTGCGCTGAGTATTGTGCTGCCCGGAATCAAGGCTTGCAAAGCAAGCCGCCGGGCAGCGCCCGACCGCCCCATGGGCGGGCGCTTTTGACAGCTCACCAAGACCACAAACCGTTTGAGAGTTGGACAGATAAACTGCCAAGCCCACACGTCGGAGCGCCCACCCCGGTCGGTCGCTGCCCGGCCTGGGTCTCACTGTTACATCATAACACCGCGCAACACGGCGCCCGCCCGCTTAAGCCCCCCATTTCCCAAATCCACACCGTCGCAATGCCGACGCAGCGCCGATACGCACTTTTCAACGAAACCAACGCGTTAACCATGATTCGTGCAGGTCAGAGCCAATCTATAGGTTTTTCCCCCCAAGCGTCGCCTTGCACCACACCGCGCAACACCCTAGCTCTTGCCTCATGATATTGCGCCTCGCCAACCTCGCCCTGCTGATCCTCTTTCCCGTCGCATGGTTTGCCCCGCTTCTGCGCGCGGGCATCCTGCCGATCTTTGGTCTTTCCGAAATCACCATCGTCTCGGGCCTGCAATCGCTTTGGGACAGCGATGTGGCGCTGGCCTTGCTTGTCACGTTCCTCGCGATCTTTGCGCCCTACATGAAAGTCATCGGTGTCGCCCTGATCCATTTCGGCATGATGCGCCGTAAGGTCTTGCCAGCACTGGAGTTTCTGGGAAAGCTCGCGATGGCCGACGTGTTCCTGATTGCGCTTTACGTCGTGATTGTTAAGGGCGCAGGCTATGTGACCGTGCAAACCGGCTGGGGGCTTTACCTGTTTACAGGCTGCATTCTGGCCTCGATTGCGATTAGCCATTTGACCCGCAAGCGGTAGTGGTCCAAAACAAGAACATGGCCAAGAGTAAAACCCAGTTCACCTGCACTGCCTGTGCTGCCGTCTCAACCAAATGGTCCGGACGCTGCGAAGCCTGTGGCGAATGGAACAGCATCGTCGAAGAAAAGCCCCTGTCCTACGGCCCATCGGCCGCCTCGCTGGGCACCAGCCGGGGCCGCCGGATCGAGCTGACTGACCTCAGCACACATGAAACCCCGCCCCCCCGTACGATCTCTGGCGTGGCCGAGCTGGACCGGGTTCTGGGCGGCGGTCTGGTCCCGGCCAGCGCCATACTTGTGGGCGGTGATCCGGGCATCGGCAAGTCAACGCTGCTCTTACAGGCTGCTGCAAGGTTTGCCCGTATGGGTTTGAAAACAATCTATGTTTCCGGCGAAGAAGCCAGCGCCCAGGTGCGTATGCGCGCCCAGCGTCTGGGCCTGACACAAAGCCCGGTGATGCTTGCGGCTGAAACCAACCTGCGCGATATTCTGACCACGCTGGACGAAGAACGCCCGCAGTTGGCGATCATTGATTCGATTCAGACCATGTGGTCAGATTCGGTGGGCAGCGCGCCCGGCTCCGTTTCTCAGGTCCGCGCCGCCGCACACGAGTTAACTGCCTTTGCCAAGCGCAAAGGCATGGCTGTGATCCTTGTGGGCCATGTCACCAAAGAGGGGCAGATCGCAGGCCCCCGCGTGGTCGAACACATGGTGGACACCGTGCTCTATTTCGAAGGCGAACGCGGGCATCAGTTCCGCATTCTGCGCGCTGTCAAAAACCGCTTTGGGCCAGCCGATGAGATCGGCGTTTTTGAGATGACTGGCAAAGGCTTAGCCGAAGTTGGCAATCCTTCCGCGCTGTTCCTGTCCGACCGGGGCAAACCCAGCGCAGGCAGCGTCGTGTTTGCCGGTATCGAAGGCACACGCCCGGTTCTGATCGAGCTTCAGGCGCTGGTGGCGCCCTCGCCTCACAGCCAGCCCCGGCGCACGGTTGTGGGCTGGGATGGTGGACGGCTGGCGATGATTCTGGCCGTGCTCGAGGCGCGCTGCGGCGTCCCATTCACGGGACTCGATGTGTATCTGAACGTGGCCGGGGGCATGAAAATCAACGAACCCGCCGCCGACCTCGCCGTCGCCGCCGCCCTGATTTCAGCCCGCGAAGACTCAGCTTTGCCTGCAGATACAGTGGTTTTTGGCGAAATAAGCCTCTCAGGGGCGCTTCGAGCGGTCGGACAGACAGAAAACAGGTTGAAAGAAGCCCAAAAACTTGGTTTTTCATCCGCAATAGCTCCGAAGGGTGGTAAATCGTTGACGGTCGACGGCATAAAGCTGAACCGAATGACGGATCTGGCGCGCTTTGTGGAGGAAACATTCGGAGCAGGTTAACCTGCCAAAAGCCAAAGAGACACGGCCCAGAGGGAACGGGAATACATGGAAGGTTTCACCATTATTGACGGCGTCGTCGCTGGCGTCATCATCATTTCGGCACTGCTGGCATACAGCCGCGGTTTCGTGCGCGAGGCGATGGCGATTGCCGGATGGGTGGCCGCTGCGGTCCTTGCCTTTATGTTTGCGCCGCAGGTGCAGCCCCTGGTCAAGGAAATCCCGGTGGTCGGCGAATACCTGTCCGACAGTTGCGAGTTGTCGATTATCGCCAGTTTCGCAGTGGTGTTTGCCATTGCGCTGGTTGTTGTGTCGCTGTTCACGCCCCTGTTCTCGTCGCTGGTACAACGGTCGGCGCTGGGTGGGCTGGATCAGGGCATCGGGTTCCTGTTTGGCGTCCTGCGCGGTATCCTGCTCGTGGCAATTGCGTTCTTCGTCTACGAAACGGTCATCACGTCTCAGAGCATTGCCATAGTGGATGACAGCCGGTCCGCGCATGTGTTTTCACGCATGACCCAAAAGATCGAAGACCGCGACCCAGAGCAAGCGCTGGGATGGATCACAACGCAGTACGAACAACTGGTTGGCATCTGCGAAAAGTAAGTTCGCGACCCTGTCAACTAATTCAAAAAGCCCGTGCCAAATGTGCGGGCTTTTTTGTGCCCGCTACAAAAGCCAACAAAAACCACGCTTTTTCTTGTCGTTACACCTGCAGGGCAGTAGCGTGCATGTGTTTTGGGATGGATGGATTTTTCGGGCATGAGAACCTGGGTTGCGATTATTTTATTCACCGTGGTTCTGATCCCGGCCGTCATATTGACCGTTCTGTTGCCGCCCAAATCGTTGACTTTTGCAGCTGGTCCCGAAGGGGGCGCCTATGCCCAGGTCGCCAAACGGTATCAGGCCATATTGGCACGCGACGAAATTGAAGTCGAAATCCTGTATACTGACGGGTCCGTCGATAATGCCGACTTGATGGCGCAGGGCGCCGCGGATGTGGCTTTGTTACAAGGCGGCATCCCGGTGCCAGACGGCGTGGCCGAAGCCATCGCCGGTGTGTTTTTTGAACCAATGCTGTTCCTTATCCGAACAGACAGCGGCATTCCAAGCAACCCGTCCCACTGGAAAGATATCCGTATCACAAGCGGAACCTCCGGGTCTGGCACCCGCGCTGCGTTTGATGATTTTCAAGCCGCCATTAAATTGGACCCAGATCAAAACCAACACGCGTTTCTGTCTTACGCGGATGCCCTGCAGGCCCTGAAATCTGGCGCGGTTGATATGGCGGTATTTGTCACAACCGTCGATGCACCCTATCTGGCTCAGGCCTATACATCGCGCGATCTGACGTTTCTGCAAATCGATTATGTCGAGACGATTTCGCGCTGGCTGGAATATGCAACGGTGGCAACCGTTCCCAGCGGCGCCGTGTCACTGGCACCTGTTGTACCATCTGTCCCGCAACAGGTTCTGGCCCTTGAGGCGCGGTTGGCAATGATGCCAAACCTGCACCCTGCTCTGGTCAACCGGCTGACAATGGCGGCCATAGAATTGCACGCGTCGCGCGATATCATCACGGGCCGGGACACGTTTCCGACCGTCGAAGGTACTGGAATGACCATTAATACCGTTGCCCGGCAACTCATTCAGGAAGGTCCGTCAACATGGCACCAGTGGCTGCCTTACTGGATGGCGGCTCAGGTCAACCGGCTGCTTTTGCTGACCTTGCCGGTTTTGCTGATCCTTGTGCCCCTACTGCGGGTATTCCCGTCGCTTTATGCCTATTTCATGGGATGGCGTGTGTGGCAGCATTATCCGTTGATCCGCCAGATAGAAGACGAACTTGCCTTAAAACAAGACACTGAAGCGCTTGAAAAAATGGACCGTCAACTGGTCAGTATGGATACCAAAATATCCACCTTGCGGATTCCTGCGGCCTATCGTCAGGCGGCGTATCACGCGCGTATGCATATCGACCTTGTGCGTAAACGCGTTCGCGACAAACGCGCTAACGAACAATCAGGAACAAATAGTGTTTCTTAGATGCACCATTGCAGCGCGCCTGACCGTCACCGCGACGCATATCTCAAAAGTAAATGTTATCCTTTCGTGACAACCGTCGTTCGACCCCTTAAGAGAGGCCTCAGCCTGCCAACTCGGATTCGGAGCCACTCGCCTTGTCCAGGAATATGCCCGCCGCCCATCCTTTTGACGACGACAAACTGAAAGAGGAATGTGGCGTTTTCGGCGTCGTCGGCCTTGCCGATGCCGCCAATTTCGTAGCCCTTGGGCTGCACGCTTTGCAACATCGCGGACAAGAGGCAGGCGGGATCGTCTGTCATCACCCGGATCATGGGTTCAACTCAGCCCGCAGATTTGGCTATGTGCGCGATAACTTCACCAAAGAAAGCCTGATGAAAACCCTGCCCGGTCCGCTTGCGATTGGTCATGTCCGGTATTCAACAGCAGGTTCCAAAGGTGCGGTGATCCGGGACGTTCAGCCATTTTTTGGCGAATTTTCCATGGGCGGAGCAGCCATTGCGCATAATGGCAACATCACCAATGCCGACGCTTTGCGCAAAGAGCTGATCGAACGCGGATCGATTTTTCAATCGTCCTCGGACAGCGAATGCATCATTCATCTGATGGCCCGCTCGCTTCAGCGCAATATTCCCGAACGCATGGAAGACGCGCTGCGTCGTGTCGAAGGGGCATTTTCCGTTGTTGCCATGACCCGCACCAAGCTGATTGGTGTGCGTGATCCCCATGGTGTGCGTCCGCTGGTTCTGGGGCGCCTTGGCGAAGGCTGGGCTTTGTCTTCAGAAACATGCGGGCTGGATATTATCGGCGCTGAATATGTGCGCGAGATCAAGCCCGGCGAAATGGTTGTGATCACCGAGAAAAACGGTGTCGAATCCTCTTTCCCGTTCCGTCCGCGCCCTTCGAAATTCTGTGTGTTCGAACATGTCTATTTTTCGCGCCCGGATTCGATCATCGGCGGTCGTTCTGTTTATGAAACACGGCGTCAGATTGGTGTTGAACTGGCCCGTGAAAACCCTGTTGATGCCGACCTTGTGTGTGCAGTTCCAGACAGCGGCACCCCTGCAGCCATTGGGTTTAGCCAGGAAAGCGGCATTCCCTTTGCGATGGGTATTATCCGCAATCAATACATGGGTCGGACCTTTATTGAGCCAACTGAACAGATCCGTAACATGGGTGTGCGTCTCAAGCTGAACGTGAACCGGTCGCTGATCAAAGGCAAACGTGTGATCCTTGTTGACGACTCGGTTGTGCGCGGCACCACCAGTCGCAAAATCAAGGAAATGATTCTGGATGCCGGCGCTAAGGAAGTTCATTTCCGTATCGCCAGCCCACCCACCGCGTGGCCCTGTTTTTATGGTGTTGATACGCCTCAGCGTGAAAAGCTTCTGGCAGCAACAATGACCGAGGATGAAATGGCCGAGCATCTGGCCGTGGACAGCCTCAAGTTCATTTCGCTGGACGGGTTGTATCGCGCAGTAGGCGAACTTGACGGGCGCGACAATGACTGCCCGCAATATTGCGATGCCTGCTTCTCGGGAGAGTATCCTGTGGTGCCTTCGGACATGCTGGATAAGGGGTTTGAAATGAAGACGGCGGCTGAATAGCCGCCCGTCTCGGAAACGTTAGATCGCAGCCGCCGCTGCAATGCGGCATAAATCCGCCGCCAGACGGTGCCGTCGCACTTTTCATCCCCCGATCCCCCTGTTACTTGCGCGGCCTGATCCCCATCTGTGGGGGACGAAACTGCTGCAAAGATACCTCCATGACCACCAAAACCCCTGCTGCTGTGGCCGCCAAGGCCACAACTCCCGGCGTGTTGAAACACCGCTCCCGCATCGTCCTGATCGGGCTTATGGGCACACCCGCGCAACCAACCGCGTTGCTGATGACCTTGTCCGGGCGCACCCTCAAAGTGCGTCTGGGTGATAGCACCCCTGCCGGAAGGGTTGTGGGTATCGACGGCGAGAGCATTGTCTTGCAGTCAGGCAAAAAACAAGTGCGCCTGACGATGCCAAACTGATTGGGGCGTTCAGCTTCTTGCGACTTCACAGGGCATCTGCCAAAATGCGCGCAAATTGGCGCGTGCAGTGCAGACAGCCGCCCGCCCTCTTGACCTTGCCTTCAGAACCCCGCACATGAAGGTCATGACCGAGCCAAACAATATCGAAAAGATCGCTCTTGTGACCGGCGCTTCGCGCGGTCTTGGGGCCGCCATCGCCGAAGCCCTGACGCCTGAATATCATGTTGTGGCTGTAGCCCGCACGACCGGCGGGCTCGAAGATCTGGATGATCGCATTCAGGCCAGGGGCGGCAAAGCCACTTTGGCGCCAATGGACATTACAAATGTCGACGCCATGGCCCAACTGTGCCGGTCTGTCCATGATCGCTGGGGGAAAGTTGACCTTTGGGTGCACACCGCCATCCATGGTGCACCGCTGACCCCGACTGGCCATATCGATCCCAAAGACTGGGACAAATCGGTTCGCATCAACCTTGATGCTGTGGGAAGGTTGATTCCATTCCTGACACCCCTTTTGGGCCCCGACGGTCACGCCGTGTTCTTTGATGATCCGCATGGCGGAGAGAAATTCTTTGGCTCTTACGGGACAACGAAAACCGCACAGATTGCGCTGGCGCAAAGCTGGCAGGCCGAAAACACCTCAATTGGTCCGCGTGTTTCGATCCTGAAACCCAAACCAATGCCAACCGGGTTGCGCGCGCGTTTTCACCCGGGCGAAGACCGGGCCCCTTTGACGCATCCCAATGACGAAGCGGCACGTATGATGCCCGACATTACAGGCTAAGCGTAATTTACGCGGCCCTCGCGCGCTGGCAAAAGGCCCGCTATCCTGCACCAGTTGCGCAATAACCGCGCGCTGCGTCTGAACGCCCAACGGTTCTTGCCCAATCCGGCCTCAGCCCCTATTCAGGACACGTGCAGGTAAGGGGCCATTATGCGTATTCTGATTACAAACGATGACGGTATCAATGCGCCGGGTCTGGCTGTGCTGGACAGGATTGCAAATCAGATCGCAGGACCGGACGGCGAGGTCTGGACTGTCGCGCCCGCATTTGAACAATCAGGCGTTGCCCACTGCATCAGCTACACCCACCCCACCATGATTGCCCAAATGGACGAGCGCCGGTTTGCTGCCGAAGGCAGCCCCGCCGATTGCGTGCTGGCCGGTGTGCATGATGTGTTGAAAGACAAACGACCGGATCTAATCCTGTCAGGCGTGAACCGGGGCAACAATTCCGCTGAAAACGCGTTGTATTCCGGCACTTTGGGTGGCGCAATGGAAGGCGCTTTGCAAGGTATCCCATCAATGGCGTTGTCCCAATATCTTGGGCCACATACACGCAACGCAGAAAATCCATTTGAGTCCGCAGACCGATTTGGTGCCGACGTAGTGCAGAAAATTCTCGATGCAGCCCCTGACAACGCCCATGACTATCACCTGTTTTACAATATCAACTTCCCACCTGTTCTGGGCGATGCGGTCAAAGGCATTCGGGTTGCGGCGCAAGGTACACGCCCGAACACGCATTTCACGGTCGAACCGCATGCCTCGCCGTCGGGTCGTCGGTTCCTGTGGGCCCGGGGGGGCGATCAACAGGTTCAAGGCACGCCCAACACAGATGTGGCGGTTAATCTGGATGGCTACATCTCGGTCACACCTATGCGCGCGGACCTGACTGCGCATGACACACTTGCCGCACTTAAGGGTATCGAATGAACGACGCCGAAGACTCCGTAGCAGAACGCAAAATGCAGTTCCTCTTTGCGCTGCGCTCAAAAGGCGTCACCAAT
The DNA here is from genome assembly GCF_039969785.1 of Shimia sp. Lineage (GTDB taxonomy): Bacteria > Pseudomonadota > Alphaproteobacteria > Rhodobacterales > Rhodobacteraceae > Shimia. The sequence continues at coordinate 151,660 of NZ_JBDVNC010000033.1, read as the reverse complement.
CCAACTGTCCTGACGGCCATGGAACGGATCGATCGTGGCCCGTTCGTAAAGGGCCTGTTTGCAGATCGGGCTTACGAGGATACCCCCTTGCCGATTGCATGCGGCCAGACCATTTCCCAGCCCTCTGTTGTGGGGCTGATGACGCAGGCCCTGGAAGTCTCGCCACGCGACAAAGTTCTCGAAGTGGGCACCGGGTCGGGCTATCAGGCGGCCATTCTGTCCTTGCTGGCGCGGCGAATTTATACTGTGGACCGGCACAAACGTCTGGTGCGCGAAGCCCGCACAGTATTTGAGAGCATGGACCTTGTGAATATCACCGCGTTTACGTCGGATGGCAGCTTTGGCTTGCCCGATCAGGCCCCGTTTGATCGCATCATCGTGACCGCCGCCGCCGAGGACCCTCCGGGGCCCCTCTTGGCGCAACTCAAGATCGGCGGTATTATGGTATTGCCGGTTGGCCAGTCCGACACGGTGCAAAGTCTGATCCGGGTACGCAGAACAGAGACCGGATTTGACTATGACGAAATACGCCCGGTGCGTTTTGTGCCACTGATTGAAGGCATCGCGCGCGACAACTGAGTTTTCAGGCCGGTTTTCCCCGTTTTTTGGGCGAAAATCGGCTGATCTATAAATTGATGAGTGACAACCAAGGCGGCCCCGGCGCAAGACCGAACAAAACAAGGGGCGCATGTGAGGATTTCGAGATGGCATTTACCCCGGTAAAATCGGTCAGGCTGATCATGGCAGGACTGTGTATGGCGTTGATTGCGGGCTGTGAAGATGGATTTGACGTCGATCTGCGTGGCGGGTTGGGGTCTGGTCTGGACACAACCACTGCTGCCAAATCCGCAACCGCCAAGCGCCCCAAGCCGGACAATCGCGGTATTATCTCCTATCCTGGCTATCAGGTGGCCGTTGCCAAACGCGGTGATACACTTAGCGATGTTTCCGCCCGTATTGGCGTTCCGGCGGACGAGTTGGCCAAGTATAACGGCATCCAGCCGGATGCCAGCTTGCGCGATGGCGAAATTGTCGCCCTGCCCTATAAGGTTGCCGAACCTTCAGCGGCAACGGGTGGCACCGGCGTGATCCAGCCTCCGCAAAGCGAAGTAGACATCGCCTCCCTCGCCGGAAGCGCCATCGACAATGCGCAACCGGATGTCACTACCGAAGCGCTTGAGCCAACCCCGAAACCAGTCGCCAAGACCAAAACGCAAACTGGTTACGAGCCGGTCCGTCACAAGGTCAAACGCGGAGAGACCGCCTTTACCATTTCGCGGCTGTACAACGTGTCGGTGCGGGCATTGGCCGATTGGAACGGGCTTGGCAGCGATTTCACCATTCGCGAAAACCAGTACCTGCTTATTCCGCCTGCAGACCCCGAGATCGAGAAAAAGGCAGCCGCAGCGGCGGCCACGGCAGGCACCACAGCAACGGCTGCGGCGGCAACAACCAAACCTGGCCAGGGCTCTCCGACGCCGACGCCTCCAAGCGCATCCAAACCATTGCCTGAGGATGACAGCGTTGTTCGCGTCGAAAAGCCGGAATCGCCGGATCTGGGCAAAAACCAAAGCGCCTCAAAATCCCAAATGGGATACCCGGTCAGCGGCAAGATCATTCGCCCCTATTCCAAGGGAAAAAACAACGGTGTCGACATCTCTGGCAAGGCGGGCGCAGCTGTCATGGCGGCTGCTGACGGCAAGGTTGCGGCGATCACAACCGACGCCGATGACGTCACCATCGTTGTCTTGCGCCACTCAGACAATCTGATGACGGTCTATTACAATGTAGACGCTGTGAATGTCACCAAAGGCAAAAGCGTCAAACGCGGGCAGAAAATCGCAGCCCTGCCTGCCAAGGACAGCTTTGTGCATTTCGAAGTGCGCAAGGGCTTTGATAGCGTCGACCCGATGCCTTATCTGAAGTAACCCGTACCGGCAGAGTATCACCTCTGCCGGAAACCTTTTGTTCCGCAGCAAAGCTGATCGTCAGAGCGTAACACCTTTGCGGCCTGCCAAATCGGTGAAGTACTGCCACGCAACGCGGCCCGAACGCGCGCCGCGGGTTGCTTGCCATTCAATGGCCTCGGCCCACAGCGTGTCGTCATCAATCTCCACCCCATATGCGCGGCAATACCCACGGATCATGGCAAGGTATTCGTCCTGCGAACACGGGTGGAAGCCCAGCCAAAGCCCAAACCGGTCGGACAAAGATACTTTTTCTTCCACAGCCTCTGACGGGTTGATCCCGCTGGAGCGTTCGTTTTCGATCATGTCGCGCGGCATCAGGTGGCGTCGGTTTGACGTGGCATAGAAAACCACATTGTCAGGCCGCCCCTCAATACCGCCATCCAACACGGCCTTGAGCGACTTATAATGCTGATCATCATGGCCAAAGGACAGATCATCGCAAAACAGCAAAAACCGTTCAGGCCGGCCCCTGAGCAGGTTCAGCAACCGCGCCACGCTGGGCAGGTCCTCACGCTGCAGCTCGATGATTTTGAGCGCCATCCCGCGTTTCAGAACTTCGGCGTGCACTGCCTTGACCAGCGACGATTTTCCCATCCCACGCGAGCCCCAGAGAAGCGCGTTGTTCGCGGGCAGGCCCCGTGCAAATTGTTCCGTATTTTCCAGCAACGTATTGCGCGACCGGTCCACACCAATCAGCAACCCGATATCGACGCGCTTGATCTCAACAACGGGTTCAAGCCGGTCTGGCTCGACATGCCAGACAAACCCGTCTGCGGCCTCAAAATCAGGTGCGGCCATCGGGGCGGGCGACAGCCGTTCCAATGCATCGGCAATACGGGTCAAAGTTGCAGCACTCATGCGAAACCTCTTGTGTCAGTTCACGATCAAAAACCATGTTCCGCACAAAACGCCAAGTGCAAATACAACAAAGGCGCTTGGGATGATCCAAACGCCTTTGTCTCTCTATCTTGATTTGGTTATTTGCCTTCGGACGTATCGGCGCTGTCAGGTTCCTGTTTCAGCGGATCGTCAAAGTCTTCGTCTTCGTCGTCATAAAACCCTTCGGCGCGCAGCTTTGCTTCGCGTTTGGTTTCGACGCGTCTGACCAGAAAAATCGAAATCTCATACAGGCCGTACACAACCGTGAACAAAATGCCCTGGGTGACAACATCCGGCGGTGTCACCAGCGCGGCCAGAACAAGGATGCCAACCATTGCGTATTTACGCACCGCGCCCAGCCCGTCGGCGCTGACCAGACCGGCCTTGCCCATCAGGGTCAGCAACACGGGAAGCTGAAAGCAAAGCCCAAAGGCCATGATGAATTTCAGCGTGATATCCAGGCTTTCATTCACCTTGCCGAAGAACGTGACCTTAATGCCTTCGTTACTTTCGGGAACAACTGCCGCATCCGTCGGCAGGTCCGACGCGACACCAGACATCAGATTGGCGAAAATCGAGCTGACGTCAGCGAACCCCAGGAAAAAGGACATCGCCAGCGGGGTCACTACGAAATGCGCAAAGGTTGCACCCAGCAGAAACATAAACGGCGACGCCACCATAAACGGCAGAAAGGCGCCCTTTTCATTCTTGTAAAGACCCGGCGCCACAAAGCGCCACATCTGAATTGCGATGACCGGAAAGGCCATCGCGAACCCAAAGACCATAGAAATGCGAAACAGCGTAAACAGGTATTCCTGTGGAGATGTGTATTGCAGTGTCGGCGACGGATCACCCAGCGCACGCAGCGACGCTTCGATCGGTTGCAACAGGAAGTTCAGAATATGAACGGCAATGAAATCGCCGTTGATTGGGATAAAACAAATGCTGATCCCAACCAAAAGCGCGATCACCGACCGGATCAATCGCGTGCGCAATTCGGCCAGATGCTCGATCAATGGGGCCGAGCTGTCTTCGATCTCTTCCGTGCTGCTCATGCTTTATCCTCAGAGGCTTCTGTGGCCTTGCGGGCGGCTTCGGCGCGCGCCTTGGCGGCAGCGGCTGCCTCTTCTGCAGCTTTGGCCTCTGCGTCCAGACGTTCTTGCGCCCGCTGCGCCGTGGCCTGCTGAATTTTCTTGGCGTCTTCGGCGCGTTCAGCGGCCAGTTTTGCGGTCTCGCTCTTGGGATCAAGGTTCAGGTCCGTCACAGACTTGGCTGTATCCTTGACCACATCGCTGGCCGCCTTGAGCGGGTTTGACATGGTGTTCAAACTGTCAGTGGCGCCTTTCAGCGTATCAGCAACATCTTTGACGCCTGCCTGATCCGCTGCCTGATTCATGGCAGAGGAAAACTCGCGTGCCATGCCCTTGGCCTTGCCAACAAACCGCCCGACAGAGCGAAACAGCACTGGCAGGTCCTTGGGACCAACAACAATCAGCGCCACGATGCCGATAACAAGTAGCTCAGAGAACCCCAGGTCAAACATGAACTGTCAGCCCCTGCTCAGACTTTGTCTTTGTCGTCTTCGGGTGTCACATCTTTGGCGACGTCAGAAACTTCTTCTTCCAGCTCTTTTTGGCCTTCATTGACGCCTTTCTTAAAGGACGTGATGCCTTTTCCGACTTCACCCATCAGACCGCTGATTTTTCCACGGCCAAACAGCACAAGCACAACCACTGCAATCAACAACAGGCCCGGCAGACCAATATTTCCAATTCCCATGATGTCTCTCCTCTCATCAGGCGGTGTGCGCCCGGTAAATGTTACCGAAGTCCTAGCCCTTTGACCGCCTTGGGAAAAGCGACAAACACCTGTTCGGCCCGTCGTTTTGGGGTGTTTTCCGGTTTCTTTTGCCATTATCCTGTCAGTTGTCAGATTTTTGTCAATTGAGCTCGGGGAATCATCAAGAATGAAGCGCGCAGACAGGCTTTATGCTCTGATCGAAATCCTAAAAGACGGACGATTGCACCGCGCCGAAGATCTTGCGGATCGCATGCAAGTGTCTATGCGCACAATCTATCGCGACATGGACACATTGGCGGTCAGCGGCATTCCGGTCGAAGGAGAGCGTGGTCAGGGCTACAGCGCGCGCGCCGCAATTACCCTGCCCCCGTTGAACCTGACAGAAACCGAACTTGAAGCATTGCACATCGGTTTGGCGGCGGTTGGTGGTGGCATGGAGGGCGACCTGCGAGACGCCGCCGAAAGCTTAAGTGCGAAAATCGATGCAGTGCTTCCCGAAGACAGTCTCGATGCGCCAAAGAGTTTTGGCTTTGCTGTCTATCCTTTTGCCGATGCGGCACAGGGCTTTCGCCACTTGACACCTGTACGCACGGCGATCCGGTCACGTCAGAAACTGCGCCTCAATATGATGGATGATCGCACATGTGACGTGCGGCCGCTCAAGATGGATTATTGGGGGCGTGTCTGGACATGCATTGTTTGGAACGAATCCGACGACGCATTTGAAACGCTGCGCGTTGACCAGATAGACTCCATCGCAATTCTACCCGGACTATTTGTGGATGAACCGGGCAAGCGTTTGCAGGATTTCAGCAAGGAAAACAGTTAAGTTTCGAACTGTAAAATGTTGTAATTAATACCTATTCATCAGTCTTTGGACGGGAAAACGAAACATCTGTCGCGACGAATAGTCAGCCAAAGCGGCGTGCCTTCCTTGGGTAGAAACACATTGGGAACCGTGACCTTAAGGTCAGATCCGTCAAAATCCATACAGAATTCAACTAGGCTTTCATTGCCTATGAACCGTGCGCGTTTGACGATACCCCGTGCTGCAACCCCGTCGCTGGCCGTGGGCAAAGGCCCTTTGCCGTCGCGGTCAAAATCAAGCTTCAGGTGCTGAGGCCGGATAACGATGTCAACGCACGCACCATCCGCCAGACCGGGTGTCAGAAACTGACCAAAGGGCGTATCGGTCAACGCCCCCTTACTTGTGCCCCGGATCACATTGATATCACTAAAGAAACCAACAGCCTCGCGGTCGACAGGCGCGTTGTAGATATTATAGGGCGCGCCTCGTTGGACAATTTGCCCATCCCGCATCAATGCGATTTCGTCTGCCATCCGCATTGCCTCTTCCGGCTCATGCGTGACCAGCATGACAGCAGTGTCTTCTTCTTTCAGAATACTCAGGGTCTGGTCGCGAATGTCATCGCGCAGCCGATTGTCGAGCCCGGAAAACGGTTCATCCATCAGCATGATACGGGGCCGCGGCGCCAGCGCCCGCGCCAATGCGATGCGTTGCTGTTCGCCCCCCGACAGGACATGCGGGTATTCATCAATCGCCCAGGCCAGATTGACCTTGCCGAGCAATTCTTCCACACGATCGCGTTTGTGTTCTTTGCTGTTTTTCAGACCAAAAGCAACGTTGTCCGCAACGCTCAGATGTGGAAACAGGGCAAAGTCCTGGAACATCAACCCAATCTTGCGCCGCTCGGGCGGGATGCGAAACACAGTGTCGCAAATCAGCGACCCATCAACATAGATCTCACCGGAATCCTGCATGTCGACGCCTGCGATCATGCGCAATGTCGTGGACTTACCGCATCCGGACGGCCCGAGAAGGCACATGACCTTGCCGGGCATAATGGTCAGCGAAACGTCGTCCACCACCTGACGGTCGCCGAATTTCCGGCGCAGGTTTCGAACTTCCAATCGAGGTGGAGGTGACTGTTTTAGCTGCGACTGCACATTTGCCTCTTGCAATCTCCGAGAGAAACCATCGGATTTCGCAATGGTTTAACAGCCCCCCCGCGCCGCATCAACCCTGCGAGGCCCAATGAATACTGCCGCGAAACGAAATTTGGATTGCATATGCAAACCCAAGAAGAAACTTTGGGAAATCAGGCCTCTGCAGTCAGTTCAAAATCAATATCACCCACAATCCGGCCATTGACCTGAACCGCCAAACGGTGCGGGCCGGGATGCAACGTGAATGTCGTGGCATTCCCCTTAAGAGGATGTTTTTTGCTAAGCGACAATGATCCCAGCGGAGTGATTTTGCCTTGCTTTAATTTGTATACTTTCTGCCCGGTGCGCCCGTTTGGTCTGGCAAATGTAATCAGATAATCCACCAGAACCGGCACTGGCGTGTCGCTTTGCGTGCTCAAAGAGATCGAAAACTCCAACGCCTCGCCGATGCGCACTTTCTGATTGGCCATCGAAAGCCCGGACAGGTCGACAGGTGCATCCGGGCGAAACCCCAACAAAGCCAAAGCATCGCTGTCGCCCTGTTTGACCAACGTGCGTGTCGCATGCCGTGTCATCCAATCCAGCTCTTTTTGCGACTGTGCCTTCTTTTGCGCCCAGTCCTGCAAGCGGTTCACCACCTCTGGTGGTGAAATTTTCGCTATATCGTTCAGATGATTGGCCACCGAACGTGTCACATAACGCGTCGGGTCTGCGTGCAAACGGTCCAGAAACGGCAAAGGGGCCAGTGGATCAAGTGTCAGCTTTTTGGCCCAGGGCAGCTTAGGGCGCGTGCCTTCGCTGACCAAACGGCGCACATGATAGTTCTCATCCTCGGCCCATTCGCCAAGACGTGCCATCGTTTCATCCGGCCATCGGTTCAAAAACGGACGGATATAGAACTCCATCGAGAACCTTTGCGTAGCTTCGTAGATTAGATCGAGCGAGCGGTCGCGATGTTTCTCAAGACCGTGTCGGACCGCCAGAATGCCCGGAACCGCGTGAATGAAACGCCCGAAATCATCATCCTGCAATCGCGTATCCAGCCTGGACGGCATCGCCGCCTCAAGCTGATCCGCCATTGTGTCAAAATCAGTAGAAAGACGCGGCGCGACACAATCGGCGATCCATTCCAAACGCTCCATAAGTTCGCGGCCGTGCAACCCGGCCACCACTTCCTTGTGGAAATCCCCGGCGTCAAAACCATCAACGCCGGCCGAAAACTCTGTTGCCAGATCACGCAAGCTATCTTCATTAAATAGCTGATCTTTCAATGAGAACCCTTGCGCCATCTTTAGATGGTCGCGTTGACGTTGCCGCCGTCCAGCAGAACATTCTGACCAACCATGAAATTCGCATATTGCGAGCACATGAATGCACAGGTTGCGCCAAAGTCTCGTGGATTGCCATCACGGCCAGCGGGTATCGTCGATTGGCGTTGTGCGCGCGCTTCGTCAAAGCTGATGCCGGATTTTTGCGATGTGCCCTGGTCCAGCGCCAGTATTCTATCGGTATCATGGCTGCCCGGCAGCAGGTTGTTGATGTTGACACCCAAGGCGGCCACTTGCCGCGAAGTTCCGGCAACATAGCCAGTCAGCCCCGCCCGCGCAGAATTTGAAAGGCCCAGCACAGCAATGGGTGCCTTGACCGATTGCGACGTGATGTTGACCACTCTGCCCCAGCCTTTATCGATCATGCCGGGCACCAGAGCTTTGATCATCGTAATCGGTGTCAGCATATTGGCTTCCAGCGCGGCCAGAAAATCTTCACGATCCCAATCGGTCCACATGCCCGGAGGCGGTCCACCGGCATTATTGATCAGAATATCCACACCAGTCGCCGCTTCGATCAGACGCGCCTGCCCGTCTAGGCTGGTGACATCACATGCAACCGTTACGACCTGCACGCCGAACTCTGCGCGAATGGCTTCTGCTGCTTCCTCCAACGCCTCAGAGCCGCGCGCATTCATGATGAGGTCAACACCTTCGCCAGCAAGAGCCCGGGCACAGGCCAGCCCCAGCCCCTTTGAAGATGCACAAACCAGCGCGCGTTTACCTTTGATTCCCAAATCCATGCGATTCTCTCCATTGTAATGGCCCAACAGAATACTCAAATACTTGTCAGTGCCAGCGTATTGTCAGCGGGCAGACCCGAAGCTGCCACAATTATTCGTTAACTCTTGATCATCCAAATTAGAAAGAGACCCTGAGCGAATGTCGCCGCAACTTCACACATCCGCCCACCCTTCGCAAAGCCTGCCGGTGTATCTGGCGTCAATGATCCGGGTGACGAATGGCGCGAATCTGGGCGATGGCTTGTCCTATTCTCAGGAACTCGTGCCAGACGACGTTTACGCTTTAAACAACGACGCCGATGCGCAAAGCCTGTCGTTGGGGGCGGACGAAGAAGGTCAATTTCGAATTTCAGACGGATCAGGACTGGGAACAATTGGCGCGCGCGTGTTTCTGGACTGCGTCGCAACATTCATGCCGCCGTCTGGTGACACAATCGAGGTATTGGTTCTGGTCGAAGTAGACGATGACGGCAATATCGCTGAAATCTACGGTGCACCGCTGGCCCCACTGGCCCCTAAGACGGACTATATGCTGGTCGGAATTGATCAGGAAAACGCGCTGACACGCCTTGCCCAACTGGCTTGCGTCAGCTTTACGCGCGGGACACGCATCACCACCGCCACTGGCGAACAAAAGCCGATTGAGGATCTGCGGATTGGTGATCGCATTTTAACACGCGATGACGGACCCCGGGAAATTCGGTGGATTGGACATTCGACTCAACGCGCTGTTGGCGAATTTGCACCTATTGTGATCACCGCAGGGGCGCTCAACAATACCGAAGATCTAAAGGTAAGCCCTGACCACCGGCTTTTTATCTATCAACGCCACGACCACATTGGGGCCGGACGCGCAGAATTGATGGTCAAAGCCCGGCATTTGGTCAATGGCGATACGGTTCATGTTCAAGAAGGTGGCTTTGTCGACTATTTTCAGCTGATGTTTGACACACACCAGATCATTTTTGCCGAAGGTATTTCAGCGGAAACCATGCAGATCGACACACGTGTTCACGCAGTTTTGCCGACTGAGCTCAAGCAAAACATCCCCGGGCACCAACGCCGCCAGCATCAGGAATACGAAGTGCACAAAAGCCTTCTGGACCGTCCGGATGCTGCAGCTCTTCTAAAGCGGGCGTCCTCCAAGTAGACAACGCTTTTTCTTGCGGTTTTGTGCTGCGCAACCTATATGCGCGAACATGTTGGATAGCATTTCAAATCGCCCGGAACTGCCCCCGGAAATCGCCCGCCGCCGTACATTTGCGATCATTTCGCATCCTGACGCCGGCAAGACGACACTTACTGAAAAATTCCTGTTGTATGGTGGTGCGATTCAGATGGCTGGCCAGGTGCGTGCCAAAGGCGAAGCACGCCGCACACGGTCTGACTTTATGCAGATGGAAAAAGACCGCGGCATTTCGGTGTCCGCCTCGGCAATGTCCTTCGATTTTGAGTCCTTTCGCTTCAATCTCGTCGACACTCCCGGCCACTCGGACTTTTCGGAGGACACGTATCGAACGCTGACGGCTGTTGATGCTGCTGTCATGGTGATCGACGGCGCCAAGGGCGTGGAAAGCCAGACCCGCAAGCTGTTTGAAGTGTGTCGCCTGCGCGATCTGCCAATCCTGACTTTCTGTAACAAGATGGACCGGGAAAGCCGCGAAACCTTTGATATTATTGATGAGATTCAAGAGAATCTGGCCATTGATGTCACACCTGCCAGCTGGCCGATCGGCACAGGGCGTGAATTCATGGGCTGTTATGATCTTTTGAACGACCGGTTGGAACTCATGGACCGGGCCGACCGCAACGTGGTTGCCGAGACCGTCCAGATCAAAGGCCTGGACGATCCCAAACTGGCCGAACATGTTCCCGCCCATTTGCTGGACACGTTTTTGGAAGAGGTCGAAATGGCCCGCGAGTTGCTTCCAACACTGGATCCGCAATCGGTGCTGGAAGGCCACATGACGCCCATTTGGTTTGGATCTGCGATCAACTCATTTGGCGTCAAAGAACTGATGGACGGGATTGCAAAATATGGCCCGGAACCACAGATTCAGGCCGCTGAGCCAAGAAAGATTTCCCCTGAAGAAACAAAGGTCTCCGGGTTTGTCTTCAAGGTTCAGGCGAACATGGACCCCAAACACCGCGACCGCGTCGCCTTTGTCCGCATGGCGTCTGGTCATTTCAAACGCGGCATGCGCCTGACCCACGTGCGGTCTAAGAAGCCGATGGCAATTTCCAACCCGGTATTGTTTCTGGCGTCAGACCGCGAACTTGCAGACGAGGCCTGGGCAGGCGACATCATTGGCATCCCGAACCATGGGCAGTTGCGCATCGGTGATACGCTCACCGAAGGCGAAGCGTTGCGCGTCACAGGCATTCCAAGTTTCGCCCCCGAACTGCTGCAGGGCGTGCGTGCCGGGGACCCGATGAAGGCTAAGCATCTTGAGAAAGCACTGATGCAGTTTGCCGAAGAAGGCGCCGCAAAAGTTTTCAAACCAATGATTGGCTCAGGCTTTATTGTGGGTGTTGTCGGACAGCTTCAGTTCGAAGTTCTCGCCAGCCGGATCGAAATGGAATACGGGCTTCCTGTCCGATTTGAACAAAGCCAGTTTACCAGCGCACGTTGGGTGAACGGAAACCAGAAAGCCATTGATAAATTTGCAGATACCAACAAACAGCATGTCAGTTATGACCATGATGGGGATGTGGTGTTTTTGACACGTCTGCAATGGGACATTGACCGTGTTGAACGGGATTACCCGGATATTACTCTGACGGCGACCAAGGAAATGATGGTCTGATCGGATCGCCAATTGCATGGGGTAATACCCCATGCAATTATCGCGACATGACGGATACTCAACTTACCTACCCGGACGGTTTACCGGGCATGACAGAGCGCTATGAAGGCCGACGCGATGCGTTCAAATATGGCCCCGAGGCCCTGCCCCCCATTGATTGTGATATTGCGGTTCTCAAGGCGGGCACCGTCCCCGAGGCCGCAGCTCAAAAACAGCCGGACGACCCTAAAACATCCTGGGCCTGGAAGCGGCGCGATGTGGCCCGGGAGTTTGTTGGAAACTCTGAATTGGCCTGTTTGAACGGCCTGCTGATCTCGAATTTGCGAAAACGCGATTATCCCGAACATACACCTGCCCTGTTTCGTCGGTTGTGGCAGGAAGAGTCTGCGCATCTGCTGGATCGCCTGAGCCTGCGCTGGCTGGTGTCATCGGTGCAGACGTTTGCCGAACATGGCAATACGCCGACCCAACGCGAAGTGGGCCATGCGCTGCGTATGTTGTTTGGTATGATGAAACTCTATGAATTCGAACGCACGTTCAGCGGTAAAACCCCCGACAAGGATTTTGGGTTCAACAATCGTGTCAAAACGCGATTGCCTTTGGATATGGAGCCATTTTCTTTGAAATCCGGCGGTTTGGATATCAATCTGATCGCCCCCATTTGGACAATGGCTGAAACCGACGCCGTGATTGGCCCATTGGCCTGTCATTTGCTTGAGACCCTTAACGGCGAACCCGGCGGAGTATTTCGCAGGCTCAAAATCATGCGGGACAAACGGCAACGACAGCAGGAAAATAAATGACCCGCTGGGGCGTGGTGGCCACGATAAAAGCACCGGCAAAAGACATCGTTGCATTTGTCGCTTACCATCTGGACTTGGGTGCGGATCATATTTTCATCTATCTCGACAATGAAAACCCAAAGGCACAAGCCGCTCTTGCCAACCATCCGCGCGTCACCACGACGCGCACCAATCAGGCCTATTGGTACAGTCTCGGTATTAAGAAACCCGTCCGTCACCAGTCGCGTCAAACCGCCAATGCCAGCCACGCCTATCGCGCTTCAACTGCCAGGCTGGACTGGATCGCCCATATCGATGTCGACGAATTTCTGTGCCCCAAACGCCCGGTTGGCGCGCTGCTCTCAGACATTCCGAAAAACGTCGTATGCGCCCGTGTGCGCCCGGCCGAGGCACTGGCCAATGAAGGCTTGCCCGGGCTCGACCCCAAAACCACATATTGCAAGGCGTGGATGCCGGGCGGCAACAGCCGCATGGAACTTGAAAAAGAGCTATACCCAACATTTGGCGGCTTTCTGCGCGGAGGGTTCGTCAGCCATTTTGTGGGCAAGATTTTCATCCGCACGGGGCTACCCAATCTGGAGTTTCGCATTCATCGGGGCATGCAGAACAAACAGGAAATCGAGCCACGCATGACCTTGGACGACATCGACTTGTGCCATTGTCACATCACCGGTTGGGACGCATGGCAAAAGATCATCGATTATCGCATGACCAAGGGATCCTATCGCAGCGAGTTGAAACCCACTCGCAAACCCGAACTTGGCGGTATGTCGCTGCATGATCTGTTTTCGTTTTTGTTGGCCGATGGCGGCGAAGAAACACTGAAGGCATTCTATGAGGAAATCTGCCTTGCACGGCCCGAATTGATTGAAAAACTTCGCAAAAACGGAGTCTTGCGCGAGTTTCAGTTGGATGCGGATGCTAAGAAACGGAAACATTTTCCCGGTTTTTCCTGAATTGATGCCAATCCGGCAACACTCATGGTACGCCCCTGCACCTTTGTTGACCAAAGCCATACCTTCCTATACAAGGCCCGCGTGGGTCGGCGACGCACTGCCATGCGAGGCCAACCGGGCCTGACCCAATCTCAGATGCTACGGGCCAAGACGTGTCCGTAAACCACGGATACACATGACCAAATTTTCCGACTTAAACCTTAACCCCAAGGTGCTGAAAGCAATCAGCGACGCGGGCTATGAAACTCCAACGCCAATTCAGGCTGGCGCCATTCCCGCCGCCCTTGAGGGCAAAGATGTCTTAGGCATCGCCCAGACCGGCACAGGCAAAACGGCAAGCTTTACGCTGCCGATGCTTTCGCTGTTGGCACGTGGACGCGCGCGGGCCCGTATGCCGCGCAGCCTTGTTTTGTGCCCCACACGGGAACTCGCCGCGCAGGTGGCAGAGAATTTTGATACCTACTCCAAACACCTCAAGCTGACCAAAGCGCTGTTGATTGGCGGTGTGAGCTTTAAAGAGCAGGACATTCTGATCGACCGTGGCGTCGATGTTCTGATCGCCACGCCCGGTCGCCTGCTTGACCATTTCGAACGCGGCAAACTGCTTTTGACCGGTGTTCAGGTTATGGTCGTCGACGAAGCTGACCGTATGCTTGATATGGGGTTCATCCCCGACATCGAACGTATTTTCAAGCTGACGCCCTTTACCCGCCAGACTTTGTTCTTTTCGGCGACTATGGCACCGGAAATCGAACGCATCACCAGCGAGTTTCTGTCGGCGCCTGCACGTATCGAAGTGGCGCGTCAGGCCACCGCGTCCGAGACCATTGAACAGGGTGTCGTGATGTTCAAAGCCAGCCGTCGTGATCGCGAAGGCAGCGAAAAACGTCGTGTTTTGCGTGAGCTGATCAATAGCGAAGGTGACAAATGCACCAACGCGATCATCTTTTGCAACCGCAAGACAGATGTTGATATCACCGCGAAATCATTGAAAAAATATGGCTACGATGCCGCGCCAATCCACGGTGATCTGGATCAGTCACAACGTACAAGAACTCTGGAATCCTTCCGCAATAACGAATTGCGTATTCTGGTGGCCTCCGATGTGGCGGCCCGTGGACTGGATGTTCCAAGCGTCAGCCATGTGTTCAACTTTGACGTCCCCGGCCATGCCGAAGACTATGTCCACCGCATTGGTCGCACCGGTCGCGCTGGCCGCGAAGGCAAGGCCTTTACGATTTGCACCCCGCGCGACGAAAAGAATTTTGACGCGGTTGAAAAGCTGATCCAAAAAGAAATCACGCGTGTCGAAAGCCCGGTGAAATCCGCCGAGAAAAAAGACAAGCCGGTGGAAAAACAGGACCGCCGCAGATCGGAAAAGAAGGCGGCAGAGCCAACGCCGGTAAAAGAAGTCGCAACGCCAAAGCCCAAAGACGCCCCCAAAGACCGTGGACGGTCGCGCGGACGCTCTGGTGGTCGGTCCGACAACAAAGTGGTCGGTATGGGCGATCACATGCCGTCTTTCATTGCGCTCAGCTTTGACGATCGGCGCGCAAGCTAAAGACGTTACCGCAGAGACATGAAAGCCCACCAATCCAATGCGATTGGTGGGCTTTTTGCATCTTGGTTAGTCCGTGAACAACCTACCGCAAGCGGCTGACGATCACCGTCGCTTCTGGCTTTTTACCAATTTCGTCCCGGCAAGAGTTGCGCGCAACACGGCGCAACTCGGTCTCCAGCTTGTCGTCATTAGACAGCGTTTTCTCTCCCGCTCGTCCCAAAAACTGGCTCAGGTCTTCTTCCAGAACATCCAGCAACGGCGCATTTGACCGCCCCTTTTCAGGCAAGCCCATCAGCTCGCACCAGGCTCCGCCCAAAGGTTCGTCATCCTCATCCAGAATAACCGTGACAATCACATGCCCATTCAGCGCCATGCGAATACGATCCCGAACAATTCCGTCCATTGCCCCAATCTGAACCGCACCATCCAAATACGTCCGACCGGTTTCGACATATCCAGCGACGCTGGGTTCCGATCCGGTCAGATCCAACATGGTGCCATTGACGGCGACAATTGATTTACGACCGGATTCCTCGGCCAATTTGGCGTGTTCACGCAGATGACGATGCTCCCCGTGGTTTGGAATAACCATGACCGGGTTTACAATTTCATGCACCCGCAACAGATCGGGGCGGTTTGCGTGCCCGGAAACATGGTATTTTCCAGCGGAGTCATCCACAATATCCACGCCCATTTCCGAGAACTGGTTCATAATGCGAATGACGCCGCGCTCATTGCCTGGAATTGTTTTTGAAGAAAACAGAAACAAATCCCCTTCCTTCAACGTGATGCCATTGAATTTGCCCCGCGCCAATTGGGCGCTTGCCGCCCGGCGTTCGCCCTGACTGCCTGTCACCAATAACATCAGGCTTTCACGCGGAATTTGCGCGGCCTCTTCCGGGCTGACCACCTTGGGAAAATCGCTCAGCACGCCTGTCGCAATGCCCGCTTCAACCATGCGTCTCATGGCCCGGCCCATCAGGCAGATTGACCGCCCTGCCCGCTGCCCGGCCTCGGCCAGCGTTTTCACACGCGCGACGTTGGACGCAAATGTCGTGGCGACCACCATGTTGGGCGCCGCCGAAACCAGCGCCTCAATCTCGGGTCCGACGCTGGCTTCGGATCGACCGGCGTGCTGTGAAAACACGTTGGTTGAATCACAAATCAGCGCCTGAACCCCGTCCTTTGACACCTCAGCCCACAAACCCGGATCAAATGGTTCACCCACCACTGGCGTCTCGTCCAGTTTGAAATCGCCAGAGTGGATCACGCGTCCTGCCGGGCTGTCGATCACCAAAGCAGCGCTTTCCGGGATCGAATGGCTTACAGGCAAAAAACCGACCGAGAACGGCCCCGCACTGGTCATTTCAGGCCATGGCGATACGGTGCGCACCGCGTCTTCGGGCTGACCACGATCTGCCATCTTGTGACGCGCCAGATTGGCCGTGAACGTGCGCGCATAAACCGGCACACCCAAGCGTTCCCAATAATGCCCAACCGCGCCAACGTGATCCTCATGCCCATGGGTGATAAAGACCGCCTCTAGCCGGTCCTTGTTTTCCACCAACCAAGAGATGTCAGCAAATATCAGGTCCACGCCCGGGCTGGTTTCCATATCAGAAAAAGCGACGCCAATATCTACAAGGATCAAACGCTCTGCCCCTTCAGCGCCGTACCCATAGACATAGGCATTCATGCCTATTTCGCCTGCTCCGCCCAACGGCAGATAGATTAATCTTTCTCGGCTCACGCGGCATGTTCCTTATTATAACTGTGTATCACGGTCAGCCCGTGCATGGTCAGATCTTCGTCAAAGCGATCAAACAGCTCGACAGATTGCTGAAACAACGGCGCCAGCCCCCCAGTCGCAATGATCTTCATAGGGCGGTCCTGCTCGACCTTGATCCGGGCACAAATCTCACGGACCAACCCGACATAGCCCCAGAATATCCCGGACTGAATGCACGCCACGGTGTTTGTGCCAATCACATCCTGCGGTTTGGCAATGTCGACATGTGGTAAGGCGGCGGCGGCATTATGTAGTGCTTCAAGGCTCAGGTTAACACCCGGTGCAATCACGCCCCCGATATACGCACCATCCGCGGCAACAACGTCAAACGTTGTCGCTGTGCCAAAATCCACCACAACCAGATCGCCGCCAAAGCGATCAAATGCACCGGCGGCGTTTACCAACCTGTCCGGTCCGACAATTGTCCCCTCGTCCACACGCGGCATCGCTGGCAAAAGACATTCCGGTTTGCCGACAACAAGCGGACGGCAGTCAAAAAACCGATCCGCAAACACCCGCAGATTGAACACCACCCGGGGCACTGTAGAACTGATAATCACCTCGGTGATGTCCAGATCAATCTGATAATGGCTGATCAGGGTCGAAAACCAGGTGAAATACGCATCCGCCGTACGGGCATGGTGGGTCGATGTGCGTAACGTGCAAAGGAACGTTTCGCCATCCCAAATTGAAAAGACAGTGTTGGTATTTCCACAATCAATCGCCAGGAGCATGCGCGCGTTCCCCTCGGTTTCTAAAAAAAGATTTCAGCTGCCGGAATGGCAACACGTTCTTTTGCGGTGTTCAACACCAGATTGCCGCCCAAGTCCACCGTTTCAAAGGTACCGGTGTACTCTGCACGTGTGGTGCGGGCCGTGATCACCTCGCCCAATCGCGCCGCGCGGCTCAACCATGCTGTGCGCACCGGGGCAAATCCATAAGTTCGATACTGAGTTTCGTAATGGGCATAAGACGACGCCAGTAGACCAAGAAACGGCTCCGGTGTCAGTTTAACACCTGTTTCTGCAAGCAAAGACACAGGGCGCAAAGCCCCGGTTTCAACCTGGGTATCGGCAGGCGCATGGCGCAGGTTTACACCAATCCCAATGGCGATGTGGCTGACTCCGCCGCCCGACATGCCAGCGCTTTCTAAAAGAATTCCTGCAACCTTGCCGCCATTCAACAATACGTCATTTGGCCATTTCAACGAAAAACACTCAGGGCGCCCGGTGGCAGTGGCAAAAGCCTCGAACAACGCAACCGACGCAACGAAAGAGCGCAACGCAACCTGTTCTGCGCTTTCGCTGGGGCGCATCACCAAAGACGCGGCAAAGTTCCCCGCCGGATCAACCCAGGCCCGGCCACGCCGGCCGCGCCCGGCGGTCTGACGCAACCCCAGAATCCATTCAGGCTGCCGCAAATCAGATGCAATACGCGCAGCCTCTGCATTGGTGCTGTCCACCTCTGCCAAAACCCGCCGCCCATAGCCTTCTGGCCAGTCCTGCATCTTCATTTTGCTCCAAATACTCGCGCCGCAGGCACCTTAAAACAAAGCGACGCGCCCCTAAGGGCGCGTCTCATTTAACTTACCAATCATCGTCAAGACGGACTCAGTTGACCAACGCCAATGATGCCGCCTGCGCAATGCTTTCTATGCCGAACAGGTTCACGATCCCCAGCACCATCGCCGCGGCAGACACCATCAGGAACACATACAGAACCGGCGAACGCCCCTTGTCCAAAGCGTCACTCTCTTCACCAAAATACATATAGTAAACGATGCGCAGATAGTAGAACGCCCCAATAACAGACGCGACAACACCCAGCACAGCCAGCCATGCAAGGCCCGCTTCATAAGCGGCTCGCAACACATAAAACTTGCCAAAGAATCCAACTAGCGGCGGAACACCAGCCAACGAGAACAGCAAGACCAACATCGCCAACGCCTTGCCGGAATCGCGCTTGGAATACATGTTCAGCGATTGAATATCAGTGACCGGCTGTCCGTCTTTTTCCATCGACAGAATAAAGGCGAACGTACCTACATTCATTGTCACATAAATCGCCATATAAATCAGCATCGCCTGCACGCCAAACGCCGTGCCCGCAGCCAAACCCATCAAAGCGTATCCCATATGCGCAATCGACGAATACGCCATCAGACGTTTGATATTACGCTGCCCAATCGCGGCAACAGCACCCAGGAACATCGACAACACCGACAGGAAGGCAATGATCTGCTGCCAGTCACCCACGACACCACCAAAGGCGTCATGCAGGACCCGTGCCAGCAATCCCATCGCAGCCACCTTAGGAGCCGTCGCAAAGAACGCCGTCACCGGAGTGGGAGCGCCCTCATAAACGTCCGGTGTCCACATGTGAAACGGAACCGCCGACACTTTGAACGCCAGACCAGCTGTCACAAATGTCAGACCAAACAACAGACCCAAAGGTGTGTGCCCATGACCCGCCGCTTCGATGATACCTGCAAAATTTGTGGTTCCGGCAAAGCCATAAACAAGGGATGCCCCATAGAGCAACAAACCCGAACTCAGCGCGCCCAGTACAAAATACTTCATACCGGCTTCGGTTGATTTCACGCTGTCCCGACGGATTGATGCTACGACATAAAGCGCCAGCGACTGCAGCTCGAGGCCCATATAAAGTGCCATCAGATCACCCGCTGACACCATCACCATCATTCCAACAGCCGAAAGCGTGATCAGCATTGGATATTCAAACCGCAACATGCCGCGACGGCTCATGTAATCCTGCCCCATCACCAGAACAGCGGCGGCAGACAGCAATATGGTCACTTTGGCAAAACGCGAAAACCCGTCATCCTGGAACATACCGTTAAAGGCAGCATGTTCGCCCTCTCCGGTCATTCCAATCCATGCGCCAATAAGCACAAAGACGATGGCAGTCAGCCAAGTCAGCATCGGCGCCAGTTTGTCCTTGCCTGTGTAGACTGCGCCAACCAATGCGATCATCGCATAAATCGACAACAGAATTTCCGGCAGGATAATATTCAGATCAGCCTGGATCATATCTCAAGCTCTCCTCAGTGCGATGCCATCTGGTTGCCCGAAGGGGCATTCGCCAGAGCGGTTTCATAATTGGAAATCAGATGTTCGACCGACGGGCCAATGATGTCTGTCACCAGCGACGGGTAAACACCCAGGATCAAGGTCATGGCCACCAACGGCGAGAAAATCCATTTCTCACGCGGGGTCATATCTTTGATGGTTTTCAGGCTTTCTTTGATCAATTGACCAAACACCACCCGGCGATACAGCCACAAGGCATAGCCTGCCGAGAAGATCACGCCAGATGTTGCCACCAGTGCCGCCCATGTATTGACTTGGAACACGCCCATCAACACCAAGAACTCACCGATAAACCCGGATGTGCCCGGCAGTCCGACATTGGCCATAGTGAAAAACATAAAAATCAGCGCATAGGCGGGCATGCGGTTCACAAGTCCTCCATATGCTTCAATCTCACGTGTGTGCATGCGGTCGTAGATCACGCCGACACACAGGAACAGCGCGCCCGAGATAAAGCCGTGGCTCAACATCTGGAAGATCGCACCATCAATGCCCTGTTGGTTGGCCGCAAAGATGCCCATCGTCACATAGCCCATATGGGCCACCGATGAATAGGCGATCAGCTTTTTCATATCTTCCTGAACCAGCGCGACAAGCGAAGTATAGACAATCGCGATTGCGGACATCCAGAACACCAGTGGTGTCAGCACATCAGCGCCAATTGGGAACATTGGCAGACTAAAGCGCAGGAAGCCATAGCCACCCATCTTCAAAAGGATCGCCGCCAGAACAACCGACCCGGCTGTTGGGGCCTGAACGTGAGCATCGGGCAGCCAGGTGTGCACGGGCCACATCGGCATCTTCACCGCAAAGCTGGCAAAGAAGGCCAGGAACATCAGCGTCTGTGCGCCACCGATTACCTGAATACCCAGTACTGAAAAAGTCTCAGAGGCAAACGTGTGGTTCATCAACGTCGGAATGTCGGTTGTACCGGCATCCACAAACATCGCCACCATCGCAACCAGCATCAGAACCGAACCGAGGAACGTGTAGAGGAAGAACTTAAAGGACGCATAGATGCGTTCTTTGCCGCCCCAGATCCCGATAATCAGGAACATCGGGATCAACCCGGCCTCAAAGAACACATAGAACAGCACCAGATCCAGCGCCATAAAGACACCCAGCATCAGGGTCTCCAGCAGCAGGAAGGCAATCATGTATTCCTTGACGCGCGTCTCAACACCCCAGGATGCCCAGATCACCAGCGGCATCATGAATGTGGTGAGCATCACAAACAGCACCGAAATGCCATCTACGCCCAGTTTATATTTCAGACCCAGCAGCCAGTCGCGTTCTTCAACGAACTGCATGCCAGTGTCCTGTGGGTCAAATTCGGCCAGCACAAACAGAGACACCAGAAAGGTGATCACCGTGGCAACCAAAGCGACCCATTTGGCATTCCGCTTTGCCGCAGCCTCTTCGCCGCGCAGGAAGATGGCAAGGATCGCCGCCGCCAGCGCAGGGATAAAGGTAACGAGAGAGAGCAGGCTATCGTTCATTAGTGCGCTCCTCCGCTGAGCGTCATCCACGTGATCAGCGCAACGATGCCGATCACCATGGCAAAGGCATAAGTAAAGATGTAGCCGGATTGAGCACGCCCAGCGAGACGCGTGACCCATGGAACAAAGCCCATTGCCACCCCGTTCAAAGCGCCATCAATGACGTTTCCGTCGCCGCGTTTCCACAGGAAGCGACCAATGGCAAATGCAGTGCGCACGAAGATAAAGTCATAGATTTCGTCAAAGTACCATTTGTTCAACAGGAACAGGTACAGCGGACGCTGGCTCTCGGCCACTTTTGCAGGCATCGACGGGTTCCAGATATAGAACCAGAGCGCCGTAATCAGCCCGATAATCATCGCAACAAACGGGCTCACCTTAACCCAGGTTGGGGCGTGGTGCGCTTCGTCCATCACGTGATTATCCGGATGCATGAAAATGGCACCTTTCGGGGCTTCACCGTGATGAGCCGCCATGACAGGCGCGTGTGCCGGATCGGCATGCGCAGCGTCATGATCAGCCTCAGAGTCGTGATGCTCCTCGGCCATAGCCGCGTGATCATCACCAGCAGGCGCGTCTTCGCCATGTGCCGTATCCGCAGCGGCGTGATCATCCGCATGTTCTTCATTGTGGCTGGCGTCTTCGCCATGCCCGGCTTCGGACGCTTCGTGATGCGCTTCGATGCCAAAGAACGAATTGACCTTGTTGTGGTCGCCAAAGAACGATCCGTACCAGATCATGCCCGAGAAGATTGCGCCAAGAGCCAGCACGCCTAGCGGAACGATCATAACCATCGGGCTTTCATGGGCGTGGTCATGCGTATGCTTGTTGCCACGCGCCTCGCCGTAGAACGTCAGGAACATCAGACGCCAGCTGTAGAAACTGGTGAACAACGCGGCCACTACCAGCATCCAGAAAGCGTAACCGCCTGCTGTTCCGGCCCACGCACTCTCGATCACTGCATCCTTGGACAGGAAGCCAGCGAAACCGATATGGGTCAGCGGAATACCAACCCCGGTGATGGCCAGCGTACCGATCATCATCGCCCAGAATGTATAGGGGATCTTTTTACGCAGCGCGCCATAGTTGCGCATGTCCTGCTCGTGATGCATCGCATGGATCACCGAACCGGCGCCAAGGAACAGCATCGCTTTGAAAAAGGCATGCGTGAAAAGGTGGAACATCGCCACCGAATAGACACCAACACCCGCCGCAACGAACATATAGCCCAGCTGGGACATGGTCGAATACGCGATCACGCGTTTGATGTCGTTCTGCACCAGACCAATCGTGGCGGCGACAAACGCTGTCGAGGCACCAAGGAAAGTGATAAAGGCCGTCGCCTCGGGTGCGTATTCCATCAGCGGTGACATGCGACAAACAAGGAATACCCCTGCTGTCACCATGGTCGCCGCGTGGATCAGGGCAGACACAGGGGTCGGACCTTCCATCGCGTCCGGCAACCATGTGTGCAGGAACAACTGAGCTGACTTACCCATCGCGCCGATGAACAACAGGAACGCCAACAGGTTCGCCGCATTCCATTCACGCCACAGGAACTCAAGCTGCGTTTCCGCCAACGCAGGGGATGCCGCAAAAATGTCGTCAAACTTGATGCTGTCGACAAGGTAATAGAGGCCGAAAATACCAAGCGCGAAACCAAAGTCACCCACACGGTTGACCACAAACGCCTTGATCGCAGCCGCATTGGCAGATGGCTTTTTGTAATAAAAACCGATCAGCAAGTACGAGGCAACGCCCACGCCTTCCCAGCCAAAGAACATCTGAACAAGGTTGTCAGCAGTTACCAGCGCCAGCATGGCAAAGGTAAAGAAAGACAGATACGCAAAGAACCGCGCCTTATAGTGCTCGCCCTCGCCCCATGCTTCGTCATGCGCCATATAGCCCAGCGAATACATGTGCACCAAAGCAGAAACTGTGGTCACCACGATCAGCATAATGGCCGTCAGCCGGTCCAGACGGATCGACCACGCCGTGTCCAGTGTGCCGGATTGGATGAAGTCCAGAATGTGGATGTGTTGCGTGGTGCCATCATGGCCCAGAAACACAACCCAGCTCAGCAGACAGGCAAGGAACAGCAAACCGGTCGTGACATACTGCGCCGCCTTCTCGCCAATAAACCGCCAACCAAAGCCGCCGATCAGGCTGCCGATAAGCGGCGCGAATAGGATGATCTTTTCCATGGTCGCTTAGCCTTTCATCACGTTGACGTCTTCGACCGCGATGGTGCCGCGGTTCCGGAAGAAAGAAACCAAGATCGCAAGGCCAATGGCGGCCTCGGCGGCAGCTACGGTCAGCACGAACAGGGTAAACACCTGCCCGACCAGATCGCCAAGGAAGCTGGAGAAAGCCACCAGATTGATGTTGACCGCCAGCAATATCAGCTCGATCGACATCAATAGAATGATCACGTTCTTCCGGTTCAGGAAGAGGCCGAATATGCCGATGACGAACAGCGTCGCCGCCACGCCTAGGTAATGTTCCAAACCAATCATATGTGGTCCCTCGGTTCTTGTTCTTATTCGGCGGGCTTTAAAGCCCCTGTCCCGGTTTGATATCTTTCAGTTCCATCGAATCCGCCGGATCGCGCCACATCTGCGCAAGCACGTTCTGGCGCTTGACGTCTTTGCGATGGCGCAGGGTCAGAACGATGGCGCCAATCATGGCCACCAACAGGATTAGACCCGCCAGCTGAAACAACAGAAAATATTCGTCGTAAATAAGCACGCCCAAAGCGGCGGTATTTTGCATGTCGGTCGGGGTTACAGCACCGCGCAGCGCCTCGGCCTGCTCAGAGGCTTCCCAGACACCAAAGGCCATGCCCAGTTGCATCAACAGGACGATGCCGATCAAAAGCGCCAGCGGCATATACTGCGCCATACTGCCTTTGAGTTCAGCAAAATCGACGTCCAGCATCATCACTACAAACAGGAACAGCACTGCGACCGCGCCCACGTAAACGATGATCAAAAGCATGGCGACGAATTCCGCCCCCAACAGCACAAACAGCCCGGCTGAGCTGAGAAATGCCAGAATTAGCCAAAGTACCGAATGCACCGGGTTGCGGCTGATGACGGTGAAAAGCCCGCCAGCAATCACGCAGATCGCAAACAGGTAGAATGCAATTGCGACAATGGTCATGTGTCACTTCCCTCTTTGTCCGTCAGTACCTCTTGCGCCAATTCCATGGCGCGGGTGCTGGCGGGAATGCCGGCGAACATCGACATCTGGCCAATGGTCTCGACGATTTCCTGTTTCGTTGCCCCGGCTTCCAGCAGATGCCGGACCGTCAGGCGAATTTGTGCGTCAGCTTGCGCCCCCAGAACGGTCAGCGCTGCCAGCGTCAGAAACAAACGCGTTTTGGCGTCCAGCCCGTCGGAATTCAGAGCGTTGCCAAAGAACATCTCCATGACGTCTTTCGGCATAGTTGGCCAAAGCGTCTCGAACCCCTTAGGGGTGAAGGATTCCAGCGCCGGGTTCATGGATTTTGCCATGTCCTGATACTGTGCGAACATCGCTTCAAAAGGGTTCTTGGGATCTGTCATCTGTAAGGCGCATCCAGCTCGATGTTACGGGCAATCTCTGCTTCCCAGCGTTCGCCGTTCTCCAACAGCTTGGCCTTGTCATAAAACAGCTCTTCGCGTGTTTCTGTGGCGAATTCGAAATTCGGGCCCTCGACAATCGCATCCACCGGGCAGGCTTCCTGGCAGAAACCGCAATAGATGCATTTGGTCATGTCGATGTCGTAACGCGTCGTGCGGCGGCTGCCATCGTCGCGGGGTTCCGCGTCAATGGTGATCGCTTGCGCCGGACAAATCGCTTCGCACAGCTTACAGGCAATGCAGCGCTCTTCGCCATTAGGATACCGGCGCAGCGCGTGTTCACCGCGGAAACGTGGTGACAGCGGGCCTTTTTCATGCGGGTAGTTGATCGTGGCTTTGGGTTTGAAGAAATACTTCATACCCAGCTTGAACCCCAGCATAAAGTCTTTCAGCAGGAAGTAGCCCGCAGCGCGTTTATAATCGATCGCTGTCATATCAGCCTCCTATTGCCCAGCGGGCATAGGCACCGCCGAAGAGTTCGAATTTCGCCAGAAAGGCCACCAGAACAACCCAAGCCAACGACATTGGCAGGAAGACTTTCCAACCAACCCGCATCAGCTGGTCATAGCGGTAACGCGGCGCAATTGCTTTCACCATCGAGAAGATGAAGAAGACAAAACAGATCTTGCCCAGCATCCAAAGCACGCCATCAGGCAGGCCCGGGATTGGCGACAGCCATCCACCAAGGAACAACACTGACACCAGCGCGCACATCAGAACGATGGCCACATATTCACCGATCATGAACAGTAGGAACGGGGTCGAACTGTATTCCACCTGATACCCCGCAACCAGTTCGGATTCCGCTTCGGGAAGGTCAAATGGTGGGCGGTTGGTTTCCGCCATGGCTGAAATCAGGAACAGGAACATCATCGGGAAGTGTGGCAACCAATACCAGCTGAACAAGCCATAAGCGCCGTCCTGTGCCCGTACAATATCGCCAAAATTCATCGAACCGGTGGTGATGATGACACCGATGATGATCAGCCCCAATGACACTTCGTAAGAGATCATCTGCGCAGCAGAGCGAAGTGATCCCAGGAATGGATATTTCGAGTTTGACGCCCACCCGCCCATGATCACGCCGTAAACCTCAAGAGAGGACACCGCGAACACATAAAGGATGGCGACGTTGATGTCAGACACAACCCAGCCGTCATTGAACGGGATCACTGCCCAGGCAACCGTTGCCATGACCAGACTGACCATCGGCGCCAGCAGGAACACCACCTTATCCGCACCAGCGGGATAGACGATTTCCTTAACGATGTATTTCACAAAGTCGGCAAAGGATTGCAGCAGGCCAAACGTGCCCACGACGTTGGGACCGCGTCGCAGTTGAACTGCTGCCCAAATTTTCCGGTCGGCGTAAAGCAGGAAAGCCAAAGCCACAAGCAGCGGGACAACAACCAAAAGGACCTGCCCCAAAGTGAGCAGGAAAATCCCTAGGTTAGTGGTGGTAAAGAATTCAATCATAGGTCCTCACACCGTGGGTATTCCGTTATCTTCGCAGTTCGAGACGGTGACTTCTGCGTCAATCGTCTTGAGCCCGCGGGGCAATGCCGACGAGATGGTGTAAATCGCATCCCCCCGCCAGACGCCACCCTGAAAGTCGACAGTTGTGCGCAAGTGACGCGCAAATCCGAAACCCCGGATTAACGCATACTGAGCCGCCGCGCATTCGGCGTATTGATGTACATCCAGATCATCCCGCGCGCCCGTCATGGCCACGTGAAAATTCACCAGATCACCTTCCAAAAGGCGCGTATCCACGCCTCGGTAAAGCGGGTCAAACACCATCTGATCACGCGACACACCACTGTCCTGCGGCTTAGCGCAGGCCGACAGTCCGGCACAAGCCGCCAGACAAATCAGTGGAATGAACGCGGATTTGATCATCAGGTGCTTACTCCGCCGCAATCTTCTTGTTGGTCCGCGCCTTGGCGCTCGCCGAAAGCTCTGCCATCAGCTCGGATGCACGGGCAATCGGGTTGGTCAGATAGAAGTCTGCAACCGTTGCTTTGAACGCCCCTTTGCCAAGCGTCTTGGCCTCAAGCGGTTCCCAGCCATTGTCGGCAACCTGATCGATCTGCCCCAGATGCGGGACGTCCGCAATCAAAGCTGTGCGCAGTTGCGCCAGCGAGTCATACGGCAAAACAGCATCCAGTTCAGCACTCAGTGCGCGCAGGATGGCCCAGTTTTCCTTGGCCTCACCAGGCGCAAATCCGGCACGCATCGCCAGTTGCGGGCGGCCTTCAGTGTTTACAAACAGACCGTTTTCTTCGGTATAGGCTGCCGCAGGCAGGATCACGTCGGCGCGGTGCGCGCCACGGTCGCCATGGCTGCCCTGATAGATCACGAAAGGTCCATCTGCGACTTCGATTTCGTCAGCACCCAGATTGTAGACAACGTCTGCCCCGTCCAGCGCGGTGGACAAACCACCTTCTGTCACGGCACCCACATCCATCGCGCCAACACGGCTGGCAGCAGTGTGCAGTACCAACATCTTGGCACCCAGCTTGTCGCACAACGCCATCGCCTGTCCCAGAACCGCAACGCCGTCACCTTCGGTCAGCGCGCCCTGCCCCACGATGACAATCGCATCGTCCTGTGCGGCCGCTTCGGACACCAAATTGTTCAGCGGAATACGACCCTGCCCCAGATACCGGAAATCATAGGTCAGATCCAAACCCTTGGTACCCAACAACGAAACGTCTGCGCCTTTGGCCCAAGCCTTGCGGATACGCGCGTTCAGTACCGGTGCTTCGGTGCGCGGGTTGGTCCCGATCAGATAAATTGCCTTGGCGCTGTCGATATCTTCGATCGATGCATTGCCGACATAAGCCGACCGATTGGCTGCTGGCAAAACTGCACCATTGGTGCGGCATTCAATTGTGCCGTCCTGCGCGTCTACGATCTGTTTCAGCGCATACACCGCTTCGACAGGCGCCAGATCACCAACCAATGCTGCAACCTTTTTGCCTTTCATGGCACCGGCTGCTACCGCTAGGGCTTCACCCCAGCTGGCAGGCTTCAGTTTGCCATCCACACGCACATACGGCTTGTCCAGACGTTGACGACGCAGACCATCCCAGACAAAACGGGTTTTATCGCTGATCCATTCTTCGTTCACGCCATCATGGTTGCGCGGCAGAATGCGCATCACTTCGCGGCCTTTGGTGTCAACGCGGATATTGCTGCCAAGCGCGTCCATCACATCGATGGTTTCGGTCTTGCTCAGCTCCCACGGACGCGCAGTAAAGGCGTAAGGTTTAGATGTCAGCGCGCCAACCGGGCACAGATCGATGATGTTGCCCTGCAGATTGGAATCCAGCGTCTGGTTCAGATAGCTGGTGATCTCTGCGTCTTCGCCACGACCTGTCTGGCCCATCTGCGCGATACCTGCGACCTCGGTTGTGAAACGCACACAACGCGTACAGCTGATGCAGCGTGTCATTGTTGTCGAAACAAGCGGTCCCAAGTCCAGATCATCAACCGCCCGCTTGGCTTCTTTAAAGCGGCTGTCGGAAATGCCATAGGCAACAGCCTGATCCTGCAGATCACATTCCCCCCCCTGATCGCAAATCGGGCAATCCAGCGGATGGTTGATCAGCATGAATTCCATCACGCCTTCGCGGGCCTTTTTGACCATGGGCGAGTTGGTTTTTACAACTGGCGGCTGGCCTTCCGGACCCGGACGCAAATCGCGTACCTGCATCGCACAGGAGGCTGCCGGTTTTGGCGGGCCGCCAACAACTTCCACCAGACACATCCGGCAGTTTCCGGCAATCGTCAGACGCTCGTGATAACAGAAACGCGGAATTTCCACCCCGGCTTGCTCACAGGCCTGAATAAGGGTCATCGCGCCCTCTGCCTCGATTTCGGTATCGTCAATGATGATCTTGCGTAGGTCAGACATGACTTAATTCGCCCTCAGGTACACGCCGATCGCGCTGTTACGTTCGATTTCCGCGCGCCCAAGCACGCAAAATGTTTCCGGATCGTCATAGCTGACGCCCTTATATTCCATGTAAGCCTCACCCCGGGCCCGCATACGCGCTTTTTCCGCGTCGGACCGGATGTAGGCTTTGATTTCCGCTTCGGTATAGCCGAGCGCCTTGGCGCGGCGTCCCAATGCCCAAAGGTCGTTTATTCCCTTAAGCTTTCGGGCCGAAATGCTGTCGCATTGCTCACCAATTTCATACGCAACCAACGCGTAATACACCTTGTCGTCGATCTCACGCACGTCGCGTAACGGCGGCTTTGCAGAAGCTGATGCCGCCCCGGCAAAAACCAGACTTGCGGCTGCAATTACGATACCAAACTTACTCATGACATTTCTCCTTTCAGACAGGCAGACAGAATGTCTGCGCTGTTCCAAAAGGGGGATGTCCCCTTTGTTAGGCAATAACAGCCGCGATATGTCGCCGATTGCGTCACGGGCGGCAGTATCCTTCTAACGTAATCATGTCATCCACCGGGATGATGGTTTCAGTATCTGGCCCAATCGCCCACTCGATCGTGGATGTGCCATATTCCTTGATGCAATACTTGGTCCCGGCATACCGACCAGCCTCGCGCGCACCATCAAAGTTCTGACTAACTTTCTGAACTTCAACGGTAAAACGGTCGCGCTCTTCCTTTGAGACTTTCTCGGCGTGGGATTTGAAGTGAACTCCGTTGAACGACACATCATCCTTCTTGCGCCGGTTGCACGCCGACAAAGCCAGCGTGACGCCCAAAAGGCACACGACGCTGGCCCGGACGGGCAAACTGCGAATGAAGGGGGAAGTCTCGCGCATGGATCCTGTTACTCCGCCGCCATCGCGCCCATGCGCCCGGATTTCTGTGCCTTGATACGATCTTCGATTTCCTCACGGAAATTGCGGATCAGACCCTGAATTGGCCAGGCAGCCGCGTCACCAAGTGCGCAAATTGTGTGCCCTTCGACCTGTTTGGTCACATCAAACAGCATGTCGATTTCTTCCAACTCGGCCTCGCCTTTCACCAGACGATCCATGACACGCATCATCCACCCGGTGCCTTCGCGGCAAGGCGTGCACTGACCACAGCTTTCGTGCTTGTAGAACTTCGAAAGGCGCCAGATGGCTTTGATGATGTCAGTGCTTTCATCCATCACGATGACAGCCGCCGTGCCCAGGGAAGAGCCAACTTCGCGCAGCTGATCAAAATCCATGATCGCATCACGCATGTTTTCGCCGCGCACACAAGGCACAGACGATCCGCCGGGGATCACTGCCTTAAGATTGTCCCAGCCACCGCGAATACCGCCACAGTGCTTTTCAATCAGTTCTTCAAAGCTGATCGACATCTCTTCTTCGACCACACAAGGATTGTTCACGTGGCCCGAGATACCAAAGATTTTTGTACCCGCATTATTTGGGCGTCCAAATCCGGCAAACCATTCAGGTCCCCGACGCAGAATGGTCGGCACAACCGCAATCGATTCCACGTTGTTTACCGTGGTCGGGCAGCCATAAAGACCCGCGCCAGCCGGAAACGGTGGCTTCATGCGCGGCATGCCTTTTTTGCCTTCAAGGCTTTCCAGCAATGCGGTTTCTTCACCGCAAATATAAGCACCAGCCCCGTGGTGCAGAAACAGATCGAAATCCCAGCCCGAACCGGCGGCATTTTTGCCCAGCAATCCTGCGTCATAGGCCTCATCAATGGCCATCTGCAACGCTTCACGCTCACGAATGTATTCGCCGCGCAGATAGATATAAGAGGTATGTGCACCCATCGCAAAAGACGCAATCAACGCCCCTTCGATCAGCGTGTGCGGATCGTGGCGCATAATTTCGCGGTCTTTACAGGTGCCGGGCTCGGATTCATCGGCGTTGATCACCAGATACGCCGGACGTCCGTCACTCTGCTTGGGCATGAATGACCATTTCAGACCGGTGGGAAACCCTGCTCCACCCCGACCACGCAGACCTGAAGCCTTCATCTGATCAACAATGACATCCCGCCCCTGTTGGATGATCTTCGCAGTACCATCCCAATGGCCACGCGCCTGCGCGCCTTTCAGCGTGCGGTCATGCATACCGTAGAGGTTGGTAAAGATACGGTCCTGATCTTTGAGCATCCCGTTACCCTTCGTTGTTCTGACGCGCGCGCCAGATCTGATAGATGTTCACCAACGCCCAAATCAGCGCGGCGATGGCGGCAAAATCGAACAGAAACGCATAACGTCCCGGCAACCCTACCTGATTTGCGATCCACTGAACCCCAATCCAGATCAACATCGTCCCGGCAATCACAAGCGCTACGATGCGCCCCTTTCTTGCCTGTTGCTGATCCTGCGGTTCCGCGGTCATATTTTAGTCCCCGTAAACGTCACCCTTGGCGACGCGTTTCGAAAACTCCGTATCTTCACCAGCGGCCAAAGTCTTGGCCTGATCAACCCAGCCATCCCGCTCGATCCGTCCCTTAAAGGACAACTTGTCGTCCATCTCGGTGATATCGTCCGGACCCCAGCTTGCGATCTGGGCAAACGTGGTCACACCGGCGGCATGCAGTTTCTTCTCCAGCGCTGGGCCAACGCCCTTAAGCTGTTTCAGATCATCCGGCCCTTCAGAAACCGCCGCCGAAGCCTTTGGCGTGTCTTTCGGCTTGGCTTCCGGCTTAGTTTCGGGCTTGGCTTCGTATTTCCATTCGCCCTTTTTCTCTGCCAGCTCTTTCTGACCAGCCAGCTCTTTAGAAGACTTAATCTCGGCGACAGGAACTTTTTTCTTAGGCGCTGGCTTGGCTTTAGGTTTTTCTGCGGGCTTTGCAGCTTTCTTGGCCTCTTCCGCCTGCTTTGCAGCAGGCTTCGGTGCAGGCGCCGGGGCCGGAGGTGTGGCTTCCGCCTCGCGTCCGGCGACCTTGCCATCCGCGTCTACCCAAGGGGTACGCAACGGTACTTCTGTACCGTCAATCCGCTTGATCGTGTCGCCAATATCATTTGCCAGCTGAACCGACGCGTTAAATTGGGTGTGACCGCTGTCATATTCCTTAAGGCTAGTCAGACCAGACAAAGGTTCTGACGCATAACGCCCGTTTTGCGGACCCGGCGATGGCACTTTACCAGCCGCCATATCGTCCAGCATCTGGGCGAACCCTTCGGCGGTCATATCTTCGTAATAATCCTTGCCGATCTGTGCCATTGGCGCATTGGTACAAGCGCCCAGACATTCGACCTCTTCCCAGCTGAATTTGCCATCGGCGCTCAGCTCGTGGGGTTTGTCGGCAATCTTTTCCTTACACACAGCAATCAGGTCTTCGGCACCGCAGATCATACAGCTCAGCGTGCCGCAAATCTGGATATGTGCAACGGACCCAACGGGTTGCATCTGGAACATAAAATAGAACGAGGCCACTTCCAGCACGCGGATATAGGCCATGCCAAGCATGTCAGCGACATATTCCAGCGCAGGCTTGGAAACCCAGCCTTCCTGCTCCTGCGCGCGCCACAACAGTGGAATAACCGCGCTGGCCTGACGACCGTCAGGATATTTTGTGATCTGCCCTTCGGCCCAGGCCTGATTGGCCGGCGTAAAAGCAAAGCTTTCGGGTTGTTCGTGATACAGACGGCGCAACATTAGCGGTCAATCTCCCCAAACACGATGTCAATCGTACCGATGATGGCGGCAACATCTGCTAACTGATGGCCACAAGTGATGTGATCCAGCGACTGCAGATGCATGTAACCGGGCGCGCGCAACTTGCAGCGATAAGGGCGGTTGGTGCCATCGCCCACGATATACACACCAAATTCACCCTTGGGCGCTTCCACGGCGGCATAAACTTCACCCTCGGGTACGTGGAACCCTTCGGTATAAAGCTTAAAGTGGTGGATCAGCGCTTCCATCGAGGTTTTCATCTCGCCCCGCTTGGGCGGGCTCAGCTTGCCCCGTGCCATCACGTCGCCGGTGGCTTCGCGCAGCTTAACAATGGCCTGACGGATGATCGAAGTCGACTCGCGCATTTCCGCCAGACGCATCAGATAACGGTCATAGCAGCAGCCGTTTTTGCCAACCGGCACTTTAAAGTCAAACTCGTCATAGCATTCATAGGGCTGCGCGCGGCGCAAATCCCACGCCAGACCAGCAGAGCGCAGCATGACACCTGAATACCCATGCTCCAGCGCGGTATCCACATCGACCACACAAATGTCGACGTTGCGCTGTTTGAACACGCGGTTTTCGGTCAGCAGCGTTTCGATGTCATCAAGCGTTTCCGGGAAACCCAGCGCCCATTCTTCGATGTCATCCAACAACGCGTCAGGCAGGTCCTGATGCACACCGCCGGGACGGAAATAGTTCGAGTGCAAGCGTGCGCCACAGGCCCGCTCGTAAAAGATCATCAGCTTTTCACGCTCTTCAAAACCCCAAAGGTTCGGGGTCAGCGCGCCGACGTCCATCGCCTGTGAACACACGTTCATCAGGTGGTTCAGAACACGGCCGATTTCACTGTAAAGCACGCGGATCAGCTGACCACGGCGCGGCACTTCCACGCCGGTCATCTTTTCGATGGCCATGCAATACGCATGTTCCTGATTCATCGGCGCCACATAGTCGAGGCGATCCAGATAAGGCAGGTTTTGCAGGTAAGTGCGGCTTTCCATCAGCTTTTCGGTGCCGCGGTGCAGCAGGCCGACATGCGGATCACAGCGTTCTACGATCTCGCCGTCAAGCTCCAACACCAAACGCAGCACACCGTGCGCCGCAGGGTGCTGAGGACCAAAGTTGATGTTGAAATTGCGGATTTTCTGTTCGCCCGACAGCGCGTCTGTGCTGCCGTCGTCATATCTGGAGCCGTCCATCATTTCGCCCCCTCTTTCTCATCGCCCGGAAGGATATATTCCGCGCCTTCCCATGGGGACATAAAGTCAAACTGGCGGTAATCCTGCGGCAGCGACACGGGTTCATACACAACGCGTTTTTGCACTTCGTCATAGCGCACTTCGGTATACCCCGTGGTCGGAAAATCCTTGCGCAGCGGATGACCACGGAACCCGTAGTCGGTCAGCAGACGGCGCAGGTCCGGGTGGTCACTGAAAATAATGCCAAACAGATCAAAGGTTTCCCGCTCTGGCCAGTTGGCGCAGGGGTGAACACCCGTAATTGAGGGCACCATTTCATCTTCGCGCACCGCAACATGCAACCGAACGCGCGCGTTCTGGTACATCGACAACAGGTGGTACACCACGTCGAACCGCTTGGCCCGATCAGGGTAGTCCACTGCTGTAACGTCAACCAGCGTCGCAAACTTGGTGTTCGGGTCATTTTTCAGAAATTCGACAAATCCGGCAATGTTCGCCGGAGCCACATCGATATTCAGTTCGCCAAAGCTAACGCGCCACCCCAACACACAGTCGGGACGCTTCAGCTCAATATGCGTGCCCAGTTCGTTCAGTGCTTCGCTCATCTCTCAATTGTCCCCGTGCGGCGGATTTTGCGTTGCAGCTGCATAACGCCATACATCAGCGCCTCGGCTGTTGGCGGGCATCCGGGTACATAGATATCAACCGGTACAATCCGGTCACATCCACGCACAACGCTATAGGAATAGTGGTAATATCCACCACCATTGGCACAGGACCCCATCGAGATCACATAACGTGGCTCTGGCATCTGGTCATAAACCTTGCGCAGCGCCGGTGCCATTTTGTTGGTCAGCGTACCAGCCACAATCATCACGTCAGACTGTCGTGGGGATGCGCGTGGGGCAGTACCGAAACGCTCAAGGTCATACCGCGGCATGGACGTGTGGATCATCTCGACCGCGCAGCACGCCAGACCAAAGGTCATCCAGTGCAGCGAGCCGGTACGACCCCAGTTGATCAGGTCTTCGGCTGTGGTCAGCAGAAAGCCCTTGTCCTGCAACTCGGCATTCAGCGCCTGCGTGGCGACTTCGCGATCCGCGCCTGCCGTATTGGCTCCGGTCATCACTCCCATTCCAGAGCCCCTTTCTTCCACTCATAGGCAAAGCCAATGGTCAGAACACCAAGGAATACCATCATCGACCAGAAGCCCACCATCGACACATCCTTAAAGGCGACCGCCCAAGGGAACAGGAAAGCAATTTCCAAGTCGAAAATGATGAACAGGATCGACACCAGATAGAACCTGACGTCAAATTTCATGCGCGCGTCATCAAAGGCATTGAAACCGCACTCATAAGCACTCACCTTTTCAGGATCAGGATTACGAACGGCAAAAACCACGGCGGCAAGGATGAAAACTAGACCGAGCGCAATTGCGACGGCCAAGAAGACGATAATGGGAAAATATTCCCTGAGCATCTCTTCCAAGGGGTAGCTCCTTTCATGCGCGAATATCAGGCGCAGTCAGATGGCTGTACAGACTAATCGGGGTTTACCTCTGCCCTATGGCGGGGTCAACATACCCCGTACACATTCAGTTTTCAGACTTTGACTGATTTATTGTTATTTTACAGGGATATGTGAATAATTCCAATCGCCATGCGGCAATCGGTCGGCCCCTTAATTTGAGATAACTGTCACGGAAACTCAGACCGGCAGAGAATGATTCCTCCGCCCGCCTTTAACCAACAAAATCAGTCGGAATTTGGCGCGCCGCATAATTGCGCGCAATTCTCGGCCTGCAAAACCGGATGTGAAACGGTAATTACTGTCCCCAGTTCGGCTTTTCCTTGGCGAAAAAGGCCCGAATACCTTCTTCGGCCTCATCGCCCTCCCAACAAGCGACCAATTCGGCAATTGTGTGGTCGATAACCTCGTCGTCTATTCTTGGGCCCAGCTTACGGACAAGCGCCTTGGCCCGCCCCACAGCTCCGGGCGCGCAGGTCAGATACGGGACAATTTCACCCTCAACGACGTCATCCAGCGCGTCCAACGGGACGGACCGGGCCAAAATGTCCAGATCCACCGCCTCCTGAGCAGGAAAAAGGCGCGCCGACATGAACACACGCCGCGCTCTGGCCTCGCCCATGCGCGCGACCACATAGGGCCCGATGGTGGCCGGGATCAGCCCCAACCGGGTTTCGGTTAAACCCATGGTCAAACCGTCCACGCCAATGGCCACGTCACACACACAGGCAAGCCCAACACCCCCACCAAAGGCATTGCCTTGTATCTTGCCGATCAAAGGTTTTGGCAGCGTGTTCAGCGCCTGCAGCATCTCCGCCAACTTGCGGGCTTCGCGTCCGCGCGTGACCGGGTCCATATCGCGCTGCGCCCGCATCCAGCCCAGATCACCACCCGCGCAAAACGATTTACCTGCACCGGTCAGCACAACAACACGCACGGCATCATCCTCCGCCAATTGCGCAGCGACCTGTTTCAGCTCGACAAGCATCTCACCGGACATGGCATTGTGTTTATCAGGACGGTTCAGCGTCAGAGTCGCAACGCCGCGCGCGTCTAACTCTGTCAAAAGCGTTTCAAACATGTCTCTTCCTCGCAAAACTTATCCACAGAACATTAATGGCAGGCACCCTGATGTCGTCATTCCTCGCGCATGCGCCGCGCCATATCGGCTGCATCCAGCAACACAGCCTCGTCCAGCCCGGTTTCGTAACCCAAAGCCACTAGGCGTGCGTGCACAGCTTCAGTTGCGACATTCCCGGCCGCTCCCGGCGCATACGGGCAACCGCCCAGCCCCCCTACTGCGGCATCAAAAACCCGCAACCCTTTGTCCAGCGAAGCCTCTATATTGATCAGCGCCCGTCCGGACGTGTCGTGATAATGCCCGGCCAGTTGTTCTGCGGGCACCTCCTGCAACACCGCGTCCAGCATCGCTGAGATGCTTTCCGGCGTGGCCTGGCCAATCGTGTCCCCCAGACTGATCTCATAACACCCCGCGTCGCGCAGATATGCCGCAACCTCTGCCACCTTCTCCGGCGGCGTCGGCCCGTCATATGGGCAATCTGTAACGCACGAGACATATCCCCGAACCGGCAGATTCACCTCTTTGGCCGCTTCCACAACCGGGGCAAACCGTTCAAAGCTTTCTGCAATGGTCGCGTTGATGTTGGCTTTGGAAAACCTTTCCGAGGCCGATCCGAAAACCGCAATTTCATCAGCTTGGGCCATGACCGCCCGGTTAAACCCCTGCATATTTGGCGTCAGCGCGGCATATGACACATTCTGAAGACGGTCGATATTGGCCAGTACTTGCGCTGAATCCGCCATTTGCGGCACCCATTTCGGGCTGACAAAGCTGGCCACCTCAATGCGTTTAAATCCGGCGCGGCTCAGACAATTGACCAGCGCGATCTTTTCCTCGGTTGGAATCCGACGCCTTTCATTTTGAAGCCCGTCACGCGGACCCATCTCGAAAATCTCGACAAATGTGCCCATGTCAGGCCTCTTCCTCGTCTTCCAACCGGATCAGTGCCGCGCCTTCTTCAACCTGCTGCCCGTCGGTGGCCAACACCTCGGCAATGATGCCGTCACGCGCTGCCAAAAGCGCATGTTCCATCTTCATGGCTTCCAGTATCGCCAGCCGATCACCCTGTGCCACGGCCTGCCCGGCGCTGGCAAACACCGCTTTTACCAGGCCCGGCATCGGCGCGATAACGACGTTACCACCAGCATCTGCCTCATCTTCGCGCTCCAACGGGTCAATGATGTGAAAGCGATACCCGTTCCCCCAAAAGACCGTCAGTTCATTGCCGTCACGCGCTGTGCGCGCCAGCAATTTGGTCTGATCCACCCACCAGCACCCTTGTGCATAGGTCACTTTGTGCTGTCCATTTGCGAGTTCCACCAGATAGTCGCCCGTCCCCAGCACAGTCACACTCACGTCAATCTGTGTGTCGTGATGCACAAGCGAGATTCTATGGATCAGCGGGGACCACATCACAAAGGCTTCGGGCGGCACGCCATCCGGTGCCTGCAGCAGGCCCAGCGCGGTCAATGCCGCCACGGACCGTGCCTTGGTGCAGGCCACCGGTGCCGCGGCCAAAGTCTCGATGTGACGTTCGATCAATCCGGTATCCATATCGCCCGCGACAAAGTCAGGTTGTGCGGAGAGCAGGCTCAGGAAAGAGACATTGGTGACAGTGCCGCCAATTTCGGTATGACGCAGCGAACGCTCCAGCTGTTTTAATGCGATCTGCCGCGTGGCGCCATGCACCACAAGTTTGGCAATCATCGGATCATACCACGGGCTGATCGTATCCCCGGACCTCACGCCACTATCAATGCGGGCTGTTTCAGGGAACTCCAGATGCGACAATGTACCGGTCGCGGGCAAAAAGCCTTTTGGCACGTCCTCGGCATAGATGCGCGCCTCAAACGCGTGACCGGTGATCGACAAGGCCTCCTGCTGCATTGGCAGGCCCTCGCCTGATGCGACGCGCAATTGCCATTCAACCAGATCAACGCCGGTGATGGCTTCGGTTACGGGGTGTTCGACCTGCAACCGCGTGTTCATCTCCATGAACCAGAACCCATCCGGGCGCAGCCCATCTGATCCGTCCACAATGAACTCAATTGTGCCCGCGCCTTTATAGCCAATCGCTTCGGCGGCGCGCACAGCCGCAGAGCCCATCGCAGCACGCATTTCCTCTGTCATTCCCGGTGCCGGGGCTTCTTCGATGACTTTCTGATGGCGGCGCTGCAATGAACAGTCCCGTTCAAAAAGATGCACAGCGTTGGTGCCATCGCCAAACACCTGCACCTCGATGTGGCGCGGGCGTTGGATGTATTTTTCAATCAACACATCGGGATTGCCAAATGCGGTTGTCGCCTCGCTGCGCGCACTGTCCAGGGCCACGGCAAAGTCGGCAGGCTTTTCCACCAGCCGCATGCCCTTGCCGCCCCCCCCGGCCACCGCCTTGATCAATACCGGATATCCGATCTCTTTAGCCTGCCCGGCCAGAAAGTCAGGCGCCTGTTCCGCGCCGTGATACCCCGGAACAACCGGCACGCCCGCCTGTTCCATCAACACTTTGGCTGCATCTTTCAGGCCCATCTTGCGGATAGCATCCGCCGAAGGTCCAATAAACACCAGTCCTGCGGCCTCCACAGCGTCTACAAAGTCAGGGTTTTCGGACAAAAAGCCATATCCCGGATGAACACCGGTGGCGCCGCTTTCCAGCGCTGCCGCGATGATGACATTTCCCCGCAAATAGCTTTCTGCAGGGGCAGACCCGCCAATATGTATGGTTTGATCCGCCATCGCCACATGTTTGGCCCCGGCATCGGCGTCAGAATACACAGCAACCGTTTTCACACCCATCACGCGGGCGGTTTCCATAACCCGGCAGGCAATTTCGCCCCGGTTGGCAATCAGAATTTTAGTGAACATCTGTTTGTCCTTGTTGATGGCAAGGCCGGGGGGCCTGCCCCCCGGACCCCCCGGAGTATTTCTGGCAAAATGAAGTCACTTCAGAGGGTTTCGTGACGTCTTTGTCGGTGTATGAAATTAGCTGGCGGTTTGTATTCATGTGTAGCAATGAAAAACCGGAATTGGCGTTACCTTTGAACGCCCCCATTACATCCGGAACACGCCAAAGCGTGTCTCCTCAATTGGGGCGTTCAGCGCAGCATTCAGGCTCAGAAACAACACGTCGCGCGTTTGGCGCGGGTCGATGATACCGTCGTCCCAAAGCCGCGCCGAGGCGTAAAGCGGGTGCGACTGGTGTTCGAACATGTCCAGCGTCGGTTGCTTGAACGCGGCCTCTTCTTCGGCAGACCATTCCTGTCCGGCCCGCTCGATCGCATCCCGTTTGACGGTGGCCAGTACCCCGGCCGCCTGTTCGCCGCCCATCACCGAAATTCGGCTGTTGGGCCACGACCACAGAAACCGGGGCGAATAAGCCCGCCCTGCCATGCCGTAATTCCCGGCGCCAAACGACCCGCCGACAAGCATTGTGATCTTGGGCACTTTAGTGGTGGCCACCGCCGTCACCAATTTGGCACCGTGACGCGCAATGCCTTCGCTCTCGTATTTCTGCCCCACCATAAAGCCGGTGATATTCTGCAAAAACACCAGCGGAATGGAGCGCTGCGAGCACAGCTCTACAAAATGCGCGCCTTTGGCGGCACTTTCGCTGTAAAGCACACCATTGTTGGCAATTATCCCAACCGGGCAACCTTTGACATGCGCAAAGCCACACACCAGCGTTTCGCCAAAGCGTTTTTTAAACTCGTCAAACCGCGATCCATCCACCACGCGGGCGATGACTTCGCGAATGTCATATGGCGTGCGCAATCCCCCCGGCACCACGCCCAGAATTTCCTCGGGGTCATAGGCTGGCTCTTCGGGCGAGGCCCAGTCAACCGTCTGTGGCCTGCTGCGGTTGAGATGCCCCACCGCCTGACGCGCCAGCGCCAATGCATGGGCATCGTCGTCTGCCAGATAATCGGCCACACCCGACAGGCGCGTGTGCACGTCGCCGCCGCCCAGATCTTCGGCGCTCACGACCTCACCCGTTGCTGCCTTGACCAAAGGCGGACCCGCCAGAAAAATCGTGCCCTGTTCCTTGACGATGATCGTGACATCCGACATCGCCGGAACATACGCCCCGCCCGCAGTACACGACCCCATGACAACGGCGATCTGAGGAATGCCCCTGGCGCTCATATTGGCCTGATTATAGAAAATCCGGCCAAAGTGGTCGCGATCCGGGAACACCTCATCCTGTTGAGGAAGGTTTGCCCCGCCACTGTCCACCAAATACACACAAGGCAAATGGTTCTGCTCGGCAATCTCCTGGGCGCGCAGATGCTTTTTGACCGTCATCGGGAAATAAGTGCCGCCCTTTACAGTGGCATCATTGCACACGACCATAACATCCTGCCCGCAGACACGCCCAATCCCAGCGACCACACCGCCCCCCGGCGCAGCCCCGTCATACATATCATGCGCAGCTGTGGCGCCGATCTCTAGAAACGGGCTGCCCGGGTCCAGCAATCCGGCCACGCGGTCACGCGGTAACATCTTACCCCGGCTCAGGTGGCGCGTTCGCGACCGTTCACCGCCACCCTGTGCGGCCAGTTGTGCGACGGCGCGCGCCGTTTCAATCATCTCAAGATGCGCAGCCCGGTTGGCCGCAAAATCATCTGATCCGGTCATGATCCGGGAAGTCAGTCTGGTCATCGTATCGTCCCGTTTGTCTATTGCGTCATCGCGTCGATTTCGAGGTAAAGCGCCTGTCTGGCTGTCAGGAACATATGGCACGACACCGTTGCCGGACCGCCCCC
Source organism: Shimia sp. (assembly GCF_039969785.1). Classification (GTDB taxonomy): domain Bacteria; phylum Pseudomonadota; class Alphaproteobacteria; order Rhodobacterales; family Rhodobacteraceae; genus Shimia. Next base: position 110,626 of record NZ_JBDVNC010000033.1, on the reverse strand, counting down.
TGTTCCACCGCCCCATAAGGACCGTTCATAGTCACAAGTTGCATCACGGTAGCTGATCCAGCCACGCTGCATCAGCTTCAAAGCCTCAGCCTGACTGGGCGCGGCGCTGCCCAAATCTTTCATTTCGGCGTCCGTCGCACGGCGGATCGCCCTGACATTCTTGTAAGCCGCGTTGAGACGCGTATCCCAATACTGCCACTCGCGATCAAAACAGCCGGACATGCCAACCGTAGACCAACCGCCTTCTGTCTGCGCCATGCACAAATTGGCCGACTCTCCGATGCAGTGATCTGTGTTCCCGCCTGCCGGTACCGAAGCAAGGCATTGCTCGGTCGCAGTTGGCGAAAACACCAGCTCCTGCGCGCTCACCGGCGCGGCGCCCAAAACGCAAAGAGCTGCAGCCAAACGTTTCATGACTGCGCCGCCATCAATTCCCGACCGATCAGCATCCGGCGGATTTCGCTGGTTCCGGCTCCGATCTCCATCAGCTTGGCATCGCGGAACAGCCGCCCCACGGGGTTATCGCTCAGATACCCGGCGCCGCCCAGCGCCTGCACCGCCTGATGCGCCTGTGTCATCGCGACCTCAGAGGCATAAAGACAGCATGCGGCCGCGTCCTGACGGGTGATCCGCCCGTCGTCACAGGCCTTGGCGCATTCATAGACATAAGCCCGCGCCGAATTCATCGCCGTATACATGTCGGCAATCTTGCCCTGCATCAGCTGGAAATTCCCAATCGGTTGCCCGAACTGCTTGCGTTCGACCATATAGGGCATGACCTCGTCCAGACAGGCCGCGATGATGCCTGTCCCAATCCCGGCCAGCACAACCCGTTCATAATCCAGACCAGACATCAGAACGGCGACTCCACGCCCCTCTTCACCCAGCACGTTTTCAAACGGCACTTCGCAATCTTCAAAGATCAGCTCTGCGGTGTTTGATCCGCGCATGCCCAGCTTGTCGAAATGCGGAGAGGTCGAAAACCCTTTCATCTCTTTTTCGATCAGAAACGCCGTGATGCCGCGCGGGCCTGCGTCTGGGTCGGTTTTTGCATAAACCACCAGCGTGTCAGCGTCCGGCCCGTTGGTGATCCAGTATTTGTTGCCGTTCAGCACATAACGATCATTGCGTTTTTCGGCGCGCAGCTTCATCGACACAACGTCTGACCCGGCCGACGGTTCTGACATGGCCAGCGCGCCCACATGTTCGCCCGAAATCAGACGCGGCAGGTATTTCGCCTTTTGCTCATCTGTGCCGTTCAGCTTGATCTGGTTCACGCACAGGTTGGAATGCGCGCCATATGACAGCGACACAGATGCCGACGCCCGCGCCAGTTCCTCGATGACAATCACATGCGCCAGATAAGACATGTCTGCGCCGCCGTATTGCTCGGGCACTGTCACGCCCAGCAGCCCCAGATCACCGAATTCTTTCCAAAGCTCGTTGGGAAACGCATTCATCTGATCAACTTTGGCAGCCATCGGCTTGATACGCTCCTGCGCATACCGATGCACCATGTCCCGCAGCGCATTGATGTCTTCACCAAGATCGAATGTCATCGTGTGCATAAACATGCGCCACCCTCCCATTTATTGAACGCTTGTTCATTAAATACGCTGCCTGTGCGATTCTATCAAGTTTCTTTTGCGACAGGCCCCATCTCCAACAAAAAACGGGCACCTGAATTCAGGCACCCGTCTATCTTGACCCAAACGCCTCCTTGGAGAAGCGTCAAAACCTACCGATCTGCAGAAGTGGCTCCTATCCGCCCTGCCAAACAGCACCAACTTCGGCCCGAATGATCCGCGCAATCAGTGCATAATCGTCTAACGAAAATGTAAGCGGCACACGCATATCAACGATACCTTTCAACACCCGGTCCGTTCCGGGCATCGGCGCGCTGGGTGCGTATCGCCAACTGTCATATCGCGACGTAAACGCCTCTGGCTCGGCACCGCCAAACCACTTGAGATCCACACCACGCGCCCCGCAACGCGCCAGGACGTCATTGATCTTGTCCGCACTCCAATCCAACAGCAGAAACTGAATGGACGACCCAACAAAGGCCTCTCCCTCCGGGCGCTCAACAATCTGTAAACCGGGCGTGTTCCGCAAACCTTCTTCCAGCACCTGATACCGCGCATTCCACGCGGCGACCTGCCGGGACAGCTTACGCAACTGAGGTCTCAAAAGCGCGGCCCGCAAATTGTCCATACGACCTGACACATTCGGGGTCTCGTATTTCACCTTTTCAAACACTTCGGGTTCGGGCGCGGCCAGATGCCGATCATAAAGCATATAGGACCCGGACAAGATAACAGCCCGCGCCATCAGATCCGCGTCATCGCTGATCAGAAAACCACCTTCGCCGGAATTCAGGTGTTTGTAAGTCTGCGTGGAGTAACACGCCATAACCCCATGCCGCCCCGAAGGCACACCTTTCCAGTTGCCGCCCATCGTGTGCGCGCAATCTTCGATGACGGTCACACCCTTGGCGTCACACAAGGTCATCAAGGCATCCATGTCACAGATATGCCCGCGCATGTGGCTCAGCATCAAAACATCTGCCTGATCCACCTTGGCCGCCAAATCCTCCAGATCGATCATCAACTGATCCGTTACACCGACAAAAACCGGAACAGCGCCGACGCTGGCAATGGCCCCCGGCACAGGCGCAAGTGTAAAAGCGTTGGTTAGAACTTTGTCTCCGGGTTTCACACCAATCGCGCGCAACGCACAGCCCATCGCGTATCCGCCCGACGCCACAGCAAGGCAATATTTCGCCCCCACTTGCGCAGCAAATTCCTGCTCCAACAGCGCCGCTTCGCCCAGTTCGCCATCAGCAACGTTATAGCGATGCAGCCGCCCCGAACGCATCACGGCCACAGCCGCCTCAATCGCGTCTTCGGGGATTGGTTCCTGCTGGGTGAAATTGCCGGAAAATATCTCGCTCATCTGCTGCCTCGTACCGCCAAATCCTGTGCATCAGCGATACTGCACAGGTCATACCAACGCAATCATGACCGATATATCCAGATCGCTTTCCAGTCAGGACCCATCCGGGCGCACCCAAACAAAATACAGTTCAGCTGTTGCGCCCGATCAACGCCTGCACCAGGTCCGGCAATTCCGCATAATCATGCAGCAACGCATCCGGTTCCAACGCTGCCATATCTTCGCCACTGGGACCAAACGTCACCAAAACAGACGGCACACCCGCCGCGCGGGCTGTGTTGTGATCCGTATCGCTGTCACCGATTAAAATTGTCTTCGCAGGATCGCCACCCAATCGATGCACCGTTTCAATCAACGGCGCCGGATCAGGCTTGCGCACCGGCAACGTATCCGCGCCAACCAAAGCACCAAACGCGTCCCTTGCGCCCATCTCGCGCATCAGCTGATCCGCCAACGCCTCGGGTTTGTTGGTGCATATGCCAACGCCATACCCCAAATTGCGCAACGTACGAACCGCCTCCAAGGCACCAGGGTAGAAAACAGTATGTTCTGAAATCGCATCGCCATAAGCCTTTAACAGGATCGGGTAGTACTGATCGACAACCGCAGCGTCCATGCGCCCCAACCGTGTCAGACCCTCGGACAGCATGCGCCGCCCGCCACGCAACGCCACGCCCGCATCCGTATCGACACTCAGAACATCGCCAAACCCCATGTCGCGAAAACAATGGTTGGCCGCCGCGATCAAATCACCGCTTGTGTCCGCCAATGTACCGTCCAGATCGAAAACCACTGTCCGCATCATCTTGCCCCCTGCTCTGGATTGGCGCTATTCCGCGCATTGCTGTTACAACGCGCAATCAGTTTTGATGGCCATCAGCCTTGCGCCCTTGCTGTATGCGGATAAAACGGGCGCAACAGGAATACAAAGAGAAAACACCATGAGCACAGCACTCGTCATCCTTGCCGCAGGCAAAGGCACCCGGATGAATTCAGACAAGCCCAAGGTTCTGCACCAAATCGCCAACGCCCCAATGCTGGTGCACGCGATGCAGGCTGGCGCCGCGCTGGAACCCGCCCGAACTGTGATCGTGGCCGGTCATGGGTTTGAAGAAGTCCGCGCCGCTGTGGCGGATCATGACCCGGATGCTACGGTTGTCATGCAGGAAAGCCAAAACGGAACCGCTCATGCCGTTGATGCTTGCCGGGACGCGCTGAATGATTTTGACGGTGACGTGATTGTTCTGTTTGGCGACACCCCATTCGTAAGCGGCGAAACCTTGCAAAAAATGGTCAGCGCCCGACAGGATAACGCCGTGGTTGTGCTCGGCTTTGATGCACAGGACCCCGGCAAATACGGACGCCTCGTCATGCAGGGGGACAGTCTGGAAAAGATTGTCGAATTCGCAGACGCTTCACCTGAAGAGCGCGCCATAACATTTTGTAACTCGGGCGTAATGCTTGCACAACGTGCGCAGCTTTTTGATCTGATTTCTGCTGTTCAACCACACAATGCGCAAGGCGAATACTACTTGACCGACATCGTTGGCATCGCCCGCGACCGTGGTCTTTCCGTGACAGCCGTTGAATGTGACGAAGACGAAACGCTTGGCATAAATTCGCGCGCCCATCTGGCACAAGCCGAAGCGATTTTTCAGGACCGCGCGCGCGCCGAGCTACTGGATCTGGGCGTGACCCTGCAACAGCCCGGCTCTGTGATGTTGTCCTTTGATACGGTCATCGGGCGCGATTGTGTGATCGAACCCAACACGTATTTCGGACCCGGTGTCACCGTCGAAAGCGGCGTGCGCATCCGGGCATTTTCACATCTGGAAGGCTGCCATGTTTCCCGTGGCAGCATCGTGGGTCCTTATGCCCGCCTGCGACCGGGTGCCGAGCTTTCGGAACGCACGCATATTGGCAATTTCGTCGAGATCAAAAACGCGACGATTGGCGAAGGCAGCAAGGTGAACCACCTGTCTTATGTGGGCGACGCATCCGTTGGAAAAGGCACCAACATCGGCGCTGGCACAATCACCTGTAACTATGACGGCGTGATGAAGCATCAAACGAACATCGGCGACAACGCCTTTATCGGGTCCAACACAATGCTTGTGGCACCCGTCAGTATCGGCAATGACGCGATGACAGGATCAGGGTCGGTGATCACCAAAGACGTGCCGGATGCAGCCCTCGCCTTGGCCCGCGCTGAGCAGGTGACCAAACCGGGTCTTGCACGCAAATTGTTCGAAATGTTAAAAATGAAAAAGAAAAAGCGCGGCGAGGAGAGCTAAAATGTGCGGAATTGTAGGGGTTCTTGGGAGCCACGAAGCTGCGCCTCTCTTGGTAGAAGCGCTCAAACGTCTGGAATACCGCGGCTATGACAGCGCCGGGATTGCCACAGTAAACGATGGTGTGCTGGACCGCCGCCGTGCTGTCGGCAAGCTCGTCAATCTGTCTGACCTGCTGGTGCATAACCCGCTTCAGGGCAAGTCAGGCATCGGACACACCCGCTGGGCGACACACGGCGCACCCAGCGTAAGCAACGCCCACCCGCATCAGGCCGGACCTGTGGCGGTTGTTCACAATGGCATCATCGAAAACTTCCGCGAGCTGCGCGAAGAGCTGTCGGCAGCCGGAATTTCTTTTGTGACTGAGACCGACACGGAAACCGTCGCGCTCATGACACAACTTTACTTGGAAAAGGGCCTGTCTCCTGTTGAGGCCGCGCGAAAAACGCTGGCCCGTCTGGACGGAGCTTTTGCCCTGGCCTTTCTGTTCAAAGGTCAGGAAGATCTGATTGTTGCCGCCCGCAAAGGGTCACCGCTTGCGATTGGACATGGGGACGGCGAAATGTTTGTCGGTTCTGACGCCATCGCGCTGGCACCCATGACTGACCGGATCACCTATCTCGAAGAAGGCGACAGCGCTGTTATCACACGCTCCAGCCTTGAAATCCGCGACATTGACGGAAATCTGGCCAACCGGGCGGTCAAACAGATCAAAACGGATCAGGCCCGCGTCGACAAAGCCGGGCACAAGCACTTTATGGCCAAGGAAATCGCAGAACAGCCCACCGTGGTCGGGGAGGCTATTGATCACTACCTGTCGGGCGACGGAACACAGGTTGTTCTGCCTGATCCCGGTCTTGATTTCACTCAAATTGACCGGCTGACGATGGTGGCTTGTGGCACTGCGTCCTATGCTTGCCTGACGGCAAAGTATTGGTTCGAACAGATCGCCAGGATCCCCGTCGACGTGGATATTGCCAGCGAATTCAGGTATCGCGAACCACCCATCCCGGCCCGCACCGTTGCACTTTTCGTGTCTCAGTCCGGTGAAACGGCCGACACATTGGCGGCCTTGCGGTACTGCGAAGGCAAGGCGGAAAAAATCGTTTCTGTAGTCAATGTCGCAGAAAGCTCAATTGCGCGGGAAAGCAATCTGGCCCTGCCCATTCTTGCCGGAACCGAAATTGGCGTGGCTTCGACCAAGGCGTTCACCTGCCAACTCACGGTCCTGCTGTTGCTTGCCCTTAAAGCCGCAAGTGATCGCGGCGTTCTCAATTCCGAACAGCTGGCCGATCACCTGTCAGATTTGCGCGCCTTACCGGGTACGCTAAACGTGGCGCTGGAAACTGAACCTCAAATTGCCGAGGCCGCCCGCAAACTATCCGAGGCGCGTGATATCCTGTTCTTAGGACGTGGCGTGATGTACCCTCTCGCCCTTGAAGGCGCTCTTAAGCTAAAAGAAATCAGCTATATACATGCCGAAGCTTATGCGTCAGGCGAACTCAAGCATGGCCCCATCGCACTGATCGATAAACATGTGCCCGTTGTGGTGATGGCACCGCGCGACACGCTTTTTGACAAGACCGTATCAAATATGCAGGAGGTTATGGCCCGCAACGGCAAGGTGCTGTTGATCACGGATTCCCAAGGTATGTCCGAAGGATCAGACGGCACATGGGAAACCATTCAACTGCCTAAAGTGCCCGACATTCTCAGCCCGATCCTCTATGCGTTGCCTGCCCAATTGCTGGCCTATCATACGGCTATGGCAAAGGGTACGGATGTGGATCAACCGCGCAATCTCGCGAAATCAGTGACAGTCGAATAAATCATGCGCACAGCACAACACAAACCTTACCGGACCCTGACATGACACTTGAGGATGCCCTCGCCGCACTCACTGACTTGGTTGAACCTGGACGCGCCGAACAAATGGCGGTGTATCACAAACAATCCCGCACAGTTTTGGGCATTCCCAACACGGCCATTAACGATCTGACCAAAAACTGGCGGCGCACGCTGCCCGTTCCCGACCGAGTCGCGCTGGCACAGGCGCTATGGCAAACTGACATATTCGAGACGCGTCTGGCCGCAGCCAAACTCCTGACCCAGGCCCGGCTTCGCCCCGACACCGAGGCATGGGAGCTGATCCAGTCATGGGTTCCCGAGTTTGACAGCTGGGCAATTGCCAATCACGCCTGCATGGCGGGGCAAAAACGTCTGACCGCAGATCCCGCGCGCATCGAACAGGTCGAGACATGGACCACATCGGATCACATGTGGACCCGTCGCGCCGCGCTGGTCATTACATTGCCCTGGACCAAACAGAATTTTCCCAAACCCGGCGATCTGGAAATTCGTGACCGGGTTCTGGGCTGGGCCGCCGAATATGTTGTGGACCAGCAATGGTTTATCCAGAAAGGCATTGCCTGGTGGCTGCGCGATCTGTCCAAACACGATCCCGACAGGACCCGCGCTTTTCTGGACACGCATGGCGCGAAAATGAAGCCATTTGCACGCAAAGAAGCCGGCAAATACTTGCCCTAAACTTTGGTTTACTCCGCCGACACCTGAACTTCGCTCAGATCCGTCAAAGGCATCCCCAACGCCTGCATCGCCTGCAGCGAAATCCGGCTTCCCGCGCCGCTTTCGCCCTCGATCGGGATCAATGTCACTGACGCCGTTTTCCCGCTCCAGCGCACCGTCCCGGGCCGTGTTTTGGCCACCAGCGGCGTCTTTAGCCACATCCCGGGCTCAGTCGCGGCCCCTAGCGACGCTACCGTGGTGCCCAGAACGCCCCTGTTCGCTTCCGGGCGGTCAACGACAGCTACGGGTTCAATGTCGACAGGCTCAGGGCTCACAACGTCACTGGGTGACGGATCTGATACAGACGTCTGACCGCTGTCGCGCTGCAACCAGCCGATATTGACTTTGTCACAACCCGCAACACTCAAAAGAAACACAATAATCCAAACTCTTTTCATATCTCAGATACTGCACCTGAATTTCGACAGCTTCAAGTCGCACAACACTTGCTCAAGCAGGCATTCGCCACTACCTATGGTGCCATGACAACACCATTGATCGATCCCTTTCAGCGCGCCGTGAATTACCTGCGTGTCTCCGTGACAGACCGGTGCGATTTCCGCTGCGTCTATTGCATGGCCGAAAACATGACCTTTCTGCCTAAGAAAGAGCTTCTAACTCTGGAAGAACTGGATCGCATGTGCACCACTTTTGTACGGCTCGGCGTACAGAAACTGCGCATCACCGGGGGCGAACCGCTGGTGCGCCGCGACATCATGACGTTCTTTCGCGCCATGAAACGCCATCTGGACAGCGGCGACCTGAAAGAGCTGACACTGACCACAAACGGCTCTCAGCTCGAACGGTTTGCGGGCGAATTATATGCGTGCGGCGTGCGGCGTGTGAACATTTCGCTTGATACAATCGACGAAACCAAGTTTGCCGACATCACCCGCTGGGGCCGTCTGCCTCAGGTGATGCGTGGTATTGATGCGGCTCAGGCGGCGGGATTGCGTGTCAAAATCAACGCCGTCGCCCTCAAAGGCTTCAACGAAGACGAATTGTTCACGCTGGCCGAATGGTGCGCCGACCGGGATATGGACATGACCTGGATCGAAGTGATGCCAATGGGTGATCTGGGCAACGAGGATCGCCTGGATCAGTACTGGTCCCTCAACGATCTGCGCGCGCGCCTTGCAGAACGCTATACGCTCAGCGATCTGACCGAACGTACCGGCGGCCCGGCCCGCTATGTGCGGCTGGAAGAAACCGATCAAAAGATCGGCTTTATCACGCCGTTGACCCATAATTTCTGCGAAAGCTGCAATCGCGTGCGCCTGACCTGCACCGGACAGCTCTTTATGTGCCTGGGCCAGGAAGACATGGCCGACCTGCGTGCGCCCCTGCGCGCAAGCGATACGGACGACGTCACACTTGAAGAGGCCATTCGCGCCGCGATCCGGCTCAAGCCCAAAGGGCATGATTTCGACTATTCACGTCAGGCAGTTGACGGTCAGATGTCGCGCCACATGAGCCATACAGGCGGCTGACATACGGGCTGGCTGACAACAGCACGGCGCGCCACGCCCATCACGGGAACACGTCCCCGCCTCGGCTTCATTTTGCCGAAAATACTCTGGGGTGAGCGATACCTTTGCATAGCAAAGGCATCGTGAGGGGCAACGCCCCTCCTCCCAACCTCACAATTATGCCGCCGGCATACGTTTCTCGACAATTTCGGCCCACCAGCTGCATCCAGCCGGAATAGCTTCGTCGTTAAAGTTATATTCGGGGTGGTGCACCATCGCCGTGTCACCATTGCCCACCAGAATATAGGCACCGGGACGCTCTTCCAGCATGAACGCGAAATCCTCGCCGCCCATCACCAAAGGCGCATCTTCACATTGCCCACTTACCGAACGCGCCACATCCGCAGCAAATTCGGTCTGCTCTTCGCTGTTCACCATCACCGGATACCCCCGGTTATAGTCGACATCCACCGATCCGCCAAATGTCGTCGCCACTCCAGCGCACACATCCTTGATCCGGGTTTCTGCCAGATCGCGCATGGCACGGCTCATGGTGCGCACCGTGCCCTTCAACTGCACTTTTTGCGGAATAACGTTATGGGCGTTGGACGAAGTTTCAAAGGATGTCACCGACACCACAATCTGATCCACCGGGTCTGCATTGCGGCTGGCAATGGTCTGCAACGCCAGCACCGCCTGTGCGGTCATCACCGTTGTGTCAATCGTTTCATGCGGCTTGGCAGCGTGCCCGCCTTTACCTTCAAACGCGATGTCAAACGTATCCGTGGCAGCAAAAAACGCCCCCGGACGAATGGCAAACGCCCCAACCGGCTGACCCGGCCAGTTGTGCATACCATAGACTTCCTGAATGCCCCAGCGATCCATCATCCCGTCATCGCACATCTCTTTGCCGCCGCCGCCGCCTTCTTCGGCGGGCTGAAAGATCACCACAACCGAGCCGTCAAAATTGCGAGTCTCTGCCAGATATTTGGCGGCCCCCAGCAACATCGCCGTGTGCCCATCATGGCCGCAGGCATGCATCGCGCCATCGGTCTTGGACGCATAATCCAACCCGGTTGCCTCAAGGATAGGCAGGGCATCCATATCCGCACGCAGGCCAATCACCTTGCCCGCGCTGTCAGATTTGCCTTTGATCACCCCAACAACACCAGTGCGGCCAATCCCGGTGACAATCTCGTCACACCCAAATTCCTTAAGTTTTTCAGCAACAAGCGCGCTTGTGCGATGCGTTTCAAACAGGATCTCGGGATGCTCATGCATATCGCGACGCCATTCGGTGATTTCTGCCTGCAATTCTGCAAACCGGTTTTTTACGGGCATTGGTTTTCGCTCCTACGTGACTGGTTCAATCCAGCGCCATTCGGCGCTCGACCATTTCCGCGAACCAGCTACACCCAGCCGGGATCGCGTCATCATCAAAATTATATGCGGGATGGTGGCACTGTGCGCTGTCCCCATTGCCAAGAAAGATATAGGCTCCCGGGCGCTCTTCAAGCATGAAAGCAAAATCTTCGGCTGGCATGATCGGATCAACATTGTCATCCACATCCCCCGCCACGACCCGCGCGGCTTCGGCGGCATAAACGGTCTCGGTCTCATGGTTGACCGTTGGTGGATAGCCATCTTGCCAGTCCATCACCGCCGTCGCGCCAAACGCTGACGCCGTATCTTTGGCAATGCGCAATATACGTTCTTTGGCCAGTTCGCGGTTCTCGGCATCCAAAGCCCGCACAGTGCCTTTCATGCGCACCTGATGGGCGATGATATTTGACGCCACACTGTCGGTTTCAAACGTGCCCACCGTGACCACAACCCGGTGCAACGGGTTCACATTCCGCGCGACAATCGATTGCAAAGACACGACAATCTGCGCCGCAACCAGGGTTGTGTCCACCGCTTCATGCGGGGCGGCTGCGTGCCCCCCCTTGCCAGTTACAGTGATCTCAAACTCGTCCGCCGACGCCAGCAACGCCCCGGGGCGGATGGCAAACTGACCCACTGGCAGACCGGGCGCATTGTGCAGGCCGTACACCTCCTGAATGCCCCATCGCTCCATCATCCCGTCGTTGCACATTTCCTTGCCGCCGCCGCCACCTTCTTCGGCCGGCTGAAAGATCATCACCGCCGTTCCATCGAAATTGCGGGTCTCTGCCAAATACTTGGCCGCCCCCAACAACATCGCCGTATGTCCGTCATGGCCGCAGGCGTGCATTTTGCCTTCAACTTCAGAGGCATAATCCAACCCCGTCGCCTCGTGGATTGGCAGCGCATCCATATCTGCACGCAGCCCAACAACCCGCCCTTTGCTGTCCTGCCGCCCCTTGATCACTGCCACCAAACCCGTCCGCCCGATGCCGGTGGTGATCTCGTCCACACCAAACTCTTTCAGGCGAGCTTCGACAAAGGCTGCGGTCTCGTGCACATCGAACATAAGCTCGGGATTTTTGTGCAGGTGACGACGCCAACCGGTGATCTCTTCCTGCATTTCTGCAAAGCTATTCTTTATTGGCATCCCCTGCCCCCCTTGTCGCAAATTCTAAAGGTCAGGTCCCAACTCCAGACGCGACCCATCGCTAAACCTGGAATACCGGAACCGTGTCAGATCATGCCCCACATCGTCGCCGCTGACCAGATCGGCCATGATCCGACCAAATCCCGGTCCAATGCCAAAGCCATGCCCGCACATGCCGGTACAAATACTCAGCCCGGGCACGGGCGCGCGGTCCACAACCGGTACAATATCGGGCATCGTGTCGATCATCCCGGCCCAGCTTGTCGTGATCCTGACATCGCCCAGGGCCGGAAACAAGGCCTGGAACCCGGCTCTGACCTGTTCGACTTTACCCGCATTGGGCGCCGGGTTCAGAACACGCATGCGTTCAAACACCGTTTCCTGATCCGCGTCCCAATTCCGTTTTGTAGACCACCCGTCCGGATACCCTACCTCTGGCGAAAACGGGCGATATGTCGTGCCAAAAGGCGCGCGGCGCAGTTGCGGCACAAATTTTGGCACATTGCGCAGCGCATCCCATCCCACAAAAAGCTCGTGATACCCAGCGGCGGCCAGCGTATAGCCGCCGTCGCCCCGCCTGCGAAACGCCAGAGACTCGCCAACCGCGCCGCCTTGATAGACATCAGGTAGTGCCTGAGTCGCCGCCACAGTGGCTCGGACCGATAATTGAGGGATCGACACGCCTTCGTTGCGCAGAAACAGCGATGACCACGCGCCGCCAGCCACGATCACCTCTGGCGCCCGGATCAAGCCGAACTCTGTCACCACACCGCTGATCCGCCCACCCGAACGGTCCAACACCCGCGCCGCACAGTTTTCGACAATAACCGCCCCGGCCCGCACCGCTGCACGCGCAATAGCCGGTACAGCCACCCATGGTTCGGCCTTCATGTCCGAAGCGGTGTGCAATCCGGCCGGAACGCTTTGGGTCATGCCCGGGATCAACGCGTCAACCTCGCGCGATGACAATATCCTGCTGTCCACGCCCAACGGCACGGCGTCTTTTAACCAGTGCTCGTAACGCGTGGTTTCAGCCTCGCCGCTTGAGAAATATGTCAGCCCGCAGGTAGAGAGCCCAATATCCGCGTCCAGATCAGCAGCAATCTCATTCCACAATCGATTGGCTTCGATCATGATCGGCAACTCAACCAGATCGCGCCCCTGTTGGCGAATCCAGCCCCAATTGCGCGATGATTGTTCACCGGCAATGCGCCCTTTCTCCAACAGCACAGGACGCAACCCTTTGCGGTCCAGATAATACGCGGTGCTCACACCAATCACGCCGCCACCAACGATCACTACATCCGCCTCGGTCGGCAATGGTCCGGCATGTTCAATCGGATTGCGCAGGGAAATTGGAAATTCTGACATCGCCCGCCTCGTGGGTTTCGCCCGCGCTGTAACAGGCGGCATAATCAGCGCAAATATCTATGACGCGATCAAGCCAATCACGCAATGTGGGCGTCGGCTGGTCACTCTTTCAGCGTTTCCACAAGTTTGCGCATGAAACTCTGGCCGCTTTCAAACTGTGCCACACTCAAAAATTCATCCGGCTGATGCGCCTGCGCAATATCGCCGGGGCCACAAATCACCGCAGAGTAACCAGCGTTCTGAAAATGCCCAGCCTCGGTGCCATAACTCACCACCCGCGCCGCATTGTCCCCGGTGATCTGGCGCACAATCAATTCCGCTTCGCCGTCTTCTTCGGGCTTCAAAGCAGGCACGCCGAAAAACTCTGCCATTTCGATATGCGTTTCGGGCACCACCGCCTGCATTTCCGCTTCAATCTCTGCGGCCTTTGCGCGGGCTCTGGCGGTCCAGTCCTCGACGGCATCGCCGGGTACAAACCGGAAATCCAACCCAAACCGACAATCCAGCGCCGTGATGTTATGCGCGGTTCCACCCTCAATCTGTCCGACATGCAACGTGGTCCACGGCGGGTCAAACACCGCGTCCATTCCGGTCGGTTCAACCGCACGGTTCGCCGCATTCATCTCATTGGCCCACTCGATCAGCTTGGCACCATACATGATCGCATTCGCGCCGGTATGCATGATCGAACTGTGCACTTCAAAGCCGCGCACATGCACATGAAACCCGGTACCGCCTTTGTGCCCCGTCACCGCCCCCATCATCGAGGGTTCTCCAACGATCACGGCACTGCCCTTGGGCAATACCGCATTCATGCTTTCAATCAGAGGTGGCGCACCGGTACAGCCAATTTCCTCGTCATAACTCAGCGCCAACTGCAAAGGGCGCGTCACCCCGGCGTAATGCGCCTCGACCATGGCCCAGATCGCGAGCGCGTCAAACCCCTTCATGTCACAGGTGCCCCGGCCAAACAGCTTGCCGTCTTTTTCAGTCACGACAAACGGATCCGTGCTCCAGGGTTGCCCGGCCACTGGCACCACATCCGTATGCCCGGACAACACAATTGCGCCCTCTACCTTAGGCCCGACATGTGCAAACACCGCTGCTTTATCGGCTGCGGTTTCATGCGGATGGCGAAACGTCTCGATGCCATGGCTGCCCAGATAGGTTTCGACCCAGTCGATCAATGGCAGATTGGTGTCATGGGACACGGTTGGAAACGACACCAGCTGGTCCAGAATATCGCGTGGGGAAAGGGTTTCAGGCATGTGGTCTCCGTTCGAAATCTCGATACACGCTAACCTACCCTTATGCCGTTGGACAGAGCCCAAACAAGAGATTTCAACCGCACGTCCCAACCCGAATTTCGCACCAGGGTCAATTCGTGTTATGGTAGAGTAGATCGCACAGCTCCAGATGCCTGTATTTGCGTAATCAAATAAGGAACGCGCTATGACCATTGACCTTGGAATTACACACAACGACGTCCTCAATGCGCTCGGAGACGAAAAAATCCGAAAGCTTGTTCAGCTCAAAATGGGCGCGGCAAATCCGCAAACAGGGTTCAAAACGATGTCGCCGAATGTCACGATTGAACCGGCTCCAACCACGCCAAGCCCCCGGCGGACAATCACTTGGAACATGGGAATGTTGGTGTCTGTTTCCGAAGAAGGCACACGCAAGAAATTCCAGCGTATTGTCGGCGCGTTGCTACGCGCAGCAAACGGGCTTGGTGGCACCGTAGCCACCGGTGCCGGGCTTGTTCCGGCAAATGCCGAGGCCGCCGTAAACATCGCGATCAATACGATTGGAGATATCGACGACATTCTTGACCACACTCAGGCGGACAGATCGCTGTCCATTGACCAGCTAAAAGTGGCCCTGAACAACAGACAAGGCCGCACGGTTACGCTCAAGGCGCGCATAGCGATAGATGCGCGTTGGGCTACTGACGATCCGACCTCCTCAGACAACAAAGCCTGGATTGAGATCGAAAACCTTAAAATTGGAGCAGGTGCCACCTTTCACGCCAATCCCCCCACATATGACGTGGATGACTGGGACCCGACGGACTCGTTCCCCAGCGGCTCTCATACCGGCCGTTCCTTTCTAAATTCAGGAGGGCGTCGTGACCGGGTGGGTGCGATGATGACGCAGAACAGCACAAACCCGACGAGCTGGCTGTTAGAGGCCGAAGCGCCAATGGATCGGGATCAGACCACGGTCGACGCATTCGCGACGATCAGCGCACTGACCTGGTCGGATACGGTCATTGTCGAAGTCAAACGGATCATCCTTGAACTGGAGGTCGACGAAAGCCCGGCCGATAACGAAACCGCGATTGAAGATGCCGAAAAAGCCATTTCAACTTTCGAAGAACTGGTCGAACATCTGCGCGTCATGGCAGAAACGTCGCCCACGGCGGAAATCCGTGAGATGTACCGGGTTCAGCTGTCGAATATTAACAGCCAGTTGCTTGGGTTGAAAAACTATCTGAAAACTCTGACAGAATAAGCTGGGCGCACCTATTTTTGCCAAGGCTGGTCGTGGAAGACTACGTAACGTAACCAAAGCGGTCACCTACTGGACGTGGAAACAGACCTGATGAACTGACGCAACGCCTTTAGCGCCTCGTCCGGTTTGTCTCCGACAACGCCATGTCCGCACCTATCAAATCTGATGTAATGCGTTTGATCAGCTCGCAGCCCCGCGACCAGCGCATCGCTAAACTCCGGTGGTGTAATCGGGTCTTCTTCTCCGACCATGACAAGTGTGGGGCAATTGATTTTCGATAACCGATCGCGGAAGTCAAATCGACCATGTTCATTGTTCGGACCGTTAAACCACAAGGCCGTTTCATTGCGCCATAAAATGCGCACAAGCCAATCCGAAGAGTTATCCTCGGCGAAATCGTAAAACGGAACGCAACGATCCCGATACAAAGCGCGCCCTTCGTCTGTTGGATTTTCCCAATACGCCTCGGCGATCTTGCTTATTTCTTCCCCACCAACACGATGGAAAGCGTCATAGACAGCCGGAAATTCCACCTTCGCTGATGTGCTGATCAAAGCAAGGCCACTGGCGTGATCAGGATACTTGGTAGCATAGGCAAGCGTAACAAACCCACCGAATGACGTTCCAATCACAATAGGCTTTTCGATGCCTAAAGCGTCGCACAAACCCTTTAAGTCATCGGCCCACTGTTCCAGAGTCCAAGTGTCTTCATCACAAAGGTCACTTCGACCGTTGCCGCGATGATCGTAATATACGACCTGCGCAATATCCGTGAGTTGAGAGAAAAACGGTTTTGAAACAGTGTGATCAGCGCCCGGACCACCGTGAACCATCACAACGGTTGGTTTTTCCCGCATTACAGAGCCATCGGGCGTAACCCCTTCGCCATCCACATCGAAATAAAGCTTTGCGCCGTTGACCGATACAAACATGGATAATCCCCAAAAATCTTGGCTTCCGATTTACAGGTTTTCCTAGGATCGCAAAGTCTACAAGGACAAAAGGCCGTTAGGTCAAGACATAGCCCACGTTTGCACTTCAGCGTCGCATTGCAACGTTGTCGGAGGGCTCGTGGTCAAACATGATGCGTTTCGCGATCAATAACCGCTATCCGAAATCAACACCTTATGGCCAGGGGCGACTTCCTTGTATTCCGATGGCCCTGCCTCGTATTCAACCGGGTGAATTGGCGACGGTATCGGTTTGAAATTCAGGTCCTTTTCAGACTTGCGCTGGTTCGGATCGGCAATCGGAACGGCCTTCATCAACGCTTGGGTATAGGGGTGCTGCGGGTTCTCAAACACCTCGCGGCGCGGTCCGATCTCGACAATCCGACCCAGATACATCACGCCGACATGATGGCTGACACGTTCGACCACGGCCATGTCATGGCTGATAAACACATAGGAAATGCCAAGCTCTGCCTGCAGCTCCATCATCAGGTTCAACACCTGCGCCTGCACCGACACGTCCAGCGCCGATACTGCTTCGTCAGACACAATTAGCTTTGGGTTCAGCGCCAGGGCACGCGCAATCGCGATGCGCTGACGTTGCCCACCCGACATTTCATGAGGATACCGATTCATGAAACTGCGCGGCAGCTCGACCCGGTCAAACAACATCGCAACACGGTCCATCATTTCCGAGCCACTATGCGTGCCATAATTGCGCATCGGCTCGGCAACCTGATCGCTCAGTTTCATCTGCGGGTTCAGCGATGCAAACGGATCCTGAAAGATCATCTGCATGTCCTGACGCACCCGATGCATGTCCTTTGCGTTCAGGCTCAGCACATCCACCCCGTCAAATTCCACATGGCCCGATTGCGGCTCAACCAGTCGCAACAAAGACCGCCCGGCGGTGGATTTGCCGCATCCCGACTCGCCCACCAGCGACAGGGTTTGTCCCTTGTTCACCGTAAACGACACATCCTCGACCGCATGCACATTGGCCACGGTCCGCCGCAAAAGCCCCCCCTGCACCGGGAACCGCGTCGTCAGATTTTTCACCGTCAGAATCGGCTGATCCGTGCCCGGAATAGGCGCGGTCGAATGGCTGTCATCGCCAAACAGCTTCATCGGGCTGGGCACATCCGTCCCCGACATATCCCCCAGCTTGGGCACCGCCGCCAAAAGCGCCTTTGTGTAATCATGCGTCGGGTTCGAGAAAATCTCGTGCACCGTGCCTTCTTCGACCTTGTTGCCGCGGAACATCACCACAACCCGGTCCGCCATCTGGGCCACAACCGCCATGTCATGAGTGATAAACATCACCGCCGTGCCAGTTTCCCGTTTTAGACGATCCATCAAGGCCAGTATTTCCGCCTGAATGGTCACGTCCAGCGCCGTTGTCGGCTCGTCAGCAATCAACAGGCGCGGCTCGCAGGCCATCGCCATGGCAATCACCACGCGCTGGCGCATGCCACCGGACAATTCATGCGGATATTGATGCAAACGCCGTTCCGGCTCGGGGATGCGCACTTCACGCAAAAGGTTCAATGCACGGGCTTCTGCGTCGTCTTTTGACAGTTTTTTGTGCAGGCGCAGGCCTTCGGTCAGTTGTCGACCCACCGTAAAGACCGGGTTCAGTGCTGTCATCGGCTCCTGAAAAATCATGCCTATTTCATTGCCACGAATCGTGCGCATCAGATCCTGATCCGTATTCGCCAGATCCGCTTCGCCGTCTTCGCGCCGGTCAAAAAGCAACCGACCACCGGTAATTTCGCCGCCGCCGAACTCGACCAGGCGCATCAGCGACAGGCTGGAAACCGATTTTCCCGACCCGGATTCGCCAACAATACATACGGTTTCACCCGGGTTGACCTGAAACGACACGTCCTCAACACCAACAACCGGACCATCCTTGGTCTGGAACTCGACCCTCAGGTTCTCGATTGAGGCAATTGCTTTGTCCAGCATTGGTCCGGCTCCCCGCGTCTGGTTTGTTCATGTTCCCAAGGCCCGACGCTAACGACAGGTCCGCCCCAAAGTCAAACCTATGCGGCCGCGCAACCAAGTGGCGCGACGTCAAGTTGAAAGGAACCCTTGCAATTTCCCAGCGGCTGGTCTGAGATACCTACAGTCGAGAGGGGATGTTGTAACGGTTGGCTTCGCTAATGCGATCAGCGATCTGTTTTCTTCTCTTATGACACACAAAAATGGACGGGCTTAAACCGTCCGCTACGCACATCAAGTGCGCAACAAGGAGTGTAAGATGAAAGCTAAGACCCTTATGCTAGGCGCTGCAGCCGCCTTTGCGATGGCCCCGGCGGCTATGGCAGAGCGTGGTTCAGATGGCCATGTAAACATTATCTATTGGCAAGCGCCTTCGATTTTGAACCCGTATCTGTCCAGCGGAACCAAAGACATCGAATCTGCCGCGTTGGTTATCGAACCACTGGGCCGCTACGACCCGAATGGCGCGCTGGTGCCCTATCTGGCCGAAGAAATTCCGACCACAGCCAATGGCGGCGTTTCGGAAGATCTCAAGTCAATCACATGGAAACTCAAGTCCGGCCTGCTCTGGTCTGACGGTTCTGCAGTGACCTCAGCCGACGTGAAATTCACCGCCGACTACTGCATGGACCCGGAAGGCGGCTGTGCACAGCTGGCCAAATTCGAAGGCGTGGACAATGTTGAGGTCGTTGACGACCTGACCGTCACCGTGCACTTCTCTGAGCC
The DNA here is from genome assembly GCF_039969785.1 of Shimia sp. Taxonomy (GTDB): domain Bacteria; phylum Pseudomonadota; class Alphaproteobacteria; order Rhodobacterales; family Rhodobacteraceae; genus Shimia. The sequence continues at coordinate 91,227 of NZ_JBDVNC010000033.1, read as the reverse complement.
CAAACCAAACCCTTATGGCCCGTTCATGGGTGGCCAGTCTCCGATCATCCAGATGGCACAATTCAAGGATTGCATGGGCGCCAAGGCACCTGAATGCACCGATGCCAACTTTGGCCCGATCGGCACGGGTCCGTTTGTTGTGGATGAATTCCGCACCAATGACGTGATCTCCATGTCTGCCAACCCGAACTACCGCGATCCGGCCAAACCGGCCTTTGCGACGCTGACCTTCAAAGGTGGCGGGGATGCAACAGCTTCGGGCCGTGCGGTTCTGGAAACCGGTGAATTCGACTACGCTTGGAACCTGCAGCTTGCACCCGACGTATTGGCCAAAATGGCCGAAGGCGGCAAAGGCAAAACCGTTGCAGCATTCGGATCGCTGGTTGAACGTATCGAAGTCAACCTGACTGATCCGTCACCGGACCTGCCAGAAGGCGAACGCGCTACTGCCAAGCATCCACACCCGTTCCTGACCGACATCAACGTACGTCAGGCACTGTCGATGTCCATCGACCGCAACCTGCTGGTTGAAATCGGCTATGGTCAGGCGGGTCGTCCGACCTGTAATCTGGTTCCCGGACCTGCTGTTTACGCATCCGACAACACAGCGTGTCTGACGCAAGACATCGCGGGCGCCAATAAGTTGCTTGATGATGCTGGCTGGACCAAAGGCGCTGACGGCGTGCGCACCAAAGACGGAATGCGCCTGTCGCTTCTCTATCAAACATCTACCAATGCTGTACGTCAGGACTTTCAGGCTCTGATCAAACAGTGGTGGAGCGAGATTGGTGTTGAAACCGAACTGCGTAACCTGAATGCATCGGTCTACTTTGGTGGTGATCCGGGTTCGCCCGACACATTCCAGCGTTTTTATGCGGACGTTGAAATGTACGCCAACAACTTTGACGGAACCGACCCGGAAAGCTACCTGTCCCAGCACACCTGTGACAAATTCCCGGGCCCGGATTCTCAGTGGCAGGGTGAAAACATCAACCGCTACTGTGACCCTGCGTTTGATGCCATGATTGCAGAGCTTTCCAAGACGTCTGATCTGGAAAAGCGTTATGAGCTCTCCAAAAAGCTGAATGACATGCTGACCAAAGACTCGCACGTCATCATCGCTCTGGTGGATCGCGGTCGTGTTTCCGCACATGCCAACTCTTTGGGCGGCGTTGTCCTGAATACATGGGATGCGGAAACCTGGAACGTTGCCGACTGGCATCGGGTCAAGTAACCCACGGATTTGGGGCGGGCATGGTGCCCGCCCCTTTTCTATCTGGTGCCGGGTAGGCAGGTCGCTGCCCGACGCTCAACGATAAAAAGACACTGACGCATAAAGGCGCCACATATGCTGACCTTCACCATTCGACGTCTGATCCTCGCGGTCCCGACGCTTTTGTTTATCAGCCTCGTCATCTTCCTGTTGCTGGAACTGGCGCCGGGCGATCCGATGGCACAGGTCCCGCTGACCGTGCCCCCCGAAGTCAAAGAAAAGATGCGCCTCGCCCTTGGCTTGGGCGAACCGATGTACATCCGGTTCTGGAAATGGCTGGTGCAGTTCTTCTGGATCGAACCGCAGGTTCTGATCGACCATTACTTTGGCACCGCTTTTGCAGAAGGCAAACTGCGCGTTATCAGCTGGCAAACCCGCTCACCTGTCATGGACGTTGTGGTTCAGCGCCTGCCCCAGACGATCTGGGTTGTTGGTATGTCCTATATCGTCGGCATCCTGATCGCCCTGCCCATCGGCATCTATTCGGCTTACCGCCAATATTCGATCTTTGATCAGGCCGGAACGTTTATCACCATGATCGGCTATTCGATCCCGCCCTTCTTTACCGGGCCTCTGGTGATTGTGATCTTTTCAGTGCAGCTGGGCTGGTTCCCGTTCATCTATGACACGACACATGTAGTGAACGACTGGGACAGCTTTGTGTATCAGCTCCGACAAATGATCATGCCGGTGATGGTTCTGGCCCTGCAAACCACCGCCCAGATCAGCCGCTATATGCGCGCTTCGATGCTGGACAACCTCAATCAGGACTATGTGCGCACCGCCCGCGCCAAAGGGCTGTCAGAACGGGTTGTCGTACTGGTGCATGTGCTCAGAAACTCGATGATCCCGGTTGTCACCGTGATCGCCTTGGGGCTGCCTGCCATCTTTGGCGGTGCCATCATCACCGAACAGGTGTTCAGCGTGAACGGCATCGGCGCACAGCTTATCGGCGCCATTCAGGCCAATGATCTGCCCACAGTGCAAACCCTGACCTTTATGTTTGCCTTCCTGATCGTGTTCTTCAACCTGATTGCCGACGTGCTCTACGGCGTGCTCGACCCGAGGATCCGCTATGACTGATACAAGTAACACGGAACCCACCACCCCACAGCGCAGCCAATGGGTGGATGTCTGGGACCAGTTCAAAGCCCACAAGGGCGCCATGCTCGGCGGAATCATCTTTATCGTGATCATCCTCGGGGTCTTTATCGGCCCGTGGCTCTGGCCCTATGACGCTCAGTTCATCGACATCCGGTCCCGCAACCAGGGGCCTTCTCTGGCGCATCCTTTTGGCACCGACCAACTGGGCCGTGATACAATGGCGCGGATGATGGCAGGCGGTCAGACATCCATCTCGGTTGGCCTGACAGCGATGCTGCTGGCGCTGGGTCTGGGCAGCTTTGTTGGTATCACCGCCGGGTTTTTCAAACGTCTCGACGGCCCGTTGATGCGCCTGACCGACCTGTTTCTCGCCCTGCCTATCCTGCCGCTCCTGCTGGTGATGATGCTGTTGTTCCGCGACCCGCTGTCATCGGCCGTTGGCCCGGAACGTGGCATCTTTATCCTGATCGTGATCGCCATCGGCATCACCAGCTGGATGCCAACCGCGCGCATTGTGCGTGGTGATGTTCTGGCGTTGAAGGAACGCGAATTCATCATGGCGGCCCGCTCGATCGGTACGCCAAATTCACGCATGATCACCCGGCACATCCTGCCCAATGTTCTGTCGCCCATCATGGTCTCGGCAACGCTGGGCATTGCCAACGCGATCATCACCGAATCCGCGCTGTCGTTTCTTGGTCTGGGATTTCCACCAGATTTTCCCACATGGGGGCGCTTGCTGAATGACGCAACGCAATACCTGCAGGACTACCCGGAACGTGTGTTTTGGCCCGGCCTTGCGATCTCGCTGACAGTGCTCAGCGTGAACTACCTTGGCGATGGCCTGCGCGACGCGCTTGACCCGCGCATCCGAGGTCGCTGAAAACCGCGCTTCAGCTTTTAAATCAAAACAGGCCGGATCGATCGATCCGGCCTGTTTCTTTGTAACAAAGCGCAACAGTCACCAATCAGTGCATGCGCGCCTTGATCCGCCGCACCATCCACCACACGGTCAACACAACCGGCACAGTCACAACAGCCGTCAACACGCCCTTGCTGATACCTAACGGCCCGGTCAACGGGTACGCCACATAGCTGGCCAGCGACACGGCGTAATAGCTGATCGCCACCACAGACAGCCCCTCAACCGTTTCCTGCAAACGCAGCGCCAGATCCGCCCGGCGATCCATGCTTTCCAACAACGCCTGATTTTGCGCTGACCGAGCCACATCGACCTTGGTCCGCAGCAATTCACCCGCCCGCATCGCCCGTTCTGCCAACGCCTCCATGCGCGTTTTTGTCGACGCCACTGTACGCATCGCCGGATCATACCGACGCATCATGAACTCACCAAAAGTCTGACGCCCCTCAAACCGGGCTTCCCGCATGACTTCGATACGCTGATTGACAATCGCCTCATAAGCGCCCGTCGCGCCAAACCGGAACGAGCTTTCGGCAATCATGTTTTCCAACTCAGCCGAGGTTTGCAGAAGGGCATCAAGAATATCCGCCGACGGCACATCCCCTTGGGTAATTTCCGCCATCATCCGGTTCAACCGCCCTTCGATCTCTCCCATGCTGCCCGACAAGGCCCGCACCCGCGCAAACCCCATCATCGACGCGGTTTTATAGGTCTCAATCTCGCACAGCCGCTGAACAATCCGGCCAATCCGCCGGTCATCTGTGCCCGGTGACACCAGTGCGGCAATACGCATATGCCCGGCTGAATCGATGCGAAAATCCGATGCGACAACCGCCGCCTCATCCAGAACATCCGAAACCGCCAAACTCTCCGGGACAAACCAATCTGCCAACCGGTCCACCACTGCATCACGATCCGGGCGCGGCTCAACACGGATCAGCGCAGACGTCATGCGCACCCCCGGCGCAGCGTGCAACCAATCCTCCGGGAAAACTTCGAACTCTGCCGGATCAAATGCCCTTGCGCTCAGCCCCGGCGTGAAAATTGTATAGGTCACAAATTCAGTGTGCTGTTCCCACTTCAGAAAATGACGCCCAATCTGCCCGGAATAATGCGTCGCGCCGGGCTGTGGATGCGGAGCGCCGTGACGGTCCAGCAAATCCACCAGATGCGCCAGATCCTGCGCCCTGTCCCGCACCACGGCAGCATCGGCTTGCTTCACCGCCAGAAACGCAGCTGTGCACGGCGTCGTCAGCGTTGGAAACGGACGCGCGTGTAATTCATTGGCCAATCGATAGCGTAACGGGTGATCTTCAATTGTATGCATCGCGCGTCTCCGGTCTTTTCGGCAACCTACCGTTTTTGACCTCCATGTAAAGAAAAATGTTATTTTTCAATATGTTAGCGGAATACAACTGTATACATACGCGCAACCCTCTGCAATTCATCGATTTTATTCGGGTGGCCGATGATCCTGCATGGGCTGAAATGACCTTTCGGCCAAGGTCTGAACAGGACCGGACAGCCTGCCGAAATAAAAAAGCGCCCCAAAAATGGGGCGCTTTTCCGATTTTCAGTCAGATGGGAAACGACTTCCCGTCAGAACCTGATCAGTCAATCAGTGTCAGCAACTTATCAAGGCTGGCTTTCGCATCACCATAGAACATGCGCGTGTTCTCTTTAAAGAACAGCGGATTCTCGATACCGGAATAGCCCGTACCCTGACCACGTTTAGACACGAACACCTGCTTGGATTTCCAGCATTCCAAAACCGGCATACCGGCGATTGGGCTGTTGGGATCTTCCTGTGCAGCAGGGTTCACGATGTCGTTTGAGCCGATCACAATCGAAACATCCGTTTCCGGGAAGTCATCGTTGATCTCGTCCATTTCCATCACGATGTCATAAGGTACCTTCGCTTCGGCCAACAGCACGTTCATGTGCCCCGGCAGACGCCCGGCAACCGGGTGAATGGCAAAGCGTACGGTTTTGCCTTTGGCACGCAAACGACGTGTCAGCTCGGCCACGTTCTGCTGCGCTTGTGCCACGGCCATGCCATAGCCCGGAATGATGATCACACTGTCAGCGTCTTCCAACGCCGCAGCCACACCATCAGCCTCAATCGCAATCTGCTCGCCTTCGACTTCCATCGCGGGACCAGTTGTGCCGCCAAAGCCGCCCAAAATGACCGAGATAAAGGACCGGTTCATCGCCTTACACATGATGTAGGACAGGATCGCACCAGACGAACCCACCAGCGCGCCAACCACGATCAACAGATCGTTGCCCAGGCTGAAACCAATCGCCGCCGCGGCCCAGCCGGAATAGCTGTTCAGCATCGATACAACCACCGGCATGTCGGCACCACCGATGCCCATAATCAGGTGATACCCGATGAACAGCGCAGCGGCTGTCATCACCAACAACGGCAGCAAGCCACCAGTGTTAAAGTACCAGATCAGCGCCAGTACCGAAATTGCCGCCGCTGAAGCATTCAGCAAATGGCCACCCGGCAATTTAGTTGCGTTCGATGTCAATTTGCCAGCCAGCTTGCCATAAGCCACAACAGAGCCGGTAAAGGTCACAGCACCGATAAAGACGCCGAGGAACAATTCAACCCGCAGGATCGACACCTCTACCGACGATTTATGCGCCAGCAATGCTGCAAATCCTTCAAGCCCTTCGCGTGCTTCATGGCTCAGCGCCATGACGTTGCCCAGCTCAATATGCGCAATAAAGCCCACAAACACAGCCGCAAGACCCACCAGAGAGTGCATCGCAGCTACCAGCTGAGGCATCTCGGTCATCTGCACGCGAGTTGCCACGACATAACCAATGGCGCCCCCGCCTGCGATCAGAACGATCGACAACCACCACAGACCGGCACCGGGGCCAATCAGCGTGGCAAACACCGCCAGCGCCATGCCGACAATGCCGTACCATACGGCGCGTTTCGCGCTTTCCTGACCTGACAGACCGCCAAGCGACAGGATGAAGAGAACAGCTGCAACCACGTAGGCTGCTGTTGTAAATCCGAATTCCATGATCCCGACCCCCTTAAGATTTCTGGAACATGGCGAGCATGCGCCGTGTCACGAGGAAGCCACCAAAAATGTTGATCCCGGCCATAAAGACCGAAAGCGCGGCAAGCAGGATCACCAGGAACGACCCGGAGCCGATTTGCATCAGCGCGCCCAAAATGATGATCGAAGAAATCGCATTCGTCACCGCCATCAGAGGCGTGTGCAGGCTGTGCGCCACGTTCCAGATCACCTGGAACCCAACAAACACGGCCAGAACAAACACGATAAAGTGCTGCATAAAGCTGGCAGGCGCGACAAGACCAACCGCAAGGAGAAGCCCGCCACCAACAGCCAACAGAGTAACCTGCTGCTTGGTCTGCGCTTTAAACGCGGCCACTTCGGCGGCGCGTTTTTCTTCCGGGGTCAGTTCCGGCACAACCTCTTTGGGCTTGGCCGCGATGGCCTGCACCTTAGGCGGTGGTGGCGGGAAGGTGATCTCACCTTCAAACGTCACAGTCGCGCCACGGATCACGTCGTCTTCCATGTCGTGATTGATCTGACCATCCTTTTCAGGGGTCAGGTCGGTCAACATGTGACGAATGTTTGTCGCATAAAGCGTCGATGCCTGCGCACCCATCCGGCTTGGGAAGTCGGTATAGCCGATAATGGTCACACCATTTTCGGTCACGATCTTCTCATCCATGACGGTCAGCTTACAGTTGCCGCCTTTTTCCGCCGCAAGGTCCACAATCACGGAACCGGGCTTCATCGCTGCGACCATATCTTCGGTCCACAACTCTGGCGCTTCGCGGTTCGGGATCAACGCTGTGGTGATCACAATGTCGACTTCCGGGGCCAGTTCACGGAACTTGGCCAACTGGGCTTCGCGGAACTCAGGAGACGACACAGCAGCGTACCCACCGGTGGCGGCTCCGTCCTGTTGTTCCTCTTCAAAGTCGAGATAGACGAACTCGGCGCCCATCGATTCGACCTGTTCGGCCACTTCGGGACGTACATCAAACGCCAGCGTGATGGCACCAAGGCTCGTCGAGGTCCCGATCGCGGCCAGACCGGCCACACCGGCACCAACCACCAGAACTTTGGCCGGGGGCACTTTACCCGCGGCTGTGATCTGTCCCGTAAAGAACCGGCCAAAATTGTTACCCGCTTCGATAACGGCGCGATACCCGGCGATATTGGCCATCGACGACAGCGCATCCATCTTCTGAGCGCGGCTGATACGTGGCACCATTTCCATAGCGATCACGTTGGCACCTTTGGCCTTCGCGGCCTCCATGCCATCTTCGTTTCCGCCCGGATTAAAGAATGAAATCAGCGTCTTGTCTTTTGTCAGACGCTTCAGCTCGGTGGCATTGGGCTGACGCACCTTGGCGACGATATCGCATGCTTTCCAAAGCGCGGCTGCGGTTTTTAGAACCTCGACGCCTGCGGCTTCGTATGTCGCATCCGAAAATCCGGCATTGGCCCCCGCGCCGCTTTCGATGGCGCATTCATATCCCAGTTTCTGAAGCTGTTTGGCAGAGTCCGGCGTCATCGCGACACGGTTTTCTCCAGCAAACACCTCCTTTGGTGTTCCGATTTTCACGTTTCTTTTCCCCCTTCGGTGAAAGAGCAGGATTGCTGCAAGCAGCGAATGCCGCACTTGCATAAATTTTTATCGCGCATACGGATGTTGCACAAGCAACGTTGGTTTTTTCCCGTATTACTACGTCGCCTTTCTGTTACATCCATCGGCGCACCTTTTGTTCGTACCGCGCGAAATCCGCACGAAACTTGCGCCGTAAACGATCTTCTTCCGATATGACAAAGCGTCGCTCGATAACCCAGACAAAGGTCGGTACCAACACAAGTGCCAGAACCGCGTCCCAATACAGAATGAACCCGGTCAGGATCAAAGCGTCACCCAAATAGATCGGATTGCGTGACTTTGAGAATATTCCGCTCTGCACAAGGCGGTCAGCCTCAAGATGCGGAATAATCGTGGTTTTCTGACGCCGCATTTCGCTGGCCGCCAGCACGATCAGGATCAAGCCCGCCCCAATCAACAGACCCGCGACAAGGTCCGTCACTCCAGTCTCCAGGCTCAGCCCGAACGACAAAAAACGGGCCTGGCTCCATGACAATGCTAAAAACGCAGCAAGCCAGACCGGAGGAATATCCAACCAGCGTAACATGTTAAACAATTTCCTGTGCACAAGGACATGCCCGATATCCATGGCGAAACAGGTCGGTGGCGCGCACCTGCCTGTGTTCTGTCGCTTTGGAGTCTAAAAGCATGTGCCGCTATTACCAGCAATTGACGCGAAGGCAAGCCGCCAAGGCGCCACATGTCACCAAATGCCTTCTCTTCGGCGCGCATAGCCGTCTTTTACGCCTGTTGGCCGCTGTGTTTTGCCTCTCTCGGTGTCCATTCATTATTCGCGGGCGCAATCGTTCGCGTGACGCTGCGCGCCTTTGTGCCCATTCTTCTTGCGCGCCGCCCCTGCCCCAATAAGCTGTGCGCAGACAACAGGGAGAGAGACATGCATCTGCAAGGCAAACATGCGCTGGTCACAGGCGGCGGCACCGGCATTGGATTGGCCATCGCGCGCGCACTGGCCGAAGACGGCGCGCACGTCACCATCACCGGACGCCGTGCAGAGGTCTTGCAGGACGTTGCCACAGATCTTCTGCACCCGCTGGTGATGGATGTGCGCGACGAAAGCAGCATCGTACAAGGCGTGGCTGACGCCGTTGCCGCGCGCGGACCAATCCAGATTTGCATTGCCAATGCAGGCGTGGCCGAAGGTCGTGCGCTGCACAACACGGATACGGAATTCTGGGACAATATGATCGCGACCAACCTGACTGGCGCCTTTCTGACAGTCCGCGAGAGCTTTGACTCGATGTTCAAGACCGATTGGGGTCGTGTAATTATCATCTCATCCATCGCAGGCGTGCGCGGTCTCAAGGGCGGCATGGCCTATTCCGCGACCAAACACGGGGTCATCGGTATGATGCGTGCGCTGTCCGAAGATTATCAGGGCACGCCATTTACGTTTAATGCAATCTGCCCCGGCTATGTCGAGACAGACATCATTACGCGCAATGTCCAGTCCATCAAAGACCGCGCCGGGGTCTCGGAAGACGAAGCGCTGAAAATAATGGTCAGCGCCAATATGCACAAACGCCTGATCGCTCCAGAAGAGATTTCCCAGGCCGCACGTTGGTTGTGCGGCCCCGGTTCCGGCAGCGTCAACGGCCAGACGATCAAAATCGCAGGCGGCGACATCTGACCGCGCAGCGTTTCTGACACCTAGCACCTGCTGACAGCCGCGCACCGTTTCGGGTGCGCGGCTGTTTTCAATTGCGCGCATTACCAAAATGAAACCGACGCAATACCGACAGAAAACCGACGCGCTGCCGGCACCGAATTGACAGCCGTCAGCCACGAACCACGCAGCAACCGCCGCCATTGTTTCCCGCCGGTTTACAATACGCCATTTGCTTCGATTTCATTGACGCCGGATCCCGCCGCAGCTGCCCAAACAAGGCGAAACCTGGGCATCGGCTGGGCATCCGGTACAACCGAGGCTTGTGAGACCCATTTAATTTCATACTTTCAATACCTTAACCCTTCAGATTAAGGCGACGGCGCCCGCCTGAATGACGGCTCTGCTTCAAAATGATCGCAATTGTCTCAAACTGTTGCCCAACGTTTCCAGCATCTTAGGGGCAATCGACTTACGGGCGCAGACCCGAGGCGAGGCTGGAGTAGAACAATGCCGTCAGGTTATTTAGTACAGCTGGGAAACTATTCCCTGGACGTCAGCGACACGATCGTTGACCCCATCGTCACGTTCACCACAGACACTGTCATCGGCGCCGGCAACTGGGAATGGTCCGGAACCTGGTCGGGCATCACCTTCACCAACGAAGCCGAACCGGGTGTGTACTACGCTGCCACCGATGGAAACGTTTATTTTGTACCGGACTACGGCCCTGTCGATACCCTGACCGCATCAACCGTGACCAGCGCTCCGTCTTACACAACGTGGGATGGTGTGATCGACGGGAGCGATCTTGACGATGTCATCGATGTTACATTCACAGACAACAATGGCGACGTGGTTGACGGTGGCACAGGTACAGGGACCGGCGGCCTCGACGATTCGATATTAGCCGGAGAAGGTGATGACACTGTTGCGTCAGGCCTTGGTAACGATACGGTTTTCGGTGGCCTTGGTGCAGACAGTATTGATGCCTCAGATGGTGATGATGTTGTCTACGGCGACTCGGAGCTTTCGGTCAGCCAAGAGTTTAATTGGTCAGATCAAGGTGTTGATGGCGCTGATGTCTTTTCCGGGTTTACTCAGAACACCGGAGAGATCGATGTCAGCGTTTCGTTTTCTGACATTGGAAATAACAGCGCTGAAGCCAATATCGAAACAACCGACACCATTTATCAGGCTCCCGGCGAGAGTTTCGATCAAAACTCGTCGCTGAGGCTTTTTGGAAATGGCGACGGGTCGACTTCGACGACGACGCTCAACTTCGCAGCCGCTTCAGGCAGCCAGGTTGAAGACGAAGTCACTAACGTTAGATTTCGCATCTCCGACATCGATTGGGGGAATGCAAACCATCGCGACATCGTCACGGTTAACGCCTATGACGCAGATGGAAATGCCGTAACGGTTCAGATTACGCCGGGGTCCAACGACGTTGTCTCTGGCAATACAATCACAGCTGGGGATTTAGGCGAATCTCAGGCGGATGCTTCTGGATCGGCCCTGATCACGATTGAAGGCCCGGTCGAAGAAATCGAGATTATCTATGAAAATGGGCTCGACGGAACTCAGGCAGTTTGGGTGTCCGATATTACCTTTGATGCTGTCTACGATGGGGACGACGACAGCATTGATGGTGGCGCAGGCAACGACACGGTATTTGCAGGTGGCGGCGACGATACGATCATTGGTGGATTGGGCGATGACTCACTCGTCGGCGGGTCCGGCGATGATCTGATTTTTGGCCTCACCGGAGATGACACGTTAGAAGGCGGCACAGGCAATGATACGCTTTTTGGCGGTGCTGACGACGATCTGTTGGATGGCGGAATCCACGAAGACGAGCTTTATGGCGGGTCAGGTGCGGACACACTGCTGGGCGGAAGAAACGACGATACGTTATCCGGTGGCGCTGGCGCGGACAGCCTGGAAGGCGGCGATGGCGACGACACGCTTTATGTCAGTCAAGGCGATGAAGCCTACGGCGAAAACGGCGACGACCTTTTTGTCATAACTGACACCGGCGACACGGGCACAATCGTAATTGTCGGTGGCGAAGGCCGCGAAACCAATGGCGATACACTTGACCTGAATGGTCTGGCGGATCGCTCAACTCTGACAATCACCAACTCCGATGACAGCAATGGTGGCCTTAGCGGTACTGTTGAGCTTCGGGATGGCACGCTTGTTCAGTTCTCGGAGATAGAAAATATCGTGTGTTTTACCCCTGGTACCCGCATTTTGACGGAACATGGCGAACGTGAGATCGAAACATTGCGCCCCGGCGATATGGTCATGACCAAAGACGAAGGTTTGCAGCCAATCCGCTGGATCGGAGACCGCACTGTACCCGCCGATGGACGGTTTGCACCCGTCGCCGTAACCTCCGCGCTGTTCCCCGAGGCCAAACGCACGTTGCTGGTTTCACCCCAGCACCGCTTTCTTGTGTCCGACTGGCGCGCGGAACTGATGTTTGGAGAACGTGAAGTTTTGGTTTCCGCAACCCACATGGTGGATGACGAACGTGCATTCGCCCTGCCCCGCAGCTTTGTCACCTATATTCATCTGATGCTCGATCGTCATCAGATCATCTATGCCGAAGGCGTCGAGACCGAAAGCTTTCATGCCGGGGACATTGGGATAGCCGGTCTGAGCGACATGGAACGCGAGGACATGATGCAGGAATTTCCCGAACTGCGCACCGACCTGTCCGCCTATGGTCCAACTGTGCGCCGATGCCTAAAACGACATGAGGCCGACGCCATCTTGTCAACAAATGGCGCCACATACCCTCGTAGCCCGCGTCGTGTCGCGGCCCCTTCGGTCGGCGCAAATCTCAGGCTGATCTGAGCATCGAGAAGGCTTGACGTCCATCCGCCCATGAGTGCACTGCCGCGCCGAACGCTTTGAACAAAGGTCGAGAAACGGGATCGTTGACCGCGTCCCATTCCGGATGCCACTGAACCGCCAAAGTGAACCCGGGAGCGCCTTCAATGTAGGTTGCCTCTGGCGTGCCATCTGGTGCATGCCCGTCGATCACAACGCGTGAACCAGCGTGCTTGATACCCTGCCCGTGCAACGTGTTGGTCATCACGGTTTGTGCCCCCATCAGACGATGGAACACGCCGTTTTCTGAAAACGACACCGTATGGCGCAATGCAAATTTTTCTTCCAGAGTTCCTTCGGGTGGCATGCGATGATTGTCCCGCCCGGGTAAGTCCCGAATTTCAGGAAAAAGCGATCCACCCATGGCGACATTCACTTCCTGAAACCCGCGACATATGCCTAAAAACGGATGCCCGCTTTCGACGCATGAGCGCACCAATGGCAAGGTAATCGCGTCGCGCGCCCTGTCAAAAGCTCCATGCGCCTCGGTCTCGGCCTCACCGTATTCTTCAGGGTGCACATTGGGCCGCCCACCCGTCAGGATAAAACCGTCGCACCTTTCCAACAGCTCAGGCACCGTAACAAATCGCGGATCTGCCGGAATAAGCAAGGGCATGCATCCGCTTACCCTTGCAACAGCTTCAGAATTCATCGTCCCACCGGCATGCGCCGGGTATTGGTCGTTGATCAGGTATTGGTTGCCAATAATGCCGACGACAGGCCGTGCCATTCAAAGCCTCTTTTGTGTTTACCTGTCTGCAACATAGGCGCGACGGGACAAATGCAAAAGCCCTAAGTCACGCCTGCCCTTCAAGACCTGCGGCTTCGATCCCTGCCAACGCAGCGGTTGCATCATTTTCAGACGTATCGCCCGTAACACCAACCGCACCGATAACCGCGCCTTTGCGGTCTCTGACAAGCACGCCGCCCGGTACAGGAATAACCTGCCCGCCATAAACACCGTTCAACGCTGCACCAAAATGCGGGCGGTCAATCGACACCTGTCCGATCACGGAACTGGGCGCACCAAACATAACCGCACCATAGGCTTTACCATGGGCGATCTGAAACCGACCCGGCGATGCACCATCTTCGCGTTCAAATGCCTGCAGATGGCCACCGGCATCCAAGACCACAACCGACAATGGATTTAGCTCCATATCCCGGCCTGTTTGCAAAGCCTTGCGAATGATTGCACGGGCTTTTCTCAGCGATATTGACATGGTCAATCCTTTCACTTGATTTAGTTTGTTTCGACCCGTTCCCGAAGCTTCAAAATGCTTCAGGAACAAAGATTTATAGAGTGGACTTCAGCTCCAGACGTCGTGCGTGCAACACAGGCTCTGTGTACCCGGATGGCTGCAGTCGTCCTTTGAACACCAGATCACATGCCGCCTGAAAGGCCACGCCGTCAAATCCCGGCGCCATCGGCTGATAAAGCGGGTCAGCCTGATTTTGACGATCCACGACACCAGCCATCTTCTGCATCGCCTGTATAACCTGTGCTTCGTTGACAATGCCGTGGTGCAGCCAATTGGCCAACGCCTGACTGGAAATCCGGCACGTGGCGCGGTCTTCCATCAAACCAACATCGTGAATGTCTGGCACTTTGGAACACCCGACACCCTGATCCACCCAACGCACAACATAGCCCAAAATACCCTGGGCGTTGTTTTCGATTTCTTGTGCAATGGTTTCATCGCTCAGGTTTTCACCGCCCAACAGCGGTATGGTCAGCAAATCCGCCAACGAGCCGCGTTCGCCGCCCGCCTTGATCTCATCCTGACGCGCCAGAACATCAACGTCGTGGTAATGCATCGCATGCAGTGTCGCGGCTGTGGGTGATGGCACCCAAGCACAATTGGCCCCGGATTTTGGATGTCCGATTTTCTGCTCCAGCATCGCTTGCATCAGGTCCGGCATGGCCCACATGCCCTTGCCGATCTGCGCCTTGCCCTGCAATCCACAGGCCAGACCAATATCAACGTTGCGATCTTCGTAGGACTGAATCCACTTTGTGGTCTTCATATCGCCCTTACACAAAAAGGCCCCTGCCTCCATCGACGTATGGATTTCATCGCCGGTGCGATCCAGAAACCCGGTGTTGATAAAGGCAACCCGGGATTTCGCGGCCCGAATACACTCTTTCAGGTTCACGCTGGTGCGGCGCTCTTCGTCCATGATGCCCATTTTCACAGTGTTGCGCGGCAGCCCCAGAATGTCCTCAACCTTGCCAAAAATCTCATTGGCAAAGGCAACTTCTTCGGGGCCGTGCATCTTGGGCTTTACGATATAAACCGATCCGTGTTCCGAATTGCCGCCTTCTGCCTTCAGATCATGCATGGCGATCATAACAGTGATCAGCGCATCCATCAGACCCTCGCCAATTTCACCTCCATCCCGATCCAAAATGGCCGGGTTCGTCATCAGATGGCCGACATTGCGCACCAACATCAACGACCGGCATTTCACAGTAAAGGGGCTGCCGTCGGGCGCGGTATAGGTGGCGTCGTTATAAAGCTTACGGGTAAAGGTCTCGCCGTTTTTAGTGACGTCTTCGCTCAGATCGCGCTTCATCAGACCAAGCCAGTTGGAATAAGCGACAATTTTGTCTTCGGCATCAACACAAGCAACGGAATCTTCGCAATCCATAATCGCCGACATAGCGGACTCAATCGCCAGAGCAGCAATGCCAGCCGCATCTGTTTTGCCCGGCCCAACCTCTGGGTTGATCAGAATTTCAATTTTCAGACGATTGTTTTCCAACAACGCACCGCGCCAGCCATCGGATTCCATATGACCCAGATACTGGGCTTTGTCGGCCAATCCGACAGGCCCATCCGCCGTTTTAATCTCAAGCGTCTCGCCTGCCTGAATATCGGTCACATCGGCCCATTTTGCACCGTTCAGCGGAACAGCACCGTCGAGAAACGCTTTGCCCCGGGCAATCACCCGTGCGCCGCGATCTTCGTCATAGTCTTTACCCGATGGCAGGTCGCCCAATGCATCTGTTCCATACAGGGCGTCATAAAGATTACCCCAACGCGCATTGGCAGCGTTCAGCGCAAACCGTGCATTGGTGATAGGCACAACAAGCTGCGGCCCCGGCACCGTGGCAATTTCGGGATCCACATTTTCGGTTTCAATCGCAAAATCCGGTCCCTCTTCCACGAGATACCCAATCTCTCGCAGAAATGCCTCATAGGCCGCCGCATCATGGGCTTTGCCTTTGTTGCTCAGGTGCCAACCGTCCAGCTTTTGTTGAATGGCTTCACGCTCGGCCAGCAATGCCCGGTTGCGTGGTCCAAAATCATGCGCCAGCGTGCTCAGCCCTGCCCAAAAACGATCCGGCGTCACATCTGTTCCGGGCAAGGCCCGCTGTTCGATAAAGTCGACCAGGCTTTCAGCCACCTTAAGCCCGTGTTTTTCGATCCGCGTCGTCATGTATCACCTTTGTTGTGCACCGCTGTATACCTTCCCCTTAGATCATGGGTTTCCTTGACGCAACAAAACTGCGCCATTGATTTGACCAAAGACATTTTATTGATTTTCAAGAAACCGGGCGAACAGTTTCATGAAATGCCTAGCTTTCGCATGGCCCCTTGCGGGTGCGCGACGATGCGCTACATCTGGGGCAGACACTTTTACAGGATGGTTTCATGCGCGACGATACTCCTCAGACGATCTATCTTAAGGACTACAAACCTTTTGGCTGGATTATTGACGACGTCCATCTGACCTTCCGATTGCATCCAACGGCCACGCGGGTGATCTCAAGAATCCGGTTCCGCCCTGATTACGACGTACCCGACCGGCGCTTTTTCCTGCATGGCGAAGGTTTGAAACCGATTTACAACAAGGTTGATGGCCACGAGGTCACGTTGCGAACGGTTGACGGCGGTATCGAGGCTGACGTGCCCGACGCGCCTTTCAACTGGGAATCAGAGGTTGAAATCAATCCTTCGGCCAACACCGCGCTTGAGGGGCTCTACATGTCAGGCGGCATGTATTGCACGCAATGCGAGGCCGAAGGGTTCCGCAAGATCACATGGTATCCTGATCGCCCGGATGTGATGGCGCAATTCACCGTCCGCATCGAAAGCACAACCGACCATACACCGGTCATGTTGTCGAACGGCAACGGGATGTATGACGCACAGGATCAAACCCGGTCACCAGCATCAAACCTGACCATCTATCAGGATCCGTGGCCAAAACCTGCCTACCTTTTTGCATTGGTCGCGGGCGATCTGGTCGCCCATCAGGACAGTTTCACCACCATGTCGGGCAAGGACGTGAGCCTTGCCATTTGGGTCCGTCCGGGAGACGAGCTCAAATGCGGGTATGGTATGGAAGCGCTCAAGAAATCCATGAAATGGGACGAAGATGTCTATGGGCGTGAGTATGATCTGGACGAATTCAACATCGTTGCCGTGGATGATTTCAACATGGGTGCTATGGAAAACAAAGGGTTAAACATCTTTAACTCGTCTTGTGTTCTGGCCAGCCCGGAAACATCCACGGACGCCAATTTTGAACGCATCGAGGCGATCATTGCGCATGAATATTTCCACAACTGGACGGGCAATCGCATCACTTGTCGAGACTGGTTCCAGCTGTGCCTCAAAGAAGGTCTGACCGTCTTTCGCGATCAGCAATTCACGGCGGATATGCGGTCGGCGTCCGTGGCGCGTATCTCAAATGTACTTGCCCTGCGCGGGCGGCAATTCCCCGAAGACCAGGGACCGCTGAGCCACCCGGTTCGGCCCGAAAGCTTTCAGGAAATCAACAACTTCTATACATCCACGGTGTATGAAAAAGGCGCCGAAGTCATCGGTATGCTGAAAACGCTGGTGGGCGACGACGCATATTCAGAGGCACTCGACCTCTATTTTGAACGCCATGATGGCGATGCCGCCACGATCGAAGACTGGATCGCGGTGTTTCAAGACTCCACCGGGCGCGATCTGACGCAATTCCAACGATGGTACGCGCAATCGGGCACGCCGCGCGTCACGGTGCGCGAGGAATATGACGGCGATACTTTCACCTTGCATCTGTCGCAATCAACGGCCCCGACCCCGGGTCAAACAGACAAAGACCCACAAGTGATCCCCGTGGCCGTCGGCCTGCTCAACCCCAACGGGGACGAGGTACAGCCCACGACAATTCTGGAACTCACCGAGCCAGAGCAAAGTTTTGCCTTCCCCGGTCACGCCACCCGTCCGGTGCCCTCGATCCTGCGGGAATTCTCTGCCCCGGTCATGCTTGAGCAAGAGATCGACAATACCCGGCGCGCTTTTTTGCTGGCCCATGACACCGATCCGTTTAACCGGTGGGAAGCTGGTCGAATGCTCGCTCAAGACTCTTTGCTAAAAAGCGTCACAGACGGCGCGGTGCCGTCAGCAGCCTATCTTGAGGGCCTGAAAACCGTGTTGCAGGACGACACTCTTGATGCGGCCTACCGCGCCCTGATGTTAGGGCAACCGACCCAATCAGAACTGGCGGCATTACTTAGCGAAAACGGGCATACGCCCGATCCCGAGGCCATTCATACAGCCAGCGAAGCGTTGCGCGACGCCAAGGCGACGCATATTTCCGACATCCTGCCCGACCTGTATGCCCGTCATCAGGTAAGCGGCCCGTTCTCTCCCGAGGCCGGACCCGCAGGCGATCGTGCCCTGTCAAACGCGGCGTTGGCGCTGATCACGCGCTCCGACAGCGGCGCAACGGCAGCCAA
This sequence comes from Shimia sp., assembly GCF_039969785.1. Taxonomy (GTDB): domain Bacteria; phylum Pseudomonadota; class Alphaproteobacteria; order Rhodobacterales; family Rhodobacteraceae; genus Shimia. The sequence continues at coordinate 72,992 of NZ_JBDVNC010000033.1, read as the reverse complement.
TCAATATTCCAGCGCTGAAAACATGACCCAACAGCTTTCCGCGCTTGGCGCACTAATCGATGCAGGTCAGGGTCAGGACGCCCTGAATGCCTTTTACGATCAATGGCGCGATGATCGTCTTGTGATCGACAAATGGTTCAGCCTTCAGGTTCTTCACGCCAAACCAGAGGACGCAGCCGAAACGACGCGCCGGCTGACCAATCACATGGATTTTGACTGGAAAAATCCCAATCGGTTCCGCGCTGTTATGGGCGCCCTTCAGATGCATCATGCCGGGTTCCACCATCGCGGCGGCGCCTCCTACACATTGATGGCCGACTGGTTAATCCGTCTGGACCCTGTAAACCCCCAAACCACGGCGCGCATGTGCACCGCTTTCCAGACATGGCGTCGCTATGATCAGGAACGTCAGGACCTGATCAGGGGTGAACTTGACCGGATCGCGGGGCAAGCTGGCCTGAGCCCGGACGCGACCGAAATGATCACTCGCATCCGGGGTGCTTGAGGCTTGGTCGCGCCATTGACCCACCGCAACGAAGGTCGCAATCCGCGCACCTTTGGCGCGCTTGCATTGGCGGCTCTTTTGCTGCTGTTTTTGTACAGTATCGGGACGATGACATGGGTTTTGATTCTGCTTTCGCTGTTTGCCATCCCGGCCTTTTTTGACGTGTTGCTGAACCCGGTTGCCACATTTGAGCTAAATGATCGACACTTGTCCTGGAAAAGCGCAACCCAAACCGCCGAAGTAGGGTTGGACAAGATCGCCTCTGCGCGCTTTGACACCCGGCTGGACGTTTCTGTTCGCGTTTCTCTGACGTTAGAAGACGGCTCTAAGATGCGGATTCCACAAGATGTTTTGCCGTCGCACAAAGCTCTGGAAGAAGCGTTCAAGGAACGAGGTATCAAAACCGAACGCCACCATTTCAGGGTGATATGACACATTTTTGCACAATCGCACCCCTGACCTTATGATTTCAATTTGGTGCCCTTTTTTAGCCTGAAACAGGTTTCATAGTGTTTGCAACTACAGGAGCAGACCGACAAAATGAAACTCTTTTCATCAGACAAAGAAGGTGCGTCCGGCGTCGCCGCCCCGGCACTTCAGATGTTGACGCGAAAGCTGCCAATTGCGCGTCGTGCTAAGGGTGAACCTCTGCCTGAAGAAGGCAATCATACGTATCGCGATCTGCAGGAACGACTTCTGATTCCCGTCAACACCGCAACTGCAGATCAGGTCGAAAGCGAGGCTACTCGCGAACGCGGTTTGTTTCTGGCCCGTCAGGAAATGTGGGAAGAACTTGAAGATCTGATTCGGACACATGATCAGAATCGCGCCACCACAAAAGCAGGCACGCCATTGTCGGATCTGATGGTGTTTGGCGCACGTTCCGATGTGGTTCGCGCCGCTGAACACGCCCTTTTGCATGGAAGCCCGGCCAAAGACGCTGACTTCTTTGCCGGCATCGAAGCACTGGAATACGTGCTCGAAGACTTCCCTGACAGCTATGCGCTGGCACTGGTTGTCGCGCATATGCATATCGACATCGGTTGGGCCTGGCGTGGTGCCGCCGCCAAAGAAGACGTACGCGAGATCAACCGCGAGGCGTTTCAGGCACATTTTGACCGGGCTTCCGACATTCTGGACCGGTTTTGCCCCAAAAAGTATCACTCGCCCGCCCTTTCGGCGGCGCGGTGTGCTTTATTGCCTGGCAACCCGCATCCTGCAAACCGGCTAAGTACCGAATTTGAGTCGCTGATCGCCCTGGACCCCACCAATCCGCGTCACATGCGGGCGCTCGGAAACTATCTTTTGCCGCGCTGGTATGGCGATTTTGAACAGCTCGACCTGCAAGCGCGCCGTGTGGCTGCGCAAACTTATGACATCTGGGGCGCTGGTGGATATGCATGGGTGTGGTTTGACGCGCTTCTTGTCGATCCCACAGGTCTTGAGATGCTGGAGGTCGAGTATTTTCTGGACGGTGTCACGGATGTTCTGGAACGGGTGCAGGATCAACATATTGCCAATCTGATGGCCGCCCACCTGTTCCGCAGCTGGCAAACCGCGCGGGAACAATATTACGACGACGGGTTACGCGAAGATTTACCCCCGGCACTGCGCAAAGGTTTTGACATGGTCGTGCGTGAACATCTGCGCGAAATTCACCCCTTGATCTGGGGACATGCTGAAATTGGCTTTGAAAACACATCCCGGATTATTTCCAAGGAACGTCTGGCACAGAAAGGTAAAGAAATCGCATTGCATGCGGTGGCGATGCCATTCCTGACCAGCCTGCAGGCTGGGCAAACCGTGTATTTCACACCAGACGGCATCACTCAGATCAACCCCTGAGCCGCTCCCCTCTTGCTCCTGCACCTTGGCTGGCCTAGAACGCAGACCAGCCAGTTATTCAAGGAGCCGGAGCGATGCTCGACCTGACCTATGAAACCCCCAAGCCCAAGATCATCGCGGGCGCCAAACATGACTGGGAACTGGTCATTGGTATGGAGGTACACGCCCAGGTATCTTCCAACGCAAAGCTATTTTCCGGCGCGTCCACCCAATTTGGCGCAGAGCCCAATGCAAACGTGGCATTTGTGGACGCGGCAATGCCCGGCATGTTGCCCGTCATCAACGAATATTGCGTGGAACAAGCGGTGCGCACGGGGCTTGGCCTCAAGGCTGAAATCCATCTCAAATCGGCCTTTGACCGCAAAAACTATTTCTACCCCGACCTGCCTCAGGGCTATCAGATCAGCCAGTTATATGAACCCATTGTTGGCGAAGGTGAAATCATCGTCGACATGGGGCCGGGCGTGGCGCGCAAAGTGCGTATTGAACGTATCCATCTGGAACAGGATGCGGGCAAATCGGTGCACGACATGGATCCGAACATGTCCTTTGTGGACCTTAACCGGACCGGTGTCGCGCTGATGGAAATCGTCAGCCGCCCTGACATTCGCGGCCCCGAAGAAGCCGCGGCATATGTCACCAAGATGCGCCAGATCCTGCGCTACCTGGGTACATGTGATGGCAACATGCAAAACGGCAACCTGCGGGCAGATGTGAACGTGTCGGTGTGTCGGGCCGGACAGCACGAGAAGTATATGGAAACACAGGATTTCTCGCATCTGGGGACGCGGTGTGAAATCAAGAACATGAACTCGATGCGGTTCATTCAGGCAGCAATCGAATATGAAGCCCGCCGCCAGATCGCAATTGTCGAGGCTGGTGGCTCGGTGGATCAGGAGACGCGCCTTTACGATCCCGATAAAAACGAAACCCGGTCAATGCGCTCTAAGGAAGAGGCGCATGATTATCGCTATTTCCCTTGCCCTGACCTGCTTCCGCTGGAGATTGAACAGGGCTGGGTGGACGACATTGCAGCCACCTTGCCAGAGCTTCCAGACGAGAAAAAAGCGCGTTTTGTCAATGACTTCGGGCTGAACGAATATGACGCGAGCGTGTTGACGGCGGATGCGGAATCGGCGGCTTATTTTGAAGCTGTGGCTGAGGGGCGTGACGGGAAACTGGCGGCAAACTGGGTCATCAACGAACTGTTTGGACGGCTCAAAAAAGAAGACCACGATATCACCGACAGCCCGGTCTCTCCGGCGCAGCTGGGGGGCATTATCGAGCTGATTTCGGCCGAGACAATTTCCGGCAAAATCGCCAAGGACCTGTTTGAAATCGTCTATACCGAAGGCGGCGAACCTGCTGAAATCGTTGAGAAACGCGGCATGAAACAGGTTACTGACACCGGCGCGATTGAGACCGCTTTGGACCAGATCATCGCTGACAATCCGGCGCAGGTCGAAAAGGCCAAAGAGAACCCGAAACTGGCCGGATGGTTCGTGGGTCAGGTGATGAAAGCCACCGGCGGCAAGGCCAATCCCAAGGCCGTGAACCAGCTGGTCGCACAAAAACTCAAGGGCTAAACCCCACATCGGCAGCGCGTCGGTATTATGTCGGTATTGCGTCGGTTTCATCTGCCACCCGGAAAATCAAAAAACCCGCCACAGCACCGTGGCGGGTTTTGTTTTTAGCAGGCTCATATTCTCGCCTCACGTGGCGAAAGCCCATGACTCCGCCGCTCTAAATCAAATATCGTCGCTTCGTCTCTCGCCCGCAAAGTTAGAGAAAAGTTAGCACGCTAACCTTGCGCTAACTTCAATTTTAGATTATGTTGATGGCATAGCAATTGGAGGCCAGGATGACAGCATGGATAATTTGGCTTGGATTAGGTGGGGTGGCACTGCAATTTATTGCTGCTATTCTACTGCTGATCAAGCACCTTGGGTAAAAACAGACTGCAATCACATTGTCGAACCAAGACTTAACCTATGGCAAAGAATTCGGCGCGCTCGTCAAAGCGCACCGTAAGGCTTTGGGCTTGTCTCAAGCCGCGCTTGCAAAAATAGTCTTTGGACAAGAATCTCGAAAGGGAGATATTTCGAGGATTGAGACTGGCAAACATGGTAGACCCAGACCCGACACGGTCAGTAGGTTTTCCAAAGCTCTGTCAATTCCAAAAATTGAGCTTTCACGCCTCAAATACGTCGACGAGCAAAACACCACGCTTAGCTTGGACCGTCTCATCAAGGCTACCGAAAAGACGCAAGCCGCCATCGGCACTCAAGAGAACTTGCTAGTAGCGCTCGCAAGAAGATATCACGAAGGAAACCCTGAAGACTTCGACAGCGCCCTATCAGGCTTGCAACACGCGCTGGAACAGGCTGCAGAGATGCGGGACCAGTTGCCGGGGAGCGCTTCGGACGCGTCGACCTTGGTCGAGGCACAAGTAAAGAAGCTGAACGACGCCGGTGACGTTGACGCCGCTGAGGAAGCATTATGGGACGAACTGGAACGGGCCCAAGCGGCGCAATTGCGGCTGGTTGAGGCCGGATTGCGGCAGGTGGTGCTGACGCGCAATGTCGATCGGGCGGTGGCGCTGGAACTGAAGAAGCTCTCGCTTCAGAGCGGCGGGTTTGAAGCCCTGCGCGATGTCATGCGCGGCTGGTACGAACGCGGGCGCGACAAGGGGTTGCGGTTTGATCTAGAGGTGGCGATTGGACTGGCGCAGCAGACACAGAAGGCGGCAAACACCAAAGATCAACGCGGGACTGCGCTGAATGATCTGGGCATTGCGCTCGCAACCCTCGGGGAACGCGACACCGGTACAAAGCGGCTGCAAGAGGCTGTCACCGCCTATCGTGACGCGCTCCGCGAGCGGGCCCAAGAGCGCGTACCGCTGGACTGGGCAAAGACACAGAACAATCTAGGCGCTGCGCTGCAAACCCTCGGGCAGCGTGAAACCGGCACTCAGCGGCTGGAGGAGGCAGTCACCGCCTATCGCGACGCGCTCCGCGAGCGGATCCGGGAGCGTGCGCCGCTGGACTGGGCCATGACACAGAACAATCTGGGCAATGCGCTCTGGACCCTCGGAAAACGCGAAACCGGGACGGACAGGTTGGAGCAGGCTGTCGAGGCTTACCGCGATGCCTTGTTGGAATACACCCGCGACTGCGTGCCGCTGGACTGGGCCATGACACAGAACAATCTGGGCACTGCGCTCTTAACTCTCGGGGAACGCGAAACTGGCACAACGCGACTGGAGGAGGCTGCCACCGCCTATCAATACGCACTCCGCGAGTTGCTCCGGGAGCGTGTGCCGCTGGACTGGGCCATGACACAGCATAATCTGGCCGGCGTTGAGATTGCATTTTTTGACAAAACGGGAAAAGCGGACGCTTTGGACCGCGCGCAGGACCACGCAGAGCAGGCGCTGGACGTATTTGAAGAGACACAGGCATCTTATTTCGTCGAGGAAACAAAAAAACGCCTTAGTGCCATCCAATCGCGCCGTCGCTGACCCACAACAGGATCGTCCATGACCATCACCCCCTTTCTCTCTACCCCTCTGCCCGTCGAGCCAGACTGGATCGATTATAACGGCCATCTGAACATGGCGTATTACAATGTGTTGTTTGACCGGGGTGTGGATCAGGTTTGGGAGCAATTGGGCTTTGGTCCCGACTATCGCGTGCGCAGCGGGTGCACGACGTTTTCGGCAGAGTTCCATGTGTGTTACCTGCGTGAAATTCATCTGGGGGATGCGGTCACGGTCAGTTTTCATCTGTTGGATCATACCGACAAGGCGGTGCATTTTTATCAGGAGCTGATCCATCCGGAGGGCTGGGTGTCAGCGACGGGCGAAGGTGTGGCGCTGCATGTGGATCAAAGCGGGCCACGGGTGGCGGCGATGCCCGAGGATATTTTGCGCAATGTGCGTGCGTTATATGCGGCGCATCAGGATTTGGCGCGCCCGGAGCGTGTGGGGCGGGTTATGGGGCTGCGGGCTTGATCCGTGGGTTTGGCGGGGCTGTGGCGCGCAGGCCTCGGGCGGGTTGGCGCGTGGATTTCCGGGAAGACACTGCCCGGGGCGAATGTTATAGCTGATTGTGATATTTCAGGTACGATTGATCATGACGCGTTACGAATACAAGGTTGTGCCCGCCCCGGCCAAAGGGCGCAAAGGCAAAAAGGTCAAAGGCCCCGAGGGACGGTTTGCGTTTGCGGTGGAAACCGTGATGAACGACATGGCCGCCGAGGGGTGGGAATTTCAGCGCACAGAAACGCTTCCCAGCGAAGAACGCAGTGGGTTGACGTCAAGCACAACTACGTTTCGCAGTGTGATGGTGTTCCGACGTGCGCATAAGGATGACGCCAGCGCCTTTGCGCCGCGTTTGCTGGACACGCCTGCAGTTGTCGCGGAATTGCCTGCGCCCGTTGAGCCGGTGAAGCCCGTAAGACCCGTGCGGCCTCAGGTGGTTGTGGCCGAGGTTAAGCCCGAGCCAGCAGCGCCGGTTGTCACTGACGAGGCGGATGCGACGACTGCGTCTGAGGAAACTGACAGTGAAGCCAAACCAAAAACCGTGCCCGAGCCGTCTGTTTTTGTTGCCCCCAAGGCGCCGACCAAGGTAGCTGCCGCTGACGATGAAGCAGATGTGCCCCCTGCCATGGATGTCGAGAAACCTGCGACGGCGCCTTTGGTCCTGACACATGCGGATCGAAAAGAAGTGCAGGACGAGGAAGAGCCAGAGATCGGCGCGACGGTCAGTGATATTTCGATCGCCCTGCGGGCGCGCGCCAAGAACGTCAAGCAGACGTAAGCCCTGCCCTAGGTGTCGATGTCCAGCGCCAGTGCGTGCATGCGGGCCACAAGGTCTGCGCCCAACGCCGAATGCACCGCGCGATGACGGGCCAGACGGGTCATGCCTGCAAACGCACCGGCCCTGATGCGCACATTAAAGTGGCTTTCACCACCCTCGCGATATCCGCCATGTCCGCGATGGCTTTCGCTGTCATCAACCACCTCAAGATCGTGCGGTTCAAAGGCGACTTTCAGCCGGTCGTAAATTTCCTGTGTCTTAGACATGAATTTTTGCCTCCAGCCTCTTCAATCTGCCGCTCTTTAAGGTAAACTCTCTGCTCCGAGTCGAAAAGGTGAGAACATGGCCAAGTCTGATCCCTTTGGTTTTGATATGTCGATCAAATCAGCCAAGAAAAAGAACCCCCGCGGACGACGGGGCATGTCGGGGGCTCAGGAGACGTCGACGCGGGTATGCGAACATGAGGGCTGTGAAGAGGCCGGACAGTTCCGCGCCCCTCGCGCTCCGGACGTGCTTGATGAATTCAAATGGTTCTGCAAGGAACATGTGCGCGAATATAACCTTAAGTGGAGTTTCTTTGACGGCAAGACCGAAGCCGAAATGAATGCCCAGAAATCCAAGGACAAGGTCTGGGAACGCGAAACCAAGACCTTTGTCGATCCAGAAGCGCGCGCCTGGGCACGGCTGGGGATCGAAGACCCGCATCAGGTACTGGGCAACAACGCAACGCAAAACCCCGGCAAAGGCGGCGCCGGGTCCCGCAGATTGCCACCAACAGAGCGCCGGGCGATTGAAATTCTGGAAGCGCAGGACAACTGGACCAAAGCGGATGTGCGCAAGTCCTACAAAAAACTGATTAAGGTTCTGCATCCGGATATGAACGGCGGCGACCGCAGCCAGGAAGAACAGCTACAAGAAGTTGTCTGGGCCTGGGATCAGATCAAGGAAAGCCGAAACTTCAAATAAATCGTTCGCTTGGCCCCTGACCTGTATGTCGATAGGGTTGTGATTGACCGGATCAGGCGGAGACTACACATGAAATGGCTAAGCGCATTGATGACAGAACGGCCACGCCTGCTTTTTGCGGTTGTGACGCTGGCTGTGGCATTGCTTCCGGTGTGTGTCTGGCTTGATCTCAACAGCATGTCGCACAACAATTTGCATCGTCAGGCAACCGGTGTGAACGGGCTGTTGAACAGCGTGCGGTCCTATTATTCAGCGAATGTTGTTGCCCGTGTTCTGGGATCGGACGATGAAACCGTGGCCCTGCACGATTATCGCACTGTCGACGGTGCCATTCCAATCCCGGCCACTTTGTCAATTGAGCTGGGCGAAGCAATTTCAGAACAGAATCGTGGTCTGGCCTATCGATTTGTATCTGATCATCCGTTTTCAAACCGCGAAGATTATGAGCTGACCGCGTTTGAAACTGACGCGCTTAAGATCTTTCGCGACGAAACAGACACCCGAGACATGCTGATAGACGAAATTGGCAACATTTTTGACCATCAGATGTTTCTGGCCACCCCCGTGCGTATGGCGCAGACCTGTGTTGATTGTCACAATAGCCATGTCAACAGCCCGAAACGCGATTGGCAAATCGGGGATGTGCGCGGATTGCAGATTGTGCATGTGCGTCAACCCATCGCTTTGAACCTGTTTTCTTTCAAGTTCCTGCTCGCCTATCTTGCTGTTGCTGGCACGATGGGTTTCCTGTTTGCGATCCACCAATTGCGATTGGCCGAAAAATTCCGCACCGCCAATGATGAATTGACCGCCAACAATACGTTTTTGGCTGATGTGTCCGCCAAAATCTCGAAATATCTTGAACCGCAAGTCTACAAATCGATCTTTGCCGGGGAACGCGACGTGGCGATTTCAACCGAACGCAAAAAGCTGACCGTGTTCTTTTCGGATATCAAAGATTTCACCGCCACAACCGAACGTATGCAACCCGAAGAACTCACGTCGCTGCTGAACAAGTATTTCAGTGAGATGAGCCTGATTGCCAAGGATCACGGCGCCACAATTGATAAATTCATCGGTGATGCGATTGTTGCGTTTTTCGGAGACCCATCGACCCACGGTCCGGCTGAAGATGCGCGCGCCTGTGTGCGTATGGCGCTGGACATGCAAAAGCGGCTGGATGAGCTGGAAGATGTTTGGCGCTCCGATGGAGTGGAACACCCATTCCGGGCGCGGATGGGCATCAATACAGGGTATTGCAACGTCGGCAATTTCGGCTCTGACTCCCGGATGGATTACACTATTATCGGCGCCGAAGCCAATCTGGCGGCACGGCTTGAAAGCATTGCCGAGCCGGGCGGCATCGTGATGAGCTATGAAACATATGCCCACGTGCGCGACCTGATCGACGCCGAGCCGTTAGAGCCGCGCCATGTCAAAGGTATTTCGCGCGAAATCACACCGTATAAGGTGCTGCGCCCTGCCCCTGACCAACCCAAAAGCCGCACCCGCGAAGATAGCGAACGGCTGGTTGTTGATCTGCACGGTATGGACGAGCGCACTAAACGCGAGATTTCGGCCGCCGTTGATGCGGCATTGGCCGGGCGTCAAGCCTCTTCGGATTGACGCATCGGCGCGCCAATCAAGTCCGGCATCAGCGGCACAGTTCGCGCCAGTGGGGACGCCAGTGTTTCAGGTGAAAAGCGCGACGTCAGGAACGTGCCATTCAGTAAATCGGGATTCTGATCCAGAAATGTTGCCGCATCCGGGGTTGGGTTGGCGTGCCGACGTTCAGCAATAACGCTCATAAAGGCATGAGTGATGGTGGCATGGAATTTTTCCGGAACCCCGGCCGCCTCGACCAATCGGCGCAATCCGGCGACAAATCGGGCGGACGCAGTAAAGAATTCGCCCTGTTCTAATGCCTCCCACGCCACAGCAACATGCGCCCGGTGGCTAAAGTCTTGTGGGTCCAGCGTGCCATCATCCAGCTTTTGCAGCATTGTCAGATAAGTCATGTCTGTCCCTCATGGTTTTCTTGTAAGCTATGTGAATCCTGTGACGTCAGATCCAGCTCATAGACGTCTTTTAGCTTTGCGATCTTGGCCAGTGTCCGATCCGAAAACGGCGTTTTACCGTCAAATGCATGCAGGACAATCCCCTCCAGCAATTCAGCTGTAGACATATCAAGTTGTTCTGCCAGCGCTTTGAGCACCTTGAGCATGCGTTTTTCCAGCCGCAGCCCGGTTTGAACCCTTTCGATGTGTTTCATGCGATTCTCCAATTTGAGGTACCTTGGTATCAAAGTAACGAGCAACTGAAAACCATATTTTTGATTTCAGACACTTGCCAGAGCACGATCCGCGTAAGATGTTGAGGCATGTCGAGACACCAAGCCAGCCATATCGCCGCCGTTGCCCGGGACTTTGCAGCCTATTTGGTCAGTCTGGGGTTTGATGAACGCGATATTCTCAAAGGCACCGGGCTTGTCCTGTCTGAAATTGAAGAAGACGGCGCGCAGGCGCCTTTGCCTGCCATTGTGGCCTTGTTCAACCGAGGTGTGGCGCTGACCGGGAATGATCTTATCGGATTGGACTGGGGGAAACAGCGCAGCGCCAACCGGCTTGGGTTGATCGGCTACATGGGACGCACCTCGCCGACATTGGGGCAATTGCTTGCCAATCTTGCCCGGTTTCGACGTGTGTTCAGCGAGCCAATGGAGATTGATGTCGCGCGACTTGCCCAGGACGGCGTTTATTCATGGACCTACAAGGTTCCTGCGCATGTGGATTGCACGCAGTTTGTTGAATCCCAGGCCGCATATATGTTGGTCGGATTTACACGCGCGGTTCAGAAACAGATCCGCCCCACTGCGCTTGCCTTTGAACATCAACGTGACGACCACCAGGATACGTTCAGGCGCTTTTTCGGGTGCCCTGTTCAGTTTCACGCGCCCCGCAACCAGATCACGTTTGATCTGGCGGACCTTGCATTGCCGATTGTGACCTCGGACGAAGGGTTGAACAAAATCCTCGTACAGCATTGCGAAATGGTGTTGGCACAAACCCCGCCTGACAGCTCGGACATCCGCGTGATTGTCGAGCGTGCAATTGCCGACCGGTTGTCTTCGGGCGATCTGTCTCAGGACATTATTGCGCGTGATCTGGGTATGAGCGCCCGCACATTGGCGCGGCGTCTTGATCAGACCGGGGTCAGTTATCAAAAAGTGCTGGCCAACCTGCGGCAGGCACTGGCGGAACGGTATTTGCGCAGCGCCCAGATGTCGCAAAGCGAAATCGCCTATCTGTTGGGTTATTCAGATGTCAGCAGTTTTGCGACCGCTTTCAAGCGCTGGACAGGTCGGTCGCCGGGCGAAATCCGCCACAGCCTTGCCTGAATTCCGCTATATTGGCGAGAATTCCCAAATTTCTGGCAGCTTCCCCAAATCATTAAGGCAGAAACCACCCCATATGTCTAATGAACCGGAGGGAACGCAAAGACAAATCGCACCCCCCACCGGGCGCAATGGGCCGTAAGGCCTTGAACACTTGGGGGAAACCAAATGACTATTCAACCGATGGGCTTGTGTCGACCGCAACCACCAGCCTCTTATACAACAGCCTTTTTTGACGCCATGATCAAACCGATGTTCGCAGCAAACCTGCCTGAACCGGTCGCGATTACCGCTGAAAATCACCGCGAAGCTCGTCTTGAGCGGACAAATCACAACTTGTTCTATCTGGTCCACGCCGGCAAGGCGTCCAACTTTTATTGAAAGGAGCACCACCATGGCTCAACTCGTTCTGGTCGATGACGACCGTTCCGTCCTGACTTCTGTTTCGGCGCTGCTGGAAAACGAAGGACACACCGTACGCAGCTTTACTGACCCGAAACGGGCGCTGCAGACCATCAACAGATCCAAGCCCGACCTTGCGGTTCTGGACGTTCAAATGCCGGACATCGACGGGTTCGAAGTGCTGCGCCGCATTCGTGAAACATCCAACCTGCCGGTCATGTTCCTGAGCGGCGAGAGCTCGGATGTAGACGAAGCCATGGGGTTGCGCCTGGGTGCGGATGATTACATGCAGAAACCCTATTCGCCACGCGTTTTGGTGGAACGGGTCCGCGCCTGTTTGCGCCGCAAACCCGAGGCCGTGTCTGTGCCCACTGGCGAAGGTGCTGCGCTAACCCGCGGTGCGTTGCACATGGATCGCGACTGTCATCTGGTGACGTGGAACGATCATCCCGTGCAATTGACGGTCACTGAATTCAATGTGCTGTGGATCATCGCGCAACGTCCGAACGTCGTGTTCAGCCGGTCCAAAGTGCTGGATATTGCATATGGTGACGACATCTATGTCACTGACCGCAGCATCGACAGCCAGATCAAGCGCATCCGTCTGAAACTGCGCAAGGTTGATCCGACGTTTGACTCGATCGAAACACTGTATGGCTTGGGATATCGGTATGTGATGACGCCCAACGAGGCAAAACACTAAGGCACGCAGCCAAAAATCAATAAGGCCCGGGCATTCCGCCCGGGCCTTTTGCGACAGACCTTTTGTTAAGCCGCTTTGAACACCAGCGACACACCATTTATGCAGTGGCGTTTGCCAGTTGGTTTGGGCCCATCATCAAAGATATGCCCCAGATGTGAACCGCAACGGCGGCAATGCACCTCGGTATGAACAGACAACCAGCGCCGGTCCGGCTTGGTGTCCACAGCTTTGTTCAGCGCTTTGTAGAAACTTGGCCAGCCGGTGCCGCTGTCGTATTTGTGACGCGACGAATAGAGCGGCAGATCACATCCACGGCAGTGGTATTTGCCTTTGGCGGTGACCTTGTCCAGCGGTGATGTGCCCGCGCGCTCGGTCCCTTCCTGACGCATGACCTTATATTCCAGAGACGATAACATGGCGCGCCATTCCGCATCTGTGCGGGTGACTTCAAACGCGGCGGCGCTGGCGAATTGTGGTGTCAGGGTTGCTGCGGCAACGCTCGCAAGAAAATAGCGACGATTCATGTTGTGTCCTCCTATCAGATCAACATGTGTTGCCTTTGAGGAAACGGCAATAAAAGCCTGTGCACGGCTGCGTGAGAAGATTGACACATTCCGCAGCCGTGCCTGTTTTTTATTCCGCGACAAGTCGCAGTTTGGTCAGGTCCGGCCCAACAACAACGTCACCTTCATAGCCGCTGTCACGTACCGCGCCAATATAGTCATCGGCGGTCAGGCCGGTCTTGGACACGGGATAAGGTCCCTGCCTTGGCGCGCCCAGCGGTGGAATATGGTGCGTCAGCATCAGATGCTTGACCCCGGCTCGCTTGGACAACGCTCCGAGATCCGTGGCGGTTGATTGACGGTAATAGATCGGAGGTGGAAATCCTGACACACCGTCTGGTCCCATGATCGGATGGATCACGGAATGCACAACAACATCTGCGCCCTGTGCCAGCTTTTCAACCTGAGCCGAGGTAGAGCTGTCACGTGGCGGTTTGGGCGTATCGTTTCCGGCATCGCCACCGATAACCACGCTGCCTGCGGGCGTATCCACGCGGTAAGACGCATGTCCCGCAACATGGCGTGACTTGATCGCCGACACTTTGACATCGCCCTTTTCCCAAACTGTGCCGGGGTCGTCGCCTGGCGAAAAGGTCATAATATTCAAGAGGTCAGCCGGTCCACCGGGCAGACGTTTGGGGTTTTCCGCCAACCGCTGTGCCATTTCGCCAGACGCAATCAGCGCCGCACCAATGTTTTCACCATAGGCACGACAGCTCATTGTGTAGCCTTTGGGCGTGGTCACATCATCGCTGCACACCATGTCCACTTTGGGTCCTGCAGACCCGAAATGCCACCGCAGCTGCATCAGATCCGCCAGCCCTTCGGAGTGATCCGAATGGACATGCGTCAGGAATACAGCGTTAATTTTTCCGGCAGGCACGCCCAGTTTTGAAAGTTGCTGCGTGGTGCCCCGGCCAGTGTCAAATTGCAGCATAACGTCCGAACAATTGTTTTCTTCGCTGCCATAGCGCACCAATGTGCCCGCTCCGGCCTGGCCCCGAAATACCGGCGGCCCGCCCTGAACACCCGTCAAAATAACATCAAGGCAAGGTGCCGCAACCGCCGCACCAGACGCCGCCATCAGGCCCGCTATCACAGCGCCACCTAGTCCAAGTCTCTTTACATGTTTCATATCGTCCCTCCTGTCCCAGATGCTTTTTATCGTTTTTTCGGGCGTATGTCATTTTTTTTCGTTTTTAGTGGGCATCCTCGCTATTAATCGATTGTGAATTGCGCCGCTAATTCCATTTTGCGTTGCGCTGATCTGCCCCTCGACCAGCGTCAAATCCTTCAATTCACCGCCCTGAATTTGCCACCGCGTGTTGGGTCTCATTTCTCTTGTGATCCGCTGCAATTTCGTGCACGACAGGCCGATGAACAGGGCCAATGATTTTGGTCGAGGAAATTTGGGCAGCATAATTCGGCCGGTGTGACAAGGATAACTCAGATGACAGATACCAACGCAAAACCCACCGAGGATATTCTGGTTCGGGACGTGTTTGGCATCGACACCGACATGAAGGTGCGTGGCTTTGAAGAGCGCGGCGATCGCGTTCCCGAAATCGACCCGACTTACAAGTTTGATCCCGACACGACGTTGGCGATCCTTGCGGGCTTTGCGCATAACCGCCGCGTTATGATCCAGGGCTATCACGGCACAGGTAAGTCGACCCATATCGAACAGGTCGCCGCCCGTCTGAACTGGCCCTGTGTGCGTGTGAACCTTGACAGCCACATCAGCCGGATCGACCTGATCGGCAAAGACGCGATCAAATTGCGCGACGGCAAACAGGTTACTGAATTCCACGAAGGCATTCTGCCCTGGGCGCTGCGCAACAACACAGCCATCGTTTTTGACGAATATGATGCGGGCCGCGCGGATGTTATGTTTGTGATCCAGCGCGTGCTGGAACATGACGGCAAGCTGACCCTGCTGGATCAGAACGAAGTGATCACGCCGAACCCTTATTTCCGTCTGTTTGCCACATCCAACACCGTTGGTCTGGGCGATACAACTGGCCTCTATCACGGCACACAGCAGATCAACCAGGCCCAGATGGACCGTTGGTCGCTGGTTGCCACGCTCAACTATCTGAGCCACGACGCGGAAACCGCCATCGTTCTGTCCAAGGCGCCGCATTACAACACCGCCGAAGGGCGCAAAATTGTCAGCCAGATGGTCACCGTGGCCTCGCTCAGCCGGACGGCATTTATGAATGGCGATTTGTCCACTGTGATGTCACCGCGGACAGTGATCAACTGGGCCCTGAACGCCGAGATTTTCCGCAATGTCGGCTATGCGTTCCGCCTGAGTTTCCTGAACAAATGTGACGAACTGGAACGCCAGACCGTGGCCGAGTTCTATCAGCGTTGTTTTGACGAAGAGCTGCCAGAAAGCGCGGCCAGCGTCAGCCTGGGCTGATCGGCAAACCGTTACATATCGGTCTGATCGGCGGCATCGGTGTTGCCGCGACCGTCGTTTATTATCAAAAACTGACCGCCGCCGTGGACACCATGGGCGGCGGTTTGCAATTGACCATCGTGCATGGCGATGTGCACGAACTCATCCGCAACAACCTTGCCGATGACCGGGCGTCTCAGGCACAGGTCTATGCGACGCTTTTGCATCAACTGAAAAACGCCGGATGTGATTGCGCGGCGATTACATCCTTGGGCGGCCATTTTTGTTTCGAAGAAACGGTGGCACTGTCGCCGCTGCCGCTGATTTCGGCTGTCACGCCGCTGGATGCGTATTTCGCAGCGCAGGATCTGCAAACTGTCGGCTTACTGGGCACTGGCGTGGTCATGCGCACCAAGTTGTATGGCCAATTGACCAAAACCCGCGCTGTGGCGCTGGAGCCGGAAATCGACACATTGGGTCAAACCTATCAGGACATGGCCGTTGCAGGCATTTGCGCCGCTGATCAGCGCGCGGTGTTTCTAGACGCGGGCGCACGGTTGGTGCGCGATCGGGGCGCAGACGCGGTTGTTCTGGCCGGGACGGATCTCAATCTGGCATTTGATGGCCAGGCCCCCGGTTATCGGGTGATTGATGCGCTGGACGTGCATGTTGATGTGTTGGCACGACTGGCGTGCGGCAAGGATGGCCTGACCACACTCTGACCGCCTCTAAGGTCGCGCACTCAACTTATTGGTTTCCTTACGAGTCTTCTTTCTGCTTATGCAAAAAAGTTGACGTAAGGGCAGCGCTCACGTTCCCGTGACAGCGCGATTTTGGGTCAGTTTTCTCACAATGCACACTTGCCCGGCACATTATTCTGCTCAAAGATCAAAGGATGGGCAGTATCAAGACAATACTGAGTTCTTTGGTGTTGAGCGCGGCGGTTGCGCCCATAGGACCAGCCGCGCTCTCCCAATCCCTAATAACGTCTGATCCTCTGCAGTTCTTTGCCACCTGCGCCGGACGTTTGTCTGCGGAAATGGAGTTTCAGTGGATGTTTGATGGCGCAGCCGCAGACCGAATTTCTCAAGAGCGACTGGCCGTGCTGGACATCATAGATGCAATGATGCCGCCGGATCAGGGACGCACCGTTTTGAACTGGCGTGTAGAGGCGAAAATGGCGCAGGCGGCTTTGCTGACACAGGCGACATTTGCAACACAGGACCGTCGCGCGGACAATGCCCGCACGCTGGCGTTGCGCAACGTCGAAAGCTGCCGTGCACAATTGCTGAGCTGAGCCGCAAATCGCGCTGCTGCTGTGGGATTCGTGACTTGCGCAAGGGTCACAACCCGTGATTTATCACAAAGTATGAGCACCAAGTCTGACAACCCCGCTGATCCGTTCAAAAAGGCGCTGGCCGAAGCCACAAAAGTGATGGCTGACGACCCGGAGCTGAACGTTACCTACACGGTCGACCCCGCAGGGGTGTCGGGTGATTCAATGCGCCTGCCTCAGGTCAGCCGCCGCATGAGCCGGGACGAAGTGCTGTTGGCGCGCGGCACTGCCGATGCGCTGGCGTTGCAGCGCAAATACCACGACGATGGCACCCACGCCCGCTATGCCCCCCAACAGGGCATTGCGCGCGAGCTTTATGAAGCGATGGAAACCGCCCGATGCGAGGCCATGGGCGCGCGCGACATGCCCGGCACAGCCAGCAACATCGATGTCAAAATCGCACATGAGGCCACCGGGCGTGGCTATGGCGATCTGACGTCAACGCAAGAAGCCCCCCTGCCCGTCGCGGCAGGATATCTGATCCGGCATCTGGCCACCGGGCGTGATCTGCCAACCGGGGCGGCAAATGTCATGCAGCTGTGGCGCGGGTTCATCGAACAAAGCGCAGGCGATCATCTGGACGATTTGCAGGACATGCTGTCCGACCAGAAAGGTTTTGCCAAATTTGCCCGCCAGATCATCGAAGATCTGGGCTATGGCGACCAGCTCGGCGAAGATCCTGATGAAATGGACGATGATCAAGAGAATGAGGCCGAAGACAATTCGGACGATACCGACGATCCGGACAGCTCTGGTCAGGACGATAGCCAAGAAGAAAGCGAAGCCAATCCCGAGCAGTCTCAGGAAGACCAACAGGACATGTCCGAAGCTCAGGTCACAATGGATGACATGGCCGAGGATGAAATGGGCGAAGAGGCCGAGATGCCAGAGGGCGAAGCGCCGCTGGACCCGCCCCCTCCCCCACCGTTTTCCGAAGCGGACCCGGATTATAACGTTTTTGATCCGCGCAATGACGAAGAGATTGCCGCAGAAGATCTGGCGGAACCGGTCGAACTGGAACGGTTGCGCGCCTATCTGGATCAACAGCTGGAGCCATTGAAGGGCGCCGTGAGCCGGTTGGCCAACAAACTGCAGCGCCGCTTGCAGGCGCAACAAAACCGGTCCTGGGAATTTGACCTTGAAGAAGGCATTCTGGACGCCGGACGGCTGGCGCGTGTGGTGGCAAACCCAACCACCCCGCTGAGTTTCAAGGTCGAAAAAGACACCGAATTCCGCGATACCGTTGTGACGCTACTGCTGGACAATTCCGGCTCGATGCGCGGGCGGCCAATCTCGATTGCCGCGATTTGCGCTGATGTTCTGGCGCGTACGCTGGAACGGTGCAACGTGAAGGTGGAAATTCTGGGCTTTACCACGCGCGCGTGGAAAGGTGGACTGAGCCGCGAAAAGTGGCTGAATGACGGGCGCCCGCAACAGCCCGGACGCCTGAACGATCTGCGCCACATCATCTACAAAAAGGCCGATGCGCCGATGCGACGGTCGCGCCAGAACCTTGGATTGATGATGAAAGAGGGCTTGCTGAAGGAAAACATTGACGGCGAGGCGCTGGAATGGGCGCATCGGCGTATGCTGGCGCGCAATGAGGCGCGCAAAATCCTGATGGTAATTTCAGATGGCGCGCCTGTAGATGACAGCACCCTGTCGGTGAACCCGGCCAATTATCTGGAAAAACACCTGCGTGACGTGATCGCGATGGTGGAAAAGCGCCGTCAGGTGGAGTTGCTGGCGATTGGGATCGGCCATGATGTGACGCGGTATTATGATCGCGCGGTTACGATCACAGATGTGGAACAGCTGGCAGGTGCGATGACAGAACAGCTGGCCGCGTTGTTTGATACCGACCCGCGCGCACGTGCCCGTGTCATGGGTCTGCGTCGCGCTGGATAGACGGGCATGAGGGGCGTTGCCCCTCTTGGCCTTTGGCCAAGTCACCCCAAGTATTTTTGGCAAATTGAAGGTATGGGCGCTTGTCTTTACGGGCGGTGGCGATAGCGTGAGGTCAGCGGTTCAGGAGGGATGTGATGTTTCAGAGTTTTGAGGTTTTGGCACGCCCGGATCAGGGGCCGGGACGGCTGGCGGATTTGCGCGCTGAACTGGCGCGCGCGGGATTGCAGGGCTATCTGGTGCCACGCGCCGATGCGCATCAGGGCGAATATGTTGCGCCGCGCGATGACCGGTTGGCGTGGTTGACCGGCTTCACCGGATCGGCGGGATTTTGTGTGGTTCTGGAAGACATTGCGGGTGTGTTTGTTGATGGGCGCTATCGCGTTCAGGTGGTGGAACAGGTGGCGACATGTTTCACGCCTGTGGATTGGCCCGAAGTGAAACCCGGCGCATGGATCAGGGATCATCTGAACAGCGGGCGGATTGGTTTTGATCCGTGGCTTTACACGGTTGGACAGATTGAAGAGCTGCAAAAGGCGCTGGACGGCAGTGGCGTGACATTGGTGCCCGGTGACAACCTGATTGACCGGATCTGGCCCGACCAGCCAGCCCCCCCAATGGCACCGGTGCGCGCGCATCCGATTGAATTTGCGGGCGAGCCTCACGGCGACAAACGTGCCCGGCTGGCGGCGGAGCTGAGCAAAGCCGGGCACAGCGCGGCGGTTTTGACGTTGCCGGACAGCATTGCCTGGTTGCTGAACATCCGCGGTGCGGACATTCCGCGCAATCCGTTGGCGCATGGGTTTGCCGTATTGCACGCAGACGCAAGTGTTGCGTTGTTTATGGCAGATGCCAAGCTTGAGGCCGTGCGCGGTCATTTGGGGCCAGACGTTCAGCAGCACGATCCGCAGGATTTTCTGCCTTATCTGGCAACAGTGGATGCGCCTGTACAGTTGGACAAAGGCAGCGTGCCGGTTGCTGTGCGCCAAACGCTGGATGATGCAGGCATCGCGATCCACTGGGGGCCTGAGCCCTGTGCACTGCCCAAGGCGCGCAAGAATGCCGCCGAAGTTGCGGGCATGGTCGAAGCGCATTTGCGTGACGGGGCTGCAGTGAGCCAGTTTCTGGCGTGGTTTGACGATAATGCCACCAGCGGCATCACCGAGATTGACGCCGTCACCACACTTGAAGACTGTCGGCGCGCGAGCAATGCACTTTTGGACATCAGTTTTGACACGATATCGGGCACCGGCCCGCATGGTGCCATCATGCATTACCGGGTCACCGAAGAGTCAAACCGCACGCTGGCGCGGGGCGATCTTTTGGTGTTGGACAGTGGCGGACAGTATCAGGATGGCACCACCGACATCACCCGCACCTTGCCGGTAGGAGATATGGGCACGGAAGAACGCACCGCCTTTACCCGTGTGTTGCAGGGCATGATCGCCGTGTCACGTCTGCGTTGGCCCAAAGGGTTGGCAGGCAGCCATATCGAAGCCATCGGGCGGTTGCCCCTGTGGATGGCGGGGCAGGATTTCGACCATGGGCTTGGGCACGGCGTCGGCGCTTATCTGTGTGTGCACGAAGGCCCACAGCGGTTGAGCCGGGTCAGCGATGTTCCGTTAGAGCCGGGTATGATCCTGTCCAATGAGCCGGGCTATTACCGCCCCGGCGCTTTTGGCATTCGCATTGAGAACCTGATTGTGGTGGAAAACGCCCCTGCCCTCCCCGGCGGGGATGATCACCGCGAGATGCTGCAGTTTACCACTCTGACCTATGCGCCGATTGACCGTCGGTTGATCATGCACGACCTGCTCAGCCCGCAGGAACGCGACTGGATCGATGCATATCACGCAGAGTGTCGCGCACGGTTGAGCGCACGGCTGGATGATCAGACCCGCATCTGGCTGGAGCGTGCCACCGCGCCGCTTTGACTCCGACGCGCCAGTATGACATGCCCCTGTCTCATGCGGCAGGACACAGGACGCCGCGAACGGAGGAAAACCCTGATGACCAAGCTGATCACCATTCGTAAAGCCAATGGCAACTGGACTGTGCGCGCAGGCGGAGCGGTTCTGGGAGAAAGCGCCAATGCGTTGGAGCTGAGCGAAGGGCAACATGACCCGGTCATCTATTTTCCACGCGAAGACATCGCCATGGCGTTTCTGGACCAGACCGACCACAGCACAGTTTGCGCAAACAAAGGTGCGGCGGCCTATTTCACGATCGTGACCAAAAGCCGGACCATCCCAAATGCGGGCTGGAGCTATGAGGCACCGTCGGAAGATGCAGCTCGTATCAAAGGCTACATCGCTTTTGCGACAAGTGAGCTTGTCGCGGTTGAACGCATCTGAAGCCGCTTGGCTTAGCTGTGCTCTTCGGCGGCCGTGGCGGCCAGAGCACGGTTAAAGGCGCGCAGCGCGTCGACGTGGAACAAAGCGCCCAACAGTTCGGGCGGTTCATCTGCGCCGCCCAGCGTCACCACAGGAATAAAGGTTGCCCCGGTGGTTTCAAATAGCGGCATTGCGCTTTCTAAGGTGGCATTGCCATCGACATAGGTGCCTTCGGAAATCATGTCCCAACACCGGTCTTCGGGCGCGGCGCGCGCGTCTTCTGTGTCGCGCATTACCGTGGTGACACGGAACATGCACAGCAAATAGGCCTGCGGCCCCGCCGCCACATGCACATTGCGCCGCTCAAGCTGAGATAGAAAAAATGACCGGTCTACAAGCCGGGACCCCAAAGCGGTTGAAATCGAAACGCTGACCATCACGGCCAGCCCGGTTTGCCAGTCGCCGGTCAGTTCGAAAACGATCAGCGTTGTCGAGATCGGCGCGCCCAGCACAGCAGCAGCAACTGCGCCAGTGCCTGCCAGGGCATAAAGTGTTGTTGTGCCGGACACCTCGGGGAATACAGCCGTGGCGATCATGCCAAAGGCCAGCCCGGTCAACGCGCCCAACATCAGAGACGGTGAAAACACCCCGCCCCCCATACGTCCGGCCATGGTGATCGACACGGCCACCACCTTGAGCACCGCAAACACCACCGCTTCGTGCAGCACCAGTTGCCCGGTCAGCGCGGCAGAGGTGGTTTCATAGCCTACGCCGATGATGTGGGGAAACCAGATCGCCAGCAGGCCAAGCAGCGCGCCGGATACCGCAGGGCGCAGCCAGCGCGGCATACGCAATTCGGCCTGAACGTGATTGGCCATATCCTCGGCCCAGAAAATCGTCCACATCAGCGCCACGGCAACAAGGCCGCATATCCCGCCCAGCAACAAAAAGGCGGGCAATTCCTGATAAAATGCAAGCGCGGATGCGTTGGGCACGTGAAACTCTGTCACGTCGCCAAATTCCAACCGGTTGATCACGGTTCCGGCGACGCTGGCAATCACAATCGGGGCAAAGGCGTGTACCGCGAAATGACGCAACACCACCTCAAGCGCGAACAACGCGCCCGCAATTGGTGCATTAAACGAGGCCGACACCGCCGCCGCAACCGCACAGCCCAGCAGATCGCGCCCGGTAATACCGTCGGCTCTGATCCACGTGCTGACCCAGGTTGAGATGACTCCGGCCATATGCACGACCGGCCCCTCGCGCCCGGTTGACCCGCCAGAGCTGAGGGTGATCAGTGAGGCCAGAGCCGAGGCCAGCCCTGCGCGACGTTCGACGCGCCCCTCATGCAGGGCAGCGCCTTCGATCACGTCTGCCACCGACCGCACGCGGCCATCCGGTGTAAAATGGTGCAGGATCAATCCGACAAGCAAGCCGCCTATGGTGGGAATGATCAGCAACAGATACCAGGGCAAAGTTCCGGCAAAGCTGTGCAATTGGGTCAGGTCTTCGGCACCGTAAAGTGTTGCCTGCAACCAGTTGATGGCTTTGCGAAACCCAAGCGCGCCAAACCCGGCGGCGATCCCGATCAAAAGCGCGATGATCCAGAACTGAAACTGGCTTGGCCCTCTGTCGGCCAGCACTTTCCAACCGCCTTTGCAGGTTTGCGCCGCCGACCGCGCGCTTTCAGACAGAAAGGATCCGACCGACTTTGCCATGTCGCTCCGAAAAATTGGATGTTTCACTCAGATGTAGAGGAAAGCCTTGGAAAGGCAAAGTGTTAACCACAGCGAAACGGCGTGTTTGATGCGAATTGAAGGCGTCTAGTCTAACAACGCACCCGCAGCTGCGCGGGCCTCTGGTGTGATGGTGTCACCCGACAACATGCGTGCAATCTCGTCCACACGGTCATCTGGCGACAAAGGAACAACCCGGCTAAGAGTCTGGCCCCGCGTGACGCTTTTCTCAACCCGCCAATGATGCGCCCCAAGGGCGGCAACCTGCGGTGAATGTGTAACCACCAGAACCTGTCCCTGCTGCGCCAATGCTGCCAAACGGCGTCCCACGGCAGCCGCTGTCGCACCGCCCACACCCCGGTCAATTTCGTCAAAGATCAGGGTCATGCCGCCAACATCCGGCGTCAGACAGACCTTGAGCGCCAGCAAAAACCGGCTGAGTTCGCCGCCCGAGGCGATTTTGGCCAGAGACCCTGCCGGGGCCCCCGGATTTGTCGCCACCACAAATTCCACCAGATCGCGCCCGTCCGGGCCTGCTTCGCCCTTGGTAATACGAGTCTCGAAAACCGCGCGCTCCATCTTGAGCGGGGCCAGCTCTGCCATAACAGCGCGATCCAACGCGCCTGCGGATTTGGCCCGACGCGCACTCAGATCCGACGCGGCAGTTTCATAAGATGCTTCGGCTTTGGCCAACGTGGCGCGCAGATCGGCGATGTTGCCTTCACCCGCATCTAATGCCACCAACCGGGCGCGCAAGTCGTCGGCAAATGTATCCAGCTGATCTGCCACGATATTGTGTTTGCGGGCCAGTCCGCGCATTGCGAACAGGCGCTCTTCGACCTGTTCCAGCTCTTGGGGATCAAAGTCCAGCGCCTCAAGACACCGTTCTACGCCGTCAACCGCTTCGCCCAGTTCAACCATAGACCGGCCCAAAGCGGCCAGCGGGCCTTCCAGATGTCCGGCGGTGCCTTCCAGCGCGTCCTCGAGCCAGCGCATGGCGTCGACCATCGCGCCCTCGGCGCCGTCATTGCCAAGCGCTGTTTGCGCCCGTCCGACATTTTCACGCACCTTTTCAGCCCCTTGCATCATGCGGCGGCGTGCGTCCAGCTCGGCGTCTTCGCCGGGTTGCGGGTCCAGCGTGTCCAGTTCGGCAACCGCGTGGCGCAGGAATTCCTCTTCAGCCTTGGCAGCTTCGAGCGCTTTCTCGGCGTCGGCCAACGCCCCGCGCGCCGATGCCATCGCGCCCCACGCCTTGCGTGTCTTGATGCGCGCAGCGCCGGTATCGGCAAAACTGTCCAGCAAAGCCCGGTGCCCGCGCGGGTTCAACAAGCCACGATCATCATGTTGTCCGTGCAATTCCAGCAGAGTTTCGGACAATTGCCGTAAGACCTCGCCTGAACAGCGCCGATCATTGACCCACGCCGTCTTGCGCCCGTCACTGCGATTGACGCGCCGCAGGATAAGCTCGTCCCCGCCGGGCAACCCCGCCTCGTGCAGAATGGCATGTGCCGGATGACCTTCAGGCAGATCAAACTCGGCCATGACTTCGCCTTGCTCTGCCCCAGCGCGCACCAGTTCGGCGCGTCCACGCCACCCCAGAACAAACCCAAGGCTGTCCAGCAGGATCGATTTTCCCGCACCAGTTTCCCCGGTCAGTACATTCAGACCCGGTTGAAACCCAAGTTCCAACCGGTCAATGATCAGCATGTCTCTGATTTCAAGCGTGCGCAGCATGCGCGCTCACCCCCGGCCCAGCACGGTCTACAGCCAATCGCCTTTGACGGTCTGACGATAGACATCCGACAACCAGTTGTCGCCGGTCACCTTCAGTTTCAGGCCAGCCGCCGTCAACAGCTTGTAGCTGTCCTGATACCATTCCGTAGACTGGAAGTTGTGCCCAAGGATCGCCCCTGCAGTCTGTGCCTCATTGGTCAGACCCAGAGACAGATAGCCTTCGACAAGACGATGCAACGCCTCGGGCGTGTGTGTGGTTGTCTGGAAATCCTCGACCACGACACGGAACCGTTTGATCGCGGCAGCGTAATGGTCGCGGCGCAGGTAATAGCGACCGATCTCCATTTCTTTGCTGGCAAGGTGATCAAAGGCAAGATCGAATTTCAACATCGCCGAACGCGCGTATTCGCTGTCGGGATAAATCTCGATGACCTTGCGCAGCTCTTGCAACGCCTGGAACGTCAGGCCTTGATCGCGCCCAACTTCGTCAATCTGGTCATAATAGCTGAGCGCCAGCAAATATTGCGCATATGCGGCATCATCATCCGCCGGATAAAAGTCGATAAACCGCTGCGCCGCAGCCCGGCTTTCCGGGTACATCTTGGCCTGATGGTAAGAAAATGCCTGCATGATCACAGACCGCTTGGCCAGTTCCGCATATGGGTAAAGCCGCTCGATCTCGGAAAAGAAAAACGCCGCATCCGCGCCCTTGTTCCGACTCAGCTCATATTCGGCGCGCTCATAAATCTGCTCAGCCGAGAAGGTTTCCATCGGGATCGATCCGCGACGTACTTTGTCCGCAGTCGAGTTGTTGCAGGCCGTCAGCGCGACAATCGCCAGAACTGACCCCACAAACCGGACTCGCACCCCAAAGCCTGTCATGCTGCGCAACCTCTTGCTCGCTGGTGGGCAAACCCCACCCTTTGACACGCTGTTAACACATAAAATTCCGGGGCAAAACGCCTTTGGCACGTTTTGTCAGACATGTGTTAGGCGACGGCGGGAAATTCTGCCATATGCACGCCCGCGCCAGGCAGACGCGCGGCCATCCGGGGGGTGCATTCCACAAACCGCCAGGCAGTTGGATCAGCAAAAAGGGCGCGCAGCAAGTCATTGGTCAGCGCATGGCCCGCACGGATACCGTGGTAATGTCCAAGGATAGGAGCACCCGCCAGCGCCAGATCGCCCAAAGCGTCCAGCATTTTGTGGCGTACAGGTTCGTCCGCATGGCGCAAACCACCCGGGCTCAGCACCTTGTCACCGTCAAAGACAACGCCGTTTTTGGCAGGATCGCCGCCCTGCACCAGCCCATTGGCGCGCATCGCGTCAACATCTGCCTTACGGCAAAAGGTCCGGCTGTCGCACAATTCGCGCACAAAACTGCCATTGGCCATGTTCAGGGTCTTAGATTGCTTGCCAATCGCGGCATCCACAAAATCAATGTCAAAATCGATCCGCAATTCAGTTGCCGGAGACAATTGCGCCACGGCTTCTCCGCGCGTCACGGTCACAGGCTTCAGGATTTCAATCGCACGCACCGACCGACCCTGTTCGATCAGACCGGTTTTCAGGATCGCGCGGACAAATCCGGCAGAGCTGCCATCCATGATCGGGACTTCGGGGCCATCCAGTTCGATCAACGCATTGTGCACACCACATCCGGCCAAAGCCGCCATCAAGTGTTCAACGGTCGAAACCGACACGCCTGCGTCATTGGAAATCTGGGTGCACAATGTCGCCTGTTTCACCGCATCCCAACGCGCCGGAACCATCGCATCCCCAATCAGGATATCACCGCGCCGGAACCAGATGCCGTAATCGGCGGATGCCGGATGCACAACAAGGTTCACAGCAGCGCCCGAATGAAGGCCCTTGCCGGAAAAACGTACGGATGATTTGAGCGTGACTTGCACAACTGTCCCCTATCAACGTGGCGCACCCCATAGCGCCGCATCATTGAGGTAGTCGTTTCACCGCTATAGCTCAATTCAATCTTTGTAACGGTCTGAAACATGCCTGAAACATTTCGGCAAAACACCGCCAATGTGACTTTAAGACGCTGATAATAAAAAGAAAAAGGCCGCGAAAACCGCGACCTTTCTAACAATATTTATTGTTAATTTAGTTTGCCTGACGTCGCAGAAAAGCTGGAATTTCGATCTTCTCCTGATCTTCGTCCATCTGCTGTTCTGGCTCGGCAGCCTGCACACTGGGCTGTTGACGCACTGGCTGAGCGCCACGTGGTGCAGCAGCTTCGTGGCCGTGACCGGTCATACGGTTGATCAGAGAGTTGATCCCAAAGCGCGCTTTTTCCTCGGCATGTGGTTGCTCAACCGGACGCGCAGGTGCAGCAGCGGGTGCCTTGTCGACGGCTGCCTTGAGACGCTCGATCATCTGCGGTGTCGGAGTACCAGCTGCCGG
Source organism: Shimia sp. (assembly GCF_039969785.1). GTDB lineage: Bacteria > Pseudomonadota > Alphaproteobacteria > Rhodobacterales > Rhodobacteraceae > Shimia. Next base: position 45,922 of record NZ_JBDVNC010000033.1, on the reverse strand, counting down.
ACGCTGAGGCGCGACATAGTCTTGCGGCTCTTCTTCCTCGGCAACGAACTCGGGCTCAAACGCCTGAACCGGTGCGGGTTGATACGCCGGAGGTGGCAGATCGTCGTCCCGTGCAGCAGGTTCAAAGACCGGCGCGGCTGGCTCGTCGTCAAAGATGTCTTCCATCTGGTCTTCGGCAGCGGTTCTTTGCGCATCCATGTCCGAGAACAAGGTTGGCTCCTGGGCTTGCTGAGCAACGTAAACTGGCCCGGCCTCTTCCACTGCCGCAACAGTTTCTTCGGCAACCAGTTCGGTCTCTTCAACTTCCTGAGCGACCTGTTGTGTCAGGGGCTGCTTCATCGAACGGCGCGGAATTGGCATTGGCGATGTCATTTCTGATGCATCGATACCCGTGGCCACAACCGAAACGCGCATGCCGCCTTCGATACCGTCATCCAGTGTCGAGCCAACGATGATATTCGCGTCTGCGTCCACTTCTTCGCGGATGCGATTGGCGGCTTCGTCCAGTTCGAACAACGTCAGATCGTGTCCGCCGGTGATGTTGATCAGCACGCCACGTGCACCACGCAGGCTGATTTCGTCCAGCAGCGGGTTGGCAATGGCTTTTTCAGCGGCCTGAACGGCGCGATCTTCGCCCTCGGCTTCACCGGTGCCCATCATCGCTTTGCCCATCTCGTCCATCACGGCCCGCACATCAGCAAAGTCGAGGTTGATCAGGCCGGGACGTACCATCAGGTCCGTCACACCTTTAACACCCTGATACAGAACATCGTCGGCCAGCGAAAACGCCTCGGTAAAGGTGGTTTTCTCATTCGCGAGACGGAACAGGTTCTGGTTTGGAATGATGATCAGCGTGTCGACCATCTTTTGCAGACTTTCAACGCCTTCTTCGGCCTGACGCATCCGCTTGTTGCCTTCGAACTGGAACGGTTTGGTGACAACACCCACCGTCAGAACACCCAGTTCACGGGCGGCTTGCGCGATAATCGGAGCTGCACCAGTACCGGTGCCCCCACCCATACCAGCCGTGATAAAGCACATGTGCGCGCCCGCAAGATGATCGACAATCTGTTCGATGCTTTCTTCGGCAGCAGCAGCACCAACGGTTGCGCGCGCCCCTGCGCCCAAACCTTCGGTGACTTTCACACCCAGCTGAATGCGATTGCCCGCGTCGCTTTGTTGCAATGCCTGCGCATCGGTATTGGCCACAACGAAGTCCACACCTTCCAGCTCTTTCGCGATCATATTATTGACCGCGTTGCCACCGGCCCCGCCAACACCAAACACGGTGATACGTGGTTTCAGGTCCGCCTCATCGGGCATCGTCAGATTCAATGTCATAGAACTGTCCGCCTGTTGTTTTACCCGCTGATGCGGGACGTTTTTTCTGCCTACTCACGCCCATTATTACCTGTGCTTTATGGACCCGTCATCCAAAAAAGCACTAAATACCACAAAATGTGGGCAAAAAAGATGAGTGCCTAGCGGTATCTTGCCGGTTTTTACAGATTTTGCGCTTTCGGACACGTGACACACAACAAAAAGCGACTCACCGTCGCGAAACAACGCAACAGGGAAAACCGTATCTTCGTTACTCAGAGGCCACTGCCCGGCCTGATGGTCCACCCTTTTGCGGGTCGGTTGGGCAAAGGATAGCCCATGCCACACACGCCGTCACCCACAAAATGGCCTACCAGTTGTCGCGGAACCAGCGCACTGCCCGGCGCAGGGAGCGGACCGGATAACGTTCCACTGGCAGGTCGAAATCCCACCATTCATCCTGTGGATGGGTTGCAAACAGGCACATGCCAACTGCGCTGGCAAACCCCGGCCCTGTGGCCGCCTGTGGCAGGCCATGCACCCGCATCGGACGCCCCAGACGCACTTGCTGACCCAGTATTTTTGACGCCAGACCATCCAGGCCCGGAATTTGGCTGCCGCCACCGGTCAGCACGATCTGCTGGCTGGGCAGATTATCAAACCCAGCCGCATCCAGCCGCGCGCGCACTTCTTCCAGAATTTCTTCGACCCGCGGACGCATGATGCCAATCAGCTCAGCCCGGCTGACCGAGCGACGGTCATGTTCCCAATCACCTGTGTCGCCTTCAAGATCGATCGTCTCGCGGTCATCCATTCCCGTGGCAACGACACCGCCATAGAATGTCTTGATCCGCTCAGCCGTGGCCGTGGGAACCTGCAGACCCATCGAGATATCGCCGGTCACATGATCGCCGCCCATGCGCACTGTATCGGCATATATCATGTGCTTTTTCATAAAGATCGACAGCCCGGTTGCGCCGCCGCCCATATCCACACAGGCCGCGCCCAGTTCCTGTTCATCCTCAACAAGCGCCGCCATGCCCGACACATAAGAAGAAGACGCAATCCCTGCCAGATCAAGGTCACAACGTTTCACACAATGTGCGAGGTTCTGAACTGCGGCTTCGTCAACGGTCAGCATGTGCATATCGGTGGTCAGGGTTTGCCCCATCTGTCCGCGCGGATCGGCCAGACCGGATCTGTGGTCCAGTGCAAAATTCACCGGTTGTGCATGCAACACTTCGCGCTCTCCGCCAAAGTCAGGCACGTCACAGGCAGACAACACCCGCGCCACGTCCTGTTCGGTGACCACGTGCCCTTCCAGATCGATGCTGCCATCCAACCCGTAAGACCGTGGATCGGCCCCGGCAAAACAGGCAATCACATGATCAACCCGGATCTTGGCCATCTTTTGCGCCGCCTGAATGGCGGTGCGAATGGCGCGTTCGGTTTCCTGCATGGCGTTGATTTCGCCAAAGCGCACGCCGCGCGACCGTGTGGTCGCCGCGCCAATGACGCGAAACCCGCTTTGCCCCGCCATCGAGCCGACACCGTCGGTTTCCGCTAGCCTGTCCGTGCCATCAAAGCGCAGAACAAGGCAGGCAATCTTGGAACTGCCCACATCCAGAACCGCGACAACGCCGCGCTGCATGGCGGCTTTGCGCATGTTGCGCATGGCGCGCTGTGATTCATAAAGCTCGATCATTGCTTCGCTTTCCCCAAAGACAACTGACTGATCCGCCACCATTCTTCGACGGCCGCTTCGGCCAGACGAATGGTTGGACGGGTTGCCAGTCGCATGTCGACAACCAATAGATTTCTTTCCAGCATTTCCTGTGCATCACTCAGCGCGATCACGCGCTCAAGCGCCTGCACGGCGCCAACTTCGGGCAGCAAAATGCGCTGTTCTCTGTCAAGCACCACGTCCCAGCGCCGCTCTCCGACGCGCACAAGGCCGCGCACCCGGCTGGCCAATGGGCCCGCAGCGGCGAAAAGCTGCAAGGCTTCTTCCACGGCGCGGTCGGCACCGGCACCTGCCATCAACGGCATCGCAGGGTGCAACGTGCGCGCCCGCGCAGGACCGGTGATGTATCCTTCGACATCGACCAGCGCCAATCCGTCATATGTGCGCCACAAGATCACCGGATCACGCTCGGCCACTTCGATCTGCAAAATCCCACCGGGACGCACCCGGACAGAGGCCCTGGCAATTGCGGGCAGTTCAGAAATGCGGTCCTGAATTTCCGGCAGATTCAGATCAAACGAGCTGGTCGGGAAATCAATCGGCATGATTTCACGGATGTCTTCGGCAATGCTTTTAGACGCGCCGTCAATGGCCATAGCGTTGACCATGAATTCGGGGCGCGTGGCAATTTCGGTGCGAATGTCATTATAGGCCATCATCAGCTTGTCGACCCGGCTTTGATCGGACAACCAGACCAGCGCCGCGCCAGCCACCAGCGCACAGGGCAAAACAAACCGCAGGAACAGGCGAAACAACGGCGTCAACATCAGCCGCTGCAGACGATAAGACCACCGTGACGGGGCAGGATCAGAGCGCGTATCTACCTGTTGCACGAGGCGTCCTCCACCATCCAAGCACAGAATTCCGGGAACCCCATGTCCACAACCTGCCCCTGTTCGGGCGCCAGCGACGTTGGCGTCATTCCGGGTTGGGTATTGGTCTCTAACAGGAACAACCCGTCCAGCCCGCGCGCCTCATCCCAACGGAAATCGGTGCGGCTGACACCCCGGCATCCCAGCGCGTCATGGGCGCGCAGGGCATAGTCCATACAGGCGTCAAAAATGTCTTTGGGGATATTGGCGGGGATTTCGTGACGCGATCCGCCTTCGGCATATTTCGCGTGATAATCATACCAGCCATCAGTGATGATATCCGTTACTGACAATGCCTTGTCACCCATCACTGTGGTGGTCAGCTCGCGTCCGGGCACATAAGTCTCGACCATCACCTGATCCGGCATGTCATCGGAAAGGTGTGGAGGGCTGTTGGCGGCCTCGTTGACGATGTAAATACCAACGGATGAGCCTTCGTTATTTGGCTTCACCACATAGGGCGGCGCCATGACGTGGCGGGTCGAAGCCTCGGATTTAGGGCAGATCACGCTTTCAACAACCGGCAACCCGGCGGCACGGTAGACGTCCTTGGAGCGCTGCTTGTCCATCGCCAAAGCTGAGGCCAGCACCCCGGAATGCGTATAGGGCAAGCCCATCCACTCCAGAATACCCTGCACACACCCATCCTCACCCCAACGGCCATGCAGAGCGTTAAACGCAACATCCGGTTTGATCTCGTTCAGGCGCGCAACAAGGTCGTGGCCTGCATCGACCTCGACAACGTTGTAACCTGCTTCCCTCAGTGCGGCAGCGCATTCACGCCCAGATGACAGACTGACCTCGCGCTCGGCAGAGGGGCCGCCCAATAATACCGCAACTTTGGGGTTTGCCCTGCTCGACATAACCCGCTGTGCCTCAATGTCCCGGGCTTTTCAGGTGTTATATTTCACCCGTACCGCCCTGTTTTATCATTCTTTTTCCGGCCTATTCTGTGCCTGAGGCCGGTCTTTTTTCTGCCGCCGGTTCACCGACGCGCATAATTTCCCACTCTAGCTGTATTCCGCTGTTTTGGAAAACCCTTTTTCGCACATCCTCGCCCAGATTTTCTAAATCTGCGGCGGTTGCGCCACCGGTGTTGATCATGAAATTGGCGTGCATCTCGCTCATCTGTGCGCCACCCACCTGCGCGCCGCGCATTCCGGCGTCCTGGATCAGCTTCCACGCCTTAAGATCATGCTCATCATCCGCCTGCCCGGTTGACGAAAACCCAGCCGGATTTCTAAAGGTGCTGCCTGCCGTACGATCCTTGGTTGGCTGCGTCGCATTGCGCTTGGCCAGCTGCGTTTCCATGTGATCGCTCAGCGCATTGGCATCGCCCGATGGCCCCTCAAACACGGCCTCGGTGATGACCCAGCCGTCGGGCAAATCGGTTTGGCGATAGCGGAAATTCAGGTCCTGCGCGCTCAGCGTCACGATCTCACCCTGTCGTGTCACTGCCGTGGCCTCGACAAAAACATCGGCCACATAGGTGCCATAACACCCAGCATTCATGCGCACGGCACCGCCGATGGCACCGGGAATGGTGCGCAGAAATGTCAGATCAATACCCGCCTCAGCCGCCTTGCGTGCCACATGCGCATCCAAAGCAGCCACGCCGGCGCGCACCCGATTACCCTGAGCCTCAATTGTATTAAAGCCGCGTCCCATGCGGATCACCACCGCGCGCAACCCGCCGTCGCGCACAATCAGATTGCTGCCAACGCCCATCGGAAAAACAGCAACGTCCTGAGGCAAATCGCGCAAAAAGTCCGCAAGGTCCTGTGTATCGGCAGGCTGAAACAACCAATCCGCCGCCCCGCCCACACGCAACCATGTCAGGCCATCCAGCGCGACGTTGGCTTTCAGTTTTCCGCGGGTTTGTGGCATGTCGGTCATTCAATGTGATCCTTGCGTGTCAGCCAGCGCCCGATCAGCCCCAGCCCGGCACCGATACAAAACCCCACCGTCGCGGGCAAGATAATGTAAAGCCAAATGCCAATTAATGCGACGCTGACCTCTAGCGATGACATATGCGACGTCCCAAAAACCAACAGGTTTCCAAGCAGGATAAGCCCCAGCGCCTTAACCAGCCTGCGCCAGTTCTGGCTTGATATAGCGCCGCGCCAAAGGCCCAGACCGAAAGAGCCAATAACCAGAAGGACCGGAATAGCTGCAGACATGCCTAGCTCTTTCGCAGGGCCAGCTTGCGTCCCAGAAAATAGGTGGCCCACCCCAGCGCCGAAGAAACCGCAAGCCCGCCAATGGCCCAAAGCCGATAGCTCAAAAGCTCGCTCACATCTTCGCTTTGCTCGGGCGTGGCGGTGTATTTCAGGCCCTGCCCCACGGCCAGCAGCAGCACAAGCAGGCACAAAAGGATCAGTTGCGCGCGCACCAGGACCGGGCGTTGATCATAATACCCTTTGGCGAACCCAAAGGCCGGGAACACCAGCGCCGCAAACCAGATCACGGCATTCAGCCCCAGCGCAACATCCAGCATCATCCCAGTTGCCTTTTGACCCAACGGGTCAGATAGATCACCGGCCAGCGCATCACCCACGCGGCCATGACAAACACAATTAGCGCCATCCAGATACCGTTTTGCACGGCCACGCCGATCAGGATTGGCACGCCAATACCAATCATGACATAGGCAAATTTCCACAGATTATCTTTGGACGGGAACATCGCCCGCAGATTGGCCGCCAAAAGCCAGGCCAGCGCCAAAATCAAAGACAGACTCATTCGCGCACCTCCTCAATCTCCAGTCCGCGCGCCTTGCGATAAAAGTGGCGCAAAGGGCGTCGGAACATCGACAAAAATCCAAACAGGGCAACACCACCCAACAAAGCGCCGTGTTGCCATCCGATAAACCCAATCAACACCGGCGCCGCGACCAGCAACATCACACCGGGCACATATTGCCGGTGCATTGGCAACATCGCCACAATTGTTGCGGCCAGAACCCAGAAGCAGGCCAGAACAAGCGCAATACTCAATGCGCCGCTCCCGGAATGATATTCATGCAAAGTGTCATGGGGTTTCAAAGGTTCCCTGCGTTTTGATGCGCACTTATCCGGAAATCATCCCAACCGCTGGGGCAAATTATTGGCCCACGTGCTGATTGTACCTGCGCCCAGACAGACCACGATATCGCCGGGCTTCGCCTCTGCTTTGACCAATTCGGCCAATGCGTCTTCGCTGTCGATGGCCAGGGCATGGCGATGGCCATGTGCCACCAAACCCGCCACCAGATCATCGCGGCTTGCCCCGGGGATCGGGTCTTCGCCAGCAGCGAACACTTCGGCAATGCCCACCACGTCTGCCTCGTTAAAACAGGCGCAGAAATCTTCAAACAGCGATGACAGGCGCGAAAACCGGTGCGGTTGATGCACGGCAATCACCCGGCCGGTGCTGTCTTTACCAATCGCCTGACGCGCGGCTTTCAGAACGGCGGCAATTTCAACCGGATGGTGGCCATAATCGTCGATCACCGGCACACCGCCATTGACCTCACCCACTTTGGTGAACCGTCGATTGACGCCACCAAACGCAGCCAGAGCCTCGCGGATTTCGTCTTTTTTCATGCCCAGATGGCGCGCGACTGCGACCGCTGACAACGCATTAGACACATTGTGATCCCCGGGCATCGGAAGCGTGCAACCTTCGATCAGCGCATCTTCGCCCTGAAGTGCGATATCGAAATGCGCCACGCCCGCCTCATAGGTCAGGTTCAGCGCCCGCACATCCGCCTGCGCGTTAAACCCAAATGTCACCACACGACGGTCGGTGATTTTCCCAACCAGCGTCTGCACATCCGGATCATCGGTGCAGCACACCGCCAGCCCGTAAAACGGGATGTTGGACACAAATTCCAGAAACCCGCGATGCAGGTTCTCTTCGGTGCCCCAATGCTCCATGTGTTCGGGATCGATATTTGTGACAATGGCGATGGTCGCGGGCAACCGGTTGAATGTGCCGTCGCTTTCATCCGCCTCAACAACCATCCATTCGCCATCCCCGACCCGCGCATTGGAATCGTATGCGTGAATGATACCCCCATTGATCACTGTCGGATCGTATTGTCCGTGATCCAACAGCGCGGCCACCATGGTTGTGGTGGTGGTTTTGCCATGCGTCCCGGCAACGGCGACATTGGACTTCAACCGCATCAGCTCGGCCAGCATTTCCGCCCGGCGCACCACCGGCATACCGCGCCGACGCGCCTCGTCCAGTTCCGGGTTGCCCGGTTTGATCGCAGAAGAGATCACCACAACTTCGGCATTCTCCAGATTTTCCGCCTTTTGCCCGATAAACAGCGTCGCACCCCGTGAAACCAGCCGGTCCGTGATCTTGCTTGCCTTCAGGTCAGAGCCCTGCACCACATAGCCGTGGTTCAGCAAAACTTCGGCAATACCGGACATGCCAATACCACCCATTCCGACAAAATGGATTGGCCCCACGTCTCCGGGCAGTTTCGTTGCAGCATTCATCGTTACGCTTCCTTACTTGCCAACATCTCGACCAATGCGACCAATGCGTCTGTGGCATCGGGTTTGCCGATAGCCGTCGCCGCGCGCGCCATCTGGCTGGCGCCGTCCGGGTTCGAGAGAATAGTTGTGATCTGATCGGTCAGAACCTCGACCGACAATTTGGGTTCCGGGATCAGGATGGCACCACCCGCCTCGACCAATCCACGCGCATTTGCGGTTTGATGATCCCCGGTCGCTGCACCGTATGGGATCAGGATAGAGGGGCGCCCAATTACGCTGATGTCTGCAACACTGGACGCACCCGAGCGCGAGATCACAAGCTGTGCTTCGCTCATCCGGGCAGGCACATCGTGAAAGAACGGCTGCACATCCGCGTCAATCCCGTGCTCGTTATAAAATGCGGTAACGCGATCAAAATCTTCGTCGCGCGCCTGGTGACTGACCCGCACATTGCGCAGAATGTTTTCAGGCAATGCCGCAATGGCACCGGGCACCGTGTCGCTTAGAATGCGCGCGCCCTGAGAGCCGCCAATCACTAAAATCGACATCGGGTAATCACCGGGCGGAATATAGCTGGCCCCGGCCCGCTCAAGAACAGACTTGCGCACAGGATTGCCTGTGTGAACGCCTTCCAGACCCGCTGGCAACTCTGTTGGCCATGTGCCACAGGCGATCTCATCGACCCGTGTGGCGAATTTTTCGTTGACCCGTCCCAATACGCCGTTTTGCTCGTGGATCATGCGCGGCAGCTTTAGCAGCCACGCAGCACCAATGGCCGGAATACTGGGATATCCGCCAAAGCCAACCACAATCTGAGGCCGGTCTTTGCGGAATTTCGCGGCCATGCTCAGCACGCCGCCCATAATGCGGAACGGCACGGCCAGCTTGCTCAGCACGCCACCCCGGGCAAAAGTTGCGCTGCTGACTTGCTCGATCTCGACCGTATGTGGAAACCCACCGGTATAGCGCGCGCCACGAGCATCCGTGCTCAGCTTGACCCGCCAACCTTTGCGCAGCATGACCTCGGCCAGCGCCTGCGCCGGAAACATATGGCCCCCGGTGCCGCCCGCCGCGATCACCAGAACCGGCTGCTGTGTCATTTCAAATGTCCCCGCAAAATTTCCCCAATCTCACCCTGGGGCCGGGTGCGGGTAAACGCCAGAATCATACCAACCGCAATCCCCCCCGCAATCAGAGAGGAGCCGCCATAGCTGACAAACGGCAAGGTCATGCCTTTGGATGGCAAAAGGCGCACGGCGACGCCCATATTGACCATCGCCTGAACGCCAAATATCGCAACCAACCCGGTGCCAGCAAGACGGATGAACGGGTCACGTTCGCGCATCAGACGGAAATAGCTGCGCAGCACAATCACCGCATAAAGCGCGATGATACACATCACCAGAATAAGCCCGTATTCTTCGGCTGCCACAGAGATGATAAAGTCCGTATGTGCGTCCGGCAGGCTCCACTTAACCTGTCCTTCGCCGACCCCCACGCCAAACAAGCCACCCTCGCGGATCGCATTGGTGGCATATCCAATCTGGGTTGTGGGATCCAGCGACCGGTCCAGAAACCCGTCGATACGGCGCGCGAAATGCTCGGAATTGCTATAGGACAGCTGCGCTGCAGGATAGATCGAAAAAAGAATGCCGCCAATCAACAGCATCGGGGCGCCCGACACAAAATACATCACGCTCCAGCCGAACAGGATCAGACAGGCCTGACCAAAATCGGGCTGCAATGCCAGCATCACGACAATTGTCACCATCAACAGGAACGACCACATGCGCCCGGGTGGGCCATTGATCTCTTCATTTGCCGCCATCAACCAGGCGGCCACAACGACAAAGCCGGGTTTAAGAAACTCTGACGGTTGCACCGACCCAAAGCCCAGCGAATACCAGCGCATCGCGCCCTTGCCAAAATCTGTTCCGAAAAACGGCAACATGGCAGTCGCAAGCAACGTGACAATAAAGCCGATCACCGCGAGACGGCGCACAAGCTGGGGCGTCATCATCGACGTCAGCAGCATCGCGACCATCGCGGCACCACCAAAAATCGCTTGTTTCTTCACGTAATAAAACGGCTCGAACCCGTTTTTGGCAGCCAAAGGCGGCGACGCAGCGAGCCCCAGCAGGATACCAATTCCAAACAACAAAAGGATCGACGTCATCGACCATTTGTCCAGCGTCTGCCACCACTTAGGAAGTACCGGTTCACGCTCCTGAATAGGAAGCGCGCCATAAACCATCTCTGTCATCGGAACCCGCCGAAATTTGCCTCAATACGCCCGTTTTCCGGGTCTGTGGGGCAATCGTATCACCGAACGAATCATTTGGGAAGCGTTCCGAATCACCTGCGGCCCAAAAATGCCGACATCATGCTCGGGGTTGTTTTTGGCGATGCGTGATGGGGGTTACGCCATGCGCCGCAATGCGCCTTATCCGGGCGAATTCGCATCTTTCGACTGACAACGATGCGGCAGGAGAATTGATCCGTCCGTGCCGGCGCGCGCACGTGTATTGGCAAAACACGACCAAAAGCGGGCCGCGCACCCTGCCCGCATCTCGCCTTAGACCTGGCGATCGTTACGCATGATCGCGCGGCGTTATTTACCCTGCAACTCGGCGAACAGACCCTGGTTTTTGCAATAATCCGGCGCGTCGTCCGCGTGATCATGGGTTTTTAACCACCCCTGACAGGCGCCAACATCCCGGCATTGTGTGCATTTCAGAACAGCAGAGCGATATTGCTCGGCCAGTTCCGGACGCTGTTGCAACGCCTTCTCCCAGTCGACCCCAACCCGATCAGACATCTCGCCAACAAGGTCCGAGTGCTTGTTCAGTTTATCAAAAAGTCCCATGTATTCCTCCCGTTAAAAGTTCATCAGTGGCGTGATGCCAACGTTTCCAGCATGCATTTGTGCATGCAGCATTCCGGCGCTATGTCAGATGATCCACCGCACTCGCTCAGCCATGTCTCGCAATCCTGAACGCGCGTACATGTCCGACACCGCGTCACCAAATCGGCATAGCCCGCCGCAGTTAACGTCCCTTCGGCCATTGCTTCGCTCAGCGACAATCCCAAGGCCCGCGCAACACTGCGCGTCAGCCAGAAATGCTTGGCCGGATCGCCAAGCGGACGTGCAAACCCCATCAGTTCATCGCCTCCAATGCGTCTTTCAATTTTTGAAATCGGTCTTGATTGGCACAATCAGACGGAGCCGACTGTGCCGTTTCCTCGCTGTGCAGTGCCAGCCAGCGTTCGCATCCGCGTGTCCACGCGCAACCCCGGCAATCGGCCACCATCTGGGCCCAGTCTTCCTGACTGAGGTCCGCTTTTTCCATGGCCGCGACAAGATCAGTCTCAGTCGCACGCGCCATACGTTGAGCCAGCCAGTAATGAACGTTGGTGTCGCCCAGCGGTTTCATGCCGGGTCCGCTCGCAAATGCGCCAGCAAACCGGCGTTGCGGCAATATTCGGGCGGTTGACCCGACACGTCGCTTGGAGTCTCCAGCCAGCGTGCGCAGTCATTTGGCGACGCACATTGCATACAGCGCAACACAGCGTCAGCAATGCCGTCAAACGGCAAAGCGCCGGAAATGGCCTTGTCCTGAAGGTCCACACCGATATGCCGGGCGGCCCGGTCCAGAAGCGCCGCGTGCTTCTTGGCTTTGTTTGGCTGGTGCATCCAAATCTCCATTACGGATATGCACAAACCGTATCACTTTACTTTTTTGATGCCCTTGACCTGTATCAATTCCACTTTTCAAGATAGGCGCGCACGCAATCCTGAACCCTGCGAAACCGGTCGCCCCCCAGTTTTGTGCCACCATACCAACGCGTTACAACCACAACGTGATTTCTAAGACCTTCGCGCTCCAGCATGCGCACAATCACCAGCCCGGCCCCGCTTTCACCGTCATCACCCTTGAGCGGGGTGCCATCCTCAAGCAAGACACCCCAGGTATTATGCGTGGCTTTGGCAAATTTGCGATCCCGCTTTAAGGTTTTGAGAAATGCATCCACGCCCTTGCGATCGCCAACCGCGCCGCCGGACACCGCATATTTCGACCCACGGTCGCTCACCACATTTTTGATCTGCTGCATGGTGTCAGAGTTTGGCTGCGGTTTGTCGCACGATCTGCATGCGCGATGCATTGGGGGGGTGCGTGCCCAGGAACTGATCGCCGGGATCGGGAATACGGTTAAAAAACTCTGCACCGCGCACCGGGTTATACCCGGCCTTGTGCGCAATCACAGTGCCCAGCGCATCGGCCTCTAACTCGTAATTCTTAGAAAAGGACCGTGATCCAACATCTGCTCCGACATTCATAGCCAGATCCAGCATTTCACCGCTGCCACCGGCCAACCCGACCAGAACTGCGCCCAGGATCGCGCCAGCCGCGGCGTCTTGTTGAGACCGGCCTATATGCCCGGCCACATGATGCGCTGCTTCATGTCCCATCACAAAGGCCAGTTCATCGGGGTTGCGCGTCTGCGCGATCAGGGCCGAGGTGAACACAATCAACGGACGCCCGGATTTATCCAGTGTCTGATAGGCATTGGCAGGCTGATTTGGCCTGCTATCAACCGAAATTGCATAGTCGCAATTGACGCGCCCCTGGGTGCGTGCCCGGCATTCCCGTTCCGCCACAGGTTCAACCCGCGCTTTAACCGGTGCCAGCAACCTGTTAGCTTCGCCCGCGCTGATGGCCCGTGTCGGGGTTTGTGCCACCGGCGCAGGCTGAGGTGCGGTGCCGGACGTTGTGGTGGTTTCACATCCGGCAATCAACAGGGCAATCGGAACCAGGATCCAGCGCATTCTCAAAACTCCCTCACAGGACTGCAAGACTAATCAAGCGCTTGCCCGGTTTCCAGTGCGAAGTGCTTGCGCCTGCGGTAAAGGGCGTTACTCTGAAGTGTATGTTCAGTATCGAGCACGAATTTGACGCCACCGTGGTAACGCTTGTTGACGAAGGTCGGGCACCTTTGGGCGAGGATGTGATCATTCATCTGTTTGAAGACTGTATTACCATCGAACAATATGATCCGCGCAGCGACAGCACCCAGAAAATCACCCTGTCAAATACACAAGCCCAGGATCTGGCGGCAGCGCTGGATCTGCCCGAGGGTGTGTACATGCTGAAAAGAAACGCAGACTAACGCGGTCAGTTTTACCAACCGGTGGCGCTCCCGCCCCTTTTTCAGCGCAGCCAGGCTGCGCCTCAAAGCGTTGGGCATGGCAGCTGCGCTGCGGGTCCGTTTCGCAGCTTGGGTACCGCCAAAAGAACTCATATATCGGTTCACGCCGTCTCGAGCTGAAACACCTTGTCGCGCGCCGTATGACCGCGCACCAACGTCAACCGTGATTTGGAAACGCCCAGCGCCTTGGCCAACAGCTTTTGCACCGCTGCGTTGGCCTTGCCATCCTCGGGCACCACGGTGACATAGACGCGAATGGCCCCATCCTGAACCGTGATCCGGTTGCGGGACGCTTTTGGCGTGACCCGCACGGAAAACGTGTCACCGGGCGCTATCAGATCACGTGGCGCGCTGGACATGTCATTCCCCCCCCCAAGACCCAAGATTTACTTTGCCGTCTGGCGCTGCTTATCTACAGCGCATTCAAAGCCGGGGGAATAACGCAATGACAACAGGGTTCTTTTGGGACGAGCGGTGTTTCTGGCATTCAGGGGGAAACTACGCGCTGACCCTGCCTGTCGGAGGCCTGGTCCAGCCATTGGCGGCTGGTGGCCTGCCCGAAAGCCCCGAAACCAAGCGCCGTCTGAAGAACCTGATGGATGTCACCGGGCTGAGCGGCGATCTAAAGTTGTGCAGCGCTGATCCGGCGACACCGGACCAGCTTGCGCGCGTACACCCGCGCGATTTTCTACGCGAGTTCAAAGAGATGTCCGATCAGGGCGGCGGTGATCTTGGGCTGCGCACACCGTTTGGACAGGGCGGATTTGAAATCGCGGCGCTGTCCGCCGGGCTGGCGCAGGCAGCGGTGCGCGCGGTGCTGCGTGGGGACATGCAAAACGCCTACGCCTTGTCGCGCCCGCCGGGTCATCATTGTCTGCCGGACTGGCCCAACGGGTTCTGCCTGTTGGCCAATATTGCGATTGCCATCGAAACAGCCCGCGCCGAAGGGCTGTGCCAGCGTGTCGCTGTGATCGACTGGGACGTGCATCACGGCAATGGCACCGAGGCGATATTCTATGACCGCGATGATGTGCTGACCATCTCGCTGCATCAGGAACACAACTACCCGCTGGACACCGGGGATATGGCGGATCGGGGCCAGGGCAAGGGCTTGGGATATAACATGAATATCCCCCTGCCGCCGGGCTGTGGACATACGGCTTATCTTGACGCGATGGCGCGGATTGTTTTGCCCGAACTGGACAAATATGCCCCCGACCTGATTGTCATCGCCTGCGGCTTTGATGCCGCCGCGTTTGACCCGCTGGCCCGGATGATGGCCACGGCGGACACATTCCGCCAAATGACCAGACAGGTGATGCGGGCTGCTGAAAAACTCTGTGACGGCAAACTCGTGATGGTGCACGAAGGTGGCTATTCCGAGGCCTATGTCCCGTTTTGCGGCCACGGGGTGCTTGAAGAACTGTCCGGTTCAGCCAAAAGCGCTGCGGACCCAATGGCGGAAACGCTGCGCAAACGCCAGCCCAACGCCCGCTTTGACGCATTCCTGCGCGGCGAGATTGATGAAATGGTCCGGTTTTTTGCCTCAGCTCCCGAAAAAGGTTGAATTTCCCCGACACGCGCCCGACATGTGACGCGTCCCGAGACACAGGAATGCTATCATGCCCGACCCCAATCCGCAGGCGCTGGAGTTTCTTTTGACGCGCCGCTCACGCCCGGCCAAGACCCTGACCACCCCCGTGCCTGACCGGGATCAGCTTGACCCTATCCTGCGCGCCGCGTTGCGTGCGCCTGACCATGGCAAATTGGAGCCATGGCGCCTTTTGGTGCTGGAACGCCCCGCGTTGCAACGACTGGCCCAGCTATGCGGTGAACGCGGCGAAGCCCTGGGGATCGAGCCAGAGAAGATCACCAAGGGGCGCGACCAATTTGGAAATGCCGATCTGGCAATTGCCGTGATCGAGGCGCCGGTGATTGCTGAAAAAGTGCCCGCTATCGAACAAACCTATTCGGCAGGCGCGGTTTGCCTTCAACTGCTGAACGCCGCGCTGGCTACGGGCTGGGGTGCCAACTGGTTGTCCGGCTGGGCCAGCCATGATCGAGGTTTTGTTGAAAAGGGCCTGGGTCTGGCCCCGCATGAACGCGTCGCTGGCTTTATTCATATCGGCACGGAACGCGCCGCCCCGCCCGAACGTCCACGCCCCAATCTTCAGGAGAAAGTCACATGGGTTTCACAGTAGTTTTCTCGTCTTTTTTCAAGGCGCTGGGGCAAATGGGTGACGCGCGGTTCCGTCGCGTTCTGCTGCTGGGCGTCGGCCTTACAATTGTTCTTTTGATTGCCGCCTATGCAGCATTTCTGGCATTCCTGAACTGGATTGGTGCGGCAGAAACCATTCAGGAATTGATCGGAGATGTCAGCTGGCTGCCCGATCTGATCACGTGGACATCGCTGTTTGTCATGATTGCGCTGTCCGTGTTTCTGATGGTGCCAGTGGCCTCTGCGATCACATCGATGTTTCTGGACGAGGTCGCGCAGGCGGTCGAAGATCGCCACTATCCCAGACTGCCCAAAGTGGCCTCGGTCCCGTTTGGGGATGCGCTGCGTGACACGGTCAACTTTCTGGGCCTGCTGATTTTCGCAAACCTTCTGGCGCTGGTGGTCTATGCGTTTTTCCCACCCTTTGCGCTGTTGATATTCTGGAGCATGAACGGCTTTCTGCTGGGCCGTGAATATTTTCAACTGGCCGCGATGCGCCGTGTTGGGCGTGAAGGTGCCAAGGCACTGCGTAAAAAACACGTTGGCACAATCTGGCTGGCGGGCACGCTGATGGCGATGCCCCTGTCGCTACCGCTGGTGAACCTGTTTATCCCGATCCTGGGCGCAGCGACCTTTACCCACCTGTTCCATCAGCTTCAGAAGTAAGTGGTGTCATCACGTTGAACCAGTCAAAGTCACGCACTGTGATGGCGCCTGACGTGATAATCCAGAACAGGATCGCCCACATCACCGCCGCTGCAGCGGTGGTGATCTTGGCTTTAAGCTTAAGATAATGGTGCTCGGGGGCCCCGGCATGGGTGCCCGGCACAACCTCTCCCACGTCGCCCTGGGTCTGAAGCCGGATCGGAATGGCGATCAGGAAGGTCATGAACCACAAAACTGCATAAAGCACGATGGCCGAAGTGATCGACATGGGGGCATCCTTTTGTCTGTCAGGCGACGTGATGCCGCCCAACCCGATATGTTATACCTGTTCCAGCTCTACAAGACAGCCGTTGAAATCTTTGGGGTGCAGGAACAACACAGGCTTGCCATGCGCACCGATTTTCGGCTCTCCCGTCCCCAGAACGCGGGCACCGGTTTCCTGAAGATGGTCGCGCGCTGCGATAATGTCATCAACCTCGTAACAGATGTGATGGATACCACCGGACGGGTTCTTGTCGAGAAACCCCTGAATGGGGCTGTTTTCGCCCAGCGGGTACAGCAATTCGATCTTGGTGTTGGGCAGTTCAATAAACACCACGGTTACGCCATGGTCCGGCTCGTCTTGCGGTGCGTTCACCTTGGCACCCAGCGCGCTGCGATACTGCTCTGAAGCAGCCTCAAGGTCCGGTACGGCAATGGCCACGTGGTTCAGACGTCCAATCATGTCGATATCCTTTTGGTCGGGTCTCAGGTCCGGCCTCCTTATGGGCAACCCTTCCCCATGACACAAGCGGCAGGGCGTCGCGGGTCGGCGCAGGCCGATTAACACTTCGTTAGGCAAGACGGCGCTAATGTGGCCCGGTCCCGTTACCGTCTGCCTAAGGAGCCTGTCATGGATGATTTCGCCCCACTCACCCCGCTCAATATTCCGACCCCGCAACGCCCAATGCTGGGCATGACTATACTTGTGGTCGAGGACAGCCGTTTTGCCTGTGACGCATTGCGCTTGTTGTGCATACGGTCAGGCGCGCGCATCCGACGGGCCGATTGTCTGGCTTCGGCGCGCCGCCATTTGCAGATTTATCGCCCCAGCGTGGCCATTATTGACCTTGGCCTGCCCGACGGGTCAGGCACCGAATTGATCGAGGAACTGACCAAGGCCAGCCCCCGGGTCGAAGTTGTGTTAGGCATGTCCGGCGATGATTTTGCCGAGACCCTGTCCGACGCCGCAGGCGCAGACGGCTTTCTGGCCAAACCAATCTCCAGCCTGTCGGCTTTTCAACATGCCATCCTGTCACGATTGCCGCCTGACCGCCGCCCCACTGGTCCCCGCGCTGTTCACGACGAATTCATTGACCCGGACCCCGTTGCCTACCGCGATGACCTGCTCCACATCGCTGACACGCTTCAGGATGATCAGGCCGCAGAAACAATCGACTATGTGACACAGTTTCTCAGCGGTCTTGCCCGCAGCGCCCGTGACACTTCGTTGCTGGATGTGGTGGAAACGATCAGCAAGGCCCGCCAGTCCGGACAAATACCGATGTCAGATGTCGCCCGGCTGAATGGTCTGGTCAAAGAACGACTTGAACAAAGCCCGGCGATCTGAACCGCGCGGCCAGCGAACCGTTTCTACAGGGTCGGATCGCTTGCCGCGCGCACCAAACCTGTCAAATCGCTCAGGCGTTCGATCTGACGCCCCTGATCGTCGAAATTTCGCGGCGACAGCCATACGTCAAACGTCTGTTTCAGCGCAGGCCACTCTTTGTCGATGGCGGCAAACCAGGCGGTGTCACGATTGCGCTTCTTATAGACCAAAGCCTGCCGGAAGACGCCTTCATAGCTGAGCCCCAGCCTTTGGGCCGCGCGCCGCGATGGGGCATTCAACGCATCACATTTCCACTCGTACCGCCGATATCCCGCCTCAAACGCCCATTTCATCATCAGATACATGGCTTCGCTGGCCGCGCGACTGCCCTGCATCATCGGCGCAAAATTGATATTGCCCACTTCGATGGATCCGGCTTCCGGCTTGATCCGCAGATAAGACGCGACCCCGCAAAAGGCCTGCTTTTCCTTCGAATAGATCGCGTAAAAGAAATGGTCCGGATTTGCGACTGTTTCGCGCACCCAACGGTGATACTGAGCGGCCGAATGAAACGGGCCATAGGGCATATAATCCCAAACCCAGTCATCCGCCTGATACGCACGGTACAACAATGCTGCATGTGCCTCGGCATTCAGGGGCTCCAGCCGCGAAAACGTACCATCCAGTATGTCACCGGATGGCGCTGGCGGTGACGCCCATCCTGACACAGCTTCCCCGACGGGCCGTTCATCGCGCATTATGTGAAACTCCCCTTGTTCGCTGAAATTGTTGGCACAAACTGAACAAGAGGGAAAGAGCATCCGTCAAAAGCCTTCAGAGCAAAATGCCCGGATCATCCCCCAATTCAAGACCGGGAAACACGGTTTGCTCCAGAAAACTGGTTTCAAGTCCAAAACTCGACCGCATGACCCATGCCGCCCAGCGCCGCACATCATCCACAGGCATCAGGTCACGCCGTTCAAACAAGTCTTCCTCAGCCAGTCCCGGCCACTGCCCAAGAATCCGCCCACCCCGCAGCGCTCCGCCCGACAGCACCATTGTCCCGCCCGTTCCGTGATCTGTTCCTTTGGTCCCGTTTTCCCGCACTGTACGTCCAAATTCCGTCATCGCGACCACGGTAGTGCGCTGCCACGCATGGGACCCCATACCGCTTTTTAGCGTATTTAACGTGTCTGCCAGATAGCTCAGCGGGCGATTCAGGGACACCCCCTGATTGGCGTGGGTGTCCCAGCCACCGATGGAAAAACAAGCCACTCGCGCATCATCGGCCAAACGCCCGGCGGCAAACTCGGCCACTCGTCTGGTGGCCAGACGGGCTTTGCCTGGTGCCATGTTGTTTTGCACGGCCATAGTCATATCTTCGCCTGCGGTTTCAAATATCGCAGAATCGCCGTCGCTTTCCGAGAGTGAGACAGCCTGCATCAGGGCCGAGT
The DNA here is from genome assembly GCF_039969785.1 of Shimia sp. Classification (GTDB taxonomy): domain Bacteria; phylum Pseudomonadota; class Alphaproteobacteria; order Rhodobacterales; family Rhodobacteraceae; genus Shimia. Next base: position 26,362 of record NZ_JBDVNC010000033.1, on the reverse strand, counting down.
GCATTTCCGGATCCTGCCTGTAGAGACGCTGCAAAAGCTCCAACCCCTGCGCGCTCAGCGCGACATCCGCATCAGGGGACCAATTAAAAAAATCTGCCTGTCCGCTGCTCAGCAACATAGGTTGTGTTCCAATGGAATAGGCTGTTTCCCCGTGCGTATGTTGCATGCCCTGAAGCATACGGTTTAACCAGCCGTCCCGCCCATACTCGGACGGCAAACCCGGGGTGCCCGCTTCGAGAATATCCTGACCATCAAAATGGCTGCGTTTGTTGCGATACGGCGTGGACACGGCCCTGACAAACGCAAGCTCACCAGCGCGCCACAGGGGCAACATCGGTTTGAGCCGGGGATGTAGACCATGAAACTGATCCAGCATCAATTTCTCATCAAAGCTTTTGGCAAGCGTTGGACGTATGCTTGAAAAGCGGTCATCGCCCCAGGGGCGCAACACATCCAGCCCGTCCATTCCGCCACGCAGAATAATGACAACAACCCGATTTTGCGTCGGAAGCGACGCGAAGCTTGCCGTTGTCAGAAAAGGGCTGGCCGCTGCGGAACAGCCCAGTGCCGTCGATTTCGTCAAAAAGGCACGCCGCGTCAGGTTTTCTGCCATAGCCATCTCTTATACCCCGTGCCTTTGAAATGCCGGTGACATCAATACCATCGCCACACCGACATTGCGGGTTTCAGCGGCCTGGGCCGCAAATATGACATCCTCTGCAGCGTTCGCTCCCAGCGCGTCCACCACAAAGCTCCGCGGATCCGGCAATGCATCTACAAGTTTGGGTGGCGTGGCCATAGACCATTGCAAACGGGCACCCAGACCTTGTGGCGACAGCCAGTGTTCGTCATCTTCGGCCCAACCATCCGGACCCAATGGCGCCAGCCAGTTTTGACCCATAAGCGCCATCGGGTGTGCCAGATTACGTTCAAAATGCATTGGCTTCCAGCCGCCGGTCACAGTTTCGGGCACGGCGAGCGCACGCATTGCCGACATGATGAACGCAAGAGGTCGCTTGAAGTTCGCCTTTTTGCGCGACCATGCAAGCGGGTGATTCAACATCGCGGAATAGCTCTCAACCAGATCGCCACCAGTCTCAAGATACCGTACAGAAATAGCCTCGACCAACGCGTCAGGTGGGCGATCTGACACAAAATGCACCGCAAGCTTGCGTGCCAGGTGACGCGCCGTCACCGGATGCACAGCCAGATCATTCAACACGTTACGAATGTCCTGCAATTGGACTTGCGGTCCACCATAAGATTTGCCCAAAACTACTTTTGATCCGGGTTCAGCACGGTCTGCTTTGTACCCAAAAAGTACGTTTTGTGGACTTGTCAGCCCGGTCAGCAGTTCAGCCAATTGGCGCACGTCTTTCTGAGAATACGGACCGCCGACACCCAACGTATGCAATTCCAGAATTTCACGCGCCAAATTCTCATTCAGACCCACAGGCTTGCCCTGAGCGCGCCGTTTTTGTGCAAAATCACTCTCGGGACCGATCGAGTTTTGCTGATCCAGAAATCGTATCATATGTGGATGCAACACAACGTCCAGCAACATATCGCCAAATTTCCCAGCAATATTCGGGCGGATAGCAGTCTCAACATAAGTTGCTGTCAAATTGGCAAAAGCCGGATCTTTGCCACGCACAGAGAAATGATCAAACCAAAAATGACTAAGCCTTTCGCGAAATCCGTCTTCAGTCCAGACGCCGCGCATCAATGCCTGGTTCAACCATGTTTCACGCAACCGACGGAGCTTTCGCGTGACGTTGTTCAGCACCTCTTTGTCCTCTGGCTCGAAATTCCCCTGCTTTTTGGCCTGACTGATTTTCCTTTTAATGCGTCGAAACTCGACATTCAGTTCCAGAACGTCCTTTGTTTCAGAGATAGGAAAGGCCAAAGCGGCTTGGTCAGGCCCTGCCAGGCTGGACAGCATCGCCTCGACGGAAGCGGGCGCAGACACCTTTGGCGACAAACCACATCCGAAACGAATTTCTGCTAAATGCGGATCGAACTGCAAAACAACCTCCATCTCGGCAAAACGAACCGAGTTTTTCACTTATTCAGATATAGGTCCTTTGATTTTGATTTCACATCTAATCGCAGCTCAAGTCCAGAATTCGGTCAAAAACCGCCGATCGAAAAAGGGGCAACTCACGCCGTGAGCAGCCCCGATGAATAATCGACTGTGATGAAGTTACTCTTGTGGGATAACCCGCAAGCCCAATTCCATCAGCTGATCTGACGTGGGTTCGCTGGGCGCGTTCATCATCAGGTCTTCGGCGCGTTGGTTCATCGGGAACATCACGACTTCGCGGATGTTTTGCTGATCTGCCAAGAGCATCACGATGCGGTCAACACCAGCAGCACACCCACCGTGGGGCGGCGCGCCATACTGGAACGCGTTGACCATACCGCCGAACCGTTTCCTGACTTCGTCTTTGCCATACCCGGCCAGCTCAAACGCCTTGAACATAATTTCGGGCTGGTGGTTCCGGATCGCGCCGGACACAAGCTCGTACCCGTTACAGGCCAGGTCATACTGATACCCACGCACCGCCAGCGGATCGCCCTCAAGCGCGGCCATGCCGCCCTGTGGCATCGAGAACGGGTTGTGGTCAAAGTCCAGCCCGCCGTTTTCTTCGTCTTGCTGATAGATCGGGAAGTCCACAATCCACGCAAAGGCAAACCGGTCTTCGTCCAAGAGCTTCAGCTCTTTGCCGATCACGTCTCGGGCACGCCCAGCTACACCTTCAAACGCTTTGGGCTTGCCACCCAGGAAGAACGCAGCATCGCCAATGCCCAGACCCAGCTGTTGGCGGATGGCTTCGGTGCGTTCGGGGCCGATGTTTTTGGCCAGCGGACCAGCCGCTTCCATGCCGCCTTCGACCTCGCCCGATTTCAGCATGGCTTGCGCCTCTTTGACTTTGATGCCCAGCTCCTGCGCCACGGCATCGGCGGTTTTTTCGCGCCAGAAGATATAGCCCATGCCGGGCAAACCCTGTTCCTGCGCAAATTTGTTCATGCGATCACAGAATTTACGCCCGCCCCCGGATGGTGCCGGAATGGCGCGCACTTCGGTGCCTTCCTGCTCCAGCAGCTTGGCAAAGATGGCAAACCCTGAACCGGCAAAATGCTCGGACACAACCTGCATCTTGATCGGGTTTCTCAGGTCCGGCTTGTCGGTGCCATACCACTTGGCAGCATCGGCATAAGAAATCTGAGGCCAGTCCTGATCAACCTTGCGACCCCCGCCAAACTCTTCAAAAACGCCCTTCAGCACCGGCTGGATCGTATCGAACACGTCCTGCTGGGTGACAAAGCTCATTTCCATGTCGAGCTGATAGAAATCGGTGGGCGAGCGGTCGGCGCGAGGATCTTCGTCGCGGAAACACGGCGCGATCTGGAAGTATTTGTCAAACCCGGCCACCATCATCAGCTGTTTGAACTGCTGCGGCGCCTGAGGCAGCGCATAAAACGTTCCCGGATGCAGACGTGATGGCACAAGAAAGTCGCGCGCGCCTTCTGGCGAAGATGCCGTGATGATTGGGGTCTGGTATTCGCGGAAATCCTGATCCCACATCCGCTTGCGCATCGACATCACAACGTCTGAACGCAGTTTCATGTTCTCTTGCATCACATCCCGACGCAGGTCGAGAAAGCGATACTTCAGGCGGGTTTCTTCTGGGTATTCCTGATCGCCAAACACCATCAAAGGCAATTCGTCCGCAGCACCCAGCACTTCCAGATCACGTACAAACACTTCGATCTCGCCGGTCGGCAGCTTGGCGTTCACCAGATCTTCGTCGCGCGCTTTGACGTTGCCGTCGATGCGAATGCACCATTCGGACCGCACCTTTTCCATTTCGGAAAAGACCGGGCTGTCCGGGTCACACAAAACCTGTGTCACGCCGTAATGGTCGCGCAGGTCGATAAACAGGATGCCGCCGTGGTCACGGACACGGTGGACCCAGCCCGACAGACGGACAGTATCGCCCACATGAGATTTGTTCAGATCGGCGCAGGTATGGCTGCGAAAGGCGTGCATAGTCGCTCCCCTCTTGAGGGTCAGAATGGTGAAGTCGCGCTGGTACACCTTTTGTGGCGCGCAAAGTCAAGGGAACTCGGGTCGAAATCCACCCGACCAGACAGCATTTCTTTTCCAGACCTGTTTCCATTGGCATTCCGATCCAAAAAAACTGGCACAACCTTTTGCCTGCTCCCCCCTTGCACCTTGCCCTGCGATGTCTATAACCCACGACAATTTGCGATTTCGGGCGACTCCTCCACTCATGCTCGCCCCAACCCCGAGGTCCGCCATGCCCAAAAGAACCGACATCTCCTCGATCATGATTATCGGGGCTGGTCCCATTGTGATCGGTCAAGCCTGTGAGTTTGACTATTCGGGGGCGCAGGCGTGTAAAGCGCTACGCGAAGAAGGCTACCGCGTCATCCTTGTCAATTCGAACCCGGCCACGATCATGACCGACCCCGAACTGGCGGATGCCACCTATATCGAACCGATCACGCCCGAGATTGTGGCCAAGATCATCGAAAAGGAACGCCCCGACGCATTGCTGCCCACGATGGGCGGCCAGACAGGTCTGAACACGTCGCTTGCTCTGGAAGAAATGGGTGTGCTGGATAAATTTGGTGTCGAGATGATCGGCGCCAAGCGCGACGCCATCGAAATGGCCGAAGACCGCAAACTGTTCCGCGAAGCCATGGACCGGCTGGGCATCGAAAACCCACGCGCCGCCATTGTCACCGCGCCCAAGAAAGATGACGGCTCTGCCGATCTGGAAGAAGGCGTGCGTCTGGCTCTGGAAGAACTCGAAGACATCGGCCTGCCAGCCATCATTCGCCCGGCCTTTACGCTGGGCGGCACCGGCGGCGGCGTGGCTTATAACCGCGAAGATTACATCCATTTCTGCCGGACCGGCATGGATGCGTCTCCGGTCAACCAGATCCTTGTTGATGAAAGCCTGCTGGGCTGGAAAGAATTCGAGATGGAGGTTGTGCGCGACAAAGCGGACAACGCCATCATCGTTTGTGCCATCGAAAACGTGGACCCGATGGGCGTGCATACCGGCGACTCGATCACTGTGGCCCCTGCCCTGACGCTGACCGACAAAGAATATCAGGTCATGCGCAATCACTCGATCTCGGTTCTGCGCGAGATTGGTGTCGAAACCGGCGGATCAAACGTGCAATGGGCGGTGAACCCTGTTGACGGGCGCATGGTTGTGATCGAAATGAACCCGCGCGTCAGCCGCTCGTCTGCGCTGGCTTCCAAAGCGACCGGGTTTCCGATTGCCAAGATCGCCGCCAAGCTGGCCATCGGCTTTACGCTGGACGAGCTGGACAATGACATCACCAAAGTCACGCCCGCGTCGTTTGAGCCGACCATCGACTATGTCGTAACCAAGATTCCCAAATTCGCGTTTGAGAAGTTTCCGGGGTCCGAGCCCCACCTGACCACCGCGATGAAATCCGTGGGCGAAGCCATGTCCATTGGCCGCACCATCCACGAATCCCTGCAAAAAGCACTGGCATCGATGGAATCGGGTCTGACCGGATTTGACGAAATCGAAATCGAAGGCGCGCCGGACAAGGCCGCTGTGATCAAAGCGATCAGCCAACAGACCCCTGACCGCCTGCGCACCATTGCTCAGGCCATGCGCCACGGACTCAGCGACGACGAAATCCACGGCGTCACCATGTTTGACCCATGGTTCCTTGCCCGTATCCGCGAGATCATCGACGCCGAAGAAGTTGTGCGCAAAAACGGCTTGCCCGTCACCGAAGAAGGTCTGCGCAAGCTTAAGATGCTGGGCTTTACCGACGCGCGCCTTGGCAACCTGACAGGGCGTGACGAGGCCAATGTGCGCCGCGCGCGCAAAAATCTGGGCGTCACAGCCGTGTTCAAGCGTATCGATACTTGCGCGGCCGAATTCGAAGCGCAAACGCCTTACATGTACTCGACCTACGAAGCCCCGATGATGGGCGAAGTCGAATGCGAGGCGCGTCCGTCTGATCGCAAGAAAGTGGTCATTCTGGGCGGTGGTCCGAACCGGATTGGTCAGGGCATCGAGTTTGACTATTGCTGCTGCCACGCCTGCTATGCCCTGACCGATCAGGGGTACGAAACCATCATGATCAACTGTAACCCCGAAACTGTGTCGACCGACTATGACACATCGGACCGGTTGTATTTCGAACCGCTGACATTTGAACATGTGATGGAAATTCTGAGCACCGAGCAGGAAAACGGCACCTTGCACGGGGTGATTGTCCAGTTTGGCGGTCAAACCCCGCTGAAGCTGGCCAACGCGCTGGAAGCCGAAGGCATTCCAATCCTTGGCACCACACCGGACGCCATTGATCTGGCCGAAGACCGCGAGCGGTTTCAGGCACTGGTGAATGACCTGGGCCTGAAACAGCCCAATAACGGTATCGCCTCTACCGACGCTCAGGCGCTTGAGATTGCAAGGGAAATCGGCTTTCCGCTGGTCATCCGCCCATCTTATGTTCTGGGTGGCCGTGCGATGGAAATCGTGCGCGACATGACCCAGCTGGAACGCTACATCAAAGAGGCCGTGGTGGTCTCTGGTGACAGCCCTGTGCTCCTGGACAGCTACCTTTCCGGCGCCACCGAGCTGGATGTTGACGCGCTGTGTGACGGTGAACAGGTGCATATTTCCGGCATCATGCAACATATCGAAGAGGCTGGTGTGCACTCGGGCGACAGCGCCTGTTCGCTGCCCCCCTACTCGCTGGATCGCGACACCATTGCCGAGATCAAAAAACAGACCCACGCGCTGGCGATTGCGCTGAATGTGGTTGGTCTGATGAACATCCAGTTCGCGGTCAAAGACGGCGACATCTACCTGATCGAGGTCAACCCACGTGCCTCGCGCACCGTGCCGTTTGTGGCCAAATCCACCGACAGCGCAATCGCTTCGATTGCCGCGCGCATCATGGCGGGCGAAAAGTTGTCAGATTTCCCCAAACGTCCGCCCTACAGCGAACGTGACGCATCTCAGCCACAGCCCATCGCCGATCAGATGACTTTGGCAGACCCCGACATGCCGTGGTATTCCGTAAAAGAGGCCGTGCTGCCCTTTGCCCGCTTCCCCGGTGTCGACACAATTCTGGGCCCGGAAATGCGTTCAACCGGCGAAGTCATGGGCTGGGACCGCTCCTTTGCGCGTGCCTTCCTCAAGGCTCAGATGGGCGCAGGCATGGACCTGCCCGCCTCAGGCAACGCGTTCATCTCGATCAAAGACGCGGACAAAACGCCGATGATGCTGGACGCTGCAAATATTCTGATCGGGCTTGGGTTTGGCATCGTTGCCACCTCGGGCACGGCCGTATGGCTGGCGGATCAGGGTGTGAAATGCGAACGCGTGAACAAGGTCTACGAAGGCCGTCCCAACATTGTCGACATCATGAAAGACGGCGGCATTTCACTGGTTATGAACACCACCGAAGGCACTCAGGCGGTTGAAGACAGCCGCGATATCCGTGCCGTGGCGCTGTATGACCGCATCCCGTATTTCACCACCGCTGCCGGGTCTCATGCAGCCGCGCGCGCCATTCAGGCCCGCGAAGAAGGCGATCTGGAAGTGCGCTCTCTGCAAGGGTAAAACAACCAACACGGCAGGGCCTGTCCCGCAGGCCTTGCCCACAAACGCTATCCCATGACCGTCTGCGCAACAATCACGCAGCCAGACAGAAACAACAGCCCCAGCACAATCTGTCGGAACGTGTTTTCGGACACGCCTACATAAGCCCGCACCCCGATAAATGCCCCCAACAGGCTGAACGGCACGGCAATCAACGCATAAGGCAACAACGCAGCATTGAACTTGCCCACAAAACCCATCGCCACGGCCGCAAAACCCAAGATCAGCAAGTTGAACGGCTGATATCGCGCCCGCTGCTCTGCCGATGACAGCTTGTTCACCTGCAACCAGATCATCGGCAAAACGCCCGACAACCCTGCAATCCCGCCCAGAATACCGCTGACAAACCCTATCCCCCTGTCAGCAATGCCATCTCTGTGCACCGGTAATTTCAGATCAGACAAGCCCCTGAATTGAACGAGCGAATAGCACAGCAGCATCCCTCCAATCGCCATCTTCACAGTGTTCGGATCGAGAATGGTCAACAACAACGTGCCGACCGGCACGCCAAACACGCCGCCCGAAATCAGATAGGTCGATTTTGACCACGACAACCTGCCCGCAAGCTTCCAAAGCCCAACAAACTGCCCCGCCAGCGCCGCGACGACAATCAGCGGCGGCACGATCTCGGGGGGCAACACCAGAAACCAGAACCCGGACGCAACCAGCGCCGTGCCAAACCCGGCAAACCCGTTCACAAACCCGGCCGTCAGTGCCCCAAGCGTCAGCAATGTTATTGTGTAAACGTCCATGGCCGCGCTTTCTCTGGTGAACTGGAGTTGCGGCAAATCACAGCCCGCCTCGGGCGATAGAGCGTGTCTGCACAACCTCTGTCAATGGTCAGCTTGACACCCCCACGCCCAGTCCCTAAACACCCGCGCTCCAACACTCAGGCAGGAGCACCAAAATGGCCGATACCACGCGCGCCCTGGGCATCGACTTTGGCACATCAAATTCGGCCGCCGGTTACCTGCAGGACGGACAGCCCCACCTGATCGAATTTGCGCCGGGTCAGACCACCCTGCCAACCACGTTTTTCTTTGATTTTGAAACCCGTAAAACTCTGCTGGGCGAACCCGCCAACCGCGCGCTTTTTGCCGGAGAAGAGGGCCGCTTTATGCGCGCACTCAAACGTGTTCTGGGCACGTCGCTGATGCATGAAAAGCGCCAGCTTCTGAACGAACGTGTCACCTTTGTCGACATTATTGCCCGCTTCCTGCGCCACATCAAAACACAGGCCGAGGCCGAAACCGGCCTGCGGTTTGACCGCGCCCTGTCCGGGCGTCCGGTGGTGTTTCACGGCACCAACGACCCACGAGAGGCACAGGCCCAGGAAGACCTGCGCGCCTGCTACCATGCTGCCGGGTTTAGCGATGTCAGCTTTCTCGCCGAACCCGCCGCCGCTGCCGTCGCGAATGGCTCGGTTCAGGAAATCGGCGCGATTGGGCTGATTGTAGACATCGGCGGTGGTACATCTGACTTTTCGATATTTCGCAAAACCGCGTCCGGCATAGATATTCTGGCCAACCACGGCGTGCGCATCGGGGGCACCGATTTTGACGGCGCGATCAGCTTTAGCCGGGTCATGCCGCTCTTGGGCAAAGACAGCCTTTTGCGCAACGCGTTTGGCTCTGGGGTCCTGCCCGCGCCCAACGCCGTTTTTCTTGATCTGGCGACATGGGAAAAAATCCCGTTCCTCTATTCCGCCCAGACCCGCCGTCAGGTCGCAGATATGCTGCGTCAGGCACAGGAGCCTGACAAGTTTTCGCGGCTGTCAGATGTATTGCGCGATGAACTGGGTCATGAAATCGCCTTTGAGGTCGAGCGTGGAAAAATTGCCGCCAACAGCAGCGATCCAAACGCCCATATTGACCTTGGCATCATCGAACGGGGCTTGTCGCTGTCGTTGGACGCCCCGTCCCTGACCGACATTCTTACCCAATACGCAAAAGACCTAGAGCGCGGTGTGGGCGAAACCCTTCAACTGGCGCAAATCCAGGGCGCGGACGTGGATCAGGTGATCTATGTCGGTGGTTCCAGTCTGCTCAACCTCGTGGCTGATACCGTCACGCCACATGTCCCCAATGCGAGGCACAGCTTTAACGAGGTTTTCACCGCTGTTGCCTCGGGTCTGGCGCAGGCGGCAGACGACTATTGAGACAGGCACCTCTGGCCCGGTATCAGTCATCCGTCAGATTATGATTTTTCGCCTGAATGCTTGACCAAAGTCGTCTCGCAACGCGACTGCCCTTGGTAATGTCCTCTCAATTGACAGGAGCCACCTTATGAAAACCATTGGCCTCACACTTTTGCTCTGCCTGAATGCCCCGATGGCGTTTGCCAAACCGATGACATGCCGGTCATGGCAAGGTATGGAAGTGCCCTATCTTGGCGACGTGACGCTTGAAACCATCGGCGGCGCGACCGAAAATGCGCGCGGTCGGGCCGTGATCCTGCTGAACCCGGAAATATTAGAGAGCTATCCGCCAATGGCGCGGGAATTCTGGTTGGCGCATGAATGTGGGCACCACGCGCTCACACCGGCTTACAATACCGAGGCCGAGGCCGATTGTTACGCCATGAGACGATTGCGTAAAAAGCTGGTGCGCACGCCAGAGCAATTGCTTGAGCTGCAAGACGCGCTCTATGCGCTGCCCGACACGGCTTGGTCTGACCATCGCCCGGATGAGGCCCGGATCAAAGCATTGGCGCAATGCGGCGAAGAATAGACTAAAGCACTTCGCCGAATACTTGATACATCAAGCATCACTTAACGCGTTGAAATCTCTGATTTCAGGCAACTTTGAGTGATTCAGGTTTTTCGCGATGTGCTTTAGCGCGCAAAGTTTGCGTTGAGGTCTTGCCAAAGGTCGCGCCGATGTGCGCAAACAGGCCCGGGCAGAACAGGACAACCGACATGCGCATTATTCTATTGCTGACCACCCTTCTGACATTGGCCGCTTGTGGCGGTGTACCCTTGGTGCCGCTGATCTGAAAACTCCGGGGGATCGGACCCCCGAAATTTCAAACCGACGCAATACCGACGTGATACCGACGCGCTGCCGATGCTGGTTTCAGACCTTTTGCTGCGTGTATTTTTTCAGCTCAGTACGGGCAACCTGACGGCGGTGCACCGCGTCCGGCCCATCGGCCAGCCTCAAGGTCCGCACATGTGTCCAGGCATGCGCCAAAGGCGTGTCCTGTGATATGCCGGTCCCGCCAAACATCTGCACGGCCTCGTCAATCACTTTCAGCGCCACATTCGGCGCTAACACCTTGATTTGACTGATCCAGGGCGCGGCTGCGCGGGCGTCGCCCTGATCCATCACCCACGCCGTTTTCAGGCACAAAAGACGCGCTTGTTCGATCTCTATCCGGCAATTGGCGATGATGTCATAATTGGCACCCAGATGCGCAATCGGCTTACCAAACGCCTCCCGGTCCAGCGCCCTGCGACACATCCGTTCCAACGCCGCTTCAGCCTGTCCAATCGCGCGCATACAATGATGTATCCGCCCCGGCCCCAACCGCCCCTGAGCGATCTCAAAACCGCGCCCTTCGCCCAATAAAATTTGGGCTTTGGGCACGCGCACATCAGTGAACCGAATGTGCATATGACCATGCGGCGCGTCATCGTGACCATATACCAACATGGGCCGCAAAATCTCTATCCCGGGTGTATCAGCGGGCACAACAATCATCGATTGGCGATTATAAACCGGCTGCTCATCGCCTCCGGTTTTAACCATCACGATATAGACCTTGCAGCGCGGATCCCCTGCCCCAGAGGCCCAGTATTTTTCTCCGTTTAAGACATATTCGTCGCCGTCCAGAACGCAAGGCATTGAAATGTTTGTCGCATCCGAGCTCGCCACGTCCGGCTCGGTCATCAGATAGGCAGACCGAATGTCCCCCTCTAACAAGGGTTTCAGCCACTGCTCTTTCATCTCAGCAGAGCCATAGCGCTCAAACACTTCCATGTTTCCCGTGTCTGGGGCCGAGCAATTGAAAACCTCTGCTCCCAGTGGCGTTTTTCCCATTTCCTCGGCGAAATACGCATATTCCACAGTCGTTAAACCGAACCCACGGGTGCTGTCCGTCAACCAGAAATTCCAAAGCCCACGCTCCCTAGCAAGTGCTTTCAACCCCTCAAGAATTTCCGCCTGTCGCGGCGTATATGTCCACCGATCGCCCTTGCCGATTTCAGCCTGAAACGCATCCTCCAAAGGTAGAATATCCGTTTGGATCATCTCTTTGACCCGTTCCAGTAGCTGACGCATTTCCGGACGCAATCCCAGTTCCATATCGATCCTCCAAAGGCTCTGTTTGCATGTCAGCATGGACGAAACGCGCTATCCTTGTCCATGCTCGCAATTGAATGTGACGTCGGGTCTGTCACGTGTTTCCCTTCGCAAATCAGGCCCGGGGGTCTTCGTCAAAGTCGTGTTCCAATAAATGCATCAAAAAGTTCATTTCAGCCCTTGCACCCGCCCCGTTCCCCCATTAATTAGCCCCCCACGGATGGGGTGTGGCCTAGCGGTAGGGCAACTGTTTTTGGTACAGGAGATCGTAGGTTCGAATCCTACCACCCCAGCCAACCATTCTTTCAAAACCTATGATACCAGACGCGCGACTGAATTGCTGCGTGGTTTCCGTAGGTTATGGCGGGGAACGGCTTGGTCAGACGCAAATCCTTCGGGTTTACGACCGTCGATAACGCATCCGTCTGGACAGGCGATTTCCGCGATACGCGAAGCAGGGATTTCAGAGGGTTGTGATGCGCTTACGTTGCGTCTGCCAATCGGAAGGCAGGTCGTGGCGCAGGCACCAGTCTGACGTCAGGCCCATGGGCTGGGTACCATTGGTGATATCACAAACGATGTCTGGCGCGAGAAATGCGATATCGATGACCTGCTGAACCCGACGTTTTGAGGTGCCTGCTTCGGCAGCAATGGTCTCAAAGCTCTTGCCTTCCTTCAGGCGTAGGTACCATTGGTTGGCCCGAATGATGTTGGCGAGCAGTTTCTCATCGACTTCAGCGGCATCGTTGCCAACCACCAGTTTCATTTCAACGCCGCGCCTACGCTCGGTAAATGGCAGGTCGAGTGTGAGGTCGCCAGGATCGCAATCCAATTCGGCACCAATTAGTTTGTGCACTTCGCAAGCACTCAGATCGGCCGTTAGCTGGCCACGCGCGATGCGAACCCGTTCGACTACGTTCAAAGCTTCTTTTGCATCGTGTACCGGTGTTTCAATTCCGGGAAATTGTTGGACGTTCGCCGCCTCAGAAAGCTGCGTGATCCGTTTCTGCACCGCGGTGGCAATGGCGCTTTCCACCTGGAGTGCCGGAATACGCCATGTCCGCTGTTTCTCATCCAAACGTGTGACACCGGTCACCAGCTTTTGTGAGATATAGTACCTATACCGCTTGTCGCCCTTCTTCGTATGGCTGGGAGTGAGCCGATCCCCCGCCTCATCCACAATCTTTCCGGCAAGCGGAGACGGATCACGGTGCTGTTTTGATCGACGTGCTTTCACAGCACCATCGCTCAATCGTTCCTGCAATGCATCCCATCGCACGGGATCAATGATTGCCGGATGCTGCCCCTCAAACGCCTTTCCTTTGTGTCGGATGCGTCCGGCATAAATCGGGTTGGTCAGGATGTGGTGTAGTTGTCCGCGGGACATGAGGTTGCCGCCTCGCTGTTTGCCGTCTGGTGCGCGCCTGGATTTCGACCGCAGGTCCAGCCGGGCAGCGGCCTCGCGTACAAAGTTCATGGCGCCCCAATCATCATAGAGATCATAGATCTTGCGAACCACCTCGGCCTCATCCGGGTTGATCCGCAAGGTTCGCCCGTCAGGCTCGTAGCCAAGCGGCACGTTCCCACCCATCCACAACCCTTTGCGTTTGGATGCGGCGATCTTGTCCCGGATACGCTCGGCCGTGACCTCGCGCTCAAACTGAGCGAAGCTGAGCAGCACATTCAGCGTCAATCGGCCCATGCTGGTGGCTGTATTGAAGGATTGCGTCACAGAGACAAAGGACGCCTCTGCTGTATCCAACCGATCCACCAGTTTCGCAAAGTCGGCCAATGATCGGGTCAGCCGGTCTATCTTGTAAACGACAATCTGGTCGACCTGCTTTGCATCCACCGCCTGCATCAGCCGTAGCAACGCTGGGCGCTCAAGATGCCCGCCCGAGATGCCGCCGTCATCGTAATGATCCGGGAGCAGTTCCCAGCCCTCATGCCTCTGACTGGAGATATAGGCTTCACAGGCCTCACGTTGGGCATCCAGCGAGTTGAAGTCCTGTTCCAATCCATCTTCTGAACTCTTGCGGGTGTAAATGGCGCAGCGGACCCGTTTCATGGCTTGTGTTTGTTCAGGCCAAAGAACCGCGGCCCGCTCCACTCGGCTCCGGTGATCCGTTTCGCAACGGCACTGAGGGAAGAATAATTCTGGCCATCCATCTCAAAGCCGTCCGCTGTGACCTTTACCCGATAGACCCGACCATTCCATTCCCGCACCAGTTGCGTGCCGGGGGTAAGAGCCTGTGTGGACGCAGCTGCAGACCTGACACCTGCTCTGAACTGTCGCCGGATTGCCGCGGTATGCCCGCCCAGCTCTTTGCACTGAAGTTCAAAGGCCAGGGCTTTGCGCAAGAACCTCAGCGACAGGCGCGACCCCGGCATGGTACCCGTCATTGCAATCCAGGCATCGTGACAGCGCGCGTGATCCCAGGTCTCGGTATCTTCGATCCTGCGCTCCAGGTCTGCAATCATCAGTTTTGCTCCGGTTCATGCACCCGATACACTGGCCCTTTTGATGAGGGAGTACAGGTTACGGCTAATCCCAGTTTGCGCAGGCGTGAGATTTCGGCACGGATTGTATGGGGCTGCCACTCCAGCTTTCGCCCGATCGCGTCGATTGACGCGCCTGACTTGCGCTTGATCAGCTTCGTAAGCTGTGCACGTTTGGTTTGCGGCTTGGGGTTGATCATGTCTGTCTCCTGTAAGTGACCACGGTTCTTCCGCAGCCTTGCACTGAGACTGGCCCGGACTGGCCGGGCGGTGAATTCCAGGATTGTTTTTACTGATCCAGCTCCGCCCTGATCTCATTCAAAACGGCACCCACCGCGTGAAGGGCTGTTTCAAGCGCATCGCTAATATGAACCCGTGTCATTGCTTTCAACCGGGGGGACTGCCCGTCTGCCGCCAAACCTGCCGCATCCTCCAGCAAACAAGTCAGCCGCGCGAATGCTTCGCCAAAATTATATTTCGTATCCTTCTCCATGGCCGACACACATGCTTGCGGACCGCATGAAGTCCAGTCCATATGTACTGGAAAAGACAGGGACGGCCCACAGTTGCCGCTCGTCGGCCGATCTGATGCCGCGCTGCAGCTTTCGCATTGCTGACGTTCGTGCATCATGCAGCATTTTTTCGGCTTGATCGACGTGAAGCGGACAAACCGGCCCGATGCATCTGCAGCAAAGTTCATTATATCAAACTTTCCCACACGATAATTGTGGAGTGGTGATGTTGAACAATTTCCCGAATCGACCACTCATCTCGGCATGCAAGTCTAAGGTCATTCCCGGTCATTCGCCGCACCCACTATCTAGGCTTCAGGTGCCGGACCCATCCCTAAGAATCGTGTGTCTTATTGATCAGAATCATTGACGAGCGACATGATGATATTATAAATTGACACTATGTCAGAAAGTGTATTGCCATCCCCACTAAAGATATTTCCACAGCCCACGCAAAAGATACGCAAGTCGGACAGAACACGGGCTGCCATTTTGAATGCGGCACTGGACTTTGTCTGGTCGCATCCATTCAACGATATGACCGTCGCAAAGATTATGGACGCGGCAGGTCTGAGCCGGTCAGCTTTTTATCCACATTTCAGAGACCTGCGCGCCGTGATGCAGGTTTTGTTGGAAATAATCGGAGAGGAAATCCTGACGGCTGCCCAACCTTGGATTTCGGGTACAGGTGATCCGTCCGAACTCGTTGAAGAGGCTCTTATCGGCATGGTTGGCGTTTGCTATCAGCGGGGGCCTTTCCTTCGGGCGATAACCGATGCCGCCGCAATGGACAAACGTTTTGATGAGGACTGGACTGGGTTTTTGGAGCGGTTTGACGAAGCTGCTTGTGCCCGTATCGAGGCGGACCAGGCCCAGGGCCTTACTCCGAAATTTGACGCTCTTCCGGTCGCCACGGCGCTCAATCGTCTTGATGCCTACACCGTCGTCCAGGCGTTTGGTCGACATCCCAGAAGCCCGCCGGAGCCCGTTCAGACGGCGTTGGCTCGGATCTGGATTTCCACTCTTTATGGCTCTGAGCAACTGATCGAAGGCTCTTCGAGCCTCATTCGCAAATAGCTACGCGAGCGCAGCGTGTAGAAAATGGGAGAACGAAAATGACTAAATCTACAAGGAAAAAAAGTCTGCCGGTGATTGCCGTTCTTCTGCTGTTTGGTCTTGGGACAATGAGCGTTGCGCAAAACACGCAGGGCTACAACAACAAGATACCACAGTCCATCCTGACACCCGATCATGTAGAGACGCCAATTGGAGACCTGAAATTCTTTGATGGCATGCCTGATGAAGAAACCGTTCAGAAAGTTTATGACAACTTAATCTTCATGCGTGGCGTGGAGGCCTTTCTGAGCGGGATACCAGCCACGTCCATTGAGGCAATTCGTCTGGGTGGGGTCGATATCGGGGCGAAGCGGGCAAGCGACGTCGTCCTCTTTGACAAGTTGATGGACTCGGACCCGCTGTTCCTTACCGGCAATACGGATACGGTTTACGCGACCGCTATCCTTGAGTTGGACAGGGATGGGCCGACTGTTGTCGAGATCCCCCCGGGCACTGGTCCGGGAACGGTGGATGATGCATGGCAGCGTTTCGTCGTCGATATGGGAGCCCCTGGCCTTGATCAGGGCAAGGGTGGAAAGTATCTGATCCTGCCGCCTGATTACGAAGGCGATCTCGATGGACCGATTGGTGGCGAGTTCGCCGACGTGGACGGCAAGACATACATCGTGGTCAAGTCGCCAACATATGTGAACTGGCTGATCCTGCGCGGGTTTCTCGTTGACGGCAAACCTGACGTCGCCAACGACATGTTCAGGAATGGCTTAAAAATCTACCCCCTGAAGGACAAAGGTAACCAGCCGGAGATGAATTTCATCAGCGGCTCTGAGGTTCCCTTCAACACGATTCACGTCAATGACTTTCACTTCTATGAAGAATTGAACAGCATCATTCAGCGTGAACCCCTTTCGCTGATTGATCCCGAAACGCGTGGATTGATCGCTTCTATCGGCATCCAGAAGGGGAAGCCGTTTGAGCCAGATGCGCGGACAAAGGCACTGCTGACCAAAGCTGTGGCCGTCGGAAACGCTACCGCACGGGCGATCTTCTTCCGCCCGATGAAGGAGGCATTCTTGTATGAGAATAGTGGTTGGTTTGCTGCGTTCGTCGGTGGCAGCCACGAGTTTTTGAGGGACAAAGGCCTGGGAGGTCGTTACTTGGACGCTCGAACCCTCACGTTCTACATGGGCACGGTCAACACCCCGGCGATGGTCAACAAGATGGTCGGGGCTGGTTCGCAATACGCGATGATCACAACTGATGCGAACGGCGAATACCCTGATGGCGGCAAAACCTACAAAATAAGTATTCCTGCCGATGTACCCGCCAAGGATTTCTGGTCGGTCGTCGTATACGACCCGCAAACGCGCTCGCAACTTCAGACTGAGCAGCCATTCCCAGCCAAGAACAGCAAGCGGCACGAGCTTGATGTCAATAAAGACGGCTCAGTGGATCTTTATTTTGGACCAGAAGCACCTGCTGGCAAGGATGCAAACTGGATTCAGACCGTGCCGGGAAAAGGTTGGTTCGCTGCTCTGCGTCTCTATGGGCCGCTTGAGCCCTGGTTCGACAAGACATGGCAACCCGGCGAAATAGAACCGATGCAATAGAAAGGTTTATCCAATGAGACCGCTAAAACAACAACTCCAAGTCCTGCTCATAGCTGGGGTCTCAGCATTTACCTTCGCGCCTGCGTTTGCGGAGGATCTTAGAGTGACTTTGATCAGACCCGATCGTCCGTGAACTGGAAAAGAAGAGAGATGTCACATGCCAATGTATATTTTTCGATGGTATCCCAAACGCTTGCTGAAATCGGTGAGGTCTAACGGAGCCAATTTTCGCTGGCTGCTCTACATTACTGCGGTCGTGGTGCTGGCTTCGTGCTCTCCACCTCCGGAACTCGTGGGAGTGGATAACCCTGAGGTCCCGGTCGCGTCTATTGAGGCCGCGGTCAGGCAAAAGGTGTTCATCGCATCAACACGGCAAGCGACCGAAACTGTTGGCGCATTTTACTCTGCTCAGCGCGCACCAGAGTTGGGTCTCGCGTCAGTACAGGTATCGATTCCGCCTACACATGTTGTGGGCGAACTAGAACGACCAAAAAGGCTGCCGCCTGATCCAAGAACCGAATTCGCGATTGTCGAGCCCACAGTCTACGCAAGTGACGAGGCCTTCATTGCATCGGTGAATCGCGAGCTGCAGAAAATCCCGAAAGGCCAAAGGGACATTCTGTTTTTCGTACACGGCTACAACAATACGACAAGTGACGCACTGCTAAGGTTGGCCCAGTTTGTCGAGGACAGCGGTTTTCAAGGCGTACCGGTGCTGTTTGATTGGGCATCTGGCGCGAGTCTCACCCGCTATGTGTATGATTTGAATAGTGCACTGATTGCCAGACCAAAAATACCCGAAATAAGCTCGATTTTGGGTCGCACAAATGCAGAAGGGTACGATATTTTTGCGCATTCTATGGGGGCATTCCTTACCATGGAAGCTATGAAAGATGCAGTACAGACGGGCAGGTTCAATGCTAACGAGCGATTGCAGACTATCATACTAGCGTCGCCTGATATCGATATGGACCTGTTCCGCGCCCAACTAGAGCAAATCGATACGAAATTCGACAGGTTCTACGTTTTGCTGTCCGAGGAAGACAGCGCTCTAAACATTTCCCGCCGTATCGCCGGAGGTGTTCCGCGCGTTGGCGCATCGGATATCAACGAGCTAGCAGAACTTGGTGTTATCGCAATTGATCTTTCCAAGGTTAGCAATTCCAGTTCTGGAAGCCACTCGAAGTTCGCTGGATCGCCCGATGTCGTGAAGCTGATTGGCGGTGGATTGAACGAAAACGGCCGGTTTAGTCGGAGCCAGAGAGCAACTAATTTGGGTGAAATACTTGGTGGGATCCCGATTAGCGTAGCCTTTAAATGAAGTTTTTTTCGGTAAGAAAATGGAGAAGCATGCGTCGATAACGCTGATTTTATGGTGCGATTGCCAAAAACTGGGATTCAGAAATTTGGTGTTCGCAAAATGGCTGGATTTAGCTCACGGCACCAACGGATTACAGCGCAGGAATGTCTACAAGGGGCACTGAGCGGACTTGCGGCGACGCAGAGAAAAAAGCGGAATCGAGGTTGTTTTAATGTCGGCTTCTTCCGTCCCGACATGAGTGGTTCGCATCTGCAGCGAAGGTCTGGAATCCGCCACTTCATGAGTGTCTTCACAGCATTTCCTGCTCAGCTTTTCGATAAAGCCCCGACAGTGCCTGATGCCGCACCCGGAACTGGCTCCGTCGCTTGAGCTTGGGTCTGGCTGATGTCACCCCCTCAAGTTTGAGCGCAGGATCGTAGTAGACGACACCCGCTGAAACCGCCTTGAGAAACAGAAAGAAATCCGTTCCTTCGCACATCTCGATGCGGCCGCCGTACTGGTATTCAAATGGAGGCCCCTGTCGGATTGATGGCACGTAACAGGCGCGCGCGTGCTTTCTGTTCCAGTGCGAAATCAGCCCTTCAAAGGCCCAGGTTGCCGCTCGCGTCCCCTCAGCATCGACAAGATGAATACCACCCCCCATATCGGTGATTTTGCCCTGGGGGCCATCATAGCCGCTGATAGCAAGTCTCAGTCCCGTCAGCCCGTTCGCCTCTTTGCCGATAGCGTATGCGCCGCCAAAGTTGATGCGGTCGGCTTTGCCGGACTGATCCGGATAGCCAAATCGCCGGACAAATGCGTCCGGCCCGGCCTCACGGTAGTATCCGGCCGTCGGTTCGGGGGTCATTAAGGTGACCACGCTTTTGGGTGCAAACCTGATGAAGTCACGGACACCGTACTGTTTGATCTCCCAGCCAAGGTAGTCGGGATCGGCATGGCCGTTCGGGGTAATGCCAAGTTCTGCCTCAAGCGTGTATCCGCCGCCGTTTTGGGCCTGATAGGGCTGCGGTCCGTGAGGGCCTAGTTTTTTGGACCTGATCCACCCGGCCTGGTGGATTTCCCTGAGCCGGTTGATGAGCGCCGTGCGTGTGTCTGTTATCCCGGTTCGTAACCCGGTCAGATTCAGAAACACCCCGGTGGTTTCGGGAAGCTCTGCTGCATCAAGGGCTGACACGATCGGATCAGACCAGGCCGCAGCAAAACCAAAGACACGACCGTCCGGACATGTGCCAAGGAAGAGAACCCGCCCCGGGTCTCGTGACCGCATCAGGTCTGAAGGCGCCCGCTCTGCGCCTTTGAGGAGCCCGGAGATACGCACTTCAGGGTATTTCGGATAAAGGATCAGAGAGACATCCGGCGCCAGTGACAAACCTTGCCCGTCAATCCAAAAGAACCGCACTCCAGCTTTTGCCCGATCCCGCACACTGCCTGCCTTTGACGTGCTGTCGGTTTCTATCGGTCCATGAGGAATAGTGTTGAGCGCTTCAAAACCACCACCAAGATAGATCTGGTTCTTGGAATTGTCGTTTGGAGCAAGCCGTTTGGCATAAAATGCCGTTGCGCCGGCTGCAGCCATGCGATCCAGCAATGATGTCAGATTGTCAGACAGTGTCCCCGCCCCGGAAAGTTGCTTCTTTCCGGTCAGAGGACAGCCATGTGGAGATGTTGTCAATCAGGTCTTCCCGCGGAAGCTTGCCACGACCTTTAAGCGCGCACTCCCAGACGCATGCAATCCGCCAGCCAGCGGCTCGAAGCGAACTCAGCGCTTGCTCATCCCGACGTTGGTTTCCCCCGATCTTCTCACGCCAGAACTCTTCGCGGGTTTTAGGCCATTTGAAGAGCGGACAATCATGCCCGTGCCAGAAGCATCCGTTCACGAACACAACTGCCTTGTACCTTGCAAAGACAAGATCAGGTCGGCCGGGCAGTTTCCTGTCATGCAGCCGGAACGAAAACCGCGGGCGTGGAGCCCGCGGCGGATAAACATTTCAGGTTTGGTGTCAGTGCCCCGGATTGCAGCCATGTTACGGCTGCGGGTTGCCTTATCATGGACGTCAGCCAACTTTGCGGACCGGTGCGGCCTTCTGATTTTCCAGAATTGACCGGACATGCGGCTCCATCACACGGGCGACCTCGGCAAAAACCGGGACAGCCACCGAGTTGCCAAACTGCTTATAGGCCTGGGTATCCGAGACGGGGATCCGGAAGTCCTCAGGATAGCCCATCAGCCGGGCGCATTCGCGCGGCGTCAGGCGGCGCGGATTGTTGCCTTCGCCACGGCTTACCAGGATTTCCGAACCATCCTTGTAATACCGGGCGGACAGGGTTCGGGCGATACTGTCACCGTCCACCAGACCAAAGCCAAAACCGTTGCCTTTGGCTTTGTGTTTCGCGGCATAGTTCTGCAGGTATTTCCAGAGCTTGTCGGACAGAGTGTATTTGCCGCTGACGGCGGCGTCATTGCCGAGCGTGAAATGGCTCTCCGGGTTCTCATTGCCGTTCTCCGGGTGCAGGATGTCCCGCATGCGGCGCTCCCGGTGAGGCGGCAACACAACATCATCAAAACTGAATGGCACTTCCTCGCGGAAGCCCACAATGACGATCCTCTCCCGGTGCTGAGGCACGAAATGCGCGGCATCAATGACGCGGGGTTCCGGCACATAGTAGCCAAGCTCATCCCGCAGTTTGCGCATGATGACCTGGAACGTACGGCCTTTGTCATGGCTGCGCAGGTTCTTCACATTCTCGAGCATGAAGGCGGCGGGACGGTGATGCTTGAGGATCCGCAGCACATCAAAAAACAGTGTGCCCTGAGTTTCATCATCAAAGCCGTGAGCGCGGCCGAGAGCGTTCTTTTTCGATACCCCTGCAATTGAAAACGGCTGACAGGGAAAGCCCGCGACCAGCACGTCATGTTCGGGAAGCTCTTCGGCTTCGATTTCGGTTATGTCCCCGGCAATCGGGCGGTTGTCCGAAAAGTTGGCATCATAGGTCTGCTGGGCGAACCGATCCCATTCCGAGGTAAACACGCAACGCCCGCCTGCGCTCGCCATAGCCTTGCGCAGCCCGCCAATCCCCGCAAACAGATCGATAAAGGAAAACGCCGCACCGGAAGTCTCCGGCTGACGCGCATCGACTTCCATACGAAGAAGGTTCATCGCACCTTCGCGCGGGGTTTCCTCACCACGTTTCCAGCGGTAGATATGCCCTTCAGAATAGCCGAGAATCTTTGCAGCTTCGGCGACTGAATGCCCTGTTTTCTGTAACAGTAGTTCGAATTCGGTCATTCTGCGCGTCCTCCGGTGCCACGATTCAGTCTCGCGGGGAATTTTTTTGTCACTATGGCGACACGATTCCCGTGAGGCAAGAACATTCAGAAAACATTTCGATGAATGTCGGGTTAATCCTGATCACAAAAGAAATCACTGGACCTGCTTTCCAAAGGAAGCGTCAGTCACCGCTATGGAAAACGACCCGAAAGATACGGTTCAGCGCCTGTTTGCGGAAGTGACGGCCCGGCTTGAAGACGCGGCCCTTGCCGCACTTGAGGGGCAGTTGCCGTGGATAGACGCCGAAAAGGCCCGCATTGCCGCGTTGTCGGTGCGTGAGCACCTGCAACAGGTTGACCGAAAGCTGGATGCGGCCGAGATGATCGCCGCGCGGTATCAGCGCGATTAAACGGGAAAGCCGTCGTTACTCTTCCAGTAGGATCAGCTGCGGCGGAATCATCGCGACGCGGGCGCGGCGCGGCGATCGCCACGAAAGGAGTTGAGTCAGGGCATCCACCTGATCGTCGTGGCGCAGGTTCGGGAACCCGAGCAGTTCGCGTTCAAATCCGGCAAGCCAGGGCGCCTCTTCGGGCATCAGCAGATCGCCCGCCTCGATGCGGTGTGTCTGGGCTGAAAACCTCGTTTCCTTGTCGCCTTCGGGTTTTCGCGCAATTGGTGTCGGCACCCCCTGCAGGGCCTCATGGCGCAGAACCTGGATCAGCTGCGCTCCGCTCGCCGCATCTTCGATCAATAGCATATCCGACTGCCATGATCGCGCCAGATCATTAGTTCGGCGGCGCAGATCTGGAAACTGCAGCCTGTCACGAAACACATCCAGAATAAAAACCTGGCGCTGTCGGACGAGCCCTGTAATGCAGACCGAGAAATCGTTGAACACTCCGTCTTTGCTGGCTGTATTCCAGCTCTGAACAATCAGATCTCCCGGCTGGCGCTCGGGCATTTCATTGTACTGTCTGAACCACTCCCGCTTTACATGCAGGCCTTCGGCCGGGACCGGCGATTGTTGATACTGTGCAGAAAACGTCGCTGACCCCATCACGCCTTTCAGCGCATTCAGGCGGGCCACATCTTCACGCTCCGGATGCAAGGCATCGCCTGACTGCCGTTCGTGAATCCGCCCGCTGCCAAGCGGCACATGTTCACTGGTTTCCGCGATTGCCTGCAGGCTCAGATGATCCCAGCCACCTGCCTCGAGCAGATGCCCCGCCAGATCTTCCTCATGCAGGCGCTGCATCACCAGCAGGATCGCACCTTTCGATTTATCGTTCAGGCGCGAAGAAAGCGTATTTGCATACCAGTGGATGACCTTGCGCCGCGCAGTTTCAGACATGGCTTCATCAGGTTTGATCGGATCATCGATGATGATGATGTCGCCACCGCGCCCGGTCAGCGTGCCACCAACCGAAGTAGACAGCCGGCCACCGCCCTTTGTGGTCGCAAAGTCCATTTCGGCCCCACCGCCGCGTTTCAGGCGGGTGTTGGGGAATACGCGCTGATACCAGTCTGTCTGCATGATCGCGCGGCAATCACCTGCGTGTTTCTGGGCCAGTTCGGCCGAATAGCTGACGCAGACGAATTTCAGCCCGGGATCGCGGCCCAGCCGCCACGCAACCCAGGCAACCGAAATCGAAATGGATTTCAGGTAGCGTGGCGGCATGGTGACAATCAGACGTGTGGCCGCGCCGCGCTCCACCCGGCCCAGCTGATGCCCAATGGCATCGTGGTGCCAGTTCGGTACGAATTTGTCACCCCCAGAGGCTGTCGTGAACGCCTTTGAAAGAAACGCTAGAAAATCTTGCTGCAATATGGCGTCGAAGAGCGCCTGGCGGTCAGTCATCACCCGGGTTCCCGTCTTGCCGGTCCATGAACTGCTGCAGGATGGCGTCATCCTCTGGTGAAAGTCGCGACGCGCTGACCGGCACTTCATCCTCCGGCCCCAAAAGCGATATGGCCAGTTCCGCCAGTTTGCTGATGGCGCGCATATCGCCTTTCACCGCTTTCGCCGTGAGCTGTTTCACCATAAGTTGCTGTTTGGTCAGCTTTCGCGCCCGGCCATTTTCCGTGATTGTGACCCGCTCACCGAGCTCTGCTTTCAGATCGGTTTTCAGGCCACGTGCCCCTTTCGGCCGGCCGCGCGGATTGCCCGACTTCCCTTTCTGAAACTGCCCGCTCTTGGGAGGTTTGCCGTAACCGACATCGTAGCTGTGCTTATCCTTGCCGCTCATGTGTCATCTCCAGCTTCCGCACCGACAGCCGCAAAACTTTCGAAGCTCGCAGCGTGGACCGCCGTTTCTCCGGTTGCGTCCTGCAGACGGCGAACGATCAGATCTGCGTAGTGCAGGTCGATTTCCATACCGATCCCGATCCGACCAGTCTCTGCGGCCGCCAGCAACGTCGTACCCGACCCGGCAAAAGCATCGGTAATAATCCCGCCGCGCTGCGCGCCATCATGATCGGTTGTCATACCGGTCACAAAGGTCACAGTCATTCCATCAGACGACTTGTGCCTTACAAGAGCTCCGGCGAGTTCCTGAACACCAGACGGCACGGACACATAAGGTGTTTCGAACCATCCATTTCGACTGGTAATCATGCCTGATGCGATGACAGGCAATTTGGTCGCATTTTCCCAAGGACCTATGAGGTCTCTGAATGACCCCTCAAAATCGCCGTTCTTGACGTGCATAATACCTTCGGGCTTCGAGACCTGATCCAAGACCTCTCCGCCCGCGCCAATCAGGAAGGCGCGGAGCGAAGATGTGCCCCAGTCGATACCAATCAATGCCGGTTTAGATGCGACCGAATTCATTCAACAAATCCTCGACTGTTTTGCCTTTCGCGACCCATTTTCGGGTTTCTTCCTCGCGGTCAGCTTGTTCCTGCGCAAGTCTCACGACTTCTTCCGCGGTTGCCAAAGGCACAACAACAACGCCCATCAGGTCGGCCACGATAAAATCGCCGGGGTTAACGACGACGCCACCGCATGCGATTGGCACGTTGATCGAAAGTTCTTCTTTGCGCCCGGAAAACATTGTGTGCGTGCCGCGCGGGGTGATTGCGCGTGTCCAGATCGGCCAATTGATATCTTCAAGCTCGTCCGTGTCGCGCCCTGAGCCGTCAACGATCATGCCACGGATGCCGCGGTTCTGAGCCAAACCGCCCATCAGTCCACCGCATACCGATGTGTTGATATCGCCACTTGCGTCTACCACAATCACATCGCCTTCCTGGCTCATTTCAAGTGCCTTGAGTGGATCGACCAGATCACCTTTGGACAATTGCACCGTGACGGCCTGTCCGGTGATTCTGGACCGAAAGGCCGGCTTGATTGCACTGTCCATTACACCCGTGCGATATTGCACATCAGCAAAAATTGCTGCGACAGAATAAGCACTTAGTACTTCGTCGAATTTCTTGAGCAGGTCTGGGTTACGCTCAAAATCGTTAAAGACTCTGAGATCAGCGGAAACTTCTGGCATTTATGCCTCCAATTATGGTGTTACTTCGAGCAATGCTTGTGCATTGACCGGATAATCTGGTGCTTGCCCTGTCAGGACGAGCGCGACTTGTGTTGCGGCCGTTAGCTAAAGAAAGCCGGACCTTTACGAGCAGCGGTCCATTGGCTGGCCGGGTCAGAATGCGATGTGAATTTGGGCTGGACCGGGCTGGCTGCACCAAAATCGGCCTCATCCAGCGTGTCGAGATACTCATGTACAGCGCGGGGCGCATCCATTGGATCGACGGTGGATGCATCCCAGTCGTCCTTCGGTGTCGAGTTCTGTTTGTTGGCATCGGCTTCGATCAGGCTGGCATCAATCGCCATGCGTTGACCGCTGACCAATCCTTCCTCAATGCACCGGGCGACGGTCGTTTCGAATAGGTGGCGCAGCAGTTCGCTCTCGCGGAAGCGTCCATGCCGGTGGACCTGTCCCGCTTTTGTTCCGCCCCAAGTGCTCGTTTAAGCCAGCTTTCGTTCGAAAGCGACCGGGCTTTTCCAGCCGAGGGCTGAGTGCCTTCTGCGTGGATTGTAGAAGCCGTTGATGTATTCAAAGATTGCCATT
>NZ_JBDVNC010000032.1:0-10615 GCF_039969785.1 Shimia sp. | reverse complement strand
ATTCTCGACGAGGAGAAAACCACGATTTATAGATAGGTGAAGGCCACAGGAGGCAAAAGATGCAAAAATCTTCGCTCAATCAAATTGAGTTTATCCGTCAACCTGTCCGCCAGATATTCTCTGCCATTATCCTCGGATCTGTTGTTATACTCTGCCCTTTGAACGCGGCGGCTCAGATGCATGGCCACGGCACAGGAAGCGGGATGCACGGGCATGGCGCTAATGGCAGCGGGCACGATGAAGTCAACATGCCAGGACTTCGGGGACTGAATGCCACCGACACCGAAAGCGCTGAGCTTGCGACCCTGTTCCTAAACTTTCAGACCATCAGCAGGGAAGTAACCAACCTGCCCAACGGCATAGAAACCGTGACACGTTCGTTTGATGCTGCGGTGATGGATACTCTGATCAGCCATGTCGTCGGCATGATCGCCCGTGTTGAAACCGGGGACGATCCGCAGATCTTTATTCAAAGCCCTACGCTCGGAATTTTCTTTGAGCGTGGTATGCGAATAGAGACCAGTATCGATGTAACGGACGAGGGAATTGTTGTGACACAAATCTCCGACGATCCGGAACTTGTGGAAGCGTTGCAGATCCACGCTGCGGAAGTCACCGATATGGCTGACCGAGGGATGCGGGCTGTTCACGAGATGATGATGAAGCGCGCTGCAGACTAATAAATTTCAGTTTTTATCGTCATTGAACCGTTCCGTCCGTGAGGTCGTGTCAGACAAATTCGAACCCGTCTCTACTAGGTCAGTTAAGCTGTCCTTTATTCAGCACAAAGACTGCGCCACTCAGCAAGAGCAGCGGTGCGGTTAAGCTTGAAATGGCATCTTCGGGAAACGCTGCGCTCCTGATTGAAGTGGTTGAAAACGGATGCATGGACGGAAACAAATTTCTGCTAACTTCGCATCCGGCGAAAGCGGTGCATGGGGTGGTGTCAGACTAATTCGAACCAGTCTCAGTTTACCGGTAAAAACAGCAACCTATGCCGAACAAAGTTGACGCCACTCGGAGAGAGCTGTGGCGATGGCCTCAAGGCGCAAGCTCTCCTTTTGGATACTTTG
This sequence comes from Shimia sp., assembly GCF_039969785.1. Classification (GTDB taxonomy): domain Bacteria; phylum Pseudomonadota; class Alphaproteobacteria; order Rhodobacterales; family Rhodobacteraceae; genus Shimia. Next base: position 9,542 of record NZ_JBDVNC010000032.1, on the reverse strand, counting down.
TTGCAAAAGAATATCGCTGCGATACTGCCACGTGACGAATGTGGTCAGGACAATCAGCACTAGGATAACAGTTACGCGAAAGGCGATTGTTGATTCCAGCAAAATTCGCCTCAGACTGTAGAACAGCGCGTTTGACAGGCGTGGTCCGATGGACCGGCGACTTGTGCGTGCGTAAGCGACAGCATCGCCCAAGATTTCTTCTACCGGCCAACTGGTTGGAAAGGTATTACCACACAGGCGGAACCGCGATATCGGTCCGTCCTCTCCAAATTCGATAGTGTCCCCGTGCAAAAGGTGTGCTGTACCGATCTTGCGCCCGTTCACCCAGATATCAGAACCTGATATCGCCTCAATCTCGTATGTTTCGCCAGACCATGACAGCATTGCGCGCGCAAGCGAGCTGGAAAATGTGGCCGTATTCGAGCTGATCCGCAGCGCCCGGTCGGTCCCAACGTACACGTGTGATTGATCCGATGAAAGCCATACAATCTGACCACGCGAGGTGCCCGTAAGGTTTTCCAAAAACGCGCGCACGTCGTTAGGTGTTGAATCCGGCAAACCAACTGGCTCTGCTGTCAGGCCATTTTTCACGCGGCATCCTCTTTCGGAAATTTCTGGACTGGCATCGCGCAAAGTACCGCAATACGCAGCAGCGGTCCATCATATGCAAGATTGTACTGTTTATGGTCAGCCGCCAACAAGCGACGCGCCCAGTAAGAGCGCGACACAAAAGACAGCGCCCGCGACTGGAAACGCGATATGTACAGTAAACGTACCCGCCGGTGCAGGCACACCTTTGATCTTAAACCACACCAGCGCGAGATTGATCATCACAAATACCAGCAGAAGAACTTCGGAGGAGGTCTCTGCCAGCGTGTCGAGAGGCGTAAAGATTGCCAGAACCAAAACGGCGGCTGCAACAAGGAGTGTCGCCCGAAGTGGCGTTTTGGTGCGCGGCGAAACAGCGCCGATCCAAGCAGGCAGCCGCCCTTCCTTTGCCATGCCATAGGCCACGCGTGCAGCCATGATCAGCATGATGACAACGCCATTCATCGTGGCGATAATCGCGATCATGGTGATGGCAAGCGGTGGCAGTCCGGTCAGCCGCTCAAACAAAAGGCTGATCGGTGCCGAGGTGCCTGTCAGGTCTTGGACGGACACATTTTGCGCTGTAACAAACGAGACCAGAACATAAAGCACGGTCACAATCGACAAGGTAATGCCAATCGCCCAAGGCATGATTTTCTTAGAGTTTTTGGCCTCTTCCACAAGGTTGACCACATCATCAAAGCCGATGAAGGCGAAAAAGGTGATCATGCTGGCAGCCAGAACGCCGGACATGGCCGACCAGTCCGTCGGTGGCGGCATCAGCGCTGCGGGCAATGCGCTCAGACTGTTGGGCTCATTGACCAGCCCGAAATAGATGATCACAAGCAGACCCGCTACTTCCACCAGCGTCATCGCCCCAGCGATGGCGACGGATTCGCGAATGCCCCAGGACGCAATCGTCGCCATCCCAAGCACAATAAAGGCCACCAGCACCTCTTTGGGCAGATTTATCAGTTCGGCCAAATAGCCAGCTGACCCCACAGCGATTGCAGCCGCTGCGATCATCGCCTCAACAAGAACAGCAAGACCAACAACAATCGTCAGCCAAGGAAGGCCAAATGATTTTTCGACAAAGACTGCTTCCCCCGCGGCTTGCGGCACACGCCCTGACAATTCGGCGAAAGAGGCGGCTGTAAATCCCATCACAATTGCAGAAAGCAAGAACGCGGCAGGCGCGTATTGACCTGCCCGCACAATCGCTTCACCAACCAGTACATAAATCCCGGCACCAATGGTGACGCCAAGACCGTACAAGACAAGGCCGACCAGGCCAATCGAGCGCTTAAGATGCACAGTCTCTGCGGCTGAATGTTTCATGCTCTCTCCCGCGTTGTTCCTTATACTATGGTTTCTATGTGCGACCTATCTTGATCTCGCTCAAGGTGACACATGCCCAGCAATATGCATTGGGGAGACCTCGTAGTGGCAAGGTTATTAAGATCTACGCGCGGCGACTGGGAAGACTGATCCTGCCTTGTCCGGCATCGCCGACTGGTTCTGCAGTTGCGCATGCCAGCATCGAACTGATTTTGGCCTTCCCCTCTCTGACCGATCCGCTATCGTCAATCACATGACAGTCGAAAACAATCATGACGCCTATAAGCCTGCAAAGATCGCTGCTCTGGTAGAGAGTGCTGGTGTCGCAAAGGCACATCTTCCGGCATTGCAGATGTTTGTGCTCGCCATTCTTGCCGGGGCGTTCATTGGCTTTGGTGCCGCCGCTTATACCAGTGTGATGACGGGAGTGGAGGCCACATATGGCCCCGCAAGATTGCAGGGCGGTGTGGTGTTTTCGCTTGGTATTATTCTGGTGATCATCGGTGGTGCTGAATTATTCACTGGCAACGCGCTGATGGTCATGGCGGTTGTTGATCGAAGAATCACGATACGCATGCTGTTGCGAAGTTGGGCCATAGTGTATGTTGGGAACTTTATCGGCGCGGCCGGGCTGGCAATTGCTTTCGGTCTGAGCGGCATTCTGGATGGCCCAGTGGGCAGTACCGCAGCAACAATCCCTGAAGCCAAGGTTACGTTACTGCCATTTGAGACCTTCGTGCGCGGCGCTTTGTGCAATGCACTGGTGTGTCTTGCGATTTGGCTTTCGTTCGCGGCACGAACCGCAGCGGGAAAGATATTGGCGATGATCTGGCCCATCAGTACGTTCGTATTGCTTGGCCTCGAACATTCCGTGGCGAATATGTACTTTTTTCCTCAGGGCTGGATGGCCGGATCTGAGGTAACTGTGAGGGATGCAGTAGCAAACCTGGTTTGGGCCACTTTGGGGAATATTGCAGGGGGCGCAGGCGGTGTGGCTTTGGCATATCGCTTTGCTTTTCTCGGTGAATCCACACGCTAGCAGGACATCGCTTACCCTTGAACGGCAAGTGATATCTCGTCAGGGTATATACCGTGTTGGTCGCGGATCTTGTAAGGATTCCAGGTAATTTACTACCTCAATCAGCTTAATCGGCACCAAGGTGGTCAAACCGTTTCCCGTATCAAATTCGACCATGTCGTTGTCCAGAAGATCTTCGACTATCGGCATGTCCTCGCGCGGGTTGGTGGCTTTTAGATAACCATCCAGAATCGACATGACCTCCAGCATCGGCCAGACGCCATCCCGTCTTGAGGCAATCTGTGTCAAGTCTGCAGGTGCCGTCCCCAAACCTGCGGAAAGTGGACCGTCGCCTTGGCCAGTGAAACCATGGCAGGAGACGCACTTCTCCTTGAACAGAAGCTCTCCTACACTTTGAGCGTCAAGCGAAGATCCCACAAAAAGAATGGGGATCAACAGTAAGATACGCTTCATGGTAATCTGCCTTTTTATGCCTTCGAGTGAAGTTAGAGCGTCAGGCTATAAAGTGGATTGATCTCTGTCAAATGTGGCGTTTGCCAAGCGGTGACGTCAAAAGCGGACAGCATACCAATCATCGGCTTTCATCGGTCAAAGAACATAAGGTGGCTTGCGGTTGATGTGCATCAACAAGACCAAGCGCAAGACCGAGTATCGTTTCAACATTGTAAAATGAGGATCTGAGTATGCTGAACGTTTCAAAACTCTCCGCCAACCGTCTAGATATCGAGCTTTCTGGTGCTTTGGATGCTGACGCAATGCGCTCAGCCCTCGATAACCTTGTTGAGAAATCTGAAGGCGTCACAGATGGTGTCGGTCGTCAGGGTTTTTGGAACCAATGGCTGCATAAACTAAGAGAGCGTTTGGCTCATCTGGTTGGTTTGATTATGCGGCTTGCTGGCGTTGATGCAAGCGTCGCGCTTCTAGGCTCTGGACTCATAACCAAAACAACACCGCTGCCGCGAGGGCGATGGCAGACAGGAAGATTATAGGGCATCTGTCGTAGCGGGTCGCGACCCTGCGCCAATCCTTCAAACGTCCGAACATGTTCTCAATCTTGTGACGGCTTCGATAAATTTTAGTGTCATGTTGGATAGCGTCTTTGCGGTTCCGCCGCGATGGGATGCAGAGTTTGATGCTCTTTTCTTTCAAGCCCTCACGGAACCAATCGGCGTCATAACCGCGATCCGCCAGCATCCAATCGGCAGCAGGCAGTGAGGGTAAGAGCGCCCGTGCGCCGATGTAATCGCTGACATTCCCCGCAGTCAGAAATAGTTGGATGGGACGACCGACCGCATCGGTAACGGCATGGAGTTTCGAGTTCAGCCCACCCTTGGTGCGGCCAATCAGGCGACCACGCCCCCTTTTTTAAGCCCCATACTGGAAGCTGTTCGGTGGGTCTTCAGGTGGTTCGCATCAATCATTAGTGTACCTGTTGCATCCCCTTGAGCGGCCAATTCCGTCAGGATGCGTGCAAAGACTCCCATCTGGGACCATCGAGCCCACCGATTGTATAGCGTCTTGTGTGGCCCATAATCGGACGGAGCATCCCGCCAACGCAGGCCATTACGAATGACGTGAATGATGCCGCTGAGAACGCGACGGTCATCGACCCGCGCAACACCACGAGGCTTCGGGAACAGATGTTTAACGCGTTTCAAGTTTGCTTCGTGAAGCCAGTAAAGATGTGACATAGATAATCCTCCTGTCGCTGTTGAATCACGAAGCCACAATAAATGGAAACAGCCAAAGAAATGTCTGCTCAGCATGAACACCGGTCATCCGACAAAACCCGTCAGATGACGGCACTGAGCCCATTCCGGAAATGCTTTGGCTTTGACGCTCGCAGGTGCAGCAACCTGATCGACGGACACCGTCAGATGCCTCGCGAAAAAACCCCGCCGTTGCGCGAAAATGCGGCCCGTTGTAGTATTTGGGCAAGGGAGAGCGATCCATGCGACGGATTGGAACCGTCTTTGCAGCGATATTTTGTCTACTTGGGCCCGCTCAAGCGGGTCCTTTATTCGATGCGGTAAAGCAGGCAGATACTGCGACCGTCGAGGCTCTGTTGGAAAGCGGGACCCCGGTCGATGAGCGGGGGCCGAACCAGGCTACTCCGTTGATTGCCGCAGCATTGGTTGGGAACCCCGAGACCGCTGCGGTACTGATTGATGCAGGCGCTGACGTGATGGCGCGCAACCACAGCGGCTTCACACCTCTTCACGCAGCAGCTTATGGCGGCCATTTTGAGACCGCGCGCCTGCTTCTCGCGCGTGGCGCAGATGTAAATGGGCGCATCAACAGGGCCGAAAAATCACCCATCTTCATGGCGGCCGACGAGGGTCACCTCGAAGTGATCGAGCTACTGCTCGACCACGATGCGGATATCGTAACCCTCGACAACGATGGCTTCACGGTCCTGATCCGGACGATGTTCCGCAAGCATTATGATATTGTGGCACTCCTCAAGCAGCATGGGGCCACATGCCCGCCGCAAGACGCGTTCGGCCCGGATTTTCAACGCCTTTGCTTGGAGGCAGGCAAATAGGGGAAGGTCAAAAAATGAACTTTCGACTTCTGATGAGTGGCCTGTTTCTGGCAGGCATGAGCAATGCCGCGCTGGCCGATGATCCCATCAATACTGGGCCCTTCGGCGATGTTGCTATCAAGGGCTACGACACCGTCGCCTATTTCACCGAAAGCCGCGCCGTTAAGGGATCAAGCGAGTTCGCATATGATTGGCTCGGCACGCCATGGCACTTCAACAGCGCAGAGAACCGCGACCTGTTCAAGTCTGACCCGGCAAAATACGCACCCCAATACGGTGGATATTGCGCATTGGGTGTCGGGCTTGGTGCCAATGCATCCGAAAACATTGACCCCGTAAATTCGTGGCGGATCATCGACGGGAAGCTTTACTTCATCTCGGATCCAACAGGTGCGGAAATGCTCGACCATCCAGAAGGGCAAGCGGTGATCGCGAAGGCCGATGCGAACTGGGAGGACACCAAGCCTTTGGCGGCTAAGGACTATTCCAATTGACGAGCGCCATCGTCGCCGATCATCCGTCTGGCCCAAAGTGAAACAGAATATGCGCGTTGACGTAGCTAAACGGCAAGCCCCTCCCGGCTGTGTCTTCGGCTCTTTTGTAGATTGGGCCGCAGGCCGGGCGACCGAGGGCAAGACCCGGTTGTTGCATGCACAAGGTATCGTCTTTCACATAGGCCGATCCGGTGATGAACATTGTCGATGTGCGCATCGCCATGCTGCCACCGTCTGATATTTGCATCAGACCGGGGCCGCGGCCCTCGAAGGTTCCCTGCCAAACACTTCCATCTATCAGCGCGCCGACCTCATCGGCGGACAACCTTTCGCGCATACCCGGTTGAAAATCGAAGGTCCATTCCTGAAGTCCGGCGCGCAACATTGCGTCAATGATCCGATCGAGGTCCTCCTGGCGCTGAAAATGAGAGAAGATGACCCGGTAGAGCTGCGCCGAGATGTGCGGTGCGAATCTTGCCACCTCGCTTGTGGTGGCTTGCGCCTTTGGTGTCCAGCCAGCCTCAGCATACGCGGCGGCGAGGATCGTGAAGTAGTCCTCGATACCTTGCGAGCTGTCCTTGATTTCCTCGAGGATTTCGACCGCACGTTCGGGACGGCTTGCAAGTATGTAAGACAGGCTGGCGATCTGCCGCGCATAGCTGGGCAGGAGTGGGTTGAGACGCAACGCAGTTTCGAAATTATCGATCGCCTCTTCGTGGCTACCAGAAAACGTTTGCGCGAAACTGAGAGCAAGATATGCGGCAGCTTCGCCGGGTGCCTTCTCGACCGAGAGCCTCGCTGAACGCATCGCTTCCTCGTAGCGGCGATCCACGGTTTGCAATTCGCTCAGCACAGCAAAGGGCATCGCCGCATCGGGATCGATTTCCAAGGCTCGCCCGGCATGTTCGTAGGCGCGTTCCCGGGCGACCGGGTAGGGCAGCACGTCGTCGTAGTTTCGTCGCATGACCAATGCCTCGATACGCGCCTGCGCAGCGAAGGCACTAGCAAAGGCCGGATCGATTGCGGTCGCCTCCGAATAGAGGCCTAACGCCTCGCGCAGGCCGGGTCGGAAGCCGCTGCGCGCGGCCTCTTCGGCCCTGAGGAAGAAATCATACGCTTCCAGATCCGTGGTTGGGAGGCGTTCGATCCGCTCCTGTTCAGACGCGCTCAGATCCACCCCTAGCCGGTTAATGATCTCGGTTACCAAGCTGTTTTCGATGGAGAATATCTCGTCTTTGTCCTGTTCCATCCGCTCGGCCCAAAGCGTCTGCCCGCTGCTCACATCTGTTAGCCGGGCATTGACCAGAAGCCGTGTTCCCGCTCTCCGCACACTCCCTTCGAGAACATAGTGGACACCCAACTCGCGGCCGACGGCCCGGCTATCGATTGTCCGGTCTCGGTAGGAAAACGCTGTATTGCTGCCGATCACCATCAGCCCCGCGACTTTCGAAAAATCGGTAATTAGGTCGTCAGTCAGGCCGTCGGCGATGTAGCGTTCCGCGTCAGGCAGTCCAAGATTTTCAAAGGGCAATACGATGAGAGAAGGGCGCGATTTCTCAGCTGCGATCGTCTCACCCTCCGAGCCGCCGAACAGGGCGATCAAGTCATCGCGCAGCACGAAAGCGGCACTTGAAAGAACAGCTATCACTGCCATCGCCGCGATGGCGCCCCTTGCATTCCGGCGGGGCCAGACTGGGTGTGGTCTGCCATTTGGGTCCACCATCCGGAACACTGCGATCGGCTCAGGTATGTTTTTGACACGGTGCACACCTGCAGGCTCGAACGGTTTACTGACTTTGCCGCGCGTATGTTCGTAGACCTGCCGTGAGATGCAGATACTTCCGGGCTTTGCGAGTGGTTCAAGACGTGCGGCAATATTGACGCCGTCTCCGTAGATATCGTCGCCATCGATGATCAGGTCGCCCAGGTTGATACCGATCCGCAACTCGATCCGCTGGCCGGGATCGGTGGTTGCGTTTCTGTTGGATACTTCCTCCTGTATCTGGATCGCAGCTTCTACGGCATCGACGACACTTGCAAATTCGGCTAGCAAACCGTCGCCCATAAGCTTGACCACCCGCCCGTTTTTTTCCTCTATCGAACGGGCCAGTATGTCCTGGCGCAACGCGGTCAAACGTTCGAACGTGCCCACTTCGTCTTCGGCCATCATGCGGCTGAAACCGACCACGTCTGCGGCAAATATGGCGGCAAGCCTACGTTCCAACGTCTGCCTCTCTCCTCTGAGAATGCGCGCGGCACCGTGAAGCGCGACGCCCCAAAAAAAAATGTGACAGAAACCGCGCTCAATTAACATATTTAACTAAGCCGCTCCGAGCAAATCCATGGCACGGCTGTACAATCAAGGCGATTTTCGTTGCACCAGCATCGGACCGCTCAGTCCGCAACTCGATCATAGCCTCGATTTTTGCCAACGTCTGGTGTCGGTAAAAGCTGCCGTTGCATTCGTGACCCGTTTATAGGTCCAGAGCCTAGAGACTTCGCCACCATAGGACTTTTGGAGGGTTCGCGACTTGTTTCGAAATACATATTGATTGTCGTAATGTGCGCAACCGGATCGATATGGGGCTTCTCGACAAAGATTTGCGGTTTTCTGCCAAGTGTTCTTTTTGGCCTGATTCTATCATGGCCTCCTAGCGGCAAATCACACAAGAAGGCACATCTATAGTGTCAGGCAAAAGCAGAAAATGAAAAGCGATCAGCCTCATCTCGGGATGTTCCGATCCGCGGTGAGGAATGGCTCGATGTCCCGGGATCGGTAGATGGACATATGTGGGAAGAAAGCGAAGTCTTAGGGTTTTCCGAAGAATACGAAGGGGATGCATTCTGGCGCCACCGCGTCCGGTGAATTGAAACCTCCTCTGAATTGAGACTGCATCGCCGTCATCCCTGAATGTTGCAAATGCTTGATTTCAACGATTGTCATGCGTAGTGGGGCGCGGCTGATCTGCCAGTGGTCGCTGGCGCTGGCCGAGAAAGCAGTTACCACTTGAATCGAGAAAAATTGATATTGCACTGCCTCGCGCGGCTTGATGAACGCGCCACAAAGCCTCCTGCCGGTGACCAAGAAAAACTTGCGGCAAGATACCTGCCTCGGCACTCTTCTGGTGATGAGGTGGCATTGAAGTTTGAAAAGGGGCCGAAAACTCCGGCGAACCTGAGGGTTGCGCGCAGATACGTCTCAAACTTGATCTCGAAGCCTGGCATGACTTTCAAATTATCGCTGGCGTCAGAACTGTATTCTCCAATAAGCAAAAACTGCGAACCACTATATGGGCGCTATTCAGAACTAAGGGCGATACCTGAACTGAAGCACGCTGATCTGATATGTTTTCGCATTTCCACCACGGTCGAACAGGATCAAATTTTGGGTCATTTGGATGTTGAATGTCATTGAGAACTGACCCGGTAGCCCCCCAAATTGTCACTGAGAATTGACCCATGTGAACACATGGCCCTGACGTTTTTGTTCAGGGAGATTTGGAGTGATCGACATGGGATTTTTGAGTGTCATTCGACG
>NZ_JBDVNC010000031.1:0-109848 GCF_039969785.1 Shimia sp. | reverse complement strand
CGCTTCAAGGCCAGTTCAGAAGCTGCAAAGAAAACCACAAAGGAGGCCACCATATTGACCAAAGCATAGCCGCCGATACATAAATAAAGCGGGTCAAATCTCGGTGACAATACCGGGTCAGTTATCAATGACATTCAACACGAAGTCTATCAAAAGATGGCGACGGGCGCACTGAAACCTGCCCTCGACAGTGTTTCGGGAAAGCTCGCCGACTTCACTTTTCTCAAGACGCAGGTGCAACACATATTGAAACGCCATCGTTGCGGTGAAGGATGGACGGTCCAAGAAGTTGCCCGGATCACAGGCTGGAAAGAGCAATGTATTGCACATTGGTGTGACGCTGGTTTGATAGAGCATAACCTCGGTAGCCATTCCCGAGGTCTGTCGAGAATTATCACCCCTGAAGCACTTGCTGCATTTCAAGCAACACACGTCCAAGTGTCATCTCTGGCCAAACAGCTCGACACCACATCCCGATCGTTGGTTAAGAAATTAGACGAAAAGGGGATTAAAACTGTCGGCGCCTTTCAAGATGGGAAGGCAACTCGTGGGTTACTTGTCGCTCTATCGGATCTTGTAAAAGGGCTCGACGACTTATTGGTCCCGCCTGTTGCTGAGAAATCAAAGTGACTTTGTTTGAAATCGCATTCTTGATCGTTTGTATTTTAATGACAGCAGTGACAGTGGCCTACTTCACCTGGCTGGTTTGGACGCGCGGCCGGGATCCCGTTGATGATCCCAAACTCGTGGAAAAATTTCGAGAGACCGCCCCTTACCAAAAGCTCGATCACGTTCTTGATCCGTCTGAGGATGAAAAAGGCTTCCCTTTAGAGGATGGTGGCGACGATCAGAGCTGACAAGTTGGCAAAGCCTTGTTGGCATGCCAATTTCGTTTTGAAATTGGGTTTTCGCCAAAACAGGTTTTCATTTCTTCAGTGTGGGCGGGTTGCTGCAATTCGCTGTTCATGGGAGCGGATCAGGCCGATTTGTCAAAGTAGGCATTCCGACCAAGTCATTTACTTCACGTGAGTTGCTCTTTTTGGCTCCATGCGCTTAGGGTTGTCGAAATTTTAGATTGAATCATGAGGCCGAGGTATTATGGCAGACACCCATTTCCGAGTACAGGTAGAGCGTGATCATCTCAAAAAGCTGTCAAGCGCCGATCCAGTCAAGGCGTTGTCTGAGTTAATTTGGAATTCAGTGGATGCTGACGCCACTCGCGTGGACATCGAGATTGAAAGCGACGATTTCGCCATGCGGTCTATTACTGTCCGGGACAATGGCCACGGCATCCCGCAAAGCGATATCAAGGAACTATTCGGCAAGCTCGGTGGATCATGGAAACGCAATGGGAACCGCTCGAAAGGCAAGGGCCGCATCCTCCATGGCAAAGAGGGCAAAGGACGCCTGAAGGCGCTGGCACTGGGTCGTTCAGCTGAATGGACTGTGCGCTATCGGGAAGACGGCAAGCTGTTCTGGTACAAGGTTTCGCTGCTCAAAGATGATCTGGTCGATGTTCGCGTAACGGAGCCAAAAGAGGCTGAACCAGCACTCGGAACAGGTGTCGAGGTCGTGGTGTCCGAGCTTGACCGTACTTACCGGTCTCTCGAACCGGCAAAATCAGTACAGTCGCTATCAGAGATCTTTGCGCTCTATCTGACTGGCTACAAGGATGTGTCAATTTACGTTGAGGCCGAGCGGCTGGACCCGAACAAGGCGATTGAAGAAAAGGTCAGCTTTGATCTTGATTCTATTATTGAAGGCGAAGGCGAAGAGGTTAAAACACATTCGGTGAGGCTCGACCTCATCGAATGGAAATCTGCGATCGAGCGCTGGTTCTTCCTCTGTGGTGTGCATGGCTTCCCCTTCCAGCGCCTGGCACCCCGGTTCCATACCCCTGGCTATCGGTTCTCTGCTTACCTGAAATCCAGCTATATTGACGACTTGCAAGAACGAGGTGAACTCGACTTTGCCGATTTGGTCGCACCAGCACTTGCTGAAACACAAGACGCGGCTGCCGAAATCATTAAACGACACTTCGACAATAAGGATGCAGAGGCGGCGCAGACCGAGATCGCCCAATGGAAAGAGGAAGAGGTTTATCCCTTTCGAGCGGAACCGCAATCCCCAGTTGAAAAAGCAGAGCGCAAGGTCTTCGATATCGTCGCCTTAAACGTCAACAAGCACCTGCCTGACTTCAAGGTGCAGAGTAAAAAGAGCAAAGCACTCCAAATGAGAATGCTCCGGCAGGCCATTGAGCGCGGCCCAGATGAACTTCAGCATATTCTGACCGAAGTACTGGATCTGCCAGAGCGCACACAGAAGGAAATGTCCAAACTACTGGAAGAAGCCGATTTGGCCAACGTCATCAGTGCCGCTCGTCTTGTATCTGACCGGCTCAAGTTCGCTCATGGGCTTGAAGCTCTTATTTTCAACCCGGACACCAAGAAACACCTCAAGGAGCGCAGCCAACTGCACCGTTTGATCGCCGAGAATAACACGTGGATTTTCGGCGAAGAGTTCCACATGACCGTGGACGACCAGTCCTTGACAGAGGTGCTTCGCAAGCATCAAAAACTCATCGGGAAAGAAACCATGATAGATCGCCCGGTCACTCGGGTGGATGGCAAAGTCGGTATCGTGGACTTGATGTTATCGAGGGCGATCCCACGTCAGCGCGAAGGTGAGTGTGAGCATCTCGTCGTGGAATTAAAGCGGCCAAGCTGCAAGATCGGATCAGCAGAAATCAATCAGATCGAAGAATACGCCTTTGCGGTAATTGAGGATGAGCGCTTCCGGCACCTTAAGACAAGGTGGAGTTTTTGGGTTATCTCAAACGAACTGGACGAAACTGCCAAACGAAAGACACGCCAGCACAACAGCCCGCCCGGTCGTGTCTACATGTCGGAAGAAGGCAATGTCGAGGTATGGGTAAAAAGCTGGGCCGAGGTACTGGCCGCTTGCAAATCCCGCATGTATTTCGTGCAGAAGAAGCTGAACGCAAATGTCGATACGGAAAGCGCCCTAAGGTATCTCAAGAATACTTACGAGAAGCACCTTGTCGGAGTAGGTGAAGAATATGTGGACGATCCGGAACCTGCAGATGCTGGGCTGAGCTAATACTGGCTCTGAACAGTAATTGCGGATGCTCACTTTCATGGTTTACCGATACCGCAACGGAGGTCGGCCAAGAAACCAAATTGAAGAACTTAGCAAGATCAAAATGGGCTTTCTGAGCGCCGTGCCAGCCCCGGGCTTCAGAGTAGTAAATCTTCCAGAGGATATAGTTATGGCAAAAAGCCGGGTCGACAATCATATGAAGGAAGACGCTTCAGAGCTGTTAGTCTCCAATTTGCTTCCTGAAGAATGGGTGATGCGCAAGTTGCACCCAGACTACGGCGTCGACGTCACTATCGAAGTTTTTGAGCGCCAAGAAGGAAAAATACCTACAATGGGGGAATTCCTATTTGTGCAGCTCAAGTCAACAACCTCGCTTAAACGTGGCATCGAGCCGATCAAACCTCGAGGCAACGTCGAAAAGGGTCTCGACCCTCAAGACGGAGATGCAGAGCACGAACTCGACGTCGTGCGCTTTGTCGTCGATACTGACACGATTGATAACGCACGACTCATGGGGCCATCTACTCCGCTGATGCTGTTTGTATGCGATCTCGTTGAGAGCGAAGTTTATTACGTTTGCCTGACCGACTATTACGACAAGGTCATTGAACCGCGTGGGATTGATCTTACCAAGCAAGCCTCCGTCACCGTGCTCATTCCCGCCGGGAACAAACTCACCGATCCGAGGTCGGCTCAGGTGATGCGATTCTTCGCCACCCGCGCGAAGCTCTATGGCATGTTTAATCTCGCACAATTCCAGTACCGTGAAGCTCGATGGATCCTCAGTGAGTTCGCTGACCACGATTACGTCGAAAAGCTTCCCAGCAACTTTGCTATGATCGAGAGGTTCGCGTATCGACTGCGCGCGATGCCGATTTGGGAGCGGGATATACCTTGGCAACTGATGCGCGACTATAAGACAAGACTGGACCTCATTATCAAGAACATTGAAGCGGATACGCTGGGCCTTATCTTGCGCGGGATTGACGCCTTCCTGAAGGGTGACGACAAGGCCCTCACGCCACTACTGCAATTTCACGAACTATGCTCGATGTCATGGGAGCAATTTTCTGCCATTGGACAAACATTCGAAGACATTGTCCGCGAGTGGTTTCTGCCCACTTGGATGGGACAGCTTGGGAGCGGTGAAGAGCCATATTTTCGTGAAATTAAGTGATTGCGGCCAGGCGAGAACTCAACATCGCCTTGAAGTTGAGCGTTCACGGAAATAGAATCTCATTCTTACAGTTAGGGAGGTTTCCGAGCTTTCGCTGCGGCCTACCATTTTCACCAATAAATCAGCAGATCAGACATTGATCATCTTTTCCCTGACCACCCTCAAAAAAACCTCTGGGGTGTCTCCGGGCTCATTTACGATCTGAGGTGACTGATCTACTTTCATCTCAAAATTGCAAAGCGGGGGTGTGAATTGGCCAATTTCTGGGATGGGGAACCTAAAGGTAAAAAGGAATTAGTTCGCCAGCTGACGCGCGACGGCAAGTGGTTGCGGTGGGATGGCGAGAAAGAAAACCCAGACGACCCCAGCAAGAAACCCAAAGCAGGATGCAAGGATCAAGTTGAAGAGGCCCTGTTGGCGGCGCTGCATTCAACCAATGTTGTAGTGTTGTTGGGGTCTGGGGCATCCTTCTCGGCCAAGAACGAAGGTGGGCCGAATGCGCCGGGAATGTGGCATCTCTGGCAGGCGGTCAAGAATAAATGCGGCGAGGCTGCGTTCAACGACATCACAAACTCAGTGATAGGACATGTGCCAGCCGAGGGTGACGAAAACATCGAAGCCCTGTTGAGCTTATGCAAGATGTCCATCGAATTGCTGGAGGTTCGGGCTGAAAAGGATGACGTTTTCCCTGATCGGGCGCGGTTGGAACATCTGAAAGAATTTGCAGCCACCGCAGAACGTGAAATTCTTGCACAGGTCGGCTTCGTACGCAGCGACACCGAGCTGCCAGCGCACACTGGCTTTCTTCGCAAGTTCGCTCGCCGATCCCCAGAGAAGCCCAGAGTGAAGCTGTTCACCACTAATTACGATCTGTGCATTGAGACGGCGGGCCTACGCCTCGGTGTCGTGTTGATCGATGGGTTCTCGCACAGTGCCGAACAGCGGTTCAATCGAGATCACTTCGACCATGACATCGTAAGGCGAGCTGCTTCAAGCGCAAAGGCCGACTACCTCGACGGCGTGTTTCACCTTTACAAGCTGCACGGATCGGTGGATTGGCGGCGGAAGTCTGATGAAGTGGTTATTCGCAGCGCCGATGCCCCCGGAGAAAACCGCAAGCCAGTCCTGATTTATCCACGCTCTTCCAAGTATCAGGAAGCTTTCGATAGCCCCTATCTCGATATGTTTGCGGCCCTGCAAGCAGCGCTCCGAGAACCCGACACCACTTTGATTGTCTCCGGCTTCGGTTTCGCGGATGACCACATCAGCGCTCCGATCTGGTCGGCCATCGAAACGAACCTGTCACTTCGCCTCGTGCTCTGTGATCGTGGGTTCATAGAGCCTCAAAAATTATTCGATGAAGAAGCACAGGAAATCAACCTCGATCTGGGTGGACAACGCCGCTACCAGAGCAAGATCGCACGCCTTGTACAGCAGGGCGATACGCGCATCACTATGTTGAATGGCCGCTTCGAAGACCTTGCCGACGCGTTGCCGATGATATCAGGCAAAACGGATCGCCAGCTGTTGCAGGATCGGCTTGAGAAGCTGCGCGAGGGCGGTGGCACATGACTGACCCCGCCTCCCTAATCGACCCGTCCAAGCGCATCGGAACGGTCACACGGGTGACTGCGAGTGCTGTGGAACTCACTCTGCCGAACGCCCTTGCCGCCCTCGGTCGGCGTGGGCTGGCCAAAGGTTCCGTGGGCGACTTCGTGTTCGTCGATTGCGACCGCGCTGCGATCTTGGGGCGCGTGACTGAGGTTGGCATCCCAGACAGGCAGAGAAACGTCATTGAGCACCAGATCGAAACCGATCCTACGGTAGAGCCGCAGGGTCGTGTCCAGTTATTGGCAACCGTGAGTAAGACCACTCGTAAGGTGACGCGCGGCATCAATACTCAGCCAAGGGTCGGTGATGGGGTCTACCTCGCAGAAGGCGGGGCGCTGTCTAATTCCATCAAGGATGCCCTTGAAGGTGACGTGGGGCGTGATGGTGAACGATTGCTCGTGGGATTGGGTCACCTTTCTGGGTTGGACGATGCGGCGCTCGACATTCCACCAGAGAAATTATTCGGCCGTCATTGTGGGGTCTTTGGTGCGACCGGCGGCGGGAAGAGCTGGACGGTTTCCCGCCTTATCAATGAGATCGTGCGTATCGGTGGGAAATGCATTCTCTTCGATCCTTCCGGCGAATTCACCGGCAAAGTGACGGGCGCGTGGCAATACGCGTTTGGCGAAGCTGGCGATGAAGATCAGCCCTTAGCGCGGTTTCCCAGCGAGAACCTTTCGGAATTGGACTTACACGCCCTTCTAACCCCGACTGGTCAAAGTCAGGGCCCGGCCCTTCGGAGTGCCACTAAGAGCCTTCGCATGGCTCGGGTTCTAACCGCTGACGCAAAACGGTTCCCAGTAGAGGAGAACGGTGGCAAGCTGAATATCATGATACATAGAGGTGACGATCCTGTGGGGCATATCGTGGTCGAGGATCATGGCACCATTGAAAAAGCAAATCAGAGCCGCATCGCATACAGTCAAGCCGAGCTAATTCTTGCAGACGATCTTTCTGTTGAAACCTGTCCGTTCGATTTCAGTGCACTTTCACGACAGGTGCGAAACGAGTGTGTAAGGCCAGTGCATAACAATGATGCCTCGAAATATGGCCAACTTGATAACAATGCAGTTGGATACTCTAACTCGCTGATCATACGAATTGAGACGTTTCTTTCTTCTCCTGAGTTGGCATGCCTGTTTTCAAGCGATGGTCTGGATATCTGTAGCGAGATTGAGCGCTTCTTGACCGACTCGAAGGCCAGAGCAATGGTCCTGTCATTCGAAAAAGTCAGCTTCAAGCATAACACGAGAGAGTTGCTTCTGAATGCGCTGGGGCGCTACCTGCTCGGTCTTGCGCGGCAAGGCCGGTTTCGCCAGAACCCGCTCGTTTGCAGCTTGGATGAAGCACACCAGTTTATTGGTCGGACTGTGGGCGACGAATTCAATAGCGTTAACCTTGATGCATTCGGCTTAATTGCAAAGGAAGGCAGAAAGTATGGGTTAACTACTGTTATTGCGACGCAGCGCCCCAGAGATGTACCACAGGATGTTCTCAGTCAACTCGGGACACTCTTTGTTCATCGACTAACCAATGATCGAGATCGGGAAACCATCGAGAGGGCATGTGGTGACTTGGATCGCAGCGCCGCTGCTTTCATCCCATCCCTGTCGCAGGGCGAGGCAATCATTGTCGGCCCCGATTTACCCGCACCTTTACCGATCGTAATGGCCAAACCCGAAAAAGGGCAGCAACCAGAAAGCCACGGCCCAGAGTACCAAAAGTATTGGGGGCGAGAGGAGGTCGGCCCCGTGGTTGAAGAATGACATCAACGTCGTCCACCAATGGTACCCTACTCGCTCAGCTTGATCGGCTTCACATCAACGCCACAACCGTCTATCCAAGCATCGACCAGACCGAAGTTCATCTGCGAAATCAGCGCCAATCAACAAAGCCTGTAAAAATGACTTCGAGCGCAGCGTCCGAGTACACTCCCGAGGGGTGAAGGAACGGCAGCGGCAATACGCAAGCCGCTATCGACAACCGTTGACCCATTGAGATTTGAATGGGCATTTTTGGCAACTTTTTTGCGAGAAAACATAGTGACCCATCCTGCCCCCACACATCCATTAGATGAGTCAGTTTTTGAAGATGTGTTCCTTCAAGAGCTGGATTCTTGGTTCACTGCTGACATCGCTTGTTGCGATCAGTGTTATGAGAAGTTTCTGAAAGAGTGGCCTGCGGCGAACTCTGCAGATGACTGCGAGTTTCAGAAAAACCAGATTCAACTTGATAGCTTTTACGATGGGTCTCGGATAAACGCGTTTTATACTCTGGAGCAGTTTGAGCGTCTCGCCCGTGATTTGGACTGCCCCAGGTGCAGCGGGAAGCTCGGATACACCTTGTACCCATATAACTTCCCTTTTGATATCCCCGAGGGCTTCGAAAAAAACGTGGAGGAAATCAGTACCCTGGCTCAAGATACACCGTTCCTTCTGCTAAAAAATGAGCTTGCTTCCGAGGTTCTCAACACCCTTGGAAGTTTGGCAGCAGAAACTGCGACGAGTGAAATAAAATCAAGTATGTTTAGGGCGCGCGCGTTAACGGGTTTGAAGAACTTTGAATTCGAGCAGTTTGATTTTGCGGCTCCCGAATATGTGAGTGAGGGACGTTACAATCATGCGGGAAAGCCTGCTTTGTATTTGGGGGACAGTAAGGAAACATGCTTCCATGAGTTGAGGCAGTCTGAATGTGCAATTGCTGAAATTTCTCTTGAAGCTGATATGAAGGTTCTGGATCTCGTTTCGCCGTATGACAGTCATGGTGCCGACACTGATCTGCTGAATGCCCTGATCTTTTCAGCACTCTTGAGTACCCCCCAAGACAATCATGGCTACCAAAAACCTGCCTATGTGTTTTCACGGTTCGTTGCCGACTGCGCGCGCACATTCGGCTTCGATGCAATTAGATACCCGTCAACGAGAGTGTCAGAAGGCTCTTATAATTTGGTTGTTTTGAACCGCGATTTTTCGATTGGACGGAAATCAAAAATGCGGAGTTTGTGCGTGTTTGATGGCAAGAGATCGAGGACAATTGAGCTCTGAAGTGGGTCCCTGGTCAGGGCATGCCAACAGAGGCCACTAACCTCGCAAGCGGGTCAGGCTTGTTGTTCGCTTTCCTGAAGCCATTCCACCCATGTTCTCAAAAAGCTCCTGAAACTGTCTTCGCTGATGCGCAAAATGTTCAGCCCTTCCAGGTTTCCGAGACCGGTTGGGCAGTGACCTTCTCCATGCTGGCAATCCCGACGACCATACTTCCCGTTGACAAATGCATACATTTTCACAGGACGGTCATGGCCACTCCTGCCATCTTCATCGAGATAGACAATACCTCCATGAGCCAAAGCATTGCGAAGTATGCTGACCCATTGGTTAGCAGGCATTCGGCGCGCATTCTCTGAAGCTTCATCACTGCCCAATCTGTCTGCGGTTTCCTGGGGAATACCATCCGCTATGTTGAAAAGCGGTTCTTCACGCAGAGCTAAAAATGACCAGGCGCCATCCTCATAGAAAGGTGCCGCGGCAAGTGTGCCTTTTCTGACCACCGCATCGAAAGCTTCCACAGCTTTTTCGTTGATTTTCCGATCATCCGCATAGCCTGGATCTTTGTTGATGTGCCGCTCAATCCGCTCTATCGGCAAGTTGATAATTGGCATCGCCATTGAGATTAGGAAAGTTGTTGTGAGGGGCCCGAGGTCAGGGCGGTTGCCTCCGTGGATGCTCTCGGCTTGCTCCCAAAGACCGTCAACCAGTTGCAAGCAACGTGCAGGGAGTTCAATGCCATAATGGTTCGGTTGTCCCAACCCGACCTCCTAAATGCAGTTGGCAGAACTCATATGCGCTGAGTCTACAATCCCGGATTGTTTTGATCCATTGGTATTCGCCGTTTTCCCACACAAACTAACTCTTTGTGGGAGAAGTGATGTCCTTTGGCCATTTGTACTAAGCGCCCTGGGATATGCCCTCGCCGTGCTGATCACTAACGGTATAAACGCACGTAAATACCTGAAAGTTTGCGGTGCAAAGTTATGGTCAAGATCGAGTGCAAAATTAGCGCTATGAAAATGAAATTTTCTCAATAAACGAGCCGACACAGTGCAAGTTTATGCTCGGCCCTACAGAGTTTGTAAGATTACAAAGAGCCGTTCGCAGCGTGTTGCGAACGGCTTTGAATTCTTAAGAAGTTAGGACCGCGTCCTTAATCTCAACCGTCATCCACAGGGACTTCAGCTAAGGCTATGAATGGACTTGAACAGGACGCAATTGTTGAGAGACTTGATCAGATTATCCGTCAATCCGCGCCAGACGTGGAAACGCTTCGGAAATATGGCGGCACACTCTACACGCTGAAGCCTGACGAGAAGGAAGTTCAGTTTTGCGGCCTCTTTCAGTACAAGGATCACGTCCAGCTTGCCTTTAGCAACGGCGCCGCCCTCAAAGATCCAAATCAGGTTCTTATTGGAACAGGAAAGTTTCGCCGCCATATCAACTTCTCTAATCTGCAACAGATTGACCCGAATATCATTGGCGGGTTGATCGAAAGCGCTGTTGCGTATTCACTTTCTTAATTGGCGAATGCGCAAGCTCTGGACCCGTGACATCGGGTTTGGGATGTTGATTTCCCACATCACGACCGAGGGTCAATTCGGCGGGTTTTCAGCGAATTGGATGTCAAATATCGCCCCTTGCCCATTCTCCTGCGGCGCCGCGATTGCGGTCAGCGTTGCGCCATACCCTTCGAGAAGAGCGGTGACGATGGCCAACCCCATACCGGTGCCACCTTCTTCGCGCCGCGTTGTAAAAAATGGGTCGGTCAGACGCGGTAAATCGCCCTCAGACACCCCTTCACCATCATCGCAAATGCGCAATCGATTTTGGGTGAACGACAGGGTTAATTCCCCTGCCCCATGAGCGCGGGCGTTCTGCGCCATATGAGCCAGGATGATTTGTCCATGTTCCTGAGAGAGAGGGAGCATCTCATCGCTGGGCTCAGCAATCCGAACAGCCAGCCCGTCGATGTCCGGGATCATGTCCAACAGGCGCCCGGGTCCCGATTTTTCGGCTTGTCGCAAATGGGCCATCTCGCGCAAACGGGACAAAAGCGTGTTCATGCGCCCGGCCTCGGTGCGAATGTTGTCCAACAGTCTGTTTCAGTCTGCCGGCGACAGCGCAGACCCCTCCAAAAGTTCGGCCGCACCAGCAACCGACGTAACCGGGCATTTTAGTTCATGGGTCACATGATCCGTATAAATCGCGATTTCATGCGACCGGCTGCGCAGTTTATCGGCCATCGACAGCATGCTGTGCCCAAGCTCTGCCAACTCACGCGTCCCGTAATGCTTAAGAGGCGTCGACGTCGGGTTTCCGCCATCGGCAATGGCGCGCGCCTCATCTCGCAGACTGCGCACTGGGCGCGACATCAGACGCAACAAGAGCCACCCAACCAGACCTACTCCAAAGACCATGAACAATACCATAATGACCAGCGCCGCAGCCTCATAGGCTGCGCGGTCAGCAGAGGGCATGGATTTCGGGGTAATGCGTTGGCATCGATTGCCAAACGCGTGAAGATTCGCTGAGCCAATTCCAGACCGCTTCGCCAACCCCAGCCGTTCGCGCCCATCCTGCGAGACAAAGCTGACTGCCACGCTCCAGACGCTCCCGTCAGGAGCGGCCGCCTCGCAATTTGACGTGGGTAGCGGTTCGAAACGCGTGCCCAAAAACCGGACGCCGTAGCCCAGACTCAGCAGGCAGGTGGACAGGGAATGCAGGTGACGCAGCGGCGATGCTGCGCGAACCGCGTTCACACCCATTGGTCCAATCTGTGCCTTCTGAGCAGTGCCACCGTGAGTGGAAAAATAACTGCGTTCCATTTCCGACAGCGCAACAGGCTGACCCCGGTGCCCCAACGGCAGGCAGAACAGGAACAGCACCGCCGGCAAAAGCGGAGACAAAGCAATCCGACGCCGGTCCACCCGCAGGAAGGCGGCCAATGCAAATGCGTCGATCGCAAGTGCCAAAGCATTGAGGATGTTGATCGCCAGCATCTGCCCGGCCAGCCGGACTGAGGCGGCAATCAGGAACAGACCAAAAATCCGGCGATCAACAGACCATACAATCCGCCATCAGACTGGTATGACGGGTCACGTCAGCTTTGCAGCAACCATCTGACGGGCTCGATTGCCAACAGAGCCGAAGCAACGGCAAAACCTGCCCAAAGTGGTCTATCGTTCTTTTGTTCTATACCGGTTTGTCTCAAGCGGATGTGCATCTCAACCGTTCAAGATGTGCAGGATTTGTGCAGGCGTGTTACATGTCGGGTGGTTCGGATTTCCGGCTCAACGCGTCCGAGATCCTTAACTGGCTATTTAAATTCTTCGTTCACGCCCTATAATATGTTGCAAATCTGGGGCTGCATTATGCCTCGCGTGTGAAAGACTATTTTCTTGAAATCCGAAACACCTCTCATAAAACGTCAGCATTTACACGACATTCGGACCAATAACAGAGCACGCATTCTTCAGGTTCTGCGTGAACCTGAACCTATCTCACGGCAGGAACTGGCAGATCGTCTGGATCTTACGCCTGCCTCGTTGTCGCGCATTTCAAAAGAGCTGATCGCCGATGGGATATGTGTCGAGGCGCCTCTTGTGCGTGACAGCAACCAACGCGGACGCCCCGGAGTTGCGCTGCGTATTCACGCTCAAGGCGGCTACCTGATAGCGGTCAGTATTTCTTCCTATTCGCGGCTGATATCCATCGTCGATATCTCAGGAACGCAACACCACCAGAAAATCATCCCGGTCGACGTAACGGCGTCTGGTCCCAACACGGTTGAATTCATAGGCGCCTATATTGACCAGCTGGTGGCCGACAACCTGCTTGACGGGCGGCTCATCC
Organism: Shimia sp.; assembly: GCF_039969785.1. Lineage (GTDB taxonomy): Bacteria > Pseudomonadota > Alphaproteobacteria > Rhodobacterales > Rhodobacteraceae > Shimia. Next base: position 97,041 of record NZ_JBDVNC010000031.1, on the reverse strand, counting down.
TTGGCGCGACGGTGACAATTCCCGGGTCGATCAGTGTGGAGTCCGGTTTCCTAACCAAATCTGTTCTGTTGAACTGGCCCAACTTCCCCATTCAGAAACAGTTTTCAGAACGGCTGCGGTGTCGCGTGCGCGTCGAAAACAACGGGGATGCCCTGTGCCGCCACTTTATGGACAAACACCTTGGTCTCAAGAGCCAGCACGCCAGTGTTTTCCTGGCGCATATTTCGCAGAGCATGGGGGCGAGTATTGCCATCGGTGGCAGGATCGTTCGGCGTCTGGCGGATGAAGGGTGGATTAACGACATCAAGGTTTCGGTGCCCTCTTCCAACACCGAGAGTGAACAAACTCTAAGCGAACTTGCCTCGGGGGGTGCCATTCTGAGGGATGTGTCAAAGCTGGACAAGGATGTCAGAAAAAATGGCACCGAATTCAGCCAAATGATCCAATCTGCTGTTGCATGTTCCAATCGAAACGCCGGTCCTGTGTCGTCTGTTTTCTTTGACTCCGGTTATGCGCTTGGCAGCAATCTGGTCCCGTTGACGATTGCCATTGCGCCAGAAGTCATTGTTCTTGCCGGGCCTGTTCTGCAGGCTCAGGCATATTCTAACGGAGTGATCGCAGGCTATGAAAAGGCCGCCTCAGAGATGGATATGCAACCCAGCAAGATCATCGTGAGCGGCGCAAGCTACAGCGACGCGTCCGAAAATCTGGCGCTGCATGACTTCTTTCTGACGGGTGCGTACGGGATTTAAACGCGCCCCGGAATGGAGCGGGAATTTCCTGGGTTTTGGCGTGTTTCACGAAGAGTTCAGGTGCGTGTCCGGTTCCAAAACTGCGGTCAACTCTCTGATTTAGTACAATTTATTTTTCCAACACTTGGCAGCAAGACTTTCGTAAAAGATTCATTATTGACATAAAATATATTTTGGATCTATCTTTAATTACATCATGTAAGTTAATTATGTGCGTCACTGTTAGACAGCCAAATAGCATCAAAACAGACATTGCGGGGCAGAGGAGATCACGCGTTGTTTCAGTTTCCTGGGGAGGAAAAAATGCTTTCTAGAAGAATTCTACTCAAGACCGGAGCCGCCTTTGCGACCGCAAGTGTTGCGTCACCATTTGTTATAACATCGGCGCGCGCAGCGGCGGATCACCGGTTGACCTTTGGCCACACCTTTGGTGCCGCAACCGAACAATATATGATCACCGGATTGTCGCAGTTCAAAGCAGCGGCCGAGCGATACTCAAACGGCGCGCTTGAGGTTGATATTCACGAGGCAGGGAGCCTTGGCGGCCAGAATGTGCTGCCGCAAAAGGTGCTGACCGGCGCGGTACAGGGATGCCAGCTTTCGACAGGTAACTTCGTGAATTACTCTGACGTCTACAACATCATAGACCTGCCCTTCTTGTTCGCCTCAAATAACGCGTTCGAAGAAACCATCCAAACAGAACAGTTCCGCAACTCCGAATTCCTGAGCCGCCCGGCCTCCAGCGGGTTTCAGGTTGTGCCTGGCATGTGGGCCAACGCTGGCTTCCGAGTTCTGGGGATCAGCAACAAAGTGGATCGCGTGGTACGCCGTCCTGAGGATCTTGAGGGACTCAAGGTACGCACCAACGGCACGCGCGTCGAAGACGTAATGTTCAAATTGACCGCGGCCAATCCAGTATCCATCGCCTGGGGCGAAGCCTATCAGGCAATGCAACAAGGTGCCGCTGATGCGCTGAGTGTTGGATTGGGTCCGCTGACCGCAACCAAAATCCATGAAACCCTGAGCAGCGCGACGATGTACGAGCTGAACTTCAATTGCCACATCACCGTGCTGGACCGCAATTGGTACTCGGCTTTGCCAGACGATATCCAACAGGCCATCATGCGCGCCGGGGCAGAAAGCTATGAATTCCAGCGCCAACAGCAGCTGGCGGCGAATGACGAAATGGTCAAGCTGTGGACAGACTCGGGCATCGAGGTTGTGACCTTGACCGATGATGAGAAAAGCGACTGGGTGGCCGCGATGGGCCATCAGCGCAGCGAATATGATGATTTGAAAGATGCGTTCGGCCGTGAGGCGCTTCAAACAGTCCTGAACCTACAGGGCTAACCGGCAAGGTCGGCGGAAAGGGACCCTGCCTTTCCGCCGACCTTACCCATACAAGTTGACCTCTCTGGAAAGCACCCCTCAAAAATGCAAACTACGAGTTATAACAATGGGTTCATCCGATTCCTGGACGGCCCTTTTGTTAAGATTGTGGTCATTCTGGCCTACGCGTATTTCTTTCTGATCATCCTGTCAGAAGTCTTTATGCGGTACTTTTTTGCGCATTCGACCAACTGGGGCGAAATGACCGCGCGGTATGCTTTTGTGTATTTCGCATACATCGCTGCAGCCGAAGCCTTTCGCTATGATGAACACATTCGGATCGACCTGCTCCCCAATCGGTTGGGGCAGACGGGGCGCCGCGTGCTTGAGACCTACAGCGATTTTCTGTGTGTGCTGATCTCGATTGCGGTGATCTATTATTCCATCCGCCTCATGGACATTCAGCAAATGGCGAACATTCGGATGCATGCGCTGCCGCTGAACATGTCATGGGCGCAGGCCGCGTTACCCCTGGGATGGGGGTTGATGATCATTCGCATCATGCAGCGTGTCCAACGCCGATTTTTCCCAAAACCACTCTCAAACGCGGAGCTAGCGACATGATTGATCTTAGCAATATGCAGGTCGCCGTGGTCGTAATCGTTTTGATGCTGATCCATCTGGTGATCGGGCTTCCATTATTCATAGTTCTGGCAATGGGGTCGCTCTCCCTGATGCTTCTTACCGGAGCGTACTCGCTCAGCAGCCTCAGCACGACATTGTTTGACTCATTGGACAGCTGGGCGCTTTTGGCGATGCCTTTGTTCATTCTTGCTGGCGAAATCATTTCCAGAGGTCGTATTGCGCGCGACCTTGTGGGTCTGGGCGAGGCATTGGTTGGCTGGATCAAAGGCGGGCTGGGTATGGCCACGATCTTTGGCTGTTTCTTCTTTGCAGGGACCAGCGGCTCTAGCTCTGCCGACACTGCAACAATCGGTAAAATCATGGTCCCGGCCCTGAAAGACCGCGGGTATGACAAAAGCTATGCTGCCTCACTTGCAGCATCCGGCGGCATCCTTGGTGTTATCGTGCCCCCCAGCCTGATCTTTATTATCTATGGCATTGCCACGGGAACCTCGGTTGGTGATCTGTTTATCGCAGGTGTGGTTCCGGGATTGTTGATCGCCTTGGGGCTGTGCATTGCCAACTACGTGGTGTGCTCTTTCTCCAACTGGGGGGCCAATGAACGTTCACCGTTTTCGGGGTCCCGAGCACTCTCGGCTGTGTGGCAGGCGCGGTATGGATTTGGCGCACCGGTTGTCATTCTTGGCGGCATCTATGGTGGTTTTTTCACCCCAACCGAAGCCGCAGCCGTCGCCGTGTTCTATGTTCTGGTTGTCGAACTGTTGATCGTGCGCGAGGTCCGCTTTAGCGAACTAGGCAGCATCTTCCTCGCCGCGTCAAAGACCACCGGCATACTTGCCCCCATCATCGCCTTTTCGATCCTGTTTGCCGAAGTTCTGGCAGTTTTGCGGGTTCCTGGCGCCATCGTCGAAGCGTTTACATCATATGGAACCGGACCGATTCTTTCGGTTGTGTTGATTGTTGTCATGCTGTTGATCGTCGGGTGTTTGCTGGAACCGATTGCGGCCATTCTCGTGATCATGCCGATCCTCTTTCCGATCGGTGCGCAACTGGGATTTGATCAGGTTCACTTTGGCGTATTTGTGGTTGCCACGCTTTCGGTTGGCTTCATTACCCCGCCAGTTGGGATCAATCTTTTTGCCGCAGCGGCGGTCAGCGGCGAACCTTTCATGAGCATTGCCTACAAGGCTTTTCCAGCTTTCTGCGCGTTGATTCTGGTGTGCTTCGTGATCGCGTTCTCGCCGTCGCTCATCCTGTGGTTTCGTTAACAGCAATCCGGCCCTCACCCAAAAAATTGTCATGTAACTCACGTTACCTGACCCTCTAATTGCCAACTAAAGGAGAGACTCCATGGCTGTCACCAAGAACATCAACCACCTGAAATATGCGGATTTACCACAGGTCCAGCGCGGCATTGGCATCGTAAATCAGCCCATCGCCAGCAAAGAAATCGGCGCGCGGTCTCTTCACTCTGGCATCACCGTTATGCCCGCTCACAGCGCGGTGCCACCGCACATTCACAATGCAGAAGAGCAAGTGACCGTTCTGGAAGGCACAATGCGCATTATTCTGGACGGCGACAAAGAAGTGTTCTGCAGCAAATACGATTCCACATTCATTTCACCGGGCGTGCAGCACGAACTGATCAATGAAAGCGACGAAACCGTTGTCGCGATGGTCATCTATGGCAGCGCCAACGTGAACCGCACATTTTCGGAAACCGGTGAAACTGTCGATATTGGGTCCGACCGCGACAAGTTCCCCGCGACCTAAGCAAATTCAGCAGCGGTACAATGCCACCTCCCAGCGCATTGTGCCCTGCCAAAAAGGAGGCTCCTTTGAAACTTCAAACGGTTGGCCAAAAGGGTGGTCTTTATTGTTACCTCATTACGCCATTTGATCCTGCGGGTGATGTCGATCACGCCACATTGGAGCGCTACACAGACGCGATCGTCAACAGCGGGGCGGATGGTCTGACATGCGTGGCCAGCACTACCGAAGGTGTCTATCTGACAGAAGCGGAACGGTTCGCGGTTGTGCAAACGGTCTGCCAGACAAATGCGGGACGTGTGCCGGTGAACGTTGCTATTGGCGACATCTCAACCCGTCAGGTCATGCATTGGGCGGATCATGCCCAAAAGGCTGGCGCGTCCACGCTTATGCTTGAGATGCAAACCTATTTGCCCGACATCCACTTTTCCGATGTCCTGCACCACTATCAAACGGTTTCCGATGGGGTGGATGTGCCAATTCGGCTTTACAATATTCCGCGCACGACACGCTATGATATGAGCCCCAAAATGATCGCCGAACTGGCCGCGGTTGATGGGATCGATTCCGTCAAAGACGCGACCGGCGACCCACATCGGGTACGTGACATCAAGGCTTTAACCGGCGACCGGTACGCATTCTACACTGGCTTGCACTTCGTCGCGCGCGAAAGCTATCGCTATGGGGCAATTGGATGGGAGGCAGCCTTTCATCCTTTGTTTGCCGACGACATGGTCTCGTTGCACCAACTGCTTCTCAGCAACGATCCCCGGGGCGCCACACTCTATAAAAAGATGGAGCCTCTTTTTGTCTTTTTCCGCCACTTTGGCGTTCCACAGTGCATTCGAGCGATGTCGATGTGGTCAGATCTGAGCCTTGGCCACGCCCGTGCACCGCTACCCAAACTGAACTCTCAACAATTCACTCAGCTCAAATCTCTCATGGCTGACCTCGAATACAGCTAATTTTCGATCAGGTTAAAAACCCTGCCTCAGTCTCACGACCGAAACGATCGGAACCAAAACCGACGGAGAAATACCTATGTCTAAAATCGCCCATTTTGTGAACAATGCTACGTGGTCAGGGTCCGGGGACCGAACCGCAGATATCATCAATCCGTCCACGGGCCGGGTCTCGGGCGCGGTGACACTCGCCTCTTCGCAAGACGTGGATGAAGTTGTGCGAGCCGCTGCCAGGGCCCTGCCGGGCTGGTCAGCAACACCCCCCGCAAAACGCGCGATGGTCATGTTCGAATTTCGCGATCTGCTGAAACGCCATACAGATGAGTTGGCTGAACTTCTCTCGGCTGAGCACGGCAAAACCATTCCCGACGCAAAAGGCGAAATTGCGCGTGGTATCGAAGTGGTCGAATTTGTGTGCGGTATTCCTCAACTGCTTAAGGGCGAATACTCCGAAGCGGTTGCGTCAAACGTGGACAGCTTTTCGGTGCGCCAGCCGGTTGGCGTTGTTGCCGGGATCACGCCATTCAACTTTCCGGCAATGGTGCCGTTGTGGATGTATCCGGTGGCCATCGCCTGTGGGAACACGTTTATCCTGAAACCCTCCGAAAAAGACCCGAGTGTCGTGATGCGTATTGCCGAGCTTTTGGCCGAAGCTGGCCTTTCAGAAGGGGTGTTCAACGTTGTAAACGGCGACAAAGAAGCCGTTGACGCGTTGCTGGATCATCCAACGGTTGAGGCCATCAGCTTCGTGGGGTCGACGGCGATTGGTGAATACATCTACGGGCGCGGAACCAGTAACGGCAAGCGTGTCCAGGCATTGTGCGGTGCCAAAAACCATCTGGTTGTAATGCCAGACGCGGACATGGATCAGGTCGTCGATGCGCTGATCGGGTCCGCCTACGGGTCCGCAGGAGAGCGATGCATGGCAATCTCGGTGGCTGTACCGGTTGGCGAAGAAACGGCTGACCGCCTTGTCAGCGCGCTGACACCACGCATTCGTGCCTTAAAGGTCGCGCCTTATACCGACCCGGAGTCTGAACTGGGGCCGGTCATCAGCAAGCAGAGCTTTGACAAGATCAACGACTACATCGACCAGGGGATCGACAAAGGTGCCGAGCTTGTTGTCGATGGGCGCGGGATCACGCTGCAGGGTTATGAGGACGGATACTTTATCGGGGGATGCCTGTTCGACCGGGTCACAACCGACATGTCGATCTATTCAGACGAGATATTCGGCCCGGTATTGTCGGTTGTGCGTGCCAAAACGTATGACGAAGCCGTCACTATGGTGAATGACCACGAATACGGAAATGGTACCGCGATCTTCACCCGGGATGGCGACGCCGCCCGGGATTTCTGGGCACGTGCCAAAATCGGAATGGTAGGTGTGAACGTCCCTATCCCTGTGCCGGTTGCCTACCATTCCTTTGGCGGTTGGAAACGGTCCTTGTTCGGGGATCACCACATCCACGGCATGGAAGGCATCCGTTTCTATACACGTTTGAAAACAATGACCACGCGGTGGCCATCCGGCATCCGCTCGGGTGCGGAATTTAACTTTACCGGCGGCAAAGACGTCTGATGTGATTGTCAACTTTGAAGAGGCCCAAGCAGACGCTTGGGCTCTCTTTGAGACCGCGCCAGCCAACTGTGCAAAAGGCCATGTTCAATGAATTTTGAAACAACCGTGGCGGCCTTTGCCGCATCGGCGCAGGACAAGACCAACCACCTGCGCCGCGACCCGATTGCATTCCTCTGGCTTGCTGCAATGGCAGGCGCCTATGTCGGGTTCGGCATTCTGCTGATCTTTTCCGTTGGACAAGGTGTCGAGCCCGCGATCCGCCCTGTCGTCATGGGCGCAAGCTTTGGCATCGCCCTGATGCTCGTCATCTTCGCAGGGTCAGAGCTTTTTACCGGCCACACAATGTACATGACCCATGGCCTGCTGACAGGCCGCACCAGAATAACTGATCTGCTCTTATGCTGGGGGCTCAGCTGGTGTGGAAATCTGATCGGCGCAATATTTCTGGCGGCGGTGTTTGTATTTGGCGGCGGCGGATTGATTTTGGCAGACAGCAACAGCCTGCTTCACGCCGTTGCAGTAAAGAAAATGCAAGGCGATGCGCTTGCTTTGGTGATGAACGGCATCCTGTGTAACTGGCTGGTATGCCTCGCAATCTGGATGTCAGCACGGGCAGATTCCGCGATTGCCAGGATCGTTCTGATCTGGTTCTGCCTTTACGCCTTTATCGCGGCCGGGTTTGAACATTCCGTCGCAAACATGACCATCTTTGGCGTTGCGCTTTTGTCCGAACACAGCGGCGGGATCAGCCTTGCGGGCGCAGCCCGAAATCTGGTTTTTGTATCCCTCGGAAATACCATTGCCGGAGCAGGGTTGATGGGCGCCGGGTACTGGTTTGTCGCCGGGCGTCCCAAGTTCAGGCCATCAATGGATCCAAATTCAGATCTATGACACATACCCAAACGCGATTTTCGGAGTTTCGCCGCTATCGATCCAGATACTCTTGGGACTTGTATACTCCATCAAAGCATCCGTGCCGCTGGAGCGCCCGAAACCAGAGTTCAGTGAACCGCCAAACGGCGATGACACATGGATGGCTTTGTAGCTGTTGATCCAGAATGTTCCGGCGCGGATGGCCTCCGACATGCGGTGCGCGCGCCCAATGTCATTGGTCCACACGGCCCCGGCAAGGCCAAACATCGTGTCGTTTGCAGTCGAAATCGCCTCTTTTTCATCCGCAAATGGGATGGCCGTGACGACAGGACCGAATATCTCGGTCTGCGCGGCCTGTGCGGTATTTGTGAGACCGGCAAGCACGGTTGGTGGAACAAAATAACCGGTCTGAGGCGTATTCTGACGTGTCAGAACATCCGCCCCCTCAGCTTGGGCGCCAGTGATCATCTGGTTCACATGGCCAAATTGGCGCGCATTGCTGATCGGGCCAATCTCGGTCGCTTCGTCAAGCGGATCGCCAAGGCGGATCGCATCCATGCCATCAGCAATCATTTCAAGCAATTCTGCATGAACAGATTGATGCACAAGCAACCGGGACCCGGCGACACAGCTTTGCCCCGCAGAAGAAAAGATCGCCGCTTGCGCGCCAAGGCACGCATGTTTCAGATTGGCATCCTCAAAGACGATATTGGCCGATTTCCCTCCAAGCTCCAAAACCGCCGGTTTCAAGGCTTGAGCGGCAGCAACTGCGACGCGGCGACCTGTTTCAGGAGAGCCGACAAAGACCACCTTGCGAACAGTAGAGTGTTCGATGGCCGCCTGCCCGGACGTGGGTCCAAGGCCACACAGCACGTTCACTAAACCTTGCAGCAAGCCTGCAGATTCCGCGATTTTGACCAACGCAACTGTTGTTACCGGGGTCAGCTCACTGGGCTTGATAACCACGCCATTCCCGGTCGCAATCGCAGGCGCAATTTGCCAACCCGCGGTAAATATCGGCGCGTTCCAAGGCGTGATTTGAAACACAACGCCCAACGGTTCGCGCAGCGTATAGTTCAAGTGCCCGCTTGGCACCGGAATAACCTCGCCATGCAGCTTGTCGGCCCACCCCGCATAATAGCGAAACATTTCAATGACTTTGGCGACTTCGATCCGGCAATCTCGAATGGGCTTTCCGGCGACAAGCGCTTCAAGCGTCGCCAGAGTCTCGACATGGGTCTGAACCGCGCGTGCAATATCTTGCATGATCTCGCCGCGCCTGGCTGACGAAAATTCACGAGCCCATATTTGTTGGGCCTCGCGCGCCGCATCACAGGCCTCAGCGGCCAATTCGGCCCCGCAGTCTGGATAGCTCGCCAGTTCTGTCTGAGCGTAAGGGTCTTCCAGACTGATCGTTGCACCCGTTCCGTCGCGCAAGACGCCACCAACAAGGCTTTGTACAGATGCCCCAAGGCCAAGTTCCGCCATTGAGGACCAGAAAAGTTTGGCACGATCAGACATCTGCGGATGCTCCGTATTTGTAGATTTCGTTAAAGTCCGCGCTATCACAAAGGGTTGACCGGCTGTCCTCCCAAATCGCGGCAATGGCCCGTGTTGCCGGCAACTCCAGATCTGCGCTTTTGGCCAGCTTGGTGGCAAGCCCGACATCCTTGCGCATCAATCCCATGGTAAATCCGGAATCGTATCCGTCGCTCAAAATCCATTTCGGAAAATTGACTTCACTGACAGCACTGCGTCCGGACCCGGCATTGATCCCTTCCAGAAGATCGCTCAGCGAAACACCCGTGCTTTCAGCCAACCGGCCCATCTCGCTCACAAGGACAAGATTTGCCGCGCAAAGAAGGTTGTTGGCGATTTTTGCAGCATGGCCAGAACCGGATGGTCCAACATGAACAATCTTAGCCGTCAGAGCCGCAAGCATGGGTCGAACAGCGTCAATAGCGTCTGCCGCCCCCCCCATGACCATTGTCATGGTGCCGTTTCTTGCGCCAAGCGGACCGCCACTGACAGGGGCATCCAGAAAGACATAGCCGCCTGCCTGCGCCGTTTGCGCCAGTGCTTTTGTGACTTCAGGTTCAGATGTTGAGGTATCCAGAACGATCGTGGCAGGTTTGATATGGGGGCCCACTTCCGACATGACCTGCCTGACGATATCGGCCCGTGGCAACGACAGAATAATCACGTCGCAATCTTCTGCCAGCGCCTGCAAGCTGTCTCGCGCTGTGCCGCCCATTGCTTCGGCCCGGCTTCGGGCTTCGAGCAAGGCATCGTAACATTGAACCGAATGCCCTTGCTCAATGAGGCGGGCGATCATTGCACCACCCATCGCACCACAACCTATCAATCCGATCATTTCACGCCCCTCGTCTAGTTTGTTCGTCCTGTGTGGCACCACCAACCCGCGGGGCGGTTTCCAACAACATTTGTGTGTAAGTGCTCTCAGGGGCTTCAAATAATGCCTCTGCATCTCTGCATTCGACAATCTTTCCCTGTTTCATGACCGCAACCCGATCAGACACCTGCCGGACAACCGCCAGATCATGGCTGACAAACAACATCGTCAGCCCCAGCGAGCGGCGCAGTTCCATCAAAAGCGCCAGCATGTCGGCCTGAATGGATACATCCAACGCCGAGGTCGGTTCATCGCACAAAAGAAACCTTGGCCGGACCGACAAAGCCCGCGCGATACAGATGCGCTGCCGCTGGCCGCCGGAAAACTGGTGCGGGAATTTGCGGCTGGATCCGGCTGGTAACCCAACCCGTTCCAACAAGGCGTCAACAAGGCGATCAATCTCATCCCGTTTCGCCAAACCGTGAAAGCGGATCGGCTCTGCCAAAATGTGACCGACACGCATCCGGCTGTTCAGCGAAGAATACGGATCCTGAAAAACCACCTGCACATCGCGGCGGAAGGCTTTTCGAATTGCCGCTGACCTGATGTCGGCCAAGGCCCCATGATCGCCAAACGACACACTGCCTGTGCTGGGCTTTATCAAACCAGTCAGAATCCGGCCAAGCGTCGACTTACCTGAGCCACTTTCCCCAACAAGCCCAAGAACCTCTCCGCGCTGGACGCTCAGACCTTCAATGTCTACGGCCCGAAAGCTGCCTTTCTTGCCCCAAAAGCTCGCCTTGCGGGTCGCGAAATCCTTGGTCAGCGCGCTGGTCGACAAATAGTCCCCGTCACGTGCGCCCTGCTGACCTTCTAATAACCACGTGTCGATTTCGCCTGTCTTTTTGGGCGGGTTCCTGAACCGATCTTCGCGTTCGTCGATACTTGGAATCGCTGAAATCAGGTCCTGCGTATATTGTTCTGCGGGCGCTCCGATTACCTGTTCGGTAGGTCCGGTTTCGATCAGTTTGCCGTGGCGCATCACATATATACGGTCAGCGGTTTCTGAAATAACACCCATATCATGCGTCACAAGAATGACGCCCAGCGACCGCTCCACGCAAATGCGGCGAATAAGATCGAGCACTTGTTTCTGCACAGAGACATCAAGCGCGGTCGTTGGTTCATCCGCAATCAAAAGGTCGGGATCACCAGCCATGGCCAAAGCAATGACAACACGTTGCCGCATACCGCCGGAAAACTCGTGTGGGTACTGATTCACACGGTTTGCTGCATCTGGGATTCCCACATCATCCAGCCGTTCGGCGGCCATCACGCGGGCTTTCGCCATCGGGACATCCTGCAAAATAGATATGGATTCGCTCAGCTGCTCACCCACTGTCATCAACGGGTTCAGCGACGTCATCGGATCCTGAAAAATCATCCCAACACGCCGTCCGCGCAACTGCGCCATCTGGCTGGCGGACTTTGAGATAAGATCTTCACCGTTAAGCAGAATTCGCCCGGACGTGACCTTGCCCGGATGCGACAACAGCCCCATGATCGCATTGCCAATGGTTGATTTACCAGCCCCGCTTTCGCCGATCAGACCAACAATTTCACCCCGACGCACTTGCATATCAAACCCATGCACAGCGACGAAATCGCCAAGCCGGTGCGGGAAGGTAATTTGCAGGCTTTCGGTTTTACAAAGCAACTCGGTCATCGCAGCCTCGGGTTTAAATAGTCGCGAACCCAATCCGCGACGAGGTTGAACGCAATGACCATCACCAGCAACATGGTGCCCGGAAAGATGACAACCCACCAAATACCTGAGAACAGGTATTGGCTGCCGATCTGGATCAACGCGCCAAGGGATGGTTCCGTGAGAGGTGTGCCCAGACCCAGAAACGACAGGGTTGCCTCTGTCACGATGGCAACAGCGATCTGCAGCATCGCAAGCACAAGGACGGGGCCCAGAATGTTGGGGGTGATATGGCGCAAAATGATGGTAGATGTCGGCAGGCCAATCGCCTGACAGGCCGTGACATAATCCTGACCGCGCTGCACAAGCACCGAGGCACGCACAATCCGGGCGAACTGCACCCAGCCCGCCAGGCCAATCGCAAGTATCATGATCGGCACCGCAGCTTGGGCGAATACATTTGCCGGAAGCGACGCTTTCATAATCCCGTTGAACAAAAGCGCGATTAGGATCGGTGGAAACGCGAATTGGATCTCTGCAACACGCATTAAAATCGCATCGGTCATGCCACCGAAATACCCGGCCAATAGCCCGACGGTCATCCCGATGACCACGGAAAGCGCAACCGCGCCAAGCCCGACCAGCAACGAAATCCGCCCGCCATACAGCATCGCGGACAACACATCGCGACCTTGCAAATCGGTTCCCAGCAAAAAGCGCGGATCAGATCCGGACTCCCATGCTGGCGGCAAGTTGTTGTCCAAAATGGAAATTGTTGCAGGGTCAAACGGCGTGTGCGGCGCAAACACTGGCGCGAACGTACACCCGATGGCCATCAATAGAATTATGACCAACGAGACAACTGTGACCGGCGCGTTCAGCAATTCGTACCAGAAATCTGAGCGGATTTTTTCAAACATCTCAGTGCGCTCCATGACGGATGCGCGGGTCGATCAAAACATAGATCGCGTCGACAACCAGATTGGAAATTGTGAACACCAGTCCAACAAAAATCAGGTAGGCCGCCAGCAGTGGGATATCGCTCTGACCAATCGCATGCAAAAGCAGTGACCCCATTCCGGGCCATTGAAACACCCGCTCTGTAATGATGGAAAACGCGAATAGCGAGCTCAGCTGCAACCCAATGGCGGTCACAACCGGCACCAGCGTATTTTTGAGCGCATGACGCAAATAGACACGTTGACCGGGAAGCCCGCGCGCCCACGCAAACCGGATGTATTCAGTGCGCAGAACCTCAAGCATTTCCGCCCGGATCAGACGCAGGATCACACCCAGTTGAAACAGGCAAAGCACAGCGGCTGGCATCAAAGCATGGCTCAACCCATCCAAAGTAAACAGGCTCGATTCCAGCGTAAAAAGCGACGCAGTATCACCGCGTCCAAATGAAGGCAGCCAATTCAGCCAGACAGAATAGACAAGGATCAAGAGTATTCCCAACAAGAATGAAGGCACGGACACACCGATCACGGACAGCGCCATGATCGTCTGGGCCAGCCCGCCTTTGCGGCGAATGCCCGTGTAGATGCCTGCCGGAATGGCAAGGATCAGCGAGAAGACACCAGAGAGAAGAACCAGCTCAACTGTTGCAGGGAGCCTGTCCGCAATCATTTCGCTCACGTCACGATTAAAGCTGTAGGAAATCCCGAAATCCCCTTGGATCGCATTCCCTACATAACGAAGATATTGCACAAAGATCGGATCATTCAGCCCAAGGCTTTCCCGCAATGCTTCGCGGTCTTGGACAGTCGTTTCCTGTCCGACAAGAGACAGAACCGGGTCGCCAATATACTGAAACACCAAAAAGCCAACAAATGCGACGCAAAGCATAACAATCGCAGCCTGGAACAATCTGGCCAGGAGGAAATACATATGAGGTATCCAAGCAGAAGATGGGTGTTTGAACGGCCCGGAACTCTCCGGGCCGCTCACTTACACTCAGTTTACGTTGTAGTATTCCAAAGGAAACTCAAATGTTGGGAGTTGGACAACATCGATATTATCTGCCGCCCCCCAAACAAGCCGCTGAACATGAAGCGGTACAAGGCACACGTTCTCAACCATCAGCGCCATTGCATCTTGTAAATGCGCTTCGCGTTCGGCGGCATCCATTGTGTTGGCGGCTTGTGCGGCCAGCGCATCTGCTTCCGGAATTGAACAGCCAGAGATATTCCAAACGCCCAGACCGTTCTCCAAATCACGTGTTCCCAATACGTTTTGGAACACGTTAAGGCTATCCATTGTGGACGGTGTCCAGCTGAGCAGGAAGAAAGATGTGCCAAAATCAGGGGCAACAATTTTCGGGAAGAACTGCGCCTTAGGCTGCGCGATCAGGTTTACCTTTACATTCACCCGAGCCAGCAAGCTGACGACAGCCTGACAGATCTGCGCATCATTGACATAGCGATCAGTCGAGCAATCCATAGTCAGCTCAAACCCGTCCGGATAGCCAGCCTCAGCCAAAAGCGATTTGGCAGTTTCAACATTGTACTCCAACCGTGTCAGGTCTGGGTTGAAACCATTAACTTTATCCATGACGTACTGTGTCGCCAAAGTCGCTTGGCCTTGCATCACGCGGTCGATGATCGCCTGAGCGTCAATTGCGTGGGCAAACGCCTGCCGAACTCTAAGGTCCTGGAACGGGTTTCCTTCGACGGGGCTTTCAATGATCTGATCGCGCCATTGATCCATACCGATATACATCGTGCGGGCTTCTGGGCTGGACACCACTTTTACACCGTCTGCGCCTTCAACGCGTGGGATATCCTGCAAGGGCAAAGGCATTACCAGGTCGACTTCACCTGACAGCAGCGCTGATACCAATGTCGCCGCGTTGTTGATAGGAGTGAACACAACGTCAGTCACGTTGCCAGTTTCGCCCCAATACCCGGTATGGGCGGCAAGAATTGTCTTTTCGCCCTGTGCGCGTGAAACCACGGAAAATGGCCCGGTGCCATTTGTGTTCGTCGCACTGAACGCTTTTTCCTCAGCCTGAAGGTTCACCGGCTCTTGTGCACCGTTCGCCTCAGCCCATTGTTTGTCAACGATCATAAAATCCAGAAGATCGTTCAACAAAATCGGATTTGCTGACTTGGTTTTCACCTCGACTGTCATGTCATCGATTGCAGAAAAACTATCGACCGTTGTCAGAACATGCTTGAAATTCGACGGTTCAGAAAGTGCGCGTTCCATGCTGAAAATCACATCGTCTGACGCAAAGCTTGATCCGTCGTGAAATGTCACGCCCGGACGCAGATGAAAGTGCCAGGTTGTCGCGTCGACTTGCTCCCAGCTTTCTGCAAGCTGCCCGGTAATCTCAAAGTTCCGGTCGCGTGCGACAAGCCCTTCATAGATATTGGCCAAAAAGAAATTCGTGAAACTTTCATTGTGGCTGTGCGGGTCAAGGCTCGTGGCGTCGCCTTGCGAGGCAATGCGCAACGTTTCAGCCTGAACAGTTCCGGCCAATGCCGCAGATACCGCCAGAACTGATACAATGGACGTGAGTGTCCTGTTTAACATGTGATTTCCCCTGTGATCAGATTCTTATCGGGCGAGACTAGCCATGTGGTGAGCTTGTTGGAATTGCGCCATATGATCTTTAACGTTGCAATTTTTGCAACACTAAACAGATTGCCGGAACGCCGCCATGGATCGAATGACGTGATCCACCAAACGGCTGGCCCCTTCGGGCAATCGCCGTCCAGCTCGCGTAAATACCGACGCTTCGCCTTTGCTAAACTCAGGAATATCCAGCGATTTCGTAATGATGGTTTTGTCTTCGATTTCCCGGGTAACCACAAAAGCAGGGAGTATCGTTGCCCCCAATCCTTCACGCACGAAATTGCGCAACACGGCCAAAGAATTGGACTGCACCGATGCCTGTAAACGGGCACCATAAACACCTTCCGTCGCCCGGATCATGTCGCCGACCCCGAATCCGCTTTTTAACAGCGCGCAGGGCAGCATTTCCAGCTGCTGCATTGTGACGGGTTGCGAAAGTTCGGCCCATTCCGACGTTGGGCTAACCAATACCACAAGCGGCTGTTTCACTTGTGATGCGGTTCGGATCGCGCGCTCTCGGCGTGCATTATAAGCAAGCCCTATATGCGCACGGTCTGTCCGCACTGCATGTAACACCTGATCCGTCGACCCGCTTAAAATGTCATAGGTGAATCCGGGGTATGCCAATTTGAATGTCGCCAACGCATTGCCGATAAAATCACTGATGAACCCATCGCCAACCGCGACAACCAGCTCGCCCCGGCGCATACCAGAGAGTTCGTCAAACTCAGATAACAACGCCTCCTGATCACTTTGCTGGCGTTTCAAATAGAGCAACAGAATATTCCCGGCTTCCGTCGGACGCACACCTTTGCGACCGCGCTCGACCAAGGTGACATTCAGCGAGCTTTCCAACGCGGAAATATGGCGACTGATCGTGGACGGCTCGACTCCAAGACGCTCTGCGCCTGACCGAATTGATCCTTCTTCGCAGACCACCAGAAACGATGCCGCTTGAGCGGTCTCTATCTTAAACACTGCTGCAAACACCTATATTCCGAAGTGTGGCCATAGAAGCATTTTAGATAGAGCCCTGTCCACGAGCCAAAACGGAGATTCCGATCGGTGGCCAGATAAGCGAGACAAAGATCCGGAAAAGCGAAAGGGTTAACCAGTTCGTTCGCAGCTTTGAGGGTGTTTCTGACCGACGCGATACCGACGGAATACCGACGTGTTGCCGAAGCAAGGTTTCATTGGCACACTTAAGACGTTAATAATAATCACAACCCTCATGAAAGGCCAAACAGTGAACCCCGCCCGCGGTATTCTATTTATGCTCATCGCCGTCGCATTGTTCTCGGTTATGGTTGCGTTTATCAAAATTGCGTCCGGGCATGTCCCCACCGGCCAGTCGGTATTTTTCCGGTCTGCGTTTGCTTTGCCTGTTATTCTAATCTGGTTGGCACGCCGGGGTGATCTTGGCACCGGGCTCAAAGTCAAAAACCCAATGGGCCATTTCTGGCGCGGCTTCATTGGCACCACAGCGATGGCATTGGGCTTTGCCGCGCTGGCTTATCTGCCGCTGCCCGAAGTCACCGCCATCGGCTTTACCGCACCGCTGTTGACGGTTGTTTTTGCCGCCATGTTTCTGGGTGAAACCGTGCGCGCATTTCGTCTCACAGCAGTTGGTATTGGCTTGTTTGGCGTCATGGTGGTGCTGTGGCCACGCCTGACCATCTTTGGTGGTGGCTCTGCGTCTGACGCAGCAACGCTGGGGGTCATGCTGGTTCTCGGCTCCGCCGTGTTCAAAGCCCTTGCCCAGATACACATTCGCAAACTGGTGCAAAGCGAACAAACCTCCGCCATCGTGTTCTACTTCTCGTTGACCGCCACATGTCTGTCGCTGTTGACGCTGCCGTTCGGCTGGGTCATGCCCACCGGACCTGAATGTGCCTACCTGATTGGCGCCGGTCTGATTGGGGGCGTGGCGCAGATTTTTCTGACTTCAAGTTATCGCTTTGCACCGGCATCTGTGGTGGCGCCATTTGACTACTCCGCCATGCTGTTTGCTCTTGTGATCGGCTATGTCTGGTTTGACGAGGTGCCGACACTTTTGATGCTGGTCGGTGCTTCGATCATCATCTTTGCAGGCGTTCTCATCATCTGGCGCGAACGTCAGCTGGGTCTGAAACGCGGCAAAGCACGCCCCGGCGTCACTCCCCAGGGTTAGCTCTGCATCTCGGACTGGGCTTGTGTAATGATCCAGTCGCGTACCCGCTTTGCCTGAGAAATCAATGGGGTGCGCCGCGACCAAACCAGATAGAACCCGGCCCCGGTGTTCCAACTCCAATCTTCCCTTGCGGCCAAAAGCCCTTGCGAAATCAGTCCCTTTGTTACGTGCTGCCAGCCAAACGCAAAACCTTCTCCGGCGATCGCGGCTTGCAGCACCAGCGCATAATCATTTAACCGCAACCCGGTTTTCGGCTCACGGCCCGGCACGTTGTGATGCGCGAACCACTGGCCCCAGTTGGGGCGCTCGCGGACCGGTTCTTCCAGATGTATCAGACGTTCATGTAACAGGTCTGGCACCGTCGTCAGATTGCGCGCCGCAGCCATCACACGTGGGCTGGCAATGGGATAGATCACTTCGGGCGCGATCAATGCTGCGTGGCAATCGGGCCATAGCCCATGCCCCCGGCGCACCCCTAGGCTAATGCGTTCCGCGTCAATATCCGGCTCACGGTCGCTGGTTTGCAGACGCAGGTCAATATCGGGATGAGCGCCGTGCAAATTCTGAAGCCGCGGCACCATCCAATAATAGGCAAACGCGGTCGACACAGACAATGTCACGTGATCATTTTGCCCACGTTGGTGCACCGCCCGGGCCGACGCCAAAATACGCTCCAACGCTTGGGATACATCCGCAAACAACCGCTCTCCGGCGGGGGTCAGCGTGACTTGGCGGTGCGACCGGTGAAACACCTGAACCTCCAACGACTGTTCCATCTGCCGGATTGCGGCGCTGACGGCGGGTTGCTGCACGTTCAGCTCGTTCGCGGCGCGTGTAAACGATCCATGTCGCGCAGCCGCCTCAAAAAAGATCAGATGGCGCGGCGATGTCACCAATTTCCAGAGCTCTTGCATAACTGACAGTTATCCAAATGCTTGCAACAATCAAGGATCACACTGCGCACGACGCGATCTAAGATCGTCTGATCTTTCTCCACGGAGTCCAATATGGCCCGCCGTAACCGCAAATATCGCACCCGAACCGACAACCTAGGTGTTTTGCCCTCGCCCCATATCCGGCGGGTCCTGCCCTTTTTCGATCCGCTCGACGCGGAACAGATCAACCGTCTGGAAACGCAAGTTGACTGGATCATGCAGGATGTGGGCATCGCATTTCGCGACGATCCCGAGGCGCTGCGCATCTGGAAAGATGCCGGCGCTAATGTCGACGAAGACACAGTACGCATGCCCGCCGATCAGATCCGCGCGCTTTGTAAAACCGCGCTACGCGATTTTGTGCAACTGGCCCGCAATCCGGACCGATCTGTCACTATCGGCGGCAATAATCAGGTCTTCGCCCCGATCTATGGCGCCCCGTTTGTACGCGACCTGCATAGCGGCCGCCGCTATGCCACGTTTGATGACTTTGAAAAGCTCGTAAAGCTGGCTTACATGCATCCCAACCTGCATCACACCGGTCTTGTGATTGCCGAACCCACGGACATCCCTGTGAACAAACGCCATTTGGATATGGTGCTGGCACATATGACCCTGTCGGACAAACCACATCTGGGCGCCATTACCGAGATGAGCCGCGCGCAGGACAGCATTGACATGGCCGAAATCCTGCATGGGCGGGACGTGATGGACCAGAACTGCGTAATCATGGGCAACGTCAACACCAATTCGCCGCTGCTCATCGACAAGGTCGTGACCGAAGCGATCCGCGTTTATTGCAGGCGCGGTCAAGGCATTGTTGTTGTGCCGTTTATCCTGTCCGGTGCCATGGGGCCGGTCAGCACCGCGGCGTCGGTGGCTCAGGCCATGGCCGAAGCGTTAATGGTCTGCGCCTTTTCGCAGTTGGTGCGCCCGGGCGCACCCTTTGTACTGGGTAATTTTTTGTCGTCGATGTCGCTAAAATCCGGCGCACCAACTTTTGGCATGCCTGAACCGGTGATGTCTAATTATGCTATCGGCCAACTGGCCCGCCGCGCCGGGCTACCGCTGCGCTGTGGTGGATCGCTAACCGCATCTAAGATCGAAGATGCCCAAGCAGCGTATGAGAGCGCGGATTCGATGCATTCGACCATGTTGGCGGGTGCCAATTTTGTACTGCATGCCGCTGGCTGGCTCGAAGGCGGGCTGTGCACCGGATTTGAAAAGTTGATCATGGATGCTGACCGGCTGGGCAGTTATCAAAAACTGCTGGGGCAAGGGCTGGATGTCAGCGACGAAGCCTTGGCGCGCGACGCCTATGGAGAAGTGAAACCGGGCGGTCATTTTCTCGGCTCGGCGCACACATTCCGCAATTACCAGAACGCCTTTTACGAACCCACGCTCAGCGACAGCGAAAATGTCGAAAGCTGGGAGGAAGCAGGATCAAAAGACATGCGCCAGCGTGCCTATGACTGCTGGACCGGGATGCTGGAACGATACGAACCGCCCCCCATCGACATCGCCATCAAAGAAGAGCTGAGCGGCTTTGTGGCCAAGCGCAAAGCCGACCTTCCCGACGTTTGGTATTAAAACCTGATCGACAGACTATGAGGATCACACCATGACCAACATATTGGCTCAATCCGCACTGAACATTCACAAAGACGACACCAGCCGCGGCAAACCGCTTCCCAGCCACACCAAGGTTGTCATCATCGGTGGTGGCGTGGTGGGCTGTTCGATCCTGTTTCATCTGGCCAAGTTCGGATGGAAAGATGCGATCCTTCTGGAACGCAATGAGCTGACCTCGGGGTCCAGCTGGCATGCGGCGGGGCAAATACACACGATCTCGTCCGACCCAAATATATCGCGTCTGCAGAGCTATACGATCAACCTGTACAAAGAGATCGAAGAGCTGTCGGGCCATTCTGTCGGCCTGCACATGACCGGCGGGTTTTATCTGGCGTCCAACAAAGCCTGGTATGATTACCTGAAACGCGAACGCTCCAAGGCGCGCTATATGGGATTGGAACAGGAATGGATCAGCCCGCAAGAACTGTCGCAACGCCACCCTCTGATCGACGGCAAACACTATTACGCCGCGCTTTGGGATGATCAGGACGGCGATCTTGACCCCTCGGGCACAACCTATGCCTTTGCCAAAGCGGCACGGCACTACGGTGCGCAATATTTTACCCACACACCAGTTACAGCAACCAAAATGCGCAGCGATGGACTGTGGGAGGTCACCACATTACGAGGAACAGTCATTGCCGAACATGTGGTCAATTGCGGTGGGCTTTGGGCGCGGGAGGTCGGGCATATGGCCGGTCTAAACCTGCCTGTGCAACCGATGGAACACCATTACCTATTGACCGACCGGATCGACGAAGTCGCCACTTTTGGATCGCGACTACCGTGCGGCATTGATTACGAAGCCAACATTTATTTCCGTCAGGAGCGCGAGGGCATGTTGCTGGGCACCTACGAACCAGTTGGAGTTCCTTGGAAAGTTGGCGGCACCCCGTGGAGTTTTGGACACGACTTGCTGCAACCCAATCTGGACCACATTGCAGACCGGTTAGAGCTTGGTTTTGAACGTATCCCGGCGCTGGCCAGCGTCGGGATCAAGGACGCCATCAATGGCCCGTTCACTTTTGGTCCGGATGGCAACCCGATGATCGGCCCGGTGCCCGGCATGCGTAATTATTGGACGGCCGTGGGTGTCATGGCCGGTTTTTGTCAGGGCGGCGGCGTTGGGTTAACCATGGCGGAATGGATGATCGACGGTGAACCCTCAATCGATGTCTGGGCGATGGACATCGCGCGGTTTGGCAATTGGGCAACC
Organism: Shimia sp.; assembly: GCF_039969785.1. Classification (GTDB taxonomy): domain Bacteria; phylum Pseudomonadota; class Alphaproteobacteria; order Rhodobacterales; family Rhodobacteraceae; genus Shimia. Next base: position 75,538 of record NZ_JBDVNC010000031.1, on the reverse strand, counting down.
CCCGATTGGGGCACTATCAAAAGCTGCGAGAACTACGAACGTCGCTTTGTGATGACATTCCCCAATGAAACCTTGCCCAAGGGTCGCAAACAACAAACCACCGCGCTTTATGACCGATTGGTCGCCAAAGGCGCCCGCATGGGTCAGGCCTTTGGTTTGGAACATGTGCTGTGGTTCGCCGACGGGCCTGAGGACGCATGGGAAGACCCGACATTCGAACGCAACCGCAGCCATGACTATGTCGCCCGCGAAGTCCACGCCGTACGCACCGGTGTCGGCGGGATTGAGATTGCCAATTTTGCCAAACACGTGATCAAAGGCCTGGGCGCGCGTAACTGGCTGAATAAAACTATGGCCGGGTACATTCCTAAACCCGGGCGCATGACATTAACTCCTATGATCACCGAAAAGGGTCGGCTCTATGGCGATCTCACAGTTGCCTGTCTGGATGAAGAGCATTTCATGCTGTTCGGTTCGGGCGCCATGCAGGATGCGCACAGCCGGTTTTTTGCCAAGACCTTGCCCGATGATGTCATCCACGAAAACCAGACCGCCGACTGGCACGGCATCGCCTTATCTGGCCCGAAGTCACGCGACCTGTTACAACGGATCACGCGCGATGATGTCTCGGGCAACGCGTTCAAATTCCGCGATACATGTAAAACATTCGTCGGCGGCGTGCCAGTGATTCTGAACCGGATCAGCTTCTCTGGCGAGCTGGGTTATGAAGTTTATTGCCGTCCACAGTACCTGATCCGGCTGTCCGAGGCGATCGAAGAGGCCGGCGCCGATCTGGGGTATCGCTGGTATGGAAACCGAGCCCTGATGTCGTTGCGTCTGGAAAAGGGGTGGGGCGCGTGGGGACTGGAGTTCCGCCCCGACTTTAACGCCATCGACTCCGGGATGGATGTCTTTATCAATTGGAACAAAGACTTTGTTGGCAAGGACGCCACGCTGAAACTCAAACAAGACGGTGTGACGCGCAAGCTGGTCACGCTGTTGGTGGACACGCGCATTGACGTCACTCAGGACGAAGCTGTGCTCAAAGACAACAACGCCGTGGGCTATGTCACTTCCGGTGGTTATGCGCATCATGTCGGCAAGTCTCTGGCGATGGCCTATGTCAGCTCTGACAACGCCGATCCGGGCACCGCGCTGCACGTCGAAATTCTGGGCGAAATGTATTGCGCCGAGGTTTTAGGAGGCCCGGTCTATGACGCCAATGGAGCCAACATGCGCAGCTAGTCAAACACCTGACCAGTCAGTGCCCCTTGAGACACCCAAAGGGTTCAGCATCTCTGATCACCTTGCCTTGACCGGCCTGTAATATCCCTATTCTAATGCTGTTTCAGTCCCATATTCCGAAGGGACTGTAAGGAGACGCGCATGACAAATTATTTCAAAGATCCCGATGTGATCGCCACTTTGACCGACGAACAACGCTGGGTGACGCAAGACAGCGGCACAGAACGTCCCGGAACGGGCAAGCTGCTGAACAACAAAGAGCCCGGTATCTATGTTGATGTTGTGTCCGGCGAACCGTTGTTTGCCAGCTCGGACAAATACGAATCCGGCTGCGGCTGGCCCAGTTTCACTAAACCCATCGAAACAAAACATGTCACGGAACACCACGATTCTACGCACGGTATGGTGCGCACCGAGGTCCGCTCGACCTATGGTGACAGCCATCTGGGGCACGTGTTCCCCGACGGTCCGCAGGATCGCGGCGGATTGCGGTATTGTATCAATTCCGCCAGCCTGAGGTTTGTGCATCGCGACGATATGACGTCCGAAGGATACAGCGCCTATCTTGATCAGGTGGAGGACGTGACATGAGCGAACGCGCGGTTCTGGCTGGTGGTTGTTTCTGGGGTATGGAAGATCTGATCCGCAAATTGGACGGCGTTTTGGCGACGCGGGTTGGCTATACCGGCGGCGATGTGCCCAATGCCACCTATCGAGACCATGGTACCCACGCCGAGGGTATCGAGATCACTTTTGACCCGGCGCGCATCAGCTTTCGCCAGTTGCTGGAATTTTTCTTTCAGATCCACGACCCGACAACGCCAAATCGACAGGGCAACGATATGGGCATGTCCTATCGGTCAGCGATCTACTTTGTCGACGATGCGCAGAAAGCTGTGGCCGCTGACACGATTGCCGATGTTGACGCGTCTGGCCTTTGGCCCGGAAGGGTTGTGACCGAGGTAGAGCCTGTTGGCGATTTCTGGGAGGCTGAAGACTATCATCAGGACTATCTGGAAAAACACCCCAACGGATATACCTGCCATTTCCCGCGCGCCGGTTGGGTTCTGCCAAAACGCGCAGGCTGACAATCTGAATCGCCACGCCCGGCGTCATATCGGGTGTGGCGATTGGGGCAAAACAGTCTCTAATTCACCGCAATACGCGGCCGACCAGAGACCTCCACAACAATATCGGCCTCAACAAAGATCTCCCGACCTTCGGCCTGTGTCGTCCGCACATCACGTTGGGCCGATATTCGCACATCGACCGCCCCGGCTTTGTCCGCCTCGACACGCGCACGTTTGGTAAGTTCGGTTTCCAGCAAACTCAACGCCGCTTCCAACGCGTTAAAATCTTGCGGCCCCTCAGGCAGATGCACCCGAAAACGTCCTTCGCTCGGGCACGTGACCGTTCCGGCCTTGCGGATCGTAACCCGTCCAACAACCGCACCGATGGCATTTGCCACGCCTGCATGGGTCGGCAACTCCATCTGACAGCCCAGCCGTTGCCCAACCGCCGGATAATACGCACTCGCAGAGGCACCCAATCCAATCACCGGGCTCTGCAACCCGGTGTTCAGCCGGACCAGACCCTCGTGACCCCTCAGGCCCCTTTGCATCAAAACGTGGCGCGCCAGGTCTGCTGCAGGCAATCCAAATGGGTCTTGCTCTTCGGCAAAACCAGTCTCTAGCAAAGCCAAACTTGTCTCATGCGTCAGCTGATCGATGATCATCAGGGCCATTTCTTTGGGATCAGGTGCCAGCATATGCCCCGCCCCGGTACGCCGCCGCCCCATCAACCGCAGCGCCTTTTCTGCCGCACCCTTGTCCCACACCGAAACATGTCCCAATACATGGCTCGCATCTGATGGCGTCGCACCGGCAACTTGCACCAGACCTCTGTCCACCAAACGCCGCATGGCCGTGACGTCCAGCCTTGATCGCAACACGTCTCCCAATGGGTGCACTTCGTCTCCGATCCGCTGCAACAGGGCCGCATCGCGCGGCTCAAGCGCGTCGGGGCTCGACCCGCCAACACAACGCACAAAGCGCCCGTCATGCTCTCCGGGCACCGGGCGACGCAACTGCTGGTACAGCGCATCGTGCACAGTGTCAGGCGCGTCCCTGGCAATTAGGGACACTGGCAAGATCCGCCGAGGCCCCAATGTGATGCCACCCGCCAGACCTTCAGCGACAAAATGCACTTCGCTGTCCCCGCCCAGCCCAAAGGTCCGCATCGCCACCGCCTCGACCATGGTACGATAGGGGCCCACACGGGCACCATCCGGGTCAATCGACGGACGCCCATTGCGCAAAACCGCCACATCTGTGGTGGTCCCGCCGATGTCACTGACCAGCGCATCCTGCGCGCCCGTCAGCCAGCGCGCGCCAACGATTGACGCCGCTGGTCCGCTCAGAATGGTTTCAATCGGACGTTCGCGCGCGAACTCTGCCGAAATCAACGCCCCATCACCGCGCACCACCATCAACGGCGCTGTGATACCCAGCGCCGCTAGCTGCGATTGTGCGCGCCCGATCAACCGGTCAATCATACCGATCAACCGCGCATTCAGCACCGCTGTCATCGCCCGCTTCGGGCCGTTCAATCGCGAAGACAAATGATGCGACGCGCTGACAGGCCGCCCCGTGATCTGCTGGATCAGCGCGGCCGCCCTTTGCTCATGCGCCGGGTTGCGCGTGGCAAACTGCGCGGCAATGGCAAAACCGGACACGTCGCGTCCATGCGCATCTAGCCAACGCCTCAGCCGGTCCTCATCCAGCGCCACTTTTTCGCCGCCTGCATGATCATGGCCCCCCGCAATATGTAACGCAGGGTCGCCAGACAAGGCACCGTTCAACCCATGCTTTTCCAGATCGCCATTGCGAAACCCGATCAGGATCAGCGCCACGCGCCCGCCCTGCCCTTCGACCAGCGCATTTGTCGCCAATGTCGTGGAGAGGGACGCCAGCGCCACCTCCTCCGGGCGCACCGCGCCGTCACGCAATACTGCAGAGACTGCCGCGCCAATACCTTCGGCCAGATCGTGGCGTGTGGTCAGCGCCTTGGCCGACGCCACAACATCCCTTTCGTCCCGGATCAGCACTGCATCAGTATAGGTGCCGCCAGTATCCACCCCCAATGACAAAGCCATTCAGGTCATCTCCCTTGTTCGCGCGCCCCTAATAACGACTAAACCAGAGACTATTCCAGCTCAATTGCGACCTCTCGCAACCGCTTTACCGCCCATTTGGCCGCGTCAGCCACGGTTGCATCCGGGTCCTCACACAACCCTTGCGCCACATTTATCAACGACTGGTCCCCGGAATTCCCTATGGCATAAAGCACATTGCGCACAAACCGGTCTCGCTTGATCCGCTTAACGGGTGATCCCGAAAAGAACGCCCTGAACTCAGCGTCATCCAGCACAGCAAGCTCTCCCAGACGCGGGGCCACCAAATCGGCCCGTGCTGCATAACGGATTTCTCGCGCACTGACTGCAAACTTGTTCCACGGACAGGCCGCCAGACAATCATCACAGCCATATATGCGATTGCCCAATAACGGCCGCAACGCTTCGTCAACAGGACCATGATGTTCAATTGTCAGATAGGAAATGCAACGCCGCGCATCGATCTGGTTGGGGGCCGGGAAAGCACCCGTCGGACAGGCGTCCAGACAGGCGCGACAACTGCCGCAATGATCCACTTCCGGGGCGTCCACCGGTAAATCGAGCGTGGTAAAGACCGAACCGATAAAGAACCACGAGCCTAGATCACGGCTTACCAGATTGGTATGCTTGCCCTGCCAACCCAACCCTGCTGCCTGCCCTAATGGCTTTTCCGGTACGGGGGCTGTATCTACAAACACTTTAACTTCGGTCTCAGGCCCGGCCTCAGCAATCAACCATCGTGCTAACCGTTTCAGGCGTTTCTTGACAATGTCATGGTAATCCCGGTTCTGCGCATAAACTGAAATCGCCCCCCGGTCCGGGCGCCTATGAATCTCAATCGGATCATGCTCGGGCGTATAGCTCTCGCCCAACACAATAACAGACCGCGCCTGCGGCCAGAGCGCGGCCGGATTGGCGCGCCATTCGGTGCGCTCTGCCAACCAACCCATTTGACCGTGATAGCTTTCAGCCAGAAACCCGGCCAACCCGGCGGGCACATGTCCCACAGCATCCGGGCGACAAACCCGCGCCATGTCAAACCCCACCGCGCGCGCCTCGGCGATCAGACGGGCTTTCACCTCAGCAGACACCGGCCCGCTCCTTCATTTTGCCCAAAACACTCCGGGGGTGAATTGGGCCGCATGGCCCAAGAGGGGGCTGGCCCCACCCCGGGGCCTGTTCAGAAATCCAGATCGGCATAATGCGCCGGAGGCAGAAACCCCGGAATCTGATCGGCCAAAAGTGACCGAAACGCCGGGCGCGACTTGATCGTCGCATACCAGTCTTTGACCACAGCCGACCGGTTCCAGTCTACATCTGAAATATAATCCAACGCACTCAGATGCGCCGCAGCGGCGAAATCGGCAAGCGTCATAACATCACCGGCCAGCCAGCGACGGTGGTCCAGCAGCCAGTGCATATAGTCCAGATGATACTTGATCGCCTTGGCACCGGCTTTGACATTACCGCTATCCGGATAACCCGACCCCATCACCTTTTTGTTGACCCGCTCATAAAGCAGCTTCGAGGTGACTTCATTGTGGAATTTGTCGTCAAACCACGCCACCAGTCTGCGCACTTCGTATCGGCCATCGGCGTCACGCGGCATCAGGCTGGGTTCAGGGTATTTTTCTTCCAGATATTCGCAGATGGCACTACTTTCGGCCATCATTTTGCCGTCCATCTTCAAAACGGGCACCTTGGCGGCGGGGTTACGGCGCAGAAAGTCCGCGTCTTTCTCCCAATACCGTTCTTCAACCAGTTCGACCTCGATCCGCTTCTCGCCAAGGCTCAGCCGCACCTTACGGCAATACGGGGACAAAGGAACATGAAATAGTCGGTTCATCGGGCAACACCAATTCTCGGGATTTCTACCTCTTTGCCTTGCCCCGCAGATATTTTCAATCCTCGAAACACCTTGCACGCGGCTCTTCGCGTATGGTTTCCGCACCGTCAAGGATTGAAGCGGCGCGCTTGCGTAGGTTGGCAGTGGGATTGCTGGCTGACCGCTGCTTGGGATTTGGCAAAACCGCTGCCAACCGCGCCGCCTGAACTGCACTCAGCTTTTCCGGACCAATGCCGAAATAATGCCGGGCTGCGGCCTCAACGCCAAACACACCTTCATCAAACTCAGCCACGTTCAGATATACTTCCAATATGCGCCGTTTTGACCATGTCAGTTCCACCAAAGGCGTCAGCAACGCCTCGATCGATTTGCGCGCCCAACTGCGCCCTTGCCACAGATAGACATTCTTGACCACTTGCTGGCTGATGGTTGACGCCCCGCGCCCACCACCGGAATCCAACGCGGCCCGGATTGCCTTAATGTCGAAACCCCAATGCAGACAGAAATTCGCATCCTCTGCAGCCACCACTGACCGACGCATCACCGGAGCGATTTCTTCGATGGGCACCCATTCCCGATCAATCTGGCCCAGCCGTCGATATTCGGACATCATCGTCCATGTGGTGGGTGGATTGATCACGGAAAACAGCAGCACCATCAAAAGCACCAACGACACGATCCAGACCAACGAGCGACGCAACCAATAACGCCCCCGCAACAATTGCCGTCTGAACCAGCCGCGCTTTTTGGGCGCTTTCTTTTTGGCCATGTTCTACTCACTCCGTCCTCACTGTCGGAGTAATCATTCCCGGTTCATTGCGCAAGCGCGGGCAGCGTCTCGCTCTTAACTCTGACTTCCTTCGACTGGTTACGCGTTGTCCCACGACGAATTTCGACGGCTATGCTGGAAGAGTACTTATCCTTTTGGCTGCGAAAAGCCGAGAAAGCCCGCAATCGACACTGCTTTTATCTTTCGGAGGCAGTCGCTGTTGTATGGAAAGGCAAAGGGCTCGCCCCGACTTCTCTAGGCGAGCCGCTACTTCAGTTACGTCCGAACGGATCGTTATCCAAAGATGTAGAACGCCATTTTGTTCCCATCGGGGTCACGGGCGTAGGCGCCGTAGAAAACATCCTCGATACGTTGACCAGGCTCGCCTTCCGATGTTGCACCAAGGGAAATGGCCTTGTGATAATACGCATCTACTTCACCTTTTGAAGATGCCGTGAATGCAACCATTGCACCATTGCCGCAACTGGGGGCATTGCCATCATGCGGTTCACAGACGGCGATCATAGGTGCGTCGATTGTTTTTCCAATCATGGCCAAACGGCCGATGTCGACTTGAACAGTTGCGTCGAACAGTTCTGTATAGAACGCTTTCGCTTTCTCAATGTCTTTAACGCCAATGGTTGAGTACCCGATCATGATGTTTCCTTTTTGAGTTGAACAATATCCTACCTACTAGAAGGTTGTTGAATTCAATTCAAGCCAAACCCAAGCCCTCACTTGAATGTGACCGCCCACCAGTTGGACCAGCGCTCCAGAAGCTCTGGACCATGGGTCACAAGACCGTTGCCTATTACCCGCCATGTTTTGAAAGCTCCCGGAAACATGAACAACACCGACACGGGCGGATGTGGCACTGGAATTCTTGCCTTTAAGAACACTTTACGAAGCTCATCGTTCCGCAGGTTCCCTTGATCGGTCTCGATCTGTTCCAAAACCCCCTTTTTCGACTAAGGTAATTCCACCCTGATCTGGGTTGGAATGCGGATACCATCGTAAAACTCATTAATTCCTTCCTTCTGAAATGCCATCCGAACCGGCAGTCGACTTCAAGGATTCGAGAGGAGATTGAAATTGGGGCAGGCTGATGTTGATAGTTGTCAAACTATCTATTAGTAGGTAGTTAAACTTGATCGACAAACAAAGGAGGTAACCAACATGTTTCATCCGGCCAGCGTCTTTCACGAAGGCGAACGCAGCCTGCACGAAAAGCTAAATATCAAGGAGCGCCAGCATCAGCTTGGTTTGCGGATGATACGCGATCATATGCCAAATCAGCACCGAGACTTTTTCTCAAAGCTGGAAAGCGTTCATATTGGCGCAGTGGACGCTGACGGGCACCCATGGGCAGTCATGCGGACGGGTGCCGCGGGATTTATGGCATCTCCCGACAACAAGACCTTGTCGATTTCATCGCACCCTTTGCCCGGAGAACCCGATGATCTGGATTTCGCAATTGGCGCGAAGACAAGCGTCGTCGGGATCGAATTTGAAACCCAGCGCCGCAACCGTGTGAACGCGACGATTGACGCAGTAGAGAACGATAAACTGTCGTTTCGCGTTGATCAAAGCTATGGGAATTGCCCCAAATATATTCAAATTCGACATAAAGTACCGGCTGGCCCGTCGGTCCCAAAAATTCCTGTCACTTCTATAAAGTTGAGCACGGCAGACATAGACCAGATCACTCAGGCGGACACGCTCATGATTGCATCGCGCGCGGCGGAACTTGGGGATGATCCACGCGCAGGCGTCGATATTAATCACCGTGGAGGCATGCCCGGTTTTGTGACCGTGCTGGACGACAAGACGCTTCAGTTCCCCGACTATAAAGGGAACAGTTTTTACAACACCTTTGGCAACATCCATACAGACAAGCGCGTTGGGCTTCAGTTCGTCGACTTTGAGTCGGGAACTATGCTGAATATCAAAGGGACTGCCGAGCTGATCGAGGACATCAACAACGGTGAGTTGCCACTGATGGGGCGCGGGCTGCGCATCACTGTACAAACGGCGACACGCGCCGAAGGGGCGTTGCCAATTCGGTACAAGTTTGGCGCGTTTTCAGAGCGCAATCCAAACGTCACCCCATAAGGGAAACGCCTTGACCATCAGCCTACCTACTGGTAGGGATTATCTCGATCTACGACACAAGACACCGCCGAATTGCACAAAGGGAAACCACCTATGGAACTGAACGCTGACTTCGGCACACGTGTCGTCATCGAATCGGATCAGCTTGACTGGAGCGCCTCGCCCATGCCCGGCGTGGACCGTCGCATGTTAGACCGGATCGGCGGAGAAGTGGCCCGCGCGACCTCAATCGTGCGGTACGCGCCTGACAGTAAATTCTCGGCACATACGCATACAGGCGGCGAAGAATTCATCGTGTTGGATGGTGTGTTTCAGGACGAACATGGCGATTACCCAACCGGCACATACGTGCGTAATCCTCCAACCACATCGCACACGCCGGGGTCTGACGACGGATGCACGATTTTCGTGAAATTGTGGCAATTTGACCTGAATGACCGTACCCAGTTCCGCAAGACAATGGCCAATGAACTTGCCGCCCCAGTGAACGGCGTCGCCACTGCTGAATTGCACCGCGACGCGTTTGAGGTGGTCACTTACAGCCATCTGAAAGCAGGCACGACACTTAACAACACAGACGCTGGCGGGGTTGAAATGCTGGTGATCGGCGGCTCTGTGATCGAAAGTGGCGAATCCCTGGGCACCGGCGCTTGGCTACGTTTACCAGAGGGTCAGACGTTGAATGCAGAGGCAGGCAGTGATGGCGCAAAACTTTGGATCAAAACCGGTCATCTGACCCATGCGAAACCGCCGGCTGTCTGATGGCTGAGCAGAAACCCTTAGCTATCGTCGCAGGCGCCGGAGCTGGTCTTGGCCAGTCCATTATGTCTCGTTTTGAACAGGGCGGATTTGCCGTCGTCGGCCTTGGCCGTACGGCCCCGGCCAACCCTGTTGGCGCGTTTCACACGCTTGATTTATCGGACGAAACAGCAGTTCACGTTCGGATCGCACAGATCATCAAAACCTTCGGACCGCCCAAAGCCGTCGTTCACAACACTGCCGAGCTTGTCATCGCACCCTTTGGCGAAACGACCCTGGATGACTTTTCGCGGACCTGGACATCAATGGTGCAAACTGCGTTCCTGTTGGGCCAAACCACACTTGCCCCCATGGCGAATGCAGACGGCGGTACGTTCATTGTGTCGGGCGCCACGGCATCCTTGCGCGGTGGTGCAAATTTCGCTGCATTTGCCAGCGCCAAATTCGCGTTGCGCGGCCTCACACAATCAATGGCACGAGAGTACCAACCGCAGGGCGTGCATGTCTGCCACGCCATTCTGGATGGTATCATCGACACGGCCCGGTCACGTGATCTGCACAGCCTAGACCCTGCCAAAATGATGAAACCCGAAGACATTGCCGGAGCGTATTGGCAATTGGCCCACCAACCAAAATCCACTTGGACCCACGAACTGGATCTGCGTCCTGCAACGGAAGGGTTCTAAACCGATGACGGCGCTTATCATTGGCGGCGGCCTGTCCGGCCTCGCCCTTGCAGACGCGCTTGAGACGCAGGGCAAGGATTACGTTATGCTTGAGGCCCGGGCGCGGTTCGGCGGACGCATCAAAACCGAACACTGCCAAGGCGGGTATTTCGACATGGGCCCCACATGGTTCTGGCCCGGCCAACCCCGAATGGCTGCTCTCATCGACAGGCTCGGCCTTAAAAAGTTTGATCAATTTGCAATCGGCGATCTGATTTACGAAAACGAACGCGGTCAGGTCCAACGCGGTCGCGGCTTTTCGTCAATGCAAGGCTCCTGGCGTCTGCAGGGCGGGCTGGGGACAATGATACAAGCCCTCGTGGATCGGGTGCCTGACCACCGCAAAAGACTGAACGCCGACGTCACAAAGCTGACTCGTAAAGCGACCGGCGTCACCGCCTTGCTGAGCACAGGCGACACGGTAGAGGGGAACCAGGTGATTGTGTCGATGCCGCCGCGCGTCGCTGCCAAAATCGCCTTCGTCCAGCCCCTGCCCCAGGCTGCACTGACGTCCCTGCAAAACGTGCCGACATGGATGGCAGGACAAGCCAAAGCTGTCGCAGTTTACGACACCCCGTTTTGGCGCGAGGATGGGCTGTCAGGCGATGCACAAAGTCACTTTGGTCCAATGGTTGAGATCCACGATGCCTCTCCGGCACATGGCGGCCCCTATGCCCTGTTTGGTTTTATCGGTGTACCGCCAAATGCGCGCGCAGACGAACAAACTCTGCGCTGCCATCTGATGGAACAACTGATCCGTCTTTTCGGCGCCAAAGCGGCCAATCCGACACAACTTTACGTCACGGATTGGGCCTTTGATGCTTATACTTCAACCGAGGCCGATCTGGCCCCGCTTTATGCCCACCCAGCCTTTGGGCTGCCGTCCAGCCTGATGCACCTTTGGGACACCCGTTTGCATTTTTCCGGTGCTGAGCTCGCGCCCGAATTTGGCGGTTATCTCGAAGGGGCTTTGGAAGCTGCTGAAAACGTATTAAAGATTTTGGAAATCCAGGATAGGTGACCGAGATGCCAACAACCGACACAAAGACTGCTCTGCTTAACTCTGCCGAGAATGCCGCACGCAGACTTGGTTTTGACGGGTTTAGCTATGCCGATCTGGCCGAAGACGTTGGCATTCGAAAAGCAAGCATTCATCATCACTTCCCATCCAAAGCCAAACTCTCAGTCGCGTTGATGCAGCGGTATCGCGAGAATTTTCAAACTGTCTGCGCGGAAATTGACGCTTCGTTTGAAACCGGCGGTGCGCAATTGGCGGAACTCATCAAACAATACGAAATAGGTAGCGACGAAGGCAAACGCCTGTGCCTTTGCGCCTCGTTCTCGGCCAGCCGCGACAGCCTTGCCCCAGAAGTGGTCCATCAAATCAGCCTGTTTCGCACCATGGTAATCGGCTGGATGACAAACGCGTTTGAAAACGGGCGCGATGATGGCTCAATTTCTGGCGTATCTCAACCCGCGTTAGAGGCCGCCTCGACGATGTCCCTGTTGGAGGGCGCCCAACTGGCCGCCCGCGCAGAGGAAAATCCCGCACTGTTTGATAACGCCATCAAGCTTTTGATGACACGCATTTCCGCCTGAAGACGCACCACACACCTTATGACTTCCGATAACTCAAAACGCTGGTCCTCTCCCCGGTGCCGGTGTCGCGGACGCGACCTGCGCTGGCTTGCAACGGGATAACAACGTTGACCGGGTTCCTGAAGTAGCCGCACGCCAAAACCGGCGATGTGCATTTACACCCGAAGAAGCGCGCGATTTTGCCGAAGCTTTCTGGATTGGCGAGTGCCCCTAGAAGTCTGAATAATTGTTAGGAGCACAGGAAAAGGACCACGAAAATCTTTTGGCGACGTTGCAAAACTAAAAACCTTTCATCAGTCCACTTGTACGGTACCATCAGCGCACCACGCATCAAAAATTTCCAACGCCTTATCCGCAAACGCGGCATCGTTGATGTGGTGCGGAATGCGTTGCGCAGAAACATTCGCCGGCAAACTTGTTTCGATTTCACTCAAAAACGCGGCCAACCCTTCAGCATTATGGAGATCAGCACCTTCCCGGTCCCATTCCCCCAACCCTTTTTCAGGCAAAATCATTGTGACTGGCCCCTTTGCTGTTGCGAGCTGTTCACAATGCGCGCGTGCGATTTGTTGGGTTTCAGGGGCCTGCAATACAATCGATGTCAACAAACGGTTATGCGCGTGCTTCATATGGTTCGCCCATTTGTCATCAATGGGTTTCCAGCCGACCACATCCACCAAATCATAGCATCCCGGTGCCACGATTTGCGGGGTGCCATTGGCTCCTGCGTTGGTCAATCGGTCTGCTCCGGCAGAGATATTCGACCCTTGAATATGATTGCCCAATTCCTGTGTGCAAAAATCAAATACACAGGCAAAGGCCCCTTGCGCAGCAAGGCTTTCAAATGCGCGGCCACCCATGCCGGTGGAATGGAACACTGCGACCTCAAAACCACGCTCTTCCAGCGCAGGTTTTAGCGGCACCATATAACGCAGCGCGGTTTTTCCGAGCGACGTCATCCCGATCAGGGGCTTGCTCCGGTTCATTGGTTCAACCGCGCGCGCGGCACCAAGAACAGCTCCTGCCGCCTGACTCAGCGATGCTTTACACACGGAATTGAGGCCATAAAGCCCGCCCGCCCAAAGGATCATCTGCGTATCTGCCGCCAACCGTTCGGCCGGGATTAAGGGGGAGAAGGACACTGTCGAGACGATATATTTTGGCACGCCCAACGGCAAAGCGGAACACACATCCAGCGCCAGATCAGTGCCCATAGTGCCGCCAAGAACAATCATCGCATCGATTTTGTCTTCACGGTGCAGTCGGGCGGTAAGCAATGCGGCCCCCTGCCCCATAATTTGCATCGCAGTGTTTTCATTGCCGCTGTCTATCGCGGCCTTGATCGAACTTCCGCCTTCTTGTGCAACATCGTGTTTGGAAAAATCGCAAGGCTTTGATGGGTCTCCCAGAACGGACACATCCATCGTCAACACGTGCCCGCCTTGTTCGCGTATCACACCTGAAAGATAGCCCAGCTCGTCGTCTTTGGTGTCGTATGTGCCGATCACAAGTATGGTTTTATCGGTCATCGAATAGCTCCTACAATTTGATCCAGGCAGTCTTGAGGTTGACGTACTTGTCGATGGCATGCAGCGATTTGTCCGCCCCGTTGCCAGATTGCCCCACGCCGCCAAGCGGCACCGTCACATCCGGCCCGCCATATGTGTTCACATGCATCACACCTGTCCGCACGGCGCGGATCATGCGATGCGCGCGGCTTAGGCTGGATGTCCAAACGCCACCGGCCAACCCATAGACAGTCGAGTTCGCAATCTGGATTGCTTCGTCATCGGATGAAAACGGGGTCACGCCCAACACAGGTCCAAAGACCTCTTTTTGGGCCAGCGTCGCGTTTTGATCTACACCGGCGACAATTGTGGGGGCCATGTAATAGCCGCCCGTTTCTTCCAGAATGCGCGCGCCACCGGTGACAATGTGGCCACCTTCGGACTTGGCTGTTTCGACGAAACCAAGGTTTGCATTCAGCTGCACCTCGGAATTCACAGCGCCTATGTGCGTATCCATCTGCAATGGGTCACCAACGCGCATCGCCTCCGTGGCCGTGGCAACGGCCGCAACAAATTCATCATGGATCGACGCCTCGACCAACAGTCGCGAGCCAGCCACACAAACTTGCCCGGCATTGCGGAAAATTCCACCGGCTGCGACCTTAGCGGCCTCATCCAGATTTGGCGCGTCAGCGAAAATGATGTTTGGGGATTTGCCGCCCAATTCCAGATAGACGCGTTTCATATTGGAGCGTGCTGCGTATTCCATCAGCCTGCGGCCTGTACCACCCGACCCAGTGAACACCAAAACATCGACATCCATTGACAGACCCAAGGTTTCACCAACCACTGCACCTTCACCTGTTACCGCGTTCAAAACGCCGGCAGGCAGGCCAGCCTCAAGCGCCAGCTCCGCCAAGCGCATCAGTGATAAGGATGCCGTTTCCGACGGTTTCAACACCACCGAATTGCCCATCGCTAAGGCAGGCCCAAGCTTCCATGCGCCGATCATCAACGGAAAATTCCATGGAATGATCGCGCCGACAACGCCCACAGGTTCTTTGTGGATCATCCCCAATATGTCAGAAGACGTGGGAGCGATTTCGCCATACACCTTGTCCAAGGCTTCGGCGTAATACCGGATAGTTGCCGCCGCGGACCCCGGCTCGGCCTTGATCGCCATGCCGATTTCGGTGCCATTGTCGCGCACACCCAAAACGGCCAGCTCCAAGGCATTCGCCTCGATCAAATCGGCCCATTTCAGCATGACCTTTTTGCGGGCAGCGGGCGGTTGCCCTGACCAGCGACCATCCTCGAACGCCGCGCGGGCTGATGCAATCGCGGCCTCCATATCGGTCTTGGTGCCTTTGGCTGTCATTGTCAAAACCTGACCGTCAATGGGCGATATGATATCCATCACCTGCCCGTCGCTGGCGGGAACATGTTGCCCATCGATCAGATGCTGAAACGCTGGAACAGGCCGCGCGCGCAGCTCGTCGATTTGTGTTTGGTTCATGTTATCCTACCGCTGGTACGTGTCAGAAATGTTGTGTTCGTCATCTTCCGGTTCTGCCCGCCATTCTTTGATCAAACCACGAATATGTATGCCAACCACGATGAGGATCAGCGCAAAAAGGATCGCAGTAATCGGGCGGTCAATCATATCCAAAGGCGTTTTAAGGCGCGGTAAGGACGAACGAAGTTTGACTTCCATGATACCGCCCAGAACCATGCCCAAAATAATTGGCACAATCGGCAAGTTCAGACGCTTTAAAATCAAACCAAGCACACCAAAGCCCGCTGCAATCATGCAGTCGGTCAGCGAATTGCGCAGCGAATAAACACCCACGAACGACAGCAACAAGATCATGACACCCAAAAACCGTGTGGGAACGCGGATGATTTTGGTCAGCAAGTTTGTTGAGAACAGCAAGAACACCATCACGATGATATTCAACGCAATGAGCGCGAAATACAGCCCGTAAACCAGATCAATATTGTTCTGGAATAGTTGCGGGCCAGGGATCACATTGTGGACGTAAAACACGGACAACATCATGGCTGTCAGCGCCTCACCCGGAATACCAAGCGCGAGCAAGGGGATCATCGCGGCCGCGGGGACAGCGTTGTTGGCTGCCTCGGATGCAATCAACCCTTCTGGTGATCCTTTGCCGAACTTGTCTGGGTCTTTCGACGTCTTCTGCGCGTAGGTGTAGCTCATAAACTGAGCTGTAAATTCACCTGTCCCGGGGATCATCCCAAGCACCACACCAAACGCCGACGCAACAGTCGCAACGCGCTTGTGTTTCATCAATTCCTTGATGCCTGCCCCCATTTTTCCAGTGATCGGCTTGGCGTCTGGGCTGTCATCTGGTGACGTAAGCAAGAAGAATGCTTGGCTCAGCGCAAACAGGCCCAGCACGACAACAATCAGGTTCACGCCCGAGCTTAGGAACGAGTAGCCGAACGAATACCGCTGTGTGTAGGTGGTCGGGTCAAGTCCAACAGTTTGCAGAAAAATGCCAAACATCGCCAACAAACCGGCCGCAAATATCTGCCCTCGGTGCGCAAGAATTACAAGGATTATGCCTAACAACGCGGCCAAAAAAATCTCTCGACTGCCGAACATCGGAGCGATTAACGCCAATACCGGCGATAAAAGTATCAAACACCCAATGCCAAAAATGCCGCCCCAAAACGACGCGGAATAGGCCAATGAAACCGCGCGATGCGCCTCTCCGTTTTTGGTCATGGGATAACCATCATAGGATGTAAGTGCATTCACCGCCGTTCCCGGCGTGTTGATCAAAACGGCAGGAATAGCACCCCCATACATGGATGATCCGTAAATGCCGAGCAACATTGTAAGCCCCACAATCGGATCAAGAGAGAACGTAGCTGGCAACAAAATGGCGATTGCGACCGCAGGGCCCACACCCGGAATAGCGCCAATAATGACGCCCCCGATTGAGCCAATAAATAGGGCCATCATAACGTCCCAACGGGCCAGCATTTCCAACCCAGCAAAGATATTTTCCATAACGCTTTCCGATCAGAAATAAGTCAGCATGATCTGACGCAGCCCATTGGGCAGCTGCTCGTAGATCAAACCAGATGGAAGGTTTACTTGAAGAAAGGTCTTAAACAGCAGGACAATCACCACAGCAGATACAACAGCTGAAATCATCATCGGCAAACTGCGGTATCCGGCCCGGAACGCCAACGCGACCGCGAACACAACCGTTGTCAGAAGGTAACCGGTATACGGAATGAGTGCCGCATACGCGATGAACCAAGCGGCATATTCAAGCGCAGATATCCATAGCCAAACTTCTTGCCAACGCCCAGGAATCCGCACAGACCATGCTGATCCCAAGAGATGAAACGCAGCGAAAACCGTCATGCACCCCAGTGAAACAGCGGGCCAAAACCGCGGCTGAGCGAACAGTTTTGTTCCGGGGCGCCATGTGGTTTGATCCGTTAACTGGAGGATCAGAAATGCAGCCAATAAGAACAAAAACCAAGCGAACACGATATCCCCCGGTCGCCTGTAGCGTTTGAATAAGTTTTGAAGTGTCTTAACACGAGACATATCGCGGCTCCGTTCCTATGGTTTAGGATAATCGGGCAGCCAGAATGGCCGCCCGATAAGTCTAGGAATGAGTGCTACTGACCCAAAATATTGCCGATGAGATTCATCGTTTCGATATCTTGTTCAATCTGCGTGACAACTTCGGCAGCGGGCTGCCAGTACACAAGAGCACCGGTTTCAGCAGCCAATGTTTGCGCGCGTTCAGACGCCATTGTCTTTTCAGCGACAGCGCTGATTTTCTCTTGAACGTCTTGCGGCGTGTCAGCGTGAACAAACAGACCGTTCCACAACGACACGTTCAGGTTAGGGGCCAGCTCGGCGACCGTTGGCGAATCCGGCGTCAAGCCAATACGTTCCCCGCCGATAGAGGCAAGAACTTTCACATCATCAATACAAGGCAGTATCAATTGCAGGGTTGTGTTGATGACGTCCACATCGCCGGATGCCAATGTGTTGCAATCCAAAGCATCAAAGGCAGCGTCAGCCGCATAAGAGAAACCCATCTCGGCCGCCAAACCAAGTGTGACCTGCGTTGGCACCAAAGGTGCCCCAAAGTGACCAAGCACAACGTCGTTTTCTTGCGCGTGAGCTGCAAGGCCCGCCATGTCATTATAAGGTGCATTCGCGCCCGCAGCGATAACGAATGGATACGTCAGGAAGTTACCAAGCGGTACAAACGGATCAGGGTTCAGCTCTGGGATACCGATCTGCGGGCCAACAACTGGAATCGCGATGATGAACGAACCAACGGTGTAACCATCAGCGGGCGCATTCGCCACTTCGATCGCACCAGGAAATGGGCCGCCACCGCCGCCAGGTTTGTTCACGACGGCCGTCGGCACGCCGTATGCGTCTGAGAAGTCCTCAGCGATCATGCGCGTCAGAACATCTTCAAGATCTCCTGGAGGCCAGGGCACGACAAACTCAACAGGTTTCTCTGGGTATTCAGCTTGGGCACCACCAGCAACAGCAACCATCGCCAAAGCCATCGCAGAGGCAACTTTTGTAACTTTAAACATTGTATTCTCCCTGTTCTCGGTTCATATATTGAACCATCGTTGTGAAAAATAGCTTGCACGTTCAAAATGTATGTGTCAAACTTTTTCTCATCCAAACAAGGATTGTTCGCCAAATGTCGTCAGCATCCAAAGCACTTGAGCTTCTTTCACTATTTTCTGAAGCAAAGCCGGAAATAGGCCTGTCAGAGATGTGCCGTCTTGCAAAACGCGACAAGGCAACGACATACAGACATCTTCAAGTTCTTGAAAAAGCAGGATTTGTCGAGCAAGTCGTTACATCGAAAAACTACCGCCTTGGGCCCGCACTTCTTCAGCTGGGTCGCATGCGAGAAGCCACCGTGCCGCGCAAAGCAGGTGCAGAAACAGCTCTTGCGACCCTTGCTGAAAAAACCGGCGAAACGGTTCACGTAACAGTCTTGTCTGGCTTAACGCTGTTCGCATTGATGTCGCGCGAGTCGCCAAAACACAGCACGCGCGCAGTGATTGACGTTACAACCTTCCCACTTCATGCCACCGCATCGGGTTTCTGTGCAGTAGCATTTGGCCCCGACGAGCTGTTAGCAGCAGCATGCGATAATTTCGAAGCGTTCACCGACTTGACCCCAATGACGGTGGAGGCCTTAGAAACGCTGGTTGCCACCGCCCGCACAACAGGCATGGGACTTTCAATTGGCCGTTTCGAGGAAGAGATCAACAGCCTCTCAGCCCCCATATTCGATCAAACAGGTCAATTCGCTGGTGCGGTATCCGTAGCGAGCGTCGCATCGCGATTCACCCCGGAATTAGAGAACATCATCAAAGCCGAACTCATCACGGCTAGCCGTGAGATTACCAAAAGCTGGGGTGGTGTTATCCCCACAGTCGTTGAAAACGCATGGGCTAACGCCATGTCATCACACTAAGAAATGGACACATCTCATGAAAGATTCGAACTTCCTGAAAGAGCACAACGGTAAACTGATGTGGCATCCGATGACGTCACCCAAAGACACCATCGACCAGCCTCCAAAGATCATTACCGGATCCCACGGTGTGAACATCACCGACATCGACGGACACACAGTTGTCGACGGCGTTGGCGGATTGTGGAATGTGAACTTGGGTTACTCCTGCCAACCGGTGAAAGACGCGATTGCGGCGCAGCTAAACGAGTTGCCCTATTATTCCACCTTCCGCGGCACATCCAACGACGCTGCAATTGAGCTTTCGTATGAATTGAGCGAATTCTTTGCACCGGATGGCCTGCAACGTGCGTTCTTTACCTCTGGTGGATCTGATTCCGTTGAATCAGCCCTTCGATTGGCGCGCCAGTATCACAAACTGCGCGGAGAACAGGGCCGCACCAAGTTCCTGAGCCTGAAAAAGGGCTACCATGGCACGCACATGGGTGGCGCATCTGTGAACGGCAACGCCAATTTCCGCACCGCCTATGAGCCGCTGTTGCCGGGTTGTTTCCACATCCCTGCCCCGTATACCTACCGCAACCCTTTCAACGAAACCGACCCCGAAAAGCTGGCGCAGCTATGCTTGCAGGCGCTTGAGGATGAAATTGCATTTCAGGGGGCTGGCACCATCGCCGCGATGATCATGGAGCCGATCCTTGGTGCGGGTGGCGTTATCCCTCCTCACAAATCTTTTGCGCCTAAAGTGCAGGAAATCTGTAACCGTAATGGCATCCTGCTGATCACCGACGAAGTCATCACCGCGTTTGGCCGCACAGGGGCGTGGTCTGGCGCCCGTCTTTGGGGCATCAAACCTGACATGATGGCAACTGCGAAAGCGATCACGAACGGTTATTTCCCATTCGGTGCAGTGATGCTGGGCGAACGCATGGTCGAGGTGTTTGAAGGCAACCCATCGGCCAAAATCGGGCATGGTTACACCTATTCCGGACACCCCGTTGGGGCCGCCGCAGCTTTGGCTTGTTTGGAAGAAATCAAGCGTTTGAACGTGATCGAGAATGCAGCCGCGCGGGGAACGCAGCTTTATGAGGGGTGTCAGGCGTTGATGGCGAAATACAACATCATCGGTGATGTTCGTGGCGGCCACGGCCTTATGACAGCCATTGAAATGGTCAGCGATCGCGGTACCAAGGCGCCAATCGATGGCGCAACCGCCGGAAAGGTACAAGAAGTGGCCTATCAAAACGGTGCGATGGTGCGCGTCTCGGGTCCGAACCTCATCTTGTCTCCGCCTTTGATCCTGTCCGAGGGCGAGGCATCGACAATCTTGTCCGCATTGGACGCCGGTTTTGCAGCCGTCTGAAAGCGCTTGATATGACACAGGATTACATCGCCCTTTTGGGCACCAAAGGTGGTCCGGCCATTCGGCCTGGGTCTTCAATGCCGACATCAAACTTAGTGTGTCTGAATGGTCAACAGATCGTGCTTGATTGCGGTTTGGGCGTGACGCGCGGTCTTGTTGATCAGGGGATGCAGCTTAAAGATCTGTCATTGATCTTTATCAGTCACCTGCATTCTGATCATTATCTGGAACTTGGCTCGTTGCTCCACACGGCGTGGACAGCGGGCCTGAAAACACCTGTGGACGTCTATGGCCCCGACGGTCTTGATACCTATTGGGCAGGTTTCTTGGCAGCAATGAAGGCTGACATCGACCTACGTACCGAGGATGAAGGCCGACCGGACTTAAAAGCTCTCGTGACATTCCATGTGGTCGACGCGGGTGAGGTAGTGACACACGCAGGTATCACGATCAGTGCCCTGCGGACCGAACACCCTCCGTTGATTGATTGTTTCGCGTATTCCTTCAAGACTGACAAAACCCATGTGGTCTTCTCAGGGGATACCGCGCCAATAACGGCGCTGGAGGATTTCGCACGAGAAGCGGACTTGCTGATCCATGAGGCAATGCTGGAAACCGCTTTGCCCGCTTTGATGGCACGAGTCGGCAATGGCTCGGACAAACTGATGGCACATTGGTTGCGCTCGCATAGTTTTGCCCATGATGCGGCAAAGGTCGCTAAGAATGCTGATGTCAAACGGCTTGCGCTGTCCCACCTTATCCCTTCTGACGATCCGACCTATGGTGTCCAGGATTGGCAAAGCGCCGTAGCGCCCGAATGGGATGGCCCGTTGACGGTCGGTCACGATGGGATCAAGATCGACTTGTAGAATGCGCAATGTCGCATATGCAATTTTGCTTCATGAGGAACTCTTGCTATTCAAAAAGATGTTCATTCATGGCCAAACCCAAGCAAACCACGCCCGTCAGTGACACCATCATTGTTTGGATTGAACGTGACCTGCTCCTCATAGAGTCCGCTAAATTGGGTTAGTTCTGTTCAGATTCTGATCCTAATTTGATCAGTTAGCGTATTCTGCGACATCGGGCCGGCGAGGCGTGAGTGCTTGCCGGGATAGTTGTAGGCGGGGCGCCGCGCCGTAATCAGATTGCGGGTATGTCTGAGGTTGTCGAACAGGTTTTCGTTCAGACGCTGATCCTGCATCCTGCCGTTGAAGCTTTCGACGAAGCCTTTCTGCATGGGTTTGCCGGGGACGATGTATCGGCAACAGCGGTAAGACATTCGCGGCTGAAGTCATCGGTCACATTCAGAATGCGAATCCTGCGGCCACATGACAGGCTGTCGGAAACGAAATTTCAGCGACATCCATTTGTTTGACCCCTGTTGGATCGCCAACGTGACAACACCATCATCATCACGGTTGGGCGCGCGCTTTTAAACTCAAAAGCCGACACCTAACATGTCCGTTCCGAGCCAGCCAAATGCGAAAGCCTTGTGACAGAGTGCGTGGCAATTCCGAAATTGTGTCTCTTACTTAAAAATACCGTTTCCACACAGAAGCTTACTGTTCAGAGATCGAAATCCGATTAGTGGATTTAGCATCAAACAAGTGCAATTTTTTAACTTCGTAACCTATGGTAAGTGTCTCACCTGAATCCGCTGTCACGCGTTCGGACGTGACCATTTTGATAGGCACTCCCTGCTGTGTGGTCGCCGAAATATGGGTTTCAGAACCGGTCGGCTCGATCTCATCCACAGTGATCTCTAACGGCCCATTGGCATCTAGTACCAGATGCTCAGGTCGAATTCCGACTATCACGTCGCCCTCAAAATCATCCGCGATCTGTATTTGCACGCGTGTTCCATCCGCGAGATGTACCTGACCGCCCGCAGCCTTGGCCGACAGGAAATTCATTGCAGGAGCGCCAATGAAACCAGCTACAAACAAATTTGCCGGACGATCGTATAGCTCGAGGGGGGCGCCAACCTGCTGCGCATAACCATCGTTCATCACGATGATCTGATCTGCCATCGTCATGGCCTCAATCTGGTCATGTGTTACGTAGATCATTGTCGAGCCCAAACGTCGGTGCATTGCGCGCAATTCCGTTCGCATCTGACCGCGCATTTTTGCATCAAGATTTGAAAGCGGTTCATCAAAAAGAAACACCGAAGGATCACGAACTATCGCACGCCCCATGGCAACGCGTTGACGTTGCCCACCAGAAAGTTTCTGGGGACGCCGGTTCAGGTAGTCTGTCAAACCCAGCATTTCCGCCGCGTCTTTAACCTTTTCCGCGATAATAGCCTTTGGAACCCTCGCCACTTTGAGCGAGAAGCCCATGTTTTGCGCGACAGTCAAGTGCGGGTAGAGCGCGTAGTTCTGAAACACCATCGCAATATCACGCTTCGGAGAAGAGAGATCGTTAACAACCTTGTCGCCGATAATGATATCGCCGCTGGTTATAACCTCCAGCCCTGCAATCATCCGCAGCAAGGTAGATTTCCCGCAACCTGACGGTCCGACCAAGATCGAAAAGCTACCATCTGGTATATCGATGTCGACCCCGTGAAGGACTTCGAGAGAACCGTAAGCTTTACGGACCTGCGAGATTTTGACTTGAGCCATTCGGGATAAGCCCTTTGTTATTTGATGCCGCTGGATGCGACGTTGCGGATGTAAAAACGCTGGAAAACAAGGAACGGGAGTGCTGCGATCACGCAAACGATGCTCATCGACGAGAACAACAGCCCCCAGTTAGCGCCTTCAAGACTGATGTTCTTTGCAATTTCCACTTGGGCCACAGTCAGCTCTGCTGACGGCGCGGCAACAAGCGGCCAGAAAAATGCCTCGAATTGAGTGATGAAAATCATAATCGACCCAGTCAGAATAACGGGCCAAGATACAGGTAATGCTATGAAAAAGAAGATCCGCAACCAGGAAGCCCCGTCTATCCGACCGGCCTCATAGAGTTCACGAGGGATCGCCGCAAAAAACTGACGGAACATCAAGATAACAAAACCGTTCGCGAGTTCAGGCACAATGAGAACCGAATAGCTGTCGATCATTCCAAGCTTGTTCACCAGCATATAAAGCGGCAGCACGATCGCCTCAAAAGGCATCATTGCAGTCAGAAGAACCAAAAGGAAAAGCGGCCCGCGAAACCGGAACTGGAACGTAGCAAAGGCAAAAGCCGCGGCCGCATTAACCAGCACACCGATCACCATGGTTACGCCAGCGACGAACAATGAATTCCCGATGGCCCGTGGAAAACCGGTTTCTAGCAAGCCCGTGTAGTTTGAGAGCGTAAACGTCTCTGGCCAGATTGTATGCCATGAGAAACTGCCCGCATAGGAGAACATCTCTTGGGTGGGGCGCAGCGAAGACAGGAACATCCAAAGCAATGGGGCCAGCGCAAGAAAGGCCAACGCACACATGAGGGTATAGCGCCCGATATGTTTGACCGGATGGTGTGTACCAGGGCGGAATGTATCGTTCATTCGCCTTCTCCGGGTTTAAAGAATAGCATCTGCGCACAGGCTACGATGACGACAAGAGACAGTAGGATGCATGACAGAGACAAGGCACGTCCCCAGTCGACAAATGTAAAAGAACTCTCATAGGCTCTGTACATCAGCGTATCGGTCGACCCATTCGGGCCACCGCGTGTGATGATATAAACGGGCGCAAAGAACAGCAGGTTGACAGTGGTATCGGCCACGAAAACAAACAAAAACGTGCGTTTCATTTGCGGCAAAGTGATCAGTCGAAGTTGTTGCCACGGGCTGGCTCCATCAACGTGTGCTGCCTCGTATAGCTCTTCTGAAATGCGGAACAAACCGGCCAAGAGGAAGATCATATAATACCCTGCTCCTTTCCATGTCGATATCCAGATCATGGCGCCAAGCGCTTGATCTTCATCAAAAAAGAACCCCTGACGTCCCAACGGGGTTTGCGCGAGTATTGAATTCACCAGGCCCAAGTTCGGATCAAACAAAAGGTTCCACATCACAGCGACCAGCGCAGTCGACATGGTCATCGGCAAGAAAAATGAAACCCGGAAAAACGTCAAAAAGCGCCCCGGCGCAAAGACAAGCAGCGCCATGATGAACGCAACGAAGATCTGAAGAGGGTTAATGATAATATTGAACAACAGGGTCACGCGAACGGAATTCCAAAACCCCTCGTCGGCGAACAAATTGCTGTAGTTTCCCAATCCATGAAAGGTCGTTTCACCTAGCAAGGATTGGCTGGTAAAACTGCCCCCGATCGAGATTGCGATCGGGGCCAGTCTAAAGACAATAAGAAGACTGATCGCCGGCAGAAGAAACATCATAAGCGTCGCCCAGCTTGGTCTTTGCGGATCAAGCATTGTGCGTTTTCTGGATGCCTTCGCGGCCGATTTGGGCGTTGAAGATGCTACTGGCGAGTCAGTCATCTGAGATCTCACTTCTTGTATTTCAGAAGTTCGCGATCCATTTCAGCTGCAGCTGCATTCAGCCGTTCAGTGACATCAGCACCGCCCTGAATTTCACGCAACGCGTTGCGCAAAATCGAGTCGTACTCAAGCCAGCCTCCGATTGACGGACGCGCCACTGCAGTGTTGTTGATCTCGTAACGTGCCAAAGTCCAAAGTTCACCATCCAGCTGGTCGCCAAGGCTTTCCCAGGCAGATTTCAGAACCGGTGGATTGGCGCGCGCGCCGAAATACGCCGCCACAAACTCTGGCTGGGCCAAGGCTTGGACCAACGCCGCCGCTTTTTCCGGGTTGGCTGAACGCGGGTTAACACCAATGTGCCAGCTACCAGTTGGTGTCACAGGAGTGCCGCCCTCAAAATATGGCAAAGGTGCAACCGTGAGGTCCAAGCCGTCACGTTTACCAGCGGTAACCGCATCTGACACAACGCCCGCGAACATGCCCACTTTACCATTCAGGAAAAGCTCCAATGCAAGGCTGTAATCATACATGCCCGCAGGGGCGATGCCGTCACTGTAAAGCGCGGAATAAGCCGAGATCGCTTCGATGAATTCGGGGCTATTGACGTAACCCGATGCGGTCACACCATCGTCGCCGATCAAAGTCGCACCTTTGGACTGCGGCATGATAAGAGCCATGTACGGGCTATCACCGAAGTGGAAATTGAATCCCCAGGTGTCTTCGCCCAATGCAGATATTTTCTTGCCTGCATCGGCAACTTTTTCCCATGTCCACCGATCTTGTGGATCGTTTGTCGGCGCTTCGATCCCTGCTTGTTCGAACAAAGCGTTGTTGACAAGCATGACGACGGTGCTGCTTTCAAGCGGAACAGACATCAACACACCGTCGACAGTGCCCTGCTGCAACGCGGCCGACGTGTAAATTTCGGATGCATTTGGCAAGATATCATCAAGAGCGGTCAAATGCCCGCGCGCCGTATAAGATGCGGTCAGTGGGCCATCTACATAGTAGAGATCAGGGGTTTCGTTACGCGCTTGAAGGCGCACTTCGAGCCCCGAAAACAACTGCCCAAATGGCAGCAATTCGGTGTCAACCGTAACACCGTCAACATTTTTGGCGGCGTCGCTTAACAGGCTTGTCAAAGCACCATCCGAAAAGGACAGACCGATTGCACTCAGCTCGACATCGTCTGCGACGGCTACACCGGCGACAAAGGTCGAAGCTGCCAATGCAAAAGTAAATTCCCTTAGATGTTTCATGTGTACTCCTTATTGGTAGACCGCGATCTGCGCAGCATCAGGCCCTTCTGTGGGGCAAACATTTATAGCGAATTAGGACTATTCATATTCCAAAATTGCCTCGATCATGGCCTCAACACAGGCAGGTCCATCGACACGCACACCGACTTTTACGTTCGGCGCAAGCAACATCTCCCCCGGAAATGGCTCGATTTCACGCATGTCACATATGGTCATCCCGCGAAGCGCGGGGCTGACCAGTTCAACCGACACATTCGTATCGCGAAACTCAAATAAATCTGGGTGAACCAGAGAGATGACCGCAGATGGGTCGTGCATCGGAGCATCAGGGCGTCTGTAGCGCGCCGAATGCTGTTTTAGGTAAAAAGTCAGTATCTGCGCAGCGTACGCGCCGATATTCGTCCCAGCATTGGCCATACGGTCCGCGTGGGTCTGCGACAAACGTGCTTGCCCGGTCAAATTCAACCCCGCCATGCGCAAGGGAACCCCCGAAGCCAAAACCATTTGTGCTGCCTCGGGATCTTTCCAGACATTGGCTTCTGCAAATGCTGTCACATTGCCGGTCCCAGTTGAGCCTCCCATAAACGATATCTCAGATATCCATTCGGAAAGCTTTGGCTCAATACGAAAAGCCAAGGCGATATTCGTCATCGGCCCAAGCACGATCAAAGACAGGTTTCCGGCATTGTCGCGGGCCATTTCAATCAAGTACTGCACGGCACCGCGCGGGTCCATTTCACGCTCGGTCGAAGGAATAGACTTGCCTCCCTCCAAACCATCATTGCCGTGGATCGGGGACACCACGTAATCGCCAACAATTGGTTTGCCAGCACCCATGGCAACCGGAATATCGAGCTTTGCCAACTCGCAAATACGCAGTGCATTTTGGGTTGTATTTTCGACTGTTGAATTGCCGAACACCGTCGTCAACCCGATCACGTCAAGGCAGCGCGCCGCATAGAGAATGGCAAAGAAATCGTCATGCCCGGGGTCTGTATCAATGATATATTTCACTGAAGCGCCTCCGCTTTTGGCGGGGCGGGCTGAGCAAACCCGTCCACTTCTGCGACGGTCGGAATCACATTGGCTGCGCCCAATCGCGTAACTTGGAGAGCGGCAGCGCGACTGGCAATTTCAAGACAGGTAGCGACCGCTGTGCCGTCAGTATAATTAGCCAAAAAATAACCAAGGAACGTATCCCCTGCACCAGTCGTGTCGATGGGCTTCACGCGATATGCAGCAACCTTTTCACTCACACCGCCAGAACGAAATTCCGCCCCACGTTCGCCGAGTGTAATGAGCAGATCGAACTGAGGCTCAACCAATGCCTCGGAGCAAGAGTCCTCAAGCTGTGCCAACTCAATTTCGTTGACCGACAAAAGGTCAATGTGCTCAAGCAAAGGGACAACAGCCTCGGCGTCAAAAGGTGCCGCACAATAGGCTATCTTTAAACCGCACGCTTTCGCCTGAGATATAGTCTGCGCAGGGAGCTTGACTTCATTTTGAAACAAGAGCCAATCGCCGGTGCCTGATTGCTCCAAGACTTGAGAAAGCGGCATCTCGGGGATGTCAGCATTCGCACCGGCATTTATGACAATCGCATTGTCACCATCAGAGTTGATATAAACATTTGCTTGCCCAGTGCTGCGGGTCGTGGATTCTGATATCGCTTTGGTCTCAACACCCAGCGTTTCAATCTGATCCAAGAGAGCCTCATCTCCGAACCCAACTGCACCAACGTGAATGACCGACCCACCCGCCCGTGCGATTGCAACAGATTGGTTCAACCCTTTGCCACCCAACCCTGAGTGAAAGTCTTGCACCTCGATTGTCTCTCCAGCCGTTGGGAAATGCGAAACCCTGAAAACAAAGTCACGATTTATCGAACCGATATTCACGACTGTCATCAATGCACTTCCACTTTCAGATACCCAACCTGTCGTAAGTTTCCTGCAGATCTAAACCTCAGGTCACCGGGAAACCACGCTTCCACAGCGGAAGCGGTGTGATAGGAATTCAGATTTCACCTCTGTTCACGAGCGTAAAACTATCTCTAATATTTCGTTTGTGTAGATACAAGTTTTTTCACGGTAACACCGCAGAAAATTCTCATCCAGCGGCTGCGTACACAGGTCAATAGTTGCGGCAACTAGGAAGATTTCGGACTGATCAGTTTCCTCGTTGCGGTCGATAATCTGCCACCTTCGCAATGAAAATCGATGGTGACACCCCCTTCTGGGCCGGAACTTCGGTGCCCATTGTGTAGGGCTTTTTTTGCCGCCGCCAGCTCCGCCGCCACACACTGTCGTGCTCTTGCTTTTTCTTCGTTTTCACATTGGTTCGGCAGCTCACTGTCGGAGATGCAATATCGGTGATGTATTTGAACCCGAAACCAGCGTTCGACAACGTTTCAGTCACTGACATGAATGCTAATGCCTAAATTTGGCAAACGTCATCCCTCCTCAAGTTGCTCCAAATGGGTGCGTGCCGGACGAGGTGCTTGATAATCGCGAATGTCTCTTAAAACTGGTCGCGGAAAAGCCGGCAAGTCTCAATAAATTGGGGTGTGAAACGAACAGGAAAAGTACTCTCCGAAATGCCCTTGCTTTCAACATGAGACCTGCGCGAGCCAATTTGGGCTGGTCAGACGAGTTCCTTACCAGTCGAGCAATCTGAACCGGGCCTGGGTTGGCGCTGCTGAATGCTCCGAACAGAACAATTCGCTCATGAACATTCTAAAATAGTCAATCGCGTTCGATACTGGCATTCAGAACCTTTTTGTCCCTTGCCTCGGCGAATTGTCGATACAATCGATAAGCAACCGACGCCCAGTGGATGGGTTTTGAAGAGGTGTTAATTTC
Organism: Shimia sp.; assembly: GCF_039969785.1. Taxonomy (GTDB): domain Bacteria; phylum Pseudomonadota; class Alphaproteobacteria; order Rhodobacterales; family Rhodobacteraceae; genus Shimia. The sequence goes on along the minus strand of NZ_JBDVNC010000031.1, from coordinate 46,367 downwards.
TCACGCATACCGTAGGATTCTGAAAAGTATCGACTTTTGGAATAAGTGGTGCCCAGAAGAGGCATTTGAAATCCATATCAAGCCAACTCAGCTCATCGCGCCCATCGTTTAAGTGCTTATAATGAAGCGTTTTTCCTGTCTCATTGCGTCGCAAGTGCTCCCAAGGCATACTATATATGGAGGTGGACAGGAAGGTGGATTAAATTTCAATGCTTCACAAACTAACAACAGCCAAAATACGGGGCCTTCCGTTTGGGAAACACAACGATGGCGGTGGTCTTTGGTTGCACAAGAGACCGGACGGTGGCGGTCAGTGGTTTCTCCGCGTTACAATCCATGGCCGACGTCGGGAGATGGGGCTTGGTTCCACAGCCGACGTCTCGTTGAAGCTGGCACGGGAGCGAGCCAAAGAGTGGCGTGCGCTCGCTTAGGAAGGTGTGGACCCAATCAAGGAGCGGCAACGACGAACACGGGAGGCTGCTAGAGGCAGCAACACGCTGGCGCAAATTGCCGTTGAGACTTTTGAGGCGCGAAAGGCGGAACTTAAGAACGATGGCAAGGCAGGCCGGTGGTTCTCGCCGCTCGAACTGCATGTCCTGCCAAAGTTAGGCAAGGTCCCAGTCGAGGAAATTGATCAACGTGACATACGCGATACCTTAGCCCCGATTTGGCACGTCAAGGCAGATACCGCTCGAAAAGCGATGAACCGGCTCAACTTGGTGATGCAACACGCTGCCGCGTTGGGGCTGGACGTCGACATTCAAGCAACGGCCAAGGCCAAAGCGTTATTGGGTAAAAGCAGGCATCAGACCAAGCACATTGCAGCCGTCCCTTGGCAGGATGTACCGGCATTCTACGCTGGCCTGCATGAACCGACGATCACCCACTTGGCTTTAAGGCTCTTGATCCTGACGGCTGTGCGCTCCAATCCGATCCGGTTTTGCCGTGAAGACCAGATCGAAGGGGACACATGGATTGTTCCTGCAGCCCATATGAAAGCCCTCAAGGGCAAGGAGAGTGATTTTAGGGCACTGTCCCAAGAGGCTCAAAAGGTGCTCAGCGCGGCTCAGCCTTATGCTAGGGACGGCTTCTTTTATCCCAGCGTTCGCAAGGGTGTGATTTCTGATGCCACAATGTCCAAGTACATGCAGCGCTTAGGCATGGATGCGAGACCGCATGGATTTCGGTCCAGTTTTCGTACATGGTGTGCGGAAGCTATCAATACGCCCAGAGATGTTGCCGAGACGGCGTTGACCCATTCGGTTGGCAGCCAAGTTGAGAGGTCCTACCGACGGACCGGCTATCTGGAACAGCGACGTGTTTTGATGGAAAGATGGGCTAAACACGTTACCGGAGAAGCCAGTTGCGAAGTTTCCATACTTTTTTCGCCCTGACAGCCAAAGCCGCACTTGGGAGACGCAACATATGAACGGTGAACAACGTCGAAGATACCTAGATATTGCGATGGGTGCAGATTTCGACGATGCCGAGTTGTTGGAGATGTGGGTAGACCGATTGGCGATCCTGCGGAACTCACCACCCTGCATGTCCATGGTGTCCGATGGAATTGAGCCATTTGATATTGACTTGTGGAAAGCCAAGAGACGGAGCTCTGACGGGCGGATTGCCGCAGCCATACAAGTTCGGCCCGTCTACACGTTGGCTTGCATCCGAAATCGACCATTGGATCGCGGGTGATAGGCTACTCGCAGGACGATACCGGTGTGACAGCGCATATAAGGCGCAGCGATGGCTCTTTAAGTGACATTCAGGGGCATTTGCTGATCGGTGCGGATGGGATTCATTCTGCAATTCGGGCGCAGATGTTCCCGGATCAGCCGCCAATCCATTGGGGGGCGCAATTATGTGGCGCGGCACAGTGCGTGCCAAACCCTTGCGTACCCAAAGCTCTTTTGTCGGGCTGGGCACACATCGCAACCGTATGGTGATTTATCCGATCTCTAAACCTGATGCGGACGGGTACGCACTGGTTAACTGGATTGCCGAAGTCACTGTGGACAACGCCGATGGCTGGCAACAGGATGGGTGGTTCCGACAGGTCGACGTCACGGATTTTGCCCATCACTTTGACGTGTTTCGCTATGATTGGCTTGATGTTCCGGCAATGCTGGCACAAGCGGAAAGTGCCTATGAAAACCCGATGATCGACCGCGATCCAATTCCAACATGGGTCGACGGTGCGGTTGCGCTGATGGGGGCCGCGGCGCACGCGATGTATCCCACCGGGTCAAACGGCGCCAGCCAAGCCATTGTCGACGCACGGGTGCTGGGCGCCGAGATGGTCGCCCATGGCGTCAATGGGGCGGCGCTCACACAATATGATACTCTGCTGTGTGGCCCGGTATCCGATCTGGTGTTGCGAAACCGTGGGGCAGGGCCGTTTGGGCTGCTAAAACTGTTGGATGAGCGCTGCGGCGGTGAATTCGACGACATCAACACAGTCATTCCCGCTCAGGAACGCGCCACTTTCATGGCGAAATACAAAACTGCCGCTGGCTTTGCCATCGACGCACTAAACGCCGCCCCGCCGACCATTGCGCCCGAAGATCACGTTTGAAAATGACTCTCAGGGTCGGCAAGGTGGTCAGAAACAATATCAGGCATATTCAATTGCTGGAGTTTGCGACACAGAAAGTGCTACACGGCGGCCCTGTTGCCTTTCACAGTGGCACGGCCTCGAATAATGCGAACAAAACCGATCAAGCCAAGGAAAACCGAGAAGATGGGTGCACCAACAAGCCAAGTTGACTCAGAGTTTTCCAACGTTCACCGCGCAGCGCGCCTCTCGGTTGCACCTATGACGGATCTGAGTGACTGAGTGTATCTATTTGATATTGTGCTGTTTTTCAGTGGAAGTTTTTGTGAGTAGCACATACGTAGCAACTGTCCCTTTCTGATGGTGAAGCTAGGCTTCACCTTCTGTAGGATGCAACATTTCTGTTTGATCTTCAAATGAATGCGCCGGGGCCGCGCAACAAGCCCCGGCCAATCCATCTTAGAACTATACGGCAGAGGCCAGAAGATCGTCCGCCTCGCGGATTGCAGCCAATTTGTCGCCCAGCGCGACCTTGGCTACTTTGAACTGCTTCCAACGATAGGCGAGGTTCACATACTCGACGACTTTTTGATTTTGCTCTCAGACGAGATCCACGTCTTGCGAGAGGGCTGCATCTCCTTTTCCTTCATGGATTTCATTGAGCGTCTTTCGAATTTGCGCACCCATGAGCTCGATCAGATCCTGGTCGACCTGTTGAAGCCCCGTGCGCGCCCGGAGGGATTGAAGGGTTTCCAAGATGATGGATTTGCTGGATCCCGTCGGGATCAAGCTGCCTTCGAGCCATTCCTCGGCCAGTATCTCATTCGTCGAACTCCCAATCCCCGATCATGCTTTTTTCGAGCAGACGGTTCTCAAGCGTCAGCTCAGCAACCACCTCCTTCAGCACGGCAGATTCCGACCGCAGCTCCTTGACTTCGGGGGATGTCGCTTGTCGCGCCGTGTCACGCGCTAGCCGGTTCTTCCCAGCTTCAAGGAACTCCTTTGACCAGGAAAAATATAGGCTCTCAGCAATACACTCACGGCGGCACAGTGCGGCAATGCTCTCCTCGCCTCGGAGACCGGCCAGGACAATCCTGATCTTCTCCTCGGCTGAATACTGTTTGCGCGTCTTTCGCTTGACACCCCTGACCAACTTGTCAACGGCATCCTTCGATGTTCCGGATTTATTGTTCATCTTCGCTCCATAATGGCTTCGATGAACCAAAAATCCTCTGTTGCTCAAACACCTAATTCTGTCTGGTGGGTGATGACTTCAGACAGTCGTGGGAAACACGGCGGGTGGCTGAGATCGCAATCTTCGAGTACATCAACGGCTTCTACAATCCGCGCCGTCGCCACTCAGCCTTGGGATCGAGAAGCCCGGTCGCATTCGAACGGAAAGTGCCTTAAACGCGCACATGGCGCCGCACTAAAGCGGGACAAGTGCAGTTCGGGTAAGCTGCTCAATAGTATGTACTGTACAGGCTCGGGGTGAATTTTCTTTACATAGTGCGAGTTTATATGCTCTGCTCAGTTGAGAAATAGAACAAGCGGCACCTGCGGCATCAGGTCTGTATGTGGGGCGTGGGGAATGCTCCAAGAGCTAGGTATGGTGTTCGCAAACCATGAAATTAGTACCGGTCATGTATGTTTGTACGCTTTTGGTGCGCGCTTTGACGCGCGCAAGATAAGGTGTCTGCATGCGGGCCAACAGGGGCATCTGCATGATCAATACATCCTTTCCGAATCGCTTTGTCGTCTTTGACGAAAACGTAGAACACACATCTACACTGGCAAAGGCACTTCCGCCCGAGAGTGCACACCTGACACTGAGCGGGCGCGACCATCCGCTTGAGCGGATCGCCTCAGAACTTGAGACTGCGCCAGGGAAGATCGATCGTCTGGATATCGTAGGACATGCCAAGGCTGGGCAGCTGCGCTTGGGTGATCTGGTGCTCGAAGCGCAGGGACTGGAGCAGCACGCGGATCTGTTGGCGCGCATAGGCGCGGCGCTCGGACATGAGCGAACCATTGCCATCACAGGTTGCGAAGTCGCTTCGGGCCCGGATGGGGCGGAGTTACTAGCGGCCCTGTCTGAGATCACCGGCGCGCGCGTTGTTGGAACGACAGCAGTGGTGGGCGGGCGCGACGCCGATAGTTTTGCGCTGACACAAGGTGTGGCAACAGCGTTCAGCGCCGAGGCGCGCGCGGTCTACGCGCCTACGCTGAACCTCGGACTGCAGTTTGAAAATACTGACATCGTCAAGGATTCTGACGGAACGGACTTTCAACTTGACGGACTGGGCACCGTCGCCACCGCCGTGCTTGGCGGACAAACGTACCTCTTTGCATCAGGGACCGAAAAAACCGATGGCGGAATGTCGATCTTCACGCTCGATGCGACAGGTCAAGCCACGCATGTGGGCGACATTCCACGCGCACCTGAAGGCGGCGCCTTCCGCACCTTCTTTGCATCTGCGATGCAAACACTCGAATTCGGAGGAGATACGTTTCTTTATGTTAAGACAGTTGAAGGGATCGTTGCGACTAACCTGACACTGGCCTTTCACGACACATTGACAACCGGTCAGCCGTTGACCACCACGATGGTTGCACGTGCGATGGTCAATATCAACGACCGTTTTTTGGACGGCCCAGAATTTGTGGCAGGCTTCAGTGGAAACGGCATGAGTCTTGTGAAAGTGGGCGATTTTTTCGTGACCAGCGGCCTGTTTGACCCGCCTGAAAATGGCGCCAACTTTGAGCGTGGTTTGACAGTTTTTAGCGCCACATCCACCGGTCGACTTTTCGCGCGCGACAGCATCAACGTCACCGAGTTGGACGCGCAGTGGGGACAAGGGCCTCAAGGCAACGGAATTCAATTCCAAAGCACAGTGGGCGTGCATGCATCACAGACGGGTCGCGGTTTTGTTTACTCGACCATCTTCGATTTTGATAATAGGGATCAGCCTTCAAGCAACGGCATCGTCATCCATGAGATAGGCGCTAATGGTTCGCTGACTTTTTCAGAGTTTGTGGGCTTTGATCAATTCACACCTGACTCGTCACAGAGTCCTTCCCAGTTGAAAGCGGTCGAGATCGGCGGAACCGACTACCTTGTCTACGCATCATGGGGTGAGTTGAACGTCGAAAACCAAGGCACCCTGACCGTGTTCCGCGTCAATCCCGTCGACGGAAGCTTGACGCAAACCGCTGGCTTGCAAGACAACGCAACCCTATTTATCGGCGCTGTCACAGCCTTCGAGACCTTTGTACTGGACGGCAAGACCTACCTCGTTGCCACGGGCGCTAGTGATAATGGCTTCTCGGTCTTCGAGATGTCGGCGGCAGGCACGCTCACGAATGTAGCTAACGTCGCGGGGCTCACGGTCAACGACGGCGGCAGCACAGGCAACAACCTCAATGTTGTGCGCGACGTGCATCCGGTCGTGGTGGATGGCGTGCTGCAACTGATCACAACCAATGTATTAAATCCCGCAAGCTTCAGTGTCTATACGGTGACAGCACCGGTGGACCTGGTGGCGTCAAGCGACACTGGCTCCTCGAACACTGACGACATCACGCAGGACGCGACACCCACCATCGCGTACACAGCGGACCTCGGCGCTTCGGTTACGATCGACTGGGGTGACGGGCGCGGGCCACAAGCCCAGACGACCGGCACCGGCGCGCGCCAAGAGGCCACGCAGGACGTGGCATATGCGCAGAACGGGCCTGTCGTCATCTCTGTCAGTTCAACCATCGGGGGCATCACGACCACACGCACCCTGCAGATCACGCTGAACAACATCACTACGCCGGGCGACGACACCCTGCTCGGCACAACCGGGGCCGACGTGATCGACGCGCTAGCGGGCAACGACTCGGTTAACGCGTTGCAGGGCAATGACTCGATCGATGGCGGCCTTGGCGACGATACGGTCTTTGGCGGTGATGGCGACGACACACTCATCGGTGGCGACGGGGAAGATTCACTCGAAGGTGGGGCGGATGACGACCTTGTGCAGGGTGGCGCAGACTTCGACCACGTCCACGGGGGCGCTGGCAACGACACGTTGGATGGGGGCGCGGGTGCCGACCACATGATGGGGGGCTCGGGCAATGATCTGTTCCTCGTGGACGCGGCCGGCGACATCGCGGTGGAAGCCGCTGGCGGTGGATCTGACACAGTGCGGGCCGACAGCGACTATACTCTGGGCGACCATATCGAGGTTCTTGAACTGTCCGGTACAACTGGCAGCGCGGGCACGGGCAACGATCAGGCGAACCTGATCAGCGGCACAGGCGGAGACGACACGTTGTCCGGCCTGGGCGGCAATGACACGCTTGAAGGCGGCGCAGGGACCGACAGCATGTCGGGGGGCGATGGCCACGATCGGCTGGTGGCAGGCGCGGATAATGACACGTTGGATGGTGGCGCGGGCAACGACTTTATAGACGGCGGCACTGGCGCGGACTCGATGGTCGGCGGGGCAGGCAACGACCGTTTCACTGTCGACGATGCCGGCGATGTGGTGGTCGAGACCGGCAGCGACAACGGTTTCGACGAGGTACGCTCGACAATCAATTATACCCTGACCGATCACGTCGAGCGGCTGACTCTGAGCGGCGCGGGCGATCTGAGCGGCACGGGAAATTCGGGTGACAATTTCATCACCGGGACGACAGGCGACAACATTTTCCGCAGTGGTGGGGGCAGCGACACGTTCAATGGTGGGGCTGGCGAAGATCGGCTAATTCTGGACATCGCGCAAGCAGACGCTGTGTTTGATTTCTCAAGCCGCAACCATGTTGATGTTTCGGCAGGCGGCGAGACGCATCGTCTTGTCTCAATCGAACGGATCGCGTTCACAGATGCGCTGGTAAATCTGGCAGATATTACGCCGATCCGTGAAGACCCGGTTGAGGTATTTGCGGGCGACTACTTTGTCGGACGAGCCATCGACATGTCAGACGCTGGAGCGGGTCGTCAATTCCTTGTGGCGGGCACGGCCAGCCAAGGCTCTAACCAGAGCAATCAGTTCGATTTCACCAATGCCGATGGAAACCGCGCGCGTTTTGAAGGGCAAGGCTTTTTGAATCCCGCGACCGGCATAGTAAACCGTGTTTTGGTAGATACCGAAAGCAGCACTGGCAGAACAAACCGGGTTGGGATTCAGGGTATTGAGCAGACGCTCGAGACAATGCAATCGGCAACCTGGGACTTCTACCAAACCAATATCTTCAACGCAAATGACACTATGGTCGGTTCTTATGAGGCTGATTACCTGACTGGGTTCGCAGGTGATGACGTCCTGATGGGGGGATATGGTGACAAAGAGCGATACGATGTTACCAACCCACCTCAAAGCTCAACGCCTTCGCGCATCGAAACACCCGGAGCTACGGCGGATTCGTCTTTTTGGATCGATGACGGCAACGACACTTTGGACGGCCGGGAGGGCGACGATACGCTAGACGGTTCAACCGGAGACGATCTGCTGATCGGGGGGCTAGACGACGACGTGATCTTCGGGGGCGATGGCGACGACACTGTCAAGATCGCGGCCGACAGCACCTCGATGACTGGCGTTGATTTTGGAGGCAGCATTGAGGTCACGACTGCGGATGGCACGGACGTGATCCACCAAGATGTCGAGACGATCATGTTCGACGACCGGACCTTCACCTATGCCGAACTGGCCGACGAGGTGACCAACCCCAATCAGGCTCCCAGTGCGGTCTCGCTTGAAGGCGCGACCACGACGATAGCCGAGGATGTCGACACCTCTGAACGAATCAAGGTCGCCGATATTACAGTGAACGACGACGCGAAGGGGACCAATGCAGTTAGCCTTTCGGGCGCAGACGCGGCCTTGTTTGAGATCGACGGCGCGGCGCTGTTTCTGCGCGCGGGAGCATCGCTTGACTTTGAGACACAGGCCAGCCTCGCGGTCACGGTTGAGGTGGATGACCCCTCGGTCGGCACAAACCCAGACGCCGAAACTGACCTGACCATCACGATTGAAAACCGCGACGAGCCTGCAACTGGCAGCGTCGAGATTACCGGAACAGCTGAGCTGGGGGCCACGCTCACAGCAACGGTTGCAATTGTCGAGCCCGACGGGGCCGGTCCTTTCTCGTTCCAATGGCAACGCGATGGTGCCGATATTCCTAATGCGACCGGGCAGACTTACGTGGTGGGGACTGATGACGTCGAGGCCCGCGTCGGGGTCGTGATCACCTACACGGACGGGGCCGGTGCTGCGGTCGAGTTTGTCTCAGTTTCGAGCGATCCTATCCCGCGCCCTGTTCCAACCGAAGGCGCGGATGATCTTTTGGGAACATCTGGTAACGACACGATCGACCTGCTGGGTGGCGACGATAGCTATGCTGCGCAGGCAGGCGACGACTATGTCGAAGGCGGGGTTGGCTTCGACCAGCTCTTTGGCGGAGACGGGTCCGATACACTGCTGGGTGGTCTCGGTAATGACACCGTTGTTGGTGGCAATGGGCGTGACGAGGTTCGGCTTGGCAATGGATTTGACCTGTTTACCGACAACGGCCAGGGCGGTGACGCCGGGCGTGACACGGTGTTTGGCGGCAATGGTGATGACACGATCAACGGAGGGGCTGGCTTTGACGAGTTCCGGGGTGAAGCGGGCAATGACTCAATCTTGGGGGGCGCTGGCTTCGACCAGCTCTTTGGCGGAGACGGGTCCGATACGCTGCTGGGTGGTCTCGGTAATGACACGGTTGTTGGTGGCAATGGGCGCGATGAAGCGCGACTTGGCAATGGCTTTGACCTGTTTACCGACAACGGCCAGGGCGGTGACGCCGGGCGTGACACGGTGTTTGGCGGCAATGGTGATGACACGATCAACGGTGGGGCTGGCTTTGACGAGTTCCGGGGTGAAGCGGGCAATGACTCAATCTTAGGGGGCGCTGGCTTCGACCAGCTCTTTGGTGGAGACGGGTCCGATACGCTGCTGGGTGGCCTCGGTAATGACACCGTCTTTGGCGGCAATGGGCGTGACGAGGTTCGGCTGGGCAACGGCTTTGATGTCTTTAACGACAACGCTCAGGGGGGCACGCCGGGTCAAGACACTGTATTTGGCGGCAATGGTAACGATACGGTCAACGGTGGCGCGGGCAATGACGTGTTCCGCGGAGAGGCGGGCAACGACGTTCTGCGGGGCGGCCTGGGTTTTGACCAATTGTTTGGCGGGGCGAACGCCGACCAGCTGTTTGGCGGTAATGGCAACGACACGCTCAATGGCGGCGTGGGTCAGGACCAATTGACCGGCGGCGCGGGCCTTGATCGATTCGTCTTTACCAGCGGCTTTGGCAATGACACGATCTTTGGGTTCGAGGCGGCGGATGGCGAGAAGATCAACCTTGCCGGCGTCGTCGCGATCGCCGGGTTCGTTGATCTGCTCGCGAACCACCTGCAAGACGCAGGGGGCACGGCGCGGATCGTGGCTGGGGCCAATTCGATACTGCTTGATGGGGTTGCGTTTGCAGATGTGGGGGCCGGGTTGGCTTACTCGGAGGATGATTTCCTGTTTTGATAGTTCGCCAGGTGAAGTTTAAGAACGTCCGGCGCGTTTCAAATAAAATTCGGAATTCAACTTAAAGGAAAGACGATAGATGTAGCTTTTGTATCACCTGTCAATCGGGATACGCTGCTATCTGTGTATGATTTTCGCAACATTGAAAGCCTGTCGTTTTGCGCTTGACTTGGTACCGAACGCACCTGCCGTCATTCAGTTTGGTGTCATTTGGTCTCTTATGACCTGCCGCCCGAAGTTTTCCTCGTTCTGAGCTGTCCTCAGTTTCGTAGACGCCTGATTTTTTCAGTTTGAGCCGTCTTTCTTCGAAGTCAACCATTGCCGGCAACACATGCAAATCATGTGTGAGAGGGGGCGACAGCATGCCGTTGTTCGTGTGGTTGCGTTTTGGTTTGTAGAACAGCTCGATGTATTCGAAGACTGCACGTCGCGCTTCCTCGCGGGTGCGGTATTTTCACCGCCTGAACTTCTCCCGCTTCAAGAGCTGAAAGAAGCTCTCGGCGACTGCGTTGTCCTTTGCCCGGCAGGCGATTTGCAAAGCAAATCTGCCGAGAGGAGGGGCGATTGCCCCTGCGGCTCATCAAGTGTTCCAGATTGTGTTCGCACAGGAAAGCGACCCATTCACGGCTGGTGAATTTTGCGCCTTGATCTGAATGGATCAGCAGGCTTGGCCTGGACTTTCGCCGCCAGATTGCCATCAGCAATGCCTGAACTGCCAGTTCTGATGTTTGGCGTGACTGGACTGCCCAACGACAACACGCCGCGAGAACAGATCAATGACCACGCAGAGATACGCAAAGCCTGCGTGCGACCGCAGATATGCTGAGCGACGGCAAGCTGACCCCTGCCCAGTGTCACCACGAACGGTGTATCGCCATGGCGCAGTGGGATGGCATCGGGCACCTGCCCCGGGGGGCCTTCACGGTGTTCGAGGATCTAAGCCTTCAAGATCAACTGGGCGAACGCGCTGGGCGTGATGCCATGGCTGAAAAGCTGCGCTGTCCGAGAGTGTACCCATAATATTAACAGTCGGATTGACCGGGTCAGGCACTGGATAAGTCAAAGCCTGGCCAACTCGCCCGATGACGCCCGACACCCCCTTGCCCTTCAAGGCGGGCAGTCATCTCTATCAATGCCCACTGGAAAAATCTCCGGTGCATTTTTCAAGAACCGCCCGGTTGCACCCAACAAATAGCGGTGATACGCAGCAAATGTGGGGGTAAATGTGGGGTTGAGACCAGACCCTGCTTCTCAGAGCTTTAATAATAAGGGCAATACGACCTTGTTATGGTGCCCAGAAGAGGACTCGAACCTCCACGTCCATACGGACACTAGCACCTGAAGCTAGCGCGTCTACCAATTCCGCCATCTGGGCACGGGTTGGTGAAGCTGGCATTTAGACCCGAGGGGGTGTGGTGTCAACGATGTTTTTCTGAATATTGAGAAAATCGTGACGCGCTTGCCATTTAAGATAAAAACTTTTTGCTACCGCCGACGCGACAGCCTGAGGATTCTTGTCGCGGGTATGTGTTTGCGGCTTGTTCCCAAGGCGTGTCAGCGTTATTCCGAACTAACATTTAATTGTGCGGAGGCCCAAAATGTCGAAACTTGTCACCATCTACGGCGGTTCTGGTTTTGTTGGACGCCACATTGCACAACGCATGGCCAAAGAGGGCTGGCGCGTGCGCGTTGCGGTGCGCCGTCCGAACGAGGCAATGTTTGTAAAACCTTACGGCACTGTTGGTCAGGTTGAGCCGGTGTTTTGCAACATTCGCGATGACGCGTCGGTTGCGGCTGTGATGAACGGCGCGGACGCCGTGGTGAACTGTGTTGGAATTCTAGATAACAGCGGTAAGAACACGTTTGACGCCGTGCAGGCAGACGGCGCCGAACGTATCGCCCGGATTGCCGCCGCCAATGACGTCGCACGCATGGTGCATATCTCTGCGATCGGAACCGATACCGCATCCGACAGCGACTATGCACAGAGCAAAGCAGCAGGCGAGGCTGGCGTTCTGGCCCATATGCCCGGTGCCATGATCCTGCGTCCCTCGGTTGTGTTTGGTCAGGATGATCAGTTCTTTAATCGTTTCGCGTCAATGGCACGCATGGGGCCGTTTTTGCCGCTGATTGGTGGCGATACAATGTTCCAGCCGGTTTTCGTGGACGACGTCGCGCAAGCAGCGGTCATGGGTGTCACAGGCAAAGCAGAAGGGCTTTTTGAGCTTGGCGGACCCGAGGTGAAATCCTTGCGGGGATGGGTCGATGTTATCCTCAAGGAAATTCTGAGAACCAAGATTGTCGTGAACCTGCCCTTTGGCGTTGGCCGCATGATGGGCTGGGGTTTCGACATGGCCAGCAAGGTTCTGTTCGGTCTGGTGGACAACAAAATTCTGACCCGCGATCAGGTGAAGCTGTTGCACAATGATAACATCGTGTCTGAGGGCGCGCAGGGGTTTGCCGAGCTGGGCATCCAACCCACCGCGCCAGAATCGATCCTCAGCGAGTACCTTTGGCGGTATCGCCCGACAGGGCAATACGACGCGATCAAGAATTCAGCTAAGAATCTCAGCGTCTGATACGCTTGTTGGAAATTGATACGGATTTAAGGGCGGGTCGATTGATCCGCCCTAACTGTATGCGAAACCAAGCAGAATCAGCCCCAGAAACACTCGGTAAATCACATATGGCGTAAAGCTGACCGCCTGCAAAAGGCGCATCATAAAGCTGAGCGCGAAGAGGGCGGCGACAAAGGAGATCGCGGCGGCGATGGCACCGTCTCGTGCGACCTCAACGTTAGCTTGTCCGGCAACTTCGATGCCAAGCAGTACACCGCTGGCGATGATCGTGGGGATAGACATCAGCATAGACAGTTTGGCTGCGTCATGACGGGTGTATCCCAGATTTCGGGCACCGGTGATGGTGATCCCGGATCGCGATGTTCCGGGGATCAGCGCCACCGCCTGCCAAACGCCCATGATCAGCGCGTCACGCAAGGTCCAGTCGCTTTTGGTTTTTGTGCTGCCGCCGTATTGGTCGGCCCACCAGAGCACAATACCGAACACCAGCATCGCCCAACCGATGACCGCAACCGATCGCATCGCGTCGTCCAGACCTGTGAGTTTGAGAACAAGGCCCGCAAGGATGACCGGTATCGTTGCGACAATCAGAAGAAACGCCAGCTGTGATCCCGGTGTGTCCCTGCGCCCGGTCATCAGGCGTGGCAATCCCAGAATGGCGGCGCGCACATCTGACCAGAAGAACAGCACCACAGCCCCAAGGGTGCCCATGTGCACAGCCACGTCAATAGCCTGTCCCTGATCTTGTAGCCCGGTGAGATTCGGCAGCAGAATCAGGTGGCCTGAGGAGCTGACCGGCAGAAATTCGGTGACGCCCTGAATAAGAGCCACCAGTATAATGTGAAACAGCGACATTGGGCCTCGCGGGTGGCGGTGATGAGGTAAAGGTATAAGTTACAGAAAATAAAAGGAAAGTTGTTTTTTAGGTCCGGTTCGGCCGGAAAAATACCGCATTGCAGCGAAATCCCGCGCGCCCGTGGGCAAAAATAGTGAATTTAGGTCAGTACTTTTGACTTTTATCTTGTTTCGTTTTTGCTTAAACACGCTGCACTGAAGTGGATCGGGAGAAAGCTGCCGTGGCTAAGCAACCTATGCTCAAATTTGTATCTGTGGAACGTGACATGCCTGATAAGCGTGACGCGACTGTACGGAAACAGGATTTCGATGAGATATACGCTGAGTTCGCAAAGGCCAAGGCCGAAGAACAGGCGAGCCGCTGTTCGCAATGCGGTGTGCCGTATTGCCAATCGCATTGTCCATTGCACAACAACATTCCCGATTGGCTGAACATGACCGCGACGGGTCGTTTGGAAGAAGCGTATAGCATCAGCCAGGCCACCAACACATTCCCGGAAATCTGTGGCCGCATCTGCCCGCAGGACCGTTTGTGCGAAGGCAATTGCGTGATTGAGCAATCTGGCCACGAAACAGTGACCATTGGTGCTGTTGAAAAATACATCACAGATACCGCGTGGGACAATGGCTGGGTCAAGCCGCCGTCTCCGACTCAGGAACGCACAGAAAGCGTTGGCATCATTGGTGCTGGCCCCGGCGGATTGGCCGCTGCGGATCGTCTGCGTCGTGCGGGCGTGCAGGTCACTGTATATGATAGCCATGACCGTGCCGGTGGATTGCTGACCTATGGTATCCCCGGATTTAAGCTGGAAAAAGACATCGTCATGCGCCGCAATGATCAGCTGGCACAGGGCGGCGTGACCTTTAAGCAGAATTGCGAAGTGGGCAAAGACATCAGCTTTGCCGAAATTCGCGACGCGCATGACGCCGTGGTTATTGCCACGGGTGTTTACAAAAGCCGTGATTTACAAGGCCCTGGCGCTGGTGCCGGGGGTATTGTTAAGGCGATTGATTATCTGACTGCGTCGAACCGATTGAGCTTTGGCGACACTGTGGCCGAGTTTGAAAGCGGCGAACTGAACGCCGAAGGCAAAAAGGTTGTTGTGATCGGTGGCGGTGACACTGCAATGGACTGTGTGCGCACAGCGATCCGTCAGGGCGCAGAAAGCGTCAAATGTCTGTATCGCCGTGACCGGGCCAATATGCCGGGATCGCAGCGCGAAACGCAGAACGCCGAAGAAGAAGGCGTGGAATTTGTCTGGCTGTCAGCGCCCAAAGGCTTTGCCGGTGATCCGGTCAAAGGTGTGATGGTGCAGAAGATGCGTCTGGGACAGCCCGACGCTTCGGGCCGTCAAAGCCCTGAGGTGATCGAAGGTGCCGATTACGTTGAAGATGCGGATCTGGTGATCAAGGCATTGGGTTTCGAGCCCGAAGACCTGCCCACACTTTGGGATGAACCGGCGCTGGAAGTGACCCGTTGGGGCACCGTCAAGGCACAGTTCACAACCGGCGCAACCGAGCTGGATGGCGTCTATGCGGTGGGTGACATCGTACGTGGCGCAAGTCTGGTTGTCTGGGCGATCAAGGATGGGCGTGACTGCGCCGATGCGATCCTGAACTCGTTCGGCGCCGCAACTGCCGTGGCCGCAGAATAGGGATCGGCACAGCGTCGGTATCGCGTCGGTATTGTGTCGGTGCGCCGTCAGGACAGGCGGCGCAGAAACGACAACAAAGCTGACTGATCAATAGTGGAAAGGACCAGGCTATGCGCAAGGTAACTGCCCTAAGTTTCGGGATTGCGATTCTGACCGGATCGTCGCTTGCGGCCCAGACGATGGCCGTGGGCGAAGGTTGCGAAGCTTATGCCACTGTTCATCGCGACAGCTGTATCGTGTCCAACTATGTCAGATGCGGAGACCGCACCGAGGTATATTCATTTTACAAGACAAGGCTGACCGACACGCATGTGTTCGGCCCGGACTGGGATCTTTTGAAATATGTGGCGGACGGCAACACAAATTCCGTGCTGGCCAGCCCGGGAACCGCACCAGAGGCATCGCTGACCCAAGCGCTTGAAACCGGCGAAAGTCTGGGCGCACGCGAGTACGGGTTTGCGACCGGCGTTCTGAAGGACAACAAGCTGGACGTTGTTTCGCAAATGCGCATGAGCGACGCGGAAGTTGAGCTGAATGGCCACACGCTGCGCGTGGGGTCCGTGACGCGCAATATGACCGTTCGAAAGAATGGTGTGACCGCGCAATACGATTTTGTCACCTATGCCACGCCGGACGGCCGTCTGTTTATCGAAGGGTCAGCCGATGTTGAACAATTCGGAAATGCCAGCCGTCTGGAATGGACACCGCGCCAGATCGCAATGCCCGGTGAAGACGGCTTTCTGAGCGTGACCTCAAATTTCGGTTGTGAGGGGTGACGAGATGAGTGGCCCGAAAACAGGACAATGCATGTGTGGCGCGGTGACATTCGCCGTGAAAGACACACCGGCAAAGTTCAACTCCTGCTATTGCGACATGTGCCGCCGCTGGACCGGAAGCCGGTTTCTGGGTGTGCCGCTCAAGCAAGCTGACCTGAGCGTCGCGGACATGTCTGCCGTCTCTACCATCCAAAGCTCGGACTGGGCCGAGCGCGGGTTCTGCAATCGTTGCGGCACCGCGCTTTGGTACAAGGCGCTGGGTACGGATCGGATTAACCTTTCGGCGGGTCTGTTTGACGACACCGACGATTTGACTTTGGAACGCGAATTTTTTGTGGATCAGAAGACCTGTGTACACGCGTTCCCGGAAACAAGAATTCAATTGACCAGGGCCGAGACGATCGCGTAGTTCGCGCCCTCGGAAGAAGGAGAGCCCCAATGACCAAATATGATGAAAACTGGGTTCGCGAGGAAGAAGCCAAGCGGACATGGATGGCCGAGAACGGGCTTTATACGCAAGAGGAAGAGCATTCCTCATGTGGGGTTGGTCTGGTTGTGTCGGTCGATGGTAAGCCCAGCCGCAAGGTTGTTGAGGCCGGGATCACTGCGCTTAAAGCGATCTGGCACCGGGGTGCTGTGGATGCGGATGGCAAAACCGGCGATGGCGCGGGTATCCACGTGCAAATTCCGGTGCATTTCTTTTATGATCAGATCCGCCGGACCGGCCATGAACCCCATATGGATCAGCTGATGGCTGTGGGTCAGGTGTTTCTGCCGCGTACCGATCATGGCGCACAGGAAGCCTGCCGGACCATCGTTGAGTCCGAAGTTCTGAAAATGGGCTATGGCATCTATGGCTGGCGCCACGTGCCGGTCGACATCACTTGTTTGGGTGAAAAGGCCAATGCGACGCGTCCTGAGATCGAACAGATTTTGATCTCGAACTCCAAGGGTGTCGACGAGGAAACGTTTGAGCGCGAGCTGTATGTGATCCGTCGCCGGATCGAAAAAGCGGCTGCCGCAGGCAATATCAACGGGCTCTATGTGGCGTCGTTGTCGTGCCGGTCAATCATTTATAAGGGCATGATGCTGGCCGAACAGGTCGCTGTTTTCTACCCCGACCTTCAGGACGAGCGGTTTGAATCGGCGTTTGCGATCTATCACCAGCGCTATTCGACCAATACGTTCCCGCAATGGTGGTTGGCGCAGCCATTCCGCATGTTGGCCCATAACGGCGAGATCAACACGTTGAAGGGCAACCTGAACTGGATGAAAAGCCACGAGATCCGCCTGGCTTCGGCCACGTTTGGTGACATGGCCGACGACATCAAACCGATTGTGCCGGGCGGAAGTTCGGATTCTGCGGCGTTGGATGCTGTGTTCGAAATGATGGTGCGCGCGGGCCGCTCAGCGCCGATGGCGAAAACCATGCTGGTGCCGGAAAGCTGGTCCAAGCAGGCGGTGGAATTGCCGCAGGCGTGGCGCGATATGTATTCCTATTGCAACTCGGTCATGGAACCGTGGGACGGCCCGGCCGCTCTGGCGATGACCGATGGGCGTTGGGTTTGCGCCGGACTGGACCGCAGCGGACTGCGCCCGATGCGCTATGTTGTGACGGGCGACGGGCTGTTAATTGCGGGTTCCGAGGCCGGAATGGTGCCGATTGACGAATTCGACGTCATCGAAAAGGGCGCCTTGGGTCCGGGACAGATGCTGGCCGTCGATATGGCCGAAGGCAAACTGTACCACGACACCGAGATGAAGAATAAACTGGCCAATGCACGCCCCTATGGGAGCTGGGTTGGCAAGATCCGCAATCTGGCGACTGAATTAGGTCAGGTCGAAGAAAAGCCGACCTTTGGTGGTGAAGAGCTGCGCAAACGTCAGATTGCTGCGGGCTTCAGCATGGAGGAAATTGAGCAAATTCTGGCGCCGATGGCCGAAGATGCCAAAGAAGCGCTGGCTTCGATGGGGGACGACACGCCCAGCGCGGTGCTGTCGCGCAAGTATCGCCCGCTCAGCCACTTTTTCCGTCAGAACTTTAGTCAGGTGACAAACCCGCCCATCGACTCGCTGCGTGAATTCCGCGTGATGAGCCTGAAGACCCGGTTTGGGAACCTCAAGAACGTGCTGGACGAGGATGGCAGCCAGACGGAAATCGTGATGCTGGACAGCCCGTTTGTGGGCAATGCTCAGTTTGACCACCTGCTGAATGCCTTTGAAAATACTGTTGTGCGGATCGATTGTACTTTTGATGCTGGTGCTGGTGATGGCGCGTTGCGGATCGGTCTGGAACGCATTCGCACTGAAGCCGAAGACGCGGTGCGCAGCGGTGCAGGTCATATCGTGCTGAGCGACGAGGCGCAGAGCGACGGCAGAATTGCGATGCCGATGATCCTCGCGACCAGCGCTGTGCACAGCCATCTGACCCGCAATGGTCTGCGGACGTTCAGCTCGCTGAACGTGCGGTCTGCTGAATGTATTGACCCGCATTACTTTGCCGTGTTGATCGGGGCAGGCGCCACGGTTGTGAACGCCTATCTGGCCGAAGACACGCTGGCCGACCGGATTGACCGGGGGCTGGCTGACGGCACGCTGACCGAAAACGTTTCGCGGTATCGCGAAGCCATTGATCAGGGTCTTCTCAAGATCATGGCCAAAATGGGTATTTCGGTGATCTCATCCTATCGCGGCGGTCTGAACTTTGAGGCGGTTGGTCTGAGCCGCGCCATGTGCGCGGAGTATTTCCCCGGCATGACAAGCCGCATTTCCGGCATTGGTGTCAGCGGCATTCAGCGCAAAGTCGAAAAGGTTCACGCCAAAGGCTGGCTGAGTGGTCAGGACGTGTTGCCGATTGGTGGGTTCTATAAGTCGCGTAAATCGGGCGAAACCCATGCGTGGGGCGCGCAGACGATGCACATGTTGCAGGCCGCCTGTAACAAAGCATCGTACCAGATGTGGAAGCAATATTCGAAGTCTATGCAGTCCAATCCTCCGATTCACCTGCGCGATTTGCTGGATTTCAAACCACTGGGCGAAGCGATCCAGTTGGAAGAGGTTGAATCGATCACGGCGATCCGCAAACGCTTTGTGACGCCGGGCATGTCGCTGGGGGCGTTGTCGCCCGAGGCGCATAAAACACTGAACGTGGCGATGAACCGGATTGGTGCCAAGTCGGATTCCGGCGAAGGCGGCGAAGATCCGGCGCATTTCGTGCCGGAACCAAATGGGGACAACCCATCGGCCAAAATCAAGCAGGTCGCATCAGGCCGGTTTGGCGTAACTGCTGAATACCTGAACCAGTGTGAAGAGCTGGAAATCAAGGTGGCGCAGGGTGCGAAACCGGGTGAAGGCGGGCAATTGCCGGGCATGAAAGTGACCGACCTGATCGCGCGTTTGCGTCATTCGACCAAAGGCGTGACGCTGATTTCACCGCCACCGCACCACGACATCTATTCCATCGAAGACCTTGCCCAGCTGATTTACGATCTGAAACAGATCAACCCGCGCTGTAAAGTGACGGTCAAGCTGGTGGCGTCTTCAGGTGTTGGGACAATTGCCGCCGGGGTCGCCAAGGCCAAGGCTGATATTATCCTGATTTCCGGCCACAATGGCGGCACAGGTGCCTCTCCTGCAACCTCGATCAAATACGCGGGTCTGCCATGGGAAATGGGTCTGACCGAAGCGCATCAGGTTCTGGCGATGAACAACCTGCGGGAACGTGTAACGCTGCGCACCGATGGTGGTTTGCGCACCGGACGTGACATTGTCATGGCGGCGATGCTGGGTGCCGAGGAATACGGTATCGGTACGGCCGCGCTGATCGCGATGGGCTGTATCATGGTGCGTCAGTGCCAGTCCAACACCTGTCCGGTTGGTGTGTGTACGCAGGATGAAGATCTGCGCGCCAAATACACCGGATCGGCGGACAAGGTTGTGAACCTGATCACCTTCTACGCGCAGGAAGTGCGCGAGATTCTGGCCTCGATCGGGGCACGGTCGCTGGACGACGTGATTGGCCGGGCGGATCTGTTGGCTCAGGTGAGCCGCGGGTCGGCGCATCTGGATGATCTGGACCTGAACCCACTGTTGATCACGGTCGATGGCGCTGCGGACATTACCTATAACCGCAACAAAGACCGCAATGCCGTGCCTGATACGCTGGACGCGGAAATCGTGCGCGATGCGCATCGCTTCCTTGAAGACGGTGAAAAAATGCAGCTGTCTTATGCCGTGCAAAACACGCATCGGACGGTGGGCACACGTACCTCTTCGCATATCGTGCGCAATTTCGGCATGCGTAACGCGCTGCAGGAAGACCACCTGACGGTCAAGCTGACCGGGTCTGCCGGACAGTCGTTGGGGGCGTTTGCTGCGCCGGGTCTGAAAATCGAAATCTCGGGCGATGCCAACGACTATGTCGGCAAAGGTCTGTCCGGCGGTATGATTGTGGTGCGTCCGCCCATGGCGAGCCCGCTTACGGCGTCTGAGAACACGATTATCGGCAACACCGTCCTGTACGGCGCCACCGATGGCCATCTGTTTGCGGCAGGCCGCGCTGGCGAACGGTTCGCGGTACGTAACTCGGGCGCCAAGGTGGTGATCGAAGGCTGTGGATCAAACGGATGCGAATACATGACCGGCGGTGTGGCGGTTATTCTGGGTGAGATTGGTGCTAACTTTGGTGCCGGTATGACGGGCGGCATGGCCTATCTCTATGACCCGGACGCGCAGGCTGACAATGTCATGAACACAGAAACGCTTGTGACGTGTCCGGTGTCTGTGGATCATTGGGAAAACCAGCTGAAAGGTCTGATCGAGCGTCATGCCACAGAAACCGGCAGCCGCAAGGCCGCGGATATTCTGCAGCACTGGGACGTTGAAAAAGACAATTTTGTTCAGGTTTGCCCCAAGGAAATGCTGGCCCATCTGCCAGCGCCGCTGACCATAGAAGAGCAAGCGGTTCCCGCCGAATAAGCGGCCCTTCAGCAAGACAACAAGACCCTGCGACCGTTGGCTGTGGGGTCTTTTTTATGTGTGCTTTGGAATTTTTCGAATTTGCCCCATACTGGTATTGAAACTAGGGGACACACGCAAATGAATTTAAGAACACTCAAGTTGGCAATGATGGCATTGGCGATGCCGAGCATGGCGATGGCCGGTCAGTGCGGTTACGAATATTGCTGGGGCGCGGTAGGGATCGGTCCAAACGGCGCGTGGGGGTTTTCCTGGGGCCAGTATTCTGAGCAGGACGCCGTCAACGCGTTGCAGAGCGAATGTGAATGGGACTGCAATAACGTTAAGACGTTCTACAACACTTGTGGTGCGATGGCTGAGGGCAATCAGGGCAACTGGGGCTTTGGCTGGGGCAATTCACGCGGTCTGGCCGAGGATAACGCGATTGGCTATTGCTATCAAAATGGGGGCGGGTGCCAGATTAAAGTCTGGTCCTGTTCGCCTTGAGTGTCGCCCACGCGCGCGGATGCACGGCAGCAATACTTGATCTCACTTTTCGCATAGTCGTGGAGAAACACCTCTCGTGCTCGACTTCTGACCAGTCTGGCCGGCGGTTTAACGGCTGGCTAGCCCTTGGACAGAGTCTTAGCGACGAGGCTTCAGGCAAAAGCCAGGAAGACATAGGTCGCGGAAACGCTTGGCCGCGACCGGCCGACAATTCATCGTGAGATTAAACATAACTGGTGGCATGATACGGAAGTTACACAGGCCGATGGCAACTGGCATGTGATGGCGCAGACGCTGGCGGATTGGCTTCACTTCAAACGCCGCAAGCTGGTGCAAAATGTGGACTTGCGAGAGGAAGTCATCGCCAAGCTGAAGAGCGGCCGGTCACCAGAGCAAACCGCCGGGAGTTTAAAGATCGCGACGCGAACACCTTATCGGATTTTTCACGAGACGATCTATCAGTACGCCTATTCGAAGGACGGCCTGTTTCAGGAGCTGGGACGTAAACTGGCTGAGCGTCGACGGAAGCGCAAACCTCGGTATGCGCACAAGGCCAGTGACCGCGTCTTTCCGTTGCAAACAAACATCCAAGTTCGACGATTCGATAGCGGATCATAGGCCAGCACGAATACGTCCTTGGACGCAGGCCTAAGCCACGTGATCACTTCCACTTCTTCCGAAATCAATGCCGCAAGCTGTTCGTTGGGCCCACACAAGCGTGCAAAAACCTCGTTCGCCAAAATACCGAGCGGCTTTTGCACTTTGCCTTGAGGGTTTACTTGAACTGTCGCCCCTTGATTGCCCTGCAGTGCACTGACGCTGACCAGTTGCGACACCGACCAACTTGCGCTTGCGCTACGTTCGACCAAGTCAGCAAGGGCCGGCTCGTACCCTTGACGGGCAAGGCAATCACTTAGTGTTGTGGTCGACGTGTCGGCTGGCCAGATGCTCAAACAGGCGCCACAGCTTCTGCACCGGGCTCAATATGACCGTCTAGCTGCTCCGCATTGATATAGCTCGCGCGGCCCGCTTTTGCTGACGTCAAAGATGCCGTGTAATCGGCCCCCTTGCGCGCCGCCTTCGCAGCCGCAGGCAAACCATCATTCAAAGACCCCAAAGCAGGTAACAATGCGTCAACCATGGTCCGATCACCTGGATTAGCGCCACCGATTTGACGCATCCGGTCAAGCCCGGCAATCAAAGCATCGCGCATCGTCTGGCCAGATGATGATGCATCCCCCGCTGCCGCGAAGAAAATGGCAAGCAGGACACCTGACGAACCACCCATGGCCTGGCTGAGTTCCAGCCCGATGGAACGGTAGAGTTGTGTATGATCCGCCAAAGGCAGCGTATCCATGGCCTCAATCAAAGCACGAGACGCGCCCGCCAATGTGGACCCAGTGTCACCATCCCCAGATTTCGCATCTAGCAGATTCAAGTCACCCTCGGCCGCAATCAGCACATCACAGCAGTTCGTCAGAAATGCCTTGGTTGGTGCATGTGCCGATGCAGGCGCTCGAATTGGTGTCAAACCATCGGGAAGCGGGAGTACCAAAGGCTTGGTGACCGCGCGGCAACCCGGCCAAGCAAGCACATTGGCTGCTTCTCTCAAGAACTTTTCATCCCCGTCCGCCAGTTCGCAAACCGAAATCGAAAACCCGTGCATATCAAGGGCAGTCATCATCGCGCTTGGCCCCACGACCAAGCGGATATGTTGGCCGAAATCTGACGATAAAAGGCCGTCCGTCAAAATGGCCATTTCCAAACAGGACGCCCCGCCAAGGTTGTTGATCAACACCACATGCGGCGTCCTTGGCATGTCCGCGCTCAGTTTTTCTGTCACCTTGGCAATGGCATCGAGTGCGCCTGCCGATGCGACCTGTTCAACGCCCGCTTCGCCATGAATACCAAGGCCCAGTTCGGCCATGCCCGGCGGAATGCGGTCCTCTTTCAGAGATCCAGGAACAGAACAGGTATCCAATGACAGCCCGATGCTGCGTGTAGATGAAATCACCCGCTTGGCCGCAATTGTGCAAGCGTCAAGGTTCGCGCCGCTCGCGGCCATCGCACCTACGATCTTGTGCACAAACAGCGTGCCCGCAAGCCCGCGTGACTGTGGCAGATCAGGCAGTGCCACGTCATCATCCACGATGACCACGCTGACCTTATGACCAAACGCCCGCGCCCGTTCCGCGGCCAAACCGAAATTCAACCGGTCACCGGTGTAATTTTTGACGATAAGCAGACAGCCCGCAGGCCCTGTCACTGCCAAGATCGCGGCCAAGACGGCGTCCACGGATGGGGATGCAAACACATCGCCACAAACGGCAGCCGTCAACATGCCTTCGCCCACGAAACCTGCATGTGCAGGTTCATGACCAGACCCGCCGCCCGACACCAACGCGACCTATGATTTGTCCCAATCCGCACGCATGGCTACGCGGATATGTGGATAGCCGTCCAGACATGTCAGTGATCCACCCGATGCGGCAATTGTACCATCAATCGCTTCGGTCACCATGTCCTGCTTGGCATTGATAAACTGTTTCATGGGTTTTCTCCTACGAAAGACGTGCGCCAGAAGCGTCAAAATAGAACGCTTTTTCAGGGCGGATCTGGATGATATCGCCCTCTTTTAGGGTCGTATGCGCCTCCGTCACCGTTATCAGGTCGTGTGACTTGAACGACAGGTGCAATCGGGTCTGATCGCCCAGATGTTCAACGCGTTGCACGAAGCTATCTTCGCCCTCGCCTTGCATGATCTGTTCGGGCGCAACCCGATATGGGTCGCATTTTTGGGCGCGCCCCCGAACACATCCGACGGCAAAACATTGATACGCGGTTGCCCCAAACGACTGGCTGCATAAGTGCTTACTGGATTTTCGTAGATATCACGCGGGTTTCCGAACTGAACCAGCTTGCCATTGTCAAGAACGCCGACATGGGTTGCCATCGTCATTGCCTCGGTCTGATCATGGGTTACGTACAGCATGGTTGCCCCTGAATCCGCCTGAATGCTTTTTAGTTCAATACGCAAATCGGACCGCAGCTTCGCATCCAGCGAGCTCAGCGGTTCGTCCATCAAATAAACGGACGGTTCACGCACCAAAGCCCGCCCGATTGAAACACGCTGCATCTCGCCGCCCGACAGCGCCGTCGCTTTGTTGTCCAGCTTGTGGTTGATCTGCAAAACCTCGGCCACGGCACCAACCTTGCGGTCAATCTCAGCCCGCGGTGTTTGCAGGATTGGGGATTTCAACGGGAATTCGAGATTTTGGCGAACAGTCAAATGCGGATAGAGCGAGTATTGCTGGAACACCATCGCCACATCCCGCTGGGCCGGTATGAAAGACGCAACATCACTGCCCCCGATCTTGACAGCGCCTATATCAGGCTTGTCCAAGCCCGACACCATTCGCAGCGTCGTCGTCTTGCCAGCACCTGTCGGTCCAAGCAAAACTACAAACGCACCGTCTGGAATGGTCATGCTTACTTCATCTAACGCGACCTGTGGGCCGTACGACTTCGAGATGTTCGTTAGCGTCACTTCAGCCATGGATCAGCAATCCTTCATTGGCTTGCGAGCGAAGTGCCGCACCTGTCTTAGCGTCAAAAAGTGTAATCGTGCGCGTGTCAAACGTAAGCCCCGTCTGCTCCCCGACAGGGACTTTGTCAGAACTTGCCACGCGCGCATTTAGGTCACCATTGGCCGTTTCTAGCGTTACGATCTGCGTAGTACCAAGGTATTCTGTCGCTTTAACTCGCCCTCGATACGGGGCCGTATCGTCCAGCTTCACATGCTCAGGACGTACACCGAACGACAACTCGCCATTGGCCTCATCAATGCTTTTCGGCACGCTCATCGGGGTTTCATTCAGGCGCACCTCGCCACCGCCCTTGCCTATCATCCCGCGAAAATCGAGGAAATTCATTGGAGGAGAGCCGATAAACTGCGCCACGAATTTTGTCGCGGGCCAATCATAGATATCTTGGGGCACTCCAAATTGTTCGACCGACCCGTGGTTCATCACCACGATTTTGTCGCCCATCTGCATGGCTTCAAGTTGATCGTGAGTCACGTAGACTGTCGTGGCGTTCATGCGATCATGTAAGGCGCGTAGTTCTTCGGACATATGTTCACGAAATTCAGCGTCCAACGCGCCAAGTGGTTCGTCCATAAAGAACGCCTTGGGGTCACCTACGATCGCCCGACCTAGGGCAACGCGCTGCCGATCCCCGCCAGACAAACCACCGACAGGCTTGTTCAAAATGTCGAGATGCCGAGGATCTCGGCAATCTCGCTGACCTTCTGTTTCACCTGCGCGGCGGGCATCCCTTGGGATCGCAATGGATAGCTGATGTTTTTGCCCACATTCATATGCGGATAAAGCGCGAACATTTGGAACACGAACGCGATGTCGCGCTGGGACGCAGGCTTCATGCCAACCTCTTCTCCGTCGATATATACTTCGCCCGATGTTGGTAATTCCAAACCCGCCATCATCCGCAGCGTTGTGGTCTTGCCGCAACCAGACGGTCCGAGCAGCATGAAAAATTCTCCATCTTCAATCGTGAACGTCGAAGATTTCACCGCGTTGAACGACCCGAAATCCTTTCGCACGTTTTCAATTCTAATTTGTGCCATGGGTTACTCCGGAAAGTGACTGACGATGATGAACATCACCGTGCCGACAAGGGTGACAATGAAGGAAAAGGTGTAAAGTCCGATTGCGAAAGGTTGCATCAGCATGATGACCCCTAGCGCGATCAGAATGGTCGCCAGCATTTCCCAAGGACCACGGCGCAATCGCAGTAAGCCGTTTACGAAGTTCATCATTTGCGAACCGCTCCGAATGTGATCCCGCGCAAGAGGTGCTTACGCAACAGGATGGTGAAGACCATGACCGGCACGAGGAAAATCGTCGCGCCCGCCGCCACCGCAGGCCAATCCTTGCCGCTGGTGCCGATGATTGTCGGAATGAAAGGTGGTGCAGTTCGTGCAGTGCCGGATGTCAGCAGAACCGCGAAGGCATACTCATTCCACGCAAAGATCAGGCAGAAAATGGCTGTTGATGCGATGCCTGTGGCCGCTTGCGGCAGGACCA
Source organism: Shimia sp. (assembly GCF_039969785.1). GTDB lineage: Bacteria > Pseudomonadota > Alphaproteobacteria > Rhodobacterales > Rhodobacteraceae > Shimia. The sequence continues at coordinate 19,806 of NZ_JBDVNC010000031.1, read as the reverse complement.
CTTTGTAAAACGCCTGAAACCGCGTGTAACCATCAATCAAGGCCGCTTCTTCGTATTCAATCGGGATCTCGTCGATGAACCCTTTCAGTAACCAGACCGACAGCGACAGGTTCACCGCCGTATAAAGCAGGATCATCCCAAGGTGTGTGTCGTTCATCCCCAAATTTCGGAACATCAAGAAGATCGGGATCGCGACCGTGATAGGTGGCATCATCCGCGTGGACAGGATGAAAAACAGCAAATCGTCCTTTAGCGGGACCTTAAAGCCGCTGAACGCATATGCCGCCATCGTACCCAGAACCATGCACAAGAGCGTCGATCCAAACCCGATGATGACCGAATTTAGGAACCGCTCACCATAGCGTGACGGCCCAGAAATAACCGTGCCGCGTTCGCGCGTGATCTTGTCATACCATGTTTCGGCAGGGCCCGCCGCCTCAAGCATGTCAGGTGTTGCACGCGTGCGTTCAGTGAACAGGTTCACGTAGCCTTCCAAGCTCGGTTCGAAGACTATGACGGGTGGATACGCAATTGAATCTGCAGGCGATTTGAAACCCGTGGCGACGATCCAAATGAGGGGAACGAGCGTGATGACCGCGTAGAGAACTACGAAAACGCCAGCAAACCACTTGGTGCCTTGGTGGGCTCTGTGACTGAAAAACTCATCTTTCTTTTACCTTGTTCAGGGCTTTGACGTAGATCGATGCGAGGCCAAAGACGGTCACAAAAAGAATGACGGCATAGGAACTCGAATAGCCCGTGCGCCATTTCTCAAACGCTTCTCGTTTTAGATCGATAGATGTCAGGGTCGTGGTGCTGCCCGGCCCCCCCGCCCGTTAGTTGCACGACCAGATCGAACATCTTGAAATTCTCGATCCCGCGGAACAACACGGCCAGCATCAGGAATGGCAGCGCCATAGGGATGGTGATGGTCCAGAACTGGCGCCATTTGGATGCACGATCACATTCGGCTGCCTCATATATGCTGTCAGGGATGGATCGCAGCCCCGCCAAACAGATCAACATCACAAACGGCGTCCACATCCAGGTATCAGCAATCACAATCGCCCAAGGGGCCAGATGCACATCGCCGATCATCGAAAAGCTTGCGGGATCGACCCCTGTAAAGAACGCGACCACGTAGTTGAACAGGCCAATTTGTGGTTGGTAAAGAAACGTCCAGAAATTGCCGACAACTGCGGGTGAAAGCATCATCGGGAACACAATGATCGTCGTCCACATATCGTTTCCGCGAAATTTCTTGTTAATCAGATAGGCCAGCGCAAATCCGATCAACACCTGCAACGTGATCGTCCAGATCAGGAAGTGCGCGGTCGCCTGCATCGTGTTCCAGACGTCAGGGTCGTTCAGAATGCGTTCGTAGTTGCGCAAACCAACCCATTCGACGTCATTGTTAGGGCGGTTCACCCGAAAATTGGTAAAGCTCAGACGGATTGTCCAGATCAACGGAAAGATATTCACGGCCAGCAGTAAGAAAATCGTGTGGGCCACGAATATCCACGCGATTGTCCGATCAGACAGCCCGCGAATACGCTTGGCCAGACTGTCGGGCGTTTTCGCCGCCGCCGTCTCTATGGAGGAAGGGGTCATGGTGTGTGTCCTTGTCGCGGTATGTCGCCCGCGCAACCAAAAATTGAAACATGCACCAGCCGATCCGAAAATCGGCTGGTGCGGGTGTCTGGATAACCCTCGTGAAAGGCCATCCGACAGGGAGGAACGTTAAAGTTTGCCTTCGTCCTCGAACACTTCGATCCAATCACGAACCAAACCGTCAAGGGCCTCTTGGGCCGTGCCTTCGCCAGCAATGACGTAGTTGTGCATGCGCTCTTGTGTGGCGATCAAAAGGTCCGCATAGGCAGGCTCTGCCCAGAAATCCTTCACGATCGCCATGCTATCAAGGAACGTCTGCGCATATGGCTGGCTTGTTGCGAATTCAGGGGCTTCGACAACCGCACGCAGTGCAGATGCACCACCCAAATCCCACCAGCGTTGCTGGATTTCAGGCTGTGCAAACCATTGGATGTATTCCAATGCAGCGTCCTGCTTTTCCGAATAGGCAACAACCGAAATACCTTGACCGCCAAGCTGTGCGAATTGGCCCGCCGGACCTGCAGGGTTGGGGAAAAAACCGGAATTGCCGCCACCGACAGTTTCGTCAGATTCGACGCCCGGCCAAACGAAGGCAAAGTTCATCTGCATGGCAACCTGACCCGAACGATAGGCGTCAATGTTTTCACCCATGTACCAGTTGGATGATCCCGGAGGTGTGCCCGCTTCGTAAAGTTCCTTGTAGAACTCCAGACCTGCAACAGCACCTTTTGAATTTACGAAACCATCCAGATCGTAAGGCTGATCGGGGTTCTCGTATTCGAAACCAAAGTTATAGAGCGCGTTGGTAACACCCATTGAGATGCCCTCGGACCCACGTTCGGTGTAGATCGCAGCACCGTAAACAGTCGTGCCATCAATGTCGCGACCCTGGAAGAAAGATGCTATGTCTTTCAATTGACCCAGCGCTTCAGGAGCGGCCAGCGCGTACCCGTAGGTGTCCAGAAATTCTGCCTGAAGCTCTGGGCGCTCAAACCAATCCTTGCGGTATGTCCAGCCTACAACGTCTGCATAAGCAGGCAGTGCATAGTAGTTTGGCGTGTTTTTTGGCCATTCAGCGTAGCCCGTCACAGTCGCGGGCAAGAAGTCATCCATGCTGATACCACTGGCATCGAAGAAGTCGTTCAATTTCACGTAGTGGCCGTTTTCAGCGCCCCCACCGATCCATTGGCTGTCACCAATCATTAGGTCACACAGCTGCCCGCCCGAGTTCAGCTCGTTGAACATGCGATCTGCAAATCTGGTCCAAGGCACGAATTCGAAATTCATCCTGTGGCCGGACTGTTCTTCGAAATCCTTGCTCAGCTCGATCAATGAATTTGCTGGATCCCACGCGGCCCAGCACAATGTCAGGTCTGTTGCATGACCATCCGCCATCGCAGTGGTAGCCAGTCCAGATGCAACAGTCGCACCCACTGCGGCTGTGGTGAACGGGTTCTTTTTCATGAAGGTAACTCCTCCCGGTTATGGCGGGACATGGCTCCCCGCCACGACTCACGCTCTCCACATTGCTAAATGAGGCACGTGCATCAATAATCACTGTATTCCGGGTTAAGAGCCCAATTTGGGCGCGAAAATGATGCAGCTGCGACAGGGCAAAGGTCTGATAAGATGTTGAAAACCGCGGCAATGGACGTCAGAGGTATAATGCTGAGACCCACTACAAAAGATTTGGCAAAAGCAGCTGGCGTCAGCCGCGCAACGGTCGATCGGGTCCTAAATGGACGCGAGGGCGTGAAAAAACGGACAGTGGATCGCGTAAACGACGCAATCCAAGAGCTCGGCTTCGTGCGCAACATCCAGGCCGCCAACCTTGCCAGATCCCAACGTTATCGCTTTGTATTTGCGCTGCCCCGCTCGGGTGATCTCTTTTTGAAAGAAATCATTCGCCACATCAATGAGGCCCGTGAAACCTTTGCATCCGACCTTGTGTGGTGTGACGTCGAACACATCGACGAAAATGATCCTCACAGCATTGCAGCTTTCCTGGCAACACTGGACCCGAACGAAACAACAGGCGTGGCAATTATGGCCCCTGAATCGCCACAGGTTCGCGACGCAATCTTCCGCTTGCAAGAACGGGGCGTCGCCGCCCTGCCCTTCATTACAGATCAATCCACAATGGAAGAACACTGGGTCGGAACAAACCACCACGCCGCCGGAGCAACAGCCGCAAATCTCATCGGTAGATTTTGCTCTGCGCAAGAAGGATCAGTCTTAGTCATTTCCGAAAGCATGAGGTCAAGGGACAGTCTCGAGCGGCGGATGGGTTTTGATGCCGAGATGAACGCGCATTTTCCCAACCTGCGCGCGCTCCCGTCTTTGGAAACCTACGGGGACGAAGTTCGCGCTGAAAATATCATCGGCAGCTCGGTGATGAACTATCCAGACCTCATTGGCGTTTATGTGCTGTCATCAGAGGCCCGCGTGCCACTCACGATCCTGAACGAAACAGGGAACACGGGCCATCTGATCAAAGTCGCCCACGAGCGCACGCCATTCACAGAAACAGCGCTTAAAGACGAGACATTAGATGGTGTCATCGTGCAAGACCCCGGCCATCTTGTCCGCAGTGCTGTGCGAAAACTCAAGGCGATTACCGACAAGCGCGTCGCAAAGGGGTCTCAAGAACGGATCAGAGTATAGGTTTTACTCCGGACAAACATCTGAATAAAGACCGTCGAGCTGACTTACACTGACTCAGCGCAATTCGTAACATCCATGGGAAGAATGTCGGTTGGGATCGTGCGGTTTTGGTCTTAACAAAAACGGGCAGCTATAGCGCCAATGCGTGCTTTGGCTGCTTCTCATTTACTTTGATTATTTTCGGCTCAAACTGATTTCCGGCCCGGTAATTCTACTTATCACACCTCCCGTATTGACGGCCCGATAGATTGATCTCGGGGGGCGCGCCGTTTCATCAACGCTGCGATGTACCCAGTCTTTTACCTCCATAGATTTCAACGACTGTGACAAAGCGCGATCAGTGATCGTATGAAGGTTTCGTTTGATGTCGCTGAAATGGCACGGCCTTTGCAGGGACGTTAGCACCGGCAAGGTCCAAGACTTGCGTAGCAAACGCTGATCGTCCTCAGCGGACACCCGCTGAACCTTGCCCGCAATTGCAGCCGCTTCTTTTCCGAGCTGAGTAAGGCGAAACTCGGGTCTCAATGGATGGCCATACCCAGGGTTTCTTTCCAGAAGCCCCGCTTTGATGAGGTGGTCCATGCTTTGAGCGAATGCAGTCCTGCTCGCTCCAGTCGCTGTCAGCAACGTCGCCTGTCGTCCTGCAACCCCCAAATGCAAGTTGGACAATATGGGGATTGCCCAAGCCCTTGAAGTGATGTTGACAAATAAGTCTATGTCCATAAAGTATAGTTAATACATTTTTACTAAAAAGGAAAGCCAATGGCACTTGTTACCTTGGACGAAACTATCAATATCGCAATGTCGGTCAAAGATCGTCACGCAAGTGCCAAGTGGTACCGAAGCATGTTGGGCTTTGAGACGATCTATCACGCTGACGACGCGGGCTGGTCGGAACTGCAAACAAAAACGGTTGGTGTGACGATTGGCCTTGGTGAACATACCAAACCTGTTCCCGGCAACTGCGTTCCTGTCTTTGGAATCGCTGATCTGGACTCCGCTCGGCAGAGGCTGGAGCAAGCCAAAGTGAAGTTTGACGGTGAAACAGAAGTGGTGGAAGGTATGGTAAAGACTGCAACTTTTTATGATCCTGATGGCAACGCCCTGATGCTCGCAGAAGATTTAACGATAGGATCATGACAATGCGCGTTCTTAGAAATGTTGCTGTGGCGCTTCTCGTAACATCGAGTTTCGCCGTGGCTGAACCGTTCTAAGAAGTTACGGTCGGTCCCGTTGGCATCTATCGTCGATGCAGAGGCCTGGTATCTAGATCTATTAGGCTCAGATGTTGAAGTCCAAGACCTTTCCCTGGGGTTGCGGAATTCAAAGCCCCTTCAGCGGCGGTCCTTTCGTAGATGATGGGTGATGTATTTCCCAAAGTGGAGTGGCGATGGGAGGGATTGTACCAGCATTGGATGAACTCAAAACGGCGACACGTGCCTCGGCCATTAACTTGAATTTTCGGCGGTCGAGCAACTCACTTTAGATAGTGGCGAAAGGCTTGTGCACATGCACTGCCCGGTAGGCGATGTCCATTTCATTGCAGAGAAGACCAAAGCCAAGGATGATTATTGTGAGCCCTGTTTGCTGTGGCTAATGACGCCACCGGACTGCGCTGCGAAGGATGTCGTGCAATCCACCGGTACAGCAACGCCGAACCAGCCAATTGGAAACGGCAGACGGTCTGTAACAAGATCTGTCATCATACCCCCCCAATGCAGACGTATTTCATCTCGAGATAGTCATCCACGCCATATTTGGAGCCTTCGCGTCCTTGTCCCGATTGCTTGATACCACCGAAGGGTGCGACCTCGGTTGAGATCAGCCCCGTGTTGATACCGACCATTCCGTATTCCAGCGCTTCTGCGACGCGCCAAACTTTGGTGAGATCATTGGCATAGAAGTAAGACGCCAGCCCAAAGATCGTATCGTTGGCCTGCTCAATCACATCTTCGACCGTGTCGAACTTGAACAGTGGTGCGACCGGACCAAATGTCTCTTCGTCGGCAATCTTCATGTCGCGGGTAACACCGGTGAGGATAGTAGGCTCAAAGAATGTTCCGCCCAAATTGTGGGCTTTACCGCCAGCGGCAATTTGGGCGCCTTTGGCCGTTGCGTCCTTGATGTGCTCGACAACTTTAGCAACAGCATCATCGGTGATGAGTGGGCCAGCGGTGACGCCTTCTTCAAACCCGTCGCCAACTTTCATCTTGCCGACAGCGGCACTGAGCTTTTCCGCAAAAGCGTCGTAGACCCCAGACTGCACATAGATGCGGTTGGCACAAACACAGGTTTGTCCATTGTTGCGATATTTGGAAATCATTGCGCCCTCTACGGCAGCATCGAGATCGGCATCATCAAACACGATGAAGGGAGCATTGCCGCCGAGTTCCATCGATGTCTTCATGACCTGATCAGCTGACTGCTTCATCAGAATGCGACCGACTTCTGTGGACCCTGTAAAGGTAAGCTTGCGCACTTTCGGATTGGAACAAAACTCCTGACCGATGGCCGCGCTCGACTTTGATGTGATGACGCTAAACAAACCTTTTGGCAGGCCGGCTTCTTCGGCCAAAACCGCCATGGCCAAGGCAGATAGCGGCGTTTCAGCCGCAGGCTTGGCCACAAATGCACAACCAACTGCAAGCGCAGGGGCCAGTTTGCGGGTCATCATCGCATTTGGGAAGTTCCACGGCGTTATGGACGCGACAACGCCCACCGGCTGCTTCAATACCATGATGCGTTTGTCTGGCTGATGTCCCGGTATGATATCGCCATAGACCCTTTTTGCTTCCTCAGAAAACCACTCCAGGTAAGAGGCGCCATACATGATCTCACCTTTGGCTTCCGCCAAAGGCTTGCCCATCTCGGCGGTCAGGATCGCAGCCAGATCATCTACATTGGCGATCATCAGATCAAAAAGCCTGCGCAAGACCGCTCCACGCTCCTTACCAGTTTTTGCTGCCCAGCTCTTCTGCGCGATAAAGGCTGCATCAATCGCAGCGCGCGTTCCGCCGACACCTAAATCTGGGAGCGTTGCGATCACATCTGTGGTTGATGGGTTGATAACATCGAAGACAGACCGGCCGTCATCCTGTGCCTCCCGCGTCGTGACCCAGTTGCCTGCAACATATGCGGCTTCTGAGAGTAAGTCTTTTCGGCTCAGGCGCTGTTCTAGTGTTTCGAAAATATCGGGCATTGCGGTCTCGCTTTGAAAAGGCTTTCAGGAAGTTCGGAGTCTTGTGGCACCGGATTGAACGGCCCTGGGGTAAAACCCTGGGCCGTTCGCGCTTCTAGTGAATTGCGATCGGGTTGATGATCATCTGCACTGCGCCTTTGAGACGAGCAGCGCCGAGGACGAACATGAACTCCTTCACTCCGTCTTTGACCAATTCACGCGTTTCCATGTTTTCCAACATATAGATTCCGTTTTGCGGAATCAGGATTTGGTGAACGGAAAAAACGCCATCGCTGCCTTTTTCAAATGGAACAGCTTCAACACCCCAAGTGTCAGCACCAACAGCCATCACACCAATTTCAGCAAGGTATTCGGCTCCGGAATTACCAACGCCAGGTTCGACCGACACATACCGCTTGTGGTCCTGATTTTCGCCGTCCAGCAGATTCAACCAGCCAGAGTGGAACATCACCACGTCGCCTTTTCGGATTTCAACACCCTGCTGCTCAGCCGCTGCAATGATATCTGCTTTGGTGTAGGGTGTGCCTTCCTTCACGATGTCCTGACCGTAAAACCTGGCCATGTCCAGAACGACGCCGCGCGCGACGATCGGTGGCAGTTTCTCGATTCCGAGTTTGGTAAGCCCATCAGCCTTTGCAAACTCGGAATCTTTGAAGCCATTGTAGAAAGTGTGCTTGATGCCGATGTGGCCGAGGCCGTCAATCTGCGGACCGATACCCAACCAACCCATAAAAATATCGTCGTTGTAGGTCATTCCGTTGGTTCCAAGACCTTCAGTTCCAATCTGGTTGGGCTGAAGGACACTCACGCTTAAAGAACGTGGCGAAAACGCCGGTGTCTTTGAATCGACGACGATTCCAAGATTGTAGGTCTTGCCGGTTTTGATCAGTTTAGATGCCTTGAGCACACTTTCCGGTGTAATCAGATTTGCGGCACCAATTTCATCTTCAGGACCGTACTTGGAATTTGTCCAGTCCTGCGCCATGGCTGTTGTTGCCATGCTGCAGCAGAGCGCTGCCGTGAAAAGAAGTTTATTCATGTTAAGTTTCCTCCCTATGGAACGTCACGGCCAAGTGGTCGGTGTCTGGTGAGCTGACCGCAGACTCCCAAGACGACCAGCACAAATCAGAACGACGCTTCGTAGATGCGTGCCGCGTCTTCCAATCCAACCTCCCTCGGATTGTTGACGAGCAAACGCGTCTGGTTCATCGCGTCCGATGCGAGCTTTGGAATATCCGCCTTGGTGATCCCGACATGCTGAAGACCAGCTTCCAATCCGAGTTCAGTGTTGAGCTGCCCGAGTCGTTCGATGAATTCTGCCGTGACCGCCTGGCTTGATCGGTTGGTGTTGATGCCGGGGAATACGTGTGAGGCAAGTTCAGCATATTCTGCGCTGCATTCTGGCGCATTGAACCGCATGACCTCTGCCAGTACCAAGGCGTTGGAAAGACCATGTGGAACGTGGAAGAGACTGCCAATAGGATAAGCAAGAGCGTGGACGGCGGCCACGGGCGAGTTCGCAAATGCTTGTCCTGCCAACATTGAACCAAGCAGCATGTTTGCACGGGCTTGCTTGTTTGATCCGTTGAAAACGGCTTCGCGAATGTTGGCTCCCAACAAATCGAGCGCCTGCTTCGCCAGCATCTTCGACATTGGATTGTTGTTTGCGTTTTTGGAGGTGAAAGCTTCGATGGCATGGACCATCGCATCCACACCCGTCGCCGCTGTAATGTGAGCCGGTAGCCCTGTCGTCAATTCGGCATCCAACACAGCAATATCAGGAAGGATGATCGGAGATACGACGCCCTTTTTCTCTTCGGTGCCAATGGTCAGAATAGAGACCGCCGTGACTTCGGAACCCGTCCCCGCGGTCGTCGGGACGAGAACGAGTGGCAGTCGCGTGCCTGTTGCCTGATTGACGCCGTAGATTTCATCAAGCGGTTGTTGGGAAATCGCGAGGAGAGCAATCATTTTCGCGACATCCATGGAACTGCCGCCACCAAAACCAATGACGCAGGCTGACTCGTGCAGCTTCGCAAGAGCAACGGCTTCCATCACTGTTGAGGCTTTTGGGTCTGGCTCGATTTTGTCGAAGACGGTAACCTGAAAGCCGCTTTGTTTCAGGCTTGCTAATGCTTGGTTGGCCAAACCCAATCGCATGATGCCCGGGTCAGTAACAAACAAGACCTCCGAGTGCCCTGAGGCATTGGGCATGCTGTCCACAATTTCACCCAGCTTGGCAGCGCCGCCGGTAATCTGGCGGATAGAAGGTGTTGTGTTGAAGGTAAAATCAGTCATCGCTCACGCTGCCTCCGCATTATTCATCAAGGCGATTTGGCCGCGTTCGATAGAGTAGACTTTGTCGACAACTTTTTCTGAATGGCTGTAGTCGGATTCCGACACCAAGACCGTGAGATTTTCAGATCTCAAATTGCCGATAACCTCCATAAGTCGCTGCGCAAGTGCGGGCGCAACACCTTCAAACGGTTCGTCCAAAAGCAGCAGGTTAGATCCGGCCACGAGCGCGCGGGCCAATGCCACAAGTTTTTGCTGCCCTCCGCTCAAAGTCATTGCCTTACGCTCGGCAAAACGGCCGATTTCGGGCATGAGTTCGTAGACCCATTTGAGTCTGTGGCGGTCGTGATTATTGGTCGCCCACAGAGAAACCATGATGTTTTCTTCGACCGTGAAATGGGGCACCAGGCGTCGATCTTCCGGCAGGTAGCCAATACCAAGCGCCGCACGTTCGTGGGGTTTGGACTTGTGCAAATCCACATGGTTGAACTGGATCGCGCCGCTCTCGACGGGCAATGCCCCCATGATCGACCGCATCAAAGTGGTCTTACCCGCACCGTTTCGGCCAATGAGACCACAGGTCGTCCCGGTCTCAATTTCAAGACTGACGTCTTGCAAGATCGGTACACGCTGAATGGAGAGGCTGATATTGTCTATTGTCAGCATTATGCAGCTCCTTTTCCGGAGATTTCTTGGCTCAGTTTTGATTGGCGTTTCTCAGGTTCTGCGGTGCTTCGATGAAACTCACTGCCAATGACGAACTCACGAACCTTTTGGTTTTCAAGAACCTCTGCCGTGGGTCCATCTGCAAGAATGGTTCCCTCGTAAAACGCAACGCAACGCGGCGAAAACGTTTCGACGATTTCCATGTCATGTTCGATAAAGAGTACGGCGGTTTTTGTTGACTTAAGCGCATCGATCAGAACGCGCATGAAGTCCATTTTTTCATCGGCACTCACACCACTTGTCGGTTCGTCGAGAAATAAAAGCTCTGGCTCGGCCACCGTCGCCATCGCGATATCCACCAGTTTCCGGACACCCTGGGCCAGGGTGGTAATTTCCTGATCAGCGTATTGATCGATTTTAAACCGGGCGAGAAGCGTCATCGCTTCTTCTTCCAGTGCCGGATTAATCGCCGGTTTGAACAGGACGGGACCGGTTTGTTTTGCCACCGTCAAGGCGATCAGCATGTTTTCAATCACTGGCAGTTCCGGAAAGAGCTGCGGGATTTGGAAAGACCGACAGATCCCAAGTTTGGTGATGTCCCGCGTCGGCAATCCAGTGATGTTCTTGCCGCGATAGAGGATCTCACCAGCGCTTGGTGCCAGATAACCAGTGGCCATGTTGACGAAGGTTGTCTTGCCCGCACCGTTCGAACCGATGACACCCAAAACCTCGCCGGCGCCGATTTTGATGTTGATGTCTTTGGCGGCATAGACCGCGCCAAAGGACTTCTCGAGATTACGTGTTTCAAGAATGGTTGTCATGTCATTCACCTGCTGCTGGAGCAGACGCAGCCAGCCTTTCTTTCTGGGGTTTTTTCTTTTTGGCGATCAGCGACCAAAGCCCCTTTGGAAGGAAAATGATCGTGAGAAGCATCACTGTCCCCAAAATCATCTGCCAAGTGTTCGGCGAGATCTCGACGGCAAAGATGCGAACGATTTCAAGAATGAACGTCCCGATCAGAGGTGCTGCGATATTCCCGACACCGGAGAGGATCGACACGAAGACGAACTGACCTGACGTTGTCCAATTCGTCATTTCGGGGTCGACATGTCCAAGAGCCAACGCCCAGAGCACGCCGCCAACAGAGGAGACAATCGCGGCCAGGACATAGGTGATGTGGACTGCTTTATGTGCCGAAGTGCCCAGATATTCGACCCGTAGTTCATTCTCCCGGATCGCCTCATTGATGTAGCCAATCGGTCCTTTGAGGAAGCGATTGAGTGCTATTGCACATCCAATGACAACGAAGCAGGTGATGATGTAGAGGGTCAGCCTTGCGGTTTCGCCGGCCGGTGCCCAGCCAAGATAGGTGGCGGTTGGCAGGTTGAATCCATCGGTGCTCCCGAGGTCTTCGGTGCTGGAAAGCAGGCCGAACAGGATCATCGATACTGCCAGACTCAACATTGCGTAGAAGATTTCGCGATATCTACGCAAGAGGAACCCGAGGATCGTCGCCAGAACAAGGGCGGCGATTATTCCAATAGCCAGAAGCACAAAGAGATCGGAGATCCCCATGAACTTTGCAGCCATGCCCGCGGCATAGCCGCCAACGCAAAAATAAAGTCCTTGTCCGAATGAGACCAGACCGGCGCGCATTTGGATCATGACACCCAAAGCGACAAGACCCGTTCCCATGGAAACTTGTACGTAGTTGACGATCCACTTGGGCAGGACAAATGCGATGCAGATCAGGATTGGCAGGGCGATGATCAGCCCCAATTCAGTACGGTCGAATGATTTGGTCATATCTTCCTGCTTTCTGCTAAAGCAAAGAGGCCATAGGGTTTGACGGCCAGGACTGCGGCCATGACGAGGTAGATTGAGAAAAGCTCTGCAGGTGGATACAGGTGCACAGAGGCCGCGCGGGCGAAGCCGACGATGACAGCCCCAAGCATGGCCCCCCCGATGGACCCCATGCCGCCGATCACGATGACCGCAAATGACAGAACAATGATTTCCGCCCCGATACCGGGTGACACCGAAATTTCAGGTGCAGTGATCGCTCCGCCAAGTGCGCCAAGGGTCGCTCCGATCACGAATGTAACCGTGAAGAAGCGCCGTACATTGATACCAAGCGCCCCGCTGATCTCACGATCTTCGATCACAACAAGCAGCAATTTTCCTATGCGCGTGCGATTGAGACCGATGAAGAGCGCCAGACCGACTGCAACGGCCACGCCTATGATGATGAATTTGTAGATCGTGTAGGGAATTCCGAAGACGTCGACTGTCCCAAAGTAAAATGCTGGCTGCCAAGCAACATAGGATTGGGTTCCCCAGATCAGCTTGGTCACATCTTCAAGGATGAGGAAGATTGCATAGGTTACGAGAACCATCAGCACTTCGTCACGCCCATACATGAACCTGAGTATTCCGCGTTCAACGAGTAGTCCCGAGACAACGCCAGCTGCCAGAGCGGCAATTGGTATGATAAAAAATGTCAGGGCAACCGTATTGCCAGTTTGAGTGTAAAGGCCGATGGCCCATGCAGACGAATAGGCTCCGAGTGCATAAAAGCCACCATGGGCAATATTGAGGATTCGCATCACGCCGTAGATCAACGTGAGCCCCACCGATGATAAAAACAGCCATGCGGCAAAGCCAAGACCATCCACTGTTATCGCGATTGCGGTCAGCATCATTAACTCCAGATAAATGTTAGGGATTTCCTCCTCGCCGTGTGTTCAGCCGTAGGAGAAAAAGCCGGGTTCAAGCAGCTCAGCCAGATCGCTCGAATCCCGGTTCAGTGTTTGAAGGCGATGTACTGATCGTCGTTTCAGCAACACCGCCTTCTTGGGAGGAACTAAGTGCTTATTCGCAATTCGCGCCTTCGAAGCCGCCATTGATCCAGTCGATGGATGTGACGCCTGCGGGAGGATTCACGCACTCGGCTGCGAAGCGTACGACATCGACAAGGCTCGCTTTGCCAGAGTCTTTGTCATATTTGTAAGTGCCGTAGGCTGTGTCCTGAATCGCCTGGTGACCATTGGCGAGAGCCATGGAAACGGTGCCGCTTGGACCTTCCCACTCCAGACCCTTCAATGCGTTGATAATGGCATCTTGATCGGTGTTGCCAGCCTTGTCTGCGGCAGCCTTCACACCAAGCAGCGCTTGAGCCATTTTGTAGGACGGATAAGTTGGGAGCGTACCAAAACGGTCGAAATAGGCTTTGCGGAACCAGTCGTTCAGTTCTGACTCCGGCGCGAGATCGCCGTGGGGGCCTCGTGCTCCAATCACTGTTCCATCAGGCAATTGCGCGCCCAGACGATGCATAGCTGTCTCACCGGTTGTGAGAACAACTTTAGAACGTTCGAATACGCCACGCGCTGAACCTTGGATAATAAAGGCTTCCATGTCACCGCCCCAGAAGCTGGAGTGGATGACATCCGGCTTGGATGTCAGCAGTGCGGAGATTTCCGAACCGTATTGGCCAGCATAGATCTTAGGAAACTGTTCTGTCGCGACCTCCGACCCTGAATTGATCTGCGCGATGGAAGCGGAAAAGTCGCGCCAGGAATCCTGACCCCAGGCATAATTTTGGTTGATGCCCGCAATAGTGGCGGTCGCCGTGCCTGTTTGCGCGAGATAGCGTGCCGCTGCGACGTTATCCATGGTCGCATGACCGCCCGTGCGGAAGGTATATTTGGGATCTGTGACAATTTCTTCGAAGATTTGCGGCGTACCACAGTCGAACAGAATCGTCAGTTTTTGTGCTTTTTCAGCTTCCGGTGCGATCGCCTTGCAGCTACCCGAAGAAATATATCCGACGACCATATCAACAGCGTCTTTCTCAACGAGCTTGAGATAGTCAGCGTTTTTCTGTTTTGAGTTTTCATCAACGAAGATCGGATCGATAGAAGCGCCACCGATGCCAGCTGTGTTGTAGGGACCAGGGAGGGTGCCAGCGTTGATGGACTGGATCAAGAGTTCAGCGGCGTTACGCGCCGGAACTCCGAATGGACCGGCAGCTCCTCCCGACAGGAATGTGACAAATCCAATTTTGACGGTCTTGTCTTGCGCCTGTGCATCATTTGGCAGTGCAAAAATGCCCAGGGCGCCAATTGTTGCAGCTGCAAAAAGGGCCGTTGTACTTTTGAAAACGGCATCAATTTTAGTGCCGATTTGAGGCGATTTCCTCATGGTGTTCCTCCAAGTTCTATCCAGTTTTGAGATAGAAATTTACGCAGCAACACGCGGTAGAGCCTCCCCCGACCGGTAGGTGTAACTGTGCAAAATCCTCCCTGCGCACCATTTGGACGCGCTGACCTAAGTCTCATCGGAATGAGGTGTGCTTCAATTTGTCGGTCGCATCTTGGTGAGCGCTTTTCGCTCAAACGTGCCGATCTCAGAGCGGAAGCCGCTCACGATGCAAGTTTCGCACCATTCGCCTGTTTTCAGTCTGGGAGTTGTGGCCACTCTGCGGGAGGGTAGTAGACTGACCACTCGCCCAATTGCACCGTTGCAGGAGGAAAACGATTGTCAAAAACGGTCCGGCCGATTGCTTGCACCTGGAGCATCTGATGGCTTTTGGGATCCATATGCGACCGGAAATCTTCGGGGTCTTCGGGGAGCGACAAGCTAAGGTTTTCGAATGCTAGACGCAGTTTTTCCTTGTCGTCGAGGCCACCTGTTTGTCGAACCGCCTCAGCGATTGCCAAAATACCAGCATATGCACCTTGCGCTGCGTAACTGGGGTAGCGGCCGGCCTCTTCATAGAACCGATCAACAAAAGCTTTGTTCTGTCGCGTGGGCGGCCAATTGACATGATGACGTGCCGATAAAACCAAACCAAGAGGCATGTCATTGCCCAGTTCTGCTAGAATTTCGTAATTTCCGCCCGCATCAAAATTAATAAACTGGGTGTGCTCAAATAAACCAAGTTGCTTTGCCTGTTTGACGAAAGTCACCAGATCGAGACCCCAATGACCACTGACGAGGATATCTAATTCGTCCTTGAGCAACTGTTGGATGTAGGGCGTGTAGTCCGTCTCGAACAGTTTTGGCCAATACTCGCCCTGAATGTTTGCCGCCACACCGTGGGCGTCCAGAAATCCCTTCAGGTCGTGCCAAGCCTGATATCCATATTCATAGTCAGGTCCAATGAATGCTATTTTTATCGGATTTGGCGACTGGCCGTAATTCTCCTTGATGAACTGCGCGCCTGCCAGCATCGAAAGGCGCGTGCCATTGCTGACCCTAAAATAGTAGGGGTGGAGCGCCTCTGTGACCAATGTAGGTGATGCATGGTCAGTGCCGATAAAGAAAGTTTCGTATTCTGCGGCCAGATTAGAGACCGCACGAGCGATGTTGGAACTGACCACACCGCACAGGAAGTCGACGTTTTCCACTTCGATGAAATTTCTGGCGATCTGAACAGAGCGAAGTGACTTTGACCGCGTGTCTTCAATGATCACCTCGATCTGCGGAAATTCTGCCGGTTGAAGCGAGTTCAGATGGTTTTGCGCCAGCTTTATAGCCACCGCGCTGTCACGACCATAAAGGCCACCTGGACCGGTCAGGGGGTAAAGGCACCCAACTTTGACCGGGTCGGATTGCGCAGAGATTGGCGACCAGAAAGATAGGGTCGCCAAGATTGCAAGTGCGTATGCGGCAACCCTACTCATTATGATAAATCCAATCGCTGCATCTTGCGTTTTAGCGCGTGTCTGGAAATCCCCAACCGTTCGGCAGCGAGACCCTTTTTGCCCTGGCACTTGATCAAGGCGTCCTGAATCATATTGCGTTCAACATTATCCATCGACTCTTCGATGGACACCGGACTTCGTAGTTCAACAGTTCGAATTTCCGCAGGCAATTGATCGACAGAGATGACCTGCCCGGGATGAAGGATCGTGAGCCGCTCGACGAGGTTTTTCAACTCGCGCACATTTCCCGGCCACGGATATGAGTTGAAAAAGGAAAGAGTCGATTTTGCAAATCCAATTGGATTGGAAACTGTTTCCTCGGCGTAGAGGCGCGCGAAATGTCTGGCGAGCAATTCAATGTCTTTATCCCGTTCCCGCAACGGTAAGATCTCCAGCGGGACAACGTTCAGGCGGAAAAACAAATCCTGACGGAATTCCCTGACTGCAACCGCCTCTTCGAGGTTTTTGTTGGTGGCAGCGATAACCCGAGCATTTGAATGACGCTCTCTTGATATACCCAGCGGCCGATAGGTCCTCGTTTCAATAAAGGTCAGGAGCTTTGCTTGAACAGAAAGGGGCATTTCCCCGATTTCATCAAGAAACAGGGTGCCGTTGTCAGCAATCTCCACCAAGCCACGACGGCGTGTGACGGTACCGGGTAGCGATCCTCTTTCTGCACCAAAGAGTTCGGCCTCAATCTTGCCTTCGGGCAACGTAGCACAGTTTATCTCGACAAACGGGCTGTCTTCGCCGCTTCCCTTTATGTGCAGTTGTCGGGCCACTACTGCCTTGCCTACGCCGGTTTCTCCAGAAAGAAGAAGCGTGCCGACATTGCTTTGGGCGATGCGGTCAATCTGTTCCCTCAAATTCCGAATAAGTCCGCTAATCCCAATTAGAGATGTTTCATTCGTATAGCGCTGTCTCAGATATTCGACTTCGGATTTCAACTGACTGTGATTGTTGGTTTCCTCAAGCAGATGGATGAGTTCATCAACGTCAAAGGGTTTTGACAGATAGTCTACCGCACCCATTTTGATGGCTGTGACAGCGTCTTTGGTGTCGTCGAAGGCCGACATCATGATGATGGGCACATCTGGCATTTCGTTGTTAAACCATTCGAGGACGTCAAGACCACTCTGCCCCGGCATTCTAACGTCGAGCAACACAATGTCAGGACTTTCCTTTTGGGCCAGATTACAGCCGAGATGACCATTGTGAGCTTCAAGGCACTCCATCCCAGCTTGCCGAAGCGTGAACGCAAGCGATTGAGTCAGTTTGGTTTCATCGTCAATTATAAGAACTGTCGTTTTACTCATGACGTTTCCTTTGATTGACGTCCCTCGGAGTGGAAAATCATAGTTATCGTTGTGCCAACGCCTTCTTCGCTCTCGATTTGCATCGTGCCGTGGTTCGCCTCGACCAGTTGGTTTGTGATCGAAAGGCCAAGGCCGGTCCCTCCCGGCTTGGTTGTAAAGAAAGGGCTTAGAATCTTTGCTTTGGTATCATCGTCGATACCGCTGCCGTCGTCTGACACGGTAAGGGTTGCAGTGCCGTCTTCACGATAAGCTTGAAGGTTGAGGTGACCTCCATCGGGCATCGCATCGATGGCATTGAGAGTTAGATTCAATAGGATTTGTCTCAGGTGCGCCTCATCGATTGCTATCGCGAGGCTCGAGTCTCCAGACAGATTGATTATGACACTTTTCTCATGCGCTGTTGTCGCGATAAGCGTTCTGATAGATCGAAATATATCGCGGACCAGAACTCGTTCGATTACGGGATCACTGGGTCGGGCGTAGTTGAGAAACTCGCTGATTGCGTTATCCACTCGCGTAATCTCTGACGAGATAACCTCAAACATTTTGCGGCGCTCAACATCTGTCTCGTTTCGGTTCAAGCCGTGAACCGTTGCTGCAACTGTGGTGAGTGGGTTTCTGATCTCATGGGCAATACCTGCGGCCATGTTGCCAAGAGCGGCGCGACGTTCGACTTCAACACGAGACTTGATCAGCTTCTCCAATTGCTCACGCATGCGATTGAATGATCGCGCGAGCGTACCGAGTTCACCAGGCGCATCTTCAGACACCGGCTCCGAGAAGTTCCCGTTCGCAATCGCCTTGGCCCCATCGTTCAGGGGCAGGAGGTAGCGCGACACACGCTCGGACATCTTGAAAAACAGGAACACCAGACCAAGTGCCGATATCGCGGCAGCGACCAATAGCAAATATCGGATTTGCGTTCGCGGTTCTTTGAAAATGTCCGTTCCTTCTACCAGATGTATCTTCCAACCTGGAAAGAACTGGCGCGATTTAGCAATAACCACGCCTGCATCTGCACGTGTACCAACCGCCGTCAGGTGCACGCGATCAAAGACTACGATTTGTGGCTCATAGACATTAGGTTCTATGAGTGAGGCGACCTCCTCGGTGAGAGAAGCAAGCCGCGTTCGAAGGGAAATAATACCAATTTTTTCGTTATTCACTGTCACAGACTTCCGGATAAGAAACCAACCCGGGCGCCCATTCTTGGGTAGTACGGGTCCCAGAACCTCGACCGATTCATGTTGCACAAGAGGAAGTGTATTGTAATTGTCCGGCTTTGATCGCGTCCGAGTTGATGGAACCGTTTGCAGAATATTGCCGTCAATGTCAGCGAGTTCGATTGCGTATATGTCGGGCCCCTCAGCTTCCAAGAGCAGAATATCCTCTAAAAGCGCGGACATAGTCGCGGTTTGGTCGCCGCGAAAAAAATCCGTCGCATCAGGGAGGTCAACAATGTTCTCCAGCCGATTTACCTGAACCGACATGAAATTACTCATCTTGGCAGCCGTTGCTTCCAAGTTTGCATCTACCCGGTTAGCTATCAGGTTATTCAAGAGGTTGGCGCTATATTGATCATACAGCGCTGCGATCAGCACCAGAGGTATCAGCGCGGCGACAAGTGCGCCCCACAAATAGCGCCGGGCAAGATTTAGCTTCCGGACCCCGAGCCTCAAGTTCAAATCAATCATCCTCCCGAGGTGAGGATATCAAGTTACAACATGAGCGCAAATCGCTCAGCTCAAATTATATGAGCGGAAACCGCTCCAATATCTCTATAAAGTCTTGCCTAACAAAAGCGGGCCATCATCATGCAATGCCGCATGAAAAATGTGTGGATGTATATGGCCCCGGCCCATGGCTTTGTTGCACAACTCGCGAGAGTGCCGGACTTCCCCTTACTCCGGACGGATTTATCCTGCGGCCTCGGTAACAGGCATGCCAAGTGTGGTGTAGCGGTTGAGGACGGCGATGCGAACTTGGGTTCCAGCGACCTGCCGATCAAAGTCCCTCGCCATCAGCGATTGGTCGAGTAGTTTATACAATGCATCCACTGACCGGCAGGGTTATGCGCAGCATGATCCCGAGAGGTTTTGTTTCGACGCGGCTCCTGCGGTGGTATCCGCTCCAGCCGCGCCACAGGGGGCGGCCGGGATATCGTTGTGCATTGACCGCGTCGTTACGCGCAATGGGACTGTTGCATTAGTCGGTTGAGTTGGTCAATTTTGGGCTTTTGAAGTTAAATATGCCGCGCAGATCCCCGTTCAAGCACCACCGCTTTCCGCGTGACATCATCCTGTGTGCCGTGCGGTGGTACCTGCGCTATCCATTGTCTTATCAGGATGTC
>NZ_JBDVNC010000030.1:0-30948 GCF_039969785.1 Shimia sp. | reverse complement strand
GTGGCTTTCTTCGTTTTGGGACATACCCAACACCAACAAACCTGCCAATTCCCCAACCAATTCAACGGCTAACGCGCCGTCCTCTGGGATCAACCTGATCTCGGTCAACAGACCGCGAATGATAGAGGTCGCTTCCGCTTTCCGCCTGAGAACACGTCAGCCATGCCCTCGATGGCCTGCCGCTTCCACGTACTGACCTGGTTCGGGTGCAACTGATGCTGCGCTGCGATCTCCTGGACCGTCTTGTCACCTCGCAGCGCTTCCAACGCCACTTTGGCCTCAAACTGATCTGTAAAGTTCCGGCGCTTTGCCATTCTCGTATCCCTTCAAAGGTTTGGGATACTCCTTAGCCGACTGTCCGGTTTCCTGGGACCACTTCAACCAATACTGCCACACCAGATTCGACGCGTTCCGTCGTTGGACAAACGATGCCGCCGAGATGACCGTCTAAGCCTGAAGTCATTTGATCGAGTTTAACCTAGGTGATGCGGGGTTGATCTTTGCGGTCCGCTGGTGGCGATTTTTCGGATTGGAAACCATGATGAATGGCTTACTTTCAAGTTTGGAGATCCGTTCGACACGCTTATCCTGACACTATTGGTCATAGGTGTCGAAGCTGCCCTGATCGCAGTGGTCGAACTCAGGCACTTCTCTAAGGGTAATTTTCAATCACATGTCCCACACTGCAGAATAACTGAAAATTGGCGCCAAGCGCGATGATCCCTTTCCGGAAAGCTAAGACTATCGCCGATAACATCGCTGCGGGTGGCCTCCCCAATTCTCGAGCACGTCACCTTCATAATGGTTAGGCCTTGCGTTTTTTCCACTTTGTTCGCGGTGTTTCACCTGACGCCTTTAGAACAAGGTAGGCGGTTGTGGTCAGGTGGCTGTTTATCCGTTTGAGGCCATGCAATAAATCAAGGTGCAAATCGCTGCTCTCAATACTATCGGACCGCCCTGACCCAATTCGACTTATGTGAGTGGCGAAGGATTCAGCTTCTATTTCGCGCACGCTCTCTTTGGCGTCATATAGTTGCTTGGCGAGCTCCGGATCGTAGGTCAGGAAAGCATTCACAGCTAGATCAAAGTTCATACAAACGCTCGCATGCAAATCATTCAATTCGGCCACGCCTTCCCCTGAGAAGTCAATTTGGCGTGTCGCTTTTTTACGAGCGAGCACAAGGAGATCGCAATCCACAATATCGCCAATATGCTCCATACTCGCTATGAATGTCAGTAAATCTTGGGCTTGGCGGCTTTCTTGATCGGTCAATTCTTGCTGCATGGTTCGAGCCATGTAAATTTTTATGGATTCGAATAACGTATCCAACCCGTCATCAAGATTGCTGGTTGCTTCGCAAAGCTCGCTATCGCTGTCTTCCAAAATTGGCGCGACATTTCGAACCATCGTTTGGGCGATGTCAGCCATGCGCAGCGCTTCCCGTTTAGCGCAAGCAAGAGCCTTGGATGGGGATTCTTGCGCCGTTGGATCCAAGTGTTTCGGACGAATTTCGTCTGATACTGATGTATCTTCGGCCGCAAAACTTCCGGCCAATGCAAGCCAAGTCCGCGCGCCGATTACACCTAGCAAAGCCACTGAGACATTCAGCACAAGGTGCAGTGCCAACGGTAAAGATGCGCCTCCGATTTCGGGTAAAGGGACGCCCAAAAGAAGAGCGAAAGCGGTAACAGCCACGCCAACCAGTCGCACATATAGATTTGCGACAAGCGGAATTCGTGCGGCCCGGCTGGATTGCCAATGAGCAACGAGCGGTAGAACTCCGCTGCCTACATTTGCACCAAGCACCATAAAGAGACTTGCCTGCAGGTCCAACACACCCGCATTCGCCAATCCTACGGTCAGCAAAATCACCGCGAGGCTGGAATGTGCGAGATATGAGATCGCGGCCCCTAGGATCAAAACAAGGACCGGTTGCTTTGCAAAGATGCCCAGAATTGTTGCGAATTCTTCAAACTGGCTAATCTCTAGCGCGGTTGCACCGATAAGGGACAAGCCCAAAAGCACCAGGCCGATTCCCAATGTTGATTTGAACAACCCAATAGATCGGGGTGAGCTTGCGGATTGCCCCCCAAAATAGCCAACGGCGATCAGCAACGGGGAAACGGCCGTAATTTTCTGTGACGCAATAAGTGCGGCGATCGCGCTCCCTACATCTGCGCCCAAAACTGTAATAAACGCTGTAGCGGCGCTAATCGCACCCTGCACCGCGAAAGTCGCCGAAATCATCGCTGTCGCTGCACTGCTTTGCAGCAAGACAGCCACCAAAAGTCCTGCCAAAAACGTCGGAACGATGCGACCTTCAGTGCGGCTCGCCAGGCGTTTCAAACTGGTTCCGAAAGCCCGCATCATACCGTTTCGGACTTGCCTTAGGCCAAACAACATGAGGCCAATTGCCCCCACAAGTTCGATCAATAAGAGCATTCGTGGCCAACCTTTCGACGGCTTGGGGGTGTGGTTGAGTTTATGGAGACATTGTTAGTAAATTGAAACTGCCAGAGAACGATCATGAATGATGCGATCAGATCTGGTTGCGTCGCTTCAAAATATTCAGAACGCGTGCAGGATAATCTGAAATAATCCCGTCCACGCCCATGTCGATCATTCTGTCTATGTCCGCAGTCTCATTGACGGTCCAAACATTGACCAACACACCAAGACTCTGGGCAATTGCCAAGTCGTGTTCGGTTAGATCCTTAAAATATGGGCACCAGAACTTTCCGCCGAGAGCTGCGATCATTTGGGGCAATGTTCCGCCATTATCTTCACGCGAAGCGCCGTCCAACCATTGTGACCCGTCGACAACATTTGGCTCCATCTCTGTTCCGTGGGGTTGCTCTAACGTAAGATAACCACGCGAAATGTCGGGTGACCGCAAGGCGCAAGCGCTAAGTACCCGCCAGTCAAAACTGGAAATCACACATCTGTCAGTTAGCCTGTATCTTTCCAATTGGTCCACGACGTCTGAAATTATGACCTCTGGCGGATCGTAAAGGTCAGGGTTTATGGCATGAGATTTTATCTCGGCATTGATCAACATCGGCACATGATCCGCTGCCCATTTGCAAAACGTTTCAAAGGTAGGGACATGTTCATCGACCAATTGCGCCTGGTCGGCGAAAAGACTCAAATCTGTACTGCCAGGGCGCAAACCGCCGACTTTTAGATAGAGAAGTTGATCAGAGGTGGTTTTACGAACCAACTGCGGATCGGCGCCCTTAGTTAGAGTTACATGTGGATCATGCGAAAGAACAGTCAAACGGTTAGCAGCATTTTGGACGTCAAGCTCTACAGCTGTGATGCCAATATCGTACAAGTATTGGAAACCGGCCATCGTGTTCTCAGGGAAAATACCCCGCGCGCCCCGATGGCCGTATACCAAGATCTGTTGTTGATCTGCGGTGCGCTGCATTAGATACGCTGACCTGTATCAGTATCGAAAAAATGCATGTTGTTTGGATCAACGGAAAACCGGATTGTTTCGCCGGCAACAGCATGATGCACGCCGGGAACGCTGATTGTGAACGCATCCGTCGTGCCATCCAACCGACCATGCAGCAAAGTATTCGCGCCCAATGGTTCGCCCATTTGCACCGTGATCGCCAATGCTCCGTTTTCGTCCGCGATAACGTGTTCGGGTCGAATGCCAGCGGTGACATTGCCTGAGGCAGACGTCTTGGCGGGGATAGTTGCGTCGCCAACTTTCAACAGGTCGCCGTCAACATTTGCTTTGAATACGTTCATCGATGGACTGCCGATGAATTGCGCCGCGAACAAGGTTTTCGGTGTCTCGTACACCTCAAGTGGGGTACCGATTTGTTCTGCACGCCCCCCATTCATCACGATCATACGATCCGCCATTGTCATGGCTTCGACCTGATCATGGGTCACATATAGCGACGTAATCCCAAGCCGGTTTTGCAGGTCTCGAATTTCTAGGCGCATCTGCACACGCAGCTTTGCATCAAGGTTGGACAGTGGTTCGTCGAACAAAAACACGGCTGGTTCACGTACAATCGCACGCCCCATTGCCACACGCTGTCGCTGACCTCCTGATAGATCTCGAGGGCGACGATCAAGGTATTCTTCCAGCTGCAAAAGCTTGGCCGCTTCGTTCACCTTCTTCTCTATTTCGGTCTTGGGAATTTTCGCGATCTTTAGGCCATAACCCATATTATCGCGCACGCTCATATGCGGATACAAAGCGTAGTTCTGGAACACCATTGCGATGTCTCGGTCCATAGGCTCCAGCGTATTGACGGTTCTACCGGCAATGCCGATTTCCCCTTCGGACACGCTTTCCAGACCGGCAACCATGCGAAGAAGTGTGGACTTCCCGCAGCCCGATGGCCCAACGATGACGATGAATTCACCGTCTTGAATTTGGGTGCTGACACCGTGGATCACATCCACCGAGCCAAATCTCTTTTTGACGTTATTGAGTTCAACAGTTGCCATGTCTACCTACTTTTCGCTGTCCACGAGACCGCGGATAAAGAGTTTTTGCATTGAGATGACCACGATCACAGGTGGGATCATTGCCAGAATGGAAGTCGCCATGATCACGGGCCAGTCCGCGACATCATCGCCCGACGGGAACATTTGTTTGATACCCATAACGATGGTGTTCATTTCCGGGTCCGTAGTGATCAGAAGCGGCCACAGATACTGGTTCCAGCCATAAATAAAGAGGATCACGAAAAGCGCCGCGATGTTTGTCCGGCTCATCGGGAACAGAATGTCCTTAAAGAACCGCATCGGACGCGCACCATCGACTCGGGCGGCTTCGGCCAACTCATCGGGGACCGTCATAAAGAACTGACGGAACAAGAATGTCGCTGTCGCGGATGCGATTAATGGGAAGATCAAGCCGCCATAGCTATTGAGCATCCCAAAGCCAGCGATGATTTCGTAGGTGGGAACGATCCGCACCTCGACGGGCAACATCAGGGTCAAAAAGATCAACCAAAAGAAGACCTGTTTACCCGGAAATTTGAAGTAAACAATTGCGAACGCGGACAGCAACGAAATGATGATCTTACCGACAGCGATGCCAATGGCCATTACAAGGCTATTCAAAAGCATCGTGAGTACCGGAACATTTACCCCCGAAAACAGAGCCTCTTTGTAGTTCACAAAGAACTGATCACCGGGCCAAAGGGGCATTGGTGGGCTTACGATTTCCGGCTGTGTCACTGTGGAAGCGACGAAGGCCAACCAGATGGGGAAGAACACAATCAAGACGCCCAAGATCATTATTGCATGGGTCATCCACAGTCCGGCACCCCGCTTTTCGACCATGCCCGGGGCGGGTTCTTTACGGGGTTTCATAGTTGTATCGGTCAATAGTGAACCCTCCGCTCTACGAACTTAAACTGGAAAACAGTAAGGGCACCGACCACGATCAAAAGAATCACGGATTGCGCAGCAGACGACCCTAGGTCTTGGCCTACAAACCCGTCCGAGAACACCTTGTATACAAGGATCGTCGTGGATTGTTGAGGTCCACCAGCGGTGATCGTGTGGATAACACCAAAGGTTTCAAAGAAGGCATAAACGACGTTCACGACCAACAGGAAAAATGTGGTAGGAGACAGCAGCGGCAAAACGATTGTCCAGAACCGACGCCAGAACCTTGCACCATCAATGGCGGCCGCCTCGATTACGGATTTCGGAACCGACTGCAAAGCCGCAAAGAAAAACAGGAAGTTATAGCTGATACGACCCCAAGCCGAACTGACGACCACAAGGCCCATGGCCTCACTGCCGTTCAGAACGTGGTTCCAGTCATAGCCCAGGTTTCCAAGATACCAAGACACAACGCCGACGCGTGTGTTGAACATGAACAACCACAAAACACCTGCAATCGCAGGGGCAACGGCGTAAGGCCAGATCAACATCGTTCGATAAGTGCCAGCCCCTTTAATCAAGCGATCCGCAACCACGGCCAAAAACAGCGCTGGGACCATCGAAACGATTGTCACGAGGATTGAGAAGACGGCAGTCGTGACGAACGAGGATCGATAATATGGGTCCGACAGTAGGTACTTAAAATTCCCAAGACCGACATATTGCATCGACAACCCGAACGGATCTGGGATGAATAGTGACTGCCAAATAGCCTGTCCTGCGGGATAGAAAAAGAAGATCGCAGAGACAAGTACTTGAGGCGCGATGAGGCATAGCGGCAAAAGCCAGCCCCGAAAGGTGACGCGTTTTTCCATGATTTTTCGCCTGAATGGTCATGTGCCGGGCGCGCAAAGAAGGAACGCGCCCGGTGAATAGTTGACTTAGCGGTTCGCTTGCTCAAAGCGGCGAAGAAGCGGATTGCCGCGTTCGACTACGCTATCGAGCGCTTCTTGCGCGGACTTGTCACCGGCCCAAATCGCTTCCAACTCTTCGTCGATAATACCCCGAATTTGGTCAAACGACCCAAGACGCAGCCCCTTGGAATTGGCTGTTGGTTCGTTCGCCGTCATCTGCAGGACGGCAATTTCGGTGCCTGGGTTTTCGTCGTAGAAACCAGCAGCACGCGTCGCTTCACCGGCTTCTGCTGTGATGGGCAAGTAACCGGTGTTCTGGTGCCAGGAAGCTTGAACGTCTGACGACGACAGGTAGCTCAGGAATTCGCCCGCGCCCTTGTACTCATCGTCTTCATGCCCTTCCATAACCCACAACGACGCGCCACCAATGATGGTGTTCTGCGGTGCATTGCCAACGCCTTCCCAGTATGGAAGTCGACGCACGTCAAAATCGAATTTCGCTTCAGAACTAATACCTGCATAGCCAGCAGAGCTTTCAGTGAACAACGCACATTCACCTGCGCGGAAGTTTGCGCCGCCTTCATTGCGCCGGCCGGTGTAAATGAACTTACCGTCTTGTGCCCATTCGCCCATCGCAGTCAGATGCGCAACTTGTGCTTCGCCATTCAGCGTCAATTCAGTATCTAGCCCAGCAAACCCATTGTCTTGGGACGCAAATGGCACGTCGTGATAAGCTGAGAAGTTTTCAAGGTGGACCCAGCTCTGCCATGCTGTGACCAGCGGGCATTCTGAGCCGCCCTTTTGCAATGCTGTCAGAGCATCGCCGACATTTTGCCAAGTTGATAGGTCCATGTCAGGGTCGACGCCAGCGGCCTCAAACGCGTCACGGTTCACCCAGAGCACTGGGGTTGAGGCGTTGAAAGGCAGAGACAGCATGTCGCCTTCGGTGGTGGTGTAGTACCCGTTCACCGCGCCGATATAGGCACTAGGATCAAACTGGGCGCCGCTTTGCTCCATGACTTCGTGGACAGGACGGGTCGCGCCCCGGGCAGACATCATTGTCGCAGTTCCGACTTCAAACACCATTAGAATATGTGGCTGTTCCTGAGCGCGGAACGCGGCAATGCCGGCATTCAGCGTTTCGGAATAATTGCCTTTGTGGCTTTGGACGACAACATAGTTGTCTTGGCTGGCATTGAATTCATCGACTTGCGCAGCAACCAACTCGCCAAGACGACCAGTGAACGCATGCCAGAATTGCACCTCTGTTTGTGCCGACGCAGCAATTGGAGACAGCAGTGTGGAGCCAACGGCGAGCGCGCCGATTGTTGTTCGTTTCATTTCATTCCTCCCAGAATTCTAATCCGACTCGGTATCAGTGTGGGCAGGCTAACGTAGTAGAAACATAAATCAACTGCATCTATTGAATAAATATATAACCAACTGTTATGCTTATCTTGAAGAGGAGACAAGCCAATGACGTCCGCACCCAAGCTTCGACAGCTCAAGGTTCTAAAGCTCGTCGCCGATTACGGAAGTATGACTCGCGCCGCGAAAAGCCTTGAGATTTCACAACCCGCTGTTAGCCGTGTGATCGCCGATCTGACCGATTCATTTGGCTTTTCCTTGTTTGACCGAAAGGATGGGAGACTCGTACCATCACAAGAGACTCGTTACATTTTGCCTGATATTGCGCGCGTAATTGAGTTGATGGATCACATTCAAGATACCAGCAGCAACCTGACTGCGCGCCGTGCAGGGCATCTTCGGGTCGCTTGCCTTCCAGGGTTTTCGACTAGTCACTTGCCCAAGATAGTCGCTGATTTTCTGAAAGATCGGCCCGATGTAACAATTACAATTGAACCGGACCGTCCAGAACGTATCTTGGAATGGATCATCGGCGAACAATATGACTGCGGTATTACCGATGCATTCGAAGGCCATCCAACCATTGAACGGACAAAAATAGACATTCGAACCGTCTGCATTTTTCCGCTTGGGCATCGCTTAGAGAACCTAACGGAAGTCACACCAGCTGACCTTAATGACGAGCGCTTGATACATACGCGTCGTGACAGTTACTTTTTTCATACGCTTAACGAAGTTTTTCGTGAACACTCTGTCTCACCCACTCAAATTGCTGAAACGCGACAATTTACGGGTGCGTGCGAGTTGGTGTCGTTGGGGGCCGGTGTTTCGATCGTGAGCGAACTTGACGCGCGCACGTATGAGGGGCGATTAGGTTTCAGGCCGTTTGCGCCAATCATTCCGCATCAACTGTCCTTGGTGCGCCCAATTCACCAAGCCCCGTCAATGATAGCCGTCGAATTCATGGAGAAGTTCAAGGAAAGCCTGAACGATCTGACAATCTGAAACCCGAATGGCTCTCCTCTTTGCGCGTTTCCACCGTCGAAGGTGCGTAGGGGAAGTTGTAGATATTCTGTTAGGGCAACAAGTGTCCTTTCCCGGGTGGTCCACAATGAAATTGCTAAAGTGGTAAGTGCCCGCAATGAGACATTCCTCGCCCTCAGTGTGGCTTACGGCTTCGGTAGAATCGCGCCCATATCAGCCATTTAATGCATTGTGCACCAAAGTTCGCTTTAGACCGCTTGCGACACAGTTCTATAAAAAACTGAGGTGAATCTCGTGACCTAAACGCAGGATTGCATGCTTGTTCGACATCACTGGTGGCGCACCCCCTCAACCAAAACATAACCAGCTAACACAGGTTGTTATTGCAACGTTAACCGCCACGCCGTCCGACCTGATTGAATTGGCGTCCAAAGCCGCGAAGGCTGTGTTGTGCGAGGGGCCTGTCGATCGGAATTTGAAACGAGCATGCCAGTACCAATCTGCAATTCGCGGCGGGACAGTCTTGTAATGATCGGATTCAATCGTCGGTTTGACAGGCATTTTGCTAAGTTCAAGAAAGGTTTTTTGGATGGTGCAATCTGGAAAAGGGAAATGCTTTCAATCTGGTCTTTCGACTCAGCGCCGCAGACAATTGAATATGCGCGTTCTTTTGGCGGCCTGTATCGGGATACAATGCCCCACGATTTCGACACGGCCTTAAACAATAAGGGAGAGCTGCCCCAAACCATCGGCGCGGTTGGAACGTCAATTATGGAGCCTGAATTCGGGGCGCTGGGCGATGTCGACACAGCGGCCGATACGATGATAAACGCAAAAGGGCAGATAGCAGTTATCAAGAATTCGCGACGCGCGGGTTATGGTTGTGACAAAAGGCTCGAAATGTTGGGGTCACAGGGCTTTTGCAGGCCGTAAACGTGCTTGAGAATAGCGTTGTCACGCCCCCAGAAAGAGGAGTGACGAGCGCAACGTCGGCGGATTTCTTCCCTGAGAAATAAATGAAGTCTTATGCAAACGAATGGGATGCGGTTATCAATTCTCTCAAACCCGGATCGAGATCATCAACTGCAATGGAAGACGGCGTGGACGTTACTGATGTCTGAGGGCGACGTGAATTCGAATGAAGCCAAAGACCCGGTTAAATTGAACAATTTGTCCGCGTGAACCAGAAAACACGAAGGGAATTCCCAATGACGAGACCAGTCGCAATCAATCATGTCGCTGCCGTTGTCCCTGACATTGAAGCTGCCATTGAATGGTACCAAGATGTTATGGGATTTAATCTGATTTCTGGGCCGCATGACCTCAAGCCTGATGCCCCATCGGGAGCTCAAGTTGTTGATTGTCTTGGCAAGGCGATTAAGCATCTTCGCATCGCCCACATGGGGACTGCAAATGGCGTTGGGTTAGAGTTGTTTCAACCAATAGACCCGCCATTTGAACATCGCCCCAACATGGTCGAATTCTGGCGCTCTGGCTTTTTCCATATTTGCGTTACTGACCCCGATGTGGAAGATCTTGCTGCGCGCATTGTGGAAACCGGGGGACAGCGGCTTTCGGATTATTGGCCCGAGCGGTTGCCAAAAACTGAGTATCGAATGTGCTATTGTGCAGATCCGTTTGGCAATGTTGTCGAGATTCACTCCCATATGTACGAAACCATGGTCGCACATAAGGACTAACCAAAAACAACTTTTCGCTCGGGTAATCGGTGATTATAGATCTTCTAAAGAGACCCAGCTGCCGCCAGCTTCATGACTGTCCGCACAGGCATTCACGAATTGAACGCCATGTGCACCATCTGCCGGCGTCGGTACTGAGATGAAGTCCGATGGTAGCATTTGGCCGGAAATCCGAGCGGATATCGCGATGGCAATTTCTGAGTAAAGATTAGCCCAGGCATCTGGCAAAGCTTCGGGGTGGCCGCGAGGTAAATGAACAAGCCGTTCGGCTTCGGCGCAAAGTCCTGTGTCTTTTCCGCGCAAAATGTGTCGTTCTGGTTCGTTTAAGGGCGCATGGATCAACCGTTCTGGGTTTTCCTGATCCCAGGAAATACCGCCTTTTTCGCCCCATACGCGGATTCGAAGTCCACAATACTGTCCTGGCGCTGCCTGCGTGACCCAAAGCAGACCCGGCACACCTCCTTCGAGACGAAGGTTTACATATGCTGTGTCTTCCAGATCCTTTGGCGCGCCGCACACATGAAAATCGGCCCGAATTTCATCCGCCTTAAGTCCCGTGACAAAGTGCAGTAGATGGTAGGCGTGTGTACCGATATCGGCAACGACCGAAGATCGCCCGCTGCGTTCTGGCATCATTCGCCAACTGCGGCCCTGAATATTTGGATCCGGAGGCAGGGTCGCCCATTCTTGCAGATACTCGACATTGACTTGACGAATGCGTCCAAGTTCGCCGTTCTGAACCATATGCCGAGCATGTCGGGCCATGGCGTGGAAGACAAATGGATAGGTCAATGTCAGAAATCCGTTTTTAACTTTGGTGAGCTCTACGAGCTCTTGCGCGTCGGCCACGGTGTTGGTCATCGGTTTGTCGAGAATGACCGGGATGTCATTTTCCAGAAACGTTTTTGCAATGCGAAAGTGTGAGTCATTTGGTGTGCAGATAGCGACAGCATCGATGCCGTCCGATCGCTGAGACTCTGTTTCCGCCATGTCCTGATAGCTGTTGTAGATGCGGTCAATGGGTAAGTCCCATTCCTGTCCGGACTTCTGTGCAACGTCAGGATTTGACGACAGCGCTCCGGCAACGATGTTCCACTGATTTGACAAACGCGCACCTGCTGAATGCCAGTGCCCAACCAATCCGCGGCCTCCTCCGACGAATCCAAGACGCAAACGACGGTTCAA
This sequence comes from Shimia sp., assembly GCF_039969785.1. GTDB lineage: Bacteria > Pseudomonadota > Alphaproteobacteria > Rhodobacterales > Rhodobacteraceae > Shimia. Next base: position 19,429 of record NZ_JBDVNC010000030.1, on the reverse strand, counting down.
GATTGGTGTTCTGTGAGTTGTGTATCCTTCGATCATCTGGTTCTCCCGTTTCAAAGTTGATTGCTGCCACAGCCGAAGATTTCGACGATACTTTGCGAAATTGTCTATCCTATTTGGATAAACACCACCAAAAAAATGCTTACATACCGGTTTCGACCTACTGGCACGTTGTCGATTGTTGGCGTCAAAGCAGTTATAGTGCCGCACTCAGGGTGGTAGTGTCGCGATCCGATTTCGTGCGACTTATGACTCTTTGACAGGTGAATCTTGCCATCTAGAAATTAAAGCAAAGAAATCTTCGCTGAAGCGTGAAACTCATTGAGCCAGAGCAATCTAAATTAGTCGATATGGATGCCGCAATTGCCTATTTGTTGGCTGGCGAAATCACCGAATTGGGCTTTCGGCCAACGGCTATCAAAATGATAAACATGTGTCTAAAGCACTGACATACATTGAGAGTATTAGGTTGATTGTGCCGGGTGAAAATTGCCGTTTTGGATCGTTCAATTTATTCAGGGAATTGGGCGAGTCTTTTCTTCGTGACCTTCGCTGTGACTTGTATTTAGTTTCTGCAGCTGCAGTCGGCGATAGGTGTGCCTCTGACACGTTCCTTAAGCTTGCCGAAGTGATGCGCGCTGTGGTGCAGGCGGCGGGTAAGGGTATAGATATTGCTGATAGCACCGGACCAGACGCACGGGCGGAGCACAAAACTGTGCCGATTGACAAGTTCTTCAGAGAAACCGCGAACTTGTCAGACTATTCCTGCGCACCGTAACCTTTTGGCAAAGTTGGGATCGCAGAGGCTCCGCGTATGACAAAACAAGAATTACTGGACACGATTGCGCTTTTGGAGCGGATGCGCGACTTAAAAAACCTTTGGGTTGAAGCGCCGACCGATGATCCAGTGACGGAAATGTCTCTCTTTCTTATGAAGAGGCATTTGACGGGCCGAATGACCACGCCCACCAGCCTCGCCCAATCCGCCAATGTGCCCTATACCACGGCCACAAGGCGCGTCAGCGAAATGCAGGACTTGGGACTGTTGGACCTGCGCCCACGGACAAAAACTGGGCGTTCGTTCTCGGTGCATCCCAGTCCAAAGCTGATCACAAAAATGACGTCCTATTTGATCTCGACGCGAGCGGCAATCGTTGCGAGCTCTGCGGTTAAAGCCGCTCCGAAGCAAAGCAGGAGAAATCAGGAGGACTCGGATTTCATCGGCGCGCCTTCTATTGCGCGGAGCCGTTTAGGGTTTGGCGGTGGGTTGGACATTCTCGTGCTGAATGACCCAGCCTATTCGATTGGCAAACCGCTCCGGCGGGAGTTGAGCTATTTGATGGGGGGACAGGTGCGGTTTTCGGAAACGTCAATCGACCGACTGCGCGATGAGGTGTTGGAAAACGCTGGGCGGCCCCAATCAAAATATGACGTCGTTGCGGTGGATCTGCCGATGATTGCGGAATTTGCGTCGCGTGGCGTGTTGGCCCCATTGGATGACGTCGCCGCTGACAGCAATGTCAACAGCGCTGACTTTGTTTCGGCAGCGTGGCGAAGCGCAATTGTGGGCGAAAAGCAATATGCCATTCCCATTCTTATTAACCCACAGCTGCTGTTTTATCGGCGTGACCTGTTTTCTGAATTGGGCGTGCCCCCACCTGCCACCACGCCAGAGCTATTGACCCGTGCACGTGTGCTACACAATCCCGCGTCGGGTCAATATGGAGTGTCTTGGACTGGTGCGCATGGAGCCCCTGTTGGACAGGCTTTTGTCCAGTTTTTAGCTGATTTCGGGCAACCGGTGTTTGAGCTGGAACGTTCGGTCGGAGGATATAAGACCAACCCATCCGATCACCGACCGTTGAAACCATTGATTGACACCGACCGCGGGTACGCAACCGGGCGTTTCATGCTGGAATTGCTTGAAGTCTCGGCGCCGGAAACATTGACGCTGAGCTGGGAGGGGCAGGTCAGTCTGTTGCGGGAAGGGCGGGTTGCCATGGCCTATGAATGGGCAAGTCGAGCAGCACAGTTAAGTGGTTTCGCGTCCGCCGGTGATCTTGGGTTTCTACCGCACCCTTCTGGGCCAATCGAAGGTGAAGAGAGGGTTCGGGCCAATGTCGCTCCGATAGGGGGCTTTGCGTTTGGGATACCAGCGAACATCGCATCGGATCGTCTGAAAACTGCATGGAACGCGATAGAATGGATGTCATCTCCAGAGGTCGTCAAATTGCTCGCGCAGCACGGCGGATATGTGACCCCGCGGATCAGTGTCGCGGCCGACCCCGATGTACGGCAATTGTCACCTATGATTGAAGAGGTGGACCGTATGTCTAGGCGGGGCCAAATTCGGTTATGGCCGCGACCTCCGGTGGCCAGCTATTCCACAGTTGTGTCGATCTTGGGTGAAGAAATTCATCAAATGCTGCGCGGGAAACAGAGCGTCGAGGAGGCCCTGTGCCGCTCGCAGCAACGTGCCGAAGCGATTTGATCTTTCGCCGATGAAAAAATATTCAAAATGAACTTATTCTGACTTGAGGCAAATCACATTTCGCTATGGAATTGGTTAACTGATGAGGTGATTTTGCAAGCGCTTCCACTCAGACATCACCAAAGAAAAGGTAATTCCATGAAAGACGCCGATCTTCTCAAAAATGCCGGATGGAACGCTGAGGTTCCACCTAACGGCTTCATCAACCGACCCAAGACGATTGAGAACAATGACAACCCCGACGGTTTGTCTACTGAAATGGGTGACATCGAAATCGAGACCACTCCGGAGCATTTGAATCTGGTGTCCGGCGACCCGACCTGTGCCAATTGGACTCGATCGTATGACGACCCTGGCGTTGTTGGCCTGCGAGAGCATCTGCGCAAGAACAATGGGATTAAAGGTTTGGAACTGGTCGCGCCAACAGATGTCAAACGCGCTGCCGAACTCTTTCACCGTGACGGTTTTGTCGCCGTGCGTGATGTGCTCTCGCCGGATCTCTTGTCGCGCATGCGGGCTGCGGCACATAAAGCTGTGGCCCAACTGATGGAAGATGACCGCGACTGCTCGGCTGGTGGCGGGGCGGGCGGATTGCCTCATCGCTATTCTTTCGGTGGTGGATCGGCGTCGCGTCACATGCTTCACGTGGACGAATGGTGTGAGTTGATTGATCTGCCTACAACCACGCCTATCTTGACCGAAATTTTTGGGTCAGCGGATTATGTGGTCGGCGGTGCGGGTGGTGATATCGCTATGCCCGGCGCCATCGAATATCAGGGTCTGCACTCGGACAATATGTGGTCAGAAGTCCCTGACCCCTACGGCAATGTGACCATGCGCGATTTGCCCGTCCCGGTGCTAACGATAAACTTCCCGATGATCGATCTGACCTATGAAAATGGCCCTATCCGTCAGATTCCGGGTACGCAGAGATCCCGTGCGCCGATCCCCAATATGGCAGACGAACCGGATTGGATGAAGTTGTCGACGGTTTGCCCGGCACCTGCGGGAACGGCCGTTTTCCGGGATATTCGCGCGTGGCATGGGGGCACTCCGAACCTGTCCAGAGACGTACGAGCCATGCCGAACGTCGAATATTATGCGCCATGGTTTCGAAGCGAAGGTATCATGCGATCAATGCCTTTTGAGCAGTGGGAAAAACTCTCTCCGCACGCTCAACGTATCTCACGTCTAGTCGTTTGTGACAAAGGCGAGGAGGTCGTTGGTGCAGGCTGTATGGACCCGCGCCGAAAGAAGCGGGAAGCATTCAAACAAAAGCAGCTGGACGCGATGGGCGAAAAGGCTGCGCGAGAATATTTGGCGCGACTTTAACGTCGCCGCGCCAATGCCGAAGACCTAATTTTCCTGCTGCCATCTTCGGATGGCGCAGGATTAACTCCAAAAACAGAGACCAGACAAATGAACAAAGAAACACAACGCCAGTCGCCCGTTTGGATGAATACTGCGACCTGTTCGATCGACGACTTCCGCGCGCAGGTCGAAATCACAACATCCCGCGACTCTGTGCCGATGGCCGCAGATGTCCTTCAGAATATACCAATCTATGACGGCAAAACTGTACGTGAAGCGTACTCTAACGAAGCCCAAGCCAATGCTTATATGGCAGAGTGGAACGACGTGTTGGCGACCGGCCCCGGGATCGTCGTAATCCAAAATACCTATGAGGACCTGGACCTGATCGACGACGTCACCGACGTTCTGAGCGCAATCATCGAGGACGAACGCGAAGGCAACGCTGGCGCAGGTGACCATTTTGCTGCTGCCGGGGCCAACAGTCGAATTTGGAATGCCCATGAGAAACTATGCATGGCGTCGTCGTCGCTTTTCGCCCGGTATAATGCCAACCCGCTGATTGCGATGATTGCCAAGGCGTGGCTTGGTCCGCTTTATCAGATCACGACACAGGTGAACGTGGTACGACCGGGCGGCAAGGCCCAAGACTGTCACCGTGACTACCATATGGGTTTTCAATCCACCGACGCGCTGGCACACTATCCCGCACGCGCTCACGGCTTGTCTCCGATGCTTACACTACAAGGCGGTATCGCCCACTGTGACATGCCGCTGGAGTCTGGTCCGACCAAGCTACTGCCTTATTCGCAGACATATTTGCCCGGATATTTTGCGGCCCAAATGCCAGAGTTCCGCGCATATTTTGAGGATAATCATGCACAGTTGCCGTTGAACAAGGGTGACACGCTGTTCTTTAACCCGGCGGTTTTCCATGCGGCCGGAGAGAACAAGACCAGCAACATCGACCGTATCGTGAATTTGATGCAAATCGGGTCCGGGTATGGGCGCTCGATTGAGATCGTCGACCGGACACGTATGAGTGCGGCGCTATATCCGGTTCTCAAGCAGTTGGTCGATGATGGTAAAATTGGATCGGGCGACATCGCTTGCATTGTCGCAGCCTGTGCCGAAGGCTATCCCTTCCCTGCCAATCTGGACTTGGATTCACCGCTGTCGGGCATGGCGCCCGAAAGCCAGCAAGAGCTCATGCATCGTGCGCTGGATAGCGACTGGAGCGCAGAGGAGTTCCACGAAGCATTGCAGGAGCAACAGGATCGTAAACGATCACACTAGGATAAGCCGAAGCGGCGTGTCAGAAGGAGTCACGGTTTCGAATTCGCGATGGTTAGAAACGAAGGAAATTATTTCTAGCATTCTTACAAAAAAGGCCCCGCTCAAATGCGGGGCCTTACCAATTTTATGGAAGCTCAAGCGCCGTGATTATTGGCAAACAGCAGGTGCGTTGTCGGTAACACCAGCGCAGATGCGCTCTACAGAAGCCCAACCTACATCAACAGTTTTTTCCAGGTTCGATGCATCAATCCGGTCAACTGGCAACAGGATTGCGTCCAGTTCCGGACCGCCGTCGGGTACCTGGAATTTGCCAGCGCCGTCAACGTCTGAGCCTGCTTTACCTTCGGCAAGTTGCAGTGCAACGGTCGCGGCCATTTCACCCAACCCATAGGCATTCTTCCAGATGGTAAAGGTTTGCTGACCACGTGCGATCCGGTTCAATGCGCCGGGTGCACCATCCTGACCTGAGATCGGAATATTCAGACCCTGCTCTTCAAGAGCTTTGGAAACACCGCTGGCCATGCCGTCATTCATCACCATAACCGCGTCCACGTTATTGTCGTTAGCGGTCAGGATTTGTTCGATGGTGTCTTTGGCTGTTTCTGGGCGCCAGCTGTCAACAAACTGCTCACCGATAACTTTGATCGCGCCAGAGTCATAGCTGGACTGCATGGAAGCCGTATATGCTCCAAACATTTGGTGCGTATTGGGGTCACCATCGTCGCCTTTGATGATCGCGTAATTGCCTTCGGGGGCAACTTCCAACATGCCTGCGGCCAGCTCATTGCCTACCGAACGCGCGTCGAAAGAAACGTAGAATGTCCCAGGTACAGGAATTAGCTGATCATAGGCGACAACTGGAACATCTTCGGCCAGCGCGCGTGTCACAACAGGACCAATAGAATCGCCAACTCCGGACATGATGATCAGAACATCTGCGCCCCGAGTAATAAGGTTTTCGATGTCCGCGACGGATTTTTCGGCCGAAAAGTTTGCGTCGGCAGAAATGTATTTGGCCCCGGCCGCTTCAACGACACTTTTTATGCCTGCTTCATCGATTTTCCAACGCTCATCTGCAAACTTGTACCAGCTAACGCCCACAATCGTTTCTGCAATCGCCGCACCTGCGCCCAAGCTTGACGCGAGCGCTACGATCATGGTTGATTTGAGTATGTTCATGATTTCCTCCCTGTTTTCCACCGACTTCAGGTTGAGCCCGACAATTCGGATAAGGGAAGGTTGACATAGAATGCAACCGCTTGCAATAATTTCATCAATGAATTTTGAAACCCGCATGAGAGATTTCAGGCCGTTTGCGGTGCTCGAACTTGCGTGCAGAATGAAACAAAATGAACAGCAACGGAAATTATAATTTCTAGCTGGACATTGGTTAAGGGGAGGATCGAGCGTGGCCCAAAAAGAGTCTGCTAAGTTTTCAGACAAAGTGCGAAACATCAGCAGCGCGTTGGAGTTAGATCCACGTTTGTTGTCGATGATCGGCGCACTTTTGATGATCTGGATCTTTTTCTACTACGCGTCAGACGGGATCTTTTTGTCACCACGCAATTTATGGAACCTATCTGTTCAAACCAGTGTAACGGCGCTGATTGCGACCGGCATGGTGTTGATTATCGTCTCACGCAACATTGATCTATCTGTGGGTTCACTCTTGGCGTTTCTGGGAATCATGGGTGGGTTCGTTCAAACTGAATTGCTCACTTTTGAAGGCACGCATAGCTGGTGGATTTCGATTATCGTCATGTTGATCGCCGGGGCTGTATTGGGTGGCGCGCAGGGCTTTATCGTCGCGAAATTCGCCATTCCCGCTTTTGTGGTTACACTTGGCGGCTTGATGTTCTGGCGGGGAGCAGGTTGGTTGTTCACGCAAGGCCGTACCGTGACACCGCTGGATTCTACCTATAGCGTTTTGGGCGGAGGCTCGATCGGTGAGACATGGAGTTGGATCGTCGGCATCGTGGCCTTCTTGATGCTCAGTATGTTTGTCATCTGGAAAAGGCGCAGTCGCGCCAGACTCGGATTTCCAACGAAGTCCCTAGGTCTAGAGATTCTAATGCTGGCCGTTTGGGCGGGATTGATTGCACTCTTTGTCAGTACAATGAACGCGTATAACTTCCCCCGCTCGGAGGAGGGACGCGGTATTCCAGTCCCGGTTCTGATTATGATCATTTGTGCTTGTGTCATGATGTATGTTGCAACGATGACCCGTTTCGGCCGCTATATTTACGGCTACGGGGGTAACCCAGAGGCGGCGGAACTTGCGGGCGTCAGCACTCTTAAAATCACTGTGATGAGTTTTGCCATTATCGGTGTACTTACCGCTATCGGAGCGATGATTTCGACAGCGCGCCTCAACGCGGCACCGCTTACCATTGGTCAGCTGCTAGAACTTCAGGTCATCGCCGCGGCGGTCATTGGCGGTACGTCGCTGGCCGGAGGCGTGGGCACAATTGTCGGAGCGTTGATAGGCGCCGTTCTAATGCAGAGCCTGCAAAACGGCATGGTTTTGATCGGGGTTCAAAGTGCACCGCAGCAGATGATTATGGCAGGTGTGCTGATTTTCGCTGTCTGGTTTGACGTCTATTATCAGAAGAAAAGCCGGTAAGGGAGCAGGACTATGAGCAATCAAACACCGCTTGTTGAGATGAAAAACATCCACAAAAATTTTGGCGGCATTCGCGCCGTTGATGGGATGGACCTGCAACTTTATCCCGGCGAAGTCCTTGGACTTCTTGGCCACAATGGAGCCGGTAAATCGACTCTGATCAAAATGCTGTCGGGCGCCTATCCAAAGGATGAAGGCGAAATATCGATAGCGGGAGAGCGGGTGCATTTCGAAACGCCGCGCGATGCAAAGGCTGCAGGTATCGAGACGATCTATCAGACGTTGGCTTTGGCTGACAATCTGCCGACTCCTGCGAATATCTTCTTTGGCCGCGAAATCCTGACTAAGTTCGGCGCGCTGGACGAGGCTGCTATGGAGCATGCTGCGATCAATGTGATGAAGCGGTTGAATCCGGCCTTTGTGAAGTTCCACGACCCGGTTTCTAACCTATCTGGCGGCCAGCGTCAGTCGGTAGCGATTGCGCGTACCCTTCAATTCAACGCGCGCATTATCATTATGGACGAGCCAACCGCTGCACTGGGGCCGCATGAAACCCAGATGGTAGCTGAATTGATCAAGAACCTAAAGAATGAGGGGATCGGCATTATCATGATCAGCCATGACCTGCACGATGTGTTTGATCTGTCCGATCGGGTGTCTGTCATGAAGAACGGTCGTCATGTCTGGACAGGTAACGTTGCGGACACCAATAAAGACGAAGTCCTGCAAATGATCATCTTGGGGAAACTGCCAGATGGCAGTTACGCACCGGGCATCACCTCTGAGGCGGATGCATAGCGTTATCGGATTGAAGCCACGGACAATCGGTCATTGGGAACGGAAGGAAGGGTTATCCGAAAAGGCAGAGTGATTTCATGCCGATAACAAACTAGTCGTTTGGCGAAGTCATTTGGCCTGCAGGGCTGATGCTGCCCTCATCAGCAATGTTCTGCATGTTTGCTGTGTTTCCAATAAAAATTGTCGACGGTTGCTCAACAAATCAGGCCGTGTGACGGACTGCGGGCAATAGCCGGTATTATCGGTATCATGGCCTGTTTCTGTGAGGTTGTGAACGTAGGCAGGCCGTTTCGTAAACCTGCACCTTGGCGCAGCCGTTTAATGTGTCGGAAGCAAAGGCATACATGGCTCAGAGAAACGTCAATCGCACATTAGCGTAGGATTGCAGAACAAGAGTAGCTTGAGGCGCCCTTGCCGGAGATTTCAAATAGAAATGCCGGGCCGGTTGGGCGCCTCTTTATCTGACTAGCAATAAATTTTACGTCAGTTTTCAGCAGGAAAACCTACTTAAATTTTGCAACCATGTCCTTGATGCCAGGAATCGTCTCGATCTGGTACTCGTGGGTCGGTTGGAAAAACTGCTTAAGTGACCGCTGGCTCAACCCGCCGAGAATGGTGAAATAGTACATCTCATACCCTGGCAGAGCTGCGCATGGGTGATATCCATTGTCGATGCAGATCGTGGAACCATCCACAATATGATACGCATCTCCGGGTTCGTTATCGACCCGCTGAAGCATCTGCAGACCTGAGCCGTGGTTGGGCTTGAAGCGGAAATTATAGGTTTCATCGTGCCGGGTCTCAACCGGGACGCGGTCTGTGTCATGTTTGTGGCTCGGGAATCCGGACCAGCCGCCTGCACCGACGGTATATAGCTCGCTCACCAAAAGGCGGCCGACTTTGTCATGTTGTTTCTGGCCAAGGATGTGTTTGATTTTACGATGTGTTTTGGTGTCGTCAGACCCATACTGAACAAAATCAATTCCATCGGCGCGCACATCGAACGGATCCAAAACCTTGTCGTATTTTGCGCCCGCGACAAAAACTTCTGCAGAGTCTGATTGGCAATCCAGGGTCACTTTTGCCCCAACCGGAACATATACACCTTCGGGTTCGCCGTCCCAGACATCGACTGTACGATTTCCCACCGCCTCGAAAGCCACACCTTCTATGTCGACATCAACTGTCCCGGTGGCGGGCACAACGCAGGTTTCATAACCCGGCACCTGATATTCGAACGATTCGCCTTTTTTCAGCTTTACGATGTTAAAGTAGTTCAGAGGAACGGTAGGGTTCTCTGCGTCTACGATCGCTTTGTTCTGGTTGTCGAATGGGGCTATGTGCATGTCGGCTCCTGTTGGTTTTGAGTGGGGCCGGGGTGCGAAGACAAGAAGTCCTCAAGCTCGGCCGAGTTAGGCATTGCGGGGGCGCAACCTGGCTTGGCTACAACGATGGACGCACAGGCAGAACCGCGCAGAATGGATTCGGGCATTGCGCGACCATCGGCCAGAGACGAAATAAACCCTGCCATAAAGCTGTCTCCAGCTCCGGTTGGTTTGACGGCAGTCACCGGATATATCCCGGAACGAATGGTCTGATCGCCTGTGAACGTAATGGCACCTTCGGGGCCCATTTTATATACAACGATTTCGGCATTGGTTTGAGCCAGCTTCCGGGCGTGTTCCATCCCTTTATTGATATCACCGGCCATAAATCCGAATTCTTCGTCATTGCCAACAATAATGTCGGACAGGGCGCCTGCCCGTGACAATACTTCTGCGGCAACTTCGGCGGACGGCCAGCTATAAGGTCGATAATCCACATCAAAGATGATGGGTATTCCGGCTTTTCGGGCCAGTTCAAATGCACGAAACGCAGCAGTCCGCGATGGCTCTGCTGCAAAAACTGTCCCGGCTGTAATCAGTGCACCAAATTGTGTGTAATCCACCGCTTCGACATCTGCGACATTCATCTGAAAATCCGCCGCATTGTTGCGGTAGATCACGGATTGATGGTCATCGATACGTGTTTCGTAGACTGCCAGAGACGTGCGGTATTCACCTGTAATCTTTTTAACATGGTTCCGACCGACGCCATAATCGTCCAGTTGCTGCAGGCAAAACCACCCAACTGCATCATCTGAAACTGATGTAACAAGGCTTGCCTTGCAGCCAAGTTTACACAGGCCAGCGGCAATATTTGCCGACGACCCACCCATTGCCACCATCATGGTGTCCGAATCTTTGGTGCGCGTGTTCGCCGGAGATGGCGTCAGGTCCATTCCAACGCGCCCCACTACGATGAAGCTCTTTTTTGCGATACCTTCGAGAACCATCAGACGCCCTGCCTTTGCTTGGATCGCGACGATTCCCAATCGACATGAGCCGCACGCACATTTTCATTATCTGTGATGTGCGGCGTGCCGCATTCCCACCAAGTGTGTCCCTCGGTGGTCCAGCCGATGTAGGGATCCACATTCATACAAATTACATGGGTTTTGTCGGATGCTTTGGCACGCTTGAAAGCTTCGCCCAGTTCGGCCGGGTTTGACACGGTTTCAGCGATAGCCCCTTGCGACCGTGCGTTGGATTCAAAATCAACTGAGAAGGGTTCCGGTATTGTCGGACAGTCTGCCAGAAGATTATTAAAGCTGTCATTGCCTGTGTTGTTTTGAAGTTTGTTGATCACGGCGAATCCACCGTTGTTCAGAACAAGGATGATCAGTTTTTTCTGACTAAGGACCGACGAATAGATGTCAGAATTCAGCATCATGTAAGAGCCGTCGCCAACAAAAACGATTGTATCCTGATCAGGCTCTTGCTGTGCCTGAGCGATCCGCGCGCCCCATGCGCCGGCGATTTCATACCCCATACAGGAAAAGCCGAACTCTACATCGACGGTTCCAATATCTTGTGTTCGCCAATTGGCAGTTACTTCGGCAGGCAGTCCGCCGGCTGCAGCAATCACGCGGTCCCGCTTGTCACACAACTCATTCACCATTCCGATGGCCATGGCATAGGAGTTTGGTCGGTTGCCCGGCAATACGTTTTCGGCGACGTAGGCGTCCCATTTGGCACGATGATCCTTAGCCTCATCTACCCATGAGGTCGGGCCGGAGTACCCCTGAACCGCGTCGCCAAGTTGTTTCACGGACAGCTTGGCATCTCCCACAACTGGAAGCGACATATGTTTGCCCGCGTCATGGCGCGCGGCATTTATCGAAATAAATTTGGCTTGTTTCGAGAATGCGGTCCACGAGCCTGTCGTAAAGTCTTGCAACCTAGTGCCAATCGCGATGATGACGTCGGCCTGTTCCGCAATCGCGTTGGCCGAGTTTGATCCGGTGACACCAATTGGCCCGATATTGAGCGGATGAGTCGCAACCATGTTGGCGCGCCCGGCGATGGTTTCAACGACCGGGATCTGGTGCTCTTCGGCGAAAGCCGTCAGTTCAGCAACAGCACCTGAATACTGGACACCACCCCCGGCGATGATCATGGGTCTTTCAGCCGTTTTTAAAAGGGCTGCCGCATCAACAATTTCATGAATATCCGGACTTTGGCGACGAATACGGTGAACTTTCTTTTCGAACATTGCGGCCGGATAGTCATAGGCCCATCCCTGAACATCCTGTGGCAAACCGATAAAGGCGGGACCACAGTCCGCAGGATCCAACATTGTCGCAAGCGCATTCGGCAGGGACTGAATGATTTGAGCGGGATGTGTGATGCGGTCCCAGTAACGCACAACCGGTTTAAAGGCGTCGTTCACCCCAAACGTCGGATCCCCGTAGTTTTCCATTTGCTGCAAAACAGGATCGGGCAGGCGGGTCACATAGGCATCCCCGCACAGAAGCAGCATTGGCAGGCGGTTGGCATGAGCCAAAGCGGCTGATGTCAACAGGTTCGAGGTTCCCGGACCAGCGCTGGCTGTGCAGAACATAAAGCGTCGACGCAACCATTGTTTGGAATATCCGGCCGCCGCGAATCCCATGCTTTGTTCGTTTTGTCCGCGATACAGGGGCAGTTCCTCATGTACCGTATTCAGTGCTTCACCAAGGCAGGTTACGTTCCCGTGTCCGAAGATTCCAAAGCCCCCGCCACATACCCGCAACTCCTGCCCTTCAATCTCAATATACTGGCAAGAGAGCCAACGAATAATAGCTTGCGCCGTTGTCAGTCGGATCGTTTTGTTTTCCAGACTCATTTGGGCGGACCTCTCGAGAATTACTGTTGTCGTTCGATTGCAGCTTGCGCGTTTTCGAATCCAACGATACAACGTTTGCAACCGGTTGCAACAAATTTTCTGCGAGGTTTCGGATATGTCGACTTTAGGAATAGGTATCATTGGCGGTGGATATATGGGCAAGGCGCATGCCGTTGCCATGTCCAGCGTGGGTGCCATCTTTAATACAAAGCTTCGCCCATCTCTTGAAATGGTATGCGCTACAAATCCGGAAAGTGCTGAAAGATACAGAAAGGCCTATGGGTTCGCTCGTAGTACTGATGACTGGCGGGTCTTGGTTAATGATCCTAAGATCGAGGCCATTGTTATCGCGTCGCCACAATCGACACACCGTGCAATCGCTGAAGCGGCCTTTGCGCTAGGCAAACCGGTCTTGTGCGAAAAGCCTTTGGCCGACACAGTGGACGAATCGCGCGCGATGGTCGAAGCGGCCGAAGCCTCTGGCGTCGTCAATATGATCGGCTTCAACTATATCAGAACCCCCGCCAGTCAGTTTGTTCGTAAACTGCTGAGTGACGGCGTGATTGGTCGAGTCACATGGTTCCGTGGAGAGCACACAGAAGATTTTCTGGCCAATCCAGAGGAGCCATTCAGTTGGCGTTGCGACAACGTGGCCAATGGGAATATGGGCGATTTGGCGCCTCATCCCATTAACGCTGCATTGGCGCTGCTGGGACCCATTGAGAAGGTTTGCGCAGAGATTGAAACCGTTCATAGTGAACGGCCAGGTGGCAAAGTTACCAACGACGATCACGCTCAAATCATGTGCCGATTTGCAAGCGGTGTCATGGGGCACATTTATTCCAGCCGGGTCGCGACTGGTCGCAAGATGGGTTATGCTTATGAGATTCATGGTACCAAAGGATCTATCCGGTTCGATCAGGAAGACCAGAATGCGATTTGGTTGTATCAGGCTGAAGGCCCCGAAGCATCACGCGGGTTCCGCAAAATTCTAACCGGTCCATACCATCCGGACTATGAACCTTTTTGCCAGGGTCCCGGACATGGGACAGGCTATCAGGACACAATTATCATCGAGGCCAAGGACTTCCTGACCGCCATTGAAACAGGTGAGCCCGTTTGGCCCACATTTCGTGACGGGCTTGCCGTGGCTGAAGTAGTTGACGCCGTTTTGACATCGTCGCAATCCGGGAATTGGACCCCGGTTGCGCAGGTCTGAGGAGACAAAAATGACCATTCGTATTGGAAACGCACCCTGCTCATGGGGTGTTGAATTTGCTGATGACGCCCGAAATCCCACGTGGCAGACCGTTCTGAAAGAATGTGCTGAGGCGGGTTACAAGGGTATCGAATTGGGTCCTGTCGGGTTCATGCCCGAAGACCCTGCCCAGCTGGCGGACAGCCTTGCAGAAAATGATCTGGAACTCATCGGGGGCGTTGTTTTTCGCCCATTCCATGATCCGGATGCATGGGACGACGTCCTGGACGGCGCAGTGCGTACCTGCAAAGCGCTTAAAGCGCATGGTGCAAAGCACTTTGTTCTGATTGACAGCATCTCTCCACGCCGCGCGCCGACTGCTGGCCGTGCGTCTGAGGCCGAGCAAATGGATAAAGCTGAGTGGGAAGCCTATCGCGATCGCATCGTGACCGTCGCGAAACTGGGTGCCGAAGAATACGGTCTTATCCCCGAGCTGCATCCACATGCGGGTGGCTTTATGGATTTCGAACCTGAGGTCGAGCGCATTCTGTCGGAAGTGGACGCTGACACGCTGAAACTGTGCATCGATACTGGCCATTGCACCTATGCTGGCTTTGACCCGGTTGCGTTCATGAAACGCCACATGGACCGGATCACCTATGTGCATTTCAAAACGACGGATGCCAAGGTTAAGGCAGATACGATTGCCAACCGCACAGGTTTCTACGACGCGTGTGGCAACGGTATTTTCTGTAACCTGGCGGACGGTGAAGTTGATTTGCCTGCGGTGCGTCAGTTGTTGTTGGACAGCAATTTCGAAGGTTGGTGCACGGTTGAACAAGACTGTGACCCTCTGTTGGACCCCAACCCGCTTGGCGATGCGCGCTTGAATCGCGAATACCTGCAAAGCATTGGATTCTAAAAAATTTACCGTCCTGAGAGGCACTCGGGACGGTTTCATCGTATGGAGATGATGATGACAAAACTAAAATGGGGCATGATTGGTGGCGGCGAAGGCAGCCAGATTGGTCCAGCCCACCGTCTTGGGTCCGGGCTCGATGGTCTGTTTGAATTTACCGCTGGCGCGCTGGATCACCGCCCTGAAGAAGGTCGTGAATATGGTCAGCGTCTGGGGCTGGCGGCGGATCGTTCCTATGGGGACTGGCGTGAAATGCTGGCTGGCGAGAAAGCCCGCGAAGATCGCGTTGATCTGGTAACGGTCGCTACGCCTAACTCGACACATTTTGAAATCACCAAGGCTTTTCTCGAGGCTGGTTTCAACGTGTTGTGCGAAAAGCCGATGACGATGACCGTTGAAGAAGGCGAAGAGATCGTAAAGATCTGCCAATCCACAGGTGCGCTTTGTGCGGTGAATTACGGTTATTCTGGATATTCGCTGGTACGTCACATGAAGGCTATGGTGGCGCGCGGCGATCTTGGTGCAATCCGTCTGGTCAAGGCTGAATTCGCTCACGGGCACCACGCCGATGCTGCTGATGCGGACAATCCTCGTGTTCGGTGGCGGTATGACCCTGCACAGGCAGGCGTATCGGCACAGTTCGCCGATTGTGGCATCCACGCGATGCACCTTGCGTCGTTTGTTGTGGGGCAAGAAGTTCAAAACCTTTCGGCCGACACAGTGTCGTGCATCTCCAGCCGTGTGCTGGAAGATGACGCGATGGTCAATTTCCGGATGGATGGTGGCGCTGTGGGTCGGCTTTGGACTTCATCTGTGGCCATTGGACGTCAGCATGGTTTGACTATTCAGGTGTTTGGTGAAAACGGCGGATTGCGTTGGTCACAAGAGCAGCCAAATCAGCTTTATTACATGCCCTTGAATGGCCGTTTGCAGACAATCGAACGTGGTGAGGGAAATCTGTCTCCTGAAGCCGACCGTACTACTCGTGTCGCTATTGGACACGCTGAAGGTATGCCTTTGGCATTTGCAAACATCTATACTGATCTTGCTGAGGCTATCAGAGCCCGGAAAGAGGGACGCCCGATGGATGCTGCTGCGGATCTGTACCCTCGCGCGGAAGATGGATTGCGCTCGATGGCGGCTGTGTTTGCTGTCGCTGAAAGCGGAAAAGAGGACGGTAAGTGGGTTGATGCCCGCCCACCAATGTTCCGCTAACGTAAACCGATAAAAAAGGACCGGCGGCGCGTGAGCGTCGCCGGTCCTGCGCTATCTCGGTTTAAGCGTTCCACGTTCAACTACGGTACATGGAAACATGCGGACCTCTGGGTAGCGATCCGGATCGTCAAGGATTGACACCATTAGTTCGATTGAGGATTCCACCATTTCTCGAATTGGTTGGTGGATCGTAGTTAGATTGATATTGGCCCACCCGGCCATTTCCATGTCGTTCAAGCCGATTAGACCCATATCACCTGGTATCGACAAGCCCGCATCCCTGATTGCGCTCATAGCGCCAATAGCGATGACATCGTCACCACAGAAATAGGCTTGGGCTGGTGATGTATTTAGAATTTTCCTCATGGTCTCTCGACCCGCGTTAAATGAGTACGCATCTGCATACGCGTTACTGACAGAAATTTTTGGATGATCTGACAGTTCGTTCAAGAAACCTGACGCGCGATCTTTTGTCGAAGTGGCCATCGGCGGCCCCCCCAAGAAACCTACATTGGTATATCCCCGTGCCAAAAATTCACGTGCGGCCATTCTGCCGCATTCGACATTGTCGATTCCGACGACGTGAAGCTGAGTCGTTCCAACATTGCGCCCAAAGGCATGCAGAACTGGGACGCCGGCATCGCGAAAAGCGTGCGCAAAGTCGGTGGACAAAGTGGACGATGCGACAACTACGCCATCAACTGAATACTGTTTTAGCATCTGAACAGATTTAAGGGGGTCGGTTTCATCGGACAAATTTACCAACAAAGGACGTAAATCGCGGTCCTGAAGACCGCGCGTAAAGAGATCGAATACTTTTAAAAATACAGGATTGTGATAATTATCCGCGACCAAACCGATCAGTTTCGTGCGCCGGGTGGTTAGGCTGCGAGCAAGAAAGTTGGGGCTATATCCAAGATCACTGGCGGCCTTTTCAACCTTTCGTCGCATCTTTCGGGAAACTGAAGCTCCATCTGTAAATGTGCGAGACACCGCAGATCGCGAGACACCTGCTCGGGCGGCAACATCTTTCAGTGTTACATTCACAACTTTCCTCAATTCTGGATTCTAAAAGACCAATGAAATATGGTTTTTAGTTGTTTCTGACGGTCCGTTTTTTTGCAACCGGGTGCAAGCCACCTTTCACGAACTTGTAGTTTTCGACTTCCTCTATTCGACTTCGTTCTGTTGCAATCCATCAGCGCAGATTGGTTCATCCGGCTATCCCTTCATCACGCCGAATTTCTCGTGCTTCTGAATAGGATATCGTGGGACTACGCCACCTCTCGGTGCTTCTGCTGCTTTAACAAAATGATGGGCAACTGAGGCAATTTGGTTTCAATGAATTGACGCGATGATCGAGATATTGACCAGTTCGATGCGATCGACGTCAGGTACTGTCAAGATGTCAGCCTGGCAAACACTGATAGAGTAGCCTGCGCCGCAAATAATCGCGGCGCAGGCAGGAAGGTATATCAACGAACCCGATCAGGCTGCGCTGTCTTCAAACTGAGGCTGCGTCTTAGCGCCAGTGATATAGGACACGACATCTTCACCGGTGTAATCACCAGTCTTGATGTCCAGATCGGCGCAGATCCGGCCACGACGGAACACGATGATCCGATCCATAAGATCGAACACCTGCCGCATGTTGTGGCTGACCAGGATCATCGGCTCGCCGCCTTCTTTCAGGGTACGGATGATGTTTTCCACCTGAGCGGTTTCCTGAACCCCAAGCGCCGCTGTCGGTTCGTCCATGATCGTCAGCTTTGAGTGGAACGTTGCCGTTCTGGCAATCGCGACACACTGACGTTGACCACCCGACATATTGCGGATTGAGTTTTTGATGTTCGGAATTTTCACCGCCGTCTTTTCCAAACCGGCCATCGTCTTGTCACGCATGGCTTTATAGTCGAGGAAACGGAACGGTCCCAACCAATCGTATTTGGTGATTTCGCGGCCCAGGAACAAGTTGTCCGGAACGTTCAGTTCATCCGCCAATGCGAGTGTTTGGAACACAGTTTCAATACCGGCTTCACGCGCATCGAGCGGACCCGCGAAATTAACTTCGTTGCCGTCGAAGATAATTTGCCCGCTGGTCTTTTGCTCAACACCGGTGATCTGGCGAACAAATGTGGATTTGCCAGCACCGTTGTCGCCCATGACGGCGATGTGTTCGCCCTTGCGAAGAACCACGTTCGCGTCGTTCAAGGCATGAACACCACCATAGTGCTTGGTCAGGCCTTTGGTTTCGAGAATGATATCGCTCATTTTCTTATACTCCTGATCAAGCTCGGTTTCGTTGTCTATACTGGTCCAGAACCACCGCAGCGATAATAATGCTGCCCATCGCCATCAGCTGATAAGACCCGTCCAGCTTAATGAAGGTAAAGCCGGATCGAATGACGCCAAGCACCATGGCACCAAGAACGGTGCCAATGATTGAACCACGGCCACCGGTCAAGCTGATGCCGCCAATCACGGCCATGGCAATCGCGAAGAGTTCGTAAAACTCGCCCATACCGGCTTGAGCGGTCGATGCTTTGGAGCTCAGGACGATCCCTGCAAACGCGGCCAGTGTTGAAGCAATCATGTAAACCATGATTTTGTGGCGCTTGACGTTGATACCCGACATGCGTGCGGCGTCTTCATTCGAGCCGATAGCATAGGTGTGCTTGCCATAAAGGGTGCGCGTCATGATGATGTGGAAGACGATCGCCAAAAGTATGAACCAGACAACCGGCATCATGCCAGACCCGATAAAGGCATAAGAGTCTGTTGGGAAGGAAATCGGGTTACCACTCGACCACCACAGAGCGATTCCGCGGCATACAAGGAACATACCCAGCGTCGCGATGAACGGCGGAATGCGCAAAAATGCGATGAACGTTCCGTTTATAGCACCGATAAAGGCGCCGAATGCCAAACCGGCAATAATAGGTATAATCACCGGTAAATCCATCGCCCAAGGCCCGAATAGCGCCTTTGGATTTGGATTTCCGTTAACCAGTTCGGTCTGTCCAAAGCTCATCGCAACCATAGCTGTCGCGGCCACCAAGGGGCCCGAACTCAGGTCGATGCCCGCCGTAATGATGACCTGTGTCACGCCAAGCGCGATGATACCGATGATGGCAACCTGCAGGATGATGATCTGTATTCGGGCGACATTGAACAAGCCGAACATGCCGTCAAATCGATCTTTACTGTCAAAGAGAAAGCTCTGACCTCTCATATAGGGCAGGATTTGGCCCAGGATTTCAAAAATGACAATGATAATTATCAGCGCCATAAGAATATTTAGTTCGTTCGGCCAAGCTCTCTTACTCTTGTCAAAAGTAAGACCGCCGATGCCGTGGCTATTGTCCGCCATGTTCA
>NZ_JBDVNC010000029.1:0-6302 GCF_039969785.1 Shimia sp. | reverse complement strand
TGGTTCAACAACCGGGCCGAGAATTCACACCTTCCGTTTCGACGACGAGAACGAGCAATGTTGCGCTTCCGGCGAACGGGAACCTTGCAAAAATTCGTCTCCATCCACGCCTCAGTTCACAATCACTTCAACCACGAACGTCACCTTTACTCACGTGCCAATTTCAAGCTTAACCGCGCCGCCGCTCTCTCCGAGTGGCGTCAACTTTGTTCGGCATAGGTTGCTGTTTTTACCGGTAAACTGAGACTGGTTCGAATTAGTCTGACACCACCGCCCGAAGCCATCGTTACTGACCAATTGCGGTCGTATTGTGCTGCGATGAAGGTCATCGGAAATGCTGACCGGCAGGAAACAGGTCGTTGGAAGAACAACCGCGCCGAGAATTCCCATCTACCATTTCGACGAAAGGAGCGCGCCATGCACCGCTTTCGCCGAATGCGAAGTTTGCAGAAATTTGTTTCTACCCATGCATCCGTTTTCAACCACTTCAATCAGGATCGTAGCCTTTCGAAAAGATGCCATTTCAAGCTGAACCGCACCGCTGCTCTCGCTGAGTGGCGCGGTCTATGTGCGGCATAAGGGGCAGCGATGCTGGCCTAGTAGAGACTGGTTCGAACTTGTCTGACACCACCCAGAGCAGACATGCATACCCGTTCACGCAGGCAATATATTGTGGTTCGTTCTGAAAAGGTTGTCCGGATCATATTTACCTTTGATCAGAGACAATTTTTGACCGTTGTCGCCATAAGCACCTGCCATGTGATCCGCTTCATCTTCGGGCATGAAATTCACATAAGCGCTGCCAGTTGAATAGGGTTTCATCCGATCGTAAAGCAGGCGCGCCCATGTAATGCATTCATTGTCCTTTGCTGCATCTTCCCAGCGTGTGTGCACATTCATGATGAAATGTGACGACCGCGCCGGGTATGCCGTCTCACTTGTACCTACCCGTGACATTTCCCCACCCACATGAGCGATGAACACTTCACAAGCCGGATCCGGCAAAGTGGCAATCCCTTCGAGAAGTGTCGCAATTGCGTCTGAAGATAGATCGGCGAAATCGTGGCTCTTCCAATAATTTCGTGCTCCGGGCGTCAGCAGCGGATCAAAAGCGGCCTGCCAACCTACGAATGGATGCGGGGAAATGACATCAACGATCGGGTTTCCAAGACCACGCAACTCCTCCATTGCCGTTTCGCCTTCATCCATGGGCCCGGCATAGCAAGCTGCGAGAATGAGAACCTCACGACCGTGCCAGTCCTCTGGAAGAAATGGCAAAGGCGGAGCTTTCCGCATCACGCTCCAGACAGTCAATTCATCCGGCGCGCTGTCGGCAATTTTTGTGACTTCTGCCAGCAGACCGGGTGCCTCTGCGATCGGATGAACGATCAATCCAGACAAGACTTCTGGCCCCAGAGGATGCAGTTGGAACTCGAATGACGTAACCACTCCGAAATTGCCACCGCCGCCCCGTATGGCCCAAAAAAGGTCAGGGGCATTGGTCGCAGACGCCATGACGATACATCCATTCGCGGTCACCACTTCGACTGACAAAAGGTTGTCGATCGTCATTCCAAACTTTCGGGTTGTCCACCCAAAACCGCCACCCAACGTGAGACCTGCAATACCAGTGGTCGAATTTATCCCTGTCGGGACTATCAGCGCGTGAGCCTGTGTTTCACGATCCACGTCGCCCAGCACTGCGCCGGGTTCCACGCGAGCAGTTTGGTTCACAGGGTCCACATGCACCGAACGCATCTGCGACAGATCAAGCATAACCGTTCCATCGGCAACCGCATGGCCTGCAATCTGGTGGCCGCCGGATTTCACTGACATTACAAGCCCGTTATCGCGTGCAAAGTTTACTGATTTTTGCACATCGCTGGCCCCAAATGCCCGGATCACAAAGCCTGGGTTGCGGTCAACTATTCCATTCCAGATCGTCCGGGCGTCGTCGTACTCTGCACTGCCCTGAAGATGCACCTCCCCTCGGAGGGAAGCATCAAGTTCATTCAAAATCTCTTGATCTACAACAGCCGTTCCGCCGTCGAGTGTGACTAGTTCTAACATATGAAATGGCCTTCCTTTTTGAGGTAAGGCTTCTTGCAAGACTGCCTCGACTAGAGAAAGAGCCGCTTCTCACCTGTTCTCGGCGACTGGGCAGAACTTGTAACTAAAGTATTTGTTGGCTTAAATCGCTAGGCAAAGATGCCGGGATCGATCCGATCCACGGATGTTATGACGTCTGCTGGAATATTCAGACGCTCGGCGGCTTTTCGTAGGCTATCTTCGTCGGGTGCTTCGTACAGGCAGTATGTCTTGCGTTTATCAGCGCTCAGGAACGAAAAAATCCATTCGATGCCCTCTTCGTCATTGACCTCCTTAATCTGAATTTTGGCCTCGTTGTCTATTTCGAGCTGTTCCGCAAAATTTCTTTCAATAATAAATCTTGGCATATTTAACTCCAAACGTGTTTGCAGAGTTCCTAAGTCACTTGTCCCTCGAGCTTTGATTTAAGGGAAACCATACCCAAAATCTGGGCTGTTGCCAACGCTTCTGCTTCAAGATGAATAGCACTTTTCGCATCTTTGGCGCGACCGCGACGTCGCAAGGCGAACGCATACTCCGCCTTGCTGTGCGCAATCCACGGCGGTGCAGCCATGCTCATGTCAATTTCAATGGCCTTATCAAACATTTTTTCCGTAGTTCCCCAGTCGCCCATCAGGGCGGCAAGGCTGCCGAGTCGACGAGCAGCGGCACCAATGCACGCAGTTGTTGCACCCGCTGTAATTGTAAGATTTTCATAGGGGACAAGCATGTCAAAAATTGTTTGTGCATGGTTTTCGCTTTCTATCGCCACACAGATGTCGGCCAGATACGAAAGCGTTGTCGAGTACATGGCATCCGGTGTAATCGCAAATCTAGTTTCCGCTAATTCATTCAGAATGCGTTCGGCCGGTTCAATGTAACCCAACTCTGCTGCGATTACGGCGAAACCCGGTTTCCAACGTGCATCATTTGGGCTTTCAGTCATCAGCCGTTTGATGACTGGCGCGACCTCTTGCAAACGGCCCTGCTCACGGCGGATCGTAAACATCTGAACCCCATAAACGCCCTCAACATGTTTACCGTGAGTTTGGCGCCCAATCTTTAGTGCTTCGTTAGCATAGCTCTCGGCATGCTCAAATTTCCCTTCCAGAGTAGCAACCATTGCCCGGGCATGTGTTTGCACCCAATATAGCTGACGGTGATTATCTTTTGTTGATATCTCGGTCAGCAGCTCCAACGAGTTGTCCATCAACTGGCGATCCGCCATTTCCGCCCCAACAAACAGACTCAGCGTTCGGTCCCGCCCCTGGTCAATATTGCCTAGTTTCTCCGCAACCTTGTGCATGGCCTCAAGGTTTATACGCCAATCGCGCACTTCGTCTTCCTGTCTTGCAACAAATGACGCGGCAAATCGCGCCATCATGACGTGGAATTGGGATTTGAGGTCGCCCAGTTTCGCGGCCAACTTCAGACATTGTTGGCTGTACTCTGCACTTGCCTCAAATTGACCAGTGAACATGTAAGTGCGCGCCAGCTGGCTCATTAATTTGCATCGTCGGACCTCATCATGGTCTGGCAAGTCGTTCAGAGCCTTCAGGCAAACATTGATGGCTTGTTCATGCAACTCGCCAGCCATCATGCTTGAGTCAGCGAAATGTTGTGCAGCATCTGCCGCGATTTCGACATCTCCGATTTCACACGCGGCTTCTGATGCTTCTTTGAGAGTGGCGATACCTTCCGGCAATCGACCGACGCTATCATAGCCTCTTCCGACAAGAATTTTGCCAACGATCACTTCCCGGCTGGTTTCATCTCCTAGTTTGTGCGCGGCTTTGAGGGCTTCCTTTGCATTTGCCATCGCCTCATGACTGGCCGAACGAGCAAGAGCCATTTCGGTTGCAGACTGCCAGCGTTGAAAAGCTGCCGCCCAATCTTCCGCAGCGGTCAAGTGGTGTGCAACAAGTTCAGGGCGGCGCTCGATTTCAGCGGATCGAAGCAGAAGCAGAGCGCCGGCGACTTTCGCGTGCAGCTCTCTGCGGGTCGAGGCCAGCATAGATTGATAGGCTGTGTCTCGGATCAGAGCGTGCCGGAAAACAAAGTAGCCGCGGTTATGGCCGCTTTCGAATATTAAGCCTGATTTGCAAAGATCATCGAGGCAGTTCCGGATTTCAGCCTGGCCCTTATCCAATGTAGCGCGCAGTAACGCTGGTTCAAATTCACGGCCTATTACCGAGCCAGCCAGTGCCACTTGCTTGGCTTCCAGTGAAACAGCGTCGAGTCGTGCCATCAAAGTGCCCTTCAAAGACGAGGGCACTTTGAATTTTCCTTTTTCTCCTGACGTGACTATGGCGCGCGTCAATTCCTCGACAAACAGCGGAATGCCATCCGTCCTCTCAACAACCGTCTGAACGAGATCTCGATCAGGCTCGCTTCCGGAAATACTTCGGATCAAATTAGCAACATGATCAAAATCAAATCGGCGCAGCTGCAGCGTTTGAACATGGGCGTCACCATCGTCCTGGTCCAACTCCCAACCGGGTCTGTGGGTTATCAAGAGCATCAGCGGAAGATCCGCACAAATTGCTTTAAAACGATCTAGAAGAGCATTGGTCGACGGATCGATCCAGTGGGCATCTTCAATGAACAGAATGACTGGACGCACATTTGCACGCGCTTTGACGGTGTCAATCAGTGTCTGAATTGTAAGGTCGCGTTGTTCTTGGGGGGACAAATCGAGTATCTTCTGGGCGATCTTACTGCGCGGCGCCACCAGAGCCGCAAAAACTGGAAGCACCTGATCAATGTCCAAACCCTGCCTTGTTTCCAGCATTGCCTGTACTTGTTCCAAAACACGATCATCGTCAAAACCCGGTTCGACACCTGCGTCCTGAGAAATGCGTTCGGTAACTGGATGAAATGGGCTACTGGTCAGATAAGGCGAACAATTTAACCTTATTATATCTGCATTGCCTGCGATAGCATCGTCCGCCAGGAACTCTTCGGTCAAACGGGATTTCCCGATGCCTGCCTCACCTGCAAGCAACACGACCTCGCCCTTACCGTTATTGGCGCCTTTCCAAGCCTGACGAAGGATGCCGTTTTCAAGATTTCTCCCGACCAGTGCGCTGTTTGAATCCCCCCGATGTGTAGCACGAAATCGGCTTTCGGCACTGTGCTCAGCAACGACTTGTAAAAGCGTGCGTGGGCTGTCAAACCCTTTTAGCTCAACCTGCCCAAGTGAAGAAAATTCGAAAATTCGGCGCAGCGCCGCCTCTGTTTCCTCTTCAGGGAGGACTATCGTGTTAGGTGGAGCGTACTCTTGTATTCGCGCAGCAAGATTGAGGATCGGGCCTGTCATCGCTCCTTCTTCGTATGTGTTTTCTCCGATTGCGTCACCGACGACGACCTCACCACTTGCGACGCCCATCCGAACCGCCAAAGGTTCACCGTCCGGTGTTTCTAACTCTTTCACACGGTCCACCGCGTCCAGCCCAGCTTTTACGGCGCGAACTGCGTGGTCTTCGTAGGCGCTAGGCCATCCAAAAAACACCAAAAGCCCATCACCGAGATACTTGGCAACGTAACCTCCATAACGGCTGACAGCACCAGCAACTGCATCCTGATATCGCTGCAACAGGATGCGCATATCTTCGGGGTCCAAACGGTTGGTGAGTTTGGTCGACCCGACGAGGTCGGCAAATAGAACCGTTAGGTGGCGACGTTCCGCAATCGCGTTTGCATTTGGCTTTGACGAAACCACCGTATCAGGTGCGGAGTGGCCGGAAATTTGAGAGGGTTCATTTTGAAGGGTCTGCTCGTTCAAAGATGGCGCCAGCTCGGGCGTCGAAAAACTTGCTAAGCTGTTTTTGGGGTCTTTGATGGCAGCCAAAATGATCTTGCGATGGCCCAAGCTTACGCCCAATTCTTTTAAGTCATCATCAGTAAGCAACGGCAAGACTCTGTCATCTACATCATTATTGATGAATGAATCAGTGTACTGATCCAAACCGAGTTCGAAGAGCCATGCGTCGATGTTAAGGGCCATACTGTTAACAATGCTTGTTTATGAGATTTCGATCAAGAAATTGATCTCAGCATGGAACTCAGGGGACGGCAATGTCAGAGGAAACTCGGTTGTGAAGGGCAGGGTGGCGACCTAGCGTTGCCGAATGACAAAACGGTCCCCTTTTCGCTACTTCAAAACGAGCCCTGAGATTATCCGCCTTGCGGTGATGCTCTATGTCCGATTTCCA
>NZ_JBDVNC010000028.1:0-16865 GCF_039969785.1 Shimia sp. | reverse complement strand
TGGAAATCGGACATA
The DNA here is from genome assembly GCF_039969785.1 of Shimia sp. Taxonomy (GTDB): domain Bacteria; phylum Pseudomonadota; class Alphaproteobacteria; order Rhodobacterales; family Rhodobacteraceae; genus Shimia. The sequence goes on along the minus strand of NZ_JBDVNC010000028.1, from coordinate 16,850 downwards.
GAGCATCACCGCAAGGCGGATAATCTCAGGGCTCGTTTTGAAGTAGCGAAAAGGGGACCGTTTTGTCATTCGGCAACGCTAGGTCGCCACCCTGCCCTTCACAACCGAGTTTCCTCTGACATTGCCAGATTGAGACCTGCGACCTTACCAATGCGTCAACTGTGCAAACAATCTCAAATTTTTCTTTCACACATCGATAAAATCACATATTCTTATTTGTGTATTTGATGCGAGGGATGCACAGATGAGCAAGTTTACACGCCGCCAGTTCATAATGAAAACGTCAGGTGCCGCAGCTTTCTCAATCCTGGCGTCGCAATCGATCGCCGAATTGCCTATAGGGTCCGGAACGATCACGACAGTAAGCGATGGACATCTTGTCTTGCCACTTGATTTTGCCATTGGCTCAGCCCCCCCTCAACAGGCCAAAACCCTTCTGCGGAACTATGGAATAATCGGAAATGAAGTCCGCCCGAACTGCAACGTGTCGATCTATCGAGATGGCACAAATACGGTTCTGTTTGACGTGGGATCTGGCCCGGACTTTATGCCTTCCGCCGGACGGCTTTTAGATAATCTCGCCTCAGTTGGCGTTTCGCCTGATGACGTGACGCATGTTCTATTTACTCATGCGCATCCAGATCACATCTGGGGATTATTGGATGAATTTGACGAACCCATATTTGTAAATGCCGCTCATATGATTGGCGCAAAGGAGTGGGACTACTGGTGGGATCCTGAAACCGTGAACACGATTGGGGAACAACGCATGGTCTTTGCAGTTGGTGCCCGCCGACGGCTCGAGTTAATGGAAGATATGTTCGACCGGTTTACGGACGGCGACGAAGTTGTCAGCGGCATATCCGCAGTTGCCACCCACGGCCACACACCGGGTCATATGAGCTTTGAGGTGCGCTCAGGCTCTCAAGCGAGCCTGATCATTGGCGATGCAATAGTAAACCACCACCTGGCATTTGAGCGGCCGGAATGGCCCAGCGGCTCCGACCAAAATCCGTCTCAGGGCATCGAAACCCGAAACGCCCTGTTTGATCGCATTCTGGCCGACAACTTGTCTGTTGCCGGTTTCCACTTCCCCGGATCTGGGATGGGCGCCGTAGAACGCGCGTCTACCGGCTATCGTTTTTTGGAGGATCAGGTGTGAGCGCGCTTTCAAAAATCGCGGCCATAACAGTCGCTCTATGTGTTGGTACAACTGCGTCGGCAAGCGAAGACATCGCCGATCAATACCCAGGCTCCGCGCTGTATTCCAAACCGGTCGAGGTAATCCCTCATGTCTGGTCGGCAATTGGCGCAACCGCGCCACCGACTTATGAAAACTCCGGGCATAACAACAACCTAAGCTTTGTTGTGACCGGCGATGGGGTTGTCGTGATCAATGGCGGCGCCGCCTATATTCTGGCACAAGCCCTACATGACGAGATCAAGGCTGTCACGGATCAGCCGGTCAAGCTTGTGATCAATGAAAACGGTCAAGGCCATGCGATCTTGGGCAACTCCTATTGGGTCGAGCAGGGCGTTCCAATCCTCGCCCATGAAGATGCCGCGCATGAAGTCGTTGAATACGGTCCTCAAATTCTTGAAGGCATGAAACGGTATAATCGTGACAAGGCAAGAGGAACGATTATTGCTGTCCCTACAGAGACTTTCTCTGACAGCAGAAACATAGAGATGGGTGATTTTCGAATTGAGGTTTTACGCCTCGGCCCTGCCCATAGCCCGGGCGACATCTCGGTCTGGCTTCCTGACCAAAGTCTGGTGATTGCCGGAGACATGGCTTTCCACGAACGTATGCTACCGATCTTTGACGACACAATGACGGCCGACTGGTTGGAAACATGGGACACCGCGTTTGAACCGCTTGGCGCGATCTATGTGATTCCGGGCCACGGGCACCCAACCAATATGGCGCAGGTTCGTCGGTACACGCGCGATTATCTAGCTTATCTCCGGGAAAAGGTCGGCGACCATCTAGATGCAGGCGGCGATCTTGCAGACGCCTACTACGTTGATCAGTCACCCTATGCGCATCTCGACACCTTTGAGGAACTTGCCACCAAGAACGCGGGCCGCGTCTACGAACAGATGGAGTTCGAATAGCCTAGCCCCCTTCGGAAACGCGCGAGAACGGGAAAGACAAAATGGAAGCCCTGATCGACCGATTTGGCGAACCTACCTTACTTTTGCTCATTGGCCTCATAACCGGTGTCGTGTTTGGCGCCGCCGCCTACCAATCCAGATTTTGCCTACGTGCGGCTACGTCCGAAGTTGCCCAAGGCACAGCCGGCCCTAAACTCGCGATCTGGCTAATCACTTTTTTGACGGCCCTCTTTGCCGTGCAACTGTCCGTGCTGGCAGGTATCCTCTACGTTGGGGACAGCCGACAACTTGCGAGCGTCGGAAGCCTGTCTGGCGCTATAATCGGCGGTATCATGTTTGGTGTTGGTATGATCCTTGCCCGTGGATGTGCCAGCCGCCTGCTTGTGCTGTCTGCTTCAGGAAATTTGCGAGCCATTGTCACCGGACTTGTCTTGACCCTCACGGCCCAAGCGACGTTGCGCGGTACGCTGTCTCCAGCGCGCGAGTATTTGGTGGCACTTTGGACCCTACCGGGTGGAGATATTCGAGACCTCTCTGCGCTCCTCTCCCTGCCACGTGGTGGTGTCGTTGCTTTGGCAGGCGTAGCCCTCGTTGCCGCACTGGTCTTTGGCTCAAGGCGTCGGCTAACCCCGTCCGAAATCGCTTCTTCCGCTGTGGTCGGGGTCGCGGTTTGGATGGGTTGGTGGCTGACCTATCTTTTGGCTCAAAGCTCTTTTGAAGTGGTCAACATCCAATCAGTCACCTTCACTGGTCCATCAACGGACACTCTGATGGCCTTGATAAACACCCCAACGCTGGTCCGTAATTTCGGCACTGGTTTGGTACCGGGCGTTTTTGTCGGGGCCTTGGTGGTGGCATTACTCAAGGGCGAAGCGCGCATTCAGAGGTTTGAGCCTGACACACGCATGGAACGCTACTTACTTGGCGGCGTCCTAATGGGGTTTGGTGCAATGCTGGCCGGGGGCTGTGCCGTTGGCGCAGGCGTGACAGGCGGATCAGTCTTGTCACTTACCGCGTGGGTCGCGGTGTTTTTCATGTGGGTTGGCGCTGTCAGCACACAAAAGGCACTCAAAGACAAAGCCTGACCCCCTATTGGGCGGCAAGCGGAAGCCTTTGCAAAGCACACTCCCCCCATAGTCTCTCAAGTGCGCCAACCAAGTGGGCAATATCTGCCGGGCTGTGGACCGGTGAAGGTGTGATCCGCAACCGCTCAGTGCCTTTTGGGACAGTCGGATAGTTAATCGGCTGAATGTAAATTCCATACTCGTCCAACAAACGGTCCGAGATGTATTTGCACTTCATCGGATCGCCGACGACAACCGGAATGATGTGGCTGGGGTTGTCGATATGAGGAAGTCCGATGCGGTCCAGCTCGCGCCGCACGTCTTGCACACGTTGCCGCTGCATCTGACGCTCTGCTGAGCTGGTTTTCAAATGTTGGATGGCCGCCCGTGCGCCCGCCGCGACTGCTGGCGGAAGCGCGGTTGTGAAGATAAATCCGCTGGCGAAAGATCTGACAAAATCCACCAAGTCCCGTGATGCAGCGATATAGCCACCGGCCACCCCATAGGCTTTGGCCAGAGTACCCTCGATTATGGTCAACCGATCAGACACCCCCAGTTGTTCTGAAATTCCGCCGCCTCGTGGGCCATACATCCCAACTGCATGCACTTCATCCAGATAGGTCATGGCACCATAGCGATCGGCCAAATCACATATCTCGGCAATGGGCGCGATGTCCCCATCCATGGAGTAGACGCTTTCAAACGCAATCAGCTTGGGCTGATCCGCTGGCAACATTGCGAGTTTTGCCTCCAGATCGGCAAGATCATCGTGTTTCCAGATGACCTTTCGCGCGCCGGAGTGGCGGATACCTTCGATCATTGATGCGTGGTTAAGCGCATCTGACAAAATCACCAACCCGGGAATACGCGCACCCAACGTACCAAGCGTTGCCCAGTTAGAAACATATCCGCTAGTGAAAAGAAGCGCCGCGTCCTTGGCGTGCAAATCCGCCAACGAAGCCTCCAGCGCAACGTGCTCCAGGGTTGTACCAGAAATGTTGCGCGTACCGCCTGCACCGGCGCCGCAGTTGTCCAGAGTGGCATGCATGGCGGCGAGCACTTTCGTGTGCTGCCCCATACCAAGATAATCGTTGGAGCACCAAACCGTCACATCAGGCGCGTCACCTTCTCGGCGCGCTGTAGGAAATTGCCCGCATTTACGCTCCAATTCAGCGAAAACCCGATAATTGCCTTCGTCCCGCAGATCGGTCAGCGCCTGATGAAAAAATCCTTGGTAATCCAAAATCCGTCCTCGTCAGTTAGCGGCAGCTTCAGAGGCGATCTCGCTCAGGAGGTTCTCGACCTTTTGCATTTGCCCGTCAGGGTAATCCCTGTGTCCGATCACAATCCCATCTTCTGTTTCCACGACAAAAACGCCGTAGGGGCAGTGCACGATGTTCATCGGGTCAGCCTCCATCACTTCCCGTGACAACACTGCAGAACAGAATAGAAATATATCCGCCGCTTTGAAGATTTGCGTTTCGCTGCCGACGTCAGCTCCCGTGCGATTAAGCATCTCTCCGACGTGGCTGACATAGTCGATCACCAACCCCTTATCCACAATAGCGCTTTCAACAGCGAAAGTGGCATCATCGAAACTCCCGTCAAACGGAAAAACAATCGCTTCTTCAGCGGAAACCGTCGACGCGCACACCAGATACGGCAGAACAAACTTTAAACGTTTCATAGGGACTCTCCTTTTCCCAAAATGCGCCAAAGGCGTGAAATGTGTCTCACTGCCGCGCGCGCTCGACGGTGAGACACGATGATTTAACCCATCATGTCGGCTGTGATGCCTGTGTACCAACCTTCGCTTTCCATGTAGGTCGCTTTGCGGACATCCGAGGTCTCGCCCGTCTGGCTGATGAAACCGTCGATCTTGGCGATTTTCTCCGGCGTTGCCTCATAGGTCGCGCCCACCTTGACGCCGTCGTTTGGCGCAATCAAAGACCAGCACGTGTTAGAGAACTTCGCCGGGAATACCTTAGATCCGGTCAAAGCCCCGCGCACCGCGTTCGCACATACCTTGGCTTGCGAGTTCGCAGAGAACCCGGATTTCGGCATATCGCCCTGCTGGCTTGCGTCACCTAGAACATAGATGTCCGAATTCGCCTTGGTGGACATATCCGCAGCATTCACCGGCGCCCAGTTGCCGTCTGTGACACCCGCAAGCTCTGCAATTCGCCCGGCTTTCATGGCCGGGATTACGTTACAGACATCGACCTTGGTCTCTTCGCCGTCGATCGTCACGGTCATCGCGTTCGGATCCACCGAAACTTCGCCGCCGCCGAAATCCTCTCCTATCCAATCGACCATACCTTCATAATGGTTGGCCCAGCCCTCTTGAAACAAGCTCATTTTGGAGAACTTCGGTTTAGGGTCGGCCACGATGATTTTCGCGGTCGGATTGTTCTGCTTCAGGTAATGCGCGACCATCGACACCCGTTCATAGGGTCCGGGTGGGCAACGATACGGGTTTGGCGGCGCGACCATGGCGAAGACGCCGCCTTCGGGCATAGCCGCAAGCTGCGCCTTAAGCAGTTCAGACTGCGACCCTGCTTTGTAGGCATGTGGCATTTTGTTTTGCGCCGTCACATCCCAGCCGTCGACCGCGCCCTCGACAAAATCAATGCCTGGCGACAGGATCAGCTTGTCGTAAGGCAATGTGGCACCGCCTGCCAGCGATACGGTTTTTGCATCACGATCAACGCCAACGGCCCAATCATGCACCACGTTCACCCCGCCCGCGGCCAACCCGCCATAGCTGTGACCGATGTCCTCAATCTCCTTGAAACCGCCCAAATATAGGTTGGAAAAGAAGCACGTGTAGTACTTGCGTGTTGGTTCAATCAGCGTGACGTCAATCGCACCTTTGCTGTCTTTGGCGATATAGCGTGCCGCCGTGGCTCCGCCGGCCCCGCCACCGACAACCACAACACGCGGTTTGCCCATGGCCTTAACCATCGGTGCCGACAGGGACGCGGCTGCAGCCGCCGCCCCAAGAAAAGCCCGTCTGTTCAATGTCATTGCGTTTCCTCCCAGAATGTTCCCGTGACCTCAGTTCGAGATCACTCCTCCAAAATTGCAAAATATGCGGCCAATGCGGCGATCTCCTCATCGCCAAGCCGCCCAGCGATCATCTGCATCACTGGATGGATGCGATGCTTGGACTTGTAGGCATGCATCGCCAAAACGAAGTCCTCTTCAGGCCACAGCACGATCGACGGAATCCCGTTGTCTGCTCCCGTGGCCAAATGACAGGTCGTGCACTCGCCGCTCAGGTATTGCCCGTATTCCGGGTCGCCCTTCAGCGCCAGAATTGCCGCGTCTACATCGTGATCGACCCCGACAGCGGTCGGATCCGCCTCAGGAATATCTGCCGGGTTGTCGGAAAACTTTCGCAGATATGCGATCAGGTTCTCTCGATCCTCCGCATCTTTTAGCCCCGGAAAGCTCATACGAGTGCGGCTGATCATCGAACGCGGGTTCTCCAGAAAGGCGTCAAGCGTATCGGCATGCCATTCCAACCCGCCGCTACCAATGCGTTTGAAACCCTTGGAGTATTTAAAGTCCTCATAAGACCCAGCGACACGCCCAAAAAGTCCGTTCAAATGGGGACCGATCCGGTGTGTGGCGTCCTTGCCAACCTGATGGCAGCCCTTGCACTTCTTGAACACCTTTGCGCCTTTGTCGACATCGCCCCCTTGCGCAAAGGCATTGCCGCCCAGCACTGCGAGGCCGGCAACGAGAACGGCCCCGAGGATCTGTGTCACACGCACCATGTCAGCCGTCGACGCTCTTGAGGTATTCAATGATCGCGGCGACGTCGTTTTCCTTTTTCAAGCCATTAAAGCTCATCTTGGTGCCTTTGAGATAAGCCTTCGGTTTGGCTAGGAACTCGGCCATTGCGACCTCATCCCAGATACGGCCCTCTTCTCCCGCGGCCTTGAACACCTTGGAATACTTGAAGCCATCCACACTTGCGAACCCGCGCCCTAAAATGCCGTTCAGCATCGGCCCGGTCTTGTTTTTGGCACCTTCGCCGACCTGATGACAGGCCTTGCATTTCTTAAAGACCTTCTCGCCCTTCTTGATCATTTCGGGATCAAGCGCGGCGAGCTCCTCTACCGGCGCGACCTCCTCTTCGACCACGGCTTCAGTCGTTGCCTGCGCTTCCCCTGCGGCCGTTTCATCCGGTGTCACGTCCAGAACTGAGGCCCGCATGGTGATTTCGACACTCTCCTTACAGTCGGACATGCAGGGCTCCGCACGCCACATTCCATACTCCACAGTAGCGCGGTCATCGGTAATGAAGCCGTCCTTATTATACATTTCAAAATCGCCGAAATTCTCGTGGCTCAGCTCGAAATCATCGTCAACCAGGTCATTGGAATAGAGGATGTACGCAACGATCGCGTAAACCTCATCCTCGGTCAGCGTTTGCGCCGCGCCAAACGGCATCGAACGATTCACATAGTCCCACACGGTCGAAAGATATGGCCAATAGCTGCCCACGGTCTTCACTGGATCCTTGTCTGCAAGCGTGTCAAAACCGCCTGCCAGAACCGGCCAGTTGTCCACTCCTTCAGCAAAGTCTCCGTGGCAGGAGGCGCATTTCTCGGCAAAGACTTCTTCGCCCCAGAAAACATCCCCACGCCCTTCCGGCAATCCACGACCGTCAGGCAGAACATCTTTGTCCCAGGCGGTGATCTCTTCCGGCAAAGCCGCCCTGCCCAACCCCAGCTTGTCTTCAGCAAACACAGGACCGGCCAGCAACAGAGCAGCGGTGCTAACCTTAAGAAACTTCGACATTTTCCGCCTCCCCATTCGGGTTCAGATACCAGGTCTGGATACAGTTGTTGTGATAGATCGAGTTCTCGCCGCGCACCTCGCGCAGCTGATTTTTTGTTGGTTGTACATAGCCCGTCTCATCCATCGCACGGGCCTGAAGTAGCCACTCTTCGCCATGCCATTCGGTGTCGAAATAGAACCGTGTCAGCGCTTTGGTGTCGCCCTGCGTGCGGCCCAGTCGCGCCTCTTGCCAGTTTTTGCCACCATCCAGCGACACATCAACCCGTGTGATACGCCCATGACCGGACCACGCCAGCCCCGAGATCACCAGCGGCCCATGGCCATGTTTGATCGGCATCTGCGGGCTGGGCGTGGTGATCACGGACTTCGCGTCCATCTCCCAGGTCCACTTGCGCGCCGTACCATCTTCCAGAACGTCGGTGTACTTGCTGGTCTCTTCACGACTTTCCACGGCGGCGTCGGTCACCTCGATGCGGCGCAGCCACTTGACCCACATATTGCCTTCCCAACCCGGCACGACGAGGCGCACCGGATAGCCATGCTCTTTACGCAAAGCTTCGCCGTTTGCCTTGAACGCAATCAGCACATCATCCAACGCTTTTTCCATTGGGATCGAGCGACCATTAGAGGAGGCATCCGCGCCTTCCACATAGACCCATTTATCCGTCAGATCGCCCGCCGCCCCAAGGCCAGCTTCGTTCAGAAGCGCCCGCAGCGGGATGCCGGAATATTCCATGTTGTGGATCATACCGTGGGTGAACTGCACACCGTTCAGTTGCGCGCCTGCCCACTCCATGCCGGTGTTGGCCGCACATTCGCAGAAAAAGACGTGGTTTTCACGCGGGAACCGCTCCAGATCCTCGTATGAGAACACCAGCGGCTGATCGACCAAGCCGTTGATCATCAAACGGTAATCATCTTTGTGCAACTCAATCGCGCCAGAGTGATGGCGCTCAAACGCACACCCCTGCGGCGTAATCGTACCATCCAGCGCGTGGATTGGGGTGAAGTTGATCGACGAAATCGGATCAGCCGTCAGCCATGGCACATTGCGTCGCACCACGTCTTTCTCAAATTCGATCGGCAGGCCATAAGGGGTTTCATCTACACCGTCACCGGTGAACGACGCCCAGTCCTGTATTTCCGTAATTAACGGATCCGGCGTGGCAGCGCTTGCCGCACCCGCAACCGAACCGGCCACCGCTGCCGCTCCACCTTTCAGGAAGGCGCGGCGCGACGTGTTTTTCAACTCATCAGCCATCTTCTAAGTCTCCTCCTGCGTTAGACGCCCACGACGTCAACGCTATTGTTTTCCTGCACCGTCACAGTGCCCTGTTTTTGAATGTGATTTTCCACCACGTCCCAGATCTTTGGCCCCTCGGTGCCTTCGTTCACGCTGGCCCAACCAGCCACGACATAGCTTCTGGCCGGATCGATCCGTTCGCCAGTCTTCAAGAGTGTCATCTCGGAAATCCGCTCGCCCTGCGGCTTGTTGATATCAATGCGATAACCAAGCCCGCCAGTACGCACCATGTCTCCGCCTTGCTGGTAATAGGGATCGGGGTTAAAGATGTTGTCGGCCACGTCTTCCAGAATGATTTTCAGGAGCTCTCCGGTCATTTCAGAGCGATAGGCTTCCCCATAGGTCATAGACGTGACGTTCCAAATATCCTCTCGAGTGATCGCCTGACCCGGGATCAGGCTTGGGCCCCAGCGCACACCGGGACTCAAAGCAATTTCCGCATCTCGCTCTGAAATCAACGCATCACAAATCAGATCATCCCAGCTGCCATTAAAATTGCCGCGCCGATATAGCAACGAATCTGTCTTGCCGATCACCTCAGCCAACTCCGCCTCGAATGGCGCGCGCTGCGCATCAATCAGCTTTGAAACGGCGGCATCCGGCGTTATCACATCCGAAAAAATCGGGATCAGTTTGTGGCGATACCCCATCATGCGACCGTCACGCACGTCCAGATCAATTCGGCTCACGAATTTACCGTTTGAGCCTGACGGCACAATGATCGTCGAGCCTGACACCACAGGTTCCGGCAGCGCGTCATGGGTGTGTCCCGACAGGATGACGTCGATACCTTTCACCACCGTGGCCATCTTCTTGTCCACATCAAAGCCATTGTGGCTCAGCACCACAACACAATCCGCGCCCTTGGCTTTAACCTCGTCAACCATCATCTGCATGTGTTCGTCACGAATGCCAAAGCTGTATTCCGGGAACATCCAGCCCGGGTTTGCAATTGGCATATAGGGGAAAGCCTGACCGATCACCGCAATCTTGGCGCCGCCCCGCTCAAAGAATGTATAAGGCGGGAACAGCTCGGCGGGTTCATCCCATTCGCTGTCAAAAATGTTCTGGCCCAAGGCCGCGAACGGCAGGTTTTCAACAATCTCATTCACGCGCTCACTGCCCAGCGTGAATTCCCAGTGGAACGTCATCGCATCAGGTTTGAGTGCATTCATCACGTTGACCATGTCTTGGCCTTCGGTGTGATAGCACGAATAGGACCCGTGCCAAGTATCCCCGCCATCCAGCAGGATAGCATCCGGACGGTCGGCACGAATAGCGTTGATCACCGTGGCCACGCGATCCAGCCCGCCAACTCGGCCATAACCTTGGGCAAGCGAGGAAAAATCACCGGCACTGAGTGCATAATGCGAAGGGGAGCTTTCCGCGATTCCATAGGCTTTGCGGAAATCGGCACCAGTGATATGGGGCACTGCACCTTTGTTGCCCCCCACCCCGATATTCACGGACGGCTCACGAAAGTAGATTGGTTTGAGCTGCGCATGGATATCCGTGATGTGGATCAATGAGACATTGCCATAAGTCTGAAATTCCAGCAGCTGGTCCTGTGTCAAAGCCTGTTGCGCTGCCAGCCTCGCCCAGTTGCCAAACCCTGAAGCGCCGACCAGAGCCGATGCCGCCATCCCTACTTGCAGAAAGTCGCGTCGCGAAATCATCCGACTTAAATTCCTTATATTCGCATATGTGAATGCACTGGTCGTAGTAAAGGCCCTGCCTTTGCAAGCAGGGCCTCAGGATCAGTTACGGACCGAAGGTCCCTCGACGCTCAACCCGTTGCCGCGCGAGGCGACATAAAGTTCAAGCGCGATAAATTCAGCCGAGCCGGGCTTAAACGTATGCGCGCGTGTGTCCCGCACACACCCCTTGAAACGGGCATGTACCGTGTTCAGCTTGGTGTTCTTCAAACGATAGGCTGGAAAGCCGTTGATCTGACCTTGGCTCAGGTGATCTGCGCGGATCATGTTGCCATAGTTGTCTTCGTGGCAGTTGGCGCATGACAGTTCCAGTTGACCATAACGGGTATAATAGATGTCCTTGCCCATCTCCCATGTCTCCCGGGCGGGGCCGTCAATCGCCACGCTGACCGGCAATCCACGTGAGACCGTAGTCAAAAGCGCTACCATATTGGCCATGTCGCCGCCGGTGTAATTCCACGGCTCTGCCCCCATCTGGTTTTCGCGGCAATCGTTGACCTGCATTTCCAAAGTGCGCACTTCGCCGGCTGTTTCGTTCCACTTTGGATAGACCGCCCGTACACCTTTCATGCTTTCCGAGTCATCATGACAGCTGGCACAAGCTTTGCCTTCACTGCCCTCGGCCGTGTCCCAGACTTCCTGGGCTTTCTCGACAAAGATCATGGCCGGGTTGTCAAAGTCATCCATCTGAAACGCTTGCGTTTCATCTGCCCGGAATCGCCAACCTGAATAAACAGTGTCGAGATTTTCCAGATGGTCGGCAGCCGCTGCTTCGGTCACCATTTTAATCTCGCCATTGACGACCAGCTGGTCCCCATCGGCGTCTGCAACTACTGCGGTGGCGCTCATTGCTGCCACGACGGTCGCTATACTGGCGTATGTTCTTGCGCGCTTCACGTGATCTCCTCCCTTTTCACACGATCAGCTTACTGCGATCTTTTTAGTGGTTTCATAGACATCCCCGTCATCGTCATACCAGGTGAACGTGAACTCGCCGCTTTCCGGCACAGTTGCATCAAACTGGAAATAGGGGTTGGTCGAAATCGCCGGTTCCAATGTCACGTCGATCACATTCTGGCCGTTAAAATCGACCACAAAACGATTGATGATCGAACGCGGAATCAGGTTGCCGTCGCCGTCTTTACGCTGGCCGCTTTCCATCTTGTGACTGATCAACGTCTTGATGGTGATCTCATCGCCAGCAGCCGCTGTCTTTGGGACCTTCACGCGGGGTTTTACTCCAGATGCCATGATATTTCTCCTTGTCTCTGGATCAGCCGCCGCAGCCGCCGATGGTCACTTTCACGTTGGCTTTTGCCTTCTGGAAGGAGCCGTCTTCCATCTGCGCAATCGCCACCACGTCCTGGGTCTTGGCCAGACGGATGCGGGTCGATGCCGCGTGCGTCGGATTGAGCGGGCCGAATTTCACCGTTGCCACCGCTGGTGTCGGATTGCCGTCCGCGAAAATCGCTACCATGACAGCGCCGGGAGCACTGACTTCGATCGGAACGGTGTTGCCGTTCTCAGCAATTTCCGGGGCCGTGACCACCAGATCACCTGCGCCTACTTCGGCGCCGCCGGTGATTTTGGCAATTTCGTCGTCCGTCAGTGAGGCCATCGCTGGGGTCACACCCAGCGCGGTCAGGCCCATGCCGACCGATCCCATGACAAGCAGGTCTCGCCGTGTCAGTTTCATGTTTCTACTCCTCAAATCCTTCAAGTCACTAATCTTTGAGTGTCATCAGATAGGCGACCACATCCTCGACCTGCTGCGCAGTCAGAAGCGGTTCAACCTCACCCTCATGGGCCTTGCCGGTATAGGCATTGCCCAAGCGAATGAAGCCTTCGGTCCTGTAAAAGCTAGGCATGACGGTCTCTTCAAACGTCATCTTCGCGTTGGCCACGATCCCACGCAGCTCCGCCGCGGTCCAGCGGTCTCCCGCACCATCAAGCATGGGCCCGATTTCACCGTGGAACGGCAGATTGCTCAGCGCGCTAACCTCGTGGCAGGCAATACAATTGCCTGCGCCTTTGTTCATTATCGTTTCGCCCGAGGCGACATCCCCGGGGACGCCGGTCAGCGACTGTGCAACAGCGCCATCCTCATAGACTACATCTGACGGTTTTGTTTCACTTGCCTGTGCTGCTATCGCACAGAGTGCCAATACCGCAGCTCCTCCCAATGCACGTTTCATGCGCCCTCCTCAAGACGATTCCTTCGCGAGTTATTCTCTAGACTACGGCACAAAATCGACAGAACGCAACAACAAATTCAATTACATGAATTTTTGCATTTATGCGCGACGCTTCCCAATTTCGAAATATAGTTGCTGCGACAGCACCTGGGCACCGCTCCGCAGAACTTTACTGACCCTGTTCGGAAAACTTTCGGGCATGGTATTTCTGAAACGGCTCATCGCCCAAATAGCCCTCTTCCAGAACCCAATTAAGCAAGTTGAGCGTCGTCCACTTACCAAAGGCTCCGGGCATATTGGCCACGGCGGCCTGCGACGCGGCTACATTGTCCGGCACCTCTTGCGGCAGAAATATCATGTTGGGCGTAAACAACGCCCCCCAGCGTTTCACGATCTCCTTTTCCGACAGGGTCTCGCCGTCAAAATCAGTGACCTCCACATCGCCAAACATATTGATCTGCACAATGAAATACCGCTCGCGTAGCAGCGCCGCGATCTCAGGCATCACGAACACCTCTTCGTGCATCTTTTTGCAATAGATACAGCCCCGCTGTTCCACGATCAGCAATAGCCGTTTGCCCTCTGCATTGGCTTCCTCAAGGTCTTCACGCAAGTCCTTGAAGGTGTCGCGCATCCAATCTGCCTTGTGCAGGCCATCATCGCCTAGGTCCGCCGCCCAAATCGGCAGGGCCAGCATAATCGCCGCCAAAAATGTCCAAGCCCGCATTACCCTCTCCTTTATCCAAGGCCGTCAAACCACGGCACATGCTCCAACATCCATTGCGCAATCAGATTCACCGAATTGGTTGCGATCAGCACACCAAACAGAATCAAAAATGCGCCCATGGCCTTTTCCACGGCGCCCAAATGCCGCCTGAACCGCGCCATCCAACGCATAAACGGCCCAACAAAAAACGCCGCCACGACAAATGGCAGCGTCATTCCAAGCCCGTAAACAAACAGTAAGGTCGCGCCCTGCCCTGCGGTCTCCTGACCTGCCGCCGTGAACAGGATCGCCGCCAGCACCGGTCCGACACAGGGCGTCCAGCCAAAGGCAAAAGCGAGACCTATCACATAGCCTCCCAGAAAGCTGACCTTAGACGTGTCTCCGGTTTCCATCTGGAACTGCCGATACAAAAATCCGATGCGCACTACTCCCAGAAAGTGCAGCCCCATGGCCACGATCAACCCCCCCGCCAACCACCGCAATATGTCGAAGTATTCACGCACCATCTGGCCAAAAACAGAGGCCGTTGCGCCAAGCCCCATGAAAACAGTGATCACCCCAAGTGCAAAACAGCCTGCCGTCAGCACAGCCCGCCGGCGCACCTGCGACGAGATCTGCGCTTCTACCGAAATCTCGGACATGCTCGCACCGGCAAGGTAGCTCAGGTAGAACGGCACAATGGGCAGAATGCAGGGAGAAGCAAAAGACAGCAGCCCGGCAATCAAGGCTCCCAAAAATGTGACATCGAACATCGCAGGTCCATTCTTGATAAATTCAAATATTAGATTATGATTGTATTTGATTTCAGGTCAACAGGGAGAGCTGCGTGCTGCGACCCTTTAAGGCGCTCCTGACGAGCGTTCTACTTTTGCTGCCTCTGGCGGCCCTTGCCGACACCTATCTCCTCATGGCCGAGGAGAAAGGCTGCATGTACTGTGCCCAGTGGAATGCTGACATTGGCCCGATCTACCCCAAGACCGCAGAAGGCAAAGCCGCGCCGTTGCGCCGCTATGACCTTCATGGGGACTCGCCCGAAGCCATCCTGAAAGCCCGCGTTCTTTATACGCCGACCTTCATTTTGGTGGTGGAAGACACCGAAGTTGGCCGCATAGAAGGCTACCCGGGCGAGGATTTCTTCTGGGGATTACTTGCCAAACTGCTGAAACAAGCCGACATTGACACAAATGCCCCCGCCACTCCGGGAAAAGACAAATGACACAACCGCTACAAACCACATCCGACCAGCCGGCCTCTCGTTTGCCTGTGTTTGATGAAAATACCTGCCCCGAAGACCTGGCCAAGATGATGTTGAACGCCGAGCGCGCGTCCGCGTTCCTCAAGGCAATCAGCCACGAAGGCCGTTTGATGATCCTTTGTCAGCTGGCATCAGGCGAAAAATCCGTGACCGAACTCGAAGACCTGCTCTCCGCCCGTCAAGCGGCTGTATCCCAACAATTGTCGCGGCTGCGGCTGGAGGGACTGGTCAAACCGCGTCGTGATGGGAAAACAATTTATTACAGTTTGGTAGACGACCGACCCAAACAGATCATGGAAGTGGTCTACGACCTGTTTTGCAAGGAAGACTAAGGTCATCACGGTCGCATTCGGCGCTAGGGAGGAGCCCGTATGCTGGATTTCTTGGGCGAGGCCAATTCGGTCGCGTTGATAGGTTTGATTGGTGGAATGCTGCTTGGACTGGCTGCACGGGTCGGGCGTTTTTGCACTCTCGGCGCCATTGAGGATCTCCTGTATTCGTCAGACGACCGCCGGATGCGCATGTGGGGTGTGGCCATCGGCGTGGCTGTGGTCGGCACACAAATTGCGATGGCGCAGGGCGCAATGGCCCCGTCAGAGGCGACGTATCTCGAACGAGTTTGGAACCCGCTCGCGACCATCGTGGGCGGATTAATGTTTGGCTACGGCATGGCACTATCAGGCAACTGCGGCTATGGCGCGCTGGCGCGTTTGGGCGGCGGCGACATCCGCGCCTTTGTCATTGTCATAGTGCTTGGGCTGTCGGCCTACTTGGCTATGTCCGGCCCGCTGGCCCATTTGCGTGTCTGGCTCTTCCCCGTGCAAGAAGGCGCAGCTTATTCGCAAGGGTTCACTGGTCTGCTCGACCGCTCTTTTGATATTTCACCTCCCACGGCCGGCGTCGCGATAGGTTTGGCAATCCTACTGTTTTCTTTGGCATCTCCGCGCATGTTGAAATCGCCGATGATGGTTGTTTGGGGCATTGTCGTGGGCGCTGTAATTGTATCCGGGTGGGTTGGCACCTACTGGGTGGCGCAGGTCGGTTTTGGCAATGAGCCTGTGGAATCCCACTCTTTCGCCGCCCCCATCGGTGATACGATTTATTACGCGATGACCGCCTCCGGCAACGAACTCTCCTTTAGCGTCGGCTCCGTGCTCGGAGTTGTTTTTGGCGCGTTTCTGGGGTCCGTTCGCAAGGGCCATTTCCGCTGGGAGGCGTGCGATGACCCCCGCGAACTCAAACGCCAACTGTTCGGCGCTGCCCTTATGGGTCCCGGCGCGATCCTCGCCGTCGGCTGCAGTGTGGGCCAAGGCCTATCTGCTTTTTCAGTTTTGTCATTCAGCGCACCGGTTGCCTTTCTGTCAATAATGGTCGGGGCTGCATTTGGCTTACGGCAATTGATAGAAGGTCTTCATTTGGCAAACTGACTGGTTGCTCTCGGTTGGGCTTTGTTGCGCAATTCGTGTGAAGGACGTTCTTCCCCTTACCCCCAGACGGATTCAGGCTACAGCCTGAGTGCCGGTGGTGTCAGACAAATTCGAACCAGTCTCTACTAGGCCAGCATCGCTGCCCCTTATGCCGCGCAAAGACCACGCCACTCAGCGAGAGCAGTGGTGCGGTTAAGCTTGAAATGGCATCTTCGGGAAACGCTGCGCTCCTGA
>NZ_JBDVNC010000027.1:0-87058 GCF_039969785.1 Shimia sp. | reverse complement strand
TTTTTTGCAGGCGTCAGAGGCTGATCCCCGTTTCCACGGCACGGAAATTGATGGACATCACAACGTCATGGTACTTGATCCAACGCGAACGGCTGAAGCAATCTCGGCTGCTGTTTAACTTCGGATTTTAGACAGCTGGCGGGAATAATGTCGATTAGGGCTGATTGTGTTGAAAAACTTCATTTTTGCCGAAAACCAGTGAAAAAATTTCCCGTTGAGAGGCCTTCGAAATTTTAGGTTTGGGTGTCGGCAAAAATACCGGATCAGCGATGTGAGAGGCTGTCATGGCCCGCTCTGGGCAAGTGGTGCCGACTTTGAAGAGGTAATGGAATTTGGCAGAAAAACGGGCGCGCAGAATACTCGAGTTTTTCAACACAATGAGCCCAAAGCGGCGGTTATCGCCAAAGACTGCTTTAGGTAATGCCGCAACATTGTAGGCTCTGCCCTTGCACGCAACAGCAATTCCTACCTACATTTGGCGAAGTCTGCTTATTCAATATTCGGATTGAATTGGCTTCCGTTTAGAGCGTCGAAGAGGCCGAAATGGTTCAATACTTTTATGCAGAGAATTCCGATGGCGAGATTATCGAGGCGGCAGATATTGTATCGGAAGATCGCCACAAGTATGCGGATTTGGTTTGCCCCGGCTGCAAGGAGCCGATGAATGCTGCGGTAGGTGAAGTTGTTGAATCGCACTTCCGGCATAAGGTTGGGGAACAATGCAGCGATTACTTCGCCCAAGTTATTGAGAAGACGATTACACATTCCCACAGGCTGCGTCAGGAAAACAACCAACCGTACAATTTGACCGTGCCGGGTGGTCAAGTAGTCAACCTAGCAAAATCTGACGCGGTACTTGAGCAACACGAAACGAACAACAGGTTTCGGGTGGATTTGCGGTTTCGAACAGAGGCGGGTCAGATTGATGTGGTGGTTTCGCGGCGCGAAGCTGATATGCCCATGCTTGAGCGCATGAAGGGCTACTGCATCGGTATTGATGCCCAAGCTGCACAGGCTCGTGGTGAACAAAACCTTGTCAAACTGTTCAAGTCGGGGATCGACACGAACAATTTGTTCGTTGAGTTCTTCAAAGAGGGTCAACAGCAATTTTCACGGAAGCGAAGAACGCCACCGAAAAATTCAATGACAGCGTTAGAACAACTCAAAAAGCAACCCGGAGAGAGTACCGAGGATTACCGCGTTCGTATTTTGGGGAAGCACTAATGAGTGCTCGGCAAAGGCGCGTAAAGCCACCTTGCGGATTGGGACGGAAGTCGGTCCATAAGAGACCTTCGACATCCCGCTAACATTCTGCGGTTGCAGCCCGCATTCCGGTCATTCGCTGCGATAGCAAAATCTCTAGGTCGACGAACGGGAAATGTGCGGACTTTGCTGCCACTCGGGGAAAAGCCGAAATTGTCGTCCGCCGCTCTGCGAATTCTACGGTGTGCGCCCTCATTATGCTACACGTGCTGATCTGAGACTCGCAGGTGAAAGTAGCACATGTCAGACTGGTAGATTAACCCGGCGGCGGCACTTGGAGAGAGACTCCGCCGGGTGTGCCGTCTTCGCACCACTGGGGCGGATCGGGCATGTGTAACCTTACAGTGACGTCAAGGTTGGGGGCAAGTGTGCGATGGGTCGGGTGCGGTCAGATGCAGGTGCATGCGGGCGTCCTGCTGGCTCTGCGGGCAACGTGAAAAACGCGGTCAACGTGGCCCGTACATGGCTCGAAACCAACGAATTGCAGCCATTTGTGGATACGCTGGGTGACGAAGTCTTTGAAATCACTCGAGAAAAATGTGAAAAGGTGGGCCTCGCGTCCCGCCTTCCGAGATTTTTTAAGGGTGACTTCCCCATGTGAGGTGCCCGGCGATCCTAGCACCTCAGAAAAAAATTGGATACGTGGCTGGTACGCTGCACCCCGACAGATCGCTTAAGTTGTTGATTTTATTAGCAAAATGCGGGATGGCTTGGTAGGCCCGGAGGGATTTGAACCCCCAACCAAAGCGTTATGAGCGCTCTGCTCTAACCGTTGAGCTACAGGCCCGCCTGTAGCTTGTGCTACCAGAACCAGTCAGCGCGTCAAGGGCAACAATGGCCCATGGCGCGCTGAATCCTTTTGGAGAGTCGTTGGTCACGCAAAATACGATTTTGGCAATCATGTCGCAACGGCGGGCAGGAAAGGTCAGCCGCGTCTGCGCCTTCTGCGTCCGCCACCCGCGCCATCGCCGCCACCGGTGTTGAACGTGGGCGTGGGCAAGTCCACGATGCTGCGCAATATTGGGAACCGGTCAGACGCATTCGGCATCGCAGAGGCGTTGACAAAGTGTTCCTGAAAACGCGGTTCAACGGCGGTTTCGATCTTTTCGATCTTGCGCACCAGGGTTTCGATCTGCGTGCGGGCAGCGCGGTTGAGCAGGGCGATCCGAGCGCCAGTGCCCGCTGCATTGCCGGCTGATGTAACCTTGTCCAGTGGGCAATCGGGGATCATGCCCAGAACCATGGCGTGTTTGGCCGATATATGCGCGCCAAAAGCCCCCGCCAGAACCACGCGATCCACCCGATCTACGCCGCGCTTGTCCATTAACAAACGGGCACCAGAGTAGAGCGCAGCCTTGGCCATCTGAATGGCACGAATATCTGCGTTTGTGACCGCTATTGACCCATGGTCTTCGTTGCCGTCCCACAGCCGATAGGAGTTTGTACGCCCGTCGGTAAAACAGCGGTTTGTGCCAGTCTGTTCGGCAGATCCGATCAGACCGCTTGGGTCCACCAGACCGGCCATACGCATTTCGGCGATAACCTCAATAATGCCAGACCCGCAAATCCCTGTGACTCCGGTTGTCGCGATCGCACGTTCGAAACCGTCCTCATCCGACCAGAGATCGCAGCCAATAACCTGAAAGCGGGGTTCCTTGGTGTCGGGGTTAATTTCGACGCGTTCAATGGCCCCGGGAGCGGCTCGCTGGCCCGCGCTGATTTGTGCGCCCTCAAATGCGGGACCGGTGGGCGAGGAACAGGCCAATACGCCATTCTGATCACCCAACAAAATTTCGGCGTTGGTGCCGACATCGACCACCAGAACCAAATCGGCAGATTTGTCTGGCGCTTCGGAGAGCGCGACCCCGGCCGCGTCCGCACCGACATGTCCGGCGATACAGGGCAAGATATAGGTCCGGGTGCCCGGCGCGATCGCAAGGCCAATTTCAGCGGCTCTCATTTCAAGCGCATCGGACGTCGCCAGCGCGAAAGGTGCCTGTCCCAGTTCGAACGGGTCAATCCCAAGGAATAAATGATGCATCACCGGGTTCATCACGAAAACTGAATCAAGGATTTGCGACAGGTCTGCGTCTGCTTCCTTAGCGATATCAATCACCAGCTGATTCAATCCGTCGCGCACGGCTTGTGTCATTTCCAGATCGCCGCCAGCATTCATCATCGCATAGGACACCCGGCTCATCAGGTCTTCGCCAAAGCGGATCTGAGGGTTCATCAAACCAGACGAGGCGACCACTTCGCCCGTAGACAGATTGCAAAGATGGCCCGCAATTGTGGTGGAACCAAGATCAACCGCCAGCCCGAAAACTGGTCCGTCAAAATAGCCGGGCCAAAGGGCGGTTACACGTGGTGCGCGCCCGTCTCGACCCTGATGAATGGCTGCCGTGACGGTCCAGTTTCCTTTTCGCAAAATGGGCTGCAGCGGCCGCAAAAGGTGCGCGTCAATTTCGATGTTCTCATGGCCTGTTGCAGCTTCAAGCGCCGACAAAAGCCGCTCCAGGTCACCGGAGGGTTTGTGCATGTCAGGCTGGACCACTTCGACATAGGTCAGGTGTACGGTTGGGTTTAGCGTGATATCTCGCACTTCGGCCCGTTTGCGGACCACTTGTTTGTGGACCTGGCTTTCCGGGGGCACGTCGATCACGATGTCGCCCTGAACGGTTGCCTGACACCCCAGCCGGCGCCCTTTGGGCAAACCGCGTTTTTGGTCGTAACGCTCTTCGACGGCGTTCCAGTCTGACAGCGCATTTTCGGATACTGTCACGCCATGTTTGGGAAATTCGCCGAACGATGGGGTGATCTGACATTTCGAACAAATACCGCGCCCGCCACACACAGAATCCAGATCGACACCCAATTGACGTGCCGCTGTCAGAATTGGCGTTTCGGACGGAAAGTGACCGCGTTTGCCGGAGGGCGTAAAAATCACGAGGGGATCGCTGGTCATGGAGGGCCTCAAATGTGTTCGCGTCGTCCGAGCATATCTGGCTGTTTGCATTGTGAAAGGCAAGACACGGCACGGCAACGTCCGGAAACGGCATAGCGGCGCCAATAGTCGCTGAGAGTACACAGATGGTCTCTGTCGCGCGATTAGGGGTTTTCGGGAACGCCGTCACATGTAATAGGGAAGCGCCAAACGAGGTTCCCCCAAGGAGATGTGTGATGGAGATTCGTGAGGCGCTTACTTTCGACGATGTACTATTGGTTCCTGCTGCGTCAGCGGTGTTGCCTTCGACGGCTGACACGCGGACTCAAGTGACCAGAACCATTGCGATGAATATCCCGCTTTTAAGTTCAGCGATGGACACTGTGACCGAAAGCCGGATGGCGATTGCCATGGCGCAGGCCGGTGGTATCGGCGTAATTCACAAGAATCTCGATACAGAATCTCAAGCCCGGGAAGTTCGTCGTGTAAAGCGCTTTGAATCCGGTATTGTTTATAACCCTGTGACGTTGCGGGCTGATCAGACGCTGGCTGATGCCAAGGCGCTGATCGAACGCTATCGGTTTACCGGTTTTCCAGTGGTTGATGACAACGGGCGTGTGACGGGGATTGTGACCAACCGCGACATGCGATTTGCGCAAGCGGATGACACGCCTGTACACGCAATGATGACGACAGACGATCTGGCGATGTTGGCGGAACCAGCAGATCTGGAAGAAGCCAAAAGCCTGATGCGTGCGCGTCGCATCGAAAAACTGTTGGTGCATGACGGGCAGGGTAAGCTGACAGGCTTGTTGACGTTGAAGGACACAGAACAAGCCGTCCTGAACCCGACGGCCTGCAAAGATGATCTGGGCCGGTTGCGGGTTGCCGCGGCGACGTCAGTGGGCGATTCTGGCTTTGAGCGGTCCGGAGCGTTGGTTGATGCGGGCGTTGATATTCTTGTGGTTGATACCGCACATGGCCATTCCGAGGGCGTGATTGATGCAGTCAAGCGGGCCAAAAAGCTGTCCAATCATGTGCAGGTGATTGCCGGTAACGTCGCCACCGGCGAAGCGGCCAAAGCGTTGATCGATGCCGGTGCGGATGCGGTTAAGGTGGGTATCGGGCCAGGTTCAATCTGTACCACACGTATGGTTGCCGGTGTGGGCGTACCGCAGCTTACCGCAATCATTGATTGCGCCAAGGCTGCCGGAGACGTGCCGGTGATTGCAGATGGCGGCATCAAGTTTTCCGGCGATTTCGCCAAGGCTATTGCGGCAGGCGCCAGCTGTGCCATGGTTGGGTCAATGATTGCCGGCACAGATGAAAGCCCCGGAGAAGTTATTCTTTATCAAGGCCGTAGCTTTAAAAGCTATCGTGGTATGGGCAGCTTGGGTGCCATGGCGCGTGGATCTGCAGATCGATATTTCCAAAAGGATGCCGCCAGCGACAAGCTGGTACCAGAAGGCATTGAGGGGCAGGTTCCATATAAAGGGCCAGCTGGCACAGTCATCCATCAGCTTGTTGGAGGTTTACGCGCCGCCATGGGGTATACCGGAAACGCAACAGTTGAAGAAATGCGTCGCGGTTGCCAATTCGTCAAGATCACAGGTGCCGGGCTGAAAGAAAGCCATGTGCACGATGTTCGGATCACGCGGGAAAGCCCGAATTATCGGATCGGTTGATGACACCGGCAGCGCGGGTTCAAACCGCAATTGAGATACTGGACGACGTATTAGCGGGCAAGCCCGCGGAAAAGGCGTTGACCGGTTGGGCGCGGCGCAGTCGATATGCCGGGTCCAAGGACAGGGCGGCGGTGCGTGATCATGTGTATGATGCGCTCCGACGCCGAAATTCAGCAGCCGCTTTGGGCGGTGGTCTCTCCGGTCGCGCGGTTATGATAGGCCTATTGCGGCAGGAAGGTGTTGATTTGGATACCTTGTTTACCGGCCCGCCCTATGCTCCGGAACCATTGAAGGTATCGGAAACGGAATTTGCAGTCGAAACGGTTCCATTGGACGTTCCGGATTGGTTGGTTGAACCTCTGCGCGCAAGCCTTGGGGCTGTTTTTGATGAAAGCATGCGATACCTGAAACAGCGGGCGCCGGTCGGTCTGCGCGTCAACCTTCAAAAAACCACGCGCTCAGCCGCTCAGGCTGCGCTGCAAGAAAACGGTATCGAAACCAGAGCCGCCAGCAAGGCAGAGTCTGGATTGTTGGTCACACTGGGCGCGCGTAAGATCGCACAGTCACCCGCCTATCGTGATGGTTTGGTTGAACTACAGGATGTGTCCAGCCAGTCAGCAGTTGAGGCGATTCCCTTGTGCGACGGAATGTCTGTGCTTGATTATTGTGCCGGTGGAGGCGGTAAATTGTTGGCCATGGCGGGGCGGGCGCGGGGCCGTTTTTATGCGCATGATGCCTTGGCTCATCGGATGCGCGATTTGCCAAGTCGAGCAGATCGGGCCGGTGTGAAGGTTGTTCTGATCGAAGAACCTGCACAACATGCGCCTTACGATCTGGTGTTTTGTGATGTTCCGTGTTCGGGGACAGGCACATGGCGCCGCACCCCGGATTCGAAATGGCGATTTACTCAACCTGATCTGGACAAGTTATTGGAACTGCAGCAACAAATACTTTCTGATGCTTCAGAATTGGTGAAACCCAAGGGGACGCTTGTCTATGCGACCTGTTCGATTCTACTGGATGAGAACAGCGTGCAAATTGCTCAATTCCTAAAAAACCATCCAGAATGGCGTTTGGCAAAGGATTGTCAGTTGCCAATTTGCACAGACTCCGATGGATTCTACTTCGCGACCTTGACGCGCGATTAAAGTGATGGATACTCAACCTTAGGGGGTGTATGTTGTTAATCTCACTTTAATCGAATTCAACGAAAGTCGCCCTGCTTGATCAACCAAGGGGGGGCTGTCCTTGTCGATGCCTGAAACTATTGCCTGGACCGAACTTTCAAATCGTAGCCGACCTGCTGTGTTTGGTATTTCGCTGATTGTTTGTGCCGGACTGTTTGCCGTGGCGACCTTTTGGCAACCCGGAATGATCCGGGACGTATTATTGATCAGCGGTGTTAGCTTTGGCGTGCTGGCGATACTTCAAGGCATCAAAACACTGTGGGATCGGTACAGGTTCAGGGCCCGTGTACAAGTATTGATACCTCTCGTGGAGCAATGCAAAACGCAGCAGGTCTTAACGCTCAAAAACGGAAAGATTGCCTACGCAAATGACGCAGTAACAAAAGACGTCGAAGCTGATGTTAAGGGCAAGCATATTTCAGCAATTATACAACGGTATTTGGCAACTGCCGATCTGGACGTGACTCGTATTTTTGCGACCACAGATCGAAATATCCGATTTCAAGAGACGTACTCGACCCGAAGCGGCACGTTGTACCTTTCAGTCACGCCTCATTTCGGCAATTTGTTGCACTGGGACATGGAATTCAAAGCGTTGAGGGTGGAAGACACGCACCAAGCAGGCGTTCCGCGCATTCCGATGCTGACAATTGGGCGTGGGGGAACAATCCTGTTTATGAATATAGCCGCGCGCGCGTTGTTGGGGGCTCGCAAAAAGAACCTTAGCGAAGTTTTGGGAGGGGCGGGTGCTGACGTCAGTGAAACTAATACAATCCAGACTGCCGAGGGCGAGAGACAGTGTCTGGTCGCTGAATTTGAAGTTTCTGCGGGGCGTCGGGAAGTATACCTCTTGCCGACTGAAGTGCCGGCGGTGCGTGGCGGTGCCATTCAATTTGATGAGCTTCCTGTCGCACTTTTAAAAGTCAGGCGGGATGGACAGGTTGAACTGGCCAACCGCGCGGCGCGGGTTCTAGTAAACCAAGAAATCACTTCAACCACCACCGTTGGCGATCTTATGGAAGGGCTGGGACGTTCTATTCAGGACTGGCTGGCTGAAGCGGCCACTGGCCATGGAAACAATCACACCGAGTTTTTGCGACTAAAACGCGAAGACCGGGAGCTTTTTGTACAAGTGAGTCTGAACAGGGTTATTGAGGGTGATACAAGTTCCTTAATCGCTGTATTAAGCGACGCCACCGAACTTAAAACACTAGAAGCGCAGTTTGTGCAAAGCCAGAAAATGCAAGCGATTGGTCAACTTGCAGGAGGCGTAGCACACGATTTCAATAACCTTTTAACAGCAATTTCAGGGCATTGCGACTTGTTGTTGTTGCGCCATGATCAAGGGGATTCCGACTTTGGAGACCTCGTGCAGATCAACCAGAACGCCAACCGAGCAGCTGCGCTTGTAGGGCAGTTATTGGCGTTTTCACGTAAACAAAATCTTCGGCCAGAAATTCTTGATCTACGCAATACGTTGGCGGACCTTACCCACCTTTTAAATCGCTTGGTTGGAGAAAAGGTCACTCTTATCTTAAGCAATGACCCGATTTTGTCGTCAATTCGTGCTGACAAGCGTCAGTTGGAGCAAGTGTTGATGAATCTGGTGGTAAATGCGCGTGATGCAATGCCTGATGGGGGGGAAATCCGAATCCACACCGAAATTATGGACATTGAGCTGCCCCTGGAACGCGACAGGGCTGTCGTCCCGGCTGGCAAGTACGTGTCGGTGCGCGTTTCTGACGACGGCGTCGGAATTCCTTCTGATAAGCTGCAAAAGGTTTTTGAACCGTTTTTTACAACGAAACGCACAGGAGAAGGCACGGGGCTTGGGTTGTCGACTGTATACGGAATCGTCAAACAGACTGGTGGCTATATCTTTGTCGACAGCACTGTTGGAGTTGGAACATTTTTTTCGCTTTTGTTCCCTGTTTTTGATCCTGTTGAGTCACCGGTTGAAACAGTTACTGAGGTAAAGTCTCAACAGGGTCTGGCTGAAAAAACGGACGCAGTTGTTCTGTTAGTGGAAGACGAAGCGCCGGTGAGGTCGTTTGCATCGCGAGCTTTGCAATTGCGTGGGTTAACAGTTTTAGAAGCTGGATCGGGGGAAGAGGCGCTCGAACTACTGGCAATTGACGTGCCACATGTCGATCTTTTTGTAACAGACGTCGTGATGCCCGGAATAGACGGCCCCGGTTGGGTTCACGCCGCTCGGGAAAGCTACCCAGAAACTCCGGTTGTGTTTGTGTCCGGATATGCAGAGGACAGCTTCTCTGACGATCAGGCCCGCATCAATAATTCAGTCTTCTTGCCCAAACCATTTTCGTTGGCCGAATTGACTGAAATGGTACTGGCTCGGTTGCCCGCGCCTTAAAACAGGCTTTCGTAAAGGTCGAATTCAGCGCTGCATTTACGTCGAAATCTGGTTTCAATTTTTTGAGATAGCTCCAATGTCAATGCCGGAGAAATATTGTGTCTTTCAAGATCAATCTTGCGATCTAGCCGTTGCTCCAGAAAGTCAATAAGGCGAGGCTGATCTTCATAGCGAAACAAATTATGGACTTTGACCCCATTTGGACGAGGTTCAAGGAATTTCACCTGACTGCCCACATTTGCAAATGCCGGGCGATCACCCTTCATGTAGGCCTGAACAAATTCGTCAAATGTAACATGATGAGTTGAATTGGGATGCCCCTTCATAGAATCACGTCGCCGGTATCGATACCAGCTCGCCAGCCAGCTAACAGGTTCGCGAACAACCGCCATCGTCTCCATATCGGTGGTATCGCACGCTCTTTCGAACATTGGACGAAAAAACCGATTGTAACGATATAGAGGCGCATGTTTGAGTTCGGGAGGGTGGGACACTACAATGTCGGCATACGGTGCCAAGGCGGCTTCCATCGCGGTTGTACCGGTTTTGGGAACCGACAGAAAAACAAGTTTTTTATTCCAGAAAACAAGCATTTGCGAAACCTCAGCGCCGTTAATTAAGTTTGTTTTTGACTTGTAAACTACTCCTTAACGCTTCGGGGAAAAAGTGGTTTGCAGAGAATTATATTGTAATGTTCTCCTTTTGGTCTCATAAGGGGTGAGAACAAGACAAGAACGCAGGCAGCGATTGCCGCCCGTAGATGGGTGTGAAATAAGGATGCAAGCAAAATGGCAACGGCAGATCTTTTGACAATGAGCAGCAAATCTTCAAACAACAAACAAAAAGCGCTGGATAGCGCACTGGCCCAGATCGAACGACAGTTTGGTAAGGGGTCGATCATGAAATTGGGGGCTGACAACCCGATCCAAGAGATTGAGGCAACGTCCACCGGATCGTTGAGCCTTGATATTGCGCTTGGTATCGGCGGCTTACCCAAAGGACGGATCATTGAAATTTACGGCCCTGAAAGCTCGGGCAAGACGACCTTGACCCTGCATTGCATTGCGGAGGAGCAAAAAAAGGGCGGAGTTTGCGCTTTTGTCGATGCTGAGCACGCGCTTGATCCGCAATATGCAAAAAAGTTGGGCGTCAATTTAGACGAGTTACTGATTTCGCAACCCGACACAGGTGAACAGGCGTTGGAAATCACAGACACATTGGTGCGGTCTGGCGCAGTCAATATGGTCGTGGTCGATTCGGTCGCGGCGCTGACGCCTAAATCCGAGTTAGAAGGTGACATGGGCGACAGCAGCGTGGGTGTTCAGGCCCGCCTGATGAGTCAGGCGATGCGCAAACTGACGGGGTCGATTTCGCGCAGCAACTGCATGGTTATTTTCATAAACCAAATTCGAATGAAAATCGGCGTAATGTTTGGCAGCCCTGAAACCACGACAGGTGGGAATGCGCTTAAATTTTACAGCTCAGTTCGGTTGGATATTCGCCGCATTGGTGCGGTTAAGGATCGTGACGAGATTGTCGGGAACGCAACGCGTGTGAAGGTCGTCAAGAACAAGGTTGCTCCGCCTTTCAAACAAGTCGAGTTTGACATTATGTATGGCGAAGGTATTTCCAAGACTGGTGAATTGCTTGACCTAGGTGTCAAGGCCGGTGTGGTCGACAAATCCGGATCGTGGTTCAGTTATGGAGACGAACGTATTGGTCAGGGTCGCGAGAATGCCAAGAATTTCCTGAAGGAAAATACGCGGATTGCTCTGGATATCGAAGATAAAATTCGTGCGGCGCATGGTTTGGATTTTGAAATGCCGCGTGACGGCGGCGACGATGACGCACTTGTCGAAAGCTGATTGATACTGTGCATGTAGCGACAGAAATATTAAATCAGGCCTTACCTGAAATAATGGCCGCCCCAAAAGACGGGGCGGCCATTGATTTTTTGTGCCTGCGTCCGGCACGCAACGAACGACGTTTTGTCGACCAAATTTCGCTGACCTGTGACCGGGGAATTCCGGGCGAAAGATGGTTGGATGCGCCGTGGCTGCGCACCACAGACGGGGCGCCTCATCCTGGAATTCAGGTTTCCATTCTTTCACAACGGGTTCTTGATCTCGTCTGGACGGACCGTCAGAAAACAGAACACCCCGGCGACACGTTTGTTGTCGATATGGATCTGTCGTTGACAAATTTACCGACAGGTCAGCTGCTGCAAGTTGGGACGGCTATTTTAATGGTCTCTGACGTGTTCAATGATGGGTGCGTAAAGTGGAAAGTACGCTATGGCGCGGCCGCCAAGGACTGGATTACGGCGCCGGGACATCCGGAATTACGACTGCGCGGAATATTATGCAGCATTGAACAGGGGGGTGTGATTAGAACCGGCGATGTACTGAGAAAAATTGTGTCGCCAATGCGGTGATCAAGGCTCAGGCTTTTTGACATGTGGACAGGCGCGAGCAGGGGTATTAAACCCGAGCGGAACGCAAAACTTTCGCGAGAGATCCCGCATTATGCCCAGTCTGAATGACATCCGGTCGACCTTTCTGAACTACTTTGCCAAGCAAGGCCATGAGATCGTGCCATCAAGTCCGTTGGTGCCCCGCAATGATCCGACGTTGATGTTCACAAACTCCGGTATGGTGCAGTTTAAAAACCTGTTCACCGGGGTAGAACACCGCGACTATCAGCGCGCAACTTCGTCGCAAAAATGTGTACGTGCCGGCGGTAAACATAATGATCTGGACAATGTCGGCTACACGGCGCGACATCACACATTTTTCGAAATGCTCGGGAATTTTTCATTCGGGGATTACTTCAAAACCGATGCAATTCCGTTCGCCTGGGAACTGATCACCAAAGATTTCGACATTGACGAAAAACGGCTTTACGTAACGGTGTACCACACCGACGATGAAGCATTTGAAATCTGGAAAAAAGTTGGTGTTCCGGAAGACCGGATCATTCGGATCGCCACATCAGACAATTTCTGGCAGATGGGGCCAACGGGCCCGTGCGGCCCCTGTACAGAAATCTTTTTCGACCACGGCGATCATATTTGGGGCGGACCGCCAGGTTCACCAGAAGAAGATGGCGATCGATTCATAGAAATCTGGAACGTCGTTTTCATGCAAAACGAACAGTTCGAAGATGGTTCAATGCGCGCGCTCGACATGCAATCCATTGATACCGGCATGGGGTTGGAACGCATTGGCGCGTTGCTTCAGGGGTCGCATGACAACTATGACACGGACCTTTTCAAGGCGTTGATCGAAGCGTCGGCCCATGCAACTTCGACAGATCCATTTGGAGATAAAAACGTTCATCACCGCGTGATTGCGGACCATTTACGGTCGACATCCTTTTTGATCGCAGATGGGGTGATGCCGTCGAATGACGGGCGCGGATATGTTCTGCGTCGGATCATGCGCCGGGCGATGCGTCACGCGCATTTGTTAGGGGCCAAAGACCCTGTCATGTACCAATTGGTTCCTTCGTTGGTCAGCCAGATGGGAGCAGCCTATCCGGAACTTGGACAGGCGCAGGCGTTGATTGAAGAGACGTTGAAGCTGGAGGAGACCCGGTTCAAGCAGACGTTGGATCGTGGCCTGAAGCTATTGGATGATGAGCTGGATGATCTGGACGACGGCGCGCCGTTGCCCGGCGGTGCGGCGTTCAAGCTGTACGACACTTACGGCTTTCCGTTGGATTTGACGCAGGATGCGCTGCGCGAAAAGGGGCGCGAGGTTGATACTGACGGGTTCGACACTGCCATGGCTGAACAAAAGGCCAAAGCGCGGGCTGCATGGTCTGGATCTGGAGAAGCCGCAGACAGCACGATCTGGTTTGACATAGCTGAAAACAAGGGCACAACCGACTTTTTGGGATATGACACAGAAACGGCTGAAGGGCAGATTTTAACGCTTGTCATGGACGGTGCCGAGGCGACGAAGGCTGTCAAAGGCGATCAGGTGCAGATCATCCTGAATCAATCTCCGTTCTATGGTGAAAGCGGTGGTCAAGTTGGTGATACGGGGACGATTAAAACCGAAAACGGTTCCGCCAAAGTGACGGACACCAAAAAGGCTGCGGGAGTTTTCATACACGTCGCCGAAGTTTTGGATGGTGAAATTGAGGTCGGATCCGGTGCCGTTCTGGAGGTGGATCACACGCGTCGTTCTGCGATCCGCGCCAATCATTCGGCCACGCACTTGCTGCATGAAGCGCTTCGGGACGCGCTTGGAGAACATGTCGCACAACGTGGGTCGTTGAATGCTCAGGACCGTTTGCGGTTTGATTTCAGTCACGCCAAACCGCTGAGTGCAGCTGAACTGCACAAGGTTGGCACAGATGTGAACGCCTACATCCGTCAAAATTCACCAGTGGAAACCCGGATTATGACACCGGATGATGCGCGTGAGATTGGGGCACAGGCTTTGTTTGGGGAAAAATACGGCGATGAAGTGCGCGTTGTCTCGATGGGGCAGGCCAATACCGGTAAGGGATTGGATGGAAACACCTATTCGCTAGAGCTGTGCGGCGGTACCCATGTGAAACAAACCGGTGATATTGGGGTTTGCGTCATTTTGGGTGACTCTGCATCCAGTGCGGGCGTGCGCCGGATCGAAGCGTTGACCGGAGAGGCAGCGTTTGCCCATCTGGAGAGAGAGACCCGTCGCATGGGTGACATCGCCGGCGCGCTTAAGGCGCAGCCTGATGACGTCATGGATCGCCTCAAAGCGTTGATGGATGATCGCAAAGCCCTGCAGAACGAAGTTGCTCAGTTGCGCCGTGAACTGGCGATGGCTGGTGGATCAGGGCAGGGAGCAGCTCCGGAAGCGAAGTCGGTCGCGGGGGTAAAGTTTCTGGCGCAGGTATTAACCGGTGTCTCAGGCCGAGATTTGCCTGCATTGATCGACGAACATAAAACACGCCTTGAAAGTGGCGCCGTATTGTTGATTGCTGATACTGGCGACAAGGTCGCGGTTGCTGCCGGCGTTACCTCTGATTTGACGGACAGTGTAAACGCCGTTGATCTGGTGCGTGCGGCCGTTGGCGCGATGGGGGGGAAAGGTGGCGGTGGACGTCCTGATATGGCGCAAGGTGGTGCCAAGGACGCAAGTAACGCCGAGGCCGCGATTGCGGCGGCAGAAACTGTAATCGGAGGATAATACCATGGGTGCACTTTGGATCGCGCATGTGACAGTTACGGACGCGGATGCCTATGGCAAATACGCCGAACTCGCGGGACCGGCGATTGCAAAACACGGGGGTGAATTTGTTGCCCGTGGTGGACGTTTTGTGCAACTGGAAGGCAAAGAACGCCCGCGCAATGTTGTGGCGAAGTTCCCGGATGTTGACACTGCGGTGGCCTGTTACAACAGTCCTGAATACCAGGAAGCCTTGAACCATGCCCGCGGCGCGTCTGAACGTGAACTTATGGTTGTTGAAACAATCGAGTAAGAGGAGACTGGTCATATGTGCCGTTGGGCCGCCTATATCGGGCAACCCTGTTATCTGGAAGATGTCGTCACAAGGCCAGATCACTCGCTGATCCAGCAAAGTATCCAAGCGACCGAATGTAAAACCGCGACCAACGCCGATGGGTTTGGTGTTGCGTGGTATAACACACGCCCGGAACCGGGTCTGTATCGTGATACCTATCCAGCGTGGTCAGACCCCAATTTACGCTCTTTAACTGCTCAGGTGCAATCCGGGTTGTTTCTGGCCCATGTGCGCGCTTCGACAGGTACGGCCACAAGCCGGAATAATTGTCATCCGTTTTCTGTTGGTCGCTGGTCCTTTATGCACAACGGTCAGGTTGGCGGGTTTGATACATTTCGTCGGCGCGCAGACATGTTGATTCCGGATCAGCTTTATCATGAACGCAAGGGCGCAACTGACAGTGAGATTTTGTTCCTGCTTGGTTTGGTTGAAGGACTTGATGATGATCCCAAAGGTGCCATGGAGATTGCCGTGGGGGTTTTGCAGCGCATGAGCCGGGACAAAGGCCATACGCCGCACATGCGTGTCGGTGCGGCTTTTTCGGATGGCGAAACGCTTTATGCGATTCGTTATGCATCGGATGATCGCGCGCCAACTGTGTATCACCGTTGGAGCAAAAGTCGCGGAGGACGGGCAGTTGTCAGTGAGCCTTTAGCAGCAAATGAAGCCGACTGGCATGCGGTTCCGCCCGGATCGTTTTGCACATTTAAAGCAGATCAGGTACGAATTGAGCCATTCCGACCTTTGGCCTGAAGTCTAAAGGAAAAATTGTACTGCCCAAAATGTGAACCCGGCATAGATCAACGGGTAGACCCAAACGACCAAATAGAGGTCAATTTTGCGCGCCAATGCTTCGCGGTCCATGAGTTTGAGCCTGCGCAAAGCGATGTTCACGATGACCATTGAACCCGTTATCAGGAACATTCCTGCCAGCAGGCTATCCAGGAATGTCAAATACCCGAGTTTGGGCAAGCTCGTTGAGATTGCAAAGTTAAAGGCGACAAACACCAGAAGGTTGGCATTGGCCATGTCGATACGACGGCGGTATTCCTCGAGAAAGAACGTGGCCCAGGACACAAACAAGATAATCAACAGCGGCAGCATGAACCGTAACAAGTAGTATTGAACGTGCCGCTTGGCGCTAAACTTGAGCTGAATTTGCGCGGTATCCAGCTCTGTCGGCCCAGGAACGATGCGTGTTGATATTTGCGGGTTTGACAAAATCCACTCTTCTTCGCCGAGAAGATCGCCCAGTCCAGACAGTTCCTCTATCGGAACGTAAGTTACATGAGAAGCTGGGAAAACCGACATTATTTCTACAAAAAACGTTTGCGTATCAAATGGATACCGCCTGAAATTAAAGTGTGGCGCTTGCATTGTCGCCGAAAACCGTTCAACAAAAGTGAACTGTCCATTTGGGCGAAGAATAATTGTCGACTGTTGAACAAAGCGACGGCCTTGCTGGTTGTGCAGCAAGAATATTGGAATATTGAATTTTCTATCCCGTGCGTATTCGCGAAATTCGTCAATCGTGAGGCTCATTATGTCAGAGCCCATCTCCGCTTCGTCAAACGCCAGTAACGGATTTTCCATCCGCATTACCAGGGTTATAACAGCACCATAGTTTTCGGCCTGTTGATCTACGAATGTGATTTGGTCAACTTTGATCCCAACTGCAATTTCCTGTGGCCCGCCGTCTGGAGGGGTTATTTCAGAATAACCCTTGGTCCCAAATCCTTCTGCCTGCGCAGGGATTGAGTGAAGGAACGCGGAAAAGAAAAGGATCGTAAGAAACGCAAGTGTTCGCATAGGGAATGTTTCGACATTTTGTTGGCAGTTTGGGCAGCTTCGTTCAGAATGAGTTTTCAAACAACCCCGCGAACAATCAAAAGGCCGCCCCAGGAGGCGGCCGATGCTTTTTTACTGCATTGTTTTTGCCATGCGTTTGCGCTCATGGGGATCCAAATAGCGTTTGCGCAACCGGATCGCGTTAGGTGTCACTTCGACGAGTTCATCATCATTGATATAGGCGATGGCCTCTTCGAGGCTGAGCGTGACGGGCGTTGTAAGACGCACCGCTTCATCCGTACCGCTGGCCCGAACGTTGGTCAGTTTCTTACCTTTGAGCGGGTTCACTTCCAGATCGTTTTCACGGCTGTGTTCGCCGATAATCATACCTGTATAGATTTTGGCCTGCGCACCGATGAACATCTTTCCGCGGTCCTCGAGGTTCCACAGCGCATAGGCCACGGCCTCGCCGTTTTCCATCGAGATCAGTACCCCTGCACGGCGCCCTGGAATGCTGCCTTTAAAGGGTGTCCAACCGTGGAATACGCGGTTGAGAACGCCTGTGCCGCGCGTATCGGTCAGGAATTCCCCATGGTAACCGATCAACCCACGTGATGGCACATGAGCGATGATCCGGGTTTTACCAGCACCAGCCGGGCGCATTTCGGCAAGTTCGCCTTTGCGCGATCCGGTCAGTTTTTCGATCACGGCGCCAGAGTATTCATCATCCACGTCGATGGTCGCTTCTTCGACGGGTTCCATACGCTGGCCGTCTTCTTCCTTCATGATCACCTGAGGGCGTGAAATGCTGAGCTCGAACCCTTCACGGCGCATGTTTTCAATCAGAACGCCCATTTGCAGCTCGCCGCGACCTGACACTTCGAAAGCTTCGCCACCCGGAGTGTCAGCGATTTTGATCGCCACGTTGGATTCGGCTTCTTTCATCAGTCGTTCGCGAATGACGCGCGATTGAACTTTTTTGCCGTCACGACCAGCCAGAGGCGAATCGTTAATGCCAAAGGTCACTGTGATGGTTGGTGGATCGATCGGTTGCGCTTCCAGTGCGTCTTCGACCGCCAATGCACAGATTGTGTCGGCCACGGTGGCTTTGGACATGCCTGCAATCGACACGATGTCGCCGGCCAGCGCTTCTTCAATGTCTTGCTGTGCCAAGCCGCGGAAAGCTTGGATTTTTGTGACACGGAACTGTTCGATCTTCTGGCCAATACGGCTGATCGCCTGCACTGTCTGGCCCACTTTGAGCCGACCAGATTCAACACGGCCGGTCAGAATGCGTCCGACAAACGGGTCGGCGCCAAGCGTTGTGGCCAGCATGCGAAAGTCTTCGTCCTGCTGTTTGATCTGCTTGGGGGCAGGGACGTGATTAACAATCAGATTGAACAGGGCATGCAAATCCTGGCGTGGGCCATCCAGTTCGGCATCGGCCCAGCCGTTGCGACCTGACGCATACATATGTGGAAAATCAAGCTGATCGTCATCGGCGTCCAGTGATGCGAACAGATCAAAGCATTCGTCCAGCGCGCGGTCGGGTTCGGCGTCTGGCTTGTCGACTTTGTTCAGAACCACAATTGGGCGCAACCCCAGAGCGAGCGCCTTTGAGGTCACAAACTTGGTCTGCGGCATCGGGCCTTCTGCGGCGTCGACCAACAGCACAACACCGTCAACCATGCTCAGAATACGTTCAACTTCGCCGCCGAAATCGGCGTGGCCGGGCGTATCCACAATGTTGATACGAGAGCCCTTCCACTCGACGCTGGTAGGCTTGGCGAAAATCGTAATACCGCGTTCGCGTTCCAGATCGTTTGAGTCCATGGCGCGTTCGGCCACGTCCTGATTTTCGCGGAATGCGCCGGACTGCTTCAGCAACTCATCCACTAGGGTGGTTTTGCCGTGGTCGACGTGCGCAATGATAGCGATATTACGGAGGTCCATAAGGTATGCCTTTCCTGTTCGCGCCCGCCCTATAATGCGCGCGCAGAAAAGGCCAGCCCCTTAATGCCTCTTAGTGTGTGGCACTTTTGGAAAACAGGTGGATCACAAGAATGCCTGCAAGAATCATAGCCATTCCCAGAACCGCAGGCCAGTCGAGTTTTTGCCCAAATGCAATCAGCCCGATGATGGCTATCAGAACAATGCCCAAACCGGACCAGATTGCGTATGTGATGCCGACTGGCAAAACCTTTAGCGTGAGCGCCATAAAATAGAATGCCGCACCGTAACTGAGAACTACAATCACCGATGGTACCAGTCGCGTAAATTGGTGGCTGGCTTGAAGCGCTGTCGTTCCAATGGTTTCAAACACGACGGCAATAAACAACACGAGATAGGCTTTAGGCATGGGCCGGCGGCTCCTTAATGGGCGATATACCTATCGCGCCGGTGATTTGTTGCCACCATCATATTGGTAATCGCCGCGCCGAGCAGCGAATAGACGACCACCGAAATGTCAAAAAGCGACACTGCCAATGTAAAGACAGACAGATCAAAACCTAGCTGAACCCAACCCGCTTTGATACCCTTGGTGTCCTGAAGCCAGACCGCCACAATTCCAACCCCGCCAAGCGTTGCGCCGTGTCGAAATAACACGATGAGCCCAGCACCAGATGTGACACCCGCTAAAATCGCACCGGCCGCTGGATGAAGGGCATCAAAGTGCATGAAATTAGGCAACAGGTACGTCCACGTCGACATTAACCCAACGGCTACAAAGGTTTTGACAGTAAAGAGCCTGCCCATGCGCAAAAAGGCGATAACATAAAATGGTAGATTGAGCACAAAGAAGACTGCCGCGAAACTAAGGCCGCTCGCATAGGAAAGAACTAGCGACAATCCGGCGATTTGACCCGTGATAAGGCCGCCGGCCAACAGGAATTGTACGCACAACGCCATCAAAAGCGTCCCAACGATGAGACCCTGAATGTCTTCTAACGGACTGTGCCGTTCGGCTTGTGCGGGTTCTAGGAAACTGACCATGAAACAGCCATTTCACTGACGCCCGGAATTGTCCAGACGCCAGAATATCGCAGGTTGTTGCCTTTAGCCCGCCAGCGCCTTGTTCAGGTTTTCATCAATTTTTTCAAGGAACCCCATTGTGGTCAGCCAACCCTGATCAGGCCCAACCAACAAAGCCAGATCTTTGGTCATATATCCGGCTTCGACCGTGTCCACGATCACCTTGTCGAGCGTTTCCGCAAAGCTCTTCAATGCCTCGTTATTATCCAGCTTGGCGCGATGCTTGAGCCCGCCGGTCCATGCATAGATCGAGGCGATTGAGTTGGTTGATGTCGCTTCTCCCGCCTGATGCTGGCGATAGTGGCGTGTCACCGTACCATGTGCGGCCTCTGCTTCAACAATTTTACCATCAGGCGTCATCAATTGAGACGTCATCAACCCCAAGGAGCCAAACCCTTGCGCCACGGTGTCTGATTGCACGTCACCGTCATAGTTTTTGCAAGCCCAGACAAATTTACCGTTCCATTTCATCGCACAGGCGACCATGTCGTCGATCAGCCGGTGTTCATACCAAATCCCGGCCTCTTTGAATTTTTCTTCAAACTCTTCCTCAAACACTTGCTGGAATAGGTCCTTGAAACGGCCATCATAGGCCTTGAGGATTGTGTTTTTGGTCGACAGATAAACCGGCCATCCCAGATTGAGACCATAGTTCAGAGACGCGCGCGCAAAATCGAGAATGGAATCATCCAGATTATACATCGCCTGATAAACACCGGCTGAAGGCGCGTCATATACGTCGCGCTCGATCACCGTGCCATCTTCGCCTTCGAATTTCATCGTAAGCTTACCGGGGCCCGGGAATGTGAAATCCGTAGCCTTGTATTGATCGCCAAACGCATGACGTCCGACGACAATCGGGCTGGTCCAACCAGGGACAAGGCGAGGGACGTTTTTGCAGATGATCGGCTGGCGGAAAACAACGCCGCCCAATATGTTGCGGATCGTTCCGTTGGGACTGCGCCACATTTTCTTAAGGCCGAACTCTTCAACGCGCGCCTCGTCAGGCGTGATTGTGGCGCATTTAACAGCGACGCCAACTTCTTTGGTTTTCAATGCGGCATCAATGGTGATCTGATCGTCGGTGCGGTCGCGTTCTTCAATGCCTAAATCATAGTACAAGAGATCGATATCCAGATAAGGCAGGATCAGTTTGTCTTTAATGAATTGCCACATGATACGGGTCATCTCGTCGCCGTCCATTTCGACGATGGGATTGTCTACCTTGATCTTGGTCACGGGAACCTCCTGAGATCTGAGTCGAATTTCTGTACTTTTCTAGTGCATCTTTATGCTGACTTACATCAATTGTATACATTGGTATACATAAATTCGTTGTGTGGGTTTTTCTTTTGGCCACTTTTGGTCGACGGCATTTGAGAATGCGCTTAGATTACCAGTATAGATCAGGAGATTTCCCCTTTGAAAAAATCATTACATGACGTCCAGTCAGCATTTCAGACCGCATGGACGTTAAGATGGCGTCTTGTGGCTGCGCATTTGGCTTTTAATGTGGTTCTGGCCGTTGCGTTTGTTCCGTTGCTGGCTGTAACCGTCCGGTTGGCGTTGAAATTTTCCGGGCAGCCTGCTTTGTCGGATTTTGACATTGCCTATTTCCTGCTGTCACCTGTTGGGTTCATATCCTTTCTGATCCTCGCCGGGCTTGGACTGCTGCTATACGTGTTGGATGTGGCCCTGATGATGGCCGTTGCTTTGCGGGCGCGCCAAGAGGGGAGGTCCGGGGTTTTGGAAACCCTGATGCTGATCCTGCCACGTGCGCCAAAGGTCATTGAATTGGGCGCCCTTTTGACCCTTCGTGTTTTGTTAATCTGCCTGCCGTTTCTTGCGATCAGCGGTGGTGCATTTCTGCTTTGGATGTCGGAATACGACATCAATTATTATCTGGCCAACAAACCGCCCGAATTCACCCGAACTGTAATCGTCGCAGGGGGTATGCTGTCGATTATGGCACTGATCTTGGCACGGTTCCTGATCCGTTGGACGTTGACTTTGCCGTTGGTTCTGTTTGGCAATATCGCACCGGGCAAAAGCTTTGCTCTTAGCGCAGAACGGATGCACGGTTCTGAAATCCGGTTTGGGATCAAAGTTGCTATTTGGTTGGCGATTTCATTTGTGGCAGGAGCGATACCGGTTGGGATCCTGACAGCCTTGACGGACGTATCCATTTCCATGTTTGCATCCAGCCTCAAGTCACTGACCTTTATGCTTATTTTATTCGCAACTTTGGGCGTGGTGATCAATCTCCTGGTTGCCGCCATCACGACCGGAGCGCTTTCAGTTTTGATAGTGGAACGTGCAGATTGGCCTGATAATACTCTGCCGACCCAATACACTGCGCCTCGTTGGATAGCGCCGGTTGCCGCGATTGCGGCGCTGACCACGCTTGTTTTTGCGGGGCTCGCCCTAACACAATTGGTGCGCGTCAAAGCTGACCCGAATGTTCAGATCATCGCTCATCGCGGGGCTGCCGGCAGCGCGCCAGAAAACACGATGGCGTCCATTCAGCAAGCCATTGATGATGGCGCGGACTGGATCGAAATTGATGTTCAGGAAACTCTGGACGGGCAGGTGGTTGTCATTCACGACAGCGACTTCATGAAAATTGCAGGAGTAAATCTTAAGATCTGGGATGCAACAGTGGAGGACATCAACGACATTGATATTGGCAGTTGGTTTGCACCAGAGTTTTCGGATCAGCGTGCCCCGATGCTCATAGATGTTTTAACTGCGGCTAGGGACAAAGCCGGGGTTGTGATTGAACTGAAATACTATGGGCATGACCAAAAACTGGAACAACGTGTGATCGACATTGTCGAAGCGCTGGATATGGCAGGGCAGGTCAAAATTATGTCCCTGAAATATGATGCTGTTCTAAAAATGCGGGCTTTGCGGCCAGATTGGAATATCGGTTTGCTTGCGTCTGCATCTCTTGGACGGATGTGGGAATTGGATGTGGACTTTTTGGCGGTGAACGGAGCGGCTGCGTCGCATCGATTGGTTCGTGAAACCCGCAGATCAGGCAAGGATTTGTTCGTCTGGACGATCAACGACCAGATTTCGATGTCGCATATGATATCAACCGGGGTCGGTGGATTGATCACGGATGAACCTGCATTGGCGCGTCAGGTATTGAACGAACACCGGGAATTAAATCTGATCGAACGAACCGTGTTGGGGCTGGCGGGATCATTGGGGCTGGATATCGACACCAAGGCGTACCGCGATGAGTCCCCATAAATTCTGCGTGCTGGCCTTATGCTTGGGGTGTTCTGGTGTCTACGCACAGGAAAGCTTTGGCCCGACGGAGAGGCTCGAAATCTGGCGGCATGCGCGGCTGCAGGCCACACGGAATGATCATGCCAGTGTTCTGGCGGAATTCACGACTGATGGGTGCTCCGGTGGTATGTCAGCTGCATGGGAAACGGTCAGCACAATATTTCCGAATTTCGCCCTTGCACATGAGCAGCATCCCCCGTGGGAAGCATGTTGCGTGACCCATGACCATGCATACCATCTGGGGGGTGAAAATGATGATCCGGTCGCAAGCTTTGAGGCCAGAATAGCTGCGGATCAGGCGTTGAAAATCTGCGTGATTGAGACATCAAAACTCAGAAGTCTTGATTTGCAACAACAATACGATGTTTCAGAACAACAAGTTACATGGGCTTATGAACGTATTGCAAAAGGCATGTACGATGCTGTCCGGCTTGGTGGTGCACCGTGTTCAGGATTACCATGGCGGTGGGGGTACGGTTGGCCGCAATGCTGGTGAACAATTAGTTGCGCCGAAACCAGGCCTGAATTTTAGGGCGCAACCAAGCCCACACACCCGGCGCGCCGTGCTCTATCGGAACACCAACTCTTTGATCAATCTGGTCCATCGTTACATTGTAATCACTCCATGATCCGCCGCCAATTTCCATATTTGTAACAGGCGTGGGCACACGGTCGATCGCTTTGGCAAAACGTGATTCCGCACTTTCACCGGCTTCGAATTCTCTCCAAATTGCGATAAATTCGGATTGTAAATCATTGGGAAGTAAACCAAAAAGTCGTTTGGCTGCTTGTTCTTCTTCGGCGGCTTTGACCTTGGGATCAAAATCACCGTGAATTGGTGCATCGCCAGCGTCGATTTCAACGATGTCGTGCAGCAACAGCATTTTGAGCACGCGGTTGATATCGACCGACCCTTCAGCCTGATCCGCCAAAACAAGCGCATACAGCATTACATGCCAGGAATGCTCTGCAGAGTTTTCAAATCGCGTGTCATCAATCAGTCGCGACGCGCGCAGGATAGACTTCAGGTGATCGGCCTCATTCAGAAACGCAAATTGCGCATCTAACCGGTCGCTCATGTATCTGTTCCCTTTTCGCGTGCTTCCTTGACTTTTTCGACAAGAAAAGCGCGGGCTTTTTCTTCGGCAAGGCGCACCCGAACTTCAGTCAGGTAGGCTTCCTCAAGGGATTGAGACGCCGCCGCCAATACCCCGCCGACGGCGACAAACATACGGTCGTCCCCTGTAATACGCTGCGCTTTGAGCGTATCTTCGGCCAGTTTGGCGGCGAGTGTCTCAATGGTTCCCATTAGCGGGTGGTTTCTGTCAACCGTCGTTTGACGTAATCGGTGACGTTGCCAACCATCTGATCCATGTACTGCTCGTTTTCAAAGAAATGCCCGGAGCCATCAATCTCTGTGTGAGTGATGGTGATTCCTTTTTGCTCGTGCAGCTTA
The DNA here is from genome assembly GCF_039969785.1 of Shimia sp. Taxonomy (GTDB): domain Bacteria; phylum Pseudomonadota; class Alphaproteobacteria; order Rhodobacterales; family Rhodobacteraceae; genus Shimia. The sequence continues at coordinate 62,514 of NZ_JBDVNC010000027.1, read as the reverse complement.
TTGACCAGATTATGCGTATCAGCCGGAGGCGCGACGCGGTCATTCGTGCCGTTGATCACAAGACCAGAGCTGGGGCAGGGTGCAAGAAACGAGAAATCGTACATGTTTGCAGGCGGTGCCACGGAAATAAATCCTGTGATCTCTGGACGGCGCATCAACAATTGCATGCCGATCCATGCCCCAAACGAAAACCCGGCAACCCAGCAGTGTTTAGAGTTGTTGTTCATCGACTGGAGGTAATCCAGTGCTGACGCGGCATCGCTCAGCTCGCCAATGCCCTGATCATATTCACCCTGGCTACGCCCCACACCACGGAAATTGAACCGCAAAACGGTAAAGCCCATGTTGTAGAAAGCATAATGCAGATTGTAGACCACTTTGTTATTCATGGTCCCGCCAAACTGCGGATGAGGATGCAGCACAATCGCGATTGGTGCATCTTTTTCTTTTTGAGGGTGGTAGCGGCCTTCGAGGCGGCCTTCTGGTCCTGGAAAAATCACCTCGGGCATAGTGTTTGTTCATCTCCTGCGAAAGGTGCAATGCAATTCTTGACGAATTTGCTAAGCTACCTTAGAACGGTTCTAATCATTGAACCGGCTTGATACCGGTAAGGGCTTAAGCGACTTAAGCACCTTGGAGGCTGACGTCAATCTATTCGCAAGGGGGAGCGCGATGAAACTGTCCACGAAAGGCCGTTATGCGGTGGTTGCGCTCGCAGATATCGCGCTTCAACCGTCAAGTTCACTTGTGAGTCTGTCTGAAATCTCGAAACGTCAGGACATATCGCTGCCATATCTGGAGCAGCTCTTTGTAAAATTGCGCCGCGCAGGGCTGGTGGATTCGGTGCGTGGACCGGGCGGTGGCTATCGGCTGGCGAAGAACTGTTCGGATATCCGCGTGGTCGACATTCTAACGGCGGTGGATGAAACCGTATCTGCACTGCATACTGGCGCAGGTGCCAGCGGAGGATTAAGCGGGTCGCGGGCGCAATCGATGGCCAATCGTCTTTGGGAAGGCTTGTCCGCACATGTCTATGTGTTTTTGCATCAGACGCGGTTATCTGACGTCATTTCCAACGAACTGGCGCCATGTCCGGCTGTGCCAACTTTGTTTTCTGTGGTGGATGAAGACGTCTGATGCGGGTTTATCTGGACCATAACGCCTCGGCGCCTTTACGCCCGGAAGCGCGCGACGCGATGATCGCGGCCATGGATGTGGTCGGCAATCCGTCAAGCGTGCACGGCGAAGGGCGCAAGGCAAAAGCGTTGGTCGAAAAAGCCCGTACAGACATTGCCTCGGCATTTGGCGCAGATGGTGCGGATGTTGTCTTTACTTCGGGCGCAACCGAGGCCGCTGCGCTGGCACTTGCAGGGCGTGATTTGCATGCGGGTGATATTGAACATGACGCGGTTGCTGCGTGGGTCAAAGCGGATTTGAACGTTGATCTTATGGGGCAGGTGAACGTCAGTGACCCTGCAAGCTCGGCCGTTCAATTGGCCAATTCCGAGACTGGGATTGTGCAGATCTTGCCCGCGGGACTTGCGGTTAGCGACATGACTCAAGCCTTTGGCAAGTTGCCGGTGGCCTTTAACTGGTCGGGCGCAGAGATGGCGTTGCTGTCTGCACATAAGCTTGGCGGACCGAAGGGGATTGGCGCACTTGTGGTGAAACGCGGGACCAATATTCACGCGCAATTGCGCGGTGGGGGCCAGGAAATGGGCCGTCGCGCCGGAACGGAAAACGTGATTGGTGCTGCTGGATTTGCTGCTGCGGCCAACGCTGCGGCAAAAGACCTTGCCGATGGCGTATGGGAACGGGTTGCGTCTTTGCGTGATTTACTTGAAGAGACCCTTGTCGTTGAGGCAAAAGGTACCATTTTTGTCGGGAAAGATGCAAAACGTCTTCCCAACACAATCTGTATCGCCACACCCGGCTGGAAAGGCGAAACGCAGGTGATGCAAATGGATCTGGCTGGTTACGCTATTTCGGCTGGATCGGCATGTTCGTCGGGAAAAGTGCGTGCCAGTCGCGTGCTCAAGGCGATGGGGTATGAAGAAGCCGCCGCTGCAGGCGCAATTCGGATCAGCTTGGGTCTGGATACAACGGAACAGGACATTATGGGATTTGCCAAAGCATGGCTCGCCCAGATGAAGAAACATCGCGACAGAGCCCTGCGAGGGGCGGCGTGACAGCGGACGTACAGGAGAGCACGATGACAAGTCTGGAGCAGACAACAGACGTCAAAGACGGGGTTGATCAGGAAACCGTAGATGCCGTTCGCGAAGTTGGTGGCAAATACAAATATGGCTGGGAAACCGAGATCGAAATGGAATACGCCCCGAAGGGGTTGACCGAAGATATCGTGCGCCTGATTTCCGAGAAAAACGAAGAACCAGCCTGGATGACAGAATGGCGGCTCGAAGCTTATGCCCGTTGGTTGACCAAGGAAGAACCCGATTGGGCGATGCTTGATTACCCGGAAGTCAACTTTCAGGATCAGTATTATTATGCACGCCCCAAGAGCATGGAAGAGAAGCCTAAATCCTTGGATGAGGTTGATCCTAAACTTCTGGCCACCTACGAAAAGCTCGGTATCCCTCTGAAAGAACAAATGATTTTGGCCGGGGTTGAGGGAGCTGAAAATGCACCTGCCGAAGGGCGCAAAGTGGCCGTAGACGCCGTCTTTGACTCGGTTTCAGTTGGAACGACGTTCCAAAAAGAGCTCAAAGAAGCTGGCGTCATTTTTTGTTCGATCTCGGAGGCAATCAAGGATCACCCCGAACTGGTGAAAAAGTACCTTGGGTCAGTTGTGCCTGTATCGGACAATTTTTATGCCACGCTGAACAGCGCTGTCTTTTCAGATGGGTCCTTTGTGTACGTGCCACCCGGCGTGCGTTGCCCAATGGAGCTGTCGACCTATTTCCGTATCAATGCAGAAAATACTGGACAGTTTGAACGCACGCTGATCATCGCAGATAAGGGCTCATATGTGAGCTATTTGGAAGGATGTACGGCGCCGCAACGGGACACAAGCCAGCTGCACGCGGCTGTGGTTGAGATCATCATCGAAGAAGATGCCGAGGTGAAATATTCCACTGTTCAGAATTGGTATCCGGGCGACGAAAACGGCAAGGGTGGGATATATAACTTTGTGACCAAACGCGCCGACTGTCGGGGCGACCGGTCCAAGGTGATGTGGACACAAGTCGAAACCGGCTCTGCTGTGACCTGGAAGTATCCGTCCTGCATCCTGCGTGGGGACGACAGCCAGGGTGAATTTTATTCGATCGCCATCACAAACCATTATCAACAGGCCGATACCGGCACCAAGATGATCCATTTGGGCAAGAACTCAAAGTCGCGCATCGTCTCAAAAGGCATCAGCGCCGGTTTTGCCCAAAATACGTATCGCGGTTTGGTTTCGATGCACCCAAAGGCCAAGAACTCGCGCAACTACACTCAGTGCGATTCTTTGTTGATTGGCGATAAATGTGGGGCCCACACGGTTCCTTATATTGAAGTCAAAAACAATTCATCGCGTGTGGAACACGAAGCCACAACTTCGAAGGTGGATGATGAGCAGATGTTCTATTGCCGCCAGCGCGGTATGGACGAAGAAGAGGCCGTCGCGTTGATCGTAAACGGGTTTGCCAAGGAGGTCCTGCAGGCTTTGCCAATGGAGTTCGCTATGGAAGCGCAACAGCTTGTCGCGATTTCGCTGGAGGGATCAGTTGGCTAATTCAAACGCATCCCGGATTGGGGCAGCGATACCTTACGTGCTGCCCGTCCTTGGTGGCCTTTTCGGTGTTATCTACGTGAACCTTGTTCCTGAATCCCAAATAAGCCCGGTTCTGGGGATTGGGTTGGGGGTTGTAGTTGGCGTGCTGATTTCTCGTGTCATTCTTAAGCTGATGCATAGGCGGCGGTAATGGAAACCTTACAGATTTTGATTCAAAAATCCGTTGGTGTCGGCGCAGGGATTTCCATCGGCACGGCGATCGGCTTATTGATACGACGCCATAAAAGCGGAAACACAAATAACCTGATTGGCGGGTCGATTTTTGTGACTGCTGCTGTTTTTGGCATGGTTGCCATGGCGGTCATGATGCTGATCACCTATTTGGGTGGCATGTAATGATTATCACGACGACTCCGACTATCGAGACGCACACAATCATGGGCTACAAAGGTATAGTTGTGGGTGAGGCGATCATGGGTGCCAACGTTGTACGCGATATATTTGCCTCGATCACCGACATCGTGGGTGGTCGGTCAGGCGCTTACGAAACCAAATTGCAGGACGCGCGCGAAACCGCGCTGCACGAGTTGGAAGCACGGGCCCGGTCTTTGGGCGCGGACGCAGTTGTTGGTGTCGATCTGGATTATGAAGTTGTTGGGGACACAATGCTGATGGTTTCGGCCAGCGGCACTGCTGTCACATTGAAATAACGGGCAGCGCGCGACCTGCTCTTTGTACGAATGAAGGAATAAAAATGCTGAAAATCAAAGGCCTAAAGGTCAAACTTGAAGAAGAAGATAAGCAAATCCTCAAGGGAGTTGATTTGACAGTCGAAGCAGGAACTGTGCACGCCATCATGGGACCAAACGGGTCAGGCAAATCAACTTTATCATATGTCTTGTCTGGTCGTGACGGTTATGAAGTGACTGATGGTAGCGCCTCTTTGCAAGGCAACGATCTTTTGGAGCTCGAAGCCGAAGAACGCGCAGCGTTAGGTTTGTTTCTTGCCTTTCAATACCCCGTGGAAATTCCCGGTGTTGGTAATATGACGTTCCTGCGCACAGCGGTGAACGCCCAGCGTAAAGCGCGCGGACAGGACGAAATGTCCGCAGCGGAATTTCTGAAAGAGGTACGTGCCAAAGCTAAGTCGCTAAAAATTGATGCCGATATGCTGAAACGCCCGGTGAATGTCGGATTTTCGGGTGGTGAGAAAAAGCGCAATGAGATCCTGCAAATGGCTATGCTGGAACCGAAAATGTGCATTCTTGACGAGACCGATTCAGGCTTGGATGTTGACGCGATGAAGCTCGTATCTCAGGGCGTAAATGCTTTGCGCGGGGAAGGACGTGGGTTTCTGGTGATCACGCATTATCAGCGCTTGTTAGATCACATCAAACCTGACGTTGTGCATATCATGGCGGATGGCCGTATTGTGAAAACCGGTGGCCCGGAACTGGCGTTGGAAGTCGAACAGAACGGCTATGCCGATATTTTGGCGGAGGTGGCGTAATGGCGCGAGCACACCAAAAGCAGGAGGCAACTCAGTCGCGGATCGCCGCGTTGACGTTGCCCACTGGCGGTGCGTGGGCGACAGAAGCACGCGTATCCGCGCTGGCACGTGTTCAGGATATGGGCATGCCGGACCGGCGTGATGAATATTGGCGTTTTACACGACCAGATACGCTGACTCAAATCACTGCACCTGCGGCGGTTGTTTTTGACGCCAACGAACACCTGATGTTCAACGATTTTGACCGGCTAAGGGTCGTTTTTGTTGATGGCGTATTTGACGCCGAGAAGTCTGATGATCTGACCGGCGAAGGCTTTACCATCGAACGGTTGTCAGAAATCACGGATATGGACATTCACTGGGCGCGCGACCTTTATGGTGTTCTTGAAACGGCTGGACAGTCTCCTGTGGAGCGCCCGTTGGCTGCGCTGAACACGGGGTTTGCCACCGACGGGATTGTTATCCGGGTTACAGGCAAGGTTTCACGTCCGGTAAACCTGATTTATGTCCATGACTCAGAGACGTCTGATGCCATTCTCCACCATGTAATTCGTCTGGAAGAAGATGCAGAGCTGACGTTGCTTGAAAATGGCCCGGCAGCTGCACGGTTCAACAAATGCATGGAAGTGGATGTGGCTGACCGCGCTGCGTTCCATCATATTCGCACGCAAGGGCGCGACCACGAACGCCGTGCCGTGACGCACACGTTTGCCCGTCTGGCGACAGAAAGCGTGTTTAAGTCGTTCACTACAACCGTCAATGGCGTTCTGACACGCAATGAATGTGTGATTGAATTGACCGGTGATGACGCGACCGCGCATGTAGCCGGGGCGGCGCTTGGCGATGGTGATTTCCTGCATGATGACACGGTTTTTGTGACTCATGATGCAGTGAATTGCGAAAGCCGCCAGGTGTTCAAAAAAGTTCTTCGAAACGGGGCAACAGGCGTTTTCCAAGGCAAGATTTTGGTCCGCCCAGGTGCTCAGAAAACCGATGGATATCAGATCAGCCAATCGCTTTTGCTGGATGACGACAGCCAGTTTCTGGCAAAGCCGGAATTGGAAATATATGCCGACGACGTCGCATGTTCGCACGGCAGCACCAGCGGCGCGTTGGATGACCAGGCACTATTTTACCTGCGCGCCCGCGGTGTGCCGCGGGACATGGCCACCGATTTGCTGACGTTGGCGTTTCTTGCCGAAGCGGTTGAAGAAATCGAACGGGAAGACATTCGTGACGAAATCATCGGACGTCTGGAAGCCTGGCTGGAGCGTCGGCGCGGCTGATGTCTGTGACGCGCGACATGCTGGCCACTTATCGTGGTCCCCAAAAGGTTGTCGCCCGGCTTTTGTCGATGGGTGAACGCGAGGACCGGGCCTTGGCCATTCTGATGGCGGCTTGCGCTGTCGTGTTTGTCGCTCAGTGGCCACGGCTTGCGCGTGAAGCCCATATGACGGGACAAGAACTGAACGCGCTGTTGGGCGGTGCTTTGCTTGCGTGGATGTTTATTGCGCCGTTGCTGTTTTATGCGCTGGCGTTCCTATCGCATCTTCTGTTGCGTGTCATACGGCGCAATCAAAGCTCTTTTGGTACGCGAATGGCGTTGTTCTGGGCGATGCTCGCCGCATCGCCGCTAATATTGCTCCATGGTCTTGTTGCCGGGTTCATAGGTCCCGGTCCCGGGCTAAGCGGAGTAGGGTTGATCTGGCTGGTGATGTTTTTGTGGTTTTGGTTGTCCGGGTTGTTGCAGGCAGGTAAGGAGCCGGCATGATTGAGTTTTTACGACAATTGGTCATGCTGACCATCTACAGACCAGCACAGGCCGCGACATTGCTTGCCGGCCAAAACATGCCGCGTGAAACCAGTTGGTCGATCCTGGCGTTGGCCATTATCCTGAACACGCTGACCTATTTTTTGTCTACAGCTCTGTTTCCTGTGCCGACAGAAATTGCAATGCCGCTGCTGACGTCACCAACATTGGTTTGCCTGATACTGGGATCAGTTGTGGTCATGTTTGTGTTCGCCTTTTTCTGGGTCGGGCGCGCGTTAGGTGGAAAAGCCGCGTTTGATAACATCCTGCTGATGATGGCATGGCTGCAGTATATGCGACTGATTGTGCAACTGATCGCACTCGTCCTGATGGTATTCCTGCCTGGGCTAGCGCAGATATTTGTGATGGCGACCGGACTTTATGGTGCCTGGATTGTTGTTAATTTCATGAATGTCGCGCATCAGTTCAATTCTCTCGGAAAGTCTTTGATGATGCTGATCCTTACGCTGATTGGAATGACCGTAGGGTTGACCATTTTCTTATCATTCATCGGCGTCACAGCCTTAGGGATTTCCTGATATGTACAATCTCGCCAAAGTCCGATCCGATTTTCCGATTTTGTCTCGGGAAGTGAACGGCAAACCGCTTGTCTATCTGGACAATGGTGCGTCCGCGCAAAAACCTCAGGTTGTCATAGATGCGGTCACACGGTCTTACGCCCATGAATATGCGAATGTGCACAGAGGTTTGCACTATCTGTCGAACCTTGCGACGGACCAGTATGAAGCAGTCCGCGGTAAGCTTGCAAAGTTCCTTGGCGCCGCATCAGAAGACGAAATCATTCTGAATTCTGGCACAACCGAAGGCATCAATATGGTGGCCTATTCCTGGGCCATGCCACGCCTTCAGGCAGGTGACGAAATCATTCTGTCTGTGATGGAACACCACGCCAATATTGTACCGTGGCATTTTCTGCGCGAACGTCAGGGCGTCGTGATCAAGTGGGTGGATGTGGATGCAACCGGCGCGCTTGACCCGCAGGCCGTGATTGATGCGATTGGTCCAAAGACCAAGTTGATTGCGGTCACGCAATGTTCGAATGTTCTGGGCACGATCGTAGACGTCAAGGCAATCACCCATGGTGCACATGCCAAGGGCGTTCCGGTGCTGGTGGATGGATCGCAAGGGGCCGTACATATGCCGGTCGATGTCGTGGATCTAGGATGTGATTTCTATGCAATAACGGGGCACAAGCTTTATGGACCGTCTTCGTCTGGTGCCATTTACGTGAAGTCCGAACGAATGGCCGAAATGCGCCCGTTCCTTGGTGGTGGCGACATGATCAAAGAAGTGTCCAAGGAGCAGGTCACCTATAACGATCCGCCAATGAAATTCGAAGCGGGCACTCCGGGAATTGTGCAGACCATCGGTCTGGGTGTTGCGCTGGATTACTTGATGGATATCGGTATGCAGAATGTGGCAGCTCACGAAGCAGGGTTGCGCGACTATGCAATGACCAAACTCGGCGGGCTGAACTGGCTGCAGATACAAGGGACGACGCCAGATAAGGCTGCAATCTTTAGTTTTACCCTGGATGGGGCAGGGCATGCGCATGATATTTCAACCATCCTCGACAAAAAGGGCGTCGCGGTGCGTGCCGGACATCATTGCGCCGGACCTTTAATGGATCATTTGGGCCTGACGGCGACATGCCGTGCCTCGTTCGGTCTTTATAACACCACCGAGGAAGTTGACGCCTTGGCGGATGCGCTTGAGCTTGCACATGATCTGTTTGCTTAAGCCGTCATTTTTCTGATTGCGACGACCTGCGGGGCTGGCTATACCCCGCATCAGGCACTTTAACTCTGCACGTTTGAACGCTTCCTTCAAAAGGCGGTTTTTGATTGCTAGAGTGCTGATACTAAGAGACATTCGACACGAACCGTCGTATGAATGTCTGGAAATAGATTGCGGTCCAGTAGCTCAGCTGGATAGAGTGTCGCCCTCCGAAGGCGAAGGTCATAGGTTCGAATCCTATCTGGACCGCCATATTCCAAAAAACCACGTTAGAATCATTGAATTATTTCGGAAATTTGGAGACTGTTGCCGAGTGGTTTCCCAAGCCCTGTTCTTGTTCTCCTCTAGAGTGAGCTTTCCATCTGCTTGCCGGGTGTAGAGTGCTGCCATTGAAAGCGAAATAGGCGCGTCAGATCATCTTGAACGCTTGGGCTTAAGCAATGAAAAGCTCAAAATCTTAATGTACTTGTCAGAGCATTCTATGCAGAAAGTTACGCATTTTTTTTATTCCGGAATCGCTTAATCCCCTGCATCAACTGATTTATGTTCAGCGGTAAACGACCTATTGAAGCGACGCTGCTATCTGGCGTTGACGAGCCGACGTGACAACGCCATTTTGGCGGAAAACCTCCGCGTCAGATTGGAAAAAAAGTGTTTAAACGCCCTATCGTTTTTGGTTTCTCTTCTACTGATCAGGGAGAAGATCAGCTCAGAAACGCGTTGACGGGCATTGATTTACATGTTGCACGTCAAGACGAAGTCGAGGACCGCTCGCGAATTCAGTGGGATACTCGAAAAGGTGATTACGATCTGTTTGAACAGTTCGACGGCATCACGCATTTGAGAAGCCCGGACGTGTTTGCAAGAATCTCAGAATCTTACCCAGACTGCAAAACTATCCTGTTTGATGATACCTCCGATAACGCAGGCAATATCTCCTCGACCCGGCTTGAGCCCATTCTGTCTTTGGCTTCAAAAATGGGTTTAGATTGTTTCGTAATTGGCCGCAGGGATATCGAAAACTGCAAAGTACTGGCCGACTTTCTCGATCTGGATCTTGGACATGTGCGCGCCCGTCAAGATGCGGCCAGAAATTGGTCTGGGAACAAGCTTAGTTTCATTGTTCCGGTCGTGCATCCTCAAGCAAATCACCTTCAAAGCTACGAAACCGTCGAGAGAATTCTGAAGGAAAGCGTGCATTCTTATACCAGTCAAGAAGGTGCTGATACAAATCTGATTGTCATTTGCCACAATCTCCCGGACTGGGCGCAAGCATGCGACGGCCGGGTGACATTTATCAATCTGGGCGATCACCCGGTGTTTTTTGCGAGTAAACTTGGTGCAGAAGTTGACAAGGGTCTTAAGCACTTGATTGGCATTCTGTTTGCCCGGCAAGTCCAGTCTGCCAGCGCTATTATGTTTGGTGATGGTGACGATTTTGTCCGAACCGATCTGGCCAGAACCGCATTAACAAAGCTTGAAGACCACCTTGGCGGGCTAGTCATTACTGTTGGAAACCATGCCCATTTGACACCAATTGACACGGGTTTTGAGGTAGCCGGCGTGCTCAGGGTTTCAGATTTTTACCTGACCTGCGGTACTGACCGAGTTTTCCGAACAGATCATCTTTCTCGCTGTATGCACCGCTGGCACCCCGGACTTTTGACGGCAAAGAACGTTTTTAAACCGGGCGATCATCCCAATGAAATCCGCGTTTCGGACAGTTTTCTGAATTGGTTTTGGGAAACAGCAGAACCCAGACGCGCAAATGATATTGGATTGATGTGCTTGCTTGGACGTCATGAAGAGAAAAATGCAGTTTTTGATCACGCATTTTGGCCAGAACCGCTTGTTACCAAAGGCTGCGGTCACGGCAATCATGACGGTCCGCGAAAAGGCGAAGTCCATTGGCACCGTACGTTGGCTATGAAAAGTCGCGGCGAATTTATTACCGAATTTGGCCTTGATCCAAAATCGTTCAAAATCGATGGTTGGCATCCTTGGGTATGGGCGCGGGCCTTGAGCAACGCGGTTATCAACCGTTTCAAAGTGTAAATCAAAGCCGCTCGAGGCGTGGGTATGAGACAATGGTCTCAAAGCGTGCTGCCGGGACTTTGAGAAAATTCGGATTATGGCCTATAATCCTCCCATTCTTGGGGAGGAAATTATGAACAGTGATGCAAAAACCAAAAAGATCGTAACTGGCACCATTGCCGGGGTCGTTGTGCTACTGCTTTGTGCGACGGTCTTTGATATGTCGTTGCTCATCTCAATGGTTCTGGGCGCTATCGTCTATGTGGGTGTGTCCAGAATGGGTGGCAAGGTCGAAGAAAACGCTCCACCAAAACCAGCTTCGACCGCTCAGAATTCTGAACACCCTCAAATTCCCACTGCAAATCAAGACGTCGCTTCGGCACCGGCCCAAAACAGCGCCATCGAAGAAACGCTATCCGCATCGCCCGCTGTCAAAGTTGAAAAAGCCGCGTCGGATGGGGCGGGGCTTGTTCGAATGGGAACACTTTTACCCGGCGAAGACGACATCGCCTCGCGAAAAGGATCATGGCGATATTCTGGCTAATACCAAGGATTGAGCGCTCAGTCCTACTTGGGGCGTAAATACGTACTGAAAACATGATTGGCTGGCAGAACCGCACCGCTTTGGCGTAAGTGTGTTGGGGATGTATTGGAGCTCGACATGTTAAATCTTTATAAGCGCATTTGGCAGCACACGGGGCGGTCTCAGGTTCTTTTGATTGTGCTTTCGCTTATCGTGGCCGGTTTGGCTGCAGCGCCTTTGCGGTTCCAAAAGGACATCATCAACAGTCTTGGGCCAGATTTGGTGCTGGAGAGCCTGATTACGATGTGTGTCGGGTATCTCGGCGTGATTTTCGCGTCTAACGTTTTCAAATTTTTGCTGAACTACCGAAGCTCGCTTTTGGGTGAACGCACTATTCGATTTATCCGCAAACGCATATATTCCCAGCGATTTGATCCAGATGTTTCGCAGCAGCGCGACATGGGAACTCTGACAACGATCATTGCAGCGGAGGCGGAAGAGGTAGGTCGGTTTGCCGGTGTTGCGATTGCAAACCCACTTTTGCAAATTGGGACACTGATTTCTGTGATCAGTTACATCGCTTCCACGCAGCCGTATCTGGGTGGCTTTTTGGTGTTGATAGTTGTTCCACAAGCCGTTGTTGTTTTGCTCTTACAAGCACGGGTAAATCGACGAGTTCGCGCCCGAACGTTGATCTTGAGAGAGGCCACATCGGCGATTTCTGTTGAACAAATTGATCAAATGAAGGGGGCCCAGCAAGGAATTCTAGACGATTTCGACGAGATATTCACAACCCGTCGGGGCATTTTCAGGCTCAAACTTTCAATGAAATTTGCGATGAACCTGTTAAATGGGATTGGCTTAATTGGGATTTTGATGATCGGCGGTTTGTTGATGATGAATGGTCGAAGCGATGTAGGGACTGTTGTCGCATCAATCGCCGCATTGGAAAGGATCAGCGATCCATGGCGTCAGCTTCTGAATTTTTACAAGGAGTTGAGTTCAGTTCGAGTAAAATTTGATCTGATCGTAGGGACAGCCAGAATGTCTTCGTAGCATTTACTCAAAAAAGGGCACCCATTTGGCGCCCAAAACCATGAATTTCTAATGGGTTACCGACCCCAATTGCGAACTGGTCCACAATCCATATGGACGAAGTTGGAGCCTGAATACCGTCCGACTCCACCAGCCCGACAGGCCGAGGCAGCCTTGGCCATTTGTCCAACAGATCTGGAAGCCAATCTTAGATCAGCAGCCTGACCCTTCATATGCAAAGAGTTTTTAGCAACACCGCGTGAACGCGACCGAAGCATTGCGTTGGTGGCCGGGCTGCGATAGCCGGACAACAACATATAAGGCTCGTGCACATCCATCAGATTGTGAGCTGCGGCCATGATGTCGATGGTGCGGGTGTCTATTTTTATGGCGTCGTTCGTGCGCCAATCACGCATGAAAGCGTTGATTTCTTTCACAGCGTCTTTAATGTACTTACCTTCGACCCAATAAATTGTATCCATACGTTCGCCCGTACGGCCCGAGTACATTCGAATTCGACGAATATCGCCGCCTCCGCGGAGGAAACCTGCTGCATTGGAGAATGTCGGTGCTGCTGCCACTGCTGTGGCGGCAAAGGCGGTCAACAGGCCGCGTCTGGTCATGCTCAAAGAGCCATCGTTTATCATAGTATCAGCGCCTGTCCCGTCGCTTGCCTAGCGCCACGATGTTACGTGGCTGTTACATCATCCCCAGATGTGCGCGTTTTATGGCACAATACGATTCGTGCACCAAGCGCTCATTTTTCGACCTCGTGAATATCAACAGAATTCGGCAAAAATTTGCTTAACATCCGGAATTTGTGTTTTCACAGTCGCGCCGGGACTACAAAGCAACACTGATTTTTCGCTTTTGCTTTTCGAGAAGTTGTGATTGGACAGGTCCCATTGAAGCTTTGACAGTAGGCCTATCCAATTGGTCCCGTACGAGGAAATACTTTATGATTAGATCGCTCCGTTGCCGATTTTTGTCCATTACCGCTACGGTTCTGATCTGTTGCCTCAGTATTTCAATAGTGCCGGGACAAGCGCACGCCTTTCCTGCCTTTAAACAAGCGGTTGCTGAATCCGCTTCCAAGGACGCAGATGTGGCAGCGTTTTATCGGGGCACGAAATACAATCCTGTCTGGACTGGAGACAATGAGTTGGATCGGGCGCGTCGCAAAGCGCTGATTGGCGCGTTGGCGCGGGTTGAAGAACATGCTCTGCCATCGGAAAGATATAATGTTGACGGTTTGGTTTCGCAGATGGCGTCAGCCAAATCAGCGCGCGACATGGGACTTGTCGAAGTCGCACTGACCAAAACTTTTTTGGAGTACGCAAGGGACGTGTCCTCCGGGATGTTTGTGCCATCTAAATTGGACAGCGGTATTGTCAGAACCGTCGAGCGGCAAGATCGATTGGAAATAATGCGGCAGTTTGCATCAAGCACGGATCCGAAAGAGTTTGTGCGAGGTCTGGCACCGGGAACTTTGGAATACACGCGGTTGATGAAGGAAAAACTGCGTCTTGAGAAACTGATTTCTTCTGGCGGGTGGGGCGAAAAAGTTTCTGCGGGAAAACTGGAGCCCAAGGACAAGGGACCGCGGGTCATTGCTTTGCGCAACAGATTGATCGCTATGGGCTTCATGGATCGAAGCGCAACGGCTTCGTATGATCGTGACCTAGAAAAAGCAGTTCAGGAATTTCAGCTTGCGCATGGTCTTGAGGCGGATGGAGTAGCTGGCAAAGGCACGATCGAAGAAATTAACAAATCGCCCGAAACCCGGCTCAAGTCGATCATGGTTGCCATGGAACGAGAACGTTGGCTAACCCGCGCAAATGAAGGGCGCGAAATACTGGTAAACCTCACTGATTTTACAGCTAAAATCATGGATGACGGCAAAGTTACATTCCGTACAAGATCCGTTGTTGGCAAAAATCAGAGTGACCGTCGCAGTCCGGAATTTTCTGACACCATGGAGCACATGATCATCAACCCGACCTGGAATGTGCCACGGTCGATCGCGACCAAAGAATACCTCCCGATGATGAAACGCAATCCGAATGCTGCCGGACATCTTAGGCTGGTTGATTCTCGTGGTCGCACGGTAAACCGTAGTCAAATCAACTTTGCCCAATACAATACGCGAAATTTTCCGTTTGATATGAAGCAGCCACCAAGCACGCGAAATGCGCTGGGTCTGGTCAAGTTCATGTTCCCGAATAAACACAATATCTATCTGCACGACACGCCGGCAAAAAACCTATTTTCACGTGAAATACGCGCCTACAGCCATGGTTGCATCCGACTGCATCAGCCTTTTGAATTTGCATATGCCTTGCTGGCACGTCAGGTCGACAACCCTGAATCCTACTTCCAGGAGCGTCTGAAATCGGGACGTGAAACCAAAGTTGATCTGGAACAAAACATCCCGGTACATATCATTTACCGGACCGCTTATACCGAGGCCAAAGGCCCGGTTCAGTATCGCCGGGATGTCTATGGTCGTGACGCCACGATCTGGAAGGCTATGGCCAATGAAGGGGTGGCGCTGCGGTCTTATCAAGGCTAAACACGCCCCGGACAAATCTCCGGGGGGCTTATGGCTTATACGGTTCAGGAAATCGCTTCGGCTATTGATGCCGAAGTATTCGGGAACACTGACATTGTCATTCAGAAGGTATCAGAGCCAGCATCAGCCGGACCTGACGACCTTGCGTTATTGACCAACCCGAAATTTGCCTCGGGGCTAAAGCAAGGCAAGGCGCGCGTTGCGTTAGTCTGGCCGGGCGCCGATTGGCAAGAAATGGAGTTGGAGGCAGCCATTATTGCTCCTCGAGGGCGATATGCCATGTCCGGCCTAACCCGTATGATGGATCCAGGTCAACATTACCCGGACGGCATTCATCCGTCCGCCGTAATCGATAAAACCGCCCGGCTCGCGAAAAACGTGCGTATCGGCGCATTTACGGTAATTGGTCCACGCGCTCGAATTGGTCCAGACAGCACCATTGGCCCTCAATGTAACGTCGGGGCCGACGTCACCATAGGGCAGGGTGCTTTCTTGCGCGATCATGTTTCGATTGGCGCACGTGTTACCATTGGAGACCGTTTTTGGGCACAACCGGGTGCTCGGATCGGGGCGGATGGGTTGTCATTTGTCACGCCCGAGGCCTCAGGAGTGGAAAAAGCGCGTGAATCTCTGGGTGATCAAGGTGAGTTGAGTAGTCAAAGTTGGACCCGCATTCATTCTTTAGGCGCCGTGACAATTGGCGATGACGTTGAAATCGGGGCCAACGCATGTGTCGACTACGGTACCGTGCGCGACACGCGAATTGGCAATGGCTGCAAGATCGATAACTTATGCCACGTGGCCCACAACGTCACTGTAGGCAATGATTGCCTGTTTGCTGCTATGGTTGGCATCGCCGGATCCACAGTGATTGGAAATAATGTCGTTTTGGGCGGGCAAGTAGGTATTACTGACAATACAATAGTCGGCGACAATGTGATCGCCGGCGGCGGAACAAAAGTGTTGAACAAGATCCCTGCCGGACAAGTCATTCTGGGATACCCGGCTGTCAAAATGGAAACCCATCTTGAAATGTATAAGGGGCTGCGCAGATTGTCGCGGCTATTCAAACAAGTGGCAGACCTTCAAAAATCTGTTTCAAAAACCAGTTCCAATGACTAAATCAGGTTTCGGACTCGGTAAAAGGAAAGAGAGATGAGTGTCACGGAGAAGGTCATTGAGATCATTGCGGAACAAGCTGTTCTTGAGCCTTCAGATGTTACATTGGACAGCACGTTGGAAGCTTTGGGCATAGACAGTCTTGGCTTGGTTGAGAGCATTTTTGCAATCGAAGAAGAGTTTGACATATCGGTTCCATTTAATGCCAATGAACCAACCGCAGGTGATTTTGACATAACTTCCGTTGCCTCCATTATTTCTGGTATTAAAAAGCTGATCGCCGAACAGGCCTGAACAGGAAAATAATTATGAAGCGGGTCGTCATCACCGGGGCGGGTACGATCAATGCATTGGGGCATAATGTCCCTGAAACGATGCAAGCCATGCGCGAAGGGCGCTGCGGGATCGGTGACCTCGATATGCGTGACGTTGACAGATTGGCCGTGAGGATTGGTGCACAGGTCAGGAATTTCGAAGCGGAAACACTGTTCAATCGCCAACAACTTGCCCTTTACGATCGATTTACTCAATTCACGCTGGTCGCTGCCCGCGAAGCAATGTCGCAGGCGGGGCTGGAGTTTTCTGGAGAATTATCCGTGAAATCCGGTGTCGTTCTGGGGAATTCCGGTGGCGGCATGCAAACGCTCGATGAAAACTATCGCACCGTGTACGAAGACGGTAAAAACCGGGTGCATCCATTTGTGGTGCCCAAACTGATGAACAATGCTGCGGCAAGTCATGTTAGCATGGAATTCAATCTCAAAGGCCCAAGTTTTACAGTCGCATCGGCTTGTGCAAGCTCGAACCACGCAATGGCGCAAGCCTTTCAGATGGTCCGATCCGGCATGTCGCCTGTGATGATCACGGGTGGCACTGAATCAATGCTGTGTTTTGGCGGCGTAAAGGCATGGGAAGGCCTTCGCGTTATGTCCAAGGACGCCTGTCGTCCATTTTCGGCCAACCGCAATGGCATGGTGCAAGGTGAGGGTGCAGGTATATTCGTATTTGAGGAAATGGATCACGCCCGCGCCCGGGGCGCCGAGATTTTGGCCGAAGTTATCGGTTTTGCGATGAGTTCAGATGCAGCAGATATCGTTATGCCTTCAAAACAAGGCGCGGCGCGCGCTATTGCGGGAACTCTACAGGATGCCCGTATCAATCGTGAAGATGTCGGTTATATCAACGCGCATGGCACCGGAACAGCAGCCAACGACAAGACAGAATGCAGCGCAGTTGCCGATGTCTTTGGCCCACATGCCGACGACCTGCTCATGTCCTCAACCAAATCTATGCATGGTCATTTGATAGGCGGCACTGGTGCGGTCGAGTTGTTGGCCTGCATCTTGGCATTACGTGACGGGGTAATCGCGCCTACGATTGGTTATGAGGAACCGGACCCGGAATGCGCACTTGATGTTGTGCCAAATGAAGCTCGTGAAGCTGACGTTCATGTGGCACTGTCTAATGCGTTTGCATTTGGCGGATTGAACGCTGTGTTGGCGCTACGCAAAGTCTAACCACAAAAAAAGCCGCCCTGAAACAGAGCGGCTTCTACAGAACTTTGAGTCCAGGCTATTCGATAGCAGGCGCAGCCGTGTCATAGGCCTTAGTAAAGCCCTTTAGAGACATTGCAGCCGACACAACTTGATCCGGTGCAATGGCTGGTACAACCGAAAGATCCGAAACATTACCGGCTTTCAAAGAATCGATATCAGTTTGCGACAATCCGATACGCGCGAAACATCCTACGGGATTGCAGAATGAAAACGGGTAACGTTTAGTGTTTTGCCCGTCCACTGACATTGTCAACTGACCGGTCAAAAGCGTTTCAAGCGGTACAATAACAGTTGCTCCGGCGACGGCGTCACCTGCAGGCTGCTTAAGTTTGTAGAGCGTGATTTCCACAACCGCGTTGCCCTGATTATCTTTGAGCAGCTGATACATACGGCATGGGCGGGGTTCGGGTCCGTCCTTGGCACATTGCAAATCCCAGTCACCAATCACCTCGGACGTCACGTCCTGGCTTGCGGCTGCGGTCGGTTGAGTAGGCTGAGGCGGTGTCTCAACCTTTTGTCCCATCGACAAAGACCCGTCCGACAATGAACCAACACCCTGAGCTGATGCTGGTACTGCTGCACAAGAGATCACGGCAGCCATGAGAAGATGATGAAGCTTAGGCATAAGGTTTCCCGTGTGTTGAATATATTGGGTTTCGATTAACACGACTCGTTCAGAATGTCAGGTTAAAGCCTGCGTAATGTTATCCAAAAACAGGCGATTTTCCGCGCTTAAGTGCACGAATTGTCAAAAGCAAAAAAGGGACCCAAAGGCCCCTTTTTCAATTTTTCACTCCCCGTCGGACTGGCCGACTTATATATTGCCGAAAAGCTACGCAGAAAAAGCAGTACCGTCAATACTAAAAACTGCGCTGATACCTGATTTTACTAGAAAAAATGGCCGTGCATGACACACGGCCAAGTCAACAGGGAGGAAGTTATCCCGGATCAGAGAGTATTTGATGCCAGAATGCTCTCTAGACTGGCAGAGATTGGTTAAGAATGTATTTTGGAGCTTAATCGGTGAGTTAACAAAAGGAATGATGGGGCATGGATGGTAAGGTATTTGTCGGCGGTGGTGGCGTAAATAGCGCCAAAAAACAGGGCCTTACATTGAAATATGCTAACCGACATGGGTTGATCGCCGGGGCGACTGGTACTGGCAAGACTGTAACGTTGCAAATTCTCGCCGAGGGATTTTCCGCAGCGGGCGTGCCAGTCTTCCTGTCCGATGTCAAAGGTGACTTGTCAGGGTTGGCGGCGGCTGGCAGTGACACTTTCAAATTGCATCAGGCCTTCAGCGAACGGGCCCAGAAGATTGGGTTCAGTGACTACGCTTATGACAGCTTCCCTGTCACATTCTGGGACCTTTTTGGAGATCAAGGACATCCGGTACGCACCACCGTTGCCGATATGGGCCCGCTGTTGTTGTCCAGGTTGATGGAGTTGACCGAGGCCCAGGAAGGCATCCTGAATATCGCATTCCGTTTAGCTGACGAACAAGGCTGGCCGTTGCTCGATCTGAAAGACCTGCAATCGCTCTTGGTCTGGGTTGGAGAAAATCGCACGGATCTGGCGCTGCGCTATGGAAACGTGTCGGTGAGTTCGATCGGGGCAATTCAACGTCGCTTGTTGGTGCTTGAAAACCAGGGTGCTACAAAGCTGTTTGGTGAACCTGCTCTGGATTTGTCCGATATCATGCGCACAGACCCCGATGGGAGCGGCAGGATCAACATTCTTGCTGCCGATAAGCTCATGGCGTCGCCCAGGCTGTATGCTACGTTTCTTTTGTGGTTGTTGTCTGAACTGTTTGAAGAATTGCCCGAAATTGGCGACCCGGACAAACCACGTTTGGTCTTCTTCTTTGATGAGGCGCATTTGCTGTTTGAGGATGCGCCAAAAGCGCTGGTTGACAAGGTTGAGCAAGTTGCCCGTTTGATCCGTTCCAAGGGGGTTGGGGTCTATTTCGTGACCCAGAACCCGGACGATATACCCGAAGACATTCTTGGTCAGTTGGGAAATCGTGTACAACACGCATTGCGAGCGTTTACGGCGCGCGATCGTCGGGCCCTGCGTATGGCAGCGGAGACCTATCGGGAAAACCCCAGGTTTGATACCGAAGCCGCCATTCGCGAAGTCGGCGTTGGTGAGGCGGTGACCTCCATGCTTATGAAAAAGGGCGTGCCCGGTATTGTAGAACGGACATTGATCCGACCACCGTCTTCTCAGCTGGGTCCGCTTGACGCAAACACCCGAAAATCAGTGATCAACGCGTCTCCAATTGCGGGAAAGTATGAGGACCAAAAGGACCGTCGGTCTGCCTATGAAATACTGAAAGAGCGGGCTGCTAAAGCTGCGGCACAGGCCGAGGCAGCGGAGGCGAAGGAAGAGGAGATGGAGACAGCCCATCGTGAGTTTAATGCTGCCCGGCGCTATTCTGGAAGCCGCGTCAGTCGTTCCAGTTCCCGCTCCATGCGTCGTCGATCTGATGATAGTTTTGGGGAAGCCATGGGAAAAATGGTCATGAAGGAGCTAAGTGGAACAACGGGGCGACGTCTTGTGCGTGGGCTTCTTGGTGGGTTGTTCAAGGGGCGCTAGCAAGCCCTACGTTCAGCGGTCGCGTGATCCGACAATCAAGCGCGATTTTGAACAAACCAGATTTTGTGCTAGCGTGCCGTGTCCAGCACTTTTTTGTGCTTGGCAACCACGACCCTGAATGCGCCGATCTATTAACTAGAAGCTGCCTAGATGCGGCTCCGATTGTGGTTTCGGTACGGAGAAAAACGGTACATCAGGTTAATTTGATACCGGAACCTCGTTCTACGAGGGAGGATTACGTCAAATGCCCCACTATATGTTCCAGGCGCGTTATACCAGCGACGCCATGAAAGCGATGATGGCAAATCCACAAGACCGCGAAGCGCCGGCTCGTGCTTTGATCGAAGCGGCAGGTGGTAGTTTGATCGCAATGTATTTTGCGATGGGTCAGGAAGACATAGTCGCAATCGTTGACGCACCGGACGATGAAACAGTCGCCGCTGTGTCGATGATCATTGGTGCGTCTGGATCGTTTTCATCTGGATCCACAACCAAACTGATGACTCCGGCGCAAGCAGTAAAAGCGATGGAAATGGCGCAAAAAGGCGCTTCGGCTTACGCGCGACCGGGCTCGTGAATTCGTGGGCGCCCTTAAGTTGGGCGCCCTGTCAAAAAGCTATTTCTCGGGGATCAAACCACGCGGGCTGAATCGCAAAACCAGCAACAAGATCACACCCATTGTGAACAATCGCATATGCGCTGCGCTATCGATCAGGTGTTGACGCAATCCGCTGTCTTCGGACATGCCGCTTGTAACCACTTGCATCAGCCATAGACCAATGGGTTCGACCTGGATCCACAGGAACCAGATCAGAAACCCTCCCAGAACAGCCCCCAGATTGCTGCCAGAGCCGCCCACGATGACCATCACCCAGATCAGGAATGTATATCGAAGCGGTTGATAGGTGCCGGGTGTCAGTTGACCGTCCAGTGTCGTCATCATGGCGCCTGCAATTCCGCAGATCGCAGAGCCCAACACAAAGATATGCAAATGGCGTTGGGTGACATCCTTGCCCATGGCTTCGGCCGCAACTTCATTGTCACGAATGGCGCGCATCATGCGACCCCAAGG
Organism: Shimia sp.; assembly: GCF_039969785.1. Lineage (GTDB taxonomy): Bacteria > Pseudomonadota > Alphaproteobacteria > Rhodobacterales > Rhodobacteraceae > Shimia. Next base: position 41,188 of record NZ_JBDVNC010000027.1, on the reverse strand, counting down.
GCTTTTCAAAGCGGCTTGCGCCATCAGGAAAATAATTACCAAAACGCTGGTGAACAAAAGCGAATACCCAAGTTTGACATAGAGTGTCGAGGCTGTCACCGGATCAAGGTTAAAGCTTTGTGCGCGTTCGATAAAACTCGCAGATTTTTGCAGGTCGATTTCGTAAGGCACAGGGCGGGGCAGGCCGACCACGTTTTTAACGCCACGCGCCAGCCAGTCCTCATTTTTCATGACAGCAATAATAATCTCGGCAATGCCAAGCGTGGCAATGGCCAGATAATCCGAGCGCAGCCCCAATGCCGTCTTCCCGATCAGCCAGGCCGCACCCGCCGCCAGCAACCCACCAACGGGCCATGCAAACAGCACGGGCAGCCCTAGTCCTCCCAGAAAACCCGTTGCTGCGGGATCAATAGCTTCAACCGCGCCAACACCGGGATCAATAATAGCGCGATATATGAAAAATCCAGCTATCAGCACAGCAATCATAATCAGGTTGCGATTGCGCCCGGCAGGCAAACGTTGATACGCCATCACAGCCGCCACAATTGTGCCCGCGCCCGCCAGTAATCCGATGATAATGCGTACGCCTCCTGCGGCCCATGCTTCGCCCACCGGCGCAATAGACGTCAGCACAACGCCAAGGCCACCCAGCGCGACAAACCCCATGACACCCACATTGAACAGCCCGGCAAACCCCCATTGCAGATTTACGCCCAACGCCATGATCGCCGAGATAAGCCCCATATTCAGGATCAGAATGGCCGAGTTCCAGCTTTGCATGAATCCGGTGATCAGGATCAGAACTCCGACAAGACCAAAGAGAAGTCCGTTTTTGACTGTATCGCTCATACCGATTTCCCCTTGAACAGGCCGGTTGGCTTGAACAACAACACCACAATCAGAATCACAAAGCTGACTGCGAATTTGTAATCCGTACTCAGTAATTGCACGAGACTCGAAGGCTCTAAGCTTTCTGGCAGCATGTATTTCAGGACTTTTTTCCATGCATAGGTGATTGTGACTTCGGAGAATGCAATCACGAATCCGCCAGCAATCGCCCCCAACGGACTGCCCAATCCACCAACGATGGCAGCCGCAAAAATCGGCAAGAGCAACTGGAAATAAACAAATGGTTTGAAAGTCTTGTCGAGCCCATAAAGCACACCAGCCGTAGTCGCCAATGCGGCCACAATCAACCACGTGTACATCACCACACGTTCCGGATTGATGCCCGACAACAGCGCCAGGTCTTCATTGTCCGAATATGCCCGCATCGATTTTCCGGTGCGTGTGCGGTTCATAAACCAGAACAACAGAACAACGCAGATGATGGCGACAACAACGGTCAATCCTTGCGTGGTCTTGATCGCTAACCCTTCTTTCAAACCCGTCATCGCCTTGAATTCGCGCACGGATATGATGAACCGTTCTCCGTCAGCGAATTTCTGGTCATTTGGACCGATGATAAACCGAACCAAGCCGTTCAGGATGAACATGACACCCATAGACACGATCACCAGTATCACCGGTTTGGCCTTTTGATCGCGGTAGAATTTGTAGACCAGCCGATCCGTGACCAAAACCAGTGCCATCGTCCCCAGAATTGCAAAGGGCAGGGCGAGCAGCGCAGTGGGCAATGGCCCAAAACTGATCCCCAAGGCCTGAAACGCCCATGTGACCAGCACAGCGATCATTGCGCCAAAAGCCATCGTGTCTCCATGGGCAAAGTTGGAAAACCGCAAAATGCCATAGATAAGTGTAACCCCAAGCGCCCCAAGGGCGAGCTGGCTGCCATATGTGATGGCCGGGATCAGGACAAAGTTGGAAAGAACCACGAGGGCATTCAGGAAATCCATTGGGACCCCTTTTCTTTTGCTTCTGAACGCCCACACGAAGTTTCAACGCAGTGACGATAAAGGTTTTGAATTCGAAAAGCTGAAGACAGGCCGGAGAAATTCAAGCCTTTGCGCGAAAAGCGACAACTCGTCTCACGGATATCGGAAAGCAAAATAAAACCGGTCACATCAGCCTCCCAAAAACGATTTGCGAACTTCTTCATCCGCCAAAAGATCTTGGCCAGACCCGGTAAACGCATTGCGCCCCTGAACAAGCACGTATCCTTTGTCAGCGATCTCGAGCGCTTGACGGGCGTTTTGTTCAACCATCAGGATGGGAATGCCTGTTCGACTGACCTCGATAATACGATCAAACAGCTCATCCATCACGATTGGCGACACGCCAGCGGTCGGTTCGTCCAGCATCAACACCTTGGGCTTGGTCATCAACGCCCGACCCACGGCCACCTGTTGTCGCTGTCCACCCGACAATTCGCCAGCGGGTTGGTTGCGCTTTTCGCCAAGGATTGGGAACAGGTCATACACCTGCTGCAAGGTGTCGGAAAAATCGTCCTTGCGAATGAAGGCGCCCATCTCAAGGTTTTCTTCGACCGACATCGACGTGAAAATGTTATGCGTCTGGGGAACAAACCCCATGCCCTTGACCACCCGGTTCTGCGGGCTGAGGTTCGTTATATCCTCGCCATCCAACCTGACCGACCCTTGTCGTAGGTCGAGCATGCCGAACACCGCCTTCATCGCGGTGGATTTGCCCGCACCGTTTGGGCCGACAATCACAGCAATTTCACCAGCGTCCACGGCGACGGTGCAGTCGTGCAAAATGTCCGGTCCGCTTTTGCCATAACCGCCGGTCATGCTGTCACCGACGAGAAATGCGTTTTCAGTGTTCATTTCTTTGCTGGTGCCAAGCGTTGGGTTCAATTCACCAGCTCCGCCGGTGTTTGTAATCGAAGCATCTTTATTGCCGCGGTCGCCATAGTCGCCGTTGCTCATGCGCTTACTTTGTCCTTGTTCTTCAAACCGGTCCCCAGATAGGCCTCGATCACCTGATCGTTTGCCTTAATCTCGGGCAAGGTTCCCTCGGCCAGAACTTTTCCCTCGGCCATACAAATCACCGGGTCACACAGGCGCCCAATGAAATCCATGTCGTGTTCGATCACGACAAATGTATAGTTCCGCTCTTTGTTCAGCCGGATGATTGCGTCCCCAATAGTGTTCAGCAACGTGCGGTTCACTCCCGCGCCCACCTCGTCAAGAAATACGATCTTGGCATCCACCATCATGGTACGCCCAAGTTCCAACAGCTTTTTCTGCCCGCCAGAGACCTGACCCGCTTTATGATCTGAGAGATGTTCAATGGTCAGAAATTCGAGAACTTCATCTGCCTTGGCACGTAAGGCGCGTTCTTCATTGGCGATGCGTTTGCGCCCAAACCATGTATTCCACAAGCTTTCGCCGCTTTGACCTCCGGGCACCATCATCAGGTTTTCAAGGCACGACATTGAGCCAAATTCGTGCGCAATCTGAAACGTACGCAGCAACCCTTTGTGAAAAAGCTCATGCGGCGGCAGACCAGTGATATCTTCGCCGTCCATGATGACCTTGCCCGACGTTGGTTCAAGAACGCCCGCGATCACGTTGAAAAGAGTGGTTTTTCCAGCACCATTTGGTCCAATCAACCCGGTGATTGATCCGGGTTCAATGCGCAGGGACGCCCCGTCAACTGCGCGAAATCCGCCAAAATGCCGGTGTAAATTTTCAACGACGATCATAATCTCACACTCCGCGCGTGGTGATTGGTCGCTATTCAGACCGTGTTACAAATGTGGAAAAGCAGCCCGGACGAACCGGACTGCCTGATTTTTCCAATCTAGTACGACCTCAACGGTACTTTGCCGTGGTGATCTTGCCGCCTTCGATGACGATTTCACGGTATCCGCCAGCAGCTTCTCCGCCACCGATCAATTCAACCGCGGTCGCACCGACATAGTCCACGTCACCACCGGCGGCGAGGATATCCAGAGCTTTGCCAAGTTCGCCAGTGTTGATCTTTTCGCCCGGCGCATTGGCAACGTCCATGATCTTGCCTGCATAGGCGCTTGGATCGCTTGATCCAGCGGCCTGCATTGCCAGCATGATCAGCGCAGCCGCGTCATAGCTTTCTCCGATATATGGCCCTGAGGAATCGTAGGAATCCGATGCAATCGCTTCGAGGATCATATCTGTATTGGCGGACTCGGCGCCCGGAACAGTACCGACAGAGCCTTCGATCTCATCACCAAAATTGGCTTCCAGCGCAGCGCCGATCATGCCGTCTGGCAGGGCAAAGGTTTCAAACGCGCCTGTGTCAAGCGAAGCGCGGATAATACCGGGGCCGCCCTGATCCACATAGCCGGCAACAATCAGAATGTCGCCGCCAGCCGCAGCAAGGGCGGCAACTTCTGCCGAATAATCGGCCTTGCCGTCTTCATGCGCTGTTGTGGCAGTGACTTCACCACCGGCAGCTGCATAGGCTGCCGCAATGCTGTCAGCCAAACCCTTGCCATAGTCGTTGTTAGTGTAGGTGATCGCGGCCGACTTAAATCCTTTTTCCATCAAGACATCTGCCAGTACCTGCCCCTGACGGGCATCCGATGGCGATGTACGGAAGAACATGCCGTTATCTTCTGCCGAAGACAACGCAGGTGAAGTTGCCGAAGGTGAAATCATAACTACACCATTGGGCACGGCCACATTGGCCAGAATTGCGCCGGTCACACCGGAACAGTCAGCGCCAACAATACCTTTTACGCCATCAGATGTGATCAGGCGTTCGGCAGCAGCGGTTGCAGCACCTGCATCAACACAGGTTGAGTCACCACGTACCGGTGTCACCGAAGATCCGCCCAAAAGCTTTCCTGACTCGGTGACTTCCTTCATCGCGTGTTCGCCACCGGCCGCCATCGCGGGGGTCAGCGATTCAATTGGACCGGTAAAGCCCATAATGACGCCCAGTTTGATATCTTCGGCGGACGCAGCACTGACCATCAACGCGCCAGCGGCAGTCGCCATAAGAAACTTTTTCATTTTCACACTCCCATTGTGTTTGTTTTTCTAAGCCAGAGCCTATTCGGGGACATTTCAAAAGAAAAGGGCCATCTGACTGGAAATTGATTAGGTGCACGGGCAGAAGACGGGGCTTTGTGTGATAGTCTTACCAGATAACATCAAAGCGGAGAGCACCATGGTTTTCAGAGGGATAACGATCATTCTGCTGCTTGCGCTAAATTCGGTTGCTCAGGCACAATCGATCCAGCCGACCACTGGCAAGGTGCGTGTGGAAACTATGGCAGAAGGGTTAAAGACACCTTGGAGTTTTGGTTTTCTACCGTCGGGTGGCGTTCTGATCACTGAACGGGGTGGCAAACTACGGCGGTTGGATACCAACGGAATTTTGCATTCCGTTTCAGGCGCACCGAAAGTTCAGGCCAAAGGGCAGGGCGGGTTGCTGGATGTCCTGGTGCCGCGGGATTTTCGAAAAACGCGCCAGGTTTTCCTGACTTATTCTAAAAAACAACGCGGTGGCGCCGGCACGGCGGTTGCGCGCGCCGTGCTATCCTCTGATGGAAACCGGTTGCGGGACCTGAGAACAATTTTCGAAATGTCGCCCGGCAGCAGTGGCGGACGCCACTTTGGCAGCCGGTTGGTGGAAGCGCGCGACGGAACATTATTCGTAACGATAGGAGAACGTGGAGACAGGCCGTCGGCGCAGGATCTGAATCGACATAACGGGTCGATCATTCGCATATCAAAAAACGGCGGTGTTCCTTCGGATAACCCCTTTGTTGGTCAGCCCGGTGCGCGGCCTGAAATCTGGTCATATGGGCACCGAAACCCTCAGGGGGCCGCATTGGACGCAAACGGGCGGCTTTGGGCAGTGGAACACGGCGCCAAAGGTGGCGATGAAATCAATCGAATTCGAAAGGCTGCCAATTTTGGCTGGCCTGTAATTTCTTACGGGCTTCACTATTCCGGTCAAAAGATCGGTGAAGGTGCGCGCAAACAGGGCATGCAGCAACCAGCCTATTATTGGGATCCGTCCATCGCTCCGTCTGGCATGGTTATCTACTCGGGCAAGCTTTGGCCCGCATGGAAAGGGCATTTCTTCGTTGGTAGCCTGAAGTTTGACTATATCTCCCGGCTAAGCGGCTCATCATTGAGAGAAGTCGAAAAAATCAAGTCTGCTCGGACAAAACGTGTTCGGGATGTCCGCGAGGCATCGGATGGAAGCATTTGGTTTCTATCTGAAGATCGCGGCGCGCTTTACCGAATGTCTCCAAGCCGTTAACGTTCGAACAGACTTGTTCACGTCCCATTCTCAGGAGCCCTGATGTTTCGCCCAATTTTCCTTGCCTGCATTTTGGCAATCTTTTCATCCCACTCTGTCGTGGCACAGAGTAATCAGCGTACCCAATTTAACGAAGGTCTGGCGCGTTTCAATGAGATGATCATGAGCGGAGAGCTTGGCGCAGCTGTTGCGTTTCTGCGACCGGAACTGGAATTGGGTGACGAAGAAATTGCAAAAATCAACGAACGTCTCGGATCGCTTTATTCTGATGATTTCGTTGGTAGCGACACTGTCCGCTCGGAAACTCTAAAAGGCGGATTCCGCCAGGAATTGCTCGCATATTGGACCGCAAAGGGCGAATACTTCTTTGTCTACTTGTTGCTGCACTCGCGCGACAATCAACGCGACGTTCTGAGCATTCAATATGACACGGATTTTCACAAATTGATGGGACTGTTCTGAATTGGATATAGTCCGAATATTTGAGAGGCGCCTGATGTTCGTTCGATTTCTCACATTCCTGATGTGTTTGTTGTTGCCGCTGTCCGCCACAGCGCAAGACTCGTTGTTTTCAGACTATGCGGCTTACGAATCCTACGTCGATGAAAGAGTTATGAACCGCGATTTCTTGCCTTTGGTGATGCGCCTCGGGGGCAAAAACAAATATACCGAGGCTGAGATGAAATCGGTAAACGTTCAGTTGATGAATGCAATGCCGCGCGACTTTACTGATGTTGCGGTACTGAAGCGTGTCGATTTAGGGAGCGGTTTTTCGCAGGAAGCCCGCGTCTATTGGAACGATCGTCTTGGCTACACCTATTTCTTTGCTTTTCTGCACGATGCCCATGACCGATTGGTCGTGTTAAGATTTGACCTCAACACCAGTTCTAAATCGATTTTTGCGAATTTTTGATCAAATAGAAAGCCGGGTCGCGTGGCTGCCGCGCTCGCGGTACGGCGTGGTCTCGTAATGTGCGCGATAGCATTTGGAGAAATGACTGGGTGATGCAAATCCACAGGCCAGCGCGACGTTGATCACGCTCATATCGGTTTGCATCAACAGGTTACGGGCCTTTTGCAGGCGCAGTTCCATGTAATATCGTTTCGGTGATCTGTTCAGATATCGGCGGAACAACCGCTCGAGCTGGCGTGTCGACAATCCAACTTCCTTCGCAAGAATTGAAGGGCTGATTGGCTCTTCAATATTGGTTTCCATCATCTGAATGACCATGCTCAGCTTGGGATGGCGCACACCAATTCGGGTGGGCACGCTCAGCCTTTGGGCATCCTGATCAGTGCGAATCGAGCTGTATATTTGTTGATCCGCTACCCAGTTCGCGACCTCTTCACCCAGATCATCCGCAATAAGCTGCAAAAACAAATCGATTGAAGACGTGCCACCTGCGGTGGTCATGCGGTTCCCATCAATCGAAAACACAGATTTGGACAGGTTCACCTGTTCGAACTCTTCCATAAAACTGTCCTGGTTTTCCCAATGGATCGTGGCTTTTTTCCCGTCCAGCAGCCCGGCTCTGGCCATAACATAGGCCGCCGTGCACAACCCACCAATGCGCAACCCTTTACGAGCTTCGCGGCGCACCCAATTTAGCAGTTTCTTTGTTGTGGCTTTCTGAATCTCGATACCACCGCACAAAATAACGGTGTCGTCGCGATGCAGCTCCTCAAGATTCCCATCCAGCTTAAACGTCGTCATCGTGGAACAACTGATCGTTTCGCCGTTTTCCCCAACCAAGCGCCAGACATAGTAATCGCGTCCCATGTGCCGATTGGCCAACCTCAGACAGTCCAGAGCGGATGCAAAAGACAGGAGGGTAAAATTCTCAAGCAGAACAAAAACAAAGCGGCGCGATTTGGTATCAGACGCGTCCGCAGTCTGGGTTGCCTTTTGCGACATGGCTGTCTTTTCCTTTAGCTCCGCAGACGGCGGAGATGGATGATATTCAGGAGATGAAATTAGCGCTATTTTCCAGGGGCGCGTCAAGGCCGCATATTTCAACTATGGCCCTCACTCAAGAGCTTTTGTATAAGGGCCGCTCAACTTGTCTAACCGGAGAAAAGACAATGGCAGAATGGCAAAAATCTGACTGGCGCAACAAGCCCCGGGTGCAGATGCCTGACTATCTGGATACTGAGGCATTGAACGCCACCGAGGCGCAGCTTGCGAGTTATCCGCCACTGGTCTTCGCCGGAGAAGCGCGCTCTCTTAAGCAAAAGCTCGGGGCCGCCTCTCGGGGCGAAGCGTTTCTGTTGCAAGGTGGCGACTGCGCCGAAAGTTTTGAACAGTTCAGTGCCGACGGGATTCGCGACACGTTCAAAGTGATGTTGCAGATGGCGATGGTTCTGACCTATGGCGCAAAGGTGCCTGTGGTCAAAGTGGGCCGCATGGCCGGTCAGTTCGCCAAACCACGTTCGGCACCCACCGAAATGGTGGATGGTGTAGAGCTGCCCAGCTACCGTGGTGACATCATCAACGAGCTGGCCTTTACCTCGGACGCACGTATTCCAAACCCGCGAAAGATGTTGCAGGCTTATACACAGGCAGCAGCGACGCTGAACCTGTTGCGCGCATTTTCAACGGGCGGTTATGCCGACGTGCATCAGGTACACGCCTGGACATTGGGTTTCACCAAAGGTGAAAATGCCGCGAAATACCGCGACATGGCCAATCGTATCAGCGACACGCTGGACTTCATGGAAGCTGCTGGCGTCAACAGTGCCACAAGCAATGCCTTGCGTACGGTTGCGTTTTACACCAGCCATGAATCGCTTTTGCTGGAGTATGAAGAGGCGTTGACGCGTCTGGACTCCACGTCAGGCAAATGGCTGGCTGGCTCTGGTCACATGATCTGGATCGGTGACCGCACCCGTCAGCCGGACGGGGCTCATGTGGAATTCGCGCGCGGCGTTCAGAACCCGATTGGTCTGAAATGCGGCCCAACAACCACAGCTGAAGATCTTAAGGTACTGATAGCCAAGCTGAACCCTGAAAACGAAGCAGGTCGCCTGACTCTGATCGCCCGGTTTGGGGCAGGATCTGTTGGTGATCATCTTCCGCGACTGATTAAAACCGTTCAGGAAGAAGGGGCCAATGTTCTTTGGACCTGTGATCCGATGCACGGCAACACGATCAAGTCGGCAACCGGGTACAAAACGCGACCCTTTGACAGTGTACTGCGCGAAGTGCGTGAATTCTTCTCGGTGCACAAAGCCGAAGGAACCGTACCGGGTGGTGTGCATTTCGAGATGACCGGTCAGGACGTCACAGAATGTACAGGTGGTGTGCGTGCCGTGACCGAAGAAGATCTGTCGGATCGCTATCACACGGCGTGTGATCCGCGTTTGAACGCGTCTCAGTCGCTGGAACTAGCTTTCCTTGTTGCCGAGGAACTGTCCAATTTACGCGAAACTCGCCAAGCCGCAGCTGTCTGAAACCAGGCTTTCAGGCTAAAAGAACTAAAAAGGCGGGGTGCCATGTCCAGTGGGCCCCGCCTTTCTATTTTGACGAATGGATTCTCCTAATCGTCAGTCACCACCAATCGCAAATGAGCGTGGCGTGTTGGTATTGTTTTAATATCCAGATAGTCGAGCTCAGGCGCTTCGTGCGTCAGACGTTTATGTTCGTCTTGTCTGTCCAGCTTTCTGAGAAAACTGCCTTCCAGATGAAAGCGGCGCGGCGCTCTGCCAACGCGACCTTGATGTACCAGAGCACCCAGAATACGGGTCACTTTTCCTGCGTCGCCACGCAACGGTAGCAATATCATCTGCGCCTCGAGCGCCGGTTTTCCGTACCCGCCGTCCGAACGGAGCCTAAGGGTGGCTGTGGTTGGACCTAAAAACACTTCTTCAAGAGCACGGCGAAAAGGTTCACGAGTATCGGGATCGATGAGCGCTGAAACCGGCATACCGCGCATTTCCATTCCCATGAGTTCCGACAAAGTTTGCCCTGCCACCCGCAGGCGTGCCATGCCCGGAGCCATACGTTCCAGAATAAAGGCATTTTTTAACGCACGCTGAATGCCGCGCGGATCGACGTCAGACCGATAAGGAATTGTCGCTCCGCTGCGCAATGCCTCCCAATAGGCGGTGACTTCGTTCAAGACCGGATGATTTTGTAAATCCGCCGAAGTCGTATTGTTTCCACGTAAAAAAGCCACGTCGTCACCCTCTGCCATCCTCAACACACCCTAAGAATAGTCCGGCGAATGGCTCTTAACCTTTGGACCATCTTTGTTATCACTTCGTTAATATGGCCAATTTTCGCAAAAATGGGATAAAAACCGGAACGAATGGTTAACTCTCGGATCAACGCCTTGCTCTGACATGATGAATACTCTTAGGTATTTGAACCACGAACTTCAGGAGGTGCCCGTGCTGCACTCGATGACCGGATTTGCGTCTCTCAAAGGAGAGCACGAAACCTATAGCTGGACCTGGGATATGCGGAGCGTGAATGCCAAGGGGCTCGACATTCGTTTGCGGGTGCCGGACTGGATCGAAGGGCTGGAGCCGGGAATTCGCGCGGTGCTGTCCAAAGCGATGGCGCGTGGATCGGTCAGCCTTGGTTTGCGGGTTCACAAAGAAGATGAGCAGGGTACGCTGTCGCTGAATAAAACCCAGCTTATTCACGTTTTGAACGCATTGCACGACGCCGAAACACTGGCCGCAGAGCAAGGTATCGCCCTTGCGGCATCCCGCAGCGCGGATATTCTGAACATACGCGGGGTTCTGGAAACCACTGTAAACAATGGTGACGGCACTGCGTTGCGCGACGCACTATTGAAACAGCTGCCTGTCTTGCTTGAATCGTTCCTGGACATGCGCCGGAATGAAGGCAACGCACTGGACAACGTTTTGCAGGAACAACTCAATCAAATTGCACAGATGACCAATGTTGCAGCTACTGCGGCCAAGGCACGCCGGGCAGAAACCGCGACTAATCTGCGCAACAATCTGGCCAAGGTTTTAGACAATAGCGACTTTACTGACGAGGCACGCGTTGCTCAGGAACTGGCGGTGATAGCGGTCAAAGCTGACATCACTGAAGAGCTGGATCGGCTCGCCGCGCATGTTGAGGCTGCGCGCGACTTGCTGGCCAAGGGCAGTCCGGTTGGGCGCAAGCTCGATTTTCTGATGCAGGAGTTCAACCGCGAAGCCAATACACTCTGTTCGAAATCGCAATCCGTCGCACTCACCCGAATTGGGCTGGACCTTAAGACGGTGATCGATCAGATGCGCGAACAGGTTCAAAACGTGGAATAAAACATGACTTCAAGACGTGGCCTTTTGATCATCCTTTCTTCGCCGTCAGGTGCGGGCAAATCTACCTTGTCCAAAAGGCTGCGCATATGGGACCCTACAATTCGGTTTTCTGTGTCTGCTACGACGCGCGAGCCGCGATTGGGTGAGGTGGACGGGCAGGACTACCATTTCATGAGCGAAAACACGTTCAGACGGGATGTGGCAGCCAATGATATGCTGGAACACGCCCATGTTTTCGGCAATTTCTACGGCTCTCCTAAAGGACCGGTCAAACATGCGATCGAGGCCGGTCAGGATCTGCTTTTTGACATCGACTGGCAAGGTGCCCAGCAAATTCGCAACTCGGATCTTGGTCAGCACACGCTGTCGATTTTTTTGCTGCCACCATCCATCACCGAATTGCACCGTCGCCTGGTCAATCGGGGCCAGGACAGCGATGATGTGATCATGAAGCGCATGCAGAAAAGCTGGGACGAAATCAGCCACTGGGGCAGCTACGACCACGTGTTAATCAATGACGATCTGGACGCCACAGAGCAGGACCTGATTTCTATCGTTACTGCCACGCGCCTGCGCCGCATTCAGCAACCCGCATTGATGGATCATGTGCGCAAACTGCAAACAGAGTTCGAGGAAATGCAATGACCCTTTTTCAGCTCGACGGTGCCGCGCCGCAGATCGCAGATGACACATTTGTGGCCCACGATGCAAACATTATTGGCGATGTCGTGTTGGAGGAGGGGGTTTCTGTCTGGTTCGGTGCCACATTGCGCGGAGACAATGAACAAATATTCATTGGCGCGGGATCGAATGTTCAGGAAAACACCGTGATGCACACAGATATGGGTTATCCGTTGACGGTGGGTGCAGGATGTACAATTGGACACAAGGTCATGCTGCACGGCTGTACTATTGGTGAAAACAGCCTGATTGGAATTGGTGCTATTGTCCTAAACGGCGCGAAGATTGGGAAAAACTGCCTGATCGGCGCAGGCGCTCTGATCACTGAAAACAAAGAGATTCCAGATGGCAGTCTGGTGATGGGCGCACCGGGCAAAGTGGTACGCCAACTTGACGAAAATGCAATCAACGGGTTGCGCCTAAGCGCCAGCCATTATCAGGCAAACGCGCGCCGGTTCAAAAACGGGTTGCAGGCAGTGACCAGCTGAACTTGCACAACATGAACGCACGTTTCGACATTTCTACTCTGGAGGCCATTCCTCTGCCGGCGTTGTTTGTCGATGCGGATGCGCGTGTTGCCGGGGCGAACGAACGGGCAATTGCGATTCAACCGCGCGCGCGTCAGGATTTGCCTTTGGTGCTGGTCTTTCGCCATCCTGGCCTTCGAACCGCCGTGGAAAATTGTCTGCAAAGCAAGACGTCACAACAAACCGTCTACCACCACAGTGAAGGCCCACAAGAATATCGCTTCGATGTCTCTTGTGCCTCGGTAAAAGACGGTGACGGTTATGGCGCGTTGGTTTGTTTTCGTGACGTATCAGAAGTTCAACAGCTTGATCAGATGCGGCGCGACTTTATCGCCAATGTCAGCCACGAACTGCGGACCCCGCTGACCGCTATACTGGGATTTATCGAAACGCTGCAGGGACCGGCCCGCGACGATCCCGCCGCTCAAGCGAGATTTCTCAACATAATGTCTGCCGAGGCGAGCAGAATGAACCGCCTGGTTGGCGATCTTTTGTCTCTGAGCAAGGTTGTGGAAGTTTCACGGATGCGACCAACCAGCATGGTTGATATCGACGGGATAATCCGCACCGCTCTGCGCAATCTTACACCCCTTGCAGAGGATGCCAGCAGCACCCTGAGCTATGAGGCTCCAACGGCGGGCATTGAAATTCCCGGCGATGCCGATCAACTGATGCAAGTGGTCACAAACTTGCTGGAAAACGCGATAAAATACGGCGGCGCCAACACCGAAATTCAGATTTCCCTGACCGAAACCGACCGGGATCGTGGGGTGCGCGGCCCCGCCGTAGTACTGAACGTCGCGGACAATGGCCCCGGCATTGACCAAATCCACATTCCACGCCTTACAGAGCGGTTTTATCGAATTGATTCGCATCGTTCGCGTGAAATGGGCGGCACGGGGCTAGGACTAGCCATCGTGAAACACATCATCAATCGACATCGCGGCAGGTTTTCTATCTCAAGCGAGTTAGGAAAAGGCAGCGAATTTCGCGTCGTTTTGCCGAAAAGCTGACTATTTTTTGACCTGACGACCTACTTGTCATGAAACCGTTACATACATGTCACAAAAGCTTTGTCAGAGCGTCCTAGATCACGCCTAAGGGCTGTCTTTCGACAGTCATGATCAAATGGAGTTACACATATGTCTGTCAAACTGTCTGTTTCAGCCCTGGCCATTGCTGCCGTCGCTGCCACTTCTGCCGCTGCGCGCGATCAGGTTCAGATTGCCGGGTCCTCGACCGTTCTTCCTTATGCCTCGATTGTTGCCGAAGCTTTTGGCGAAAACTTCGATTTTCCCACGCCGGTTGTGGAATCAGGTGGGTCTTCTGCGGGTCTGAAACGCTTTTGTGAAGGTGTTGGTGAAAACACAATCGACATCGCCAACGCGTCGCGCAGAATAAAGGATAACGAACTCAAAACCTGTTCCGAAAACGGGGTAAGCGAAGTGATTGAGGTCCGTATTGGTTATGATGGCATCGTGTTCGCGTCTGACATCCAAGGCAACGGTTTCGAATTCACCCCATCCGACTGGTTTCTCGCACTATCCGATCAGATCATGATGAACGGTCAACTGGTCGACAACCCAAACAAAACCTGGGCTGATGTGAACCCCGGTTTTCCGGCCCAACCCTTGCAAGCTTTTGTCCCGGGTACAAAGCACGGCACCCGCGAAGTGTTTGAAGACAAGGTAATTCTGGCCGGGTGCGAATCCACCGGCGCATTTGAACACATTTTGAGCGGTGTCGAAGGCGACAGCGATAAAGCAAAGAAAAAAGCCGCTGAAAAAGCATGTATTGCTTTGCGCACGGACGGCGTGTCAGTCGATATCGACGGAGATTACACCGAAACACTGGCCCGCATCGAAAGCAACAAAGATGGCATCGGCGTCTTTGGGTTGGCGTTTTACGAGAACAACACAGACAAGCTTCAGGTTGCCACGATGTCCGGTGTTGTTCCCTCCACCGATTCGATCGCAGACGGGGAATATCCTGTATCGCGCCCTTTGTTCTTCTACGTAAAAAAAGCCCATATAGGCGTGATCCCGGGCCTCAAAGAATACACCGAATTCTTTACGGCTGACGAGATTGCCGGACCAGACGGTCCGTTGGCGGAATATGGTCTGGTATCTGACCCTGACCTGACCGAAACGCAGAACTCTGTTTCTGACGGAACCATCCTCGGCTCAAATATGTAACCGCATAATCCGGGCGGCATCTCCTCGGTGCCGCCCAATTATTCACCTTGCTAGGCGCATCCCAATATGCCTGTTTTCTGGTTAGTTCTTTGTGTTCTCGCACTTGCTGCGGCAGGCTATTTTGTTGGCCGGTCACGCGCGATACGCAATGCGGGTGGTGACACTCGAAACCTGCATTCGCTTCCAGTCTATTATGGCATCAACGTCGCGATCAGCACGCTTGTCCCGGCATTTGCCCTATTGGTTGTCTGGCTCCTGACCCAGCCATCCATAATTGAGCGTGCCGTATCCGATCTGATCCCGCCCGAGACGATCCCGCAAGGCTCCAGTCTTAGCCTGGTCATGGCCGACATGCGCAGGGTCGCAATCGGGATCACACTGGCCGTTGACCAGAATGTTCTCAGCGAAACGCAGGCCAAGGCATTGAGCGCCCAAAGCGATGACATTCGCGCCCGATTGCGTGACGTCGGCATTGCATTGGGTCAGGATGTGCGCCCTGAAGTGTTAGAGGCAGCTCAAAAATACCGGTCCTTGGCAAGCACCGGAATTCTGGCCATGTCCATCCTTGTTCTGACGTTCGCAGCCATAGGCTTTGGTTGGTCATTGCGGCGCAGCCACGCACAGTTTCGCGCTCGCAATTTTGTAGAACGCGCCGTTCTGATGATCCTGATGGTGGCTGCATCGCTGGCGATCCTGACCACGGTTGGGATCGTGCTGTCGATGTTGTTTGAATCGATCAATTTCTTCCGCTTGCACGCCGCTAAGGATTTCTTTTTCGGTCAAACATGGGCGCCAAACTTCCGGGGAGAGTCAGAGCTTTCCATTTTGCCGCTCCTTTGGGGTACGCTTTACATTTCGTTCATTGCGCTTCTTGTGGCGGTTCCCGTCGGATTGTTTGCTGCAATCTACCTATCCGAATACGCAGGCCCCAAGACCCGTGCTATCGCCAAGCCCATGTTGGAAATTCTCGCCGGCATTCCGACCATTGTTTATGGTCTCTTTGCGCTTTTGACGGTTGGTCCCGGACTGGTGAAATTGTTTGGTCAATCTGGCGCGCTTGGCTTGAGTTGGATGTCGGGCGCAACCTCGGTTCTTACGGCAGGTGCTGTGATGGGCATCATGTTGATCCCGTTCGTCAGTTCATTATCCGACGACATCATCAATGCCGTCCCTCAATCTTTGCGGGATGGGTCTCTCGGTCTGGGTGCAACCCCATCTGAGACCATCCGTCAGGTCGTTGTGCCAGCTGCGCTGCCGGGCATTGTCGGCGCAATTTTGCTGGCGGCATCCCGCGCCATCGGGGAAACCATGATTGTTGTGATGGGGGCAGGGGCCATAGCAAAGTTTTCGCTCAACCCGTTTGACACAATGACGACCATAACCACCCGCATTGTCAGTCAACTGACCGGCGACGGTGATTTCTCAAGCCCTGAAACCCTCGTGGCCTTTGCTCTGGGTCTCACTCTGTTTGTCCTGACACTCGGCCTCAACGTGCTGGCGCTCTACATCGTGCGCAATTACCGGGAGCAATACGAATGAGCGATGCTTCAATGCCAACGGACCGGATGCATCCGTCGATCCATGTGCAAGACGCGCATACCAAACGCCGGAACGCCGCAGAACGCCGGTTCAAGGCCTATGGTGTCATTGCCATAGCGATTGGGCTAGCAATGCTGGTGACATTGCTTTTCACAATCCTGTCCAAGGGCACTGGGGCCTTCCAGCAAACATTCATCACCATGCAGGTCGAGTTGTTGGAAAGTAAACTGGACAAGGCTGGCGATCGCGATCTTGAAAAAATCAAGAAAGTCACAACGTTTGGCTACGCACCGTTGATCAAATCGGCTCTTGAGAATGTGGCTCAAGCCAATGGCATCGAAACCGATTTGAAGCCCAAAGACATGGCCAAAATGCTGTCGAAATCCGCGGCGTCTCAATTGCGCGCGTTTGTGATCAAGAACCCCGACAAGATCGGTCAAACCGTTGAGTTTCGGTTTCTCGCCAACAGCCGAATTGACGGCTACCTCAAAGGCCGCGTCAATCGTCAGAGCATTGCAAACGACAAGAACGTGACACCTGCACAGCTCGATTTTTCCGACCAGCTTAAGGCTGCGGGTGTCCTGAAAAAGACCTTCAACATTGACTTCATCATCGGTGCCGATGCATCGGACCAACGTCCAGAGGCGGCGGGCATAGGCGTGGCAATGATGGGCTCTTTGTTCATGATGCTGGTTGTGTTGGGGCTGGCGCTGCCAATTGGCGTGGCCGCATCGATCTACCTGGAAGAGTTCGCACCCAAGAACTGGATCACCGACATTATCGAGGTGAACATATCAAACCTCGCGGCGGTGCCTTCCATTGTATTTGGTATCCTGGGCCTTGCAGTATTCATCAACTACATGCATTTGCCGCAATCGGCACCTCTGGTTGGCGGGTTGGTTCTGACCCTGATGACTTTACCGACTATTATCATTTCGACCCGCGCATCACTCAAGGCCGTGCCACCTTCGATCCGGGATGCAGCCTTGGGGGTAGGGGCCAGCAAAATGCAAGCGGTGTTCCACCATGTTTTGCCCTTGGCCGCGCCCGGCATCCTGACCGGGACAATCATTGGTCTGGCTCAGGCTCTGGGTGAAACGGCACCGTTGCTGTTGATCGGTATGATTGGCTTTATCGCCTCGAACATGCCGGAAACCGTCGCCGAAGGTTTGTTGTCACCAAACTCCGCGATGCCCGCTCAGATTTATGAATGGGCCAAGCGGGCCGATCCCGCCTTTTACGAACGCGCATGGGGCGGGATCATCATTCTCTTGATCTTCCTCATCTCTATGAACACACTTGCAGTGATCCTGCGCCGCCGGTTTGAACGCCGCTGGTAAGTCAAGGAACAATAAGATGTTTGATGCACCAAACCTAAACAGCCACGTGAGCCAGGACACCGCAAAAATATCCGCGCGGAATGTTCAGGTCTATTATGGTGATACTCACGCAATTAAAAATGTTAACGTTGAAATCGAGGCAAAAGCGGTCACCGCTTTCATCGGCCCGTCTGGATGTGGAAAATCAACATTTCTTCGCTGTATCAACAGGATGAATGACACAATTGATGTCTGTCATGTCCAAGGTGACATACATTTAGACGGCGAAGACATCTATGATAAAAAGGTAGATCCTGTTCAGCTGCGCGCGAAGGTTGGAATGGTCTTTCAAAAACCCAACCCATTTCCCAAGTCGATTTATGACAATGTCGCTTATGGTCCGCGAATTCACGGCCTTGCTAGGAACAAGTCAGAACTTGATGAAATTGTTGAGAAATCCCTGCGTCGTGGGGCACTTTGGAATGAAGTTAAAGACCGTCTGCATGCACCGGGAACAGGTCTGTCTGGTGGACAGCAACAACGCTTGTGCATTGCGCGCGCAGTGGCAACGGAACCCGAAGTTTTGTTGATGGACGAGCCTTGCTCGGCGCTTGATCCAATTGCCACAGCTCAGGTCGAAGAGTTGATCGACGAACTGCGCACCCGGTTCTCGGTCATCATCGTTACGCATTCAATGCAACAGGCAGCGCGTGTCAGTCAGAAAACTGCCTTTTTCCACTTGGGTAACCTTGTCGAATATGGCGACACATCCCAGATTTTTACCAACCCAATTGATGAGCGCACAGAAAGCTACATCACGGGCCGCATCGGGTAACAGGAGTCGAAAAAATGAACGAACAGCATATTGTCTCGGCGTTTGATCGCGAACTCGAAACCATTCAGGCACAAGTCATTAAGATGGGCGGGCTGGTTGAAGCTGCGATTTTGGACGCGTCAAAATCGCTCAAGACCCTTGACGAAGAACTTGCAGAACAAGTGCGCAATGCGGACAAGGCCATCGATGGACTGGAAGAGCAGATCAACGCCGATTGTGCCCAGCTGATCGCATTGCGCGCGCCAACGGCCGTTGATCTTCGTGTGGTCCTTTCGGTCATGAAAATGGCTGGAAATCTGGAACGGATTGGCGATTACGCAAAAAACATGGCCAAACGCACGTCCGTTCTGGTGCATATGACGCCTGTTGAAGGGGCAAGAGGCGCGTTGCGCCGCATGGCGCGCGAAGTCCAGCTAATGCTCAAAGACGTTCTGGACGCCTATATTCAACGCGACGCTGAGCTTGCCAGAGATGTGTTAGAGCGGGATCACGAGATTGATCAGATGTATAACGCGCTTTTCCGCGAATTTCTGACATTCATGATGGAAGACCCGCGTCACATTTCGCCCTGTATGCATCTGCATTTCATTGCAAAAAACACCGAACGAATGGGGGATCACGTGACAGCCATTGCTGAACAGGTGATTTATGTTGCCACAGGCAAAATGCCCGATGAACCGCGCCCCAAAGTATCGCACTACGAACCCGAGTAAGATAAATGGCTCAAGACCACCCAACCGTACTTGTTGTAGAAGACGAACCAGCTCAGCGAGAGGTTTTGTCATACAACCTTGAAGCCGAGGGTTTCAAAGTTGTGACCGCCTTTGATGGCGACGAAGCTTTGCTAATGGTCGACGAAACTCACCCAGATCTAATAGTTCTGGACTGGATGCTTCCGGGAACATCAGGCATCGAAATATGCCGGCGCCTGAAAACGCGAACCGAAACGAAGTCAATTCCGATACTCATGCTGTCCGCACGAGGTGAAGACGTGGACCGTGTGCGCGGACTGGAAACAGGTGCCGACGACTATGTTGTCAAACCGTATTCCGTGATTGAACTGATGGCCCGTGTCCGCAACCAATTGCGACGTGTTCGTCCGGGCGCAACCGGGCAAAGTCTCACGTATCTGGATATCAATTTGGATTCTGAAACGCACCGCGTAACGCGCGGCACCGACGCTTTAAAGCTTGGGCCGACCGAATTTCGCCTCTTAACAACATTCATGGAAAAACCTGGGCGCGTCTGGAGCCGCGAACAATTGCTCGACCGGGTTTGGGGCAGGGATATCTATGTAGATAGCCGTACGGTTGACGTACACATTGGTCGCCTTCGCAAAGCCTTGTGTGCGCATGGTGGTGATGACCCGCTCAGAACGGTGCGCGGTGCAGGCTATGCGTTGGGTTAGAAATTCACTTCATGTTGGTAAATGTGACATTGCACAATCCAATCACATGTTTTCCAACGCGACTAAAGTCGTATGTGTCGCAACATCAAAAGCGCCAATGAAAAAGAAGCCTTAACGGAAGTCGACAACCTGTTGAAAACATGCGTGTAAATCTAAGCGAAATATTCGTATAAGAGGTATTATGGTAAATAATAAGAGCATTCAAGTAATCCGTTTCCCCTCAAATACGCAAATTGACTGGACAAAACAAAGATGTTTCCGATACTTAACATATAAGGGGTATTGGGGAATGCCAACTGTGACCGATACACCAAATCCGGGTTGGTTATGGTGACTATAAGCAAATCGCAGACGTAATTCTGAGAAAAAACACGGGACGAAGACCTGGGGATGAAGGACACACTCGATTATATCGAAGCAGTCATGAATGAAACAAGCCTTGAAGCGCTGTGGGACAGACATGTACTACGTATGGCGGATTATGGCTTCGACAAGATAATCTATGGGTATACAAATTTCAGGAGCGGTTTGTCGCTTGGGGATGTCGAAGACTTTTTTATATTGTCCAATCATTCACGCGATTACCTCGACAAGTTTCTCGGTGAAGGCCTGTATTTTCATGGCCCGATGATGAATTGGACACTGAAGAACACAGGTGCGCAAAGCTGGAACATTGCGCATAAGGCTATGCAATCTGGTCAGTTGTCAGACCGACAACGGCAGGTTTACGAAGTCAATCAACAATACGGAATGCATGCAGGTTACACGATCAGCTTCCCAACTGTGTCTTCTCGTACAAAAGGTGCGATCTCGCTTGGGGCCCATCAGGATCTTTCACAACACGACGTTGATGAAATCTGGGCGCGCAAAGGGCGAGGAATTGAGTTGATCAACAATGTAGCACACCTCAAAATACACTCCCTGCCCTATACAAATCCAGAACGCGAACTGACGAAACGTCAGCGCGAAGTTCTAGAATGGGTTGGCGACGGAAAAACCATTCAAGACATTGCAACGTTGATTGGACGAACACCGGCAACAGTAGAAAAACATCTGCGTCTGGCGCGGGATTCAATGAATGTAGAAACGACGGCTCAGGCGCTTCTCAAGGCGTCATTTATGCATCAAATCTACTTGCCAGAGTCGCAAACGTGACGCATATTAGCGTCATAAGTATGGTTTACCTGACTTGATTGACCCGGCGTCAACATGTCAATTTAGAGATGTTCCGTGAGTGGTGGCTTTGGCCTTGGAACAAGTTCGGTGCTTATCCTCGTGATTGCGAGGCGCTTGGTGCTGACCGGTACCCAATCCGGATGTCAGTGTGTGGATTTATTTCGATCTGCAGGCTGACGTTTTCCGTGGGCCTCCTCATCCCCATGTTTCGGAGGTCGGGAATGAAAGCGGCGTCGCAGCAATGTGGCGTCGCTTTTTTCGTGTACCATCCACAAAAAAAGGCCAGCTGAACGAACAGATGGCCTTTCGATTTCTTTAGAGTGAGAGAACTTACCCTTGGGCGGCCTTGGCCACTTCGGCAGCAAAGTCTTCTTCTTTTTTCTCGATACCTTCGCCCACTTCCATGCGAACAAATGCAACAATCTCAGCACCAGCTTCTTTTGCGGCGGCTTCAACAGTCAGATCCGGGTTGACGACAAAGCTCTGACCCAGAAGTGTGACTTCTGCCATGAACTTTTTCATGCGGCCAACGATCATCTTTTCGATCACCTGCTCGGGCTTACCTGATTCACGCGCGATTTCGATTTGAACGTTGCGTTCTTTATCAACAATGGCCACGTCCAGATCAGCTTCTGACAAGGACTGTGGGTTGGCCGCTGCAATGTGCATTGCAACCTGCTTGCCAAAGCCTTCGTCGCCGCCTTTTGTGGCAACCAAAACGCCGATCTTGCCCATGCCTGCGGTGGCGGGGTTGTGAACGTAAGACGTCACAACATCACCTTCAACAGAGGCGATGCGGCGAACCGACATATTCTCGCCAATGGTGGCAACAGCATCGGTGACAACGTCAGCAACAGGCTTACCGCCCATGTCAGCAGCCAAAAGCGCTTCGGTTGTGTCCACAGTCAATGCGATGTCAGCGATACCGCCGACCATAGCCTGGAAGTCAGCATTCTTACCAACAAAGTCGGTTTCGGAATTCACTTCGACGGCAACACCTTTGCCACCGGCAACCTTAACGGCCACAAGACCTTCGGCAGCGATGCGGCCGGATTTCTTCGCGGCTTTTGCCAGGCCTTTGGTGCGCAGCCAGTCAATTGCTGCTTCTTGGTCGCCGTCGTTTTCGGTCAGTGCTTTTTTGGCATCCATCATGCCTGCGCCGGTCATTTCGCGCAGTTCTTTGACCATAGCTGCTGTGATCGCCATCTTGGCTCTCCTCGTCTCAAATAGGGGTTCCGGGGGCGGGCGTACCCTGCCCCCGTATCAGGTTTTAGGCCTCGGCCTTAGCTTCAACTTCAGCAGCGGCTTCTGCCGGCGCCTCTGCGATAACTTCTTCTACCGGAGCTTCTTCGAAGGCACCAAGATCAACACCTGCTGCGCCCATCTGAGCGGTCATTCCGTCCAGAGCGGCACGGGCTGCCAGATCGCAATACAGCGAAATCGCGCGTGCGGCGTCATCGTTGCCCGGGATGATGTAATCAACACCATCAGGCGAACAGTTGGTGTCAACCACGGCCACAACCGGGATGCCCAGCTTGTTGGCTTCGGCGACTGCCAGCGCTTCTTTTTTGACGTCGACGACGAACAACAGGTCAGGCACGCCGCCCATGTCGCGGATACCGCCCAAAGAGGCTTCCAGCTTGCCCTGGTCGCGTTCCATACCAAGACGTTCTTTCTTAGTCAGGCCTTCTGCGCCGCTTTCCATCTTTTCGTCGATTTCTTTCAGACGTTTGATCGATTGAGAAACGGTTTTCCAGTTGGTCAGTGTTCCGCCCAACCAACGGTGGTTCATGTAATACTGTGCCGACTTTTCAGCCGAGTCCGCGATCGGGCCAGCGGCCTGACGCTTGGTGCCCACAAACAGGACACGGCCGCCTTTTGCAACAGTGTCGCGAACCGCGGTCAGCGCCTGATCCAGCAACGGAACAGTTTGTGTCAGGTCCATGATGTGGATGCCGTTGCGCGAGCCGTAGATATACGGGCCCATGCGGGGATTCCAACGCTGTGTTTGGTGACCAAAGTGTACGCCTGCTTCCAGCAGCTGGCGCATGGAGAACTCAGGAAGAGCCATGCTTGTAGTTCCTTTTTCCGGTTTTGCCTCGGCGGGGGAAGTGAGAGCGGATGCTCCAACCGGCGGACCGGCAGGGATGTCTCCCCTGCCCGACCCAAACCCCGCCTGCGGGTTTGAATACGCGCGCATTAAACGAGCACGCTGCCAAAGGCAACCCCTGCCAACACGTAACATAACAAAATAGCAGGAAACAAACGTCAGGATGTCTTGTCTTGCATCCTGTGGGCCGCGCGCACAGCGGTTTCGCAATAGGTCGCAAGGGTTTTGCGATTTTCGAAATCCCGAACGGCAACAGGTGCATGATAGATCAACTCGACACCGCCTTGCCGCGGTGCGGCCAGGACATGCAACAGGTGCGGTCCAAAATCCATATCGCCCCACCAGCCATAATAGCGCTGATCTTGCCCGGCTGGCGCATCGTACATCACAGTCACAGGCTGCACATGCATCACGTCTCGCAATGCCGGCGAAAACAATGCAGCAAACAAAGTGGGTTTAAAGGGCAAAACCCGCAATGCATCTGTGCTAGTCCCTTCAGGGAAGAACAACAACTTATGCCCGGCAAGCAATCGCTCCTCAAAAACCTCTTTTTGTGCGCGCGCCTCCTTGGGGTCGCGATTGATAAACACGGTTCCTGTTGCCTTGGCCAACCAACCGATACCGGGCCATTTCGCAACCTCGGCTTTGCTGACAAAGTAAATCCGCTTGCGCGCATTCAGAGCGAAAATATCCAGCCAAGAGGAATGATTGGCCACAACAGCCCCGCGCTCTTTCATCAGCGCGCCGCTTGCCTGAAACTTCATCCCCATTATGCGAAAGGCGTTTCGACAGACAAATTGCGTTATGAACGGCGTCCAGGGACGATGCAGTCCGAACAACGGTCTTTCAATCAGGCGCACCAAAAGCAGTACAACCAGCCCACCAAATACCAGCCCGGACAAAACCAGACCTCGTGTCGCAACACGGGCCCAGCCTAATGCGCTGATGGGTGGCATTTCCGGGTAGTCGTCCGGGTTGTCCCACTCACGGCTCACAGGGCGCGCGCCCGCGTGTACAGCGCCTTGTTCTTGGCATTCATGCGCTCAATATCCATGATCAGACACACATCCGTGGTGTTGAATGAGTGGTCGATATAGGCCCCCTCGCCCACAAATCCACCCAACCGCAAATACGCTTTGATCAATGCGGGCACTTGCAACATTGTTGCGCGCCGATCGATCAGCTCTTCAGCGATCAAATTCATAGATTGATAGTTGTCGGCCTGCGCCCGGACACGCAGATCCTCGGGTGCCAGATGCCGCGCATGCAAAAGCGACAATGGATGCGCGAAAGCCCCGATATCTGTGCCGTGAAAGCTGGCCACACCAAACAATATCTCAATATCATGATCAGCCACGTAGTCCGCCAACCCGTTCCAAAGATGGAACATCGCGGCACCACCCCGGTACTCTTTATCAAGACAAGAGCGCCCTAATTCCAATAGCTTGCGACCACTCGCTTTTAGAACACTCAGGTCATATTCATCCTCTGAATAAAACTGACCGATCAGTTCCGCCTCTTCCTGCCGCAATACCCGATACACACCAACAACCTGATCAATCTCGTCGCAATCCAGAGCCTTGTCGATCAGGATCAGGTGATCAAAATGCGGATCAAACCGATCTTTTTCCAACCTCTCTGCGTGATCGATCAAGACGCCAGTGCCGCCTAACTCCTCCACAAACACCCGATAGCGCAAACGTTGCGCCGCGCGCAGTTCGGTCTGGGTTTGCGCGAGTTTGAGGAGAAAATCAGGCTCGGGACGTGACATGATAACTGTCTGTTGGTTCAGGTTGCCGCTTTTTACCAGCCGTGCCCGTGAAATCAACAGCACCAAGGCGAACGACTCCTTGATGATCAGCCCTAGGTTGTGTACACGATTTATTAATCACTATGGCTGTCACTGGCTGGCATCAACATGATCCGGGAACCGTCAATGACAACTTTGCCAGCCTCGCGAAAATTTACGGTAACTTTTCCGCCGATATTGGATTGCACCTGTCCCATCCCCCAATCGGGTTGGTCGGGATGGGTCACAAGCATACCCGGCTCAAGAAATGCATTCAGATCTTCCAACGACACCCTCATTTCACGGAGTAATTCAAGTGACAGATAATACGGATATCGCCGCATTGGTAGGGTCACGTATCTGCCACGACCTGATCAGTCCGGTTGGGGCAATTGGTAACGGTCTTGAACTGATTGGGCTTTCTGAAGGTTCGGTTGGCCCCGAACTTGACCTGATCAGTGAAAGCGTTGGTAATGCCAACGCACGTATTCGGTTTTTCCGCATTGCCTTTGGGATGTCCGGTGCGGATCAACAGATCGGATTGTCCGAAATTTTTTCGGTTCTGGATGGTCTGGCCAGCGGTTCGCGTATTCAGATTGATTGGTCCGCGCAGGGTGCGGTGCAACGTGACCACCTGAGAATGGCGTTTCTTGCGGTCATGTGTTTGGAAACGGCCATGCCTTATGGCGGTATTCTTTCGGTCAATCGTGAAGACGACGACAGGTGGGTATTTCACGCCGAAGGCAGCCGCCTCAAAATCGACCCCGCGCTCTGGCGACCACTTGCCGAGACGAAGCGACCCAATGGCATTACGCCCGCATTTGTTCAGTTCGGGCTGTTACCCGTAATCACACAGGATATGGGTCGCCGGATTTCAATTGATATCACTGAAACCCGACTGATTATGTCCATTTAGGCCCGTGTCGTCCCATCACCTTCAACCAGATATTTAAAGCTGGTCAACTGCGCAGCGCCAACCGGCCCGCGGGCGTGCATTTTGCCGGTCGCAATACCAATCTCTGCGCCCATGCCAAACTCACCGCCATCCGCAAATTGTGTCGAGGCATTGCGCATCAAAATGGCGCTGTCCAAACGCGTAAAGAACCGCGCTGCCGTGTCATCATCTTCGGTAATGATACAGTCTGTATGATTTGATCCGTATTCTCGGATATGAGCAATGGCTTCGTCCACGTCGCCTACCAAGCGCGCAGCAATATCCATGTCGAGGTATTCTTTGCCCCAATCTTCAGACTGGGCGGCAATGGTCCCGTTGATCTGTTGCAATGTCTGATCCGCATGAACCGTGACGCCGGTATCGATCAAGGCGCCGATAATGGCGCGCCCCAAAGTCTCAGCATGGCTTTCATGGATCAAAAGACATTCCGCCGCCCCGCAAATACCTGTGCGGCGGGTCTTGGCGTTCATCACCACGTCCAGCGCCTTTTGCGCATCTGCATGTTCATCAATGTAGATGTGAACGATGCCCTCCAGATGGGCAAAGACCGGCACCCGTGCCTCGCTTTGAACCAGCCCGACCAGCCCTTTGCCACCGCGCGGTACAATCACGTCCACCGTATCAACCATCGTCAGCAATTCCTGAACGGCTACACGATCTCGCGTTGGCACCAGCTGAACGGCATTTTCAGGCAATCCTGCCGCCTTAAGCCCTTCGACCAGACACGCGTGGATCGCGCCCGAGGAATGAAAACTCTCAGACCCCCCGCGCAGAATGACAGCATTGCCAGATTTCAGGCAAAGCGCCCCCGCATCCGCCGTGACATTGGGGCGGCTTTCGTAAATCACACCAACAACTCCCAAAGGGGTGCGTACCCGTTTTATATGTAGACCGGATGGCATATCCCATTCGGTTAAAATTTCGCCAACCGGATCGTCTTGTCCCGCAACCGCGCGCAGGCCGTCTACGATGCCCTGAATGCGCGCCTCGTCCAGCATCAAACGGTCCAACATCGCCGCTGACAGCCCTTTAGTCCGCCCAAACTCCATGTCTTTCTCGTTCGCAGCGATAATGTCACCACGCCGCGCCCAAACGGTATCCGCCGCTGCGGTCAAAGCTGTTGATTTTGCATCTGCCGGGGCAAAGGCCAGCTCCGCACTTGCTGCTTTGGCATTTGCGCCAATTTCGGCCATCAGGGCGGGGATATCTGCGATGTCTTTCATCAGATGTGTCCTTTGCGGGTGTTGAGAAGTCTGTTTGTGTCAGGCAGGGTCAAGCGGTTTTCAAAATTTCGGCGGGAACTCTTTTAGCAAGGTAGAAGTCACAGTGCCATATCGTCCCGATGGATCAAAGCTGTGCGTCCCGGATAGCCCAGAATGCCTTCGATGGCCGAGGAATGTGCGCCTTTAATGGCGTCAGCTTCTGACGCCGCATATGCCACCAACCCCTGCCCCAGCTTGTGCCCGTCAGGATCCAGAATGGCCACGGGATCGCCCCGCATAAACGAGCCACTTACGCCAGCCACGCCCGCGCTAAGCAGGCTTTTGCCACTGTTCAACGCGCGCGATGCGCCAGCATCAACCGTAATATCACCCTTGGGTTTCATCGAGCCAATCCAGCGTTTGCGGGCCTGCTGAGGTGTGCCGTGCGCGGTAAACCATGTGGCATTGGCGCCGTTTTCCAACGCACTCAGCGGTCGCAACACGCTACCTTCGGTGATGGCCATCGCGCATCCACCCGCCGTGGCCGTTTTGGCGGCAAACAGCTTGGTGATCATGCCACCTTTACTCAGGCCAGAGGTCCCCTCACCCGCCATCGCCTCAATCTCCGGCGTGATCGCTTCGATCACATCATAGCGGCGCGCATCCGGGTTGGTCATTGGATTGTCGGAATAAAACCCATCCACGTCGGACAACAATATCAGCCGGTCCGCCCCGGTTGTCAGCGCGACCTGAGCCGCCAGCCTGTCATTGTCCCCATACCGGATTTCGTCGGTGGCCACAGTGTCATTTTCGTTCACGATAGGCACAACGCCAAACCCAATCAATGCTTCAAGGGTCGCACGCGAATTTAGATACCGCCGGCGGTTGGCGCTGTCTTCCAATGTCACCAACACCTGCGCCGTTTTGATGTCATGGGGCGCCAAAACTTCTTCATAGGCCCGCGCCAGACGTATCTGTCCCACTGCGGCAGCCGCTTGTGAATGCTCCAGCGGCAAATCGCTTCGGGGCAAGCCCAATACTCCGCGTCCCAGCGCTATCGACCCGGAAGACACAAGGATGACATCCGTTCCGCGCGCTTTCAACTGCGCCACGTCTTCGGCCAGACCAGTCAACCAGTCGCGCCTGAGTGCACCGTTATCCCGGTCCACCAACAAGGCGGACCCGATCTTGATTACAACGCGTTTTGACCCAATCAGGGTTGCCACGGCGCGTCCTCCTCATCGACCTTTTTCAGCCGTAAACGCCCTTCGTCGATCTCTTTGCGCAAGGCTCGCAGCACGTCAACTGTGCCCTCGCCCGACGCCCCAGACATTAACATCACCGGGCCGTTGGTGAGGGTCTCAAGCTCTTCCTTGAGGAACGCGCGTTCTTCTTCGTCCAATGAGTCGATTTTGTTCAAGACTGTTACGCGTGGCTTTTGCGCCAGAATTTCCGCATAATTGCCAATCTCGCGTACAATGATCTGATAATCTTCAAGCAACATACCCGACGTGCCATCTACCAGATGAAGCAGCACCGAACATCGCTCAACATGGCCGAGAAACAGATCGCCCAGCCCACGCCCTTCGGATGCGCCTTCAATCAAACCGGGGATGTCAGCCACGACAAATTCCACGTTATCCACACCAACGACCCCGAGATTTGGGTGCAAAGTGGTGAACGGATAGTCCGCAATTTTCGGGCGTGCGTTGGATGTCGCGGCCAGAAATGTCGACTTGCCTGCATTGGGCAATCCCAGCAAACCAACATCCGCAATCAGCTTGAGGCGCAGCCAGATGGTGCGCTCGACGCCCTCTTGTCCCGAATTGGCACGTCGTGGCGCCTGGTTGGTCGAGGATTTGAAATGAAGGTTGCCAAATCCGCCATTGCCACCCTTGGCCAACAGAACCCGCTGCCCAACTTCGGTCAGGTCCGCAATCACGGTCTCCTGATCTTCGTCCAGAATTTCGGTGCCCACAGCCACGCGCAAGATGATGTCATCACCGCTCGCTCCGGTGCGTTGTTGTCCGCGCCCCGGTTGACCGCTTTTGGCAAAGAAATGTTGCTGATAGCGAAAGTCGATCAGCGTGTTCAGCCCTTCAACGGCTTCCGCCCAGACCGATCCGCCATTGCCGCCATCCCCGCCATCCGGACCGCCATATTCAATGTATTTTTCGCGCCGAAACGAGACACACCCGCCGCCGCCGCCGCCAGACCGGATGTAAACCTTGGCTAGGTCGAGGAATTTCATCAGTACATCCTTTCAGGATTGCGCCCCGCCTGATACCGCGGGACGCATGGCGGCTCAATTCATTTTCCGCCCATTTTGAGCGTATAAGTCCACGTTGGCACAGCCGCATTGCGCGCCACCGAAAAACTCTCGGCGTCGCCGAGATATTGAAACCCACAATTGGTCAGTACACGGGCCGAAGCCGGATTGTCCTGAAACACGCTGGCATAAAGCGCACGATTACCGAGCGGGTTCGCTGCGATCAACGCGCGCACCGCGTCTGATGCAAGTCCGGTGTTCCACAGCGCCGGGGCAACCCAGTAGCCAACTTCGCTCACTTCTTTGTCCAGCCGTGTCAGGCTGATCATTCCCATAATCTCGGGTGCGTTATCCGCGCTGCCATCCATGGCCCAAACATCTTCCACACGATCTTCAGACTGAGCCCGCGCAATAAACGCTTCGGTGGCGCCGGGCGGCAAAGGGTGCGAAATCGAAGTGGTCATACGTGCCACTTCACGTTGGCCGGCATAAAAATCAATCAAGCCCTGATCCGACCGCCTGAGCGGGCGCAAGACAAACCGCTCAGTTTCAATAACTGGCTGATTTACTATCCTATCTAATTTCATGTGTACCCTCCTCAAAATACAACATAAAGAACTGACGCCACGGTCAACAAAGCCAGTGTTCTCATCAAATATCTTTCTGCAGGACGCCCAACCACGACCCGAGCGATGCGGTCCCCTCCCAGCGACCACATCGGATGAAATAGCGCCTGACACACCAGCAGACAGATGGCTATGGTTGCCGTTGTCTGCAAGGTTGGCGCACCGGGGCTCACGAAACTGGTAAAACCCGTGATGACCATTGCCCAAGCCTTAGGATTCAACGGATGAACCCACAAACCGGCCAAAAAGCCCGGCGCGTCCTCTACACTCGCGCCTTCTGGATTTAGCCGCAAATTGGCAACTTTCCACGCCAACCAGAAAATATAGGCCGCGGACACCCACTTGAGTGCCGCAAACAATTCCGGCGTGGCTTCGGCCAGTGACATGAGGCCAAATCCAACCGGCCAGATAATCAATTGTTTTCCCAGCACCACACCAGCCACAAACGGTAAGGTCGCGAGAAAGCCGAAACGTGCACCAGTAGCAAGCAACACCATATTGGCCGGGCCCGGTGTGCCCACCTGGCTCGCCGCGAAGACGCTGAAACTGGCAATGGCGACGCTCACAGCGTTGTCCTGACATGAAAACTAAAAAGGGACCGGCGTTTCCGCCGATCCCCCTAATTGTTCGAAAACCTTTAAGGTCGGCTTACTCGGCGGCCTCCGCCACCGGGAGAACCGAAATAAAGGTGCGGCCTTTGAGGCCTTTGTGGAATTTCACGTTGCCTTCGACAGTCGCAAAGATAGTGTGATCTTTGCCCATGCCTACGCCTTCGCCCGGCCACATCTTTGTACCGCGCTGACGCAGGATGATGTTGCCAGAGATGACGTTTTCGCCACCGTATTTTTTCACGCCAAGGCGGCGACCTGCTGAGTCGCGGCCGTTACGGGAACTACCACCAGCTTTTTTATGTGCCATATCGTTGGTCTCCTATCCTCGGGGCCTTAGTTGGCCAGGTCCTTGGCTTGGGCAACCCAGCCTTCACGCTCGATGCGGCCTTTGAACGACAATTTTTCGTCGAACTCGGCAATATCGGCTTCACTCCAGCCAGCGATCTGCGCAAACGAGGTTACACCCGCTTCCAACAGTTTCTTCTCCAGCGCGGGGCCAACACCTGACAGCTTTTTCAGGTCATCGGCACCGGCAGGTGCAGCAGCCTTTTCAGCTTTCGGAGCGGCTTTCTTCGGGGCAGCCTTTTTCGCAGGTGCCGCAGCTTCAACAACCGCACTCGAAACCGAGCCTGCACCTACAGCAGCTTTGACACCCGACGCATCAGCGCCTTCGGCCAAAATATCAGTGATTTTGATCAATGTCAGCTTTTGACGGTGACCAACGGTACGCTTAGAGCTGTGCTTACGACGACGTTTCACGAACTTGATCAGCTTATCGCCTTTGATCTGGTCGATTACGTCGGCTTGCACGCCGGCACCTGCAACAAACGGCGCACCAACTACAGTGGCGTCGCCACCCAGCATCAACACGTCGTTGAATTGAACTTTTTCGCCAGCGTCTGCAGCCAGTTTTTCGACACGCAGGATATCACCTGCCTGTACCTTATACTGTTTGCCGCCGGTCTTCAGGACTGCGAACATGTCCTAATTCCTTTGATCTTCCCGCGTCCTGTGGCCCCCAGATGGGTGTTTGTGGCAAATGCCGCCTCGAACAGCGCGCCCCTTTAGGGCTGTGTTTCAACAAAACACGGCGCAAAGCTAACACTTCACGCCGAGTTGGGCGCTTATCGGGTGGTTTAAGGGGCAAGTCAAGCGGTAACTTATGAGCCTCAGCCCCCGCTGGACCTGATCCTCCAAAAAGGCGTTTGCACGGCTTTTCTGCCCAGTGAGTTTGTTCGCGTTTTTAACTTTTGACCCAGGACAACTGCATAGCCAAACGCTGCGCAAGTTCTAACCGAAATTATACGCTACTGAGCTATTGCTATGCTCTTGTTGAAGGAAGAGAAAAAGACACTTGATCAAACCCCTTCAGACGACTGCGCCCATAGGTTTTTTGTCGGACTATCCGCAGTTAAGGCATCAATGGCTTTTTCTTCCGCATCGGAAAAATTCAAATTAGCCCATGCCTTGGCGCAATCTTCGATTTGTTTGACTTTGGATGCTCCAATCAACGTAGACGTGACACGGCCGCGCCTCAACACCCATGCCAAGGCCATTTGAGCGAGCGTCTGACCACGTACTTCAGCAATTTCATTCAGGTCTCTCAACCGCGAAATCATGTCTTCCGTCAACTCGGATGAATCCAATGATGTTCCCTGGTCCGCGCGGCTACCTTTTGGCACAGACGCTAGGTATTTGCTTGTCAACATGCCCTGCGCCAGCGGCGTGAATGCGATAGAACCTACGCCAAGCTCCTCTAATGTGTCTAACAGACCGTCTCGTTCCACCCAGCGATTTAACATGTTATAACTGGGTTGATGGATCAGGCAGGGTGTTCCCAGTTCTTTCAAAATGCCAACAGCTTCTCGAGTGCGCTCGGAATTGTAGGAGGAAATGCCAACATACTGCGCGCGTCCGCTACGCACTATATAGTCGAGAGCCCCCATGGTTTCTTCCAAAGGCGTTTCTGGATCAAAGCGGTGGCTGTAAAAGATATCAAGATAGTCGACCCCCAAGCGACGTAAAGTCTGGTCGCACGAGGCCACCAGATACTTGCGGCTTCCCCATTCCCCATAGGGTCCCGGCCACATTCGATAACCAGCTTTCGAGGCGATGATCAGCTCGTCGCGATACTCCGAAAAATCCGTTCTTAAGATTTCTCCGAGGGCCTCCTCGGCCGCACCTGGTGGGGGTCCATAGTTGTTCCCAAGGTCAAAATGGGTAATCCCATTGTCAAATGCAGACCGGCAAAGATCTCGTTTTAGGCGGTGCGGGGTGTTTTCGCCAAAGTTATGCCACAACCCAAGACTGATGGCAGGCAATTTCAAACCCGAACGTCCGCAGCGCCGGTAAGTCATTTTTTCATATCGGCTTTCTGCCGGAACATAGGCGTTCATTATGAGGTCCTGTCTTCTTTAGGTGGAGCGTTGTGATCTACATTTTCACAGAATCCCGCTGGATGTTTAGCCTTTTATCCGCCGTCCATTCCAATAACGTCCCAAGCGGGTAATGTGCCAACTAGATCAATTGCGGTTTGGGCGAAGCAGACACGAAGTCTTAAGCTGCGCCTCTGGTCTATCCGGTGGCTATGATATCAGAGTTAATCTTTCTACCTGCGAACCCAATCCGCGTCACTACCGCGATCCATTGCCCGGCAGGGCATTTCCGATGGAAATGCCCCATCCGTCAATGGGCCATTTGTCGGTTTTGCAATCTTGTTTTGCAATCTCGGATGAGCGTTGTGACGAACGGTCAATGCTTTCAGCGCAAACCTTTCTAAAGCTGTTTAGCTAGAAGAGCGCAGATATTCCATCACGGCGGGGCGCACAGTTTGGTCGCCCGCTTCGCGCGCATCGCTGATCACTTGACGTACTTCGTTCAGGTTGACCCGTCTCATCAGGCTTTTGACCGGCCCGATTGAGGCGGGACGCATGGACAGATGTCGCAAGCCCATTGCCGCAAGACAAACTGCTTCGATCGGGCGGCCTGCGTCTTCGCCACAAAAGCTAAGGGGGGTATTTGTGGATAGGCAGCGGTTCACGATGCCCTCAAGAAACGTCAAAAAGCTGACATTCAGCGTGTCATAGCGGCGTCGGACGCGTTCGTTTTCCCGGTCAGCTGCAAAAAAGAACTGTTTCAGATCATTGCCGCCAATCGACAAGAAATCGACTTCTTCAAAAAAGGTTTGTGGTGCAAACGCAAGGGACGGAGTTTCCAGCATTGCGCCCACCTGCAGGTCAGATGGCAGAGGGTGCCCCAGAATTCTCTCTCGTTCCAGCGCCTTGTCCATTTCAGCCCGCGCTGCGCGGTATTCATCATGCTGGGCAATAAAGGGGAACATGACAGTTAATGGACGTCCGTTTGCCGCCCGCAAAAGCGCCTGCAGCTGCATGCGCATCACGCCGGGTTTGTCCAACGCGACCCGAACAGCCCGCCAGCCAAGCGCCGGGTTGGGTTCGTCTTCGCGCGCCATATAGGGCAGCACTTTGTCCGAGCCTATATCAAGGGTTCGAAACACCACGCGTTTGCCTTGCGCTGCTTTAATCACGTTGCTGTATTGTTGGGCCAGTTCCGTGCGCTTTGGCATCGTGTTGCGCACCAGAAACTGCAATTCGGTGCGGAACAGACCGACGCCTTCTGCGCCAGAGCTGGGCAGACTGGGCAGGTCGGCCATCAAGCCAGCGTTCATGTGCAGGGCAATGGTGATCCCATCGCGCGACTTTGCCGGTTTATCGCGGATCGACGCATAGCGTTCCTGAGCATCTGCGGCCATTGCGATCTTGTCGCGAAAGGCGCTGACAACGTTGTCATCCGGGCGCAGGTGCACTTGTCCCTGATCACCATCAACCAGGATATGGTCGCCATTCAGCGCCTCGGTCGTGATACGGTCTGCGTGAATCACCAGCGGAATGGCCAGCGCGCGGGCCACGATCGCGGCGTGACTGCCAACTGAGCCTTCTTCAAGCACAATGCCACGCAGAGAACGGCCATATTCCAGCAACTCGCCAGGGCCAATATTGCGCGCGATCAAAATTGGATCGGCGGGTAGATCAGCACCAGTTTGCGCCCCCTGCCCGGTCAGAATTCGCAGCAGACGGTTAGACAGATCATCAAGGTCATGCAGCCGTTCGCGCAGATAGGCATCTGTAACTTGTTCCATCCGCGCACGCGCCGTGGATTGTTCTTTCTCCACCGCTGCCTCGGCGGACAGCCCACGCGAGATGTCCTGCTCCATACGCTTCATCCAGCCCTTGGAGTTTGCAAACATGCGATAAGCCTCAAGGACTTCGAGCTGTTCCTTGTCGCCCCGCGCAGCACCGGCCAGCATTTTGTCGACCCCGACGCGCAATTCTTCAACCGCGTCTGACAAACGGCTAAGCTCGGTCTCAGGATCGTCGGCCACAAGGTTCGTGATAACAACACGGGGTTCATGCAACCACACATGACCCTCGGCGGCGCCTTCCTGAGCACTACCGCCTTTGAAGACCACAGCCTGTTGATGCAGGGCAGTCATGGCCGCACCTTCGCCGACAAAGGCCCCCAGCTCGGTCATTTCGGCCAAAACCATGGCGACGACTTCCAAAGCGTAAACCTCGTCAGCCGAGAAATTGCGCGCTTCTTTGGACTGAACAACCAAAACGCCCAGATTGTCTCCCAGACGCTGGATTGGAACGCCGCAAAAGCTGGAATAAATCTCTTCGCCAGTTTCCGGCATATAGCGGAACCCTTTTTCCGCCGGAGCATCATCGGAATTGACGATGCGCGACGTGCGGGCTACCTGGCCGACCAGACCTTCACCGACTCGCAGGCGTGTTTTGTGCACCGAGTCGGCGTTCAGGCCTTCGGTGGCACACAGCTCAAGCGTTTCTTCATCGCGAAACAGATAGATAGAGCACACTTCGCTGCCCATCGAGGTTGCGATCAGATGCGTGATCCGGTCCAGCCGTTCCTGGCCTGCCGTATCTTCGGCCAATGCGTCGCGCAAACGGCCAAGCAGCTTTCGGCTTTCGGAGTCTGTTCTTTCAGCCATGTTCGCCCATCAATTGCATTGCGCCCGTTCAGCGGTTTCGCCAGAAGGGCGAAATCGATCAGGCCGCTTTCTCAAGTTCGAAGGCATCATGCAGGGCTTGGACCGCAAGTTCCATGTATTTTCGATCAACAAGTACGGAAATTTTGATTTCCGATGTCGTAATGACCTTAATGTTCACGCCGTCATCAGACAGCACCCTGAACATCTTAGCTGCAACCCCCGATTGTGAGCGCATACCGATTCCGACAACCGAGATTTTAGCAACGTCCAGATCAGTGATCAGGTCTGCAAAGTTCAAACCGCCCGAATTCTTCAACTCGGCCAGCGCTTTTTCGGCGCGTTTGACTTGTTCAGTGGGCAACGAGAACGTCATATCGGTACGACCGTCTTCGGAAATGTTCTGAACGATCATATCGACGTTCACACCTGATTCGCTGAGACAGCCGAAAATGATCGAAGCGATTCCGGGGCGGTCAGCCACCGAGACCAGAGTCATCTTGGCTTCGTCACGGCTGTAGGCGACACCTGAAACTACGTTGCTTTCCATGATTTCCTCCTCATCGCAGACCAGCGTCCCGGCCTCGTCGGATTGTTCTTCGAACGAGCTAAGCACCCGCAGTTTTACTTTGTACCGCATGGCCAGTTCGACCGAGCGTGTTTGCAGAACCTTGGCCCCGAGCGAGGCCAGTTCCAACATTTCCTCAAACGCAATTTTATCAAGTTTGCGTGCTTTTTCGCAAATGCGAGGATCAGTCGTGTAGACCCCGTCCACGTCAGTATAAATGTCACAACGCTCGGCGCCAAAGGCGGCGGCAAACGCAACCGCCGTGGTGTCTGATCCCCCCCGGCCCAGCGTAGTAATGCGGCCCTCGGGGCTGATGCCCTGAAATCCGGCCACCACGGCAACGCGCATACCTTCGTCAAATTTGGCGGTGATATTTTCGGTCGGAATTTCTTCGATTCGGGCCTGAGAATGCGCGGACGTGGTGAGCAACGGAACCTGCCAACCCTGCCAACTGCGTGCAGGTACGTCCATTTCCTGAAGCGTCAGCGCCATCAGCCCAGCGGTAACATTTTCCCCCGACGATACCACCGCGTCATATTCACGGGCATCAAACAGGGGCGAGGTTTCTTCGACATAGCCGACCAGTTTGTTGGTCTGACCAGACATGGCGGAGACGATGACGATCACGTCATAGCCTTTGGCCACTTCAACACCAATGCGTTTGGCGGCACGGCGGATGCGGTCTGGGTTGGCGACTGAGGTGCCGCCGAATTTCATCACGAGAACAGGCATTGCTCTTCCTTGGCGCGTTTGATTGCGCGCGGTTTACGCGCTTGCGCGATTAGGTGCAAGCGAGGTCGCTTGTCGCAGCGTAATGCAATTGCGAGGCGCGCCGGAATCAGCGCATCCAAAAACCATTTTTGCGGATCGTGTTGCGAATGACCTGTTCGCGCCGGGGCAGGAAATCACGATCAAACAGCGCGCGCGTTTTGTGGCCTCGCCTCTGGTAGATCATGCGCTTAAACGGATCATATTGTTTGAGCACCTTTTTGACCCGATGTGGAGAAGAGACCTGTTCCAGCACTTCGACAACACGATCGTTTTCACGTGCATATAGCAGCGGCAGTACCCGATAGTGACAGCTGACATCGCCATCCAGAAAACCGGGTGGCAATGCGTCGCGACCGCCGCCAAAAGACCGGATCACCAGTGGCAGCGCCACCTGATCCAGCCACGGTGTCATTTGCTGACACACCAATTCTGGTGGTGGGTCGTTGCGGATCGCATTGGCATATTCTGCGAACCTTGTCCCAAACTCATGTGGGCAGCGATAATAGAAGAATCCTGCATTAAAATAGAGGTACCGGCGCCAGTATTCATCCGGCTGGGACAGATCCAGTGTGCTTTCAAAATCCAGTCCAAACTTGTCATAAAGCGATTTCCAGATTTCGGTGTATCCGGGGCCGTATAGTTCGAGCTGAGGCCACGTACCTTCAACTTTGAGCGAGGCTGAAGGGCGATCAAAGTCGAACGGAACCGCATTGAGATCGCCGGTGATCAGCGTGTCGGTATCAAAAAACACAAACGGTTCACCCCTGGGCAAGGCGGACAGCAGTTCGATCTTGTTGCCTTCAGGATAGGATTGACCAAAGAGCCGGTTTTCAAACGGCAAAATTTCGGCGTCAAATTGTTCCAGCAATGCACGCACATCCGGGTTGGACATGCGCGGGTTCTTTTCCCAGCGATCGCCTGGCTGAGGCTCGACGACAAACAAGCGGCCGGAAAAACCGGGGGACATTTCGCGCAAAGATGCGGCAAAAAGAACCGCTTCGTATTGAAGCCGACCGGATTGGCCAACGATCACGACGTTGAAATTTCTGGTATTTTGCGCTGTTCTTGCCATTTCGCCTGCTGCCCTGCACGATAGCTGAGTTGACTATAGGACGCTTGCTGGTCAGGCGAAAGGTTGGATCCGCCTTGTTTTGGCAATCATGTGTCGCGCGTCCTTTGCGAAAGGGAAATGGGATGAGATTTTTTGGATTAGTTGCTGCAATCTGCATCAGCCCGGCAGGAATTGCCACAGCGGGTGAGACACGTATCGCGGAGGATCAAACGCCCACCGGGAAATTTATGACGGCAACAGAAATTCGTCCGATTCTGACCGCCACCAAAGGTAATTGGGTCGCGGTGCGCGAATATGGCGGACAAGATCTGGTGTATTTCACGCATCTGTTGTCGTGGCGATGCGGGCTGCATAGTGTTCAATATTCTATCAATGGGGGCGATATACAGGAATTTCCAATCCCAGAATGCCCGGCGGACATTGCCCAGCCCAACGCAATTCCTGATGACGCATTGATTTATCTGAGCTTAGACAAAGGCGTGGTTCAATCCGTCGAGATCGAATTGCTATATGATGATCTGGGTGTCGACAGCGCGATGTTTGAACGCGCCGCAATTTTGATACCGTAACTGGAACGAGGCAACCTGCGGCCTGTGGATTTTTTTGGAGTATCTGCGAGAAGGTGAAAGAGCACCCTACGGTTGGCCTTGCTCAATCCTTTACAATTCCTGCTCTGGCTGCAGGTCTCCCAGCCGTTTGGCCAACGCTTCAAACCGGTTCGACATGACCTCGAAATGGACCGCATTCATCAATTCGTAGACGATCATCATATCCGGGTTCTCAAGCGCCTCGGTATATTCCGTCAACTCTTCAAGCGTGAAATCATGATAGGTATATGCCGAATTCTGCAATGCTGAGATTTCCACTTCCCGCGCCACTTCGTCTGCGCTTTCCGCCAATGCGGCGCGCAATCCATCCTCATCCACGCGCAAACTGATCACCCCGGCATAAGATGCGGCCAAAATAAAGCGTACCTGTATTTCGGTCATGGCCTGGGTCCCGATATCATTGGGATCGATGGCCTGGCTCATCCGGGAAAACAGATCAATGCGCGGATCGTCCTTGTCCTGCAGTTCAGCCAACAACCGTTCGCCCTCCGCGTCCTTGATGTCGTCGTCAATCAAATATGACGCATTTTCAGCCTCAACCAGCGATTGCCCCAACTCGCTTGCATAGAACCCGGCAGCATGCGCCAGCAAATCTTCGTCCAGCGTCGCTTCCAAAATATCGGTTGCACGTTTGCGCATGATTTTGGTGTCAAACACAGTTTGTGCAAGCAACATCCAGTGGCTGCCAAACTCATCGTCTTCCAATCCCAACATACCCGGTGCAGATGTGGCCGACATGGCAATTGAATCCAATGCCACGTCAAATCCGGTCACTTGAAGAAAGGCCGCCACCTGTTCACGATCGGCGCTGCGTGCAGGGTCCGAAACAAACATAAATGTGACCGTCAGGAATATGGCCAGAGCCAAAGATTGAAATCGGGAGAAACCCGAGACAAGAAGAGTTTTTATATACATGGTCTCAAGCTAGGCATTTTCTGCGTGAAGACAATGCAAATCACCCTTGCACCCGATTCCA
This sequence comes from Shimia sp., assembly GCF_039969785.1. GTDB lineage: Bacteria > Pseudomonadota > Alphaproteobacteria > Rhodobacterales > Rhodobacteraceae > Shimia. Next base: position 1,462 of record NZ_JBDVNC010000027.1, on the reverse strand, counting down.
AACATCATTAAACGACGCCCTTACCAAGATCCCCGCGGAGAGGTGCCGGAGTGGTCGAACGGGGCGGTCTCGAAAACCGTTGAGCCTTCACGGGTTCCCAGGGTTCGAATCCCTGTCTCTCCGCCATTTCCCTTTCATCGTCGTCTAAATCGCCTGAGGCCTTGAAGGGTAAGGTGGTTTTGGCGGTTCGAAAGCCTTGATTCCGGCGATATGGGATTGGGGCTTCGAAAACCAGTTTCGGGACGGTTTGACGGTCGTCATCGCGTCCGGTTTGCCAGAGTTTCCAAGGGTTTGCCAAGAAGTCCAGCGCGGTTCGAAAACTTGTGTCGAAGTCCTTTTGTTTTGGCTTGGTTTTGGAGAGGTTTTCCGAGATCAGCGCCGCTTGGGCTTCCAGTTTTTCGATTTTGGCCTCGAGGGCACGGGCTGTGGCGGCGCTGTAGATATGTACGGACTCCCGGGACACTTCCTGTAAATTCCCTGATTTGGGTGGAGGAAGTATTCATGACGAACGACGAACGCGACATTCATCCCAGGACATGTCGAGAGGACACTGCCGTCGTTTCCGCAGGCTTTCAAAGGACCTTTTCAGCAAATCTTGCGTTTCAGGCAGCAGTCGATCTTTTTCTGGAAATGTCGTTTCGCGCATTATTTTTCCCACCTCGATTTCGGCCCATTGCCGAGTCCCTTCTCTTTGAATGTCATTGATCAATGACTGCGCACGCGCCACGTCGCGTCTGATGCCGTCACCTTTTAACAGCGACTGCGCAAAGGCTGCCTTGCCGTGATCATCGTCGTCCGAAGCCAGTTCAAACCAATGGGCAGCCACTCCTGCGTTGTATTCTGCGCCGGCCAACTCCTCGCTGTATATCCTTCCAATCTGGTACTCTAACTCTGAGTCCCTTGTGATGTTTGCCTTCTCTTTCAAAGACTCTAGCCAAGCCAGCGTCCAACCCTCAGAAACCAGACCTGTTTGGAAAAGATCGTCGAGCTGATCAATTGCTTGATAGTCCCCAAGAGAAGCGGCGTCATGAAGATATGGAAGTGCCTTTTCAGGGTTTTTTTGTGAATGAGCATAGTAGTCTGCGAGCATGAGTTTTGCGTGCAGATCGCCGTTTGCAGATGCCATCTTTGTCAAGCGAATGGTCTTGAGCAATGTCGCTAGCTCTTCCTCAGAAAGATCGGCTAGTATGTCCTTGGCCACATCTTGCAAATCATGATCCTCACCGGTAAGGTTGCGGCCTTCGTTGTTTGAGGGACTTTTTTCCACTGGTTCCAATTCAGCGAACGCAATGGCAAGCCATAACGTCAATCTATCGTGGTATGAAGTGGTCCCAGGAAACCGGACAGTCGGCTAAGGAGTATCCCAAACCTTTGAAGGGATACGAGAATGGCAAAGCGCCGGAACTTTACAGATCAGTTTAAGGCCAAAGTGGCGTTGGAAGCGCTGCGAGGTGACAAGACG
>NZ_JBDVNC010000026.1:0-4517 GCF_039969785.1 Shimia sp. | reverse complement strand
CAACCGTTTCATGCTTTCCCCATAGGAAATCACACACCTCCCGCGGCCTCCTCCTAGTCAGGTTTCCCAACGCGGGCCACGCTCAGCACAAGCTGAAATCTCGCACCATGGCCCGCATCGAAAAACCTAAAACGAAGCCGCTGTTGGAGCGGTTCGACCCAATGACAGCTTTCGGCCCATTCCTGCCTTTCATCGGTTGATCTGGTGCTGCGGTGCAGCTTCCCCAGAACAGCCATTGGTGCATTGTGCAGTATTTTGGGGACGCTAAGTTCGGCGGAGCGGACAAAACCGCCGTTCGATCTAAGTGAAGGACTACCGGCTGACGCCGGTAGCATCATTTGGCGGAATGTAATTCCAGGTACAGCGTGATGATGTCGTCGGTAACATTTCCTGAGGTTGTCGAAAAGTATCCGCGTGCCCAAAACCGCCTGCTCCCGTGTCGCTTTCGCAACTCAGGGAACTCCATCTGGATGCGGCGCGACGAGCGTCTTTTAATGTGTTGCATGACGTTGGACAGGGACAGTTTTGGCGGGATCGACAGGAACATATGCACGTGATCCCGTACCAGCACGCCTTTCACGATATGGACGCCCAGTTCGGAGCAAGTTTGCATGATAATCTCGCGTATCCGCTCTCGCATAAGACCCTGCAGAACCTTGTATCGATATTTAGTGACCCACACGACGTGGAACCTGTGGTAGAATCGCGTGTACGCGGATGAGGAAGATCAATAACAGGTTCGCTGAAGCGGACCGGCTAGAAACCGGTGGCTTCGATCCATTAAGTGGAAAACTAAATTGAAGCCGCTTGGCCTTAAAGCTGCCGCTCATGAAGTCCACCTGCGTGGCAATTAGGAGCACCAGCTCATCGCAATCTGCGAACAGAATTGCCTCGACAAGCGCGGGCACTATTTCTCGACGTGAACCGCAGAACAATGTTATCTTCCGAGGATGCACAAATTGGACGGCCGAGAATTGGCCCCCCCTCAGGACAGTGCCTATGGTAAACTTGCGGTGTCTCGGATCGAAGACCTGGCACAGGCGGTGCTTGGATCTGGCTTGAAAGCACAACAGATGGACGCAGGACAGCTAAATGCTTGCCTCGCATTTGTGGCTACCCAGCGGATGGTTTGCACAACCGGGCTCTTAAACAGCAAAATTTCACTATCGGGAACGCTTTCCGAAACAGATATTACTCTGGGTGTTGGCCTCCAAATCACCGAAGGCTCGCTTCAGTGGCTGCATGGGATTGAGAGCGGTACAGTTGGTGTCTTTTTGCCGGGCGAAGAGCATGAAGCGCTTTACATGCCTGGATCTTTGTATCTTGGGTTAAGCCTATCTCGTGAGAGTCTGGCGTGGGAGGCGGAACAACTCGAGATTGTCATTGATCCTGAGTGTCTTGTCACAGGGCACCACCCACAGCAGCTGCAAAACTCCTTACTCAAACTGTTGCGCGTGCAAACCGCGGGTTTGCATCAGGACGGACAAGGGGCACTCCATCCTGCCGAAACCGCAAGCCTTGCTCTTGAAACATTGATTTCACATCTGGGCCGCGATCCTCATCAGATTTGTGGCGTGCCGTCGATACGCGGATTGGAGCATGTTGTTAAGCGTGCGATTGACTACATAAATGCACATGCGAACGAAAAGATCTCCATTGAAGAGCTTGCCTTGGCGTCCGGTGCATCCCGCCGAACGCTACACCGAGCTTTTGAAGTTATTCTGAGCGACACGCCGATAAAATTTATTAACCGTCACAAACTATATCTGATCCGTGATTTGTTGATGTCAGGCGAGAGGGCGTCGGTCAGCAAAACGGTTTCCAGCTTCGGTGTTACGGAGTTTGGCCGGTTTTCCTCCATTTACCGAAGCACGTTTGGCGAAACTCCTAAAGAAACTGCGCGCTCGGCCAGAAAAATTTTCATCTGCGCTTAAGATTGGCACAATCTGCATAGTTTCTGCCTGTCTTGCAGTGCTTAATGGCGTCCAGAAGTTAAATTTTTTATCAAGGGATCAAAAATCATGTTTCATTCTTTTTCAAGATTTTTCCAAGGAACAAGTTCTTTCACGATTGCTTTGACATTAAGCATGGCAGCGGCATCGCTAAATGCTCAGGAAATCGATGTGACGATGGACAACTATGTCGTCGCTGAATCTGACTGGTACTTTAACAATCAGCAGGAAAATGCCCCAGTAAATACCTTTGTTCACAACGGCCCAGTGAGCAAAGACGCGCAGGATGTAATTCGCTCCAATCGGGACGTTATGTATTCTCTTGCAGTTGTTGACATTTCAAAGGGTGCCACGTTGATCGTACCACCCCGCGCTGACTTTCAAATCATACACGTAATGGATGAAAACCACCTGTCCCATTTTGTGATCAAGGCCGGTGAAAGTCGGACCATCACCCCAGAAGACGTGACAGGTGGCACGTATGTGTATCTATTGGCGCGGACAAAAATCACCGACGACCTTGAGGAATCCCTCGCGGCTCAACGTGCAATGAAAATTGAGGCCAACTCGGCAGTTCCATACCCCGCAAAGGGCTTCCGGAGCGAAGACGTGGAAACCTTCCGCAACAAGCTCGTTCAGGAGTTTGCCGATGGAAAAGCTAAAATAATCGAACATGAATCTTTCGGAGCCACGATGGATGATGTCGATCCGACAAGCTACATATATGCTGCTGCGGTGGGTTGGGGTGGCCTGCCTGCTGATACAGCGCAATACCTCTCGGCGGTTGCGGGCCAAGGAGACGCTGATTGCCAGCGCTATACCTTACCGAAACCCAACCTTGATTGGGCGGGCGGTGGCTTCTTTTCTTTGACAACCTATGACACTGCGGGCTGGATTGTAGAGGATGATTTCTACATCGGCCATGAGAATATGCAGGACGACGGTGACTCCTACTCAATCTATCTGAACTGTCCGGATCAACCCAACAGCCTGACGGTTCAGAAAGGATGGACTGGTATTGTTCGGATGTACCTACCAATCGATGTGCAGGAGACAATCGACTACATCGATTCGATCCGCAGCATTGCGCCTGAAAAACAGTGAGCCTCGCGATCAAAAAGGATGGCCCAATTGCAGAAGAATTTGAAACTTACGACAGGGGCACTGCTCCTCATCACCCTCGCTCCGTCGGTTGTCATCGGCGCACCATTCGATACAATTCCCCCGATCCAGTCTGACGGTTGGGCTGCGGACCCACATAACCACGGTATGTCGCCAGAGGAATTCATCCGCGCGGAGTCGCTTCACTTCATGTCCGGGATGGCTGAACGCGAAGGGATCAATAACTTTTACCACTTTCAATCGCTTGCGAGAGCCGAGGATAAATGGGTCGTCAGCCCGAATAACGACGTCATCTATTCGATGGGGATTGTGGATGCATCCGAGGGCTTTACGCTCCACATGCCTGACACAGGCAACCGGTTCCTCACAGCGCAGATCGTCAGTGAAGAACACATGAGCCAGCAGTTGGTGGGAGGTGGAACATATTCCTTTGATCCTGGGCATTTTCCCGGCGGCCACGTCGCAATTGGCGTCCGTATCGGCACAGATGCATCTGAAGAAGATGTTAAGTATATCCTCGAAACACTGCATCCGCAGTTGCAAATAGAAGCGACAGCCGCCGCGCCCGTTTCGACCTATGACGAAGTCGCGATGTTGGCAGTGCGTGATGCCATGATGCTGGAATACGACAAAATGTCGGACACCTTCGGATTGATGACCGACGACATCACCAAGGTTGCGGACTGGGAGCGGTTCACATACGCCACCGCGGGCGCATGGGGCTTGGCCGCAGATGAATACGCGATGTATGCGCCTTATGCCCTTCAAAATGCCAAATCTGACACCTGCTATGTCGCAACTTACGATCAGCCGATCGTGAGCCAGTTTTGGTCAATCACGGCCTACAACAGTGAAAAATACCTCATGGCGAATGAGAATAACATCGTGAACACCGGCAACGCCACATTGAACGAAGACGACACCTTCACAGTGCATTTTGGTTCTAAAGAGGCGTGCTCGGATGTGCAGGACATCAAGAATTTCATTCTGACGACTGAAGACAACTGGGCATTCCTGATGCGCGCTTACGAACCTAATGTCTCCGCCTTCTACGAGTATCAGATACCCGAGATTGTCCCCGTCGCCAAATAGTCAATCTTAACGTAGAGGGCCGGGACAGCGTTTTGTTCACGGCTCTCTACCAATTTTTGCAAATAGGCCCGCGAGTGGGTCACTAACCCGATTGTTCCAATGCCTTTGCAATGTCATCAAAGGTATTTCTGACCTTGATGTCGCACCTGTGGCGAAAGTCTTCTTTTGCAATTTTTGTTTGGATGCTACGATCTGAATCAATGGCAACTTTGGGCTCAGTGCCGTCGTTCCGGTCCATGCTGTCGTGCGGCCGCTTCCAACCGCCGAATGTCCGAGATTCTGGTCACGCCTTTGAAATGGGTGGAATATCTGCGTTTCCGGAATGGCAGCTTCCGGGGCACGATTCAAACT
>NZ_JBDVNC010000025.1:0-16829 GCF_039969785.1 Shimia sp. | reverse complement strand
GCGGCTTCGTTTTAGGTTTTTCGATGCGGGCCATGGTGCGAGATTTCAGCTTGTGCTGAGCGTGGCCCGCGTTGGGAAACCTGACTAGGAGGAGGCCGCGGGAGGTGTGTGATTTCCTATGGGGAAAGCATGAAACGGTTGCTTTCGCTTCTGTATTGTCATGGTGACGGTCGCACGCGGAAAGGATGGCTGCCCGCCGAGATTTCCGGGCGCAACGCCAATGTGGATGATGCTATCGGGCCGTTTCGTTTGGTCTTTGATGTCATCGGGTTGACCGGTATCGCCCATGAACATGATATAATTCACGGCTGGATTGATGTTGGGTGACGTACAACTCGTCATGCGGCGGCCTTTCTGGGTGGAGCGCGTGATTGTGGTTTTTGGCCGCGCCGGAAGGTCTCGATGATGCGCATGGGCCCGCCGCAGTCGGGGCATGGTTCGCGCAGGGTGAGCGGGATAATCTCCGCGTCCACTTGTGGTTCCGGTTCGGGTTGTTGCGCCCCAAGCAGACTTCGGACCTTTGCTATATTGGCCTTTCGACCAGCACTGGCGAGCAGGCCATAGTGCCGGATGCGGTGGAACCGATCCGGAAGCACATGGATGAGAAAGCGGCGAATGAACTCAGGGGTGGCGAGTTGCATGGTCTTTTGCCGGTTGTCTGATTTGACGCGATAGTCTTTCCATCGGAATGTGACGGTGTTGGCGTCGGCGCTGACGAGGCGACTGTTGGAGATAGCGACGCGGTGGGTATATCGGCTGAGATAGGCCAGCACCGCTTCGGGACCGCCGAAGGGTGGTTTGGCGTAGACCACCCATTCGGTTTTGCGCAAAGGGGCAAGATATGCAGCGAAGGCGTCAGCATCTGACAACCGGGTCAGATCACCGAAGAAAGCAAGCTGCCCGGTGTGATGCAGCGCCAGCAGTCCTTCGATGAACAGACGGCGAAACAGTCGAGACAGTACCCGTACGTGTAAAAAGAAGCCCGGGCTGCACGCGACCCAGCGATTGCCACTTGGCGACAGGCCACCACCCGGTACGATCATGTGGACGTGGGGGTGATGGGTCAGTGCCGAGCCCCAAGTGTGCAAAACGCTGGTCATACCAACGCGTGCGCCGAGGCGTTTGGGATCGGCTGCAATTGTCATAACCGTTTGCGCAGACGCCTGGAACAGCAGGCCATAGACCGCCCGTTTGTTCCAGAACGCAATCTGCGCGATCTCGGCTGGCAGGGTAAAGACCACGTGGCAGTATTCCACAGGTAGCAGATCCTTGGCGCGCGCTGCCATCGAGTCGCGCGCGGCTGGGCCCTGGCACTTGGGACAGTGCCGGTTCTTGCAGCTGTTGTACGCAATGTGCTGGTGGCCGCACTTGGTACATCCCGCCACATGCCCGCCGAGCGTCTCCGTCCGGCAAGCCTCAATCGCCGACATCACCTTGAGCTGGCTGAAACTCACATGCCCCGCATTGGCCCGCCGCCACGCAGGACCATACTTGCGGAAAATGTCAGCGACCTCCAGCCTGGGGCGAGACACCCGCCCCGGACGTTACCGGGGTCCTTGTCGGAGCGAACGACGATGTAATGTTTTGAGCGCGTCAAACGGGCTCACCGTGTCCCGGATTGTTTTGGTAGCGACCTGGGTGTAGCGCGCTGTTGTGCTCAGCTTGGCATGGCCGAGAAGCACCTGAATGATCCGGACATCCGTCCCCGCTTCCAGCAGGTGGGTGGCAAAGCTGTGTCTCAAGGTATGCAGGGTCGCGGGTTTGGAAATCCCAACCAGATGTTTGGCCGAGTTGAAAGCCCGACCGAGTTGTCTTGATGTGACCGGGTTGATCTTGGGCTTGCCCGGAAACAGCCAGCCCTCGGGCCGCGCCTCGCGCCAATAATCGCGCAGCAGGTCCCTCAGATCTGGTGACAGCATGACCTTGCGATCCTTACGCCCCTTGCCCTCGTCGACATGGATCAACATGCGGTCACTATCGATGTCGCTGACCTTGAGATTGCAGACTTCTGATGCCCGCAGGCCCCCACCATAGGAAATGCTGAGTGCCGCACGATACTTCAGTCCAGGTCCGGGCGCGGCAGCAAGCAACTCCGAAACATCTTCGATGCTCAGCACCAACGGCAGCTTACGCGGCTGGGTGCGGAACTGCATGTACTTCTTCATCTCTTCACGTCCGCAGGTCTTGCCGAACAGAAACCTCAGCGCCATGATCCGCACGTTGTAAGTTGTCGGCGTCACGCCGGTATCGGTCATGTGCAACTGATAGGCGCGCAGATCATCCGGTGTCGCAGTATCCGGAGACCGCTTCAGGAAACCGGCGAAATCCTTGACCGCCCGAATGTGCGCCTTCTGCGCCTTGTCGCCCATCCCGTGGATGCGCATATCCTCGATCATCCGCGCTCGCAGCGGGCTCATCTTCTCCTGTGTCATGGGAACCTCCTGTTTGACGTTTGAGAAGTCCCAATCGTCAGACAGGTGCGTCAGATATCAAAATGCGCTGCGGTCACGGCAAACACGATAAACCCGCAACAAGCGCCATTGCCGCGGCAGCGGCTTCGTCCTCGTCCGCAGTGCCGCCGTTGATGTTCGACGCAGCGAACGGCTCCTTTCCGCCCTTATCGACGGAATGTGCGTTGTGCAGCGATCGAACCCTGCCCAATACCCGTCACGGCAGCTTACGGCCCAAAGCCGACCTTGGTGCCTTTTGCAGCGAATGGCGGGCCAGAGCCCAAAACAGATTCAGTGGCGTGCCCAGAGATCGGGAAAAAGCGCGGGAATCTGCCATTCTCTGCGGGTTCAAGGAAATCATCATGTGTTTCGAAAGCGTACATTGAGAATGTCTTCCAAAATTTTATTCAAAAGAAAGTGTCTTGGAAATCGATACCAACACTCTTCAGTTTTGTCTGACGTCCCTTCATGAAAGCTCTTAAAGTGAAAAAATATCAACCGGATCAGAAAAACCTTTGAACGAAACCTGAAGGATCGGCTTTCCGCGGTCATGTTCTCGCAGAGCGTCTTGCGTCACGCCATCGACCAACACTTCGCATCCAGCAACTTTTGTATGGGCCTCAAGCCGAGAGGCAAGGTTCACTTTGTCTCCAATGCACGTGAATGTCGCGCGCTGTTGAGTGCCTGCATACCCAGCGACAACTTCGCCAGTTGCGATGCCAATGCCTATTTTTATTTCAACATTGGAATTGGCCACTCGCTCAAGATTGAACTCCTCGATCATGGCCAACATATCTCGTGCGGCGGCCACAGCGCTTTGAGCGGGGTTCTGAAGAGGGCGGGGTGTTCCAAATAGGGCCATCAATCCGTCCCCAATCATCAACGAAACGATACCACCATGACAGTCAATCGCTTCGAACATGAGAGTGTAATAAATGTTGAGAAGCTCAATCGTTTCTTCCGGCGACTGGCTCTCGGACAAGGCGGTGAAGCCGCGGATGTCGCAAAACAAAACCGATGCATAGACCCGCTTTCCACCAAGCGAAAACCCTGATTTCTGCAAATCCTGTGCCACTTCGGTTGTGGCAAATTTTTCCAACAATTGTTTTTGCTCAACCCGTAGTCTCTTGTTTTCCAGACTGGATGACAACCGCGCCTGCAAAAGCACCTGATTGACGGGTTTGGGCAGGTAATCGTCAGCCCCAAGATCAATACAACGAACAATGTTTTCAACACCTTCGACCGAAGAGGTCACAATGACAGGTAGATCGCTTAAACTCGGGTCATGTCTGATTTCCTCGAGCACCTCGAAGCCATTCATCTCGGGCATTTCGATATCGAGCAGCAGCAAATCAAACGGCTCGTCGCCCAAAAGCTGCATGGCAATCCGGCCATTTTCCGCGACGGCCGCAGAGTAGCCCAACAATTCGACACTGCGTGACAGGAGCAGGCGATTAACCTTGTTGTCATCCACAATCAAAAGCCGCGCTTTTTGCTCAATCATTTGTCAAAGCTTTCAAAGCCGATGACGCGCGTTCATATTCGCCGACCAACGCCGCGTGCTGCATTTGGTTTGCGTTTTGGTCAGTGCTGAAGCCATTGATCTCAAGGTCGCGGGCCAGATTGGCCAGTGCCTGTGCGCCAAAAGTTTGCGCATTTGATTTTAGCGAATGTGCTGCCCTTCGATAACGATCAGGGTCGGCGGCTGTGGCGGCGTCTTTCAACTCGTCGATCAGTGGCGACGCCTCGTCCAGAAATGTGCCAAGCAATTCTTGCGCAAATTCGGCGCCAGTTGCCTCTGCAAGTTCCGCAAAAACGCTGGGATCAATTGGGCCATCACTCATTATTTTTTCCTGTCTCGTTTGGGGATAGCCATAAGTGCCGCAATCAGGCGGGCTACTTTGATGGGTTTTGTGATGTAGTCATCCATTCCGGCGGCCAGACACATTTCTCGATCGCCTTGCATTGCATTGGCGGTCATGGCCACAATTTTTGGCCGATCATCCGCCGGGTATTTTTGAGTGATTGAGCGTGAGGCTTCCAGCCCGTCCATTTCAGGCATTTGAACATCCATTAAGATCACATCATAAATCTGGCGCTCTACGCTTTGCAGCGCTTCAACCCCGTTGCTTGCCAGATCGGCGCGGTAGCCCATCTGTTCCAGCAGTCGCAAGGCCAGCTTTTGATTGACCAAATTGTCCTCGGCCAGAAGTATTCGCAAAGGATGACGAACGGCCATTTTCGGTTCTATTTTTGGTTTTTCAGCCAGTTTCGGCTCGGGTTTTGGAAAGGCTTTTGGGGCGAAAATCGTCGCCAATGTGTCAAACAGCTGGGATTGACGCAGAGGTTTTGCCAGATAAGCGCTAAAAAGCTCCGCCCCGACGTCAGGGGGCCGAATGCCCAAAGAGCTAAACAATACCAAAGGCAAATCTGATTTGGTCTGGCGGATTTTTTGCGCCAGTTCTAGCCCGTCCATCACCGGCATGTGCATATCGAGAATTGCCAGATCAAAGTGTTCACCTGAGTTCACCCAGTCCAGCGCTTCAACTGGCAAAGCCGTGGATCGGGTGTCAGTGCCCCATTTTGCGGTTTGCAGTGACAAAATCCGCCGGTTGGTAGCATTGTCATCGACGATCAATACCCGTTTGCCGATAAGCTCGGATTGTTGGCCCAACAAATTGCGGGCCTCTGTCTGCGGAAGGCTTGCGGTGTCGGCCAGTATTGCGAAATGAAACGTTGATCCCCGCCCTGCCCCGTCGCTGGTCGCCCACATGGTTCCCCCCATCAGTTCCGCCAACCTCTTTGAAATGGCAAGCCCAAGTCCCGTGCCTCCATATTTGCGAGTGGTTGATGAATCCGCTTGGCTGAAGGACTGAAACAATCGTTTCATACCGTCAGGTTTCAGACCTATTCCAGTGTCTCTCACGGAAAATGAAAGCTCATTCTTTCCGTCGCCGAGCGATGTGTACGACACTGACAGGACAACTTCGCCTGCGTCCGTAAACTTGACCGCGTTTGACAACAAATTCAGCAGGATTTGGCGCAATCTCGTCAGGTCAGCGCTGACGGTTTCCGGAACATCATCGTCATAAATGTAAGCAATATCGAGGTTTTTTTCGGCGGCGCGCCCGCTTATCAGATCCATCGCACTTTCAATGCTTTCGCGTAGATCGAAGGGGTGGTTTTCGATATCCATTTGCCCGGCTTCGATCTTTGAAAAATCGAGAATTTCGTTAATGATCCCCAAAAGCGCATCGCCACTGTCCCGTATCGTTCCGGCGTAGTCGCGCTGTTCTTCATTCAGGTCGGTGTCCATCAACAAGCCGCTCATCCCGATGACTGCATTCATCGGCGTGCGTATTTCGTGGCTCATTGTCGCAAGAAAAGAACTTTTGGCCTGGTTTGCCGTTTCCGCTGCGGCGCGTGCATCTTGGGCTTCCTGAAACAGGCGGACATTTTCAATAGCGATGACTGCCTGATCGCAGAAAGTCTGCGCAATATCGATTTCGTCTTGTTTAAACGGTGCCTTGATTTCGCGCACAAAAACCAAGACCCCAAGGCATTCATCGCCGCGCAACAGTGGCATGAACAGCGAAGATTTGACCCCTAGGGAATTGTAAACGCCCTGCTCAAACGGCGGCAGGTCAATAGTTGACCAGTCCGGCAAATGCAGCATCTTTTTTGAGGCAACAACCTGAGAGGGGAAATTCCCTTCGACGTCCATCGGAGTTCTGGTGCCTTCAGACACGTCGACCAAGCCTTTTGCGGTGGCGCGTGTGACTTGCCAGAATGCGTCATCGTTAACCATAATCGCCGACACCATGTCGGATGAGACCAATTGCACGCCCGCCTTGACGATCGCCTCAAAAACCGGCGTCACATCTGTCGGCGATCCGCTGATGACGCGAAGAATATCTGCGCTGGCCGTTTGGCGCGACAAAGCCGCCTGCGTTTCGGTGAACATCCGAGTGTTCTGAATGGCAATCACGGCCTGATCTGCAAAAGATTGCGCCAGTTCGATGTCCTCAGAACTGAATGCACGTGACGTGGTTCGCGCCAAAGCAAAGATCCCGAGATATTCGTCACCGTGCAAAAGAGGCACGTAAAGAGCCGAGTTGACGTCAAAAATATCACGAATTCGCTTTTCATGTTTCGGCAGATCGATTGCGCCCCAGTCCGGAATATGAAGCACCGATTTCGAAATGATGGCACGCGAAGGAAAATTCACATCGGGATCAACAGGAAGATCTGATGGCCCCATATCCTCGAGCGGACCCTCTTTTGAAGCCGCCGCAGCCGGTGAATAGGTGACGCCATCTGTGGTCATAACAATCGCGGTGTCGCAGGTCAGAAGATGCACGGCAGAGGCCACGATGGCGTCAAACACAGGGGTCACATCAGTTTGGGCGCCGCTGATGACGCGCAAAATGTCAGCGCTGGCGGTCTGTCGAACCAGTGCAGCCTGTGTTTCATTGAACAATCGAGCATTCTGGATCGCAATCACGGCCTGATCCGCAAAACCTTGCATGATACGCAGTTCTTTTTCGCTAAAGGCTGTATGCGACCGCGTCGCGCCCACAACTCCGATCCCTTTGCCATTCCAGATCATCGGAGCAAACGCCACCGAGTGATATCCTGCCAACCGCCCCATACGCTGCAAAACCGGTGGCGTATCAGGGTTGTTCTGAACGTCGACATAATTGGCGACGCGCAATGTCCGGATGGCTTTTCCGGCCGGTGTAATTTCCCAAGGTGCCGGAAAGGTTTCCAACAGGGCTTCACGATACTTGCCCACATAGGCAGCCACCTGAAGCATGCCGCTGTCATCAACCAGAAGAACATCCAGCTCTTCTCCTCCAAAGAGGTTCTGGCAACTTTCAAGTATTTTTTCAAAAACCGGTAGAGTGTCAGCAACCGATTGGCTGATCACACTCAGGATTTCCGAAGAAGCTTTTTGCTGCTCAAGCGCTTCGGTCACCTCGGCGGTGCGTGCCTGTACCTCAGTAAACAAACGCGCGTTGTTGATGGCAATAACCGCTTGGGACGCAAAGGTTTCAAGCAGGCCAATCTGCTTTTGGCTGAACGCTGAGACGTTGCTGTCGGCAATAACAATCACGCCGACAACGATCCCGTCTTTGACCAATGGAATGCCCAGCGTTGAACGATAAGACCCGATCTTTGCCGCTTCTTTCCAGATGTAGGTCTGATCGTTTTTGGTATCCTCAATGTAAACTGTTTCGCCCGACATTGCCGCGCGCCCGATACAGGTTCCCTTTCCTGACGCGATAGGATTGTCCTTTAGATATTGGATGAATTGCGAGTCAACATTATGTGCCGCGGTGACATGATAAAGACCGTCCGCAGGATTGAGCATCGCCGCAAATGCGTATTCGGGCGTGCATATGCGCGACGCCACTTCGAGAATTGAATCCAGCACCGGTTGTAGCTCATTCGGAGAGCGCGAGATGACGTCAAGAACCTCGGATGTCGCGGTCTGATACTCAAGCGCCTGGGTCACCTCTGCAGTTCGTTCTTGCACCTCGTCAAACAAACGGGCGTTGCTAATGGCGATGACGGCTTGCGAAGCAAAAGTTTCAACCAGCGCAATTTGCTTCGATGAAAACGCAGATTTGAGTTCATTGCCAATGGATATCACGCCCACCGTCGCACCATTTTTCACCAAAGGTACGCCGAGCAAAGACCTGTAGCGGCCTACTCCGTTTTCTTCTTGCCAATTATAATTGGGGTCATTCTGAGCATCCTCAATATAGGTTGTTTTGCCTGAAAGGGCTGTTCGCCCCGTGCAACTACCGGGGTCTGCCTCCATCGGGTTTTCCAATAGATGTTTGGTTAACTCCGTCCCTTCACTCAGAACGGACAAAATATGATAACGACCGTCCCCAGGATCCAGCATTGCCACATAGGCATCCTGCAAATCGCAAATACGCGAGACCACTTTCAAAATTGAGTCCAGCACCGGTTGCAGCTCATTGGGTGTGCGGGCGATGACATTAAGGACTTCTGTTGTAGCTGTCTGATGCTCCAGCGCCTCTTGTGTCTCGTTGAACAGTCTGGCGTTTCTGATGACAATACTCGCCTGAGCCGCAAAAACCTGAACCAATGCAATGTGAGAGTCTTTGGGGACGTCTGCCCCTGACCAAGCCAAAACAATGGCGCCCCAAACCTTGCCATCGCTGAAAATCGGGACGCCGGCCATTTGCCTGAAATCAAGTTCTCTGGCCATAAGGTGATCGCTGTATGTTTCAGATCGGGCATCCAAAAGGCGCACAACGTCCGAAGTTTCAATCACACGTCTTGAAATAGCGCTCTTTTGCTGACGATCTGGGTAGTTAGCTTTTTGAATTTCAACAAATTTTGGAGAAAATCCAAAGCTGGCGCAAAAATGAAACAGCTCTCCATCATATCGTAATAATTCACAAAACTGGGCGCCGCAAAGCTCAGTCACCGCTGTTGCAATAGCTTCGAAAACGGGTTGGGGATCACTTGGCGAGATTTCGATGGCTTTGAGTACGTCAGCTGTCGCCTTCGATTGCGCTTTCTGGTCTGACAACTCTCGCTTCAGTTTCTGAACTTCGTCTGCGCGCGAACCGTCAGTGTCAAATTGTGTTTGATTTGCTGGCATTGCGTAAATTCATTCCTAAGATGCTGCCAAGCCTACCGTGAAATCACCCCAATCCAATGCACCATTTTGATACTTCCTCTAAGTGGTTGATTTAAATTATTTTATCTGCAATTTTTAGTAATTTCAATTCACTCTCCACCTCCTTGGCATGGGAGCATGGCGATGATCGGCCTTTCGAGGAACACTAGCCAATTCTCCAAACTGCACCATCAGCCAAATTCTATTTCGACACTACTAGAGCAGTGAAGCTTTCCTTTGGCCGCGTACCCAAAGGACCGCTCTGCCCGCACTGCGGACATCTCTACAGGTTCAATTAGCAAGATCTTCGAAGATCGGCTTTGGGAAGTTGCGGCGTGGTGTTGACCTATTCGGTCAAGTTCAGCTTTGGGCTGAATGCAGCCGTGGGCCGCTATCCATTAAAGGTCAGCAGAGTCCGCATGTCGGTCACTCGCCTTTCGAAAATGCTGCACGGCGCACGAATGACAGGTCTGGTGAAGCTGCAACGCAGCATCGGCGTGACCAGCCAAGGTCGGCTCTGGGCCGACAGCAGTCATATTGGACATCAATGCCAAATGTCGCGCAATGTGTTAAATGGCTGCGTGATGCAAGCTGCGCCAGCAGTTCGGATGCCTGGCCCTGCATGGTTTTGTTCCCACTCATTTTGACATATTCAGGAGATCGTTTCATGCAGGTAGAGGTTCGCACGGATGGCAGTCTTCTTTTTTGTGTTGGCTGTAGGCGCAATCGCATTGATGGCCAGATACTGGTCAAACCGTCAGCGCTTGCAACGCCTTCTTTCCCAGCCCATCTCTGCAGGTCATCGCGCAATTATCAAAAGACACGTCCCTATTACTTCCAAGTTGCCCATGGAGTTGCACGGCAAACTGGAAGGCAAAATCAACCGGTTTCTAGACCAAGTGCAGTTCACCGGGTGCAACGGACTGGAAATCACTGACGAAATTCGGGTGTCCATAGCCGCCCAGGCCTGCCTCTTGGTCGTGAATAGCGACACTTGGTATGACACCCTGACAACTGTTCTTATCTACCCGGGTGCCTTCAAATCGAGGCAAACACAGCACAATGGATATGTCGTGATTGAACGCGAAATTGTGCGAACGGGGGAAAGCTGGTCGCGCGGCCCTGTAATCTTGTCTTGGTCCCATTCCCAGCAAGGAGCGGCAAACGACGCGGATGGCCACAACGTTGTGTTCCATGAGTTCGCCCATCAGATCGATGACTTGTCAGGCCGCACCGATGGAGTGCCAAACCTCGGCCCAAAGCAAAAGTTCTCAGATTGGGCACTCGTGTTTGACACAGCTTTTAAAAAGCATGTTCAGCTTGTGCAAAAGGGGCGCGCGACCGTGATCGACGCCTATGGCGCGGAAGGGTACGAAGAGTTTTTTGCCGTGTCGGTTGAGGTTTTCTTTGAAAGGCCAACAACCCTCAAACAAGAAGAACCAGACGTCTACAAGCAGTTGTCTATGCTGTTCCAGTTAGACCCATCTTCGTGGTGAACTCACCACCGCAGCTGTGAGGCGGTTGTTCATATCTCGGGCGCTCTATCTGTTAGGGCGGAATGCCGACATTCGCTGCAACCGCGAACTAGTCAAACCGCAACGTTGAAAGCCGACATACACATTCGCTTGAAACTGAGGTGTTCTCTGCGCTGCCGCAAGGCGGCTGTGAGCCCGAAGCAGCCCGCTCAGATTGCGTGACCCTCGCTGATGCAGCATTGATCTGACAGGCGCGAACGGCCCAGACCCGACATTGGCACCCTGATTGGATGCTGCATTCGCAGCCCGCTTTGCGGTCACTCGCTGCAAGTGCAAAATCTGGCGTTGCTTGAACTCACACATCGCGGACGAAACGGACATACGCATTCATCATATGTATGACCGCTTGATCGCTTAACACTTATTTTGCTAGTCTGCTTGGAACTGTAAACTCAAAAAGCCGCGAGAGGTTGTTTTGGTTCCCGATGTTGAAACAGCTCGTCGAGTGGCGCTGGCGCATTGCCGAGCATGGAGCACTCGCGATCCCAAGGCCGTCGCCAGTCGCTATGCCGTGGAAACAACCATGTGCATGAACGGCGGCGACCCCATGACCAGTCAAGCCGAGATCGCCGCAATGGCCGCCGGTTTCATGGCTGATTTTCCAGACTTGGTCCTGACGCTTGATAACGTTCTAGTTGCGGATTATCACATGGTCTACGCTTGGACGTTCAAAGGTCATCACGCCGAGACACGCAATTACGTCCGATTCTCTGGATGGGAAGAATGGGACATGGATAATGAACTGAAGGTTATCAAGTCGCTCGGCTGGTATGACGCGGCAGACTACGAACGCCAAGTAGCAGAATGACGGCTCAGCCATTTTCCAGCATCCGTGTGGTCGTCTATGGGGTCGGGGCGATAGGAGCGATCGCGACCCGCCTGTTGGGGGACAAGGGTGCCAAAATAGTCGGTGCCATCGGGCGCAGCCCGTCAAAGGTGGGACGCGATCTTGGTGATTTTGCCGGTCTTGGGCTTACCCTTGACGTCCTGGTCGAAAGCGATGCAAACGAAGTGCTTGCTCGAGGGGCGGACATCGCGGTGGTCTGCGTGGGCAGTTACCCTACCGCATCATCGTAGCCTAAAGGAAAATTCATGCCCGTCATCCGTATTGAAGTGCCAGAAGGCACGCCGCTAGAGACCAAGAAGAGAATTCGCGAAGGCGTCAAGCAAGCCGTTCTCGTTACGCTTGCGCCGAAGGAAATCAAGTATGACTACGTCGGTGTGCGCGAGGTTTTTGGCGTTTTGGGCGACGGCCTCCCGCTGGTCACCGTTGATTTACGCCCTGGTCGCGACGCAGGTCGCAAGAAGGCATTAGCCGATGCGATTGCGACGCTCTTGCAAAAAGAACTCAACTCTGATCCGACTGATCTATACGTTCTTTTTCGCGAGAACCCAGCCGAGAACCATTATACAGGTGGCGTTTTGCTGCCCGATTGGGTGCCCGCAGATCAGTAGAAAAGCTGTTGCTAAAACCAGATAATTGACGGGAAGCGCTACAAAAAAGTCGATTTTCGAACATTACGCAGCATCGGTCGCGCTGGGCTCTCTTGAGACCTTCGCCGCGCTCGTCGTAAGTGTCCGCTCTAGGAAAACGTGCCGTTCGCTGCCCGGAGCATGAACGCACAGATCGCGGACAAAACGGCCCTTCGCCAAGGGTGTCGGAGGGTCGGTTTTCGGAAACAAGCCAATGTGGTCGACATAACTCTTTGGACGTTCACAAGAACGTCATTTCATTCTTAGTACTTGACCTTCCCCTGAGTGAAGGTCGTACCGATTTAAGAAAGGTTGGAGTTGGGCATTAGAGCAGTTTTATTTGGCGCTGGAATAGCGCTAACCGCGGGCCTTGGCTATTGGGCTATAGCAACACAGGACAAAGCACCCGTAGGTGAGCAAACGACAGAAGGTGGCACAGCCATCGCCAATGTCATCGTTCCTAAAGCCCTGACGACGAATGCTGAGATAGGGAGAACTATCTACGACGCAAAATGCGCTATATGCCATGGCGCCGACGGCGAGGGCCAAGCCGATGTCGCACCACCCCTAGTTCATATCATCTATGAGCCATCGCATCACGGTGACGAAGCCTTTCAACGCGCGGCAGCGCAAGGTGTCCGCGCGCATCATTGGAAATTTGGTGACATGCCGCCAGTCGAAGGCTTGACCCGAGGCGATGTTGCGATGGTTGTTACGTATATTCGGGAACTACAGCGCGCCAACAAAATCAACTAAGAAACGCTATAAGACAGGGAATTTACAATGAAACAACTGAACCTCTTCGTGTTTGGAACATTACTGATTGCTGGCGTCGCTGTAGCGCACACCAATGTACAAAACGCGGCTGTTAAGGCTCGGATGGCCGCGATGAGCGGGATAGCTGCGGAAATGAAAACGCTTGGGCAGATGACCAAAGGTGCGACCGCGTTTGATAGGGATGCCGCTCGAGCAGCCGCCAACGCTATTGCGGACCATTCTGCAGCAACGCCGGAATTGTTCGAGGCCGAAGAAACAGACCCCAAATCTGAAGCGAAGGCGTTGATCTGGGCCAACTTTGATGACTTCACTAGTAAAGCTGGCGAATTGGAGGCCGTTGCCTTGGGTCTGGCCAACAGCATCGACAGCGCAGATGATCTTGGGCCAGCAATGAGTGCGCTGGGAGCAACATGCAAATCATGCCACACCAAATATCGCCAATAGAAGACGGACCAACATTACCATGAACAGACGCGCTTTTCTTGCCGGAACGACAGCCGCATTGGTCTTTCCACGGGCCACTTTGGCCAGCCCATACATCCTTCGGGCCGAACCTATTATCGCTCAGATCTTGCCTGAGGGCGACGGCACCACTGTCATGTTAGGGTTCAATGGATCAACCCCGGGTCCAGAGTTGCGTGTTCGACTGGGTGACGAGTTAGTTGTGCGTTTTGACAATGAAACAGACGAAGGCTCGTCTATCCATTGGCACGGTATTCGCCTCGAGAACGCAATGGATGGTGTTCCAGAGTTGACCCAACCTTTGGTGCCGACCGGTGGCGGCTTCGATTATCGTTTTCGGGTCCCGGATGCAGGAACTTATTGGTATCACTCGCATAACCGATCATGGGAGCAAGTGGCCAAAGGCCTATATGGCCCACTCATCATTGAGGAACACACCCCGCCGCACGTGGATCATGACATAACAGTAATACTGGATGATTGGCGGGTCGAAGAGGCTGGCGCATTGAAGGGTGGTTTTGGCGACATGCACGACTTTGCCCATGCCGGTCGCATGGGCAATTACGCCAAAGCCATAGTGTCCAAGGCGACCGTTAAGAAGGGTGATCGCGTCCGGCTGCGCTTGATCAACACAGCAACGGCGCGGGTGTTCCCCATCAAGATCGAAGGCCTAAGTGCTTTGGCCGTTGCCTTAGACGGAATGCCTTTGAGCGCGCCGCGTCCGTTGGGGGATGTCACACTTGCACCCGCGCAACGCATGGACGTGATTGGCGACGTAACCGCTGCCGTGGACTTTCTATTTATGACACGTGATGGGCCATATGAGTTGGGAGCCATCACAGTTGACGGTGAAAATAGCACTCCCATCACGGGCCCCATCGCGCCGCTTCCCGCTGCCAATGTTGCTCGACCAAAAGATGTTCCAGATCAATCGTTGACCTTAAAAATGGAAGGCGGGGCGATGGGTGGGCGCCATGCCGGGGATGACATTTGGGCCTTCAACGGCGTCTCTGGCCTATCAGACACCCCTTGGGCCACATTCAAAAGCGGGGACACCGCCATCATCGATTTGGTCAATGACACAAGCTTTCCACATGGCATTCATTTACACGGGCACCATTTTTACGAGGTAAACACCGATGGCAGTTTGGGTGATCTACGCGACACCTCCTTAGTGAATGCAGGCCAATCCCAGAAAATCAAAACTGTCTTCGACAACCCCGGTAAGTGGTTATTGCATTGCCACATGCTGGGCCATCAAGCGTCAGGTATGAAAACATGGGTGGAGGTTCTATGAAATACTTCACAATCATCTTGACTGCACTTGCCGTAACCTCAGCCCAAGCGGCCCATGAATTGGATAACCGTGACACGGAAAATGGTAAGGCGCTTTACGCCGAAAACTGTGCCTCATGCCATGGCGCGAACCTTGAGGGACAGCCGAATTGGCGCTCGCCTGATGAAAATGGTGTACTGCCTGCACCGCCCCATGACGAAACTGGCCATACTTGGCACCACGACAACGGATTGCTGTTTCAATACACCAAACTGGGTGGACAGGAAGCGTTGGCGCTGCGTGGCGTGATGGGCTTCAAAAGCGGTATGCCCGGGTTTGCTCAAACACTTACAGATGACGAAATCTGGGAGGTATTGGCGTTTATCCGTTCGACTTGGCCAGAGCGCATTCAAGAGAACCATTTGATGCGCAATCCAACGCACCACTAATTGGACTGGCAGCAGGAAAGTTCGCGAATTCCGTTGAAAAACTCTTGTTGATTTGAGGGCGCGTGGCTGATTCAATTTCCTTACAGTAACGGGGGGATTTCGCGATGATGGGACCAAAGCAGGAAGCGCAAGCGGCACTGTTTTATGAGTTCTCCCTGGAAGATCATGTCCCGCAAGATCACCTACTGCGCTCGATAGATCGGTTTGTCGATCTGAATGACATCCGCCAGTATTTAGCTGCGTTTTACAGCCACACAGGCCGCCCCTCGATTGATCCCGAACTTCTGATCCGCATGCTGTTGGTGGGGTATTGCTTCGGTATCAGGTCAGAACGGCGGCTGTGCGAAGAGGTCCATTTGAACCTAGCGTATCGCTGGTTTTGTCGCCTTGATCTATCTGATCCAATCCCAAATCATTCCACGTTCTCGAAGAACCGGCATGGGCGTTTCCGTGAAAGCGCTTTGCTTCGGCGTTTGTTCGAGAAGACAGTGGCTCGGTGTATTGCAGACGGCCTTGTGAGCGGCCAACGGCTTGCCGCAGATGCTAGCTTAATCGAAGCTGACGCCAACAAGCAGAACTCGACACCAAAGGAAGACTGGGATCGCAGCGCCATTGATCCAAGCGATGCGCCCCGCGCCGTGCGAGAGTATCTCGACGTTCTGGATGATGCCGCTTTCGGCGCAGCGACTGAAGTTGAGCCCAAGTTCACGTCCCATTCTGACCCATCCAGCCAATGGACTGCAGCGCGCAAAGGCCCTGCGTTCTTTGCTTATTCCACCAATTATCTGATCGATACGGATCACAGTGTCATCGTCGATGTCGAGGGAACCAGATCAATCCGGCAGGCTGAAGTCGGCTCTGTGCGCACCATGTTGGACCGGATCAAGGATCGCCATGATATCAATCCTGAACGCCTGATTGCAGACACAGCCTATGGGTCAGGCCCGATGCTCGGATGGCTTGTTGATCGCAAAATCAATCCCCACATTCCGGTGTTGGATAAAGCCGGACGGACTGACGGCACATGGTCGCGCGCCGACTTTGAATGGGACCCAGAGAACGACCAGTACATCTGTCCAGAGGGTGAATCGCTCAAGCAGTTCCGCCGCAACCATTCCGATCCTAATCGCGGCCCGGACGGCAAAGGTGTCGCCAAGTATCGCGCATTGAAACTGACCTGTCAGGCCCGTCCATCTGAAGCAAAATGTTGCCCCAACGCCGACTTCCGATCCATCCCCCGCGAAGAACACGAAGATGCCCGTCAAGTCGCCCGCGACATTGCAAAGACCAAGCAATACGCCATCTCGATGCGGCTGCGCAAAAAGGTGGAAATGCTCTTCGCCCACCTCAAACGCATCCTTGGGCTGGGGCGGCTGAGATTGCGAGGCCCATGCGGCGCAAACGACGAATTCCTACTCGCCGCCACCGCCCAAAACCTCCGCAAATTGGCTAAGACCCTTCCTGCACCGCGGCAAACGCGCAAAGCCTGATTAGAAAGGCGGTTGCGCCCCGTTTGAAACCGCACTTTCTGCGCCAGCAACAGGTTGTCTTTCCACAGAATCCGCGGTAAGCCGACATTCGCGGCAGTGCAGAAGAATGTCACTCTGGGCTCAGTGCCGTCGTTCCGGTCCATGCTGTCGTGCGGCCGCTTCCAACCGCCGAATGTCCGAGATTCTGGTCACGCCTTTGAAATGGGTGGAATATCTGCGTTTCCGGAATGGCAGCTTCCGGGGCACGATTCAAACT
>NZ_JBDVNC010000024.1:0-26549 GCF_039969785.1 Shimia sp. | reverse complement strand
GGAAATCGGACATAGAGCATCACCGCAAGGCGGATAATCTCAGGGCTCGTTTTGAAGTACCGAAAAGGGGATCGTTTTGTCATTCGGCAACGCTAGGTCGCCACCCGGCCCTTCACAACCGAGTTTCCTCTGACATTGCCGGTCGATAATCTCCGGCCCGTCGGTCCCGCTCACCGCCATTACTCTTGGATACATGCTGATATCCGTGAAACCCGGCATGGTGTTCAACTCGTTCACGACGAACTCACCATCCGGTGCTGCCAAGCGAATTCGAACTCGTCTCTACTGGGCCAGCATCGCTGTCCCTTATTCCGCGCATATGGAAGTACCCTGGTCTCCATTCGGAATGCACATGCTCACAATACAGGTGCGAAGAGCCGGGCGATCGGGGCTCCGACCCGGATGCGCAATGGTTGCTCACTAAGTGTTTTATCCAGCATCCACGCGCGATCAAAATCATTTTTTAACATGGCTGCAGTTACAGCGGCAGGTCGTGGATCAAAGAAAGCCGCCATTGCCTCAAAGTTCAGGCGAAACGACCTGTTGTCGAGGTTCGTTGTGCCAATGGCGGCGAAGTCATCGTCTACCAGAACTACTTTCTGATGCATGAAGCTGGGTTTGTAGCGCCAAACCTGAACACCGGCAGCGCGAATCTCGTCAAAATAGGCAAATGCGGCAAGCCATGGGATATTGTGATCAATTACTTCGGGCACCAATATTCGGACATCGACACCGCGCAAGGCCGCATATTTCAGGGCTGCCAGTACATCTGTGTCAGGTACAAAATAGGGTGACGCGATCCAGACCCGATGTTTTGCGGCACTTATGGCTGAGAAGAAGAACAGTGCGCCGGTTTCCATTTCGTCGCCTGGGCCAGTCGCAACGATCATCGCTGTCATGTCTTCGGGTGCATGGGGGACTTCCCAGACCAGATCGTCGATCAGTGCCTCGTTGGTGGCCCAGTGCCAGTCTTCGGCAAAAATCAATTGCAACTGAGAAACTACAGGACCTTCAAGCCGGGCATGCGTATCGCGCCAATCGCCGAATTTTGGGTCGAGCCCCATATATTCGTCGCCGACATTGAAGCCTCCGGTGAAACCCACCTTGCCATCAATGACGACGGTTTTTCGATGATTGCGCAGGTTCAGCTGAAATCGATTTTGGGGGCCACGGACTGATTTGGGATCAACCACCTGTGCACCAGCCTCCCGCAGGCGCTGTTGGTAAGACTGCGGTAGTTTGGCGCTGCCCACAGCATCAAACATCAGCCGCACCGTCACTCCACGCTCGGCAGCGGCGATCAGCCGGTCTTGCAGTCGTTGCCCCAGTCCGTCACAGCGCAGGATATAGAACTGAACAAGAACATAAGATTCAGCGGCATCGATCGCTGCGAATATCGCGTCGAATGTGGCTTGGCCGTCAATCAGCAGCTCCATGTTGTTGCCGCGGGCAGCCGGCAGCTCTGATATTTTTTCCAATGCCTGAAGAGGGAAGACAGTGTCTTTTTGCGGTGCGTTTGCGGCTTTGAAAGTTTTTACGCCTTCGATGATCTCTTCACTGTCCCGGCGCGCGATAAGATAGTGTTTGAATTTATGATGACCCAAGAAAAGGTACATCGGAACGCCAAGGTAGGGTGCCGTAATCAGGAACACGACCCAACCAACCGCCCCTTGAGATGTTCGGGCGGACGTAATCGCGCGCCAAGCGAACCATATGGCGACAACTTCAAGGCAAATAAGCGCAAGCACAAAAATCGTTGTGACCATTTGCATCCCTATCATATGTCAATTATGTCAAAAAATCGAGCGTCCCAGCAACGATTGCGGGTGGAATTCTATCAGTTGACATCAGATAGAGGTCCTTGGCAAGGACGTTGCATATCTTTGAGTTTAGCCAGACCGAACGGCAGAGAAACTGCAAACGGAATATCGCCAGCGGATTCAAGCTTGCGTCAGAGCAATGTTACATCATTGATTTAGTTAAGAATATCAATCAGGTTGAAAATCTGGACTTGGCTTTTTGTCCGTACCTGTTGCATTCGAGCCTTTTCATGGTCGTGGACGCCAACAGGTTCAACACAAAGGACGAGAGAAATGACAGCACGGCATATGGCAACGGCCCTATGGCGAACCCTGATCCGGTTCGACTCCAATTATGGCTGGACGAAAAGCAGCCATATCGCGATGTCCATGATGTTGGCTCTGTTTCCTTTCACCGTTTTTGCTCTGTCGTTGACGCGCGCATTCTCCACAGAGTTTTCGAGCCTCGATATTGTGGAATTCATTTATGGGACATGGCCCGACAGTATCGCCAAGCCCATCATCAAGGAAGTGCAGGCCGTGTTGCAAGACAGCAGCGTCAAAGCCATGACGATTGGCGGGCTGCTGGCGGTGTTCTTCGCCTCTAACGGTGTTGATGCGGTGCGCCAAGCCCTGACAGACGCGTATCATGACCACGATCCCCGCCCTCTTTGGAAGTCGCGTGCGCTATGTCTCATTTTCGTTTTGTGTGGGTCCGCGATTTTGACCCTTGCCTCAGTTTTGACGTTTGCGGTTCCTTTCTATGTTGATGCCGTTTACCCGAATGAAGACGGTGTGAGATCGTATGAGACTTTGCGGTTGGGCATTTCGTTTGTTTTGCTGATTTTTTCTGTATTTGCCTGCCATTTGTGGCTGCCCGGTCATCATCACACGCTGAAACAGGTGTTTCCTGGCGTAATTCTGACCGTGGCACTTTGGCTGGGCGCCGGACAGCTCTTCGCGCTGTATGTCTCCAATTATTCTTCTTACAGCATCACCTATGCCGGTTTGGCCGGGGTTATGGCGGCGCTTGTGTTCATGTACCTCATGGCAGTAATTTTTGTGCTCGGAGCGGAGTTCAATGGCCGACTGATTGAAGTAAAAAGGCTTGGGCCATCCAATTAGCGCCGCACTGGGTCAATTCTTTTTCTTAGCATACACCGAAGGAGAACAGCCTTCCCAGTTGGCGAAGGCTTCCGAAAAGCTCTGCCGGTGCTCGAAACCAATCGCATCTGCGGTGTTTTCAATACTGATGCCATGCGTCAAGAGCCGGCGGGCTTCTTTGTGGCGTTCAGTTTTTGCGATTTCTCGAAACACTGTGCCTTCGTCACGCAACTGTATTTGGAGGCTCCGCTCTCCGATGCCAAGCACCTGTGCGGTATCCGCGAGAGACCAGGGCGCGACGCCGAACGATGCCTTGACCAACCCGGCGACCATTTCTGACTTTTGCAATTCGGGCATCTGGACAAGACTCCTGCCGTTCAGGTACCGCATCAACACCCCGGCTCGCACACTGTCCGATTGCCGCATTTTTGCTTTGAGCAGATCTTCGTGAAACGAAATATGGCCCTGACTTGAATCCCTGACGGATACTTCGCATGCGAGGTTATTGAAATGTGTCGAAGCCCCGCCGGGATAAGTAATCGTGATTTCCGGGTCGATTTGAGCGCGTGCAAGCAGGACGATTTTTGCAAGCAGACCCATGGTATACTGGATGTCCTGCTTTGCGTCATTTGGGTTCAGCGTCGTAAAATACCAGACCCTGCACCTTCCATGATAGGTTCTTATCACAAGCTCAGAGTTGCTCTGGAAATATTTAAACGCCGTCGCGGCGGTTTGAAGAGCCTCCCAAAGTGAATTTGCCGAGTTGATGGCTCTGCCAAAAATGCCTAGATCTTCTAGTTCCTGTTCCAGGCTCACCCTAAGAAAAAAATTCTCATCTTCGGCCTTTCGGATAATGTTGCTAATTCCCTTCAAATATTCAGCCGCCTCGAGGGTCTTTTCAGCATCTGTGGGCAAGTCGAGTGCTCGAAGTGTTCGTTCAAATCGTTGTGAGCTTCCGGCAAGTACGGAGGCTGGACCGTGAAATGCGCCAGCTCTGATGGCGAAATCGTTCGTGTGACCTGCCATCCCAAAAACCCTTCAAAAGACTGAATGAAATATCGTTCATGGCATAAGCTGAGAACGTTTCCAATTGCTCCGGTCTCGATGGTCGTGACTGGAAATCAGCAGGTGGTTCATCACCCCTTGCCCGACAAGGATAATAGTCACGCAAAAAAGTGCGTTGTAAATGTATAATTGTCGTCGTCAGGATTCGTGTTTGCCGACATTCCTTCATTTTTCGTCGTCTAGGCTCCTCAGGCCATTTGAACACAGTCCACTCGAACATCGTCAATTTCGGGTGCGAGTGGTTTGAATTTCAAAGACCATATTGGAGGGAATATGCGACCTAAGTTTAATTTAACAAAGACCGCGATGACCGGGGCCATCTCAGCTGTCGTGCTATTCACCGCAGGGCTGGCGACTGCTCAGGACAAACCAAACATCCTTGTGATTTGGGGCGATGATATCGGGCAATCGAATATCTCTGCCTATACACGTGGTCTGATGGGCTATGAAACGCCCAACATTGACCGGGTTGCAGACGAAGGCATGATGTTTACCGACTACTACGGTGAACAGTCCTGCACCGCCGGACGTTCGTCCTACATCATGGGCCAATCTGTCTATCGGACCGGGCTGTCCAAGGTTGGTCTACCGGGTGCGGATCTTGGCATGCAGGAAGAAGACCCGACAATTGCGGGTCTGTTGAAGGCCGAAGGATACACGACCGGCCAATTTGGTAAGAACCACTTGGGCGATCAGGACCGAATGTTGCCTACGAACCACGGCTTTGATGAATTCTTTGGCAATCTTTACCACCTAAACGCAGAGGAAGAGCCGGAAAACCGTGACTATCCCGGTGATGCGGTTCTGGCGGATGGACAAACGTTCCGCGAAGCCTTTGGGCCACGCGGCGTGATCAAGTCAGTGGCTGATGGAAAAATTGAAGACACGGGCCCTTTGACCAAAAAACGCATGGAAACAGTTGACGATGAAACTGTCGCCGCTGCAGTCGATTTCATCAAACGTGCCAACGATCAGGGCAAACCGTTCTACGTCTGGTGGAATGGCACACGGATGCACTTTCGCACACACGTGAAGGACTCTCTTACCGGAATCTCAGGCCAAGACGAGTATGGCGACGGCATGGTCGAACATGACATGCACGTGGGTCAGCTGCTGGATGTGCTTGACGAGCTGGACATCGCGGATAACACCATTGTGCACTACTCGACGGACAATGGGCCACACAAAAACACATGGCCTGATGCCGGTTCAAACCCGTTCTACAGTGAAAAGAACACCAACTGGGAAGGTGGATGGCGTGTGCCGTCGCTTGTGCGTTGGCCCGGCAAAATCGAACCTGACTCCGTTTCGAACGAAATCATGCACCACATGGACTGGTTGCCAACATTCTTGGCTGCTGCAGGCAACGACACCATCAAAGAAGACCTGAAGGCCGGCGGCGTTCAAGCTCTTGGTCGTGAGTATAAGGTTCACCTGGATGGCTACAACTTCTTGCCCATTCTGACCGGTGAGACAAAAGAAGGTCCGCGTCACGAGATTTTCTATTTCGCGGATACCGGAGAGCTGACTGCGTTGCGCTATGACGATTGGAAACTGATCTTCCTAGAGCAAAAAGCCGTTTCGACCTTGCGAGCTTGGATCGAGCCTTGGACAGCTTTGCGGGTTCCTTTGATCACCAACCTGCGTCGCGATCCTTATGAGCAAGCCCACCTGACATCCAATACCTACTACGATTGGATGATTGACCGGATCTATTTCCTTGTACCTGCACAGAAATATGTTGGCCAATTCCTGTCAACATTCCAGGAATTTCCACCACGCCAGAAACCGGCAAGCTTCTCGATTGATCAGGTGATGGAGATGATGGTGGCGAACAACGGCAGCAAGTGAATAAGGAACTGACAATTCAATAAAAACTGTGCCGCGTGTCTTGAAACCGCGGCACAGCCATAAATCGAATTTCAAAACAAAAGGGAATTCCCCAATGTCTAATCTTGTAATTATCTTGTTCGAAGGCCGTCATACCGCTGATGAGGCGCTATTGCGCGTTGCCAAAATGGATGCCGACTGGGAAGCCGATATTAACGATTTTATCGTCGTTACCCGCGATGTTGATGGCGATATTCGCGTTAAGAATTCCGATGCGTTGGCCGCGACCGGAATGCTTGGCGGTGCGTCGCTCGGTTCTCTGACAGGTATGATGATCGGTGCGCTGGCAGGTAATCCGGCTGCAGGATTGCTGATCGGCGCAGCCGCGGGCACCGGTATAGGATCGCTCGCCGGGGCGCTGGATCAGGCAGATGAAGAAGACGCGCTGGCGGCACGGCTTGGTGCGAAGCTGACGCAAGACAGTTCTGCATTGGCGATGATCGGCTGGACCAACAGGCCCACGAAACTCTTGGGTGAACTCGAAGGCATGAAAGGCGAGGTCATCGAAACGACGTTGTCTGTCAGTGACGAAAAAGAGCTGCGAGCGGCGTTGTCTGCAGGCTGATCGTGCCCATTCGCCATCCCGATGACCGCAGTGTTCGGCTGTCGGGGTGGTGCAATTTCAACTTTTGAGACTGGAGTAAGTCCGATGAAGAAACTGCTTTCATCTGCGGCCGTTCTGACAGTAATCGCAATTGGAACCCCCTTACCGGTTACCGCGCAACACGTGGCTGGTGGAGTGGTGATTGAATATAACGATCTGGACATTGCGGTTGTCGCAACTGGTTGGAGCGTAGTCGGTCTTTTGCGCGGCGACGTCTACAATTCGAACGGTGACTTTGTTGGCTACGTTCATGATGCAATTGTTTTGCCGGACGGCGACGCGACCTTTGTGATCGTGAACGTCGCTGGTTTTCTCAACATCGGTGAAAAGCTGATTGCCTTACCTGCTGCCGCGTTCGAGATCAACGATGACGGTGATCTGGTGCTGCCGAATGCCTCAAAGGATAATCTGAAAAGCCTTCCCCGCTTCCAATATGCGAGAAACTGAAACGAAAAAGCGGTTCAGAGGCGCCAACATTGCGCTGAGATCGCAGTTAATGGGCGAACGCCGGCGTCGAGAGAAAATGCAACAAGCAGGAAAAGAGTGACCAAAAATGGGAAATAGAAAAACCGATCTCCAGAAAAACTGGGGCTGGTTCTTGGCGCTGGGGGCCTTAATGATGGTCGGCGGGGCCTTCGCCTTCTTTGCCCCGTTCATGGTGTCTTTGGTGGTCGAAACGATCGTGGGTGTATTCCTAGTCGTTGGCGGCGTGCTGATGTTGGCTCAGGTTTTCATGAGCAACGACGGTTGGAATGCGCGATTGACGTATTTGATCCTTGGAGCGTTCAACACTTTTGCCGGTTTCATGTTACTGTTCAGACCTCTCGAGGGGTTGATGGCGCTGACCTTGGTATTGATCACCGCATTATTTGTAAGTGGTCTGATACGGATTGCTATAGGTGTCATGGCGCGCCCGGAATCCGGGTCCGGCTGGGTCATTGCTGGCGGCGTTATATCAACTATGGCTTCCGTCTATTTGCTTTTTGGATACCCCGAAGTGAGCGTGGTGCTGTTAGGAGTCATTACTGGTGTCTCGTTAATTAGCGAAGGGGCAGCGTATGTTCGATTCGCCTATGGACTGAAAGAAAATATCTCAGTCGCAATCTGACGCGCTTCGAGGAAAGTCGGGATTCATTTCAGGGTGCAAGCACATGGCCAGAATTACGTGGGGAGACGCATGATCAGAGTTTTTTCAAGAGCGGCAGTTACAGGGGTAATGACCCTTGGTTTCGCGGCCTCGTTCGCGCCCAAGGCAACTGGTGGAGAAAAACCCCGGTTGGTGCTTCAGATTACAGTTGATCAGTTGCGCGGTGATCTAATCGACAGGTACGGCGCGCATATTGGCGAAGGCGGTTTTCGCTATTTGCTTCAAAACGGCGTGAGCTTCACCAATGCCCATCACAGGCACGCCAATACAGAAACTATCGTCGGCCATACGACGTTGTCTACCGGCACTGATCCGGCCATTCATGGTATGGTTGCCAACCTGTGGTTTGACCGCAAATCCGGCACTCCGTTTTACAATGTGCAGGACGCTGAATACCCGCTTGTCGGGGCCGCCGGGATTGATGCCGCAAACGAGATCGACCCAACGCAGCGCGCCGCGACAACCGACGGCCGGTCGCCACGCAATATTATTAGCTCGACACTTTCTGACGAAATCGCTTTGCATTTCGGCCCGGCGTCAAAAGTCTTTGGCGTGTCGGTCAAGGATCGCGGTGCCATCGCAATGGCCGGTCATGCGGGACAGGCCTATTGGTTTTCGAAAGCCGAAGGTCGGTTTGTCACCAGCACTTTTTACCGCGATGCTTATCCAGATTGGATAACTAATTGGGACGCTCAGGGAAAAGTTGCGTCTTACGCGCACCAGGACTGGACGCTGTTGCGCGATGCCGACCTCTATTCTTTCGGAGATCGCGACGATCAACCCTGGGAAACCGCATTACCCAGTTTTGGCCGCACCTTCCCGCATAACTGGGGACCGGCAGACAGCAAGTATTTCACCACGTTCCTGACGCTCAGCCCAGCGGGTGACGAGATCACGGTCGACTTTGCCAAAGCCCTTATGTCCGCCGAACAGGTCGGTGCGGATGATGTGACCGATTATCTGTCAGTCAGCTTGTCCTCGACTGATTATGTTGGACATATTTTTGGTCCTTCCAGCCTTGAGGCTGAGGACAATATTGCCCACCTTGATCGCAGTATTGCTGATCTTTTAGCGCATGTTGAAAGCGCCGTAGGGCTGGATAATACATTGATTATCCTGTCGGCAGATCATGGCGCGCCTGAACACCCCGAATATCTGGAAACTTTGGGTATCGAGGCCGGATTATTTGATTTTCAGCGCGTGGATACCGAGCCGGGATTTGTACGCCTGCAACTGGACTTTGGCGCATCCAGCGACTTGATCCAGAATTTTTCCAACCCTTATCTTTATCTGAACCAAGAATTGATTTCCGAAAAGGGGCTGGACCCTGCGGTGGTCGAACAGGCGGTGGCGGAAGAACTTCGGAAATTACCGGGAATAGCCTATGCCACTGGCAGTTCTGCCCTGCGAGCTGGATCATTCCCTCGCACCAAGATCACCGACGCGGTACTTGCGAATTTCCATTCCGAAAGGTCCGGTGACATCTATGTGGTGTTCGAGCCGCATTGGTTTGTCGCCGATTTCGACGGATTGACCGTTGCCTCAGCGCATGGATCGCCTTGGACCTATGACACCCACGTTCCCCTGATCTTCGTTGGGCCAGGTATTTTACCACATACAATTGTGCGCCGCGTCGAGACGGTTGATGTCGCGCCAACGGTCGCGGCCTATCTAGGCACCAAACATCCCTCAGGGGCAATTGGCGAACCGTTGCCTGAAGCGATGAAGCAATGATCAAAGTGGTACGCGGACATTTTGAGAGATTTCGCGATGGAGAATGCCAATGAAAACACCCCATCTATTAACCTTGTTACGTGGCGCGATATTTTGCCTGTTCATCACACAGGCCCAAGCACAAACAGAAGCGGCATCTGATGCCGCGCAGGCAAATAACCCGTTAGCAGACATCAAGGCCTTCAACATCCAGAATTACTATTTCGGCGAGTTTACCGGCGCCGGAGACCTGACTGGAAATCAGTTTGTTCTGCGTTATGCCCAGCCAGTTGCTGTAGGCGATACCAATTGGTTGATCCGCGCATCTTTACCTTTCAACTCGTTACCCGTTGGCCCGGGGGGGCAAACCGTCAGTGGCGTCGGAGACTTCGATATATTCGCAGCTTATCAGATCAGCACCGGCGAACCCGCCGTCAGTTTCGCGATTGGTCCGCAGGTGGTGGCGCCAACGGCTTCGGATAGCAGGCTGGGCAGCGATCAGTGGCAGCTGGGTCTGGCCAACGTTTACTTCAATGCCAAGTCACCAGTTTTGCAATACGGATACCTGCTGACCTGGCGCACTGGCGTGGGCAATACAAATGGTCGAACGCGCGCCAATCTTGGCGCTTTTCAACCGTTCGTGTTTTATCAGTTGGGCAATGGGTTTTACACCGGTGGAGCCCCTATTTGGTCCTATAATTTTGCCAATGACAATTATTCGGTTCCTCTTGGCATCCGTCTGGGCAAGGTGACCAAACGTGGGAAAACAGTGTACAATTTCTTTGTCGAACCGCAGTATTCGGTTTTTGATAGGGGAAATGGTCTTCCCAAGTGGCAGGTTTACATGGCGCTTAACATGCAATTTCTGTGACCACGCGTGCATTACGACAAAGTAGATTGGACCCGTTTCGATGGTAAACCAAGATAAAATGACATCAGCCGTGACCGAGCTTGAACAAGAGCTGTCGACGTCCTCACGGGATACCGCATCTAAGCCGTCTGAAGCCGATGTTCAGGAATCGTCTGCCACGGAAAACGTGAAAAATGATGAGGACGGTGAGTCCCAACTGCAGGACATCGAGCGCCTGTTGGACCAACACGGTTTGGATGTCGACGAAATGAAAAAAGTCCTGGAGCATTTCATGGACGAACTGAAGGATCTGCCATCAACGAAACCTATGTTAACTGTGTTTGGAGCATTTTTGCTAGGTTATTTTGCTGGTCGCAACAGTCGTTAGTAAGGATTAATAAATGAACCGAATAAGCCGAAATATCTCGATTGCCCTCCGGGCGGAACGTTTGATTGCTCAACGACATATGACAGTCATCCGAAACCAGACTGGATTGCTGGCTGCTGCCGGTATGGTGGCGGGTATTGGGCTAATTATGATCAACGTCGCAGCATACTATTCGCTTTCCGCGTCGTTCTCGCCACAAATGGCTGCCTTAATCGTTGCACTCGCTAATTTTCTTTTGTCGGTTATTCTTGCTGTCACGGCCAACCGGTTGAGCGCGGACGCGGATGTTCAAGGAGCGACCGAAGTTCGCGACATGGCCATAGAGGATCTTGAGGCTGAGTTCACATCGGCAATTACCGAAGTGCGGGGTGTCGCGACAGATATCCAACAGATGGTTAAAAACCCTCTTGGAACGGTGTTGCCGGGGCTGGTGGTTCCGCTGGCCGAGACGATGTTGAAATCTAGCAAGAAGAAGTAGTAGGCGAGTTTTCACGTTTCGACTTGTCTGCAGAATGTCTAAATGCGTTACCCAAATCAGTGGATCTTGAACAATCGGACCTTGCCGGACGTTTCGACGAATGACAGGTTGGGTGGGTAAGCGTCACCATTAAAAATGAGCCAATTCGTGGAATTTGACACAGCCAACTGGCCAAGCATTGTTCAGAATTTTGGAGACACTCTGAATGGGTGGCTGGCAAGTGTCGATCCTGGTGCAGCGACGATGGCATGTATCTTTCTGGTTCTTGTTATTCTATTTCGTCGAAAGATTGCCGACTGGATCGTTGGAGGGTTCTCAGCCCTTCTCAAGAGGTTCGCTGTCAGCCTGTCCGACGAGGTCACATCCGGGCTCAAAATCGCGATACAAATTCTGGTCGTCACCTTCGCTCTTTTCCTTGCATCAAATGCGATCAGCCCGCCCCCTGTGCTGAACGGGTTACTCGAAAAGCTGCTCAGCTCTGTCGCTTTGATCGCAGTCTTTGCAACCTGGTATCAGCTCAGCGGGCCGTTTGTGTCTTTGCTGGTTGTCGAGAAAATTGGTTCGGCGACGAAGGAAACCGGATGGGTGCAACGGATCAGTCAGTTTGCGATTTTGCTGTTTGGACTGACGTCGCTTTTAAAGGTTTGGCAAGTGGACATTAGCGGTGCTTTGACCGGGGTTGGCGTTTTGGGCGCGGGTCTGGCAATTGCGACGCAAGACCTGATCCGCAATCTGGTGGCCGGAATGACCAATATGAGCGAAAAGCGGTTCGAAAGCGGCGATGCAATCCAAGTGGAAGGTCAGTTTATAGGCACAGTCCAACGGATTGATCTGCGCTCCACACTCGTTGTCGGTTTCGATCAAATCCCGCGATATATTCCCAATTCGGAATTATCCAACTCTGTGGTACTGAACTATTCCGCACGCAAGCATCGCCGGGTCAAAGTCGTTGTTCCACTGGTACTGTCATCCACCCGTGAACAGATCGAATCCGTGCGAGACGCATTGCGTCTGCATCACCAAAACTGTGGAGATTTTCATCTGGATGAGGAAGCGGCGCAGTACATCTATGTAAGCGAACTCGGGCCGAGTTCTGTCAACATTCTGATGTATGTCTGGACAAAGGGTGCAGACTACGACGAGTACTTGCAAACGATGGAAAATCTGAGTTTGGCTATTTTAGAAATCGTCAAAGCGGCTGGTATTGAACTCGCCTATCCGACGCAGACTGTGCAGATTAACGGCGAACCGCTTAGCGCTTCGCCGTAGCGACATTTGAATGTCCTATGCGACGAGCAGAAGTCAGCCCAGCTGCTTCTTCATTCGATCATAGGCACCTTTCATCTTCAGTCCAAGCTCACGAGCAGACTCGCCAACTTCTTCGGCAGTTTTGTCAAATTCGGAACGTGACAGGAACTTGTCCCACTCGCCCATCAAGTCCTCCCATTCATCTTCCGCTTCCTTGGAAGCCAAATGAAGTTGCAACTTCAATTCGTCGCGACGCTGCTGCAAATCCTGCAGCATTTTCGTAATATCTGCCATGTTTCCCTCGTATCTTTATGTAGGCCTACATTGTAAGGGTATAAGGTCTTTCAAGCAACTCTGCCGCGTGAATAAGTTTCTGAAAACGCCGAACAAATGGCCCAAACTGACTGTGCATCCAGAAGATCGCTCCGAGCATGGTCTGTCTCGATTTCGGCCAAGGAACCAACCGTAAGATCCAAGCGTTTTTTCGTCGGGCATTCCATCAAGAACGCCACTTGGCAAAACGTGTGTTCCGCATCTACCTTGATCTGATCAAAAGGATTAAACTGATGTTCTTAGTGTATTGATATGGTATGATTTTGTTGAACAAAAACGGGGGCGGACGACATGGAAACGGGCTCATCTGCAGACGCAGAGAAAGTCGATGTACCGCATGTAAACTTGGGGCGGCCTTTGGCCTTGGTTTCATTGGCTGCAGTGACGGTACTGGTCAGTGTTGCGTTCATTGAAATCGCGTACCCTTTTTTAGGTGCACTTGCTCTGGCAGCGATTTTCTCGGTGCTGGTTCAGCCATTCTATCGTGCCATTCTGGCTCGGGTTGGGGATCGAAAAGGTGTGGCCAGCACCATTACAGTGCTGACAGGAATAGCCCTTGTCGTCGCGCCGCTCATTGGCATCGCATATCTGGCGTCAGCGCAGGCATCGGGTTTGATAAATGATGCCGCAAAACTGCTGGAAACACTAACCGCAGAAGTCGAATCGATCAAAGGCGGCACGTACGAATTTCCTAATTGGGTGCCTTTCCAGCAGGAATTGGCAGGATCCGGCCCTCAGATCGCTGCGAAGACAGAAGAACTGTTGGGGGCTGTCGCCTCGTTTCTGGCGTCGTCCATATCCGGTTTGACCAACGGAACCGCGAGTTTTTTCCTTGGTTTGTTCACCTTTATCTACGCATTGTTCTTCTTTCTACCTTTAAAAACGTCAGCTTTTCGACCGATCCTGGCGAGTTCCGGTCTCTCCGCAGAATTTCAGAATAAACTTCATGACCGAATTGTTTCGGTCAGTCGGGCCACGATCAAAGGGACCCTTCTGATCGGCGTAATCCAAGGCGCATTGGGTGGAATTGGCTTCTGGGTTGCGGGAATTGAGGGACCAGCGTTTTGGGGCGTAGTGATGGCTATTGCGGCGGCGATCCCGGGGATCGGTGCAACAGGCGTGGTCGTTGGTGGCGCAATCTATCTCGGATTCGAAGGCGCGATACCGGCAGCGATCGGCCTGGCTGCGTGGGCATTTTTGGTCGTGGGTACCATCGACAATGTTTTGCGTCCAACTCTTGTCGGGCGAGACGCTCAGATGTCCGATCTGATGATTTTTGTGAGCACATTGGGCGGTCTTGCCGTCTTTGGCGCGTCTGGTTTGGTCTTTGGTCCGGTGATTGCCGGCGTATTTGTTTCTTGCTGGCAAGCGGTGTCAATCGCGGTGCATGAGACAACTGAAACCCCTGAAGAACAACAGCTTAATTCTGTTTTGACCGACGAAATGGCCTCAACTAACCCGCCAAAAATAGCTGACAAAGCTTCCTCAAAACACAAACCATCCATGGGCGCTGCACGAAAAGATGACATGGAAGCTCAGGTAGAGGCGCTCAAAATGGAATTCAGAGAAAATGATCCAAACTGAGAGCAAATCTACGAGTTCTGTAGATATGTACGGACTCCCAGGACACTTCCTGTAAATTCCCTGATTTGGGATGGAGGAAGTATTCATGACGAACGACGAACGCGACATTCAGCGCAAGCTTAGAGTGCTCCAACACGCCGAGAAGATCGGCAATGCCCGCAAGGCCTGTCGATATTTTGGGATAGCCTGCCGGATGCTTCGGGGCCGCGGCACGCAAAGCGTCCATTGCTGCACCTGCCTTTGTGAGCGCCGGCACGGCTTCGGGGCCACGCGGCGCGAGGGTCAATTGCGCTAAGGCATCAAATGCGATGGCTTCGTCATGATCGGGATGGTTCGCAAGAATGGCTTGCTGTGCTTTGGCCCACGCTGCGACCCGCTTGCGATACGACCGCAATTTGTCAGTAACGATGGCTTCGGGCGGCCCATAGAGACCTTTGGACTTCCGGACACCAGCTCCGGAAATCATCGTCGGATGGAACCCAGACCAATCATGCACTAACATTCAAACTGGATAACTCAGGTGGGGCCAATCCGCCAGCTCGACCCACCTTTTCACGATGACTTTGGAGTTTTGTCATGCCGCTTACCTCATTTCAGCAAGTGCAGAACATGCTGCCAAAATCGCTAGTCAACTTTTGGGCCTCATTGTCGGTGGTTGGCGCTGTGATTGGAATGGCGTTGTTTTGCCTTTCATTAACTCCTTCGCTTTTACCCAGGATCCCGACGTTACAGGGCGCCTTGTCTGGTGTTTCATTTGTTGTTGGATACGGGATTGGAAATCTAATGATCGGCACTCTTGGTTTCTTGGAAGTCCCGTTGATTCGAGGGATTTGGAAGACTCGATTGAGCCTCGTGTTGTTGATAAGTGCGACCGCGGTATCGGTTCTGACAATGAACCGTATGTCTGTTTGGCAAAATTCCATCCGAACACTTATGGAAATGGAATTGGTCGATAGCGCCTATCCATTTCAGGTGTTGGGCGTGGCCATTTTTTCGGCCACGGGCCTTTTATTGCTGGTACGTGGACTACGGCGGTTGTCCCTTCGTGTTTCGGAACGGGTGAACAAAATATTGCCCAAACGGCTTTCTTTGGGCGTGGGCGCACTGCTTGTTGCAGTTGTTCTGGGTGCACTGGTGGATGGGCTTGTTGTTCGGAAAACCTTAAGTTTTCTAGATAGGACCTTTGCAGAGCTAGATCTGGTTTTCGACGATGGCGTCGAATTGCCCCCGGAGTTTTCGGATACCTCAATGTTGATCCAATGGGATGACATTGGCCGAAATGGGAAGCGGTTTTTGACAGATGGCCCCAATCGCGAAGACATCGAAGGTCTGACAGGCCGATCTGCCATGCAGCCGGTTCGTGTGTATGCGGGCTACAATACAGGTGAAGACTTGGAAGAACGCGCCGGCAAGGCTGTATCCGAACTCATTCGTTCCGGTGGGTTTGAGCGTTCTGTCCTGATTGTCGCAACTCCAACAGGTACAGGGTGGTTGGACCCAGCGGCAATACAGCCGGTGGCTTACTTGCATCAAGGTGACTTGTCGATTGTTTCAATGCAATACTCTTACTTGCCGAGTTGGTTAACTTTGATGGTTGATCCAACCCGCTCAAAGGATGCCGCGCGTGCATTGTTTCGCGAGGTGTACAGCCACTGGCTTACCTTGCCAGAAGAAGCGCGCCCGAAACTCTATTTGTTTGGGCTGAGCCTTGGTGCACTGGGTTCAGAAAACTCTGCGGCCTTGGTTGAACTGATTTCAAATCCAATTGATGGGGCTGTTTGGGTTGGCCCGCCATTTTCCAGCAGTACTTGGGGGAATCTGACACGGAACCGCGAGTCGGGCTCTCCACAGTGGCGTCCGCGTTATCGCGACGGCTCTGTTATTCGCTTCATGACACAAGATGGGTTCGACCAGGGCGGCTTTACCGATTGGGGGCGTTTACGCGTGACCTACTTACAGCATGCAAGCGACCCAATGACCT
The DNA here is from genome assembly GCF_039969785.1 of Shimia sp. Taxonomy (GTDB): domain Bacteria; phylum Pseudomonadota; class Alphaproteobacteria; order Rhodobacterales; family Rhodobacteraceae; genus Shimia. The sequence continues at coordinate 10,365 of NZ_JBDVNC010000024.1, read as the reverse complement.
TTTTCTCCACTGGAATGGCGTTTTCAAAACCAGATTGGTTGGGCAAGGACCGGGGGCGTGATATTTCACCCTATTTCCGTTGGGTTCCGATTGTCAGTTTTCTTCAGGTTGGCTTTGACATCCCCATGGCCACCTCGGTTTCCCAAGGGTATGGGCATAACTTTGTCGCATCCGAGTATATTGACGCATGGATTTCTACTACTCAGCCGGAAGGTTGGAGCATGATGGATACTGAAGCATTGAAACAGAAGTTCGAAAATTTCGTTGGTTCCCCGATTTGAGGCACGCGACAAATCCTTTTCAAAATGAGAAACATTAAGGTTTCTTAATCTACGTTTAGGGTACAATTCATTTTCCCAACATATCTCTTTGTTCAAGGTCCGTGAGGCCATTGGATTTTCAAGGAGATACGACATGGTAGTTAAAACTGATTCCCACACTCGGCGGCGGATTTCGACCTTTATAGGTGGAACAGCGCTTTCAGGCGCACTTCTTTTGTCTGGAGGCGCAGGAGCTGGTGAGGCTTTGGCAAACCTTGTCGAAGAGGTTGGGCCGACAGTCGTAACGATCATCGCTGAACGTGACGCAACGAGCATCGAGGCAGACACTGAGCAGGGCCACCAAATACCATTCCAAAAATTCTCGGAGCGTTTTGGTGTTCCGCACAATGCGCCAAACGATTTTAAAAGACATGTCCCGCGGTCGGGTTTGGGGTCTGGATTTATTCTAAAGGAAGATGGTCTGATCGTCACAAATTTCCATGTCATTGACGACGCTACTGAAATCACGGTGCGCCTTAGTGATGGCACAGAATTCGATGCGGAAATTGTCGGAACCGATCCGCAGACTGATCTCGCCCTTCTGAATATTGATGCAGCTGCCGCACTACCAGTTGTTGTACTTGGAAACTCAGATGAGATCAGGGTCGGAGAAGATGTCGTGGCGGTCGGAAACCCATTTGGATTGGGCGGAACAGTGACTAGCGGGATCGTTTCGGCCAAGAATCGCAGCATCGACGCGGGTCCCTATGCTGATTTCCTGCAAACCGATGCGGCGATCAACAAAGGAAACTCAGGCGGCCCCCTTTTCAATATGGCAGGCGAGGTCGTCGGAGTGAACTCCGTGATGTATTCACCAAGCGGTGGATCAGTTGGCCTTGGGTTTGCTGTGACTTCAAACATTGTCGAATTGATCACGGATGATTTGTTGGACGATGGGCAAGTCGATCGTGGCTGGTTGGGCGTTTCAATTCAGGGCGTGTCTTCAGACCTTGCAGAGGCACTTGGACAGGACCTGCCAAAAGGCGTGTTGGTGTCAGGAGTCATCAAAGACGGGCCCGCCGACGGCGCAGTTGAGGTCGGAGACTTAATCACTGCCTTTGACGGCAATGCTGTTTCGCAAAGCCGAGATCTTCCGAAGCTGGTCGCCGCAGCAAAGGCTGGCGAAATCTCAAAGGTAAGTGTAATTCGAGGTGGAGAAGAATTGGAGTTGGATGTCACTATTGGCCAGCATGAAAGCGCCCGCGCAGTTGAGACAGCTTCACCCTTAGATGAAGCTGCGTCCAAAAAGCTCCTTGGAGTATCAGTCGCACCTCTTACCCAAGAGCACCGCACCGAGTTGGGCCTCGATATGAACACTACTGGCATGGTCATCATGTCCGTTGCCTCAAACGGACCAGCAGCAAAAGCAGGGCTGAAAAATGGTGATGTGATTGTAAAGCTTGGCGATAGACGCGTCGATACACTTCAGACTTTGCAAGAAGCCTTGCAGGACGAAAAGACCGATCCGGCGCTTGTCTTGATCAATCGCGGTGGGCAGTCATTGTTCGTCGCCGTCAAGATAGTCTAACCAATCAAGCTAACCGGTTCCACTTTTTGGGAGGGGATGAAAATCGGTTAGCGGTGCGATCAGAAAAGGATCGCACCGCCGAAGTCACCGGGCATCAATTGGTCCCGGTGGCTTTTGATTGTCCAATTTCAAATTTGTTTACAATGCGTGTAGCTTGAACGACGAAGGGATGCTTGCTCATGAGTCGAAGAATTCTTGTAGTCGAAGATGACCTGGAAACTCTTGATTTCATAACCAAAGGATTTGAAGCGCAAGGGTATGTCGTTGAAACGGCAACCAATGGTCGCGATGGCCTTTATCTGGCAACGAACGGTGCTCTGGACGCGCTGGTATTGGACCGAATGCTACCAGAATTGGATGGGCTGTCTCTGGTGCAATCGGTTAGAGCGGCAGGCATCAACACACCGATACTGATGCTGACTGCCATGAGCGCAGTTGACGAAAGGGTTCGAGGGTTACGAGCTGGGGCCGATGATTATCTCGTTAAACCGTTTTCCTTTCAAGAATTGGACGCTCGGATAGAAGCGCTGATGCGCCGGCCACAGGATCAATCGGATAACCGGATGCTGTCCTGTGCCGATCTTGTCATGGACCTGGAGCGACGCAGTGTCACCAGAGCGGGCCGCGCACTTGTTTTGACCCCACGAGAATTTCAAATTCTGGAATACTTTTTGCGGCGCGTGAACAGGGTCATTACTCGAACGATGTTGTTAGAAGGCATCTGGGATTACAGCTTTGACCCACACACAAACATCATTGATGTTCATATCAGCAAGTTGCGACGCGAACTCGATGCTCCAGGTGAATTTCAAATGATTAAGACGGTACGCAGCGCGGGTTACATCATGTCGGATGCGGATTAATCGGAATGCTACGCAATGCCAGAACCCGGCTAATCTTCGCTAGTATTCTGCTAAGCAGCGTCGTTACGGTTCTGGTCCTGAGCGTTGTTTATGTGACCACGAACGTGATTATCGAACAGGAAACGCGAAGTGTCGTTGAGGCCGAAATTGCCGGTCTTGCGGACGACTACGAAAGGCTCGGATTGCCAGGTTTGGCAGCAGCAATTGACCGCCGTGTTCTGAGTTCGACTAAGCAGGATGCAATCTATCTTTTGACCGACCACCGAGGGCGCTCGATATCCGGAAACCTTGGGGTATGGCCGTCCTCCATCAAACCCGGCGGAGGTTGGGTCGAACTTGAGCTAGTCCGAACCGACAGCGACGAACGCGTACCCATTTCAGCCGTTTCAATCAGTTTTGAAAACAATGCTAGGCTTTTGGTCGGGCGAGACGCATCTGGACGACAAAAATTTGACCGAATACTCGTACAATCTGCAGGGTGGGCTTTGATAGCCGCCTTTGTACTAAGTTCAATCACCAGTTGGCTTTTGACCCGACTTATCTTTAGTAGGATTTCGGAAATTTCAGACACAGCTGATACTATTGTTTCAGGTGATTTTGCGCGACGTATTCCGGTGCGCGGTACAGGGGATGAATTTGATCGCTTGGCTATCACGCTGAACGACATGCTCGAACGGATAGAAGAGTTGGTCAAAAATTTGCAGCTTACGACCAATAGTCTGGCGCATGACCTGCGTAGCCCGTTGACCCGTTTGCGCACACATTTGGATACGCTGGTTCTGGACAACGCCGATCAGGAGCAACGGGACAAAGCAGGTAAAAGGGCGCTTGAGGAAGTGGATCACCTGTTGCGGGTTTTTGCCAACCTGACTGAAATCGCTCGGGCTGAGGCACGACTACCCAAATCAGATTTTGACATCGTGGATGTGGATGCATTGGTGAGTGATGCTGTTGAACTTTATGCACCAATCGGAGACGAACGAGACATAAACGTTCATGCGGTTGGCGCGGCCGAGCCGATAGAGGGCCACCGTGCGCTTTTGATGCAGGTTCTTTCCAACCTTTTGGAGAATGCACTTCGACATTCACCGAATAATAGTGAGATCGTTGTAAAACTATATGATCACCCTGAGAGCCTTGAATTGGTGATATCTGACAAGGGGCCGGGGATGCCAAACGCATTTATCCAAAACGCGACTCGTCCCTTCCAAACACTTGATGTCAGCAGGTCAAATCCCGGTTCGGGTTTGGGTCTTGCTCTTGTGGCTGCGGTGGCACGAATGCACGACGGGGACGTCCAACTGAAGAACGCAAATCCAGGTTTTGACGTGACCGTTTCGCTTGCCCGGGGGCACACCAAAAAGTGAGTAAGCTTGGTTCCTTTCACTTAATCCCGTCCGAAATGCTTGAACAAAAGGGAAATTAGTGACCTTAATGGAACCAACTATCGTATTCATTCAACGAGGGAACAATGACACCAGAGCAAATCGAACAACTGCCGTTTTTTGTTACAGGGCCGGGCGAGACTGACGTTTTTCAAATTGTTGTCGCTGTTTTTTTGATTGTTCTGGTTCTGTCTTTTGGTGCGATTTACTTCACAATCCAGTCCATTCCTGACCGCATGGCTGGTGGCGCGAACAAGGTACAGTTGCAGATTATCGGACTTTTGGGACTGCTGTCGTTATTCTCAATGAACAATATCTATTGGGTGGCGGCACTTCTTTTGGCGGCCATACCGATCAACGAAGTGATCGCACCTTTCAAGTCGTGGGAGCAAAGCCGCTCGCATTCTGCGCAAAAGGAGGATTCACATGATTGAGCTTCTTTTTAGCGCTTTGATCACCATCCTACCTGATTACCTGTTTAGAAGGTACAGACAGGGCAAGCGGATTGGGATCGAGATCAACTTGTTTACTGTCTGGTATGAGCTCCGCTGGGGTATTACCGCTTGTGCTTTGATTGCGATTACTTTGATCGCGGTCATATTTTATAATCATCCGACAGCAACCAATGTGACGTCGCTCTTTCGTACTGTGACTATCCTTTCAGACCGCCCCGGCCGCGTCGCCGAGGTATACGTTAAAAACAACGAGCAAGTCAGCGCTGGTAAGCCGATTTTCCGACTGGATACCACTCGCCAAGAGGCGAGTGCTGAAACGGCACAACGGCGCATTGACGAAATAAGCGCGCTCTTATTGATGGCCGATGCGGAAAAATTGGTTGCCGAAGCCTCCCTATCCGCTGCGAGAGCCACCGTCACGCAAGCTCAGTCAGAATTGGACCGTCGGCTTCAGATTGCCGAACGAAATTCTACAGTTGTTTCAGAACAGGACCTTGAGCGTTTGCGAACTGCACTGTTAGTAAGCACAAGCCAATATGATGCGGCAGTGGCCGTTCTGCAAACTGTCCGAACACGTTCCAGCACAGTCCTGCCCGCCCAAAGGAACAGCGCAATAGCTATTCTAGCGGAGGCCAATAATGAAATCGCCAAATCCACGGTTTTTGCCGGGGTTGACGGTACAGTGAAGCAATTCAAGCTTAAGGCCGGTGATATCGTAAACCCGATTTTGCGCCCTGCTGGAATTCTTGTCCCATCAGCGTCGGGGCGAAACCGTTTTCAGGCAGGTTTTGGTCAAATGTCGGCGCCGGTTTTAAAGGTCGGCATGCTGACCGAAATTACTTGTGCATCCGAAGCTTTGACCGTGTTTCCAATGATTATCACAGAAGTTCAGGATGCCATTGCTTCGGGGCAAATTCGACCAACAGACCAGCTGATTGATATTCGCGACAGGGCCCAACCGGGCACCATTCTGGCCACACTTGAACCAGTGTTCCCCGGCCACCTTGACGGGATCACACCTGGTAGCGCTTGCCTTGGGGTCGCTTACAGGGACCGAAGCGCCCAGATCGAGGCCGGCGAGATTACTGGATTCAGCGCATTTGTGACCCGTTTGGTCGATGGCATGGGTATTGCCAATGCATTGGTTTTGAGAATTCAGTCACTAATACTACCGATCAAAGTCCTGGTGTTCTCGCAATGATGACGGATGGAACCGGGACTTCAATAACAATGGATACGATTTAGCGCATGGCATTCTCCATTGTTTTCATACGGGTATTCGTTGACGATTTGGCACATTTGGCGCCAATTCTCTTGTTTCTCGGAGCGACCATATGCGTGTTAGGTTTAACGATTGGCAGAATCGAAGGCTGGCCCTTGGGCACATCACTTTACCACGCCTTTATTAACGCAACGACTGTGGGGTATGGCGACCTCAGGCCATCGCGGCCGTCTAGTAGAGCTCTAGCTGTGATAAATGCTTTCGTCGGACTATTGCTCGCCGGAGTATTCGTTGGAACAGGCGTGCATTCCGTAGAAATGGCTGTCAAAGCAATTCCATGACATCTGTCGCTTGGTAAACACGAGTTTTTGATACTGCCTAGAAGAGTTCTTCAGCCCTTCGATTGCTCCAAGTTATCCTGCAATTGGGATAGCTTCTCACGATCAGTGATTTGAATTTCACCATAGGCAGTTTCCACCGCCTCAAATTTCTTTAACAATCGAAATGTTCGCTGAACCGTCGGTAACGATACACCTGCCATCGCGGCCAACTCGGTTTGTGTAAGCTTCAGGCTCGTTCCAACATCGGTGTTTTGACCGTCTACAAGTGCCTGCAACCGGATCACGACGCGCTCAACCTCAGATCCGGTAAGAGCATCCATAAGAACTCTCTGAATGTGCCTCCGCAAAGTATTGTCGTGAGAAATAATGGCTCTGTAACGAATTGGGTCGTCGTCCAAAAATGTAAGGAGTTTTGCCCTTGGGACGCAAAACATCGTGGAATGGGTCTTTAGAATTGCGGTTCCTGCGGTCCGATCTCCTGTAATAGCATCACTAAAGCTGTACCACTTGCCACGCCCTGTTGACGGAAAGGCAATCTCTTCGAATGTCGACGAAAGCAGATGCACGTCAATTTGCCCGTCAATGAGACCGTAGACATGTGACACCTGACTGTCCAAAGCATAGAGGCAGTACCCGGCTTCGAACTGCTTGACCGTACCAAGTGCCAAAAACGAATCCTGAAAATTCAGGCTTTGCAGCGAAAGCCACCCATCGCGCGTTAGGATTTTCTTTTGCGCAGCGGAAAGTTGCTTTGATTGCACAGTCAGTATTCCCACCCAATATCGTGGTTTCAGGCAAACAGCTTACTCTTGGGTTTCCCGATCAGCAAGGAAGATGGGTTTGCAAGGCAGACTGTCTGGCCGATGCGACGAACAATGCTGTGAGACGTCATAATTGATATCGCCACGTCTGCCATCTGAGGGAGCAGACGCTGCCGTCCAAAAAATCTGCAAGAATACATCTGGAGAGCAATTTGCATTGCGCCCCACGGGCTACGGTCACCACAACAGGCTCAAACGATAATGTGACGAACCAGTATGTCTTCACCTGGTCGTTCACAAGTCTGGAGCAGCAAAGGATGAGAACGTGACAGAGACGTTTCGCAAAGGAAGCTTGCCTAGGAAGGTTAACGGGCAGGAACCCAACGACAAAACAACGTCTTATTCTTCAGGGATACCCGGTACCACCACACCTTGTCAGTATCCGGATTTGGTCAGTGTTGCGGTAAGCTCAATCATGACAATTCTGGGTTTCGCCCGGAGTTACCCGGTTGAGGAAGTTGAAAAATTGTCTGAAAGGCTTGAGGCCGCACTGGGGCGCATGAGCGACGAAAACTCTCCGGAATTAACAGCCATCGCGCGTAAAATCCATGCCAAGGCGCTTGTTCTGAATGTCATGCAAAGCATGTTGGAAGCCGAATTTATCCGGCTTTTACGTGAACCAAACGCACCAAACAACGCGTTGCGGCCATTAGCTTCGGAGTTCGACAAAGAATGGCACGCCAAGCGGTCAGAATTGCTGAGCATTCAGGATCAGCTGCATGAGGCCATCCCAAAAGAAATCTGGCCATACGTTCATGAAACACTGCACAGAAATGGTGATTTAGACACGTTCGACGCCGGTCAAAGGCATTGAAGTTCCAAGTTCTCACTTTGGTTATGGGGTTCGATCTTTCCCAACGAACTAAGTCGATTCCGAACCTTATCAGTTTCATCACAAGGAGATAAAAAATGACGACACGACGCAACTTTCTGAAAACCCTCCCAACCGCTGGCGCCGCATTTGCTGTGGCAAGTCATGTGCTTCTGGACGACGCTGTTGCTCATGCTCAAGAAGCAACACCGCTTGAAGGTCACTTTCACCCCAAAGGAAAAGCACCATCTGCACATACAAAAGCGGTGCTCGACAAAGCACGCAGCGACCTGCCGTTTTCCGACACGCTGGATTTCGATGAACAGAAACGCGGATTGATCGCCGAGATGCCCAAAAAGCAGATCATGGCCGATGCTGGACATGTCGCTTGGGATAAAGAGCGCTTTGATTTTCTGGACACTGACGAAGATTTCGACAGCATTCACCCTTCGTTGCAACGCATTGCGCGTCTCAACCAGAACTACGGGGTCTACGAAGTTCGACCTGGTTTCTATCAAGTCCGCGGGTTTGACCTTTCGGATATATCATTCGTCCGAGGTGAGACTGGCTGGATCGTGATCGACCCGCTGATTTCGGCAGAGCCAGCGCGAGCTGCGCTTGAGTTTTTCCAAGAGCATGTCGGAGAGGGCCGTCCGGTGACTGCTGTGATTTACTCTCATTCACACACCGATCATTGGGGTGGTGTTCGCGGCGTCGTTGATGAGGATGATGTGCGCGCTGGCAAAGTCGAGATCATCGCACCGCGCGACTTTATGGAACATACAATCTCGGAAAACGTTTACGCTGGCAACGCGATGAACCGGCGGTTGTTCTATCAATATGGTCTGTTACTGCCCACCAGTCCGCACGGGTTTGTCAGTCAGGGGCTCGGACAGGGTGTCTCAGCGGGGCAAGTTGGCCTGATCGCGCCAACCCGCATTATTGAAGACGACGTCGAAGACATCGTCGTCGACGGCGTTCGGATGATCTTCCAAAACACGCCAGGCACCGAAGCTCCGTCGAACATGAATACCTATTTCCCCGAAACCAAGACGCTGTGGATGGCGGAAAACGTCACAGCAACCTTGCACAATATTTATACCTTGCGCGGTGCGCCTGTACGCAACCCCTTGCGTTGGGCGACATACATCTCGCATGCGTTGATGTTGTACGGCCAGGAAGCGGAGGTCATGTTCTATTCGCACCACTGGCCACGTTGGGGAAATGACCGCATCCAGCAGGTGCTGCGCGATCAACGCGATCTCTACGCGCATATGAACAATCAGGTTTTGCACCATGCGAACCAGGGCGTGACCATCAACCAGATCCAAAACGTTTACGAGCTGCCCGAAAGCCTGCAACAGACTTGGCATACGCGCGGTTATCATGGCTCTCCAGAGCACAACAGCCGTGGCGTCATCCAACGCTACCTTGGTTTCTGGGACTGTAACCCTGCCACCCTTATCCCGCATTCGCCTGAAGATTCGGCGCCGCTTTATGTCCAGATGATGGGCGGGTCCGAAGCGATCATTAACAAGGGGTTGGAATTGCACGAAGCCGGTGACTACATGATGGCCAGCGAAGTCCTGAACAAACTGGTTCAGGCCGAGCCTCAGAACCAGCCTGCGCGCCAGTTGTTAGCAGATGTGTACGAGCAGATTGGCTATCAACAAGAAAACCCGGGCCTGCGAAACTCATTCCTGTCGGGAGCTTTCGAACTTCGATCCGGCGTTCCCGAGGGTGAAAGTGCCGACACATCCAGCCCAGATGTTATTCGGGCAATGTCGACCGAACTCTTCCTGAATTTCCTCGCCATCAAGATGGATGGACGCAAGGTTGCCGGGCATCAGTACAAGATCAACTTGAGCACACCTGACAACGGTGAAAAGTTCCTGATCGAGCTGTCCAATTCGACCCTGACCAATGTCGAGGGCTATCAACATGACGATCCAGACCTGTCGATGACGATCAATCGCACCGACCTTGAAACCGTTATGGCAGGCGAGAAAGAACTGGAAGCTCAGTTTGCCGACGGTACAGCGACCTTCGAAGGGGACATTGGTATTCTTGGTGTTCTAGCTACCGCTATGGTCGACTTTGACCCATTGTTCGAAGTTCTTCCGGGAACGCGTGACAATTCTTCGGCGCAATCGCATTCCGAGTCATTCCAGGCTGAAATTGGGCGCACTGTGATCGAGTAAAGCGCGCTCATATATACATTTGGAGGACGGCTCAATTCATATTCAGCCGCCCTCTTTACATACAGGAACTCACTTTTTGGCCGACCGAAAATGATACAAGATACTGCCTTTGTATTTTTCTTGATTGCTGTCGCAGCTGGATACTGTCAGATTAAACTTGTGAGGCGGTCTCTCCCTCCCCAATCCTTTTACGAATTGGGAAAATCTCTATGCTTGATTGGCTTTCGCCAAACATCAGAAATTGAAACCATCCCTAAATTCACTCAAAAAGTATAGCGGTGGTGTCAGACAAATTCGCACCAGTCTCTACTAGGCCAGCATCGCTGCCCCTTATGCCGCGCAAAGACCACGCCACTCAGCGAGAGCAGTGGTGCGGTTAAGCTTGAAATGGCATCTTCGGGAAACGCTGCGCTCCTGA
>NZ_JBDVNC010000023.1:0-3850 GCF_039969785.1 Shimia sp. | reverse complement strand
AATACAATCCGCGCACGCAACCCAAACAATGCGATGCTGCTTTGGCCCGGATTGAGCAGTGGATTGTCAATGTATTGAATGGACGGTGTTATTTGGAGATTTGGAGAAATCGAAAACCGGTAGAACGCCTCAATTGTGTTTTGACTGCCGGGAACACCATTGGCTTCGGCCCAGTTCAGGCCAAGACCAGCAAGATCTGTTTCGCGGCCATAATACCCTAGCCCCACAGAAATAGAGTTTTCGTATAACGCAGCGGTCCCTTTGGACGTGCCTGCACGCACAAACGGCATCCATTGATTGTCGATGAACCACGATGCTGAAAATGCGGCGCCGTAGTCTTCGGCGCGACCGCCGTTTCCTGCCGCATCCGAGTGCCATAGCGTCAGGTGCACATTGTCGAAATACAAGCGATCAAAGCCGCTCGTGTAGCCAAATTCCAAGCTCTTGAACAATTCTCCGTCGCTGAACACGTCCAAATCCGGAGACGTCGGATCTGCGTTTGCATCTGCGATACTACCGACGGCATAAAAATTTGATCCCAGCTTTAGTCCGCCCGCAATCCCGAGGCCCGGATTAGGCGCGTTGATCGTCGGGTTGGTATTGAAAGCAAGGTTTTGAAAGCCTGTGTAGGGGCTGACCAAGCCATAGATATCAACAAAATCTGTCACGTCTATCTGGCCAAACTGCAATGTCCACGACCCGTTTTCCGCGCGCTGCGTCCAGTACAGGTTCGTCAGCATCGTTCCGTTGTCGTTGAATGCAGTGCCGGTGATTGAAATGGCGCCGCCATCCAAACCCAAGAATTGCGGAGCGACTGCGCCATAGGCATGCCGGTTCTCAACTTTGAAAGTCAACGACCCGTTATCTGTGGCCTGCCAGTTCCCGTAAAACCGGGCAATACCACCTCCGGCTTCTCCCGCACCGAGATCAGAGTTCGACCATTGGCCCAGCGAAATATAATCCAGATTGAAGGAAAAACCATTGTCGGCAAGACCGTCTTTCCATGCAAACCATCCCGGCGCGATATTGCGTGGAAAATCTGAGCGAAACTGAGGGTCCGTCAGCCCATCGCCCGGCTCAAGATCAGCTTGTACCGAGGACGGCCCGGAGAGCCCCTGGGCCCTGACCAGGCCTGAGGAAAGGAAGAAGCAGGTGAAAGACATCGCACACATCAAGTGCACTAAAGTCGCTGCTTTGAATCTTACTGACGGAAAAAATGTCTTCGACAAAACGGGCCCTCTGAAGTGTTCCATAGCGGTCAACGCGAATAGAAATGATCGCGAAGTTGCTGTCGCATCTGCAGGCGGGCTGGATAGTCAGCGTCAAATTGGTCAGGTGAAATTCCTTCCCAAACCTGAGCGTAGACGCGCATCTTGTTGCCACCATAAATCTTGGCCAGATCTTCATTCGAATAACCACGCGCCCAAAGATCATCTGTAATGGCCGCCAAAATTTTTGCCAGCTCGCCACTGCCAGTTGCGCCTTTATTAAACGCATTAATCATATATCCGCCGTCATCGTACATCGTCGCATTTGCTTTTGCGAAATCGACGACCAGATCAGTCGAGAACATGTCGTCAGTTGCAATACCAACATGATCCACACCGACCAGTTTGACATAGTAGTCGATCATGTCAGCCGCCTGCTTGGGGGAAATGTCGTCAGGCCAGATGCCATCCAACATCCATTCCGTGAACGTGGGTGAGACATAGCCACCTGACTTAGCGGCCCGCAGCGCCTCATCGTCTGGAATGGCGCGATAGCACCCGCGCGGTGTCGCGTCAGCCTCGTTTTTGTAGAGACCGGCAGGCACCGAATGCGTGTAGACAAACGGAATACCGGGATAGGTTGATTCCATATAGGCCATGGCATCATTGGCCGTCTTAGACCCTGTGTGGCTCAGATCTAGAAGAATACCGTAGCGCACCATTTCATCAATCACGGCTTCTCCCCATGGAGTGAGCCCGATGTCCCGCCCATTATAGGCGGCAAGCTGTCCCGATCCGGTGCGGAAAATATCGTTATACGCCAGAATGATGCTCTTGACGCCCATATCCTTGAGCAGGGCCATCTTTCGCAAATCTCCGTTCAGGATCGTCGCAGTCTGGCTGTTCCAGATAACGGCGGTCTTGCCATGAAGATGCGCGGCTTCAATGTCACGCGTGTTCTGGACGATCACAAACTTGTCCGGCTGCTCTGCCATCGCGGCGCGGAAACGCGAATGCTGTTCCAGTAGGGTTTCAAAGGACATATCGGCAGCGGCCAGTGTCATCTCGTGGCCTGTGATGCCGTTATCCCGTGCAAGTTGAAAGTAATCCTGCAGTTGCTTGTTTTCGGTCCAGCCAGTCCCGTAAGGGCTGGCGAGCATCCCGATCACAATTGTGTCTTTGACGAACTGTGCAGCCTCATCTGAGGCAGGCCAGGTTTTACTGTTTACATCGGCTTGGGCGCTACAAACCAAAACAGCCGTCATCGCGATGGCAGATATAAGGGCCCTCATCATAGTCTCCATTTTTTTCTAGCTCTAATGTATTGAAAGATAAGCCGACTAAGAAACTTCGCAAAGCAACTATTTGGTTGCAGGGCGGCCGAGGTAAATAAACCGCCCTGCGAAATACTCAATTCAGAGTATTTTTGTAGATCACGCCATCTTTCATGATGAGGCGAATGGTTTCCGGGCTGTCGGGGCGCTTATCGGCTCCAAACCACTTATCGCCCGTGCCAACGACCGAGAAATCTTCCAGCGGATTGCCGTCTATCAACAAGATATCGGCGTAAGCACCCACTTCGATCACTCCGAGCTTACCCTCAGGATATGGGTTCATGAAATCGCCGGTCATCGCCGCGATCTCACCACCGACCGACGTCATTGCAACAAGAGAGGTGTGCGCTCCGAAGAAATCATTTGCTAGCTTTTTCTCATAGGCGATTTGGATGTTGCAGGCATCCGCGCTGCCCACACAATCCGTGTGATGGCCGCGCTTGGCGGGACATTCGAGCATGTTGTCGATGTAGTCTGTGAATGCAGCGCTTGCAGATTTCGCCTTTGCCAGACTTGCCGGAACATCCTTAACCGCAGGGATATCCAGAAGACCCGGATCAAATGCTGTCAGGTTAGTCGTGATGTAGGCGCCTTTTTCCTCCATCAGCGCAGATATCTCGCAATCGAACATGAAGCCGTGCTCGATGGAACGAACGCCTGCGTTCAAGGCATTCATGATTGCCTCTTTGCGGTAGGAGTGTGCCATTACGTAGCTACCATATTCATTGGCAACTTGAACGGCGGCTTCGATTTCGGCTGGCGACCCGGCAACCAGCTGCCATGGATCAAAGGCTGAAACAACGCCACCCGATTGCATGAATTTCAGCTGGCTCGCCCCCATACGGAAGTTGTTGCGCCCGAACTTCTGCACATCCGCAACACTGTCAGCTTCCTGCGCCATGTTCAGGCGGCTGAAATTGGAGGGTGCGCCGACCGGGGCAGTATAGTTCGCGAAATCGGCATGACCTCCGCGTGTGCCGATAAATGCGGCCGACGGATACACCCGCGGCCCCACAATCGTTCCGGCATTGATCGCACGTTGAAGGCCAGCGTTGGCACCGCCGGCATCGCGCACAGTCGTGAAGCCCTGCATGAGATACATTTCCGCAGCGGCGACACCCGAAATCGCAAGGTCTTCCCAGGTGCTGTTCGCCTCCATCGACGGAAGTGTCGGCCCCGGCAACTGAAGGTGCACGTGGTTGTCGATGAACCCGGGTGTCAGAGTGCGCCCACCGCCGTCAATGACGGTTGCATTCCCCGCATCGATAGCCTCGGTCGAAACCATCTTAATCAAGTTGCCCTCGACCA
>NZ_JBDVNC010000022.1:0-338146 GCF_039969785.1 Shimia sp. | reverse complement strand
GGCAGCACCAGTCGGATGCTGCCCAAGTTTTGCGAGTTCGAAAACTCAGTTCTTGCTAAGGAAATCGCCCATGTTTTCAGGCGTGACCAGCTTGAATGGGATGTAGACTTTCTGATCAACTTTTTCGCCAGCAGCCAGTTTGAGCGCCGCATCGATCGAGCCTGTTCCCTGACCTACAGAGTCCTGGAACACTGTTACGTCGTAGTCACCAGCGCCCATCACAACCAGAGCATCCTGCGACGCGTCAACGCCACCGACCTGAACAGTTGACATGTCCATGCCAGACGCTTTCATCGCTTGGATCGCACCAATGGCCATTTCGTCATTGTTGGCCAGAACGAAGTCAAACGGTTCACCCGACGACATCCAGTTGGTCATAAGGTCTTGTGCTTCATCGCGCGACCAGTTTGCAGGCTGCTCATCGATCAGCGTCATGAAGCTACACATATCCATGCCAATCACGTCATGCACGTCTTTGGAACGCTGCACAGCGGCCTGGTTCGACAGCTGACCGTTCATCAGATAACCGCGTGCGCCACCGGCTTTGCCCGCTGCACGAAGGTTTTTGCAGACTTCGAAGGCCGACAGTGTGCCGGATTCGATTTCGTTCGACGCAACAAACGCCTGCGTAGGTGGCAGTTCATTTACGTTGTCTGGTTCACGGTTGACGTAGACCAGAGGCACGTTGCCAGCCGCTGCGGTAATGGCAGCACCTGCCGAGGTGTCAACGATGTTCACGATGATCGCATCGACACCAGAAGCTACGAAGTTCTTAACTTGGTCGATCTGTTTCGCAACGTCGTCGGTTGCGTCTTCTTGTTGATACGAAAGGCCATCAATGCCTCCCGCATACTCCACCATGCCGTTCCGCAATACCGTCAGCCAGTTGTCGTCAAAACGCGAGAACGTTGCGCCGATTTCCTGCGCCATTGCAGTGGTTGACATCAGTGTCGTCAGCCCGAGGGCTACAAGAGTTTTCTTCATTAGGTTTCCTCCCAAGAATGGTGCCGGTACACCGAAATTTTACAACCGGACCCCCAAATTTGCTTTATCAGGGGCTGTGAGATCATCGGCTATCACTCATTATGCTGCAGTAGCTCGTAAGTGTTCGTCGATGAATTGAATTGACCTTAACAGCATAGCTGTCGGGTCGGTGATGCTGTGAATTTCCGGTGCAAAAGCTTCAAATGACACTGGTCCGGAGTATCCTTGAAGCCTTAGCTGCTTGAGCTGTGTGATGTTGTCGAGGCGATCATTGGCATCTACCAGGAAACGATCTTGGTCTTGCATGCGATCAAAAGAAAGCTCCGCGTTCGCAACGCCCGAAACATGGACGATTCCCGTGTGGTCGGGAAACAGGTCGCATTCTCCGGCAAGCGTATGATGAAAGGTGTCGTGTACAAGCCTGAAAGTCTCGCGGCCATCAACGGCATTTATAGCTGCCACAGCTTCGGATTTGAGCCGTAAATTAGACGTTTCAAATCCCAAGGGCTCTATGAAGCCGAATATACCACTCTGCTTGAGCATTGGCTTCAAAGCATCAAGAGCCAACTTAAGATCGTTTAAACGGTCCAGTTTATCGAGACGTTTTCCGTCGTTGCGAGGGATCAACGCGATGGCTTCGGCACCACATCCAACCGCAAGTTCAATTAGAGCAGCTGTTGCAGCGGCACGTTCGTCAGTCCAATCATTGAAACTGGAAACTTCGGCCAAAGCCAGAATGCGAAGGCCACTTTTTTGGACCTGCACTCCTTTGTTTTGAGCTGAGTCGCCGTCAAACAAAGGGTAAGAAACGTCATTGCGCAACTCGACTCCAACACAACCTATATCTCGCGCAATGTCGATCATTGCAGAGCAAGATTTGCGTCTTACAGTCATGTGGTTCAATGCGAATTGCACCAACTGTCCCTCCCTTTGAGCCAAGATTCGCTGCTGATTTGCGATTCCGGTCGATGGCTAAAGTGGCTCAAAGGTTCCCGCAGGTCAACGATTTTCTGCAACCGGTTGCAAAATGCTTTTCAAGCGGAATACTCAAGTGGCCTCGGCAGTTGGAAAAACAACTGTTAAACCAACAACTTTTACGATGCTATCGCATGTATATGTCGATTGCTACGTGTTGTTCAGTTGTCGGTTTAGTGTGACCGCGAAGTCAATGAAAAGAAACAAAGTATCAACGCGACGCCTATCACTTTACTCGTTTTTTTTAAGTGAGCCTATTTGAATTTGGATTTGATCTTGCTTGTTCGCCTCGCTGGCATCGATGTAAAAATCAAGCAGGATTTCGTTCCAGGCGGCTCATTTTATTGGTTAAATCTTGCTTAAGCACTTGCCTGACAATTGTTTGCGCGCAATCTTTGAAAGTCGGCGGCAGAGAGCTTGGAGGTCTTGAGGCTTGTCGCAGTGAAACATCATTCAGAATCAGGGCGTTCTCTTCTCAGGAGACTGTTCAAGCTTGCTAAGACCCATGTGGAATTCCGTAATTGGCGCGGTCACAAACAATGCAACAGCGCGTCAAACCGCTCAGTTTCACAAGCCCTTCTAACTGGTGGTCGAGCATGGCTTGGTTGTCAAAAACATCCAATACTTCGCGACATCTCTGATGCTGAGTCTAAAAAACTGCACCCGGTTTCATAACGCTGGCTCAGAGTTCCAAAGAATTGGAATTGTCTCTGCATAATTTACTGAACAAGTATGAGAATACATTTTGGAAGCGCATTACTGGCCGATCCTCGTGGATGTTCGACCCTTAGCAAAGCCCACTTTAGAGAGGCAAAGAAAGCCCTGCTACTCTGCGGCCGTTGCCAACGGTTGGTGCTCCAAATAGGCTGTAAATGCTGCGTGTTCCGCACGTGCGGCCTTAACGATACGAGGTTCACGCAAGCTATGGGGGGTGTCCAACCGCATCATCTGGAACCGCCCATCCTTGACCCGCCACGAGCTTAGTTTGGACAGGGGGGCCGCAAAAACGAGGCTTGCGGCAACGGGCATCAACCAAAGCGATACCATGTCCGCCCACATTCCATAGACCAAGCCAACCCCCAGCAATGTTTCTAGGATGTGAAAACGAAACATCGCCCGCCAACTGTAGCCGCGGTTGTTCCGCACTTGTGGCATCCACGTACCGCCAATGCCCATCAAAGCTCGAGCAACGGCAATCGTCTGCTGGATCATGAGGATTGGCGCATAAAGGATCGAACACATGATCTCGAACAACACGCTGGCGACAAATGGGCGTAGACCACCATAGGCTTGTCGGACGCGTCGACGGCAGCTCAGTGCGACCATCCCGATAACTTTGGGCAAAAGAAGCATTGAATAGACAATTGCCAGATACACCCAGCTTTCCATCTGCATTTTATCAGGCCAAATCGGGTGCAATGGGTGTGACGCGTTGAAATAGTTATGCGCTTCATTTGGTTCGGCAGCGCCGATCACTGTCCAGATAATGATCAGTGCCAACCAAGCGGGTGACAGCAAAAACGCCGCTGCGCCCTGAAACAAGTGATAGCGAGACACGGGATGGAAACCTCTGGCGGTCAATAGGCGTAAATGCTGCAAGTTCCCCTGACACCAGCGTCGATCGCGCAGCACATAGTCAATAAGAGTCTGCGGCGCCTCTTCAAAACTGCCGCCAGAATGCGGAAGAAAACGCACAGTCCAACCAGCTCGGCGCAGCATCCCGGCTTCGACGAAATCATGGCTAAGGATGAGTTTTTCATGTCCGCGCCAGCTTTTCAAATAGGGCAATCGTGCACTTTCAGCAAAGGCGCGCGTCCGGATGATGGCGTTGTGTCCCCAGTAGTTTCCCTCGCGTTGTGACCAGACCGACAGGCCTTCGGCCAAGAGCCAGCCGTAGATCGTGTTAGAAAACTGCTGGATGCGCCCGAACAGGGTTTCGGCTCCGAAGACGACCGGAAAGCTCTGGATCAACCCCGCATCAGGATCCTGAGCCAACGCGCGGCTCAGGTGTCGGATTGCTGTGCCACTCATTAGGCTATCGGCGTCCAGAACAAGCATGGCCTCATAAGCCCCGCCCCAGTTTTCGAGCCAATCCGAGAGGTTTCCGACCTTTTTGTCTGTATTTCTTGAGCGTCGGCGATAATACACGTTCACGTCTGCAGGACAGCGGGTCTGCAGCGCCATAAATGCCCGCTCTTCTTGTTCAATTACCTCGGAATCAAAACTATCGCTAAGGATAAAGGCGGAATAGCGATCCACGCCTTTACGTTCTGCCAGTGCTTTGAGCATCGCCTGCACATTGCCGAACACATCGGCAGGACGTTCATTGTAGACCGGGATCAACAGCGCGATGTTTTGAGCGCCCCCATTATCGCGAGTTTCGTGTCGTTTGACGGGTGCGATCGCCATACGCAACAAGCCAACCAGAACCGAACTAACCGATAGCGAAACCCAGATAAAAGTAATGCCGATCAGCGCAATGGCCGATCCTTCAACGAGCGTCACGCCACCTGTCTGGAACCAATGTATGAACCCCATAACAAGCAAAGTAGTCACTGCAACACCCGGCGCAAACGCAACAAAGCGCCAGAGGCGGTCTGCAACAGACATTCGAAACTGCCGCCGAGGCACCGGCCGGTCGCCAAAATTCTGCGCGACGAGCGCCAATGGTGATCGTTCGGGCATTATTTGGGCGGCATATTCGGTCATGCAGTCCACCGATACAGCCAGGTTTCGCTTAACGGTTTGCCACCAAGGCGCAACTCGGCCCGAAACTCAATCAATCCAGCGTCACCGGGGTGAAATTTGAATGCAAGTCTGGGCCCACCGGTTTCGGGATTGCGCTGTAGGATACCCTTGGAAACCTCGCCGTTGCTTGCCCGAATTTGCTTATCAATCAGATCCAGATCCGTCGGAACATTCGGTCCGTTTTCGAAATCGATGGCGATAATGATGCCATCTTCAAAAGCTTTGCCGATCCGGGTGTTCAGTACACGCAATCCGTCGCCGTAATTGTCGTCGTCCCCCCAAGTCAGACTGTAAGTCAGTTGATGTTCGCCGCCTGCAGCTAGCGGTTCTGAAGGGCGCCAGTAGGCGACAATATTGTCGTAAATTTCGCGCTCGGTCGGGATTTCAACCAAGGTCACTGCGCCGCGGCCCCAGCCTTCGCCGGGTTCGACCCAAACAGATGGGCGACGGTGATAATGTGCCTGGAGATCTGCGAAGTCACCAAACCGGCGTGCCCGTTGCATCAAACCGAACCCCTTGGGGTCGTTGTCCAGAAAGGCGCTGATTTGAAGGTCACGTGGATTGGCCAGAGGTCGCCACAGCGTCTCACCGCCACCGTTTCGGATCAGCAAACCATCTGAGTCATGCACCGCCGGCCGGAAATCCGAAAACCTGTCGCGGTTTGTTTCATCGAACTGAAACATCGATGTCAGCGGGGCGATGCCGACATGGTTCATCTCTTCACGTGGATAGATCGTAGCCTCAATATCCATTTTCAAAGGCTGCCCATGCTGAATAACAAACCGATAGGCGCCGGAACAGGAAGGGCTGTCTAAGAGGGCATGGAGAACTTGGTTCGTGGTGCCCGGTTGCGGTTTTTCCAACCAAAAGGCAACAAAATCGGGAAATTCCTCGCCTGTGGGTTCCGCAATATCAACAGCTAAACCACGTGCTGACAGCCCGTAAATATTATCTGTGCCAATCGCTCGGAAATAGCTCGCCCCCTGAAAAACGGCAAACTCCTGATAGATTCCCGGTTTTTCCAGCTCGGCGCGTAGGCGCAGACCAGAATACCCTAGCGTGTCGTCTATTGGCAGGTCCGGGAATTTGTCCGTTTTGTCAAAGACATCCAGATCAAATTTAAGCGGATAGGCCTGACCATTTTCAACTACGTTCAGATCAATTGGGTGCGGAAAATACAAGCCCGGCGCAAAAACATCCAAACGCAACGGCGTCTCGGCTTCGTCTTCCCAGAGAGCATTTTGGGTATTGAACCAAACTGAGCGGTAGTCATCGTAGCTGATATTCTGCCATACTTCGGGGATCGCAACCCTTGGCTGATAAGCTTTGCTTGCACGAAGACGAGCCAGATTTCGAACAAGTTCGGGGTCAAACCCACTTGGTTCGCCAAGCTGCAGCGCGGACTTCTTCGCGCTGGTCAAATCCTGTGCAATGGCCGGGCTGGCCATCAGCGTTATGATACTGCTTAGAAATTCGCGTCTCAGCATCACACAACCTTTCGCCAGGGGTTAGACTTGAACCACCCCGCGCCATAGGCAACTGCAATAATCGCACAGAACCCGATCAAGTTGACGAAAACCATTGTCGCGTAGCTGCGTCCCCATAGATCAAACAGAACGCCCAAAAGTCGAGCGATGTACATCGAGGCAACAAATACGGCAAGCGATTGCTGGCCCACTTTCATAATCACGGGCAGGCAAAACCGCCAGATGCCTGCAAAAATGTTCCGGGCATCGGTTGTCCGGATATTTTCTCCCCTTGGACCTACCAGCATCCAGGCGACATAGGCTGTCGCCAGAAAGTGAACATAACGCAGGATGCCGAAATCTGTCTTGTTGATCAGGCCACCCAGTGCGGCGCGCCCTTCTGAAAAGAAAGCAACTTCGCGCAGAATTCGGAAATAGGCGAAAGGCAGAACTATCAGCACAATCGCCACAGCCAACCAGAATAACGTGCGGCTTTTGGGTGGGGCGGGCAACCAGCCCGACATAAAGGCGAAACCAGTGAAGAAAATGAGCTGCCAGCCAAAAGGATTGAAAAACCACTGCCGCTCGGACCACGGCTCAGCAGGAAAACTCAAGTTGCCGTAATTGGCCATCAACCAGAATGCCAGCACTGCCGCGGCCATCAACCCTTTGTGGATTTGAGCCAGCGCCAACATCAGCGGCATCATCGCAAGGATCACCAGATACATAGGCAAAATGTCAAAGTAGTTCGGCACATAAGTCAGCGTGAACAGCCCGATCAACTGCGGGCCCGGATCTTTGAAGAAATGATAGAGGTTCAATTGCCCGATATAGTTCCTGCCGTCAGGGAAAATCATGTTCAAGGCGGCCATGGTTGTGGCAATTGCAAAAAACAGGCCCAGATGCGCCCAATAAACTTGCCAAAGTCGAAATGCGACCCGCGCACTGCCCATGGACAGCCCACGATCACGGAACACTTTGCCAAAGGCGATGGCCGAAGCCATACCTGAGCAGAACACGAAGGTTTCCGTTGCGTCGGAAAACCCAAACCGAGCCGGAATCCACAGAGTTAGCCAGTTGCCCGGAGTGTGCGCGATCAAAATAATGAACATCGCTATGCCCCGGAAGAAATCCAACCGGGGATCGCGCGTTGTCAACTGCGGTGTGGCGCGTGTCGCACCAACAGAAATGCGGTCCGTCATTGTTAGGGTCATAAGCTTTTTTATGCTGCAGTGGTATGTTTGACGGTTTGGTGGTGGGAAATATTTGCAAGGCGGGACTTCGCAAAGCTGTCCACGGTGCCCTTGCGTACATTTCTACGGTCTAGGATTAAACGCTCGGCTGCATCGAAGTGCCCCGCTCGCATGGCGGCATCAATTGTAACCTGCACAAACACATCTCGCTGGGCGTGGCTCCCCCCCAAGGTTTGAAACGCGTCGATCCCGGCATGCAACTGGTCAAAGGCCGTTTGGTACTGTCCCTCGCTAAAGGCGGCTAGACCCATGGCTGCCGTGACGCCGGGATGCTCCATAACGTTTGCGGCCTCACTGGTCCCTTGTCCGGATTGTTTAATCCGGGCGATCATCCGCGCCGCAGCGTCTTCGCGTTTGTCACCTGTTAGCGCCAGCATGTAGTGCAGATCAGCAAAAGTCAGGTGCCCATCGTCGCCCCGGCTCTCGGCCAGATCAGCCAACTCGACCCACCGGTCACCAACGTCTATCCCCGCCAGTTCCAGGCGAACCAACAACGAGCTGGCATTGGAAAAGTCGCGGAAATCGTCGGTTTTGTCTTCGCGAATTTTGGTATCATACAAGGAAAGAACAATATCAAATTCGCCGCGATCCAGATGCAACAGAGCTTTGTGCCACCAGACATGATACCGGAAATTATTAGACTGATCCCATGCGGACATGTTGTTGTCGATCAGCGACAGGCCATCAAGCGGCCTTTGCGTCATTGTGTAAACATGCGCGACTGCGTGCAAACCCCATGCATCATCATGGGCCCACATAAGCCCGTCCAGTCCAGCCTTTTCAGCTTCTGCGTAGCTTCCTGTTTCTTCCAAAGCAAAGCTGTGACAGCCATAGGCATACCCACGCAGCGGGTGGTCGGCCCCATGCGCATTGATGACGCGATCAACCGATCGGCGCATACCGTGGTTGTCGCCCAACATAAATCGGATTGCCTGACTGACTTTCATCGAGAATGTGTCGGCCGGGTTCAGCAGTAGGGCTTGTTCCATGCGCTGTATCGAGGCGCTGGGCTTTCCTGAAATCCAGTCAGACAACGCCTCAACCCACAACCGCTCGCGTTCGGTACTGCCACCTTGCTCGAGCGCTGTTCTGGCCTTGGCATAGGCCTCATGTGCAGCGACGACCAGCTCGCGCCGGGCCATCATCATGCAGAACAATCCTCTGGCCGCATGGGCCATCGCAAAATCAGGCTCGGCGTTAAGCACAGCTTCAAGATGTGTCGGAGTGCGGACCCCATGTGCCAAATATGCACGGATCATTGAGTTCCATTGTTCAAGCGTTTTTGTTTGGCTAAGGCTTACAGAACTATTTGTAACATCGAAATACATTGTTATTCCCACTACTACAGGTGAATGGCACGCGTTAAACGAGATGTATCGCCGCCGTTCGCCTACAACACCTCACATAGCCGTTATCCTGCGAGAACGTGAAGCCATTTCACGTTCATGTGACGCGGGTTACAGATCCGAAGATGGTTTGGAATTGTTAAGACCGGGAATTAGGGCATCCAATTCTTCAAATCCCTGCCCAAATCGCGGCGGCGCGCGGCGATAAGAAATTGGAGTTTTTGAGAATTTAAGTGGATTTCCA
Organism: Shimia sp.; assembly: GCF_039969785.1. Taxonomy (GTDB): domain Bacteria; phylum Pseudomonadota; class Alphaproteobacteria; order Rhodobacterales; family Rhodobacteraceae; genus Shimia. Next base: position 329,130 of record NZ_JBDVNC010000022.1, on the reverse strand, counting down.
AGGAGTTGCACGTTCCCATCGCTGGTCTCTGCGTGATCCATGGAAATCACACTCTGACGTGCCTTGGCCTGACCTGATGTCAGTGCATCCGCAACAGAGTGAATTGGCCCGCAAGGCACCTTTACCTCTTGTAATATTTCAAGAATTTGGCTGCTAGGGAACGTTAACAGCGATGTTGCAATGGTTTTTGTTAGTTCCTCACGGTGTTTGATCCGATCCGGGTTGGTTTGGAATCGATCTTGCTCTGCCAGGTCCTTGCGTCCAATGGCCAAACAGAACCGCTGAAACTGTGTGTCGTTGCCCACGGCAATGATGACATGGCCATCTTTTGTCGAGAAAACATCATAGGGCACGATATTGGGGTGTGCATTGCCCCGGCGAACAGGTTCTTTTCCGGAGGCCAGAAAATTTGTTCCCTCATTGATAAGCCACGCCATTTGCGTGTCTACAAGTGCAAGGTCGATGTGTTGCCCTTCGCCGGTTTGATCCCGATGTCGAAGAGCAGCGAGAATGCCTATGGTTGCGTACATTCCGCACATCACATCCGCGATACCAACTCCCACTTTTGTCGGAACACCAGTCGGGTCGCCAGTCAGGGACATAATGCCGCCGTATCCCTGCGCCATCAGGTCATAGCCCGGCTGTTCCCGGTTCGGTCCGGTCTGACCAAACCCCGAAATTGAACAATAGACCAGATTAGGATGCGCCTCACAAATGCTCTCGTGGTCCAGCCCGTATCTCTGCAAGCTACCCGGTTTATGATTTTCAACCACCACGTCAGCCTGTGCGGCAATCGCTTGTACCAAGGCCTGCCCCTCGGCTGTCGAGATATCCACCGGAATAGAGTATTTGTTACGGTTTGCGGCCATATAATAGGCACTCAAGTCGCTCTGCCCATCTGGTGTCTCGGCATATGGTGGTCCCCATGTCCGGGTATCATCGCCACCGGTTTTTGGGTTCTCAATCTTTAGAACCGTAGCCCCCAGATCGCCCAGCATTTGCGTGGCTGTCGGGCCAGCAAGAATCCTCGACAGGTCCAGAACAATCAGCCCGTCCAGGGCGCCTTTGGCGTTAGAGTCTTCCATCATATGCTTTCCTGTCAATCTCAGCGGCAATCACCGTGAACGTATCGGACTGCAGCGCTTGGTCTAAGGCATTCCGCAACTCTTCTTCGCTGGTCACACGATGCCCCGCGCCTCCAAAGCCCCGCGCCACAGCGGAAAAATCCACATAACCAAAGTCCACCGCGCGATTTTTCATTTGGCGTTGCCTTTGTTTCAATTCGATCAGCGCAAGGCTTGCGTCAACAAGAACCACAAATATCGTTCGCAGCTTTTGCTCTGCCGCAGTGGCCAGTTCGCCCGCCACCATCAGGAACCCAGCATCACCCGAAAAGGACACCACCGGTCGGTTTCTCTCAACAATCTGTTGTCCAATGGCCAAAGGTACGGCAACCCCCATCGTGCATAAACCAGACGACTGTGTCAGGGCGCGTGGGAAATCACAGCGCCACATCTGAGACAGCAATATCCGGTGCGCGCCGCTATCTGCTGTTGCGAGTGTATTGTCAGGTAATACATTGCGGCAAATTTCGAAAACTGCATCCGGCCCCCAGTTGCCCTGCCGCTTGAACGCCTTATCCAGAGCCGCCCGCGCGGTCGAAATCTCGCCGCCTGCCCATACATCCGTCAGCGGAGCCTCCGGTAACAGGGCGCCGACCGTCGCAGTACAATCGCCAATGAAATTGTGGCTGGCCTGATGCATGTAGTGATGGTTCGGCTCTGCCATCACATCAATCACCACCTGCCGTTCCGGATCCCATGGATTTTGCCAGCCTGTTCGCATTTCGATGGGATCATATCCAATCGCCAAAACGACATCTGCCTCGGAGACCAGAGGGAGCAAAACCCTGTCGGCATTTGGGGATAACCCGGCCCCGCCAAGCGCCAACGGATGTTCCTCGGGCAGCATGCCCTTGGCCTTGTACGTGGTGATGACCGGCGCGTTGAGCATTTCCGCTGCGCGCTTTATCACAGTTTCCGCGCCCTGCGTCATCGCATCGACACCGACAATGATGATAGGTTTTTTTGCGCTGCTCAGCGCATTTCTAGCGGCGTCGAACTCTGCACTTGCTCCCGGTGCCATTGGCAAGGCAGGTTTGCGAAGAATACCCTCACCAGTGGCGGGTTCGTCTGCCACTGAAATTGGTACGTCAATATGAACCGGACCTGGGCGGCCTTCCATGGCTTGTGTCACTGCTTTGTCAGCGATCACATGAGCCGCCCCTGCGTTTAATGTGAAACTTGCCTTTGTGATTGCGCGAAAAACTTGCGGCTGGTCCAGCACCTGATGAGTATAGGTATGTGCCTCGTCAGCATCGACAGCCCCTGTGAGGACGATCATCGGAACGCGATCCTGACGCGCATTCTCAACCGAGTTCACACCGTTCAGTGCTCCGGGTCCAACTGTGGCAACCATTATTCCCGGCGCGCCCGTCCGGTGATAGGTACCTTCGGCCATAAAACCGGCTGCATTTTCATGTTTGGCCAAGACAAAAGTGATTCCGGCCTGCTCCAACGCGTCCACAAGCGTAAGGACTTCGCCGCCGGGCATCCCAAAGGCCCACCTGCATCCCGCAGCATAAAGCCGTTTCGCCAAAACATCCGCTGCCCGCATTTGTACAAACCTTCAAATTGCCACTTCAACTTAAGCGCTGGTGAACCATTGTCGGTTGAAATTCAATTCAAATTGAAGTGTTTAGGCGACTTCGCGCCACTTCACTTTGGTACCCCGTTTTGCCAGCGGAATGGCATCAGGGTCGTCAAAACCGCCATGGCTCTCCCAACAATCGCATTGCCATCACAGTTTCTCAAACCAATCCACGACCATATTTGCCCATTCTTTTGGGATGACGTGGCCGCGCGGGTGCAAAGCAAATTCCAGCGCAGAGCCGGGCGTGCATCTCTCCCATTTTCGACGCCAAACGTCGTCTGTGGTTTCAAAGGAATCCGCCTTGCCGAAGAGGCAACCATTGGTTTCGCGAAATATTCCGAGCGCACGAAAAACGTCTCCTTGCGCTATGGCATTGGTGTCATTGATCGACTTTCCGCCTAAGGCGCGCCCTTCGAGCGGAACAGTGCCGTCGCGCCAGCCATGCGTATGAAACAAGCGGACCGGGCCATTGCATTCGGTCGGGTGAGGGCGCCAGAAACTACCGCCGACTGGCGCATAGGCAAAGAAGGCCCGGGGCATTTCACACGCAAGGTAGCTCGACATTGAACCGCCAATGGAAAACCCCGACAAAAGGGTTTTGTCTGGATTAAGATTGTTTCTGGCAACTACGTTGTCGCGCACCGAAGTGAGAAAAGCAATTTCGTCACGACGTTGGGGCCGCTTGGGATGGAATGACCAGCTTCTCCCATTGCGTCCTTCGAGTTTCATCCCGTTTGGGGCGGCCACCGCAAACCCTCTTGCCAGAAATTGTTCGGTCACGAGACGGTTTTTTATGACAGCCCCGCCGTTGCTTCCGAAGCCATGTATGAACAAAATAACTGGCGTGTCTGAGGTGGGATTATCGGGCAGAGCAACGAAATATGACCCATTTTCAACGGTGCAAAGCGTCGTTGCACTGCAGGCATGGGCGACAGGCGCGGACAAAGTCAGGAAAATGCAAACCACCAACGCAGAGAAATGGGAATGAAACATACGTTGGTTTCTTTCATGTGTTGAGAAACAGGGAGATGCCTGGGAAATGTGGAGTGTTCCAGCACCGCAAGCCAGTTGGACTAAATGATCAGGTCTAAATGAAATGATGTAGAAAACCGGATAAACGGGACCGCCACAATGACGGTCCCACAGGGGTTTAGTTGGTGACTGGCGCGTTAGATTCAAAATTGGGGATGACACTTGTCGACGCATCTGCAGGTTCTATTCCGACCCAGTTATTGTTCGCCAGGGACAAGTTTCCAGGAATGTCCTCTTCCCAGAACCCCACCACATTCTTGGTGATGTTGAGATAAAGCTTGCCGTCTACAATGCGCCAAAGGTTTGGATTGCCAGGAACCTTGCCGCCTTTGGACACACCATAGGCGCAGTGACCATCGTACTGAGGTGCATATTTATCCGGGCTAGCGAGAAACTTGTCTCGGTTTTCCGCTGACGAAAAGGCAAAAGTTGCGTTGTTGTGGTCCGCTGTAATGTCTTTGTGGCCTTTCACACCTTCAGGCTGAACCGTGCCAACAGGCTGTTGTTCAAGATCGAAATACGCCACCACATCATATCCCGAGACCGCAAAGTTGGTACTGTCGAGATACTGCGGACCTGCCAATGCAACAGACGCCAATATCGAAAAGGCGGAAGAGAGAATGAGTGTTTTCATGAAATGTGTCCAGTCTTCGTTGAGGTGGTTGTTGTGGGAACTATATTGCGGTCGGACGGCCAAGGATACACAACGAACCATCACAAATTCTGGCGCAAATTTGAACTGATGTACTTTGTGAACGCTGGCGCATCATTGGCATCTGGGTGAAGGTTGTTTCGCCCCAAAACCTGGGCACGTGTCTTGTGCGAAATGCCGAACCAACATCTCAAACTGCCATCACGCGCCAAAGCCAATGCGTTTTCGATAAGCTCCGGCACAAAGAATTACCTGATCGCCTGTTCGGCGATTTTGGCGAACACCTCATCCAACCTTGCAGCAATTTTCATGACCTCCGGGCTGTCGTCGGCATAGGGCAAAAAAACCAGAGTCGGCGTCTTGTAGGACAGGGTTGCTGTGCCATCCTGCTGCTCTGTGATGTAGAACCGCACCGGCGCTTCGATCATTGCGCTTTCCGAGGCGGACAGCAGTTCTACTGCAAAGACGTTGTTGAAAATGCCGATGACGCGGTTTCCCGGGATTGTAACACCACGGGATTTGGCGGCACCTGTCGGGCCCGCCTGAGTGACAACACCCATCTTGTTCATTTTTGCTGCAGATTTCACCCGGTCAATCAGGTCTGTGTAAGAAAGGCTGGTTGGATGTACTTCCCACCCTTGCCGTTTTTTTGGATCAGCGTTGACAGATGTCACAGTCAGGGCAAATGCCATGATAAGTGAAAAAGCGAATGGGATAACGTAGCGCACTGTTTGTACTCACATGTTTGGGTTGGGGGAAAGCGGTGGGTCCATCGCCAGTTTATTGCGGAGCCAGACGCCGAGATAGCTTCCGGCGAAACCCCAAACTAACCACCACCAGCCGTGAAGCGAACCAGAGACCAATCCGCCGAGATAGGCACCGATATTGCAGCCATAAGCAAGTCGGGCGCCATATCCCATCAAAAGACCACCAATAACTGCGGTCAGGATATCTTTCGTCGACAGCTTCCAGACCGGCGAGAATTTCCCGGCCAGAGCTGCGGCAATCATCGCACCGAACACGATGCCGAAATTCATTACCGAAGTGCCATTGGCAAGGAGAGAGGCATTCAACTGTTGCCTGCGCCAGCCACTCCAATAGATCCAGTCCGAGACGTCCCCACCTATTGTTTCATAGGCCTTAGCACCCCACAGGGCAAAACCGGCAGTAACACCCCAGGGGCGGCCAAGAACGATGAGGCAGAGAACGCCGACGATGGCAAGCGCTACCGCACCGGCGAGCAGCGACCATGGGCCCGTTAATAGAGATTGCGTAGGTTTCGCAAGCTCAAGCGCGCCATGTACACGCCGCTCGATAAGCGCTGAGCCTGACGCAATCAACCCAAGCAAAATGGCCATTAAACCCAGAGCACCAAACGCTCCAAATTCCGTCACCAACGATATGCCGCGGTTGTTGTTCAGACGCGTCGTGACAATGTCTTTGACGATCGCATATGCCGGGTCGACCAGTGTTGGATCAGCGATCGGGCGCGTCCAGAATTCCCAGTGTGCCGTGGCGATGACAGAGCCAGCAATAAAAAACACAAGTGTCACGATCATCCGGGTCGAACCGCCACCAACGGTGAATAGAGTACCAGACGCGCAGCCCCCTCCAATCTGCATGCCTGTGCCGAAGACGAACGCGCCAAAGGCGCTGGCCAAGCCCATCGGGAGAGTATTGCCGCGCGCTGCTATCCCAATCATCTCGCCATACTGAAACAGCGGAAAGGAGATCAAGCAGGTCAAACCGATCAGCAGCATTTGCGCGCGCAGCCCCGCCCCCCTCTTTTCCCTGACAATCCTGCGCCATGCGGCGGTGAATCCAAATGACGCATGATACAAAGCAAACCCGGCCAGCCCACCAATCATTGCCGCACCTGCCATTGCACCACCTCGCTCGCCAAATGCTGCAACGATTAGGGCGAAAAGAGCGATGCACGCGAAAACGAGCGGCCTATTCATATTGCGCGACCTGTCCTTGCAGTTATGTTTTGTGCTGCAAATTTTGAGGTTACCGAGACGGAGGAAATCTAACTTGTGGGCTTTCCAACCTGTACTAGTTTGTAAAATTATTGGAGGGGGCTGACGGTTTTGTCACGGAAAATTGAAAGGCTATGATTCGATTGCAACGCGGGGCAGGCAAGCAGCCTTTCCTACGCGTATCATCACCTGTCAGGTTCCGCGACATTGCCACGCCATTGGTATCGTAAAGCATGTGTGCTGTCGTTGACGTTCGACATGACCACTCACACCAAACCTCTGCATATCAGCGCCGTTGCAACCAAGAAGTTTTGGTGGAGCGACAACGGCATCTTCGTTCAGATGATGATAGGTTTGGCCGCCGAACACGGCGAACAGGCCCGCTCTGTTTCGTACACATAGCCTGTTCGTGGTCGATGCAGCGAACGGTGAGATTGCCACAAGTGGCCAATAGTGCTCGGCACAGCGAATGTCTCAGTCGAGCCCAAAATGCTGAGTCTGGAACAAGGGACGGAACATCGTTCAGAAACGACTGCTCTTGCCAAAGCAAGTTTGGGCTGTCCAAGAAAGACTTGAGATGAGCGGCAATCTTCGTGATCTCGGATTGTTCTACGTTGTGATCGATTGCGAGCTGCGCGGCTGTGATCTCGTCCGGCCGAACGTGACAGATCCAGTGAGTGAAGATTGCATTCGCGATCGAGTAACAGCAATCGTGCCGGAGACGAGCGGCTACGGCGCGCACTCTCTTCGTAAGACCAAAGCGGCGGAGATATACAGAAAAACTGGCAACCTCAGATCTGCCCGAGTTCTGCGAGACTATACAGGTCGATAGCACCGTCTGCTACGTGGGGGTCGAACCGGTAGAGGCACTGAGTATTGCCTAGCGCATCGACATTTGAATAATGTTGGTGGACGGTTCTTGCCGTTTGCCGGTGTAAAATAGACGTAAGTGTGTTTTACGTCGGCCGGTGGCACAGGGTCCAAAGTTCAAACAGTTCCAACACACATTAGTGTCTATACGTGTTTGCAAATCAACCTAAAGCTGTTTTGGCATCGACGCATTAGGCCCGTCATCGGGGCAATGACTTTCACGTTTTGATGTAAGATTGTCGAGAGCGACAGTCTGCAGTGTTTGCAATGCGACTAAGAGTTGGTCATCTTGCGCGCTATGGAATTTTTGAATGTCAGTCACAGCAGCTTTTTGATTTCAATGTCGTGTATCGTCTCGCTTGTGGCTGGATTCACAGGACTGTCGCTAACAAGAGACCTTTCTGAAAAGCCGATGTTTCAGAAGAAGGCGACTGTCGCGCTCGCAGCGATCGCATTGGGGGGCGGAATTTGGGCGATGCATTTTGTCGCCATGCTGGGGCTCAAACTACCCATTCAATTCTACTATGACGCGGCGATTACGCTTGTTTCGGCCCTTTGCGCGATCCTGCTTGTTGGTGGGGCCCTAATTCTGCTTCACTTTGCTGAACGCACGCCAAAGATCATAGCTGCGGCGGGTGGTATCGTTGGCGTTGGAATTTTAGTTATGCACTACATTGGAATGGCCGGATTGGAACTCTGCCGCGCCATCCACACGACATCGGGTGTCGTCCTGTCATCGATTGTCGCGATTGGCCTGTGCATGCTGGCATTCTGGATCGCCTACGGGCAGCGGACAAATCGCAATATCTTGCTGGGAACAGTCTGTTTTGCCGTAGCTGTTTGTTCGGTCCATTTTCTGGCGATGGCAGGAACCAACTTTATCGCGGAACCCAATACGTCCGATTTCGGACCATCCATGAGCAATGAAACCCTTGCACTTGGGGTTATCTTTTTTAGCTTTGTAATTTTTGGTGCTTGCTTGTGGGTCAGCGTGACGTACCTAATCGTACCAGACAGCCGAACTGAGTTGAACGATAGTGCTCAATTGCAGACAACTGGTGGATTGCGACTACCCTGCGAACGCGACGGTGGAAAAGTCTTCATTCGCTACGAAGATGTTTCCTTTGTGCGTGCGGATGGTCACTACACTCAAGTGTACACCGATGATGAGCGTCTCTTTTGTGTTTGGCCAGTTACGGAAGCTTCAAGCCGCCTCCTGCCATTAGGGTTCTTGCAAACTCATCGGAGCTATCTTGTGAATCCGGCCAGGGTATCAAAATTTGAACGGACCAAGGAAAAGGGACGCTGCATCTTTGATGGACAGAATTTGCCTCCCGTCCCAGTAAGCCGTTCCAAGCTGAAAGTGACTCAAGATGCATTGGCATCGCACAACGGTGCAGTTGGTGCGTAAAGCGGTGCATTTCGTGCAAAAGACCAGTAATTCAATGATTTTCTAGTGCTTCGGCATACGGACGTATGCTGTCTTCCTCTCAAGCAAGAACAATCGCTTTTAGGGAGGAAGCCGATGATTCCAGCCGCATTTGAATACTATCGCCCCAAGAATATGGACGGGGTTCTATCCATTCTCGAAGAACATGGGGATGACGCGCGTGTCATGGCGGGAGGTCACAGTCTGATCCCAATGATGAAGTTGCGGATGGCAGATGTTCCCCATCTGATCGACCTACAAGATGTGGGCGGAATGTCCGATATCGAAATCACTGAGGACGGCATCCGCATTGGTGCTTTGGTCACGCAGGCGGATATAATTGATCACAGCGGTTTGGCCGCCTCGGCCCCAATCCTGCGCGAGGCAGCGTTGCAGATCGCTGATCCCCAGGTCCGTTACATGGGCACTGTTGGCGGTAACGTTGCGAACGGTGATCCGGGCAATGACATGCCGGGGTTGATGCAGTGCCTCGACGCTTTTTTTTCGATCGTTGGTGCAAATGGCGAACGCGATATTCCCGCGCGCGATTTTTACGAAGCCGCCTATATGACCGCCCGCGAAGACGAAGAGGTCCTGACCCGTGTCACGATCCCACTGCCTAAAGGTGGTTACGCTTACGAAAAACAAAAGCGTAAGATCGGTGACTATGCAACTGCCGCGGCGGCGGTGCAGATTGTCAAAGATGGTGGGTCTTGTGTTTCTGCATCCATTGCGATGACTAACCTTAGCGACACACCGGTGTTTTCCGAAGCTGCAGGTGCTGCACTTGTTGGCACGACGGTGGATGATGCGGCTTTGTCTGTTGCCGTTGCCGCCATGCTTGACGACATCGACCCAACTGAAGACAACCGCGGCCCCATCGCATTCAAGATCCACGTCGCAGGTGTCATCTTACACCGCGCCATCGCACGCGCTTGGTCGCGGGCGTAGGGAGAACCACCATGTCAAAGAAACAACACTACGCCATCACAGTGAATGGGAAGGAAGAGGAATTCCTCGCCGAACCCCGCGAACTTCTGATTTACACGCTGCGCGAACGGCTTAACATCACTGGGCCACATATCGGGTGTGAAACCTCACACTGCGGTGCTTGCACAGTCACCATCGATGGTAAATCAGTCAAAGCCTGCACCATGTTCGTCGCGCAAGCCAATGGAAAAGACATAACGACCATCGAAGGCATCGGCGGACCGGACGATCTGCATCCTTTGCAGGAGGCGTTCAAAGAACACCACGGCCTCCAATGTGGTTATTGCACTCCGGGTATGATCACACGCGCCACGAAGTTGTTGGAGGAAATCCCCAATCCGACCGAAGAAGAAATCCGCTTTGGCATGGCAGGCAATATCTGCCGCTGCACAGGCTACCAAAACATTGTGAAATCTATTCAGGCTGCGGCCACGGAAATGTCAGCCGCGAAGGAGGCCGCAGAATGAAAGACGAAGTCACACGCGAAGAACGAGTCGATAACCTCAAGGGCATGGGCTGTTCGCGCAAGCGCGTCGAAGACGCCCGTTTCACACAAGGTAAAGGTAACTACGTCGATGACGTGAAACTAGACGGGATGCTGTTTGGAGATTTTGTGCGCTCTCCTTACGCGCATGCGCGCATCAAAAGCATCGACACTGCCGCAGCCTTAGAGGTGCCTGGTGTCTTGGCCGTACTGACCGCTGCCGATCTTGAACCTCTCGGTCTGCATTGGATGCCGACGCTCGCGGGCGACAAACAGATGGTGCTGGCTGACGGCAAGGTGCTGTTTCAAGGCCAGGAAGTTGCGTTCGTTGTGGCCGAAGATCGCTATTCCGCCGCTGACGGCATTGAGTTGGTTGAGGTTGACTACGAAGAACTGCCCGTGCTTGTTAACCCGTTCGAAGCGCTAAAATCAGACGTTGTATTACGCGAAGATACGGTGGACGAGAGCGGTAAGGCCATCGATGGTGCCCACGGCCCGCGCAAGCACCCAAATCACATTTTTACATGGGAAGCAGGCGACAAAGACCCAACGAATGAGGTCATCGCCAATGCGGAAGTCGTCGCTGAAGAAAGCATGTACTATCACCGAACGCACCCTTGCCCGCTGGAAACCTGTGGCTGTGTCGCTTCAATGGACAAGGTCAATGGCAAGCTAACACTGTGGGGCACGTTCCAAGCGCCGCACGCAATCCGTACGATCGTGTCGCTAATTTCCGGCATTGAAGAACACAACATCCGCGTCATCTCGCCCGATATCGGCGGCGGGTTTGGTAATAAAGTTGGTGCCTACCCCGGCTATGTCTGCTCGGTTGTGGCCTCCATTGTAACGGGCAAACCAGTTAAGTGGATTGAAGACCGCATGGACAATCTGATGACCACCGCTTTTGCGCGTGATTACTGGATGAAGGGCAAGATCAGTGCGACACCCGAAGGTAAGATCACTGGCTTGCATTGCCATGTGACAGCCGATCACGGCGGTTTTGACGCTTGTGCAGACCCCACTAAGTTTCCGGCAGGATTCATGAACATCTGCACGGGTTCTTATGACATCCCAACCGCTTATCTTGAGGTAGACGGTGTCTACACCAACAAAGCCCCCGGCGGCGTCAGCTATCGCTGTTCGTTCCGGGTGACCGAGGCTGTGTACTTCATTGAACGTATGATCGAAGTTCTCGCAATAAAGCTAGACATGGACGCTGCAGAGTTGCGCCGGATCAACTTTATCAAGAAAGAACAGTTCCCTTATACCGCTGCACTCGGCTGGGAATACGATAGCGGTGATTACCACACCGCTTGGGAAAAGGCCTTGAAGGCTGTCGACTATGACGGTTTGAGGGCTGAACAAGCGCAGCGTGTGGAAGACTTCAAAGCAGGTAAGACGCGCAAGTTGATGGGCATTGGCCTTAGCTTCTTCACAGAAATCGTCGGCGCCGGGCCAGTCAAGAACTGTGACATTCTTGGGCTTGGGATGTTCGATAGCTGCGAGATTCGCATCCACCCAACTGGGTCAGCGATTGCGCGCCTCGGTACAATCTCCCAAGGACAAGGGCACGCGACGACGTTCGCGCAAATCCTCGCGTCCGAGATTGGGCTTCCTGCCGACAGCATCACTATAGAAGAAGGTGACACCGATACCGCGCCGTATGGTCTCGGTACTTACGGCTCTCGCTCAACGCCGGTCGCAGGAGCGGCCACGGCCATGGCCGGTCGCAAGATCCGCGCCAAGGCTCAGATGATCGCGGCCTACTTACTTGAGGTCCACGACGACGACGTGGAATTCGATGTGGATCGGTTTGTTGTCAAGGGCGTGCCTGAGAAGTTCAAGACGATGAAAGAAATCGCCTTTGCCGCCTACAATCAAGCCATTCCAGGAATCGAACCAGGACTGGAAGCAGTCAGTTATTACGATCCGCCCAATATGACTTACCCGTTTGGGGCTTATGTCTGTGTCATGGACATCGATGTTGATACTGGGGTGCCGGATATCCGCCGCTTCTATGCGCTTGATGATTGCGGCACTCGGATCAACCCGATGATTATCGAAGGACAGGTGCATGGGGGACTGACCGAAGCGCTGGCCGTCGCCTTGGGGCAAGAGATTGCTTATGACGACATGGGCAACGTTAAAACCGGAACGTTGATGGACTTCTTTCTGCCAACGGCATGGGAAGTGCCCAATTACGAGACCGACTTTACCGTAACGCCGTCTCCGCATCACCCGATCGGTGCCAAAGGCGTGGGGGAAAGCCCGCATGTGGGCGGGGTTCCGTGTTTCTCGAACGCAGTGCAAGATGCGTTCCGCCCGTTTGGCAACACGCACACCAACATGCCGCATGACCACTGGCGGATTTGGAAAACCGCCAACGACCTTGGCCTTCACGGTTGATCGGAAGGGTAGGGTGGGCAGTATTGCTCACCTTACGGAGCACATCATGACTTGGACTGACTTGAAAACCGCGCTCGCCGACAAGGGCTATGTGGCCTCTGACGACTTGGCGGTTGCTTTGCAACTGGCCTTGTCGCTGGGCCGTCCTTTGTTGCTGGAAGGGGCTGCGGGTGTTGGTAAAACCGAGATTGCGCGCACCCTATCGCAGGTAAAGGACTCACGCCTGATCCGGTTGCAGTGCTATGAGGGGTTGGATGCCGCGCAAGCTATTTATGAGTGGAACTATCAGCGACAATTGCTGGCCATCCGTGCGGCGGCCGAGGATGGGGAGACGGGCAAAGCGGTAGAAGATCGCATTTTCTCACGGGACTTCCTGCTTGAGCGGCCATTGCTCGCAGCGATCACCCAAGACGCACCACCGGTGCTGCTAATCGACGAAATTGACCGTGCGGATGAAGAATTTGAAGCTTACTTGCTGGAAATCCTGTCTGACTTTCAGGTGTCGATCCCCGAGCTGGGTACAATTTTCGCCACGACCCGGCCAATCGTAATCCTGACATCCAATGGTACCCGCGACCTGTCAGATGCACTACGCCGCCGTTGTCTTTATTCTTACGTCGAATACCCTGACTTCACGACCGAACTGGAGATCCTCAAAGCGCGCTGCCCAGAAGTTGAGGCGCATCTGGCAAATCAGATCGTCGGTTTCGTCCAAAAATTGCGCGAAGAAGAGCTTGAGAAAATGCCTGGCGTTGCCGAGATGCTGGATTTTGCCGCGGCCTTGATGGGCTTGGGAATTGCAGACCTGACGAATGATCCTGCGGTGTTACAAGCGACGCTGACAACTTTGTTGAAAACCCAAAGTGATCAGGCCCATATCACGCCCGAGGTCGCTGGGCGTATCGCAGGCCGCGCGGCATGAGCCGTATCACCAAATTTGCCGCCCGCGACCCAGGGCCATCTGCACGGGTCGCCGCATTTATTGTGCATTTGCGCGAAAACGGGCTGCGGTTGGGCGTGGCGGAGGCGGAGGTTGCGATGGCGGCCTTGGCGTTGGTCGACACGATCCAACCCGATGAAAGCCGCCGTGCATTGCGGGCAGTTTGTGCGGGATGCAAGGAAGAGGCTGAACGGTTCGATGATCTGTTCAACAGCTACTGGATGGATATGGGGCGGGTTCGAAGAAAAGTTGTGCCGTCGCAAAACACTCCGACTTGCGATGATGTGCATTCCTCTCGCGATGCCAAAGGGCAGGACGCTGGGACGGCAGGGTCGGCGACGGCCCCGGAGGCAGGCGAAGGTGAGGTGGACAGCGACGGCACTGGAAAATTGATCGCTACCAATCAGCACAATTTGGCCCGCAAAGACTTGCGTGATTTGGTCCGGCCTGAAGAGATTGCCGAGGCTGAAGATGCCGCTCGCCGGATCGGTGCGGCCCTGCGTGATCAACGTTCGCGCCGTCGCATGGCTGCGCGAAAAGGCGATCGATTGCATTTTCGTAAAACGATACGTGCCAGCCTTGCCACAGGTGGAGAACCCCTGCGGTTGCTGCATAAGAGGCGCCCGGATCGCACCCGTAAGATCGTGGCGCTATGTGATGTGTCCGGGTCGATGTCCGTTTACGCAAAGGTTTTTTTAGCCTTTCTGGCTGGAATGATGCGGACGGATGCGGCTGCTGACGCCTACCTGTTTCACACGCGCCTCGTGCGGATCACCGAAGCCCTTCGCGACAAGGATGCCATGCGCGCGATTGGTCGGATGTCCCTAATGGCCGACGGGTTTGGGGGCGGATCAAAGATTGGACCATCTCTGATGCGCTTTGCCGATACATACGCAAGACGGTTTGTTGATGGGCGCAGTGTGGTGATGATCCTGTCCGACGGCTATGACACCGAAGCGCCCGAAATGATTGGCGATGCTTTAGAGAAACTGCGCAAACGCGGCTGCAAAGTGATTTGGCTCAACCCGTTGAAAGGTTGGTCAGAATATGCCCCGATCGCAGCTGGCATGTCAGCAGCCTTACCGCATCTTGATGTCTTCAAAGCCGCCAATACTCTGAGTGATCTGGCAGCCTTAGAGCGGGATTTGACCATACTATGACACCTGCGGAAATTCTATCAACCGATCTGGCCGATGCAGCGCAAGAGCTGCGTGCCCGTGACGAGCCCTTTGCCTTTGCCACCATTGTGCGCACGGCTGGGGCCACTGCGGCCAAACCAGGGGCCAAGGCACTGCTAAGCGCTGATGGGACAATTCTGCAAGGTTGGCTTGGCGGCGGCTGCACACGCGGGGCGGTCAAACGCGCAACGGTGCAGGCTTTGCAAGACGGAACGCCACAGCTTGTTTCCGTCGCGCCGGAAGACTTGCTTGCCGAAAAGGGTGTGAGCGCGGGGGATGAAGTCGATGGAACGCGCTTTGCCAGAAATGGTTGCCCGTCACGCGGGACGGTGGATATTTTTATCGAACCTTGTATTCCCACACCGCAGTTGGCCGTAATCGGCACCTCACCTGTGGCGCAAGCGCTTATTGCGTTGGCCCCTCAGTTTCATTGGTCGGTCACGACGACACTTGACGATGGCAAATTGCAACGACAACGCTTCGTGGTGATCGCCACACAGGGGCAGGGCGATATCGACGCTTTGACATCCGCCTGCACAGCCCATCCTGACTACATCGCCTTTGTTGGCAGTCAGCGGAAATATACCGCACTCTCGGAAAAGTTGACCGCTGCTGGCATTGCACAGTCATTAATTGATCAAGTGCATGCTCCAGCGGGGCTTGATCTAGGCGCAGTCACTCCCGAAGAAATCGCCCTATCGATCCTTGCGCAGTTGATAAAAGAACGCCGACTCGCGCTGCATAAAACCGATGTGTGAGATAAAACCGATCATGTTGGCTGCAGGGCTTTCGAGCCGTATCGGTGAGCGGAACAAGTTGCTTTTGCCAATCCATGGGGTGCCGATGATCCAGCATATGGTTGCGACCTATCGTGTGGTGGTAACCGGGCATGAGGTCGACGCAGTCAAAGCATGCTTGGACAGATCTGTAGTGCAGGTCGTCCACAATCCAAATTACTCTGATGGTCAACAGTCCTCTGTGGCCTGCGGGTTGCGTGCCGTTGAGCAAGCCGTTCAGATTCTGATCGGGTTGAGTGATCAACCAACTCTGACAAGCAGCGATCTGCAGATGTTGTCAAAGGCGCATAAAGCCGGCGACGCCGTACGCATCTCCATACCTCAGCTGGATGGGCAACGTGGCAATCCAATCCTTGTGCTAGGCACGCCGCGCGACCGTCTACTGGCCGATCCCAGATCGCCAAGGCGCAAGTTCATCCGCGCCAACCCCGATCATGTGCAGTTTCATGCGCTGACGTCCTGCGGTTTTTACGCCGATGTGGACACACCCGAAGCCTACGATGCGGCGACCGTCGATAACACGGAGAAGACAATATGAAGGTACTGAAGAAAATAATCAGACGGATGCGCTGCATTTGGGCACTGACCCCCGAACAAGCTGAAAACATCAGATTTCCTTGTTGCTAACCAAAGGACAAACCATGAAACTCTCAGACGAAATTATCATCAATGCATCTAATGAACGCGTATACGCTGCGTTGAACGATCCAGAAATCTTGCGACAATGCATCCCTGGTTGCGAAGAATTGATCAAACATTCGGACTCTGAACTTGAAGCGAAAGTTGTGCTAAAAATTGGCCCTGTGAAGGCCAAGTTCAGCGGTAACGTACAACTTGATACCACAGGCGCACCCGATGCGTTTTCGCTTACGGGACAAGGGAATGGCGGGGCTGCGGGTCACGCGAAAGGCGGGGCAGATGTTACGCTTACGGCGGATGGCCCTAACCAGACGATCCTGCGATATGAAGCCAAGGCCGACATTGGCGGAAAGCTAGCGCAACTTGGTAGCAGGTTGATTCAAAGTACCGCAAAAAAACTGGCGGCTAAGTTTTTTAAGTCTTTCGCAGACGTCGTAAACGAAGAAGTCGCAGCATAACGATCTGACATACGCAGAACATGTATCAGACATCGTTGCCAGGGCGGCGGAGCTTGCTAAGGCACGCCGCCCTTTTTCGGTGATCACGCCACCTTTCGGTTGGCCTCTCTCAATCAGAGCCAAAATGCAGCAGTAGACGTTGCGCTGAATGGGAAGAATGAGTGCTACGTCATGGCTTGAGTAACGTTTGCCCCACCGGCCTCGACCAATGGTCAAACGGCGCGTTTGTGGACGTCCAAGTAGGCGGAAACTCCGTGGGCCTCAAAGGTCGACCGATTGCTCCACGTTTCGGAGATTACAAAATTGCGGCGGTTATAGACATCGCGTTGAATGTCGCAATGCACGCGTCCCTCATTGGCGTTTGCATGGGTTCGGACAGTGCGTTGAACTGCCTCCTGGATGCGCTCCATACCCGGTTTTGCTGCGACTGTCACAACAGCGCTGACTTCGCGATCGTCCTCGACGCGGCACAGTTTAGTTGAGACCTACCAGCCGGGATATATTGGCAGCCCGTCGTCTGGAATTCGAAACATCGGGTGGCTCGAGTCCTTAAAGACCCAGCGGTCTGGTGCGGTTCCTTCGTTTTGGCCGCGTTCAAGTGTTGGGACATGGACCAGCACCAATTCGGGAAATACGTCGACTTCCGAAAACATATGACATCCGCAGCCTTGGCAATGTTTTCGGTGGCACGTGAGATTGGTGTCAAAGTTTTTGATCTTAGATGCGCCCGCCGCGATCTCAAACCTAGCGCTCTGGACCACTGCAAACAGAGCAAGCGCGCCGCCACAGGTGTTGGTGCAATCGGTGCATAGACAGAATTGTGTCTCAACTAGGCGCTCAGTGTATTCAATGGTGACCGGCTTTGCTTCTCACTGACACCTACCTTTGGCTTTGAATGGTGTTGTCATCGTCAGAGTCCCGTAATTTAGGCCGCCAGATACGCGTCGCGGATTTCAGGATGTGCGTTGAGGTCTTTCAGGGTGCCATGATAGACTTGCACGCCGCTTTCGATGATCACCACAAGGTCGGCGACGGCCTGTGCGAAGTGAAGGTTTTGCTCGGATAACAAGACGGTAAGGCCTTCGGATTTCAGTTGTTGAATGACTTTGACCATCTGCTCCACAATGACAGGGGCGACGCCTTCGCTGGGTTCGTCCAACAACACGAAAGACGGATTGCCCATCAAAGTCCGTGCAATCGTCAGCATTTGTTGCTCCCCGCCGGACAAGGCCTTGCCGCGGTTGTTGCGGCGTTCTGCTAGGTTTGGAAACAGCTCGAACAACATCTCTTCTGACCATGTCACTGCACCTTCGCGCGGGGGCTGTTTGCCTACGATCAAATTCTCTGCCACGGTCAGATCGGTGAAAATGCGGCGTTCTTCAGGGACGTACCCTAAGCCCAGTTTTGCGACCTTATGCGGCTGCGATCCAACGATTGAGTGTCCGTCAAATGTGACCATACCGGAAGCAGGGCGTACCAGTTGCATAATGGACTTCATGGTGGTGGTTTTGCCCGCCCCATTGCGACCAAGAAGGGCCACAACATTGCCTTTCGGCACGGAAAAACTGAGGTCGCGCAGGACATGCGCTTTACCGTAGAAACTGTTCACTTCGTCAACGTTAAGCATGTGCGTCTTCCTCGGCAAATAGTGTTCCGCCACCTAGGTAGACTTCTTGGACAAGGGGGCTATTACGGATTTCGGTGGCGTTGCCTTCGGCAATTAACTTGCCACGGTTGAGCACCATAATTCGGTGTGCATGGGCAAAAACAACGTCCATGTCATGTTCGGTAAACAAGACGCTGACCTGCTCGTCGCGAACAATGTCAGCCGTTAGCTGCATGAGGGCCACGCGTTCCTTCGGAGCCATTCCGGCGGTCGGCTCGTCCATCAGCAACAAAACCGGCTCATGTGCCAGAGCTATAGCAAGCTCCATTCGTTTTAGGTCGCCGTATGCAAGCACGGCACAGTGCCGTTCAGCCTGCTCAGACATGCCAACCTTTTCCAAAAGCGCGATGGCATCTGCGTGATACATCCGGTGCGCATAAGGCTTAAAGCGGAACACTTGTTTGTGGTGTGAAAGCAGCGCCATTTGCACGTTTTCAACAACAGTCATCGAACTGTATGTCGCGGTGATCTGAAATGTCCGTCCTACGCCTTTGCGCCAGATTTGGCGAGGCCGCAGCCCATTGATTCGTTCGCCCGACAGATAAACGTCACCGGCAGTTGGCGACAGTTGCCCCATGAGCATGTTGAAACACGTACTTTTTCCCGCGCCGTTCGGACCGATCAAGGCAAGCAACTCGCCCTTTTTAAGCTGGAAGGACACGTCATCCACGGCAACGATCCCACCGAAGGATTTGCTTAGACCTTTGGTCTCAAGAACAATGCTCATGTTCTGTCTCCTTCATTCGCGCCACTGAACCGCCGGACCGCCTTGCGGAACGAGCCGACGACGCCTTCGGGTGCAAGGATGACGATACCGATGATCAGAAGGCCCATCACAAGTCTCCAGTATTCGAACCGCAAAAGCGTCTCTTCGATGCCTTTGAAGAAGCCGGCGCCAACGACGCCGCCCGCAAGTGTTTTGACACCGCCTAAAAAGACCACGATCAAGGCATCAAAGCTCCGGGCGATTTCCAATTCGTTGGGAAATACACTGCCCTTTGAGAATACAAACAATGCGCCCGCCAAGCCGCCCATAAGCCCGGCAAATCCAAAGGCCAGCAGTTGAACTTTGTGAGTGTCGATGCCTGTGGCCTCGGCTTGGCGTTTGCTGTCTCGGGCGGCGCGCAGAGCGTAGCCAAATGGAGAATGCGCGATGTGACGCAGCACGACGATACCGCCCACCGCCATAACCAACGTAAAGTAGAAGAATGCGGTTGTTTCGTTTAGCCAATCGGACGGCCAGATATTGACGAGCCCGTCATCACCGCCGGTAACATCACCCCATTGGAACACGAGGCTCCATAACAATTGGGCGAAGGCAAGGGTTAACATGGCAAAGTAAACGCCGGTCGAGCGCAGACAAACCCAGCCAATCGCAAGCGCTGCGACGCCTGCGCCAAGGGGGGCCAGCATGAATGCAAGCTCCATTGGGGTATTGAGGTGAGACACCAAGAGCGCTGCAACATAAGCACCGCCGCCATAGTACGCGGCGTGACCAAAGCTGACCATGCCACCAAGCCCAAGAAGGAAATGCAGGCTCGCCGCAAACAGGGCAAAGATCAGAATGTCGATCGCCAAAACTTGGGAAAAAGACGTGCCGTAGAGCGGCAACAGAGCCAATCCAGCAAGTCCAATCGCCACAAGGATACGAATTCGAGAAGACGCGGGTTTGATCGGGTCTTCCGGCTCTCCAACCTGCCCATGTTCGCCGGCGACTTCTTCCCGACCGAAGATACCGTAGGGTCGGACCATCAAGACGACAATCATCACGATAAACATCAACACAAGGGTGGATTGAGGCACATACGTGATGCCAAATACGTTCAACACGGAAATAATGACCGCAGCAAGATATGCACCGGGCAGTGATCCCATGCCGCCGATCACCACGACAACAAACACTGGGGTGAGGATAGTGAAGTCCATCAACAAGTCAGCACCACCTTTGGGCAGCTGTAACGCGCCGCCAAGACCTGCCAGCGCAGAGCCCAAAGCAAAGACGCCGGTAAACAGCCATGCTTGATTAACGCCCAATGCACCGACCATTTCGCGGTCTTGCGTTGCCGCCCGTACAAGGACGCCCACTCGTGTTTTTGTGATCAGGTACCATAGGGCGAGTGCGATAAATGGCGTTATCGCCAGCACGACGAGGTCATATTTGGGGATTGGCTCCCCGAAAATTCGAAAAACGCCACGCAGACCGGGCGCACGTGGGCCTAATAGATCTTCGGGGCCCCAAATCAGCAAGGTAAGGTCTTGGATCACAAGTATGACCCCAAAGGTCGCGACCAATTGGAACAGCTCTGGTGCGCGGTACACGGGACGCAGGACCAACATTTCGATCAGAATGCCGATTATTCCAACGGCAACACTGGCCAAAAGAATAGATGCCCAAAATCCTAACCCACCAGGAAGGACTTGCATCAAGGAATACCCGATGTAGGCACCCAGCATGTAGAGGCTTCCGTGAGCAAAGTTAACAATGCGTGTCACGCCGAAGATAAGCGACAAGCCACATGCCACAAGAAACAGAGAGCTTGCGTTTGCAAGGCCCGTCAGAATTTGGGCGAAAAAAAATTCCATGCGAGCGGTATCCGTTTGGAAGTGTTGGGGGAGGTTCGCGACTGTGCAGCCCCCGGTGTGTTTACCGGGGGCTGTCGTTTATTTACTCAGCTGGACGAAGAGCTTTGACCTCTTCTGCTGATGGCAAATAGTCAGCGCCTGCTTTGTATTCCCAATCAACCATAATGCCAGCGCCGTCCTTAAGAGCTGTTGTGCCAACATAGGCACCCATTGTGGATTGGTTGTCGGCGGCACGGAACACGATATCACCAACCGGCGTAGAGACCGGAAGGTCTTCAAAAGCCGCGCGAATTGCTTCGGTTTCAGTTGACCCTGCGCGCGCGATTGCTGCTGCGATGGACTGTACTGTCATGTACCCAACCATGGATCCCAAACGCGGAGCCGTGTCATAGCGTGTCTGGTAATCTGTGACGAACGCACCGCCCGGGCCGTCGTTTAGATCGTACCAAGGATAGCCTGTAACGGTCCAACCCTCGGGCGCCTCGTCACCAAGGGGTTCCAGATATTCCGGTTCGCCCGACAAAAGGCTGAAGACTGTACGACCGTCAAACAACCCGCGGTCGCCGCCTTCGCGGACAAACTTGGCTAGGTCCGTACCGAATGTGACGTTGTAGATCGCGTCGGGTTTGGCGCGTTCCAAGGCTTGAACCTCAGCGCCGGCGTCAATTTTGAACACACCGGGCCATTGCTCGGCCACGAAGGTAGCGTCTGGAACCAAAGCTGTAAGGGCTGTTTTGAAAGCGGCAACGGCGTCGTGACCGTAGGAATAGTTTGGCGCTATTGTTGCAAACGACTTGGCCCCGCTTGCGGCGGCGGCTTCAGCAAGCATACCAGCCTGCATGTGTGTGGAGGAGCGCAAACGGAAAGTGTATTTGTTACCCGCAGCCCAAACCAAGCCATCGGCGAGCGGCTCTGAAGCGAGATAAACATAGCCCTTTTCACCGGCAAATGAAGAGATCGCCAAGCCAACGTTTGACAGGATCGAGCCGGTCAACATCACAGCACCTTCGCGTGTCATCAGTTCTTCTGCAATCTTAACCGCTTCGCCTGGTTCACCTTGGTCATCGCGGAAAATGAATTCTAACGGGCGACCAAGAACGCCACCATCTGCATTTATCTGCTCAATCGCGAGTTCCATACCTTGTTTGTACGGCCCCGCGAATGCGGCCATGCGTTTGTAGTGGTTGATCTCACCAATGATGATTGGATCACCGGATTGTGCCACAACTGCCAACGGCGTCAGGGCTAAGGCCGTTGAGGCCACCAGACCTTTCAAGAAAGTACTTCTCTTCATATCTGTTTCTCCTTGTTGAATTTGATTTGACTGTTTTTCAGTCATGATTGATGAAGCTTGAGTGCTCTGAATTGGCCAAGTCATGTGTCGCTTCCTCTGCTATGAGGTCGCGAATACGTTTGCGATAGACGCTTGGCGCTTTGTCGATAGCAATACGGATAGGTTTGCGTCGTTGGGGTTGCTGCTCAGCCTCATGAACCGCTTCCAAAATTTCCTTATCTTCTGCGAATGCGATTTTGAACAAAGTATCCATTTGCGCTGAGGCAACTTCGTCCCCCAGCGAGGTATTTCGAAGGTGCATCCAATGATCGATGGTATAATTTTCGTTCACGGGCGTCACAAAGTGTAAAGCAAAGATGCGCACACCTTGATCGCGGTCTTCTTCGACGCAATTGTATTTAATATCGATGCTCCCAAAGTCGATCACCGCAGTCGAGGGCAGGTGAAGGTCATAGTAGTGCCAGCGGTCTACGTTGCCAGAAAAACCGCCAAATTTTTGGAAAAACCCAACTGGTGCGGAATCCTTTATCCAGCGCCAAGCCGAAATAACGTTGCTTCCAGTCGAGACATGCACAGGCACATCTTCGCTGGCTGCACTGCCTAATGTGGTCGGGTGAACAAAACTGACATGGGCCGGATCGACAAGGTTTTCAGCCACGTTGAGGTAGTTCGATTTGATGTGTAGCGCGTCGCCGTGGTGGGCATGCCAGCCCTCGGCCGAAAATTCCGGCATGTCGAAAATCTTGCCAACGTCCGCTAGTTCAGGATCACCCATCCAGATCCAGACAATGCCGTGGCGTTCTTCTATTGGAAAGGCTTCGACAAAGGCACTTTTGGGGGTGTTGGTCTGACCCGGCACTCGAACGCATTGGCCTTCCGCACTGAAGGTCATGCCGTGGTATCCACACTGGATCGTATCGCCGATCCGCTTTCCCTTTGAGAGTGGGAGTAGTCGATGCGGGCACCGATCCTCAAGCGCCCTAACAGCACCAGTTGAGGTGCGAAAAACCACAAGACGCTGACCCAGAATTTCAAGAGCTCTTAGGTCGTCACCGAAGTCTCGCGACCATCCCGCGACGTACCAACTGTTTTTCACAAAGCTTGTCATAAATTCCTCAACACATCTACTTCGCTTAGTTGAGGCCATGAACTCGTTAGTTGTCAAATGAAAATGTCATTTGTAGGCAAACAAGTTTCAAGCTACGGTTTTTTAGGAATTCTACAGGTTCCAATCCAGTTGCGCCCTTGCCAGTGAGCTTTTTTGACAGGGGGGACCGCTGACCTGGCTATTTCAAAAATACCATTGCAACTACTTTTCTCTCACGCAGCAGTGGCTGGTCGGATCGTCATGCGTCGAGGTTTAGATGTTGGCTCTTTTGAAGATCAGCTCAATTCAGTCGTGAGGAATGGCATTTGCTTCAGGTCTGCGCGCTCTGGTACCGCCAATGAATTCGGTTGACACACTTCAAGTGTTATTAATATCATTTGTATACTAACAAGCTAAGGAATTGCCACTTGACGTATCTTATCTCGACGGAGTTGTGGGCATTGCTTGCTCAACAGCTCAACAAAATTTTGGTCGGTGGCGCAATTGTGCTTACTGGAGTCGGGCAAAGAACAATTCTTTGGCGTTTAGAAGATGCTACAGGCATCAAGGATTTTCAGGGTATTGTGCTGGTGCTATTGCGGATTCGTCATGTTCCTGCGAGGCCGCTGCGCATGCGATCACTAAATTTTGGAGGCGCAACATGAAGGCTCATAATAAACCCGAGAAAATTCGGTGTGACGCCTGCCCGGTGATGTGTTTCATCGCTGACGGTAAATCTGGCGCCTGTGATCGCTATGCCAACCATGACGGAGAGTTGGTACGTCTTGATCCACTAACCATTATACAAGGCACCGATCAAAAGTTGGTTCCCTTTCTGAAGGGCGGTGGGGCCGACAATTGGGACGGCGATATCATTAAGGGCGAACGGCCCTTTGTGACTGCTGTGGGTGCGGGTACGACCTATCCTGATTACAAACCCGCTCCATTTATTGTCAGCCAGAACAATAGTGGCGTGGACATGGTGACGGTCGTGACCGAGGGCATATTTAGTTACTGCGGTGTGAAAGTGAAGATCGACACGGACCGACATCTGGGTCACGAGCGCGACGTTGTCTACGCGGACGGCGAGCCCATTGGGCATGTGATGACATCCGAATACGGCTCAAAAATGTTGTCATTGGGTGGTGTTGAACATCTCACCGGGGGCTCGAAAAAAGAGGGCCGCGTGACATGCGATGCACTGTTGCGCTTGTGCAACCGCGAGGCTGTAGCAATGACGATTGGCGAAGCAGACCATCAGATCGAGTTAGTGGTCGAGGCGGGCAAGGCGCCTATCGTAAACGGCGTCGAAGAAAAGCTGATGCGCGTTGGCTGTGGTTCTGCAACCATCGGGATGTTTGCGATGCAATGGCTTGGGCATGTGGACGAGGTGGTGGTGGTGGATGATCACATTACTGGGGTTCTGTCGGAACATGAGGCCGGTAAACAGTTGGACGTGCCATCAACGGGCATCAAGATCGCAGGCCGTCGGTCAACCCCTGGGCGATATTTTCAGGTGGCTGAGCCGGGTACCGGCTGGGGAGGCACGGATATTGAAGACCCTACAACGATCCTTAAGCCATTCAACCCAAAAGTGGCTTGGGAAGGCTTGCGCCTTTTAATGGTCTCAACTACGGGCGAACAATTCGCATATTATGAGCTGGATGCGGACCTCGTTCCACAACCCAAAACCATTCCGGCAGTGATGAAGGCCTCTGCAGATTTGATCGCGGAAAACTGCGAGCCATCGGTGTGCTCTGTATTGTTTATGGGTGGCGCTGGCGGCAGTCTTAGGGCTGGCGTGACGGAAAACCCGGTGCGTCTGACGCGATCTGTGAAGGAGTCGTTGACCCACGTTTCTTGCGGCGGTGCAGAGGCGTACGTTTGGCCGGGCGGTGGGATTACGGTGATGGTCGATATCTTGGATATGCCGACGCAATCCTTTGGTTATGTGCCAACACCTGCCTTGGTTGCGCCGATTGAATTTACATTGCGCGTTAGCGATTACAAAACACTGGGTGGTCATATGGGACATATCAAACCTGTAGGTGAAGTGACCGTCGGTGAGCCAAGAACAGTTCAGCAAGATAGACATGCCCACGACCCAATGGCGCATAACAACTATCGGTGGGCCAAGGATAGGGAGGTTTGATGAATCCCACAGCTGCCATATTACCTTGCGGGAAAAGGCTGCATCTACAGCATGGTCCGATTGATTTGATCATCAGTGCGGATGGTCAGCGAGATCGGGCTTTTGAGGCCGCCAATGCGCGGTTTCAGACAATCCTGACGGAACTTGTGACTGAGTTGGGCGCGCTAAAGCAACCGATGTCACCGACCGTGGAGTGCCCTATGGGGGACGTTGCACAACGGATGCACGTAGCGGCAATCACATTTTCGGATTATGGTTTTCTCACGCGCATGGCGGCAGTTGCGGGTTCCGTTGCCGATACGGTTCTTGAAGCTATGATCGAGGGTGCAGATTTGCGACGCGCCTACGTGAACAACGGTGGCGATATTGCGCTGCATTTGCAGGCGGGCGAACGTTATTCTTCGGCAATGGCCAGCCATGATGGTAGCGTTCTTGGCCAAATCATTATCCAACGCTCAGACAACGTGGGCGGCATTGCGACTAGCGGGCGGCACGGCCGCAGCCTTAGCTGCGGCATTGCGGACAGTGTCACAGTGTTGTCCACCAATGCCGCAAATGCCGATGTTGCCGCAACTTTGATTGCCAATGCCGTGGACCTTGCGGACCACTCTGCAATTTCGAGGCGTCCTGCCAACGAGATGGTTGACGCAAGCGATTTGGAGGCAAATCTCGTTGTTACTGACTGCGGCCTCCTTGCCGCCTCGGATCGCACCGCAGCATTGCGGACCGGCCTTGATTGCGCGTTGACTATGGTCAACCGAAACACCATCCACGGGGCCGCCTTGTTTCTGCAAGGTGAAGCCTTGGCAACTGACACAAATATGATCTCTCCCCATACGAGGACCAAAGAATATGCCTGACGTCATTCTCAGAAAAACCGCTTTTTCACTTGAGGAAACTTTTCACGAGGGAGGACCTGTTTCGTCAAATCCGCCGCGCCGTGCAGCAGCGATTGCCATTATTCAGAATCCTTTTGCGGGACGGTATGAGGCAGATATTCAAGGGTTCATGGAAGACCTGAAACCACTTGGCCTAAAGCTTGCGACACGTCTGGTCGAGATGCTGGGCGGTGCGGATAAAGTTGAGGGATACGGCAAAGGAGCGCTCGTTGGCGCCGACGGCGAGTTGGAGCATGGAGCGCTTTGGCACGCGCCGGGCGGGTATGCGATGCGCGAGTTGTTGAACGATTCCAGCGCAATTGTCCCATCGTCCAAAAAGGTGGGTGGTGTCGGATCGCGGTTGGATGTGCCAATTACTCACATCAATGCATCTTATGTCCGCAGCCATTTCGACACAATGGAAGTCGGATTGAATGATGCCCCAAGGGCCAACGAGATGGCATTGATCTTAGTGATGAGCACTGGCGCAAGGGTCCATAACCGCGCTGGTGGATTGGCTGCGCAAGACATCGTCGGAAAGGATGGCCTGAGATGATCCTGAAGATCAGAAAAATAGCCGTGAATGTCGAGGAAACGCACCGTGAAATCGGGCGGGAAATCTCACCCGCGACCCGCAAGGCTGTGGCCGTTGCTGTCATCGAAAACCCTTTCGCAGGTCGGTATGAGGAAGACTTGACTGTCCTCATGGATATTGGTGCCGAACTGGGTACTCTGCTTGGTCGCAAATGTGTTACGGCGCTTGGTATCACACCGGCACAGGCTGAAAGCTACGGGAAATCTGCAATGGTTGGCGAAGCCGGTGAGCTGGAACATGCAGCCGCAATTCTACACCCCAAACTCGGCGCTCCACTGCGCGTCGAGGTCGAAAAAGGTGCAGCGCTTGTGGCGTCATCTAAAAAGATGGGAAGCCCCGGCCAAGTTCTCGACGTACCTCTGGGGCACAAAGATGCGGCCTATGTGCGCAGTCATTTTGATGGGATTGAAGTCCGTTTAAACGATGCGCCGCGTGCCAGCGAGATTATGGTCGCCGTCGCAGTGACAGACAGCGGACGCCCCTTACCACGAGTGGGTGGGTTGACCCATGAAAACGCAATTGGGCAAGATGGCTTGAAATAAGTCAGACTTGATTTGGTGTGGTTGCCCGCCCGTTGTTTGATGGCTAAAATGCGGGATGACTGACTTGAATACCGATGCTGGTGAAATGCAAGACTATAGCCTCGACACTCAGGTCGGCTATTTATTGCGTTTGGCCAGCCAACGGCATGCTACAATTTTCCTACAGCAAATATCCGAGAATCTGACGCCAACCCAATTCTCTACGCTTATGCGTGTTTCTGAGGGCAAAGAGCTGTCGCAGAATCACTTGGGCCGTTTGGCATCTATGGACGTTGCGACTGTTAAAGGCGTTGTCGATCGTTTGCGTGCTAAAGAATTGATTCAGTCGCGTGCGGATAAAGAAGACAAACGCCGTTCACTGATTTCTTTGACGGCCAAGGGCGAAGAGCTGATTGAAGCGCTAAAAGTGGACGGTGCACGTATTTCTGAAAATACACTAGCACCGCTCAGCAATTCAGAACGTAAGACGCTCATTAAACTACTCAAAAAAATTTCATAACCTACGCGGCCTTTTGGGTGCCGCGCGGGATAGAGACAGTTTTGATCTTGAGAATGTCAGCGGTGTCCGCAGCCCTGGCACGCCTTGGGGGTTAATCTGAAGGCCACGGTGAACGATCTGAGGGTCATTCAAAGCCTCTGCCACAGTATTGATCGGGCCGGCAGGGACCACGGCAGTTTCTAAGCCACGCAGAATGTCGTGTTTCGTCCATTCCTGAATTGCAGTGCCGAGTTCGGCGACCAAAGCAACACGGTTTTTCACGCGTTCGGGGTTTGTCGCAAATCTGGAATCGGCGCCTAAGTGATCAAGATTAAGAACGCCGCAAAGAGCCTTGAACTGCCGATCATTCCCACACGCAACAATGATGTCGCCGTCGCTGGTCGCGAATGTCTGGTAGGGCGCAATATTGGGATGCGCGTTTCCAAGACGTTTCGGTGTGTTTCCAGAGGCCAAAAAGTTCATCGCTTGGTTGGCCAAAACGCCCGTCATACAATCAAGAAGTGAGATATCGATGTGTTGACCAAGCCCGCTAGAGTTGCGTTCTGCAAGGGCGGCTTGAATGCCAATGACGCCGTAAAGACCAGAGAATACATCGGCAAAAGCGACACCAATTTTCTGTGGGGCGCCGTCTGGCTCACCGGTCAGGCTCATGATGCCGGACATGCCTTGGATCAAGAAATCATAACCGGCGCGGCTGGAATAAGGGCCGTCTTGTCCGAAACCGGTGACCGAGCAATAAATCAACTTGGGATCACCGGCCTGCAGGCTATCATAGTCCAAGCCAAATTTCTTAAGCCCGCCGACCTTAAAATTTTCGATCAGAACATCGGCGCCGGCGATGATGCTCTTCAACCTTGCGAGGTCGGCCTCATCCGTAAAATCAATGGCAATGCTGTCTTTGCCCCTGTTGGCACAATGGAAATAAGCAGCTGTGTGATCGTGTTCGCGGTCAATAAACGGAGGGCCCCACGTGCGGGTGTCGTCGCCTTGCGGGCTTTCAATTTTGAGTACTTCGGCACCCAGATCAGCTAGGGTTTGGCCAATCCAAGGACCGGCGAGAATGCGTGCAAGCTCGACGACCTTTAGCCCGGCAAGTGGTGCGCTCATTGAATGTGCTCTGGCAGGCGCTCTGCAGGTGGGGTGTTGCGGGACCGGCCTGAAGTGACTTCGCCATCGATGATGGTCATACCCACGCCTGGCAGGTTCCCGAGTTGAACGGATTCAAGCATTGTTTTGCCGGGTGCGTGTTGGGCTTTGTCTAAAAGGACGAAATCGGCGGCGTATCCGGCCTCAATCAAGCCAGTGTCGAGATTGCGTTGCCGCGATGTGTTTCCGTGGCCAAAGCAAAACGCCTCTGCTGCGGGGACATTGCCAAATGCGGACAGCATCGCGACCATGCGCATGATACCAAGGGGTTGGACGCCGGACCCTGCCGGGCCATCGGTGCCAAGAATAACTTGATCAAGCTTGCCCAATTCGCGCGCGGTGTTGATGGTCAAAACGGCGGACCGTTCGTTGCCGTTGTGCACGATCTCAAACGCGGACGAACAGCTTTCGCACAGGCAAATGATCTGATCATCGGGTAATGCGGAGTGACCGCCATTGATGTGGCCAATCACGTCCGTGCCGGTTTCCATCACCATATCCGCATCGATCAGTCCCGACCCTGGGATGGAGGGCCCACCCGTATGGATGGTGCTTTGAATACCGTATTTGCGCGCCCAGCCGACCATTTGCTGCGCAGTTTTCCCATCTTTGACTGTTCCAAGGCCAACTTCGCCCAAAAGCGTGACGCCAGCTTCTGCCAAATCTTTAAAGTCTTGCTCGACCATACCATGTTCAATTACCGGCGCGCCGGCATGGACCTTAACGCCAGAAGGGCGGAAGTTTTCGTACCAACGCTGCGCCGCAATCGCCATTGCTTTCAGGCCGACGACGTCTTTCGGGCGACCGGGCATGTGGACCTCACCGGCAGAGATCAATGTCGTCACGCCGCCGTGCAACGTAGAATCGATCCAGTGCAACTGCTGCTGGCGCGGAGTGTAATCGCCGATTACCGGGTGGATGTGGCTGTCAATGAGGCCTGGCATAACCGTCACCCCATGCGCATCAACAAGGGTTGTTGCCTCTTTGCAGTCAAGATCTTTTTCAGCGCCCCACTCGGTGATCCTGCCATCAATTGCGATAATGCAATTACCTTCAAAAATGGGGTCTTCAAGTTTCCCCGAGAGGATTTGGCCGATGTTTTTGATAACAAGCTTTTTCACAGAGGTCCCCTTAGATGGCGCATCATGTCATTTGCATACCAACGTTTTATTGGTGATCCGTCAAGCCCTCAGAGACATGTTACGGCAAGAATATCTGTAGACTTGACAGGCGCAATGCACCTCAATATTCGTTAGCATACAAACGAAAAAGTAGCAGATGACTGATGTGGTGACGGACAATCGCATCATTTGCTAACACCAAGATTGCATCGAGGTGTGCCCGGCGGATTGGTTCTATGAAGGTGAAAACATGATCGTTATCAACACGGAAGAATGCATTTATTGCGCGGTTCGTGAGCCCGAATGCCCCGTTGATGCAATCAAGCCCGATACCATACCGGACGCTGCGAAATGGATCGCGTTAAACCAGAAATACGCAGAGATTTGGCCGAATATTTCCGAGAAGGGCGCGCGGCCCTCCGATGCAGATAGCTGGCCGGATACGCCAGACAACCTTGCTCAATTATCTGAAAACCCAGCCCAACATTAAAGTGAGGTGATCGATGTCAGTAGACGTTGTGCATATGAAACCAGATTTTCCAATCCCGACAGGCGTTTTTGCTGAGAAGGTTACGTCGGTCCAGCACTACACTGATCGCTTGTTCAAGTTTCGCATTACGCGCCCCGCATCACTGCGTTTCCGCTCAGGCGAGTTTATGATGATCGGGCTACCCAATGCGGAAAAGCCTGTCTACCGTGCCTATTCGGTTGCCTCCCCAAGTTGGGATGAAGAGCTAGAGTTCTATTCGATCAAGGTTCCCGGCGGCCCGTTGACCGAGCATCTACAAAAGATCGAAGTTGGTGACACCGTGTTGATGCGTAAAAAGCCAACCGGCACCTTGGTGAACGACGCACTATTGCCCGGTAAGCGGCTTTGGATGTTTTCGACCGGAACAGGCATCGCGCCTTTCGCCAGTCTGATCCGCGATCCTGAGACCTATGAAAAATTCGATGAGG
Organism: Shimia sp.; assembly: GCF_039969785.1. Lineage (GTDB taxonomy): Bacteria > Pseudomonadota > Alphaproteobacteria > Rhodobacterales > Rhodobacteraceae > Shimia. Next base: position 298,044 of record NZ_JBDVNC010000022.1, on the reverse strand, counting down.
TCATCGTGACTCATACGTGCCGCGAAGTGGCAGAGCTGACTTATGGCCAAGAATTGGTGGCTGCGGCAAAGGACGATCCCTTGGTCGGTGAGATCGCGCAGGGCTTGAAGCTTTATTGTACGACGACCCGCGAAGACTATCCATTTAAGGGGCGGATCACGGATTTGATGGCTTCAGGTAAAGTCTTTGATGATTTAGGCGTACCCCCCATTTCGCCTGAAACGGACCGCGGGATGATCTGCGGGTCCATGGAAATGCTTCGCGACACCAAAGCCGCGCTGGAAGGGTTTGGCCTGACCGAAGGCTCGAACAGCCGCCCCGATACGTTCGTCGTCGAACGCGCATTTGTTGATTAGGAGACACGCCGTGCCAAAAGATATCAGCCCCCAAAGCCGCCCTGAACTCTCGAACTTCAATTGGGAAGATCCGTTTTTGATCGAACCTCAATTGTCCGAAGACGAACGTATGATCCGCGACAGTGCCAACGCCTATGCGCAGGAAAGATTGCAGCCGCGCGTGACAGAGGCTTTTGCCTCAGAACAAACCGACCCACGGGTTTTCGCCGAGATGGGTGAGATGGGTCTGTTGGGTACAACGATCCCCGAAGAATATGGCGGGCTTGGTGCAAACTATGTGGCCTACGGTCTTGTGGCACGCGAAGTGGAGCGTGTGGACAGCGGCTATCGCTCGCTGATGTCTGTGCAATCCAGCTTGGTGATGTACCCGATTTACGCTTATGGAACGGAAGAACAGCGCAAGAAATATCTGCCCGGCTTGGCCGCGGGCACATCCGTCGGGTGCTTTGGGTTGACCGAACCGAATGCGGGCTCCGATCCTGGCGCGATGAAAACGACAGCTCGCAAGGTGGACGGTGGCTATGTCCTGAACGGCGCGAAGATGTGGATTTCCAACGCACCCATCGCAGATGTTTTTGTCGTTTGGGCCAAATCTGATGCACATGACGGCAAGATTAAGGGCTTTGTGCTTGAGAAAGGAATGAAGGGTCTATCGGCCCCTAAGATCGAAGGTAAACTTTCGCTTCGCGCCTCTATAACGGGCGAGATTGTCATGGAAGACGTAGAGGTTGGCGACGACGTGCTTTTGCCAAATGTGTCGGGCCTCAAGGGGCCATTCGGGTGCTTGAACCGCGCGCGTTACGGTATCGCGTGGGGTGTCATGGGCGCAGCGGAAGATTGCTGGTTCCGGTCACGTCAGTACGGGTTAGATCGCAAACAATTCAACAAACCTCTCGCGGGAACGCAACTGTTCCAATTGAAGCTAGCGAACATGCAAACGGAAATTTCGTTGGGCTTGCAGGCTGCTTTGCGTGTTGGACGCCTGCTGGATGAGGCGAATGCAGCGCCAGAAATGATCTCGATGATCAAGCGTAACAATTGCGGTAAGGCCTTGGAAATTGCGCGTCACGCACGAGACATGCATGGTGGGAACGGGATCAGCCAAGAATTCCAAGTCATCCGTCATATGGTCAATCTGGAAACCGTCAACACTTATGAAGGCACCCACGATGTTCACGCCTTGATTTTGGGACGTGCGCAAACTGGCTTACAAGCTTTCGGTTGATGAATGCCAAAAGCGAAATCTGATCAATGACATTTGGGTTGATGGCGATACCCAGACAGAAAACCTAAACCCAGCTGACTGTCGAGATGTCATCGGTCACTTTGCGCGGGCGGATGCAACTTAGGTCGACCTGGCGAATGAAGTCGCTGATGCAGCCAGCCAAAACTGGGTTGCTGCAGCGTCGTGTTGTCGATATCCACAATCAAATCGCGGCGTTCGGGATCTGCTGGCTTAGCGGAGGATAACCGTCGATGTGACGACGGTCTATCGCCCCTCTCGGATATGTTGCACATGCCCTGACAGTCGATGAGGTTCCGAAGTTCGCGCCGGAAATTTGGAACCGGGCTTATGGTTGACACCGCTCCTAGCGCGGGTTTCAATGGCATGTTGACCGCGAATATTTCAACAACCGGATCGAAGCGGATCACGTCGATCTAGAACAGGTTCTTCGGCCGGAACGGAGTTTCAGGAACTCACTACCGCAAAGAACAATCTGAAAGGGATTGAGACCCGCTGTGCCGTCAAGAAAGGCTATTTTGCGAACAATGATTCCGGAATTTTGAACGAAAATTTGTTCGTTGCTTATCTATTCAAGACGGTAATGTGATTTCAACGGCAGGAAGGCCTTCGCGCCAAAAGCCGACTGAAGCAACAGACCTGTAAATTGCACTTTCGCCTCCCGAAAACTCAACCATGCATGTCGCCGACAACTAACGTTTCAGCTGACCTCACAGCACAGCGCCAATCTTCCATGATCCGAATTCGTTGTCGCTATCGCCAAATTTCTCGGACTCCGTTTTTCTGCCGGAAGCTACCTCAAGCAAAGATTGAATAGGCCCTAGTTTCCTAGACACCTTCTTGGTTCACATTGCGCTGTCTGTTTTCGAAGTCGACAGGCGACAGCATTCCGTTTCTGACATGTTTGCGTTTCGGGTTATAGAACATTTCGATGTAGTCCACTGGTTGGCAGTGGTTTGTGAAACAAACCATGAGAAGCGAAGATGTCCTGTCTTGCGTCTTCTCGAGTCTTGTACGTCCGACGACGAATGCGCTCACGTTTGAGCATTTTGAAGAAGCTCTCGGCGACAGCGTTGTCATGGCAATTTCCACGCCTGCTCATCGAATGCTTGATGTTGTGGGCTCGCAGAAACGCCGCCCAGTCCCGGCTTGTATATTGCGAACCCTGGTCTGTGTGAACTAGGACAGGACGCTTGGGCTTACGTTGCCAAACAGCCATGAGAAGGACCTGAAGTACTAGGTCTGTGGGCTGGCGTGATTGCGTGACCCAGCCAATAACACGGCGTGAGTAAAGGTCGATTACAACGGCTAGGTAAAGGAACCCATCGCAGGTTTTGATGTAGGTAGCATCCGACACCCAGGCTGTGTCTTGTGCCGCCACATCAAACTTTCGATCCAGTGTATTGTCGAGGACAACTGACGGCTTTCCGCCATAGCTGCCAGGTTTGCGTTGTAGCCGATCTCAGCGCGGATGCCTAACAAACGGGTCAGTCTGGCAACACGGTTTGGGCAGCTGGTCTCGCCCAGTTCCACCAGATCATCATGCAGCTTACGGTATCCATAAACATTGCCGACATCTTTTCATGCATCCTTGAGCAGTTTTGTCTGGCGAGCAACTTCACGAGCGCGATCGCTTAACGGATTCTTAATCCATGCATAGAACCCACTGGGATGAATGCTGAGGCAACGACACATCGCACGCACCGAAAACTGCGGGCGATGCTCTGCCATGAACGCGTACTTCATTTTGCATCCTTCGCGAAGTACACTGCGGCCTTTTTAAAATGTCGCGCTCCTCGCTCATTCTCGCCAGCTCTCGTTTGAGCCGCCGGTTCTCGGCTTCATGATCGACAGATGCCGCTTGTGATGCGGCTTGCGCATACATCTTCATCCATTTGTACAGCGAGTGTGTGCTGACACCTAAGCGTTCTGAAACCTCACGAACAGGATATCCACGCACCGTAATCCCCCTCTCATCGAAACTGCGTTTCGACTGCCGGGCAGTGGATGCACCGCATCACGTTTGAAATTTTCACTGAAATTTGGCTTCCCCATAACGGACTCTTTGCCTCAAAATTAGGGAAGAATGCGTCTACAATACTAGGGGCTATTCAAACTCCAACAACGCTCCAGCGGCCAGAATGCAGTATTCTGGTAGCTTTGGACGTGTCGTTTGACAAGATGGTTTTCTGAATATCTCACCCGAAAATACAACCAATCAATAGTCGCGTTGAAAAAACAGCCCGATGCCGGTGTCCGAGTTGGATTCGACTGTACCTTTGACGGTCAGGTTGTCTGATACATCCAGGTTGAGACCAATAGTGCTTTTGCCTTCGCTGTCGACGCCAAATTCTGTGTAGATGTTTTCATTAATATATTTGCCCGCGCGCACCCCGGGTGTTCCGGATTCGTCAAACGTCAATGCCAGCTCGTCCAATCCTGTATTTCGCCCCAACCGGGGACGGCCGGGGCCATTGCCGGAGAGTGCAGCCAAGGACGCTGCAAGCTGGGCTGCCTGAAGACCCGAGATGCTGGACAAGTCGCGTCCAAACAGCAATTGTGAAAGCACTTCGTCTTCCGGCAGTTCCGGATCTGACTCTAAGATGATTGAAGGGTCGTCCAGGCGGCCTTCGAGGATAATACGAACCGTGGCGTCTGGTTGTTCGGATGTCACCAGAACCCGCATCCATGGGACAAGATCGCCTTCCATGCGGACGAGACCTTCGTCGATGTCGAAGGTCTTGGTAAGGAAATCCATTCTGCCTCGTATCAGAGAAAGTTCACCTTGTGTGACAACGTTGTCTGTGTCGCCCTGAAGCCGAACGCCACCATCGAAATCCGCGTTCAGCCCCATTCCGCGCACCGAAATACGTTGACCAGTCTGAATTTTAAGGTCGAGGCCAAATGGCTTTGATTTAGACGAAGAGCTGGTCGCTTCTTTAATCAATCCGGCGTGTTGGCGTGTTCTGCGCACCTTGGATGGTTCCCCGACATGGGCAATCTCGGGGACGCCGCCGACCCCGGCAAGTGCGGATGAAGAAATGCGAATATTGGTCTGGCCCAATGTCAGGTCACCGGAGATATTGCCACCACCGGTAAGCGGGCCTGTGAACTGAATGGCGCCATCGACGGACGTTTCATAGAGTTGCCCGTCGCGGTAGGTCAGATTTGTCAGCCGGATCGGAAGGTTGGCATTAAACGGTGCGCTTAGATTAACCGACCCGTCTACTCCAATTTGCCCGCCGCCGGAGAAATTGGAGGTAACGGCAACGCCAGCCGTTCCGTTGTTCAGGGTAATCGTGCTGTTGATTTCGGATAGTGCCGCGCGCAGTGACGGCAGTGCAAACCGCGCGCCATTGGTTTGGATCGTGCCGGACAAGCTTTTCAATTCCGGTGGCCCAGCGAAGCTCAGATCATAAGTCGCGGTGCCCTGAACCGAATTTGGCGCCAGCGCCTGATTTGCAAGTGCCAAAGGAACCGAACCGCTCAGGTCAAACGAGTTTTTTCCGCCTTCCGGGTCGATAATGCCAGACCCTTTGGCGCGCGTGTCAAAGGGGCCAGTGGCGTCAAGGTCAACTTTCCAGCCTGCGTCCAGCTGCCTTGCATCTGCCTGAACATGTGCGGCGCCGGGCAACGAGGGGAGGAAGGTTTGCACAGACCCGACCGCCAGATCGAAACTGGCATCTGCGGGCGCATCTTTGGGCAGGGCGCCGGTGACTTCTGCCACGATCTGGCCAGGCGCGGTTGCATCGACGCCAAAAACCCAGTCGCCTTCGGTCAGTTTCGCAGTTCCGTCGATCGTTGTTGGCCCGCTCAAGCTGTCAAGAATGATCGAACTGTCATTCAGAGTGGCCGACAATACGGCGTCGCCGTTTTCGCCTTTGAGTTTTCCTGAGGACGTAATGTCAAATCCGTCAGCGTGAAGTTCCGCATTGCGCAGGTCAATGCCGTCGAAATCTCGTTTGGCCGAGACCGCCAATGTTGTTTTGCCTTTGGCCAGCGCGTCAAATCGGGGATCAGCAATTGTCAAATCCTGCGCTTGCGCCTTCATGTCGACGTCAAATGCCCCGGTCAGGGCCGCAAAGCTGCCAGAGACATCCGCAAGTATCGCCCCGGTCAGGTCGCGGTTCGCAAGCCCGCTGAAACGCGTAATGTCCGCCGCCTGCAAATTAACATTGCCTTCAACCGTTGTATCGCTGCCCAATCCAGTCAGTTGTGCATCACCGGTTACGTCCAGCCCGCCAGCGTTGAGATCAAAACCAGTCAGTTCCAGTCCCTGCTCTTCGTGCCACAGCAGATCACCGGAGAATTTTCCAGTTTCACCTACAGCCTGAGCCAGTGCCGGATCAGACAGTCGAAGACGGTCCATGTCAAGAGTCAAAGACGCCGACACTTGCCGTGGTGACTGTTGCCGGATCAGACCATTTCCGGCCAAAGAGACCCAGCCCAGATCGGCGGCGTCTGACTTAAAGCCTTCAACTGTTCCGGATAATGTCCAGCGTTCGCCCTGGGCCGCATCATAATCTGCTGTCAGGTTGGCGCGGTCGATAAGCGTTTTTCCACCGCTTATCGGAAGCAGAATTGCATCCCCTTCCGGGTCCGCCATTCGCAATTTGATGTCAAAGCTGTCTGGCAGACCGCCAGATGCAAGGGCGACCTCTCCGTGAAGGTCCAAAGCGGCTGAAGTCAAAGACAAGTCGTCCAGCGTGATGCGACCGTCCGGAAATGAATGCAGAAGGGTTGTGAGAGCGATGTTTTGTCCAAAGAAGTCCCGATATTCGGGGGCGAACAAGGGGGCCATGTCACCCGAAATGTCCGCAGAGACGACCCGTGTTGGAGGCGTTTCGGGATTCTCTGAGGGTTCGGTAGACAGAACCACCTGCCCTGCCAGACGCTCCTGACCCGCGCTTGCCAGTCGAATTTCAGCCGTAAAGTCATCGACCGGCCCCATTCCCTGAACGCTCAGGTCAATGGCTGGGGATCCGGGCAGCTGGATTAGTTTGGTGATGATACCGTTTTCAGCTTCGTTGGCTTTTAGGTCTACGCGCAATTGCCCCGTTTCGTTTGAATAGGCGGCATCCAGATCAAATATGCCTTTCGGCCCCTCAAGCCGGGTTGCTTCGAGGATGACCTCTCCATTTCCTTCCAGCAAAACGAGCTTGGCGTTCAGCGAAAGATTGATGGGTTGACCTAACAGCGGTTCGCCCAGCTCGATACGATCCGCGCTGAGTTTCTGGATGTCGATGCTGACAGGTAATTCCGGCAACGAAAATGGTGTCGCTGCGGCAGACGGGGTTTCAGGGGTGGGTTCTGTCTTTGGCAGGCGCGGTATTGCGATTTTTTCAGCTGACAACTGATTGACGACGATATTGCCCTTGAGAACGGATAACCGGTTCCAGTTCAGCGTTATTTTGGACAGCGACAGCCAAAGCCCGTCTTCATCTGAAATTTTGATTTCTTCGATTGTAGCTTCTGAACTGAGCGCGCCGCGCAGTCCGTTCACTTCTACAACACGTCCTGCGCCAGATAGCGAAGATTCCAAAAAACGTGTCAGCCTGCCTTTGTCTTCTTCTTCCTCGGCAAAGGCAGAAAGTGGCATCAGAACCAGAATTATGATGGCAAACCAACGCATCAGAACGTGTGTCCAATGCCGATGTAAAGCTGAAGACCATCCCCTGTGCCGCCGGAAACGGGCGCGGCCAGATCAACACGAAGTGGCCCGACGCCAGTATTGTAGCGCAGCCCCATCCCGGCGCCGGCCTGCCAATTGCCTGGACCAGCGATGTTGGATGTTTCGCCGACAAAACCGGCGTCATAAAAAGCGACGGTTGTGATATGGCTCGTCACTTTGACGCGCATTTCGCCGGACAGGCCTATAAAAGACAAACCACCGCTATCGATGCCGTTTACCGTGACAAAGTTGGACTGATAGGGCTGTCCACGAACGGTGCCGCCACCGCCAGTGTAAAACAGGAAGTCCGGGGGCGTTCCGGCAAGTGAGGGCCCGATGACCGAACCAAGCTGCAAGCGCCCGGCCGCGATGAACCCGTTGTCGGCACCAAAACCCTGATAGCCCCGCAAGTCTGCTTTTATCAAAATACCGGGGTCTGCATCGCTGAACCCTGCATAGGGAAATACGTCGGCGTCGATATAATAGCCTCGGGTTGGGTTGGCGATGTTATCCCGTTGATCCCAAGTAAGTCCAACAGGAAGGCCATAGACCGAAAAATGGCGATGCCCAAAATTGTCGTCGACCTCCGATACCAAGGCCCCAAAACCAAATCGGGTTTCGAAACGCTCTGAGTGATACCGGACAAAGCCCACTCTGGCCCCGAATTGACGCAGGAAATACAGGTCTTCGTCTTCCTGCTTGATCTCTAACCCTATGGTAAGATCCGTATCGGATCTGAGCGTTGCGGGCCGTGTGTAGAGCGTCGCAAGGCGCCAGTCAGTGCCGCCGCTTTGCGCCCCAATATTGTCAATTGAGGCGTCAAATCTCAGGCTTTCGGCACCCCCCAAAAGATTGCGGTGCAGCCAATACCCCGAGAGGCTTACGCCATCGCGGCTTTCTAATTCGGCGCCAAAGCCAAAGCGGCGTGGCAGGTCATCAACCAGCGCCAAATCCATATCCAGTGTCTCATCGGGGCCAATTTCTTCGGCCTCTCTCAAGTCCACAGACTTGAAGACATCAGTGCGACGTAGGCGTGTGGCCACCCTTTTGGCCTCTTCTGGGTCAAAAGTTTCTCCGGTGGGCAAATCCGCGATTTCGCGAACCCGTTTTTCGCGTACAGCCGACACACCGGCATAGTTTAAGTCGCCAAACGTCACCTTGGGGCCGGGGTTCAGAGTGAGGTCAACATCAACCTCGTGTTTGCGGTGATCGGCCGTGATCGATTGCCCCGAAACGTTTGCCTTTGCATGGCCGTCATTGCGCCACCCGTCCACCCCAGCATGGGCAGCGTTTTGAATAACAGACAGGCTTGCAGGCTCTTGTGGCGCGAATTCTTTAGGCAACTCTGTATCCGGCGCCTGCGGGGTTATCTGTGCGCGACCAAATTTGAAACGCTGGCCGGGATGGATGGACAGTCGTACTTGACTGACCGTGGAAATGTTAGAAAATGGCGAGATTAACGCGGCTTCCTGCCCGTTGACCTTAATGCTGACAACCGGTCCGAAATAGCCGTTTTCATACAGCAACCCGACAAGCCGCTTGTAGTCAGATTGTGCCGCGGCAACGATATCCTGCGCATCGGTCGTTTCTTCGGCATCTGCCGCATAAACCAGAGACGCTGCGCTTATTTTGTCGCGTAAATCTTCATCTGCGAACGGGGCATCCAGTACAATTTCAAAGGCCAAACCCGATCCGGGAGAGGCAAAAAAAACTCCCGCAGCAAGCGCAAAACAAACTAATAAAGGACCGACCGCGCGCTGTCGCATTAAATACCCCAACTTGATCCCACTAGGATCAAAGAGCCGCCAAAACAAATTTGGGATTACCCATCTCAGCGACAGATTACCCCAAGGTATTGTAGCTGACCATAGGCTACGCGCCACATGAGCGATTTTATGAAGTCGCGGCACTTTCTTTCTCGGTATCAACAAGTTATGTCTGACCCATGTGGTCTGTTGGACTGGTTGATGCGCAAAATAGGAAGCACGAATTTAGTCGTCTTTGTACGTTCAGTCGCTTTTTACGTGCTGTCAGGCGCTCTTTTTCTTGTGCTTTGGCCTTTGACATTCGTAAGTCCCAAAGTAACTGATGCCATCAGTCGGGCCTTTCTGATAGGACAGACCTCGATCCTCAATTTAATTTGTGGGATCCGTGTTGTCGTTGAAGGGCGCGAAAATCTGCCGGACCACTCGGTATTGATTGCTTCGCAGCATGAATCAACTTGGGAAACGCTGTATTTTCACCTGCTGTTCGATCAGCCGGTCATGTATGCGAAGAAGGAAATCTTTGATTACCCTTTCTTCGGTCGTTTGACCCGCAAATTTGGACATATTCCGGTCGACCGGACCAGAACAAGTGACGCTGTACGTGAAGGTTTTCGGCGGGGTGCGGACGTTTTGAAAAGCGGTCGAAACCTGCTGGTTTTTCCGACGGGAACACGGCAAGGTGAAAAGGCGTCGCATCTGCAGTCGGGCATCGGAGTGCTGTATCAGCTTGCAGGAACTAGCCTGTTGCCGGTCTTACTGGATTCTGGGATTTGTTGGCCCGCCGGAGGGTTCTTGAAATATCCAGGCAGAATTACTGTGCGAATTCTACCTGCGATTCCGGCAGGATTGCCACGCCGGGAATTGATGCAGATCCTTGAAACTAAGCTTCTTTCCGAAGGGCCACCAAAAGAATCCTAAAATACCACATATTAACAGCCAGGTAACAGATCGATGATAGGTCTGGTGTCGGGTGAGAAAAGGTGGTGAGAAAAATGGCTGCGCGGTCAAACGTGGCGCCAGTTATCATCAAGAAGAAAAAGATCATTAGCGCAGACGGGCATCATGGTGGCGCCTGGAAAGTTGCTTATGCCGACTTTGTAACGGCAATGATGGCCTTTTTCATGTTGATGTGGCTGTTAAACGCGACAACAGAAAAGCAACGTAAGGGAATTGCGGATTACTTTAATCCTACGATTCCTATCAACCGCATCTCTGGCGGAGGCAATGATCTGTTTGGGGGGGACAGTGTCCTTAAAGAACAGTTTCTTGCAAATAACGGGATTGGCGGTTTGCCGACCACTCTGTCGGGTGGCGCCAAGCACGCAGATGCTGACGGCGACATGCTTAGGCAACCAGACAAGCTTGCCGAAATTCAGGATTTGCTCATAGGTGGGGGAGGCGAAAGTTTTCTGGCCGACAATTCTAAGAAACATGTGATAACCCGCCTGACAGATGAAGGGCTAGTCATCGAGTTGTTTGATACTCCTCAAGCACAACTTTTTGTCGAGGGGCAAGCAAAGCCGTACCGTCTACTTGTCGACCTTGTTCGAATTGTTACTCAAGCGAGTCAATTGGTGAATAATGACGTCTCAGTGGAAGGTCATATCCGCACGGTTCCTGTCGTTCAACTGGACAAGGCGACATGGGAATTGTCATCCGACAGAGCAAATACTGTTCGTGGCCTGCTGGAGTCCCATGGGCTGACTGCAAGCAGGATTTCTCGGGTTACTGGGCATGCTGATCGTGATCCGGTTTCCAGTAACCCAAGAGCGTTGCAAAATAACCGTATTGAAGTCATTCTGTTAAGGCGTGATCTGCAATAACTGGCTAAGATTTTAACTGTTAGCGCCGCGTTAAGTGCCTGAGACGTATCTGTTGCATTGAAGTTATGTCGATGCAGCAGAAAGGCGTACTTATGACAATTTCATCTTCGCTCAACGCAGGGGTAGCCGGGCTTGCCGCCAATGCTACCCGGCTGGCAGCAATATCTGACAATATCGCTAACTCGGCGACGTATGGATACCGGCGAGTCGAGTCAGATTTCCATTCTATGGTCACGTCCGCGTCAGGAGGCGCTTATTCGGCTGGTGGCGTACGCGCAACAACACAGCGCCTGATTGACCAACAGGGTTCTCTAGTCACAACGTCAAACGCCACTGACCTGGCTGTTCGAGGGCGAGGTATGCTGCCGGTGGGCATGGCATCGGAAATCGGGTTGGCTAATGGCTCTTCTCAGATGTTGCTAACAACAACCGGATCATTTCGAACTGACGCTCAAGGGTATCTTACCACAGAAACAGGTTTGGTTCTGATGGGGTGGCCCGCAAATGCCAACGGCTCGGTGCCGCCGTTTCCACGTGATACGAATGATGGTTTGGAACCGGTCCAAATCAATGTTAACCAACTGACAGGCGAGCCAACAACATCTATGCTTTTAGGGGTTAATTTACCCGCTACTGAAACTGAAAGCGGCGCAGGTGGTTCAAGTCAAAACCTTTCAGTTGAATATTTCGACAATTTGGGGCGATCCGAAAATCTAGCGGTAGAGTTTGTTCCGACTATCCCCACTTCTGGAACTTCAAATGAATGGACAATGAAGATCACGGATTCGGCGTCTGGAGGCACCGTAATCGGTGAATACACGCTGACTTTCGACGACAGCAGGCACTCCGGGGGGACGCTCTTGAGCGTGGCGACTGTGACCGGCGGAGCGTATGACCCGGCAACAGGTAGCGTGATCGTAGATGTTGCCGGCGGGCCCATGGAAATCGACATTGGTGAATTGGGTTCGGGCGGGGGGTTGACACAGCTGTCTGATTCATTTGCCCCCTTGCAGATTTCCAAAGATGGATCCCCCACAGGGAACATGACGTCTGTTGAAGTGGATGCAAATGGTTTTGTACATGCGCTGTTTGACACAGGAGTGACGCGTACAATTTATCAGGTTCCGCTTGTCGATCTTCCCAATCCAAACGGGCTGGTTTCCCTGGATCATCAAACATATGCGCCATCCTCCGAGAGTGGTTCATACTTTCTTTGGAACGCAGGCGATGGCCCAACAGGGGATATCGTATCTTACGCGCGCGAGGAATCTACCACCGATGTTGCGGGCGAACTGACGGACATGATCCAGACGCAGCGGGCGTACAGCTCGAACGCCAAGGTCATCCAGACCGTCGACGAAATGTTGCAGGAGACGACCAATATCAAGCGGTAAAGCTTGATAGAGGCATCGGCCCGGAAAGGAATTGGCATGAGTATATCTGGCGCGCTTTCGAACGCCCTGACCGGGTTGACCGCAACTGCCCGGGCGGCAGAAGTTGTTTCTTCAAACCTGTCCAACATTATGACGGACGGATACGGACGGCGGGAGGTATCACTGTCTTCCCAAAACTACCGATCGTCCGGTGGGGTTATGGTAAATGCAATAAAACGATATTCAAATCCGGTCATTCTCGCAGAACGCAGAATGGCGGATTCAGCGTTTGGTCAGTTGTCTTCGTTGAATAGTGCATATCAACAAATTGAAAAATTGATGGGAACACCGGATCAGGCAAACAGCCTGAGTGGCATGGTTGTGTCACTGGAAAGCAGCTTGATAACCGCCTCTGGATCACCCGGCAATACAACACGTCTCAAGAATGTCGCAGTTGATGCCGAAGCGTTGGCGCAGACATTTAACAATGCTTCTCAGGGCGTTCAGGACCTTCGCGAACAAGCGGACCGATCCATTGAAGACATGGTGGGTCGCCTCAATACCCTTTTGACGCGAACACAAGAGATGAACCGTGATATTTCAACGGCTATTAACAAAGGGTTTGGCACAGCTTCACTTGAGGATGACAGGCAACGTATTTTGGATGAAATTTCCGAACTGGTGCCTGTCCGGCAGATCGCCCGGGATCGCGGCGCAATAGCGTTGTACACGACCAATGGCGCTGTGTTGCTGGATGGGTCAGCTGTCGAAATTGAATTCACACCAACTCCGACAATTCAACCACATATGACAGTCGACAACGGCCTTTTGGATGGTTTGTGCATCAACGGAATCGAAATTCGAATAGAGTCCGATACGGGCGCGTTAAGCGGCGGCGCCTTGGGCGCGCAGTTCGAAATTCGAGATGAGCTGGCCCTGCAAACACAAGCTGATCTGGATGCGGGTGCCCGTAGTTTGATTGAACGGTTCCAGTCCACCACAACAGATCCCACATTATCGGCGGGAGAGGCTGGGCTGTTCACAGACTCAGGTGCTGCATTTGATGCGTCCGACGAGACTGGGCTGGCCGGTCGGCTACGTCTGAATACGCTGGTTGCCCCAGATGGTGCCGGTGAATTCTGGCGCCTGCGCGACGGACTGGGTGCAACTGCGCCGGGGGATGTCGGAGATGCCTCGATTTTGACCGGCCTTGGCACGGCGCTGTCCGGCGACGTTCAGCCCTCATCCGGCAGTTTTGCCAGCGATGTGCTTTCGATGGCCGGGTTGGCAGACAGAATTCTTTCGGCTCAAAGCTCTAACCGTGTGATCAGCGATGAAGACCTGAGTTTTGCTGCAACCAAATTGTCGGGTTTGGAAGCAATGGAGCTGGCTGAGGGCGTCGATAGCGATCACGAAATACAACAGCTTATGTTGATTGAGCAGGCTTATGCCGCAAATGCGCGCGTGGTCGAAGCCATCGACGAAATGATGAACCAACTGTTGAGGTTATAAAGATGAGTTTCACACAGGTCGGGGATCTGGCGCAGCAACATTTGATGCGCCGTCACAACACCCTTTTGACAACCCAATTGAACACATTAACACTCGAACTGGCCTCTGGGAAAAAGTCCGATGTTCCCAAATCTCTGGGTGGAGATTTTGGATTGCTGGGCGACGTAGAGAGGTCGTTGTCGCTTTTGTCCGGCTATGAAACTGCGACAAATGATGCGCAAATTTTTTCTGACACGGTTCAGACCGTTTTGAACCAGATGCAAACACTATCCGGCGATTTGGCGACCTCGCTGGTCTCAACTGCGTCTGCCGGGCTCCCCGCGCCTGTGAGTAGTGTTATTGCCGAGGCACGTCAGGATTTTGACGCGATAGTCTCGGCCTTAAATTCCGATGTCGCTGGACGTGGGCTCTTTGCTGGGGCGGCGACAGATCGACCTGCACTCGCTTCTTCCGACGTCATTCTGGATGCGCTTTCCACGGCTCTCAGCGGCGCAGCAAGTCAGGACGACATTTTGGATGTTGTGGATGACTGGTTCATGTCCGATGCCGGAGGATTTGAAACAATTGCCTATCTGGGGTCAGAAAACAGCCTCGCGCCGTTTCAGCTTACTGAAAGTGATTCCGTACGTCACGAATTGAGAGCAGATCATTCAGAGATCAGGGGGATCTTGCGGGACACCGCATTGGCCGTGATGGTTGGCGACAAAGGGCTAGGCTTGGAATTGCCGGACAAGAGCCAATTGCTTCGGGTCGCTGGCGAACGTTTGTTGTCGCAGCAGGATGGCCTGACACGCATCCGGAGTGATCTTGGGTTTGTTCAGGAACGCATTGGTGAAGCCATCGCCAAAAATGCGTCAACGAAATCCAGCTTAGAGATTACGCGAAACAACCTTGTAACCGCTGATCCGTTTGACACGGCAACCCGACTTGAAGCCGCTCAGGTACAATTGGAAACTCTTTACACGGTCACCGCCAGGTTGTCCCGGCTGTCTCTGATGGATTATTTGTCATGAAATTCAACCACATATTACGAGCTGCGTTGATCATCCTGATGCTGCCAACCGTGTGTTTGGCAAGCCCGGTCCGGATCAAAGACCTCGTGGAATTTGATGGCGTTCGCGGCAACGATCTGGTGGGATATGGTCTTGTGGTCGGATTGAATGGAACTGGTGACGGGCTGCGTAATGCACCGTTCACAGAAGAAATCATGTCCAATATCCTTGAACGATTAGGCGTTAACGTTACAGGAGAGCAGTTGCGACCCAAAAACGTGGCGGCAGTATTTGTAACGGCCGCATTGCCTCCGTTTGCGCGGGCCGGCGGGCGGATTGACGTGACCGTTTCCGCAATTGGCGACGCCAAAAGCCTGCTGGGTGGCACCCTGGTAATGACGCCATTGAACGCGGCAGATGGCGAAATCTATGCGGTCTCGCAAGGGACGGTTATTGCTGGCGGTGCCTCTGCAGAAGGCGAAGCAGGTGGCGTAGTTCAGGGTGTACCGACGTCTGGCGTAATTCCGTCCGGGGCCCGGGTCGAGCGTGAAGTCGACTTTGATTTTGCGACGCTAACCAACTTACGTTTGGCACTCAGGGAACCAGATTTCACGACTGCGGGGCGCATTGAGCAAGCCATCAACCGCAACTTTGGGCGCCGTGTTGCCTTGATGCTGGATGCGGGAACTGTTCAGCTCGATATAGCGCGGAGCGGCCAGATTTCGGCAGCGCACGCTTTGGGAAGCATTGAAAACATTTCTGTTGAACCAGAGCACAAAGCGCGGGTTGTTGTGGATCAGAGATCTGGAACAATTGTTTTGGGAGACGATGTGCGGATTTCCCGAGTTGCCGTTTCTCAGGGCAATTTGACCCTACGCATTCAGGAAACGCCGCTTGCTGTTCAGCCGAATCCATTTGCCAATGGTCAAACAGTTGTTGTCCCCCGGACAAACGCAGACATCGAAGAAGAAGAGGGTATTGGCCTTGCCGAAGTTGCCGGGGGGACGTCACTGAGCGAGGTGATCGCTGGACTGAATGCGCTGGGCGTCGCGCCAAGGGATATGATCGATATCCTTAAAAGCATCAAAGCAGCTGGCGCGCTTCATGCTGAATTTCTGGTGCGTTGAGTGGTCAATAAAAACCGTTAGAAATAACTTCTGACCAAGCTTCCGGCGACAAGGCTCCACCCATCTGCGATAACAAAAAACGAAAGTTTGAATGGCAAGGAAACGATTGCAGGTGGCACCATCATCATCCCCATCGACATCAAAATGGCGGCAACCACCAGATCTATGATCAAAAAGGGCAAAAAAATAACAAAACCAATTTGAAAGGCACGGGCCATTTCAGACAAAAGAAAACTTGGTACCAAAATTGAGAGTGGAGAGTCCGGGCCAGGTTCCAACACAGGTGCATCGGGACGCAACAATGCCATAGATTGATAGGTATCCGGGTCAAGACGAGCAGACATAAAGACGCGAAACGGGGCAAGCGTGCGAGAAAAGGCCGTCTCGGGATCGATTTGATCATTGATCAACGGGGCAATCCCTTCGACCCAAGCGCGCGAGAACACGGGCTCCATGACAAAATATGTGAGAAACAAAGCAAGGCTGATGATCAGCATGTTGGGAGGAGATTGTTGCAGCCCCATTGCCTGTCGAAGAATAGACAAGACTGTGACCAGAAACGGGAAGCATGTTACCATTATTGCAATCCCGGGCGCCAAACTGAGCACTGTAATTAGCGCGAATATCTGAATGCTTCGCGTCGAAATAGACCCGGTGTCACCTAAGGTCACAGAGATATCCTGGGCTAATCCAGCGTCCGCGACAGTCAAGGCAATTCCGGTAAGTGCTAAAACGCATGGATAACGTGATTTGGTCATCCCAGTGGAGTCCCGATATCGGTTAACTCTGTAAGTCTGACCGCGAGTTGTCCTTTTTGAAGGCCTTCCATCTCCTCTAGCTCGCCACGCGCAATCAACCGGTCACCGACAAACAATTCGACAGGATCTTCAACGCGTCGATCAAGTGGAAGAACTGCATTTTCTCGCAAGTTTAGTAGATCGCCGATCAATGGGCGCGTTTTGCCAACCGAAATTGTAATTTCCACAGGTACAGATGTGAATGGATTCGTTTTTTCTGAAATTGAGTCCTGTTCAACCATTCATAATTTCCTTTTGTGTTTCGTGGGTAAATCCAGCAAAAGCGCTGGAAACAACCGACACGACTTCGTCCAAGTCGATTTGCCGTTCCTTTTGACCAAATTGAAGCCGGACCTGCCCCTCTGTAAGGTTCGTGTCTCGGACAACATCAATTGGAAGATTCACGTCACTGGGCAGTAACTCACAGACAACCTCGTAGTTCTCTGGCGAGGTTGTGATCAATACGGGTATATCGCTGTTTTCCTCAAGGATAGTGTTCAGTTCTTCAGACACTTGCGCCCCAATTGACTGGCGCGATAATTCCGGCAGCACCGTCATCACCGCCTTTTCAATTACGGGAGACAATTCAGCAATCATGGCGCCACGAGCTTCGTGATACGTGAAAGAAAGGTTTTGAATATTGCGTGCGAAATCAGCTGAAATATTTGCGCGTTCATCAGATTTGGCGCGGACCGCATCTTCCCAGCCTGCCTTGTACCCTTGCTCGAAACTGTCCAGCAAATCCGAATCTGCGGCCGACTCAATCAGAGCGGCAGTTGGTTTTGACGGCGTCAAATACTCAAAATCTTCGAGAAGGTGTGCAATCGACATCAGACATTTTCCTCTTTGTAGTCCAGCCAGTTACGTAGAATTTCAACTGTCTCTTCCTGGCGATCGCTGATCAGCGCGCGCAATCGTTCAACGGCATCTGACTGGGTCATGTCCTGAGCTAGCGCAGGCAAACGGTCGGAGGAGGGAACTGCCTTGGGGGGGAGCGCTGTGGCGGACAAATCTTCGATTTCTCCGTCCAGAACAGTCGACGAGTTTGGTTCGTCGACATTAACGGATGAAATTTGTGCAGCGGCTTCAAGGGGGGATGGCAAACTTTGGGGCTTAGACAGTAAAGGGCGTACGACAAACAAGCCCAAAACAATCGACACAATCGCCAAAATAGCCATCTGAATGAGAGACATGGCATTCAGGGCCTGGCTTCCAAAGAACGACGTGCTTGCGGCGGTTCCAAGTGGCTTTATCGGCTGGAACAACATTGACTTAAGCGTGATGACGTCGCCGCGTTCTTCATTAAATCCCACAGCTGATGCGACCAGATCGTGCAATTCTGTCAGTTCTTCTTCGGGTCGCACCGTCAGGACCGCTTCGCCAGCGTCGTTTTCTGTCGTTGTACCATTCACAAGAACTGCGACGGTTAGTCTGCGAATTGCCCCAGGTTCGCGCGTGATTTCACGCTGAGTTTCAGATACTTCGTAGTTCACGCGTTCGTGTGTTTCGCTGTCCCTGTTCGTTGATGTTCCGTTTTCAGAGGCGTCACCATCCGGCAAGTTAGAGGCCACCGTGACCTGACCACTGGCCGCATTTTCGGAATTTGTGCTACGCTCTTCAGTTTCCGTGCTGATGGCAACCCGCCCTGCCGGATCGAAAGTGCGCTCAAGAATGGACTCGGTTTGATTGACTGTTTCGACACTCACTTCAACAACGGCGTTGCCGGGTCCGACCCGGGCTTCCAGCAGGCGTTGAACCGCACTGCGCAAAGTATCCGCTCGATCATCCTGGGAATGCGCCGCGGGATCATCAACGCTTCCGATGATGCCAGATGATCCGTCGATCACAGCGACATCATCGGGCGACAAGCCAGCGACAGCCGAGGCAACAAGGAATTTCAACGCTTGCGCTTGCCGTGGTGGTAATCCGCCACCTGTCGACGTAATCGTCACTGAGGCAGTTGGTTGCAATTGCCGCTGAAACGGGTTTGAGCCCGTATGCGCGATGTGAACTCGGGCCGTCGTTATTGACGGGCTGCCCAGAATTGTACGCGCCAATTCGCCTTCTTTTGCGCGCCAATATGCGGCGTCAAACATTTGCGACGTCGTGCCAAATCCTGAGAGCGCATCAAGCAACTCATACCCTTGCGTCGTATTGGCTGGTAACCCCTCGCTCGCCAATGTCATGCGCAATTCATCTCGCATCGACGAATCAACGTAAATGGACCCGCCCTCCACCTGGAAAACAGCGCCGCGTTGCTCCAGGGCGCGTACGACTTCGCCCGCAGCGCTGCTCTCCAAACCACTGTATAACAGCGTCATTCCCGGGCGTGAGGCCATACGACCAAGTGACAAAACGGCGACGAACATCAGCGCGGTTGCACCAACGACAATGATTTTTCGGCGGGTATCAAGACCGGACCAAATGCTCAGAATTTGTTGCAAGACAATCCTCCGTCTCACCAGACGTTCTGTCTGGCTGCACAGGCATAATTCTCTGATCAGGCTTAACAATCGGTTAGTTTCTGTGCGGCTATAGAAAAGGGGACAAAAAAATCGGAACCCAAGATGACAGATCTGACCGACATCGAAGAAACCGCCGCTCCGAAATCCTCGCGCCTTTTACTTATAGTGGGCTTGATCCTCGCTTTGGCAGGTGGCGGAGGAGGCTTTTATGCGGTCTATTCAGGAATGATTCTTGGTGCTCATTCCGGAGCAGAAGATTCTTTGTCTCACGAAGACCCGGTCATGGCTCTGCCGGATACAGTGTTTATTCCAATTGATCCGATTGTGATTTCGTTAACAGGCAACAGCACAAGCAGCCATCTTCGGTTTCGCGCGCAATTGGAGGTTCCGAGGGCGGAAGCCAAGGATGTAGAACGCATTCTCCCTAGAATTGTTGACGTCTTAAACAGTTATCTGAGGGCGCTTGAACCCGCAGACATTGAGGCTGCCGGGGCTCTGATCAAATTGCGCGCACAGATGTTACGAAGAGTGCAAATAGTGACCGGCAAGGGACGGGTGCGCGATTTACTGGTTATGGAATTCGTACTGAATTGAAGGGAATGAATATGGATATGATCGCTGATATTTTGCTGATCGCAGGAGCGCTGGGCGCAGGTCTGTATTGCTTTGTTCTTGCCCGCCGTCTCGCGCGGTTCAACGATCTGGAGACTGGTGTTGGTGGCGCTGTGGCCGTTTTATCTGCTCAGGTAGACGACTTGACGCGAACTTTGCAGGGCGCCCAGAAAACTGCAGGCGACTCGACTGATATTCTAGAGGATTTAACAGGGCGCGCCGAGGACGTGGCGAAACGATTGGAGCTTTTGGTCGCTTCGATGCACGACCTGCCCGATGCAATGGCGCCCGCTGAACCAACCGAACCTGTATTCCGGCGCCACCCAACCGAACGGGATCTGGCCGGATGAGAAAAAAGCAATTTAAAAAGAGATCCGCCAAAGGCAGCCTTATGTTGGTCGCGACTTTTTTGATCGGGTCCGCTGTTTTGCGAGTTGGAAGTGAAGCCGGTCAGGCATTTGCGCGCCAAAATCCCGAACCGCCTGTTCAGTCTGAAATGGGAGCCGCACCGCAGGCGTGCGAGCCGCCGGAAGATTTGCGACGGCTATTGGAGGTTTTCAAAGAACGCGAAGCCCGTATTGAGAAACGGGAAAGTGACATTCGAAACCGGCTGCATGCTCTTGCGGTCGCGGACGAAAAAGTATCCGGAAAACTGGTCGCACTGGAGACCGCCGAAGAGAAATTGCGGGCGACAATAGCGCTTGCCGAAGTTGCCGCCGAAGACGATTTGTCCCGTTTAACGACCGTCTATGAAACGATGAAACCAAAGGATGCCGCCTTGTTATTTGAGGAAATGGATCCGGAATTTGCGGCCGGTTTCATTGGACGGATGCGCCCTGAAATTGCGGCGGGCGTCATGGCCGGGCTAAGCCCTCAGGCGGCATACACAATAAGTGTCGTGCTTGCGGGAAGAAATGCAGAAGTGCCGACGGAATGAGAGAATTTTTAACCTCTTACGACGCAGAATGAGCCAACGCTAAGTCAGGAGAGTCGCCGTGGTTGGTCTTATTGGTATTGCCGTAATTTTCGTCATGGTCTTTGGCGGATACATCGCCGCCGGTGGCAAATTAGCGATTATTCTCAAGGCACTGCCATTTGAATTTGTCATGATTGGTGGTGCAGCTGCCGGCGCCTTTCTTCTTAGCAACGATATGGCCGGAGTGAAGCACACAATCAAAGACGTTGGGAAGGTTTTCAAAGGTCCTAAGTGGAAGCCTGACGACTATCGTGACTTGCTATGCCTGTTGTACGAACTCATCCGTCTTGCTCGCCAGAACCCAGTGGCTATTGAGGAGCATATTGAGGCACCGGCAGACTCGACAATTTTCTCCCGTTATCCTCGAATTCAGGCAGATCAGGAGGCAGTCGCGTTAATCGCTGACACCATGCGTTCTGCGTCGATGAATTATGACGACCCCCACCAGGTGGAGGAAGTTCTTGAAAAAAGAATGGACGCAAGCCTGCATCATGCGATGCACTCCAGTCACGCGTTACAAACCATTGCAGATGGATTGCCGGCGTTGGGTATTGTTGCTGCGGTTTTGGGTGTGATCAAAACAATGGGATCCATCGATCAGCCCCCTGAAATTCTCGGAAAAATGATCGGTGGCGCACTGGTTGGGACATTTCTGGGCGTGTTTCTCGCCTATGGATTGGTTGGTCCGTTTGCAGCAAAAGTCAAAACTGTAATTGAAGAAGACAGCCATTTTTATCAACTGATCCGCGAAGTCCTGGTCGCAAACCTCCACAACCATTCAACGAATATATGTATTGAAGTGGGTCGGCAAAACACACCTGCACATTTCCGGCCTGACTATTCGGATTTGGAAGACGCTTTGAAATCAGTCAAAAAAGAAGCGGCCTGATGCGCCGGTTTCTCTTGCTGATTGCCGCGTGTATTTCGACGGAGCTGGCTGCTGGCCAAGTCACATTTCAATCCGGCGAGCATGACGGGTTTACGCGCCTGGTCATGGAACTGTCCGACAAATCCACAAGCTGGGAAATGGACGGTGAAAAACGCCGATACGAGATAAAAATACTTGAAGATGACGTCGAATTTCAAACGGGGTCTGTATTTGATCGAATCGGACGCAATCGACTTGGGAGCGTGTTGCCTGACGAGTCGAAAGGCACCATTCAGCTTAAACTGAATTGCGACTGTGACGTCAGACAAAGCACTTTTGGAGACCGATATGTCATCTTTGATATTCGTGACCCATCGATCAATTCAGTGGTGGCGAACTCAGAGTCTGGCAACTTGCAGTTTGGGCTTGGTGAAATCAAACTAAGACCAAAAAAGCCGCTTCAGTTTGGAGGTCTTCGACCTCAGCAACTCAACGAGGCAACTGCAGTTGTGGCGGACAACGATGCCGTCATCATGGCAAAACATTTGAATTCCGCGGCCCAATCAGTCGACAAAGAAGCGCGACTTGCCGTAACCCAGACTGTGTTACTGAAAGAGATCGGGCGCGCGGCGACACATAGCATTCTGGAACCAATTAAAAATCCGCCACATCCAACTGAAAGAATGGCCCGCGTAAAAACTCCTCGACCGGCGTCGGATTCGATGGTTAAGCCGCAGCCGCCGACAGATTCTGGCAACATGTCTGCTTTCAATGTTTTGGATCAAGTGCATGTTCAGTCATCAATTAACGGTCAAGCGAACCACGGATCTTCATTTTGTGTGCCTGACGATGACCTGCAAATTGCAAATTGGGGTGAGACCGATGACGTCGTCGCGCAAATTGCAGAATTGAGGTCGCGAATTTATGGTGAATTTGATCAGGTTGACGAGGCTGCCATCCTATCCCTGGCTCGCCTCTATGTATTTCTGACATTTGGCGCAGAAGCTCGTAGCCTCCTCGCGCTACACTCCTCGGAAAATCAGGGTTTGTTGATTGAAATGTCGCATCTTGTTGACGGTAAAGAAATTGATACAGGAATATTTGGTAATCAACGGCACTGCCAGGGCGCTTCCACATTGTGGGCGGTATTGGCTGGTCAAAAACATTTCAATTCCGGCGCCGTTGAAGCGGTTGTAAACACGTTCAACGGCTTGCCAAGACATTTGCGGGAACTTCTAGGACCTCGTTTGAGCAAAAAGTTGTCTCAAATGGGCGAAGTCGAAGCCTCAGATGTCATCTTAAATGCTATAGAGAGAATTTCTGAGGAACCAGATCCGCACGTTCACTTAGCTCAAGCACACCTCTCAAAGGCTCAGGGAAACTCAGAAGAAGCAGTTGAAGCATTGTCAAAAGTCACTTCAATTGGCCACGAATTGACTCCGACGGCACTTATCGAATTGATAGATATGCATATGGAAGAAGATTTGCCGACGTCAGGCGAAACGGTGTCGTTGATCTCTGCCTATTCCGTCGAACACAAGAATTCAGTTCTCGGGGGCAAGATACGACGCGCTCATTTTCTGGCACGGGTACAAGCCGGAGAATTCGAAGCTGCGCTCAGTGTACTGAGAGAAATTTCTGGCCAGGATGGTGAGGAAATGGCCGGTCAATTGTTAGATCAATTTGGCAATCGGATCGTCGCAACTGCTGGTGATTTTGAATTTGTCGAAATTCTTGTACGAAATCAACTGACCGACCCGGGGACATTTTCTAACCCGGTATCTCTGGCGATGGCGGAACGTTTTCTGTCAATGGGATTCTATACTGAAGCAAAAAAAATGCTTCAATCAACCAGTATGATGGTCAGACCCGAAGGGCGAAATATTTTAATGGCACAGATCGCTTTGGCGGAGGGACTTCCTCGTCAAGCTGAGGCTGCGTTGTTGGGCGTTCAAGGAGTGCCTGCCGCTAGGCTGCGAATAAAAGCTCGATCGATTGCGGGCGATCACGATAGGGCCTCTCAAATGCTTAAGGAAATTGGCGACAATGAAGGCGCGGTGCAAGAGCAGTGGCTAGCGTCAAATTGGGGCGAGTTGTCAAGCTCAGGGAATAATATATTGGCGAAGGTCGCTTCTTTGCCAGAAACGTTGCCGGAGCCGTCACACATTGAGGATCCGGAATTGCCGGGGCAAAGCGAGTTGGCGATCAGTAATGATCTTATTTCTCAAAGCGAAAAAACTAGGTTGGCCTTGGTTGAGTTGCTTGACTTCTATTCAGTAAAATAGCGTCAGACATAAGATCTGATTACCAATTCTAAATAGTTAATCCGTAACGTCGTTTGAAAGCAGGTAGGAAGCACCCGAATGCAAGAATATTTCTCTCGCCAGAATGGCTCTACTTCAAGACGCATACTTAAAATAGACACGAAATTGGCGTGTTGGATGTATCTGGCCTTTTGCACTATGTGTCCGCTAACAGCGAATGCGTCCGACGACCATGTTTGCGATCGATCAGCCCGGTCTGCGGCAATTGAAGTTGGAATTCCAGTGAACGTCTTGTTAGCTATTGCCCGCACAGAGACTGGACGTCAACGAAATGGTCAGCTGTGGCCTTGGCCGTGGACGGTAAATATGGAGGGAAAGGGAGTTTGGTTTGAATCCAAGGAAAAAGCCCGGGAATATGCTCAGAAACACTACGATAACGGAGCTCGAAGTTTTGATGTCGGTTGCTTTCAACTGAACCATCGTTGGCATGGCAAGCATTTCGGCAACCTAAATGAGATGTTTGATCCGTTGGAAAATGCTCGTTACGCTGCCGAATTTCTGTCGCGGTTGTACGCAGAATTCGGTTCTTGGACTGAGGCCGCTTCCGCATACCACTCCCGAACACCTGAATTTGCGCAAAAATATGCCAATCGATTCAATAGAATATTGGCATCACTTCCCAAGTCAATATATCCCAACAAATCGCAATCTATATTGGCTGATTTGACCGTAGATCCAGCGAGTAATTCATTTCCACTCCTAACTTCCAGGAGTAAACCGAATTTACTGGGATCATTAGTTCCGATAACGGCAAGCCGAATTACGCCGATAATCGACGTGGACAGCTAGAATGACCGGTATGAGCGTAAAAAATCTATTTAGCCCGACAATACTCCTTGCTTTGGCATTGATGGCGGTAATTGCTATGATGATTCTTCCCGTTCCGGCATGGGTGTTGGATATTGGATTAGCAGGTTCTTTCGCACTCGCGATTCTAATTTTTACAGTAACTTTGTTCATTACGCGACCACTCGAATTTTCTGCATTCCCGACTATTTTGTTGGCCTCTTTGATGTTGCGTTTGTCGCTAAATGTATCATCAACGAAACTTATAATTGGACAAGGACATACCGGAACTCGGGCTGCTGGCGATGTGATCGAAGGATTTGCCAACTTTGTTATGGGAGGGAGTGTGTTTCTTGGGCTTGTAGTGTTCGGTGTGCTGCTAATTGTTAATTTCATGGTCATCACCAAGGGAGCTGCACGAATGGCGGAAGTGGGCGCTAGGTTTGCTTTGGACGGCATGCCTGGAAAGCAACTTGCAATTGATAGCGATATGTCTGCGGGTGCCATTGATCATGCCGAAGCCAAAATGCGACGCGAACTTGAGCAACAGGAAACGACCTTTTTTGGGTCTCTCGACGGGGCGTCGAAATTTGTGAAGGGCGACGCAATCGCGGGCTTGCTGATCACTTTGATGAACCTGGTGATGGGGTTGATAATGGGGATCGCGGTCCACGGAATGGAATTCGGGCAGGCTTTTGAAACATATGCAATTTTGACGGTTGGTGACGGTTTGGTCACTCAATTTCCTGCCGTAATCATTTCAATTGCTTCTGCTCTTTTGTTGGCGCGTGGTGGAGCCACTGGATCAACTGACTTAACGCTGATCCGTCAACTTGGCAGCTATCCCCCCGCTCTGGCGACCGTTGCAGGCCTAATGGCATTGTTTGGATTGGTTCCCGGTTTGCCTTTCCTGCCATTTAGCGCTGGTAGCGCTCTCCTTGCCAGCGCGGCCTACGTTTTATTCAAGCGCAAAGTTCAGGTTGACGAAGAAACGTCCCAAGAATCTCTGCAGAATGAAATCCCCCGAGAGAGGCCGATCGCTGATGTTCTTGATCTAGATGACATTCATGTTGAATTTTCCCAAGACCTTGTAAATTTGGTATTGGATGCCGGCACTGGCTTGGATGCTCGGATAGTTAATATGCGATCTCATATCGCGAGTAATTATGGGATCGTAATGCCTGAAATACGGTTGACGGACGAACCGTCTTTGGCGGTTGGAAGTTACGTAATTCGCATCCAAGGAGTTGTTCAGGCAAAAGCTACACTTCAATCTGATAAAGTACTGATCCTAAAACAGGATACCTCAGATCAACTGCCATCGGGGAGCGATGTAAATGAACCGGTTTATGGGGCGCCGGCGCGATGGATTGACCTTGCAGACCAGGAAAATGCCGCACTATCCGGCGCGACGATCGTGGCGCCAGGAGAAGTTCTTGCAACGCATTTACTAGAGACAATAAAGAGTAACTTAAGCCGGTTGCTAACCCTTAAAGGCTTGCGACGTATCCTTGATGAAATGACCAACCTTAGTGATCCAATCCGTTCGGAGGCAAATCGGAATATGATCGACCACCTTATTCCAGAGAAAGTGCCGTTGGACATTCTTCATCGTGTCTTACGTCTCCTCTTGGAAGAGCAGGTGTCCGTTCGGAATATGTCTCTTATTCTTGAAGCTACTGCAGAGGCTCGTCAGGTGCATGTTTTGCCAGAGGCGATTTGCGAACACGTTCGCCAAAGGTTAGGTTTTCAACTTGTCTCCGATATGAAGCGCGCGGATGGAACAATTCCTCTGGTTCAGCTGGCGCCAGAGTGGGAGGAGACCTTGTCAAATTACCAAATTGACGGGGATAACGGTGGATTTGATATTGCATTGCCACCTGACGTATTCACTACGCTTGCCCGATCAATCGGTGAGCGCATGGAAGATGCTGGTGACAAAGGAATCTATCCCGCACTTGTCACCTCAACCCGGCGAAGACGATTTTTGCGAACGGTCATGAGCGCTAAAGGTATTCAAAACCCTGTGCTATCGTTTGAGGAAATCGGACTTGAGGCACGACCGTCTTTGGTTGGGCTTGTCGCTGCATGATTGCACAATTTCAAGAATATCTGGATCTGTCACAAACTCTGATTTGGCACGGGTTTTTTGTATTTTTGCGGATCGGTGCAGCCGTTTCTCTTCTCCCCGCATTTGGAGAGATGTCCGTACCAGTTAGAATAAAGCTGGGCGTGGCGATTGCTTTTACCTTTATTGTTGCGCCGTCAGTTACATTGACCGGGGTTGAGGGCTTGGACCGGATTGGTCTAGTTTCCACTATTCTTGTTGAAACACTAATTGGCTTGGTCCTTGGGCTAGGTGTCCGCATGTTTGTTTTTATTCTGCAAACGGCCGGTGCCATTGCCGCTCAATCGACATCATTGTCGCAACTTTTGGGGAATTCGGGAGCAGAGCCATTGCCCGCAATTGGACATGTTTTGGTGGTTGCCGGGTTTGCATTAGCCGTAACCACGGGATTGCATATTAGAGTCGCAACGTACTTCGCCAGCTCCTACAAAATATTTGCATTCGGTGTTCTACCGGCGACAGAAATTGCATTGTTTTGGGGATTATCTCAGGTCTCTCAAGCCTTCGGAATGGCTTTTCGTCTAGCGGCGCCTTTTGTGATTATGTCTGCACTCTATAACTTGACCCTTGGAGTCATCAATCGCGCAATGCCGCAATTGATGGTAGCTTTTGTTGGTGCTCCGGTTATTACAACAGGTGGGCTTGTGCTTTTGGCACTGATGTCGCCTATTCTTTTGTCCGTCTGGGTGAACGCACTCCATAGTTTCCTTACTGATGCCGGAGTTGCTCCATGAGCGGCCAGGAAGACGATTCTGAAAAGCCATTTGAGGCGACGCCTCGCAAGCTCGAAAATGCACGCAAGAAAGGGGAGATTGCCAAATCGGCAGATTTGGCTGTTGCGGCGGGGTATGCAGGGCTTCTCTTAGCGTTCTCCTTCGTGGGGGCCGCGTCCACTTCGGAACTTGGTCAGCATCTTTCTATTCTTTTAGATCGGCCACATCAGATTGCGCCCCTTATTTTTGACGGCAATCCGGCAACCACCACTGGGGGGATTTTCGCTGGGATAATATGGCCTCTTTCTCCTTGGTTTGCCATTCCAGCCATTGCAGTTGCAATTATTCTCGTCGCCCAGCGTGCGGTCTTGTTTACTGCGTCCAAAGTAAAATTCAAGCTCAACCGGATAAGCCCAATCCAAAATGCAAAAAACAAATTTGGGCGAAGCGGTTTGTTCGAGTTTTCCAAAAGTTTCACAAAGCTGCTTATTTATTCTGTCTGCCTTGGTTTTTTTATGAATTTGCGCCTGAGCGACATGGCGGGGACCATTTTCGCGGAACCAGCTATGGCCGCAGCAATGTTGGGCCAACTTCTCTTGGAGTTCCTGTTCATTGTTGTTCTGATCGCGAGCTTAATTGGCGCCGTTGACTATTTTTGGCAACGCCAAGAGCATTTGCGCAAAAACATGATGACCCACAAGGAAATGACGGACGAATTCAAGGAAGCTGAGGGTGATCCGCATATCAAACAACAGAGACGCCAAAAAGCGCAAGAAATAGCCCATTCGCAGATGTTGGCAGACGTGCACCAGGCTGATGTAATTATTGTGAACCCAACTCATTACGCGGTTGCGCTGCAGTGGAGCCGTCGGACCGGTGAAGCTCCGGTTTGCATCGCAAAGGGCGTCGATGAAATCGCGGCACGCATTCGTGAACGCGGTATTGAGGCGGCGATACCCATCAGGAGCGATCCTCCTACGGCGCGCGCTCTGTTTGCAACAGTGGACTTAGGTCAGGAAATACCATCGGTGCTATTCCGTCCTGTCGCCACGGCAATTCGATTTTCCGAAATGATGCGGAAGGAGGCAAGAGCGCAAAGATGAAGCGAGCACATTTATCTGCACTAGCTGATATTACGAACCTTCAGTTGGAGCTGTCTCAAAATGCGCTTGCCAGCTTATTGAGCGAAGAAAGAAGGCTCAGAGCAATGTTGGCAGATTTATCGCGAGATGTTGAACGTGGTCAAAAGACATTGTTGTCTGACGACTCCTACAAAGCGATCAGGGGCGATCATAACTGGAACCAGTGGGTTGGGCGAAGTCGACTGGCTCTTAACCTAAAGTTGGCAAAATTGCTGGCGCGCAAGGAGCTCGCAATAAAGGAAGCCAAAAAGGCATTCGGTAAAGCGGAAGTGCTAAACAAACTCGTCGATGATGATAAAATGGATCGCAAGTTTTTGTGTGAAAGAGCATCTCTGGATGCCTTGATTGATCCAATGATGCTTCGATGAGATGTATTTCAGACATCTTGACGTGCAATGTCGGTGATCAATACACCTGAAACACGTTTGTCTGAAACATTGTGAGCGACGTCGCTCAGCGTATCGCGAAGTACGTCAAGTTTACTGGAATTGGTGAACGCGCCTCGAAACCCGCCCGCATTGGCATGATCAAACATGACTTGAAGCAATGCGTCTCGTAACTTTGGTTCCCGAGCAAATATTGCCTCGCGATCGCCGGTCCCTACTTCGAGGCTCAGCGATATAAGGACGAGTGATGTCACAACTTCGTTTTGTACCACCGGTACGACAAATTGGTTCGTCAGCTTTACATATTCGCGATTGGATGTGCCCGGTTCGCGCGCTGCAGTCTTTTCGGCCGCATGAAGACTGGGATCTGTTCCACACGGGTTTTCGGTGACCAGCTCTTCTGAGTCCGGGCGTAAATAAAGGCCGGCACCGATCCCCGAGCCGATCCCAATCATGATCAGTAAAATGGGAAGAAGCTTTTTCACTGTTATTCCTTTGTCAGAATGGCAGAATTACATCGAGAATCTGCTGGCCATATCGGGGCTGTTGCACATCTGTGATCTGGCCTCGCCCTCCATATGAAACACGGGCGGAGGCAATTTTGTCATACGTGATTTCATTCTGCCGCGAGACGTCTTCAGGACGGACAAACCCGGATACGAGCAATTCGCGAAGTTCGAAATTTACGCGCAACTCCTGGCTGCCCTCAATCGCCAAAACTCCGTTTGGCAACACGTCAACAATTGTTACGGCTACCCGCAAAGTCAGTTCCTCGCTGCGCCTCACAGAACCGTCGCCAGAACTGCTGCTGGTTGAGTTGAGCGAGACGGCAGGGTCCAACGACGCGCCTGCAGCTAGCTCGGGATTAATCCGTTGCGGGAGACCGAACAGATGTGGGACAGACATGCTCTCATCACCTTGTCGACTGCGTTCGGTTTCATTGTTGATCTTTGCTTCCTCGTCAATTTCGATCACCACCGTCATTATATCGCCACGTCGCATCGCGCGACGATCGCCGAGCAGTGATTGTCGGTTGCGGCTCCACAGCGAGGCTTCCTCAGTGTTTCGCGCTTCTGACAAGCTAACCGGAAGCGGAGGGTTCATCATTGCGTAATGTTCCTGGTTGTTCATCGTAGGAGAAAAATCTGGCGCTTTACCCAGATGATCCAAGCGAGAACACGCGACGACACTCAAAACTGCAACCATAGCTAGCATAGAGAGACTATTCATGTATTGACCTCTCAATTTGATACTTGGATGGATCCGTCAGACAAGACGGTTCCGCTAATCGTGGTGCGCGATGTCAGGTTCATTACGCGCACACGGTCTCCAACGCCCGCCCTGGACAGAGAGCGCCCTTCCGTCGATATTTCGAGACCCTGAGTGACAAATGTCAGGGCGACGATCTGGTTGCGCTCAACTAATGCCGGCGCTCCTGTATCGTTCAATCGGACGGGACGCCCCGGGTATATTGAGGTGCGTGCTTCCAGCCCGATAACGTCAGCTAAATTCGTATGAGTGCCCGGAATTGTGCCATCTTTGACGGCAATTGCATTGGCCGGAATGATCGAATTTGCGCGGATAATCTGTGTGGCCACGACAACGTCTGCCTGGACCATCGTGGCGCACAGAAAACATGGGATCAGGGTAAAACAGCGCATCAACGTACCTGTGTGGTTGCGGCCAGCATTTGATCAGCAGCGGAAATAACCTTTGCATTCAGTTCGTATCCGCGTTGTGCCTCGATCAGCTCTGTGACCTCTCTGACGGCGTCCACTGAACTATCTTCCAAATAGCCTTGTCTCAGGACTCCTAAACCGTCTTCGCCGGGGTTGCCGGCCAGAGGGGCACCGGATGCTTCGGTTTCCAGAAACATGTTGCTGCCAATTGCCTCCAGCCCCTTGGCGTTGGCGAACCCAGTCAGAGTGAATTGGCCAAGCAGCTGGGCTTCTGCTGCGTCATCAAAGTACGCATAAACTTCCCCGTCGGCATTTATCGAGATACTGCGCGCGTCAGTCGGGATTGTGATTTCCGGGGCGACGGAAAACCCCTCGGATGTCACAATCAGCCCGTCAGCGCTGCGTTTTAGTGCGCCATCACGGGTGTACCCGAACTGCCCTGAAGGCAATTCAACTTCGAGATAGCCTTGTCCCTCGATTGCGATATCCAGATCGCCACCGGTTTGAGACAGAGATCCCTGAGACAGATGCACCGAGATGGCGGCTGGCCGTACGCCCAATCCGACCTGGACCCCTGTCGGCAAAATCGATCCATCGGCGGCGCTGATCGATCCGGCGCGCGAAACCTGTTGGTAATGCAAGTCAGCAAATTCAGCACGACGTGCATTATATCCGGTGGTCGACATATTCGCGAGGTTGTTTGAAATGGTTTCGACCCGCAATTGCTGGGCGCTCATACCTGTTGCTGCAATTTTTAAGGCACGCATGATGGTCTCCTTGCGTTATCGGATAAATGTTTTCAAAGCTGTGCGGATGCGTTCGTTTTCCGAGTCCAGGAAACCTTGTCCCATTTCATATGATCGCTGCACTTCGATCATGCGAGAGAGTTGAGAAATTGTGTCAACGTTTGAATTTTCGATAAAGCCCTGAACAACTCGGCCAGACTCGAGTGGATCGGCCCCACCTGGCGCATCGAACATTACTGCGCCAACGCGCTTCAATTTCAGAGGTTCAAGGGGTTCAAAAACGCCGATTTGCGCTAGTGGACGGCCGTCGATGCTGATTGTACCGTCAGAGGAAGCGTCGACTCCGTCCGCATCGGGGGGTATGAAAATTGGTGTGCCACCACTGTCCATCACCCGATACCCATCAGGTGTTACCAGATCGCCGTCCCCGTTGGGCGCAAAACTGCCGGCGCGCGTCAGGCGGTCGCCGTTTGGTGTTTCAACCATGAAAAAACCGTCGCCTTCGATGGCGAAATCAAATGTGCCGCCGGTCTGAGTAAGGGTTCCCTGGGCCGCTGAAATACTGGGCAAATTCGCGACCGCCATCGACAGGCTGTCGGATCCGCGTGATGTCTGAATGAACTCGGTAAAAGTAACGCCAGCCTGACGGAAACCTGACGTGCTTGCATTAGCGATATTGTTAGCAATAACTGACATTTCACGGCCCAACCCAGCCTGTCGTGTCAACGTTGTATAGGTTGCATTATCCAAAGCTATCCTCCGGAAATCAGTGGGATCAGATGATCCTGAAAAAAGGCCACAAGCGTTTCGCTCATGAAATTCATGGAAACCCAGAAAACTGCAACAATCGCGAGCAACTTGGGCACAAATGTGAGCGTCATTTCTTGAATCGACGTGAGCGCCTGAAACAAGCCGACAGTAACCCCCGCGAGCAAGGCAACCGTCAGGATTGGCACTGAAATAATCACTGCGATCCAAAGGCCCTGGCGAAGGGTGTCAAAAAATATGGCTTCTTCCAGCATTAAACAGGCATGCGCAGGATTTCCTGATACGCCTCAACCACTTTGTTGCGCACTGTCACGGCGGCCTCGACCGCCAGTTCGGTTTGCGCAAGCGCCTGGACCAACGCATGCGGGTCGGCGTCCCCGGTCATCGCTTGCATTGCAATCTGTTCACCTTCCCGAAGGGTTCCGGCGAAATCTTTTGCGATTTCCGGAAGGGGAGAGTCGTCCGCTTGAGATCTGGAAAGTGGGACTGTTGCAGGCTTGGCTGCGGCATATTTCTGAGAGGCATTTAAATTGCGGATGTCCATTCTGGGTCTCCTTATCTACGCAATAGGTCCATCAGAGCTGTCGACATTTGCCGAGTCTGATCAAACATTTTGAGGTTGGCTTCATAGCTGCGTTGCGCTTCGCGCGCGTCAGCAATTTCAATAACCAGGTCCACGTTAGACCCGGAAAAGTGCCCGGTATCGTCGGCCATCGGATGAGACGGATCAAACACGCGTTTCAGATCCTTTTGGTCCAATCGAACCTGACCTAACTGAACGCCGCCATGTTCAGACTGAGAGTTTGCCTCGAACGCAACTGATTTGCGTCGGTAACCGGGAGTGTCAGTGTTTGCGATATTTTCGGACACGTGCCGCAATCGCGCTGCATGTGCCCGCAATCCGCTGGTACTCACTGAAAACGCTGATGAGAAATCGCTCACTTTGTATCCTTTCTGGAAAACGGGAAGGGGCTATGGGCGCCCGAGTGAGGTGCGTAAAATATTGAGTGACGATTTGTAGATGGCCAATGCGCGATCGTGCTGCCGTTTTACGTCGACGGCCTTCATCATTTCTTCTTCCAGAGAAACGGCATTGCCATTTGGCGCTGCCTGCAAGCTTTCCGTGGAAGCCAAACTGACCGCCCCGTCAAAAGCGCCGCTGAAATGTTTATCCCGGGTAGCTCGCATGGCGCGACCCGAATTATTTGCGCCCGCATCAACCTGAAACGGTTGCAAATCCCGCGCGGCATATCCCGGGGTATCTGCATTTGCCATGTTTTGAGCCACCAGTGCTTGGCGTTTTGCTGCATGCGTGGCCAAGGCGTGTGAGACTTGAAAAATCTCTAATGATTTGAACATCCGGGCTTCTCCCTCGAACGGTATAAATCAAGACTTAACCCTGATTCCTTTAGAAATTGTTTTCATGAACGATATGGAGGCGACCATGGAATCCACAGATATTGCATCACTCGCAGCAGAACTTTCGATTGCACGCCCGGTTCGGCAAATTGGTCGCGTTTGCGCGGTGGAAGGTAATCTTGTGCGTGCGCGCGGATTGGGAACAATTTGCAGCATTGGCGATTTGCTACGCGTGTGGATGCGGGACGGTAGAATTTTGACTGGTGAAGTCATTCAGTTGCACGGCGAAGAAATGACAATGTTACCTGACAATTCGCCTGATGGGGTGTCGATCGGCGATCGTGTGGCGCTTAGGGCGCAAACTGGAATAGCCCCTTCCGATGCGTGGATTGGACGTGTCATAGATCCTTATGGCAATCCGTTGGACGGTGCCCCGTTAATGCGCGGTCCACACACACGAGCACTTAAGGCAAGCCCACCGCCACCGGCGCAACGCCGCGCTCTCGGCGGACGTATCGAAACTGGCATGACCGCCTTTAATACACTATTGCCCATCGTTCGAGGTCAAAGGTTGGGTCTGTTTGCCGGTTCTGGCGTCGGCAAATCCAGTTTGATGGGTAACTTTGCCCGCGAGATGCAGGCTGACGTGGTGGTCATTGCTCTGATCGGGGAACGGGGGCGAGAACTACGAGAATTCGTCGAGAATGTACTGGGAAAAGAGGGGCTTGCACAATCCGTTGTGATTGCAGCGACGTCGGATCAATCGCCGCTTGTTCGTCGCCGATGCGCCTGGGCTGCGATGTCTGTTGCTGAACATTTTCGTGATCAGGGCTTACATGTGCTCTTTCTGGCGGACTCGATCACACGTTTTGCAGAAGCCCACCGCGAAGTCGCGGTTGCGGCCGGAGAGTTACCCGCCTTGCGTGGATACCCGCCTTCGACCTCTCATTTGATCATGTCATTGTGCGAACGTGCCGGGCCGGGTGGAACTGTACACGGTGATATCACAGCAGTTTTCAGTGTTCTGGTTGCTGGATCGGATATGGACGAACCCATAGCGGATATTCTGCGTGGCGTTCTGGATGGCCACGTTGTTCTGGACCGACAAATTGCCGAGCGCGGTCGATTTCCTGCTGTTGATCTGCTGAGATCTGTTTCGCGTAGCTTACCAGCTGCTGCGACAGACAAAGAAAATGCACTGATTTCGGAAACTCGGCGGTTGATCGGAGCCTATGAGCAATCCGCGACAATGATCCGCGCTGGCCTCTATGCTGAAGGTACGGACCCGGCGCTGGATTCTGCCATCCGGGCATGGCCAGAACTGGACAGTTTCATGGGCGAGCTAGGGTCAGTCTCCATCGAAAATGCATTTTCCCGACTCGCGTTGATTTTGCGCCGCGCAGGATCAACACCAGCAAAATCAGGCTAAGGGAATTTAGGTCTGCAACAATGTCAACGCAATCTGAGACGAGTTCATACTGTTTGATCCGGACAATTGTGACATCAGCAAGAATCTTTGAATAAGACCCTCACGAACGTCCTCGGTCGCAAATTGGTCGATTTCGCCATTTCCGGAAAACTGATCCATCTTGTTTCGAAATACTTCTAATTGTTTATCCAGATCCAACTGACCAAAGGAAGAAGGCAAGCCCAATGCCGTTTCAAATACTGACCGAAGTGGTGCAGATCCCATTACAGTGAACCATTTTGCGTCAGCGCTCGTACTCGAATCGGCAATTTCTGACAATTCTCGGGCGGCATTCAAAGCAAGTCGCATGGAGTCATCTTGATCACCGACTGCGGTTTCAAACTGCCGTGTTTGGTATGAAGATACAATCTGGGCCCCAAAATCGGACAGCTTTGTCGAAGGCGTATCGTAGTCTCCGAACCCAAATGCCTTGGAAAATTCAGTATAGCGGGAATCTGCTAATTTGTTGGCCAGCGCGTCAGTCGAAAGTGTTCCTTCTTCCAAAACCGTTCGGATAAAAAAGCGATTGTCGATGTCGGCATCTAATCCAAAAGCCCCCAACGCGACTCGCATCAACCTTCGGTCTGAAACGAGTTCTTCCGCAGTGTCTATAGATCCGATATTGGCGGCAAAATACTCAGTATCCCTCTGCATTGATGGAGTGTTTTGGAGAGCTTCGGTTTGCGACTCGTAGGTCCGTTTTAGGAACGACCAAGCAACCATTCCGCCGCCCGCGATAACAGGTTGGAAAGTCATGCACGACAAGACGCCAGAAGGCGCTCCTCCCTTGGCAACAGAGTGCGCAACGCTTTTAAGCCCTGATAGTGACGTCCCTCCAGGATGGCTTGGGTTGTCATTGTCAGTAATTTACGACTGTCGCTATCAGTCAACACTTGACTAAGCTCCTCCACACTCCGAAGCAGATTAAGCTCTACCTCTTCGGGATTTGAATCTCCGGACAAAACCAACTGCAATGCATAACATGTGCGTTTGACCGGAGTGTTGGCCTCGTACGGATGTATGGCATCGCGCAACCGAAGAATATGTGCATTTGGGGTCATAATGGACAATCGGCTGCGCCGGTTTCCATTCTCGATCACGGCGCCGTTGACCAATACACGCTCTTTCGGACTCAGCTTCAAAACGAGTCCGCTCATTTCGCGGCCCCCCCGCTACGGAGACCGCGCAAAACGGCTGTATTTACTTCCAACAACGGACGAACTGACGCATTTCCGGACAAAACTTTACTACTGTGATGATGCGTAAATTCCGCCAGATAAAACAGCCGAGCTCTTAGGGCTTCAGGCAGACCGTTGTCATTGCCAACAACATCGGTTGCCAAAATTGTCCATAGCTTTCGGTTGTCGTGGATTGCTTCGGCTAAGCCTGAAAACCCAGGTTTTCCCTTTTGGGCCGATATTTTGAGTCGGTGCGTTATCCGGGCGATAGTGTCATATTCTAGTTTTCTGGGTGTTCTTGTGGGAACCGCGGCCCTTGAATAAGCCCTGTGAGCAAGTGAATTTGGCGTCACGTTCTGTCCTTCCTGGAAAATCACGATTTCAGCGTGTCATTGGGCGCGGATTAGCGCGCCCAATGATCCGGTTAACGGAACAGAGACAGTATGGATTGCGGCGCTTGGTTCGCAATTGACAGCGATTGGGTTGCCAGCTGCTGCTGAACCTGAAGTGCCTGAAGCCGGGCGGATGTTTCTTCCATGTCAGCGTCAACCATCGAACCGATGCCAGTTTTCAGTGAATCGGTTAGTTTGGACACAAACTCAGACTGGGTCGTGATCCTGTTTTCCACAGATCCAAATGCTGCGGCGGCATCAATTGAGGAATCGATCAACGATTCGATAGATGCCAGCGCTGATGTTGCCCCAACACCTGTTGATACATCGATTGACGATAACGCACCTAATCCGCCAGATCCGGCATTAATGAACTGCCCGCTCACAGCAAGATCGACCGCTCCGTTGTTTGTGAAATCCAGCGTTCCCGGGCTACCGCTATCATAGTCAACAACAAGGTCAGCGATGCCAAGGGCATCAATGGCATTCTTGAGCCCTACAGCGACAAGGTCTGACGGTGTCGTTGCGGCCTCGTCATCGGCCGTCACAGTGTAAGCCGCGACTTGATCTCCAATACGAATTTCGACCCGATCACCCTCAGCAAATGCAGCTCCGACGGTGTCATCAATGACAATATTGTCGTTGCCGCCCGCCTGATCGAGTGACAATACAACAGTGTCTCCGTCAGAAGACGGTGTGCCGCCCGAAGACCCAAAAATGTCATTGGCCGTGTACCCGCCAGTGGACAAATCCTGAGCTGCCACCGTGATTGAGGACGCAGTTACGTTGCCTGAAGAATCCCGGTCCAAAGAAGCCAGGACGCTGGCGCTGGCCGTCGTCCCATCAACCAAGTTGAGGCCATTGAATTGGGCAGCGCCAACCACAGAATTGATCTGGTCTTTCAGAGCGGTGACGTCTGCGTTTAGCTTGGCGCGATCAACATTATCCTCCTGAGCCGCCACGATTTTGGTTTTCATTTCAGTCAAAAGGTCAGTCACTGTCTCGGATGCCTGACGCGCAACGGCTACGGTCGCTTCTCCAAGAGACAGGCTGTCAGAGATGGATTTGAACCCTTCGACATCCGATTCCATGACTTTGGAAATGGCCCAAACGGCGGAGTTGTCTTTGGCGTCGGATACCTGTTTCCCTGTGGAAATTTGGTTCTGAGTTTCTGCTAAGCTTGCGTTAACATATTTCAACGTTTGCAGCGCAACCATTGCGCTATTGTTTGTCAGAATGCTGGACATGGCATTTCCTTTAATGCATTTGGCGCTTTACGCCAGTTACTGGATTGCGTCCCATGAGACGCTCACGGATGTCATTCTGACGATTGCTGACTGGGAGAGACCCCGGCTTAGCGCCACCCTTGCGGATGCCGGATCACCATGTGCTTTCAAGTGCTAACGGAGTACTAAACTCTAAGTTTCGAATAACAGGCATTTGACATAAATCGAATTTCAGGCACGCCGACCGATCCGCTTAAATTCCGTGATAGCCACAGACAAGCGACGACCTTTGCTGTCGTAAGTTTCCAACGAAACGCGCACACGCCTTAACGCCTCCATCCGGTCCGAAACGGAACGGATGCCCTGCAATGCAGAGTCTAGCAATGCCTGATTTCGCAATGCTTTGGCGCGCAAGTTGCCCAGGGTTTTACCGCCTTTGTCTTCGATCCCGGGCAATTGGTCGAACAGGGCTTGTTTGCGAGCAACCAATTCTGAAACCGACTCCAAATCCCCTTTGAGAAGCACAGAGCGTTCTTCGTCCAAAAGCGAATCCAGAGCATCAAAAACCACGTTAGTCTGGGACTTGAACATCTGATGTCTCCTTTAGTGCGTTATAGAATGCTTCGGTCAGGCCAATGCCGCCTGATCTGACCATCGCACGAGCCTGTTCCATGCGCAGAAATGATGCGAATTGATCTTCGCCTGCACCGCCGCCGAAACTTTCCCTTGGTTTGCCAAATCCAGCTGATTTTAGCATCTCGGCAAGAAAACTAGCTTCCAGGTCTTCAGCCGCCTTTCGTAAAGCTTGACCATTAAAATCGGATTTTTGTCCAATTCCGTCGGTAGAAACATTTGTCGTGATCATGAATATCTCCAAATTGATCCGGATTTTCGCAATCTGCGGCACAAGCAGTAAAGAAGTTGTAAGGAAAACAATGCGAGGGTGATCGAGTCAGAGGAAGAACTCCCGGAGATAACATGCAGACCCAACCTTTTTTGACCCAGCAATATTCGTCGGGTAACAAAATCACGCAGTTAAATGTGCTTGGTTCTGAAATCGTCGGTCCGGAGTTTGGCGCCATATTTGAAGCGGCGCATTTGTCTCCGTCGATACCAGCTCCGTTCCCGGAGGGCCACGCCGCACAAAGAGTCGATAATCATTCAACCGCAATTGTCGATTCTGAAACAAATGCTTGGATCAAAACTAGCAAAAGACTGGATGCCGAGGTTGGAAGAAGAGATCATGCGAATCATCTAAAAACGGACGAGAT
Source organism: Shimia sp. (assembly GCF_039969785.1). Taxonomy (GTDB): domain Bacteria; phylum Pseudomonadota; class Alphaproteobacteria; order Rhodobacterales; family Rhodobacteraceae; genus Shimia. The sequence continues at coordinate 258,897 of NZ_JBDVNC010000022.1, read as the reverse complement.
GGAAATGCCGTCCATCTTGATGGATCACGGGCAACCGTCCCTCGCACTCGAAATCGATCAAGGAACTTGGCCGAAAACCCAAGCAGACGCGTCGAGCCGGCCATTTTTGCTTCGTTCCGAAGATGGCGGCTACTCGGTTCAACTGGGCGCTTTTGACCACAATGTAATAACCGCCGCCGATGCAGATTCTAGTAGGCAATATGTTCAAGACATTCCGCACACTTCAGTATCTAAGTTCGCCTTGGCAATGTCGGGGGAAAGTGAAAACCTGTCTTCATCGGTTGCAATTCGGATCGAAGCGCGCAAGCCACTAAGTGTGAATGACTTGGCTAGTCAAAAACCAAACTTGCTTGAGTTGCCATCTTACGGTCTTCGAATACCTGGCGATGCGGTTGATAACTCGTCGAAACTTGGCGGTGCTTCTTCAGGTTTAGCGTCAAGTTGGAACTATCCGGAAGATGAGTTTCGGCCCCAGCAAAAAGCCAAGATAAGTCCGATGTCTCCTGCGGAAGGGCAGTCAGTGGCAGACGACGCTAAATCTACCTTCAGATCGCGAAATTCTTATTCCGAAGAACCGAGTATTGCGTCTGTTCGATCGGAAACATCACGATCGGTCCTGGCCGGTGGAGACATGATGCCGTTTGCGAAACAATCTAACATCAGATCTGGCAATTCCAAACAAGCGGAAAAACAGTCGGACACAGCCTACGAGCGGACTGGAAATGTGAAAACGTTCAATTCAGTAGAAGGTACTGATTCTGAACGATCTAGATCACCGCTTAAGATAGATGCACATTCACTGAATGCCTTGGACATGAATGATTTCAAAAAAGAATCGGAAGAAGTTAGAAACGACTTGACGCGTCAGTCGCGTTCGAGAAGTCCAATATTAGTGGGGCAGTCACTTAGTAGTGGGGGCGAATTGGACGTGCCTTCAAATGTGGAGTACGGTAGAAGTTACAGTAGTGAAAGTCTTGAGAATGTAAAAATAAAACAACAGGATATCCCCGCTCACTCAGTTTTGTCACTATATCAAAGTTTCGATGATGCAGAGATCAATGGTAAAAAAGTAGATTTTATTGGGCCGCTTATTGATAGTGGGGTATCTGATCTTAGCTTTTCAAGAATTCGAGCAAACTACCAAAATACCGAAAACAAGACGCACTTGTTCAGAGATCCCAAGGTTACCGGCACCTCGGTAGACAAGGCTCGTGATGCCTTGGTACCCGAATTTGCAGCTGTGCCGCCAAAAACAAATCAGATCTTTAATTCATCAGAAATCGTTGCACATGTTACCAGGGTTGGTGGATCCTTTGATCAAAAAGTGAATGAAACTACTTCGTTAGCGTTCTCAGGGCAAAATCCGCATCAACAAAAAACGCAGTCCTTTCCGTCACTTGAAGAAATATATCGAGCAATTCAGAATTCGCGTGAAGAAGGCGCGACCTTGATTGCAAACGCAAGCGGTAGCTCTCACCAGTCATGGCAATTTGACGCGACCACGTCTTCGCAGCCGCGCCTGCTGATTGCGACTGTTTCATCCAGCGCGGTCCTGCGCCAGATTACTGAATCCGTTCAGCCGGTCCGCGACAATTTGATTGAGTTGACGCTTAATCCGCCGGAGTTAGGGCGCGTGCGAATGTCTTTGATCGAGCAAGGTACGTCAATGTCGATCACAATCCATTCAGACAGTTTGGCAACTCACGATCTAATGCGCCGGCATCAGGAAATCCTAAGGCATGAGCTCTTGAGCCAAGGATACGACTCTGTGTCGTTTTCCTTTGAACAAGGTCAGAGTGGCTTTTCTCAAGAGGATCGACAAGACGGTTCTTTCTCAGCTGAGTCTCACGGTATTGACGATGAGCATCTAGTTGCCAAAAGCTTACCAGCCATTGCGCACAGCGGTATCGATATTAGAATCTAGGAGTATTCAATGATTGTTTCCCCGGTAGCCACCCAAACTCAGACAGCTTCCGTTTCAAATTCTTCCGCTGCGTCCGGTGCGACAACCGTCAGTTCTGATTTTGAAACATTCCTGCACATGTTGTCCGTGCAAATGCGCAATCAGGACCCGCTTAATCCAATCGATTCGAGCGACTATGCGGTTCAACTAGCCACGTTCTCCTCCGTAGAACAGCAGGTGTTTACAAACGATTTGCTAACGCAGTTGTCTTTGCAAATGGGGGCAATGGGGATGAGCGATCTTGCTGCTTGGGTTGGTATGGAGGCGAGAGTGACGGGGCCTGCCGAATTTACAGGAGCTCCAGTTGATGTTGTGCCAATTATCGAGAGGCTCGCAGATCAAGCTGTTCTGGTCGTGTTGGATGACGCAGGAGTAGAAGTTCAGCGTTATTCAATTGATGTCGCGTCTCAGTCTTTGGAGTGGTCTGGTGTGGGCGATGATGGATCACCATTTCCAGACGGACTGTATCGTTTTGAAGTTGAAAGCCGCGCCAATGGCAACATTATGGGCACTTATCCCGCCGACGTGTATACGCAAGTATATGAGGCACGGAGCGATCCCAATGGAACAACTTTGATTGGCGCGGGTGGTGTCGAGTTTCTATCGTCGGAAGTGTTATCTCTACGTCGTTCATCCTGACGCTTGCCACTATTGCTTAGCTGATCTAGCGTCTCGGCGTCTTATTCAGTGAGCAGGATGTTGATCAAACCACCAATTTCTCCACCTCTGGCGGTCCACCAAGCCGTTCAGTCGCTGCTGTCAGGGGATGTGCCATTTTTATGGCACCCTTTGTCTGGTGGGCGTACAAATTCGACATGGCTGGGAACCTGCAAAGAACAAAACGTTGTCGTCAAACTATACACAGGGCCTTCGACCAATCTGCTTTTTCCGAACGATCCGCAAGCCGAAGCGCAAATCATGCGCCTGTTGGGGGCATCGTCGCTCGTGCCTAAACTTTTGGGATCGCTGTCCACGCCTGCTGGACGCTGCACTGTCTATTCGCACATTCCCGGTAAAACCTGGTCAACGGATGCCACGCTCGTTGGCGTCATGATGCGCAATCTGCATCATCTTGTTCCTCCTGCTTGGCTGCGGAAAGCTCCCAATGGTAGCTCCGCTTTAATCGCGCAAACTCGGAAAATTCTGGATTTTTGCTCAGGTGCTTCAGAATTGATTGGCTTGACGCCCGAGGGCGGCGTACCTGAATGGGACACCGCAGTGATGCTTCACTGTGACATTGTACCGGGCAATTTAATAGTTAGTCCAACCGGGCTTCATCTGATTGACTGGCAATGCCCAGCCTTTGGGGATCCCTGCGAGGACATTGCAATTTTCTTGTCGCCAGCAATGCAGAAAATCTACAGAGGAGCACCGCTTAGTTCGAGCGAAATAAGTGAATTTTTTGAGGGCTATGCGAACCGTGTCGTTGCAGAACGTTACCGCTCTCTTGCTAGCACCTATCATTGGCGTATGGCTGCTTATTGTTTGTGGCAAAGTCAAAATGGTCGCGAGGACTACCAGAACGGAGTTGAGTTGGAAATTCAGGCAATGCGCAATGCCTTGACCACCTAAATTACTCTGCGTAGTTTCGCTCATGGTGGTAGCCAATTCTGGATCAGACGTCCAATTTGATCTTGGTTGAGAAAGAAATTGATAGATTAGTCACAACCCGAGTTATGTTTGAAGGTCCGGTTAGCGATAGCGCCCAACATGTTGCTAATATTGTTCTATCTGAACCTACTTTGCCCATGAAGTCGGTGGCTAAAACACCAAGTTGAAAACCTGTATTGGGCGGCGTCACGAAGCTGAAACCAGTTTTTCAGCAAGCGCTCCGATTTCCAGATTGGTGTTTCGTTCAAAAACACCCCGGATCAGCCCAAACCAGGTTTCATCGGTAAATTTGGTCAATGGCTCTTCATCGAAATTACTGGTTGGTCACTATCGTGTATAGCGTTGGTTTGTGCGGTGATGGCCGTCAATGCGGCAGCTCTAAATATATGATCAAATTCCCCAAACATGTATCAACTCAAGGAGGGGGTGAGTATATTTCGTTTGAGATTCTGGAGAATTAATTTGATCAAGAATTCGCAACATTGCGGTATGGATTGGCCAAGCGGCACCTAGTAAGTTGGTGGATGATCAAACGGCAGGGCTGAGAGATGTAAATGAAGGGCAATATGAAGACGGAAAGGAAATCTTCTCGCAGGGCCGAGGATCAACACCGAGTCCCGGTTCACCACCAGGTGTATTTACAGCTTCGCGAGGCGGTTCTCTTTGGTGAATTTGTGCCAGGACAGGCGGTGACCATAAAAGGTTTAGTCGAACTTACTGGTGCGGGAATGACCCCAATTCGCGAGGCGATTCGCCGATTGACAAGTGAAGGAGCGCTTGAGTTTAGGGGCAACAGGCGTGTAGTTGTGCCTACACCTTCTGGCGAAGACTTAGACGAGTTGTTATTCCTGCGCGAGACTTTAGAGCCGAAGTTGGCCGCTCTTGCCGCGGAACGCGTATCTGAGCAGGATCTGAACAAACTTGAAATTATTGACTCGAAACTTGACGATGCCATAGCTCAAGGTGACGTAGGTGCCTATCTGCGGCGCAACTATGCTTTCCACGCAAATCTTTATGACATCGCTGAAGCTCCTATTCTAACGGAAATTACGAACAGTCTTTGGCTGCGGTTTGGTCCTTCGATGCGGGTGGTTTGTGGTCAGGTGGGGACGCGGAACTTGCCGGACAATCACAAGCAGGCGCTTGTGGCGCTGGCTTCCGGCAATACAGTTGCAACCGCTGCCGCTATTCGAGCAGATATCGTGCAGGGAATGGAACAGATGCGCGCAGCACTTAACCAAATAGATTCAAGCTGTGAATCGATTGACAGCCAATAATTTGATCATATTCTGCTCGAGCACACTGATATCAAACCGAGGTTTGGTGCCAATACATGAGGTTCGCTATGAATATGATCACTAACCATCTGCCCACAGCGGAACTTCAGGCGTTGGATGCCGCTCACCACATACATCCATTCTCTAATCAAGATGAGCTGGCAGGGCAGGGTGCCCGTGTGATTACATCCGCCAAGGGTGTTATGCTGACTGACAGTGACGGCAACCAATTGCTAGATGCGATGGCCGGGTTGTGGTGCGTCAATATTGGGTATGGCCGCGATGAGTTGGCGGACGTTGCCGCCCGTCAAATGCGCGAGTTACCCTACTATAACACGTTTTTCATGACGACCCATGTGCCGGTAATTGCGTTGTCTGCCAAGCTGGCGGAATTGGCTCCCGGTGATTTGAATCATGTGTTTTTTGCTGGATCGGGATCAGAAGCAAATGACACCAATATTCGAATGGTGCGCCACTATTGGTCTGCGAAAGGCAAGTCGGACAAAACAATCATAATCTCCCGCAAGAACGCTTATCACGGCTCTACTCTTGGCGGGGCCAGCCTTGGTGGTATGATTCCCATGCATCAGCAGGGCGGACTGCCGATCCCTGATATTCACCATATTCCCCAGCCCAACTGGTGGGCAGAAGGGGGGGATATGTCGCCAGATGCGTTTGGTTTGGCGCGGGCCCAGGAGTTGGAAAAGGCGATCTTGGCATTGGGTGAGGATCGCGTTGCTGCCTTTATCGCTGAACCGGTGCAAGGTGCTGGCGGCGTGATCGTACCGCCAGAAAGCTACTATCCTGAAATTCAGCGAATTTGCGACAAATACGAAATTCTTTTGATTTCCGACGAAGTCATTTGTGGTTTTGGCCGCACCGGAAACTGGTTTGGAGCACAAACTGTGGGCTGGAAGCCCGACATCATGACAATCGCAAAAGGTCTCAGCTCAGGATACGCACCCATTGGCGGGTCAATTGTCACTGACGAAATTGCAAATGTCATTGGCGCGACCGAATTCAACCATGGATACACGTATTCTGGACATCCTGTTGCGGCAGCGGTTGCGCTCGAAAATTTGCGGATTCTGGAGGAGGAAGACGTCGTCGGACATGTTCGCGATGTTGCGGGCCCGTATCTCAAACGGAAATGGGAGGCGCTATCTGATCATCCCTTGGTCGGAGAAGCGAAAATAACCGGCATGATGGGATCTGTCGCACTGACACCGAATAAGGCCGCGCGCGCACCATTCGCAGCTAACCCAGGCACAGTTGGGTTGATCTGTCGCGATCATTGTTTTGCCAATGGGCTTGTCATGCGGCATGTCGGCGACCGGATGATCATCGCGCCGCCTTTGGTGCTTCAACCACACGAAATTGATACATTAATCGAGCGCGCGACCCGGGCGCTTGATCTGACACTTGCTCAAATTAAGTCAGATGGCCTTTTCGTTTGACAAATTATTACGCAAAAAAACCGCCCGTTAAACCGCCTTGGCGAATGGTGGAATATCGCGAATAACACTTAGAACAGGCGGTTTTGGGTCGGATTCGGCAGCAAAATGTCGTTATTCGACCTAGTCAGACCATGGACCCGCCTAAACTTATTTATCACGACCCTGTGTTGCACTTACCCTCGTCGGTGTGCTTACACTGAAGAATAAGAGCGGGAAAATCCGCACTAAAACGGGGAGCCGGTTTTGGCCGATGCTAATTCAAACGACGCGTTTGTCGAATTCGAACGCGTGCAGAAGAGCTATGATGGTGAAATTCTCGTCGTCAAAGATCTCAACCTCGCCTTGCCACGTGGCGAATTTCTCACAATGCTTGGGCCTTCAGGGTCTGGCAAAACAACCTGCCTGATGATGCTGGCCGGATTTGAGACGGCCACTCATGGTGATATTCGGCTTGGTGGGGTATCGATCAACAACATTCCGCCGCACAAACGCGGGATTGGCATGGTTTTTCAGAATTACGCTCTGTTTCCCCACATGACGATTGCCGAAAATCTCAGCTTCCCGCTTGAAGTGCGAAAGATGGGCAAATCCGATCGTGAACAAAAAATCAAACGCGCGCTTGATATGGTTGAGATGGGGGCCTTTGGTGGCCGTCGTCCGGCGCAGCTTTCGGGTGGACAGCAACAGCGTATCGCCCTTGCGCGGGCGCTCGTGTTTGAACCAGAATTGGTTTTGATGGATGAACCGCTTGGTGCGCTGGACAAACAACTGCGTGAAAAAATGCAGTTTGAGATCACCAATCTGGCCCACAATCTGGGCATCACCACTGTTTATGTGACGCATGATCAGACGGAAGCGTTGACCATGTCGGACCGGGTGGCGGTGTTTGATGATGGACGTATTCAGCAGCTTGATCCGCCTGACACGCTTTACGAGGAACCGAAAAACAGTTTCGTGGCGCAGTTCATTGGTGAAAACAACACGCTTGAGGGTGTGGTCAAGGAAATTAGCAATGGGTTGGCGTTGGTTCAGCTGGACGATGGCGGGTTGATTGATTGTCAGCCTGTGCACGACTCCGTTCAGCCGGGAGCACGCACGCGCGTTTCCATTCGTCCCGAGCGCGTGGAGTATAACAAAGATCGTCTGCAGGAGGGTGTCCATACTCTCAAAGCAGAGGTGAAAGAGTTTATTTATATGGGCGACATATTCCGAACTCGTTTGAACGTTGCTGGCAATGATGAATTCGTCATCAAAACCCGTAACGCACCGGATGTGGAGCGCCTGAAACCCGGCCAGCAAATCGAAATTGGCTGGCTGCCAGAAGATTGTCGCGCGCTGGATGCTTGAGCATCATCCGCGGGCGTGACCGAGCCAACTGCTCGGCAAACCATAACAAGTTCAACAAGGAGAGTACTTAGATGAAAACGAAACTCACTGCACTTGCCGTGACCACAGCACTCGTGGCCCCTGCGGCGATCGCCGATGAGATGACCATCGTGTCTTGGGGTGGCGCGTATTCCAAATCGCAGCTGCGTGCGTATCACGAGCCCTATTCTGAAAAGACCGGTGTCACCATTATCAATGATGACAGTTCGTCTGGTGCGGTTGCAAAACTGCGCGCTATGAACGAAGCCAACAACGTGACATGGGATGTTGTTGATGTTGTTGCCGCCGACGCAATTCGTCTGTGCGACGAAGGACTGGCGATGGAAATCGACGCCGACAGCATGCTTGCTGCTGCGCCTGATGGCACATCCGCGTCCGAAGATTTTGGCGATCTTCTGGTGTCCGACTGCTTTATTCCACAGATCGTGTATTCCACAACTTTCGGGTATCGTACGGACCTTGTAGGCGACACTGCGCCATCCAGCATTTGTGACGTGTTCGACACTGCCGCCTATCCTGGCAAGCGGTCGCTTGAAAAGAACCCGATCAACAACATGGAATGGGCGCTGCTGTGTGACGGCGTGGCCAAAGATGCCGTGTATGACGTTCTGGCAACTCCGGAAGGTCAGGATCAGGCGCTTGCCAAGCTCGACACTATCAAAGACAACGTGATCTGGTGGTCTGCCGGTGCAGATACGCCTCAGCTGTTGGCTGACGGAGAAGTTGTTATGGGGTCGACCTACAATGGGCGCCTGTTCTCTGTCATCGAAGAGCAGAAGCAGCCGGTTGCCATGCTGTGGGACGCTCAGGTGTTCGACCTTGACGGCTGGATCATTCCAACCGGCCTGAGCGAAGAGCGTCAGGCACGTGCGCTGGACTATATCATGTTCGCCACTGACACTCAGCGTCTTGCAGATCAGGCCAAATACATCTCGTACGGTCCTGCGCGCAAGTCTTCGGCACCGTTGGTTGGCCAACACGCTGATTTGGGTATCGACATGGCGCCACACATGCCGACCGATCCGGAAAATGCCAAGAACACGTTCCTCTACAACTACGAGTTCTGGGCTGATTATCGCGACGACATCGATGCCAAGTTCCAGGCGTGGCTGGCTAAGTAATCCGATTAGAAATGAGGGAAGGGGCCGCGTATTGGCCCTTTCCACCCCAATTCGTTTGGACCTTCGAACAATAACAACAAGACCAACGGGGAACACATGACTGATGCATCCAATAATGGCGGGCCGATGCTTGCCGCGGATGGCACGCCGCTTAAGAAAAGCTTGGCACGTGCGCTCCGATTGCAAAAGATGAGAGCTCTGGCGCTGATTGCGCCGCTTTTGATCTTTGTGCTGTTATCCTTTATTTTCCCAATTGCGTCGATGTTGTTCCGCTCTGTTGAGAATGGAATGGTGGCCCAGACGCTACCTATGACCGTTGTTGAATTGCAAAGCTGGGACGCCGAAACTGGTGATTTGCCCGAGGAGGCCGTCTACACGGCTTTCGTGACCGATATGGTCGCGGCAATTGATGCAAAAGAACACACCAAACTGGGCACCCGGTTGAATTATGAGCAGACGGGTATGTCGTCTCTCTTCCGCAAATCAGGGCGAAAGATTAAAAAGCTGGATCCAGCCACTGATGGGCCGTTCAAGGAACAACTTATCGAAATCGATAAGAAATTTGGCGATGTTCAGACATGGGCTGTGATCAAAACGCACTCGGTCGAAATTACCAATGGCTACTTTCTGAATGCCATCGACATGCAGCGAACACCCGAAGGCGCGCAGGCGCAGCCAGAGGATAAACGCATTCTGATCAAGCTGTTCCAACGTACGCTAATCATGTCGATGATTATTACGATTTCCTGCATTATGCTGGGCTACCCGGTTGCATGGATTTTGGCAAACCTGCCTGCACGCACGGCGAATGTACTGATGATACTGGTGCTCTTGCCGTTCTGGACGTCATTGCTTGTGCGAACGTCCGCATGGAAGGTGATGTTACAACAACAGGGCGTGATCAATGAAGTGCTGGTTTGGGTTGGTTTGGTCGCTGATGATGCGCGGCTTGTGATGATCAACAATCAGTTTGGTACGGTGGTTGCGATGACGCATATTCTGCTGCCATTCATGATCTTACCGATGTATTCGGTGATGCAGACTATTCAACCGACCTATCTGCGGGCGGCCAAGTCTATGGGGGCCACAAACTGGACCGCATTCTGGCGGGTCTATTTCCCATTGTCCGTTCCGGGCATTGGAGCCGGGTCCATCCTGGTCTTCATTCTGTCTATTGGGTACTACATCACGCCTGAAATTGTGGGTGGCACCAAGGGCGTCTTCATCTCGAACCGAATTGCTTATCACATCTCCAGTTCGCTCAACTGGGGCCTTGCGGCCGCGCTGGGCACCATTCTGCTGGGTGTCGTGCTGCTCCTCTACTGGGCGTATGACAAGATCGTCGGCATCGACAACGTGAAATTGGGGTAAAGAAAATGGCTGCACTCACACCCATCTCTCGAAAACCCCTGTCGCTGGTTGTGCCGCTTATCGCGGCGGCTGGCGGGTTTCTCGGTCTGTTCGTTGGCACAGCAAATGGATCAGGCTTTCTGGGCGTTTTGATCGGCGCCGTGCTGGTCGCGTCTATGGGACTGTTTTTTATTAAAGGTCTCAAAAACGAACAGCTGTCCAAGTGGATTTCCATTGCCCTGATCGGCGCTTTGGGGATTTGGTTCGGCGGAATTCCCGGTCTGATCCTTGGCCTGATCTTTGGCTGGCTGTTCCATTGGTTCATCTATTGGCTCTACGAAGGGCGTTACCGCGCACGGTTGTTGCCCTATCTGACTCCGGGACAAGTGGCGTGGCATTACGGCTTCCGCATCATTTGCGGGTCAATTTTCGTATTCCTCATTACGCCAATTCTTGTGGTGATGCCGTTGTCCTTCAATTCACAGGACTTCTTCACCTTTACGCCGGAAATGCTCCGCTTTGAGGCGGAAGGTTATTCGCTTAAACACTACCGTGATTTTTTTACCAACAATGAGTGGCAGCGGTCGTTCAAAAACTCGCTGCTCATCGCACCAATCGCGACGGTCATCTCTGTGAGCCTTGGGACGTTGGCTGCCATTGGGCTCAGCCAGAGTCACGTGCCAGGACGACGGGCGATTATGGCAATCATGATCTCGCCGATGATTGTTCCACTAATCATTTCGGCTACCGGCATGTTCTTTTTCTACTCTGACATCGGCAACTGGCTGGAAGGCACGCTTGGGCTGCCAAAAACATTTGTCGGATATGTTAAAGTGGTTCTGGCGCACGCCGTGTTGGGCATCCCGTTTGTCATCATTACAGTAACGGCAACGCTTGTTGGATTTGATCGATCATTAACTCGCGCAGCAGCGAATATGGGCGCAAACCCTGTGACGACATTTTTCAGGGTGCAGATGCCTTTGATTCTGCCCGGTGTGATTTCCGGTGCCCTGTTTGCCTTTATCACCTCGTTTGACGAAGTCGTGGTGGTCTTGTTTGTTGGCTCTGCCAGTCAAAAAACACTGCCTTGGCAGATGTTTACTGGTCTGCGTGAACAGATCAGTCCGACCATTCTGGCTGTCGCAACAATCCTTGTCGTGATCTCAATCGCCCTGCTGACCACGGTTGAGCTGCTGCGCCGCCGGTCGGAACGGTTGCGGGGGTTGTCGCCCGGTTAAGAGCGATTGCTCAAAGTCACGAAATGCCATTCGCGCGTTGGACCGCGCGAATGTATGCAATGATGGCTGCAACATCCGATCGTGTCAGCCCGCTGACCGGGGCCATATCACCAAACGGCCAATGATGGGCGCGCACTCCGATATCAACGGCGCGATAGAAACTGGCGTCGTCGTGGTGGGACGGTTCATAGATTTTGTGGATCAGTGGCGGGCCCGCGCCATCCAGGCCAGACGCATTTGCGCCGTGACAGGCCGCACATTTGGTTGCAAACGCATTGCTTCCAAATTGTTCTTTTTCGCCAAGATGGTCAGGTATCGTGACAGCCACCAATGCTGCGTTATCGCCGACGATTTGTGGCTCTGGCGAGTTCAATTGGAACCAAGCTGCAGCCCCTACCAGCAAAGTGATGCCCGCGCCCATCGGAATTTTCCAGTTCATTTTTGACCTCATGACAGTTGTTTTCTTCGGCCTAGAGGGTTCCTACGCGGGAGGGTCAATATCTGCCTTTTCACGAACTGGTGAATATGCCAAATACACGCGCCCTTTTCATAAGGCGTTACTTTATGCCATTCTGACTTCAGAGCAGGAGACGAGTACATGAAAAGACGTGACTTCATCACCGCCGCCGCAGCAACGCTGGCTACTCCAAACATTCTGAGGGCGGCCGCAGAAGTGCCATTTGAGCTGATGGAGCATCTGCAGCCAAAAGAGGTGCGGGTGCAAAAGAAGCTTGGCTTTCAGCCCGGGCAGATCGTTGTGACGACACAGGCCTATTTCTTGTATCACATGCAGGATGAACGCAACGCGATCCGCTATGGCGTGGCTGTGGGTAAGGCTGGGCTGAACTTTAAAGGCGACGCGTATATTAAGCGTAAGGTCGAATGGCCCAGTTGGCGCCCAACGCAAGAGATGATCGAGCGCAACCCGGGCTATGCACGCTATTCAGATGGAATGCCTGGGGGGCCAAACAACCCTCTCGGGTCGAGGGCATTATATCTTTACCAGAACGACCGGGACACGTTGTTCCGTATCCACGGCACCAATGTGCCGCAGTCAATTGGCACGCCGTCGTCCAACGGATGTATCCGCATGTTGAACGCGCATGTTGAGCAACTTTATGCGCAGATACCACTGGGTACCAAAGTTACGGTGATGTAGGGCTTTCCAAGGTCAGGATCGCAGCAACGTCAGAATACGAAGCGAGGCATAGCCGTCAGGTTTCATGCCCCGCGATTTCTGGTATTGGCGCACTGCTTCGATGGTCAGCGGTCCGATCTTTCCATCGATTTTTTGGGTGTCAAAACCGTTTTCGGTCAACAATACCTGCAATTCGATCCGTTCGTCATATGTCAGGACGCGGTCGCCGCGTGGCCAGCGTCCCTGAATTTCAGGGCCTCCCATAATGCGATCCGCCAGATGCCCGACACCTATCACATAGGCGTCGGCTGTGTTGTAGCTTTCCAGTACCTTGAAATTGTCGAACACCAGAAACGCCGCTCCGTCGGCGCCAGCGGGAAGCAACACTGACGCCGTGCCATGGTTTGGAACTGCGCGTCCCAGTCGGTCGCGCACACCCATGCGGGCCCAGTCGCTTGGCATCTTAACATTTTTGCGATTGGCAGACGCGTAATCAAAGCCTTCCGGCACAATGACCTCAACGCCCCATGGCTGCCCCTTGGTCCAACCATTTGCCGCCAGATAGGCCGCAGTGGATGCCAGCGCATCGCGTGGATCATCTGACCAGATATCCCGTCTGCCATCTCCGGTGAAATCAACCGCATGAGCAAGGAATGATGTTGGCATGAACTGGGTATGACCCATCGCGCCAGCCCAACTGCCGATCATGCCGTCAACAGATACATCGCCGTTTTGCAATATTGTTAAGGCCGCTGAAAGCTGTTCTTCAAAAAATGCCGCGCGGCGCCCGTCATGGGCCAAGGTCGCCATCGCTCCGATTATTGGCGTTGACCCACGAAAAGTACCATACGCGCTTTCCAGCCCCCAGATTGCTGTGACGATCTGTTTGTCGACACCGTATTTTTGCTCAATTTCCGTTAGGATTACGTCCTGTTCGCTGAGGGCGTTCTTGCCGTTTTGAATCCGTAAATCCGACACTGCTGTATCCAGATAATCCCAGATCGTCTTGGTGAATTCCGACTGATTGCGATCCCGGCGGATCACGGTTGCGTTGTATTCGACGTTGGCGAAAGCGCGGTCCAATACATCGGGTGTAATGCCATCGGCCAACGCGCGCGCCCGGTATTCTGCAACCCAGCCGCTGAATTCGAGCGTTTTTGTTGCATCAACTGACACGTCCGATTTTGGGCGCGCGACCGGGCGCAGTGACTTTTCGGGACTATTTGCCAGAACAGGCGCAGCCAACTCCAATAAGATGGCGCCCAGCAGGAACGCTGTACCAATCAACCGCATGACGTGCCTCTTTCTTGTTTTGATCAAAGCCTAGCGTGTTTCAGGGCCCGGTCAAAGTGTACGTCTTGGTTACAAGCCGGGATTTGCCGATGGGAATTTTTGTGCCCTCAGACGGGTGTGAAATTCTCGCAACATGGTGACGCGGCGGGGGCGAAAAGATGCTCCGGTACGTCGCATGTTGGACATTCTGTCCAACCGAAACGCCCTGTAATCCTGTCGCAAATGGCACCATGCCAAAAGGCAGTGACTGGATTGCATGAAAACAATCGACAGCGGGTCGACTTGACGTTCCGTGCGTTTGCCATACGCATCGCTATAGTCAAAATGCACGCTTTCCTCATCCCACGTGGCTTGCCGCAATGCACCTGCGTCAATTCCGGGTGGCGGAGGGCGTTCAAACCGTTTGGCATAAAGTACCGCATGTTCCAGCCGATGTGCCTGACCTTGTGGCAGTCTGGCGCGCAACTTTGAGAGTGCCGACTGCGCCGCATTTGCCAGCGATGGATCGCCCACTTCCATAACTTCGCGCAATCCCACAACCAACGCCTCTATCTCTTCCGGGACAAAGCCCAATGGAGGCAGCGTGGCGTCTTCTATCAGAGTAAATCCAAATCCGGCCTCACCATCAATCACCGCGCCAAGCGCACGCAAACTGTCAATGTCGCGATATATCGTGCGCACAGACACGCTGGTTTCGCGCGCCAGCATGTCGGCGGTGGCGGGCGGTGGCAGATTTCTCAGAGCCTGCATCAGATGAAAGAGTCGATCGGTTCGGGACATGTCATCATCATACTGCCACCTACTGACAGAAACTGACAAGAGGCCATGTTACTCCGGCTGTATCGAAATACTGACGGAGATCCCCGAGATGAAGCTGATTACCTTTCACGGCGACGACAAATTGCCCAGTTTTTCCCCTTTTTGCCTCAAAGCCATGTGTCTGCTGGAGATGGCAGGCCAAGAATGGGAGCCAGAGTATATTCAGGACCTGTCCACTATGCCTTTGGGACGGGTGCCGGTGTTGCGGTTGCAGGATGAATTGATCCCGGACAGCCACCACATTCAAGAGCATCTGGAACGGAATGGCTTTGATTTCAATCCCGGCCTGACAGCCAGTGACAAGGCTACCAGCCATGCGCTTGTCCGCATGACAGAAGAAAGCTTGCGTCTGGGGCTGGTGCATGACCGCTGGCTGGATGAAAAGGTTTGGCCGGAGATGCGAGGTTCCTTTTTTGCCGCTGTCCCGGACCAAATGCGCAATGAAGTGGCTGCGCAGGTTCAGGATCAGGTGCGCGCTGGGCTAACTTCGCACGGCATTGCTCAATTCCAGCCGGATGACCGGGTGCGCCGCCTGAACAAGGATATGATTGCGCTGGAACACCAACTGTCCGGAAAGGCCTTCTTGTTTGGGGACGAGCCCTCGGCAGCAGACGCCACAATTGCGCCTGTTCTGGATATGATCCTGGGATTGCCGGCGCCCACAGCTTTGCGGGCAGCGGCAGAAAGCTTTCACGTATTCGCGCCTTATGTAAGTCGTACACGCGAGGCAATTTATCCGCCGATGGAGCGGTTTTCGGCAGGCGCTAGCGCCGCTGCCGAGTGACCTTACGCTTGATTTTGTCAGCTTTGCGTTTGGCTTTAGTGGCCTTGCGCCTAACCGGGCGGCCTTTTCCACGGCCGCCCGACGACCGTTTGACCGGTTCGCCATCAAGCGAGATCAGTTCCAATGCAACCCCTCCGGTTACCGGCGCGGCCTCAGTAAGCCTGGCAGTCACCCGTTGGCCCAACCCGATGACAATGCCGGAATCCGAGCCAACCAGAATGTTGGCTTCGCGGTCAAACTGAAAGTATTCACGCCCAAGCTCTCGCATAGGGATCAAGCCATCTGCTCCGGTTTCGTCCAGCTTTACGAATACGCCAAACTTGGCGATGCCGCTGATCCGCCCGCTGAATTCATTACCGATCCGCTCGGACAGGTATGCCGCCAAATATCGATCTGAGGTATCCCGTTCTGCCAGCATAGACCGGCGTTCCGTGTCGGAAATATGCGTGGCGGTGTTTTCCAAATTTTCGATGGCTTCAGGTGACAAACCGTCGTTACCCCATCCATGTGCCGAAATCAGCGCGCGGTGCACGATCAAATCGGCATAGCGACGGATTGGCGATGTGAAATGTGCGTAGGATTTCAGAGCCAGACCGAAATGTCCGAAGTTGGATGGGCCATAATAGGCTTGGGTCATCGACCGCAACGTCGACAAGTTGATCAGTTCGGCCTCGTCCGTGCCAGCGGCGGCATTCAACAATGCGTTCAAATGGCTGGTTTGCAATACTTGCCCTTTGGCCAATGTCAGTCCCGCCGATTGCGCAGTTTCCCGCAACGCGTCCAACTTTTCGGGGCTGGGCTCTTCGTGAACACGGAACAAAAGCGGAGTTTTGGCTGCAATCAACGTCTCGGCGGCACAGACATTGGCGAGAACCATGAACTCCTCAATTAGCCGGTGCGCATCAAAACGGTCGCGGAAATTGACGGAGTCGACCTGGCCGGTTTCGTTCAATTCAATGCGGCGTTCCGGCAAATCCAGGTTCAACGGTTGCCGATCGGCCCGTGCTTTGGTCAGTGCCTCATAAGCGGCGTACAGAGGATCGATCACATCGGCCATCAACGGTGCACAAACCTCGTTTGGCGCCCCATCGCGTGCCTGCTGCACTTCGCCGTAATTAAGCGAGGCAATCGAGCGGATCATTGCACGGCAGAACCGGTGGCTGATCTTGTGCCCTTTGTCATTGATCTGAATGCGTAAGGCCAGCGTGGCGCGCGGCACGCCCTCATGCAGCGAACACAGATCACCGGACAGTCTGTCAGGCAGCATCGGCACAACCCGATCGGGAAAATAGCTGGAATTGCCGCGCTTTCGTGCCTCGCCATCCAGGGCTGTATTTGGCCGGACATAGTGGGCGACATCGGCAATCGCGACCCAGATCACATGACCACCCTGGTTCTTGGGGTCGTCATCTTCGTGCGCCCAACAAGCATCGTCATGGTCGCGCGCGTCTGCCGGGTCGATGGTCACAAACGGCATCTCGCGCAGGTCATCACGCGCGCCCAGTGGCGCTGGTTTTTCTGCGTCGGCCTCTGTGATCACATCGTCTGGGAAGCTGTCTGGAATGCCATGCTGATGGATCGCGATCAAAGACACCGCTTTGGGCGCAGATGGGTCACCTAATCGCTGTACCACTTTGGCACGCGGCAGGCCCAGACGGCTTTTCGGTCCGGTTTGTTCCGCCTCGATCAGCTCGCCGTCTTTGGCGCCGGCAGTATGATCCGTCGGTACAAACCACTCAGTTCCGGTGCCCTTGTCGATGGGCAGGATACGTCCGCCTTCGGCAGTTTTGCGAAACACACCCAAAACCCGTTTGGGGTTGGTGCCAATCCGCCGAATTAACCGCGCCTCATACACAAATGTCTCGTCGCTGACTTCGGTCAGACGCCCCAGTATTCTGTCCCCTTCGCCCAGGGCAGGATCGCTGGGGCGGGTGATTACCAGAATGCGTGGCTCTTCACCTTCACCGTGCCATTCAAGCGGGCGGGCAAACAAGTCGCCGTCCGTATCTGTGCCTGTCACTTGTAAAACAGACACGGGAGGTAATTTGTCTGGGTCGCGATAGGTCTTCTTACGTTTTTGCAGATGTCCTTCGGCCTCAAGTTCCTTGAGAATCCGTTTCAGGTCGATCCGGGCCGCGCCTTTGATGCCAAAAGCTTTGGCAATATCACGCTTCGAGGTGAGGGTCGGGTTTTCGGAAATCCATTCCAGGACTTCCTCTTTTGTCGGTATACGCATGTTTGTGCCCTAACACGCGGATCGCATGGCGTCACGAGGATTGCGACGCACTTGTTGTATGCCTTAGTGCCAGCAGGTCCGTAACGGTATCAACATCGCTTAATGTGGCTACCGTGGTGACGCGACGTCCGGGCAGAGTGTTCAAACTGTCTTGCAAAGCGTGCTCTGTCGACCACCGTACATTTTGCAGGAACGATGGCGAAGACGGTGCTGCGCGCTTCATTCCAACCAGCCAATACCCGCCGTCATTTGCGGGTCCGAAAACGGCCTCATGTGCGCCAAGAGCTTTAAACGCATCCGCAATATGTCGGGTCTGGATGCCCGGGATGTCTGCGCCGATGATACAAGCCGGCCCCGGCGGCAGGTTGCGCATGATTCGTCCCATCCGATCGCCCAAATTGCCGTGTCCCTGTGGGATGCGTGGCAAATCTCCAGGCCAGACACGAGATAGCTGGCCTTCGCGGTCCGGCGAGACGGCCAGTACCAGGTGCCACCGGGGATCTCGGATTCTATGCAACAGTGCAGCGCTTTGACGGCGAAACCAAGCGGCGGACGAAACCATGCCAATGTCACGCCCTAATCGCGTCTTAACACGACCCGGACGCGGTTCTTTGACCATAACCACCAAACGCCGACGCCACGCGATTTCAGGCGAAATAGTCACGCAGAATCCGGGTATAGATGGTTTTCAACTGGTTGATTTGTTCCACTGGAACGTTTTCGTCCACCTTGTGCATCGTCTTGCCAACAAGACCAAATTCCACGACGGGGCAATGGGCTTGAACAAACCTAGCATCCGACGTGCCCCCTGTTGTGCTGAGCTCCGGAACGCGCCCGGTTTCGGCAGTAACACTCGCAGCTACTAAGTCTGAAAGTGCGCCCGGAGGGGTGATGAAACTCTCTCCGGAAACCTTGATGTCCATGGCAATGTCGATACCTGATTCTAACGCTGTCTCTTCGGCCATCTTTTGCAACCATCGCGTCAATGAGGCTCCGGAATGCGCGTCGTTAAATCGGATATTTACAGTGGCGCGGCACTCTGCCGGGATAACGTTGGTTGCCGAATTTCCGGTATCCATCGTTACAACAGCCAGCGTTGAGGCGTCAAAATGTTCGGTTCCGGTATCAAGTTCGAAAGAAGCCAACCGATCCATCAGGCGGGCCATCGTGGGCAGGGGGTTCTTGGCCCGATGCGGATAGGCGGAATGCCCTTGGACACCGGAAAATGTAAGCCAGGCTGTCATAGAGCCACGGCGTCCGATTTTCATCATATCGCCCAACTCGTTCGGGCAAGTTGGTTCGCCAACAAGGCAAACTGACATTTGCTCTCCTTCGGTTTTCATGTACTCCAGCAATGCCGTCGTCCCATCCACCGCGTCACCTTCTTCGTCGCCGGTGATAGTTAGAATAACCGCGCCATCTGGGGGCGTGTTTTGAACGAAATCTACGGCAGCCGCCGCGAAAGCTGCGACACCGGATTTCATGTCCGTGGCGCCGCGCCCAAACATGATCCCATCACGGATTTCTGCGCCAAAGGGGTTCGCAGTCCACGCGGCAGCGTCGCCAACAGGTACGACATCTGTGTGCCCGTTAAATCCAAAACTACGCGCGTGGCCCTTAGCGCCCCAACGGGCAAACAGGTTCGCGACATCACCCCGATCTACTCGCGTGCACGAAAATCCGCCGCTCGAAAGCATCGCTTCCAGTAACACCAATGCTCCGCCCTCTTCTGGTGTTACTGATGGACAGCGGATCAGGTCGGCGGTCAGCTGAATGGCGTCGGAGTTTGACATTACAGGTTCTTCCAAAAAGCGGCTTGATGGCGTTTTGTGTGTTTGTCGCACAGCCGGGCATTGCGGGAAAGCCACAATTCCGCCCATCAAATATCACATTTTTGTCTAAACCCCTTAACAGACGGCGCTTTTTCATGTTTATCTGGCCTCAATAACAAGACCGAGGCAGGTCAAACGGCAGTTCGGCCACAAATAGGCCGTTATCGCATTACAGGCGCAACGACGCTTGCATTGCCGATATCCGCAAAGGAACCGGGATAAACCCGGCCCTGCTGGTGTGATCTGCCCCGACCAATTGGGGTACGAGCGGTATGCCTAGATTACCAGTGAGCACAAACGCCAGTGCTGAAGATATGGCGAACGAAATTTTCGGTGACGGTGTACAGGTCGAATCTGCGACTTATACCGGTAGTAATTCTTCATCGGGAATTTATACCAACGGAGACTCGGTATCGCCCGGCGTAACGCCCGGAGACAGCGGTGTGATTCTTTCAACCGGTCGTGCCCGCGATTTTTCCAATCGAAATGGTGGTAACAATCAGGAAAGTGGCCAATCAACCGACACGAACGGTGCAGATAATAATTCGGAACTCAATGCACTTGCCGGGACGAACACATATGATGCGTCTTTTCTTACGGTAGATTTCATTCCCACGGGCGACACGATGACGATGCAATTCGTTTTTGCTTCTGACGAGTATCCTGAATACGTCAACTCCATCTATCAAGATTTTGTAGCCGTCACGATCAATGGTGTGACCGTGCCAATGGAAATCGGCAATGGTGAAGTTGACCCCGGCAATATCAATGATGGCGAGAACCAAAGCCTGTTTATTGATAATACCGGTGGTGCCTACAACACCGAGATGGATGGCTTCACGCTGACCATGACGTTGACGATCCCGGTCAACGATGGAGAATTGAACACCATTCGATTTGCGATCGCGGATGTGTCAGACAGCAGTTATGACTCATCATTGTTGATCGCAGGCGGGTCCGTTCAGACTGCGCTGATTGCCAATACAGATACCGTCAACATCAATCCAGACGCGTCAAAAACAGTTGACCTCCTGAGTAACGATACAGGAACCGGCACGCTTACGATTACGCATGTCAATGGACAGCTGGCTGTTGTAGGTGTGCCAATCGTTTTGGCCAATGGTCAGAGCATTACGTTGAATGCCGACGGGACGGTCACAATCGATGCAGACAGCGACGAAGAAATTGTCAACTTTACGTATACAATTGACGACGGAAACGGGAATACGGATGTTGGTTTTGTCTCCGTCAACCAGGCGCCTTGTTTTGTGTCCGGTACGTTGATCAGCACGCCAAACGGAGAAGTTCCTATCGAATACCTGAATGCGGGAGACTTGGTAGATACACTTGACCATGGCCCGCAACCGATCCGCTGGGTTGGTAAACGTACCGTGCGAGCCGAAGGTGAGTTTGCTCCGATCCAGATCACTGCGGGTACGTTTGGAGAACACAGAGATCTATCGTTATCTCCGCTTCACCGTGTTTTGATCACTAATGCTTGGGCACAACTTTTGTTCGGCGAAGACGAGATTCTTGTGGCGGCACGCGATCTTGTGAATGATTGCTCGGTTCGCCGTCAACCTGGAGGTTGGGTCGACTACTTCCACATTCTGTTTGATGATCACCAAATCGTCTTTTCGGAAAAACTCACCACCGAAAGCTATCTACCGGGTCCGCAAACAGCCGAGTCGTTTGAGCCGGAAATCGTCGCGGAAATTTGTTCGATATTTCCGGAGCTTGATCCAGAAACGGGGCTTGGATACGGACCCATGGCGCGGCGTGGTTTGAAACGGTACGAAGCAAATACATTCGCCACACTTGCGGCGGCGGCCTGAGGGGACGCGGCGTGGCACTCGAGAAGCAAAAAACATGAGTTGGATCGCTCTAATTGACCGGACCCGTGCGCTGTTCCGCGCAGACGGGCTGGCGCAATTGGGCCGGTCATCACCCGATCTGTGTGGCGCGTTAGAGCGTCCGATGAGACGCGGCAGTATTGTATTGGAAACGCAAGTGTCGCCCTATGACAAGCCTCAATTGTTGGTTGGGTATCAAGCGCATAACCGATCGGGTTGCCAACTGACGCTGCAGGCGCTCCCCGGAGGCGGCATAGTGCTTGTCATCAACCGTGGATCCGAGACGTTTCATGCGGCCGTCAATCTAGACGCGGGCGGACGCACAGACACGTTGCGTATCACTTACAGTTGGGACTTGAGTGCGAATAGAGGGCGCTTGGTCGTCGAACTTCCGGGGCGAAGCCGGATTGCGCTTCGTGAAATTACTGACGTGATGCCGCTCAGTTTATCAGATGTTCAAACCATGACCAGCAATGACAAATCTTGTGTCTTTGCGCCAGACGTCTCGTTTTTGGCAGTCTCAGACCGTGTCGAACCCATTGGCGCAATGCCAACTCTGGCCCCAACGACATCGGTCATGACAAATATGGGGTATCGGCCAGTAGGTGCGCTGCAACGCGGCGACGTTGTCCAAACTTTGGATGGCGGGTTTGTGCCCATATTGGCAACGCTAAAAAGAACCGTGCCGGCTGCGGGGCTATTTGCTCCTGTACAGCTACGATCTCCGTATTTTGGGCTGACAAGTGACATCATTGTTGCGCCGGCCCAACAATTGGTGATCGGTGGGTCGCGTGTCGAATATACCTTTGGCTCCGAACAGGTTCTTGTGCCATCCGGGCATCTCTTGCACGGTAAGGCGGCTTTGAAGCGTACGGGTGATTTGCTGATAACTTACTGCCAACTGTTATTGCCCGAACACGAAGCGGTCCTGTGCGCGGGCAATTATGTAGAGACGCTAAATATCGGTCGAATTCGCCGTAAACCTGAAATATTGCGGGCGAGCCTGTATTGCAATATGCCGCGCAGAGAGTTGCCTGAACACGCTTTAACAGCATTTCCGGTTCTGGGCGAGTTTGAAGCGTTGACCCTTGCGGCACAGCGCGCAGCGGCCTGACATTCAGCATCAGTGTTCAGGCGTTTCGCCTTCGCTTTCCTCGCCATGGAAGAATGGCGTCAACTGGGCAACGACAACTGAGTTTTCAGCCAGGGCGCGGTCCATCAATGCGCGTTCAGCGTCATCTATTTCGTGCCCCTGCGCCTGACGTTCCTGCAATGTGCCATACCCAGTCACATCCAGAGGGTTCAGGTCAGCCTGCTTAAGTATTGCAACGGTCTCGCGCACCGCTTCTGCTTCGTCCACACCGCTGGCATAGATCATCAGGGCGCCACCAGTCGCCGTGTCTGGCAATCCGTCGCCATCTTTGCGTCCAACCTGAACCAACAGAGTGTAGACCTGTTGGCGGGATTTCTTTTTGGGCTTTTCCATACCGCAGCCCTTATCGCGACCGTTGTTCCCAGGTCAACCTTGGGTCTGCGAGCCGGGCGAATTTGTTTTGAATTGCTGACAGTAAACTTCGCGGTGAACACCAGTTGGAAACCCTCGGTGCCTATTCCTTTTGGGAACGGTATTCGCGTTTCAGAACACATTCTAGGCAAGCAGAATTCACTTCATGTCCAGCAGCTGCTTTCCCGGGGGAAATTTCTGGCCACTGGTGCCGGGGAATTTTGGCGGTTCTTTCACCGAAGAATATGACGGCGATTCAACAGATAACAGAGGCACCTGATCATAGGTCCTCGACGAATGATGAAGGTAATCGGAAAGGGGAACAGAGATGCCAACAGCGTCGGAACTGCCAATCGATACATCCGCAAGCGCAATGGAAATGGCCGAAGCGATGTTCGGTTCAGGTATTCAAATATCATCTGCGTCTTATACAGGCGCTGACCAGTCGTCCGGCATCTACAGCGATGGCGACTCAGTTGCCGCTAATGTCACGCCATCTGATACCGGTGTAATTCTGTCAACCGGGCGGGCCACGTCGATTACCAACAGTTCAGGCGACGCAAACTCAGCTTCCAACACGACCGGGCGCATGCGAACGGCAGGCGATGATGATCTGGACGACATCTCTGGCGTGACCACGTACGACGCCGCCGTGTTCGAGGCCGAATTTGTGCCCGATGGCAGCACACTAACGATGCAAGTGGTGTTTTCGTCTGAGGAATATCTGGAATACGTCGATTCCGGCTTCAATGACGCGGTGGGCATATGGGTTAATGGTGTTCAGGCAGAACTGACTGTGGGTGATGGTGACATTACGATCAACAACATCAACGACACATCAAACTCGAATTTGTATGTCGATAACCCGGCATCTGCGGAAGTGGCCAATACCGAAATGGACGGGTTTACGGTCACTCTGACGCTCAAGGCGCCGGTGGAACCCGGGGAGACCAACACGATCAAAATCGCCATCGCCGACGGTGGCGATCGGAGTTACGACAGCAATCTGATGATTGCCGGGGATTCCGTTCAAACTGCGCTTGTTGCCGGGGACGACGACATCTCGCTTGGCGCTCAGGGCACAGATACCTTTGACATCCTCGCCAACGATCAATCCGGCGAACCCGGCACGTTGACGATTACTGCGATCAACGGTCAGTCAGTATTCGCCGGGGATAGTGTCGCCTTGCCAACCGGCGAGATCATCACGTTGAACGCCGACGGAACAATCACCGTTGAAACCGACGAGGATGTGGGCACCAATGTTTTCACTTACACGGTCGAAGATGACGACGGAAATTCGGATGTTGGATTTGTGTCGTTGGAAACGAGTGAGGCGACGACACCTTGTTTCGTGTCAGGCACTGAGATTGTAACCAAGACCGGAATGGTTCTGGTTGAAGACCTTGTGCCAGGCCAGATGGTCTTGACCCGCGACAATGGGTTCCAACCTTTGCGTTGGACTGGCAAAACGTCTCGCCTCGCCATGGGGCGCGACGCTCCTGTCCGGTTTGAGGCTGGCGCTCTGGGCAATCACGATGCCGTAGAATACTCTCCCAATCATCGGGTGTTATTCCATTCGCAAAAAGCGGCGCTTCTTTTCGGAGAATCGGAGGTCTTGGTCAAAGCCAAGGATCTGGTGAATGGCTCGACCATTTCAATTCGCGAAAATGGCGCTCCGGTCACTTATGTACATTTGCTATTTGATCGTCATCAAATTGTGCGTGGCAACGGCATGGACAGCGAAAGCTATCATCCGGGGCGAGAAACCATTGATTGTTTTGATGCAGAAACGCGCGAAGAGATTTTACGACTGATGCCAAATATGGATGCGATGATGGGGTATGGGTTTGGTCCCGCCGCGCGTGTTTCGTTGCGCAAGTACGAGGCTGAGGCTCTTATCAGGACCGCATGAAAAGGCGCGCCGGTCATATAGGCGCGCCCTGAAAAGAGTTTGATAGCAATCAGTCGCGCAGCAACTCGTTGATGCCAGTTTTAGAACGAGTGCGCTCATCGACGCGTTTGACGATCACGGCGCAATACAGGTTTACTCCGTTCTTCGAGGGCATCGATCCTGCGACAACCACCGAGTAGGGCGGCACTTCACCGTACATCACTTCGCCGGTTTCGCGGTCCACAATCTTTGTTGATTGCCCGATGAATACGCCCATCCCTAGCACAGAACCTTCGCGTACAATACATCCCTCAACGACCTCAGAGCGTGCGCCGATGAAGCAATTGTCTTCAATAATTGTCGGTCCGGCCTGCATTGGTTCCAACACGCCGCCAATACCGACGCCGCCGGAAAGGTGCACGTTTTTGCCAATCTGGGCACAACTCCCCACAGTCGCCCATGTATCGACCATGGTGCCTTCGTCCACATAGGCGCCGAGGTTTACAAATGACGGCATCAAGACAACACCGGGCGCAATAAAGGCAGATTTGCGCACGATACAGTTTGGCACGGCGCGGAACCCGGCATCACGCCATTTGTTCTCACCCCAGCCTTTGAACTTACTGTCGACCTTGTCCCACCAGCCGCTGCCTTGTGGGCCGTTGTCCTGAATTTCCATGTCCTTCAGTCGGAAACCCAACAGCACGGCCTTTTTGGCCCACTGGTTCACATGCCAGTCACCGTTGTCTTGTCTTTCGGCGACGCGAAGTTTGCCTGCGTCCAGTGCATTCAGCGTGGCTTCGATGGCCTCGCGGGTTTCCCCGCCGGTCGACGGTGTGATGGTATCGCGCGCGTCCCACGCGGCTTCGATTGCTTGTTCCAGTAGGGCGTTCGACATGTGCTTTTGGCTCCGATGAAAGAGGATTCGGGCTTACATAGCGGCAACGCGCGTCGGCGTCACCCTCGCAAAGCGCTCTGATCGGTTACAACAACGACAAAGGGCCTCGCGATCCTGTCACTGGCGCCCGCGGAACAAAGGCGATACCTCTAAGAGAAATCTTATCCGAGGACGCGCTATATGAGAGATGACCGCCTTCACCCGCTTGCGGATGCCCACAGCGATCGCACCGCAGCAAAAGATGTTCCCGACACGCCGCAAACACGATCGCCGGCCTATCGCCTGGCCTTTGCAGATGATGATTTCCTGTGTCGAGAAGAATTGCGCCCTGTGCGGCTTCAGCTCGAATTGCTGAAACCACAGTTGGTTCTTGATGAGCACGGTATTGAAAGCACAATTGTTCTGTTCGGTGGTGCCCGCATCCCTGATCCTGTCAACAAGGCGACTGCGCGCACTGAAACGCTTGCTGGATTGACTGAATTCTACGAGGAGGCCCGCAAATTTTCGCGGTTGATTACCCAAGCCAGCAATGGGCGCGAAAATGTGATTGTGTCAGGCGGCGGCCCCGGTGTGATGGAGGCCGCCAATCGCGGTGCGATGGATGCCGGTGGAAAGTCCATTGGTCTTAATATCGTATTGCCACACGAGCAGGCGCCGAATGAATATGTGACGCCGGAACTTTGTTTTAACTTCCACTATTTCGCGATCCGCAAGATGCATTTCCTGATGCGCGCGCGGGCGATTTGTGTGTTCCCCGGTGGGTTCGGCACCATGGATGAGATGTTTGAAGCACTCACTCTGATCCAGACCGGGCGCATGGAGTGCGTTCCGTTCTTGCTGTTTGGCCGAGAGTTCTGGGAAAAGATTATCAATTGGGATGCGCTGGCCGATGCTGGCACGATCTCTGCTGATGATCTGGATTTATTTCGCTTTGTCGAAACTGCCGAAGAAGCAATTGATGTCATCGACAATTGGGGAGATTGTGGGCGCCGTGGTGAAATTCCCGGGCGCTGAATACTTCGATCGCCTTGGCCCGGCGTCTTTGTGCCGGGCCATCAGGGCGGATTCTAGTGGATTGCGCTTGGTAAAACGCCCAGCTCGGTTCCTTGTGGCAGTTTAGTCACCATTTGTGCGCCAGCCACGTCTTTGATTGCAAAGCCATACCCGGCCAGACGAAATTTCCATTCCCGCATGCTCAGTGCTTTTGAGCGTTCGCGCTTAAGCAGGTCCAGTACTGGCGCGTCAATTACTGCGCCTCCGATATCTGCATGTGCCATGTGTCAGTCCTCCTATGCGTTGTTGACGCTTTGGAAACTGACTGTTGAACGGGGCGCAATTAGCGCTTGATTAAGGAAAGTTTTGGGCAGGCCTGAAGATTGTTTACTTTTTTGCAACAGTTAGCGATTTGAATACGAATTTCGGCAACAGTATCCCGGCAATCAAAGCGCCAAGCCACACGAGCAATGTAGCTGCCAGGAGATTTGCCGTTCCTCCAATCGTAAACCCGGATACAAACGGTTGTGTTACCATCAGGCCGACGAAAATAGTCACGAGCGAGAGCCCGCCCAGTAGAGAAGGTAAGTTCTTTTCCGAGATTTTGCGAATAATCGGCGTGATGATCATCAGTACGATAGTAAAAATCACGGTAACAATGACCAACGCCATCGGTCCGATTGAAAAACCTTCTAACAACAATGCCGCCAGTAAAAGACCAACAGCGTTGGCGATCAAATGGGCGGCGCTCGATATAACGAACCGTGGCATTTTGTTGATCCTTCGTTGTGTTCAGTTTCCACCTGAATTGGGTTTAGTGATCATGCACAACTGTTTTCAGCTGCCGTCTAGCCCCGCTTCAGCATCAATTTGCTTGCGTGATTTACGCGCTCGTTCAGTTGCTGACTTAAGCTGACCACATGCGGCCATAATGTCTTCGCCGCGCGGTTTGCGGATCGGGCTGGCGTAACCAGCATTATAAATGATGTCCGAAAACGCCTTGATTCTGTTCCCGGAACTGCGCTCATAAGGTGATCCGGGCCATTCGTTGAATGGTATCAGATTAATCTTGGCAGGGATGCCTGCAATCAGCTTGACCAATCGGCGCGCGTCGGCGTCGCTGTCATTTACATCTTTCAGCATCACATATTCAAACGTGATCCGTTCGGAATTAGACAGGCTGGGATAGGCGCGCAGCGCGTCGAGCAACTCTTTGATGTTCCATTTCTTGTTGATTGGAACCAGTTTGTCGCGCACGTCATCTGTTGTTGCGTGGAACGAAATTGCCAACATACATCCAATTTCTTCGGCGGTTCTGGCAATTTCCGGAACGACGCCACTGGTCGACAATGTAATCCGGCGACGGCTTAGCGAAATACCTTCGCCATCCATCGCAATATTCATAGCGTCGCGTACATTGTCAAAATTATAAAGGGGTTCTCCCATGCCCATCAGCACAATATTTGAAATGAGCCGAGGTGGCGCATCCGCAGTGCTGACCCCGGGTTGAGGCCATTCATCCAGATCGTCACGGGCCATCATAACCTGACCAATAATTTCGCCTGCGGTCAGATTACGTACCAGCTTTTGTGTGCCTGTGTGACAGAAGGAACATGTCAGCGTGCATCCAACTTGAGATGAGACACACAATGTACCCCGGTCGGTTTCAGGAATATAGACAACTTCCACCTCGTGACCGCCAGCAATGCGCACCAGGTATTTCCGAGTACCATCCTCACTGACCTGGCGGCTGATCGTCTCGGGAATATCGACGCAGAATTTTTCGTCCAGTTCGGCACGATAAGCTTTGGAAAGATTGGTCATCGCATGAAAATCACGCACACCCCATTGGTACATCCACTGCCAAATCTGGTTTGTCCGCATTTTGGCTTGTTTTTCAGCAGTGCCGTTTTCAATCAGCACTGCGCGCAAACCATCCCGGGTCAAACCCACGAGATTGATTTTGCCACCTTCGGGCAGCTTGCGGGGAATGGTCATCACATCCTGCGTGACGGGGGCGCTGGCGGTCATGGTTATGGTGTCCGGGCTAGGAAATAGAGGGGTGCCTTACACCATTTGGCCTCAAAAGCAAACAAAACGAGGGTAGGCGGCCTGGTCAGGCGACCCATTTCGTGCGCACCGCCAATTGTGCTTCGTGTGTTTTTAGACACCGCCGCGCGGTGACGCCATGGGCGGCAAGTTCGATCAACTCTGGAAACAAACGTAGTAGCTCGTCGCGCGTTTCATTTTCGAACTGATCAAAGGTTAATTCGCCCGGGTGAAAGCTCTCGGTTTGCATGCCGTCAGAGATGATGATTTGATGCCTATCGAAAAGGATGTGAAAATACTCGGGCTGCGGGACGTAAGAGACCTGTTCGATACCTTTCCAACCGACCAGTTGCTTGGCGGGGACCAACACTTCACGGTCGTCAAACAATACTTCAAAACTGGCGTCCCGCATCCAGACCCGATGGTTCGGTGACACGTACAGATCCCGCGTTGGAACACCGCGGCCCATGGCGCCGCGGGGAATACGGATAGGCGCGCTCTTTTCAAAAGCGGAGCCACGCGCGGTGGCGGTGTAAGATCCTATCCACCGTATGGGTGCCAATCCGCCGTCGCGAACGACCACCATGTCTCCGGGGCGCAGTTCTTCTACGGCGACTTCACCACGTTTGGTGGCGATTTTTGTTCCGACGAGAAAGCAGGGAATAGTGCCTTCATTGATTGGGCCGGAGACCCAATTACCGTCTTCGTCTAGTTGAATGGACTCATTTTGATTGTTACCCGTCGACCCGATCTGGGTTGACGTCATCCCGTCGGCCGGTCCGCCATTGGCAGTGACTGCCCGGTCAAATGACACAAAATCGATCACCACACCGTCCTGGACAAGAGCGACTGCGCCAAAGCGATGAACACCTGCGCCCAGCGAGTAAACGTCTTGACCAAACTGCGTACCTTCAAATGAACCGATGGTATTTGTTGACCGCACTGTTCCGTTTGAATGGTACACAACAATCTGAGTATTCGAAACATCTGTTCCAGCCGCGATTGACGTTTCAATAAAGTCGTCATTCGCGGTACCGCGGTACTTTATCTCAGTAAGTCTTGGGTCTGGCATTGTCGTGCCTCCACATGTCTGAACGCAGACCGGTGTATCCGGCCTGTTTCCCCCATGTGACGATGTGGCTGTCTTAGACCCTGGCAGGGGTCTTTCTCGCCGAAATGGCGAAGATTGCTACTTACAACGCTTTTCTGCGTCTTCAACTGCGGCGGTAAATCCCAATAGCGAAAACGAGTCTTCGGTCTGGGTGTTGCGCGATGATCGGGCTGACAGCTTGGCCTTGGTGCCGCGTTTCATAGCTGCGATGATTTTGGCATCGTCGCCGGATGACGCGGGCCATGCCCACTCACCTTCGGTGATCATGGCAAATGTATTTCCATCAATGTCGACATTTACGTTGGACCCGCTGGCAAAGGGATACCCACCGGTAAAGCCCAGTTGACCAGCCACTTTCATATGTGGAAGGAAGCTGACCATCAAAAGAATATCACTGCGGCGAACGGCAACAACGCGGCCCCCTTTGGTATTGACGCTTTCCTTGGCGGTGCTGACGGCCCAGCATTCGCGCTTGTCGCCCTCTTTGTGTTCAAAAACACTCCAGTCAGTCATTGCAGCGACTTGATTTTCGCTGACGTCCTGTGCGTGCACAGCAAATGCCACAAGCGACAAACATGCCGAACCAACCGCGCTCACGAAACGTGATCCCATAATACACAGCCTCCAAGCTGTCTTGTGCCTCAATCGTCCTACCCCACGGCTTTGCGCCTTTTTTACTGGGCTGGACATTTCTATCCCGATCTTCACAGTCTAGCCTAATATGTCGACAGTGTGAAAGACCTGTTGGCACAAAATTGCCTGCAAAAAAGTGAGAAATCATGGCACAACCGGTCCTTATGACAGAAATCTGGCGCGGAGATTTTCTGGAGAACACACATTTTGGCCACGCGGTGGTCTGTGATGCCTCTGGCGACATCCTGCATGCGTGGGGTGATCCTGACGCTGTTGTATTACCACGCAGCTCGTCAAAAATGATTCAGGCGTTGCCTTTGATTGAAAGCGGCGCAGCTGATAAGCTTGGTCTTACAGATCAAAATCTGGCGTTTGCATGTGCGTCTCATAACGGAGCAGTCATCCATTCCGACATGGCGAACAAATGGCTCGACGCATTAGGGCTGAGCGAGTCAGATCTGCGTTGTGGTTCTCAGGAGCCCGCCGACATTCCAGCCCGTGACGCTTTGATCCGGGAAGGGCGCTCGCCTTGTCAGGTGCACAATAACTGTTCGGGAAAGCACTGCGGTTTTCTGACCGTGTCGCAACAACTTGGGGGGGATCCCGAATACATCGACCCGGACCACCCGGTACAGATTGCTGTGCGAGAGGCTTTCGAAGATGTCACAGGAGCGACCAGTCCTGGTTTTGCGATTGATGGTTGTTCGGCCCCGAATTTGGCTGCCACTTTGCACGGCATGGCCCGCGCTATGGCATTTTTCGCAGCTGCCCGTGAAGGGCAGGGAATCCGTCAGACCGCTGCTGCACGATTACGTAACGCGATGGCGGCGCATCCCGAATTTGTCGCTGGCGAGGGGCGTGCGTGCACGAACCTGATGCGTGCTATGGGGCACACCGTGGCTGTAAAGACGGGCGCTGAGGCGTATTTTGTGGCTATGCTGCCCGAGCAGAAACTTGGTGTGGCTTTGAAAGTCACAGATGGCACGACCATTGCCGCCGAAGCGGCGATTGCGTCCATTTTGACTAAACTTGGAGTTCTGGATTCAGCACACCCGACCACACAGCGCTATGTGAACGCACCGATTACCAACCGACGTGATATCCGTTGCGGAGTTATGAAATGCGCCTCCGGATTTCTTTGATCAGCGTGCGGAAGTCGCAATAATTCAATTGGGTATTAATACTATGCCTGCGGCACTCATCCTTTAGTGGGAAAAACCGGCCAATGAGGCCGGTCTTGAATCGTTCACGAAGTCGTTTCTATAGCGCAGTCCTGAGCCAGACTGTAACTATGCGTCATTCGATTTTCGTTGCCGCAGAAACAGGGTAGAGTTGCCCGGCAGGTCAAAGCAAATCGACTGGGACTGATTGCTCCATGCGATACCTTCGCTTTCGCAAGATTGCGCAAGGTTGTGCCCCGATCCGCCATATTCGGCGGCGTCGCTGTTAAGGATCACTTCCCAAGTGCCATCGTTGGGCACGCCCAGGCGGTAACCGGTGCGTGGCGCGGGTGTGAAGTTGCTCACAACGATAATCGGGTCTTTGCCGTTTTTACCCTGACGGACCCACGCATAGACTGACAGATCAGCCTGATCGACCTCAAGCCAATAGAACCCTGAGGCGTCACAATCCGTCGAATAAAGTGTCGGATTTTGTGCGTAGGTCTGGTTCAGTGCACGTACCCAGTTTTGCATGCCGCTGTGGCTGGGGTGGTCCAGCAAGTGCCAGTCCAATGACTGATTGTGGTTCCATTCAGATCCCTGGGCGAACTCCTGTCCCATGAACAGCAGCTTTTTGCCGGGATGTCCCCACATGAACCCGTAATAGGCCCGAAGGCAGGCAAACTGGTCAAAGCCGTCACCCGGCATTTTCTCCAACATCGAGCCTTTGCCATGCACCACCTCATCGTGGCTGATTGGCAGCACGAAGTTTTCCGAAAAGGCATAGGTCAGGCCAAAGGTCATTTGGTGATGGTGATGGGAACGATGAATTGGGTCGCGCTGGATGTAATCCAGCGTGTCATTCATCCAGCCCATATTCCATTTGAAGCCAAAGCCCAGCCCTCCCTGATCGGTCGGTTTGCTGACACCGGGGAAGGACGTGCTTTCCTCGGCAACCATCATCACGCCAGCATCGGCATTATAGACCAGTTCGTTGGTGCGCTTCAGAAACTCGATGGCTTCCAGGTTTTCGCGGCCGCCATGTTTGTTTGGAACCCATTCGCCGTCTTTGCGCGAATAATCCCGATACAGCATCGACGCGACTGCATCAACGCGCAGCCCGTCGATGTGGAATTCGCGGATCCAATACAGCGCGTTGGCACACAGGAAGTTCTGCACTTCGCGGCGGCCGTAATTGTAGATCAGGGTGTTCCAATCCTGATGGAATCCTTCTCTGGGATCGGCGTGCTCATAAAGTGCGGTGCCGTCGAATTTCCCCAACCCGTGTTCATCGGTCGGGAAATGCCCCGGTACCCAATCCAGCAGCACACCAAGCCCGGCAAGGTGGCAGGCATTTACGAACTGTCGGAATTCATCCGGTGTCCCATAGCGAATTGTCGGTGCGAACAGGCCGATGGGCTGATAGCCCCATGAGCCGTCAAACGGGAATTCTGAGATCGGCATCAGCTCGATATGAGTAAAGCCCATGTCGCGCACATAGTCGACCAACTCGGTCGCAAATTCCAGATAGCTGAGCGCGCGGTTGCCGTCTTCAACCTTGCGACGCCACGATCCCAGATGCACTTCGTAAGTCGAAACCGGTTGGTCGTGGCGATTTCGGCTGGCGCGATTCGCCATCCAATCATCATCGCTCCACTCAAAATCGCGCAGATCACGTACAACCGACGCTGTCGACGGAGGATGCTCGGCGCCAAATCCCATTGGGTCAGCCTTCAGAGGCAGTGTCGTGTGCGACTGGTCGCGGATTTCATATTTGTACATGCAACCAACGGTCAGATCAGGGATGAAAATTTCCCAGATGCCGGTGGAACCACGGGCACGCATGACATGACACCGACCATCCCATTGGTTGAATTCCCCAACAACGGAAACCCGGGATGCGGCTGGTGCCCAGACTGCAAACTGCACACCTTTTGTACCTTGATGGGTCATCGGATGTGCGCCGAGGCGTTCCCACAATCCCAGATGTGTTCCTTCGGCAATCAGGTATTCGTCCATATCGCCAAGAACCTGCGCAAACCGATACGCGTCGTCCTGTTCCCATTCGGCGTCGGCATTGCGCGCGCGCAACCGGTAGGGGCCGGTTGCAACGGGTTTACGGACATAGCCGGAAAACAAGCCGCGACCATCCAGACGGTTCAGAACAGCCTCGACCTTGTTGGTCTTTCCATTGATGACCTCAACGCTTTCTGCGCCCGGCATCAGGGCTGTCACGCTCCAGCGACGCCCGTTTAAGTGCGGTCCAAGAACGGAAAACGGATCCGTCATCATGCCGTTCAGCAATGCTTCGCCAGTTGCTGAACCAAATGCAGGAACATAAGCAATTTTTGTCATTTTCTGGCTCCGGATAATGAGTCCACGCCCCAGATTTCGTCGGCGTAGCTTTGAATGGTGCGATCCGACGAAAACCAACCTGACAGTGCAGTGTTGAGAACGGCCATGCGGGCCCAGGCGTCTTTGTCGGCAAAGCCCTTGTCGACTTTGCGCTGTGCCTTCCAGTAGGCATCGAAATCTGCGGCGACCATGAAGTAGTCGTCACGCAACAGTTTTTCGAGCACTGGCCAGTGGCGCGTTGTCTCTTCCGGGGAATAGAAACCGTCGCGGATCTGGTTAATGACCTCAGTCAGGATCGGGCTTTGATCTATGTAGTTTTGCGTTACATAGCCGTCTCGCGCGTCTTGCACTTGGTCCGCCGTCATACCGAAAATATAGATGTTATCCGGGCCGACATGTTCGGCGATTTCAACGTTGGCGCCATCAAGCGTCCCGACAGTGACAGCCCCGTTGAGAGCAAACTTCATATTGCCTGTTCCCGAGGCCTCTTTACCCGCAGTTGAAATCTGCTCGGACAAGTCGGCCGATGGGATCAGGATTTCAGCCATCGAGACGTTATAGTTTGGCGGATAAACCACTTTCAAACGATCCCCGATCACCGGGTCGTTGTTCACCGAAACGGCGATGTCATTGATCAACCGAATAATGTTTTTGGCGTCCAGATACGCAGGGGCGGCTTTGCCCCCAAAGATTTTGACGCGCGGTGTCCAGTCGGCATCGGGATTGCGACGGATGGCATTGGCAAGCGCTGCCGTTTCCAAAGCGTTCATCAGCTGACGTTTATATTCGTGAATACGCTTGATCTGAACATCGAACATGGCGTCGACCGATACGTCGATATCCATGGTTTCTTTGATCCAGGTCGCCAGCTTTTGCTTGTTGTCCCGCTTGATCGCCATGAAACGATCCCGGAATTCCGCATCATCCGCGAGAGGTGCAATTTTCTCCAGTTGCTCAAGATCGCAAACCCACTCGGTTCCGATTTTTTCATTCAGAAGGTTACGCAAGCCTTCATTACAACTGTGCAACCAGCGACGTGGCGTGACACCGTTGGTCTGGTTCAGGATACGGTTGGGATAGACTTGGTGAAGGTCGCTGAACACAGTCTGTTTCATCAAGTCCGTGTGCAAAGCTGAAACGCCGTTGACCTTGTTGGCACAGGTAAAGGCCAGCGTGCCCATGTTAACTTTTTCATTCTCGACAATCCGAGGCGCGGAGCCGACGTTTGACGCCCTGGCATCCCGTGCCAGACGATCATCAACACGCTCAATCAACTGCATGTGGCGCGGCAGCGTCTCGGACATCAGCTGGGTGTCCCAGGTTTCCAGCGCTTCTGGCAGCAATGTGTGGTTGGTGTAGTTCAGCGTGCCCTGAGCTATATCAAACGCGTCATCAAACTCAAAACCATGACCGTCAATCAACAGCCTGATCAACTCGGGCCCGGCGATGGCAGGATGCGTGTCGTTCATTTGGATGGCGACTTTGGACGGCAAGGCCCGCAAATCACCGTTATGGTTCAGGAAGCGTCGCAGCAAATCCTGCAAAGACGCAGCGGTAAAGAAGTATTCCTGCTTCAGCCGCAGAGCCTTGCCGATTTCGGTGCTGTCATCCGGATAGAGAACCCGGCTGATGGTTTCTGCCAGAACTTCCGGAGCAGCGGCTTCCATATATTCGCCACGATTGAAGGGTTCGAGGTCAAAGATTTTCTTTGGCTTAGCTGACCACAACCGCAATGTATTGGTCCAGCTGGCCTGCCACCCCGGAATTGGCGTGTCATAGGCTTGTGCCATCACCTGATCAGAAGACGTCCAAACCGCCCGCGATCCTTTTTCCGTTACGTGCCCGCCAAAACCGATGTCGTAAACGCATTCTGCGCGTTCAAATTCCCAGTTGTGCTGATGACGTAACCAATCCTCGGCCACCTCGATCTGGCGCCCGTCGTCAAACGATTGTTTGAACAATCCATGCGCGTATCTGATGCCGTATCCATAGGCGGGAATGCCAAGGCAGGACAGGGAATCAAGGAAACACGCTGCCAGACGGCCAAGACCGCCATTGCCAAGCGCTGCGTCTGGTTCGTCTTGCATAACATCGTTGAAGTTTACGCCATGAGCGGCAAGCGCCGCCGTGGCTTTTTCTTCGAGCCCGAGGTTATTGACCGCGTCCTCAAGAATGCGGCCCAGCAGAAACTCCATCGACAGGTAGTAAACCCGCTTGCGATCCTGCTTATAGGTCCGACGTGTGGCTTCGAACCAGGGATCGATAAGCTTGTCGCGTACAGCGCGTGACAGCGCGAGACGCCAGTCAGAATTAGAGGCCGCGTCAGGCGTTTTGCCAACTGTGTGGGCCAGGTGAAATTCGATCGAACCCGCAAGCGAGCCAGTGTCATTAAAATCTTTCATGGTCTTGTCCGTCATATTCTTTCCGTGGGGTTAGCGGGACCGGATCATCAAGTGATGATGTCCGCTTTGCTCCGGCCGGTGTGTTTGGTGATTTCTGAAATGATTTCAGCAGCCTCGATGACTGGTGCCAATGCGTTTTGTACGTCCTCGCTGTGGTCACCGGATGAGTCGACAAAGCGCTCAAGATAGACGCGCAGCGTGGCACCCTGTGTTCCGGTACCGGACAAGCGCATCACCACGCGAGAACCGCCGTCAAAGCTAATGCGTACGCCTTGGTGTTCTGTCAGGCTGCCGTCGACCGGATCGTGATACGCAAAATCGTCTGCATCGGTGATGGTCATGCTGCCTGCGGTGGTTCTCGGAAGAGAAGGCAGTTGAGCGCGCAGCGCTTTCATCAGCGCTTCGGCGTCATCTGACGGGATCTCTTCATAATCGTGGCGGGAATAATAGTTGCGCCCAAAGCTGCGCCAGTGATCTTGCCGCAACTGAATGATGTCGCGCCCGTCACGCGCCAGAATGTTCAACCATGCCAGCACGGCCCAAAGCCCGTCTTTTTCGCGAATATGGCTCGACCCGGTGCCAGCGCTTTCTTCGCCACAAAGTGTGGCTTTTTGCGCGTCCAGAAGGTTGCCAAAGAATTTCCAGCCCGTGGGGGTCTCAAAA
Source organism: Shimia sp. (assembly GCF_039969785.1). GTDB lineage: Bacteria > Pseudomonadota > Alphaproteobacteria > Rhodobacterales > Rhodobacteraceae > Shimia. The sequence goes on along the minus strand of NZ_JBDVNC010000022.1, from coordinate 221,877 downwards.
CACGGAATGCTAAGCCGTTCCGCCACGATGTCGACCGCCTGGCTGGTTGGCATCGAGCGCGCTACGCCAAGTAATCCACCTGAATAAGCCGGGCATAGATGCGCATAAGCCGTCAGCATTGCGAGGCTATCAGAGGGTGAAACGAAGCCATCCTTTCCTTTGCCGATGCACATATTTCGATCGCCGTCGCCATCTGATGCTGCGCCAAAGTCGGGAGCGTTGTCGCCTTCCATGATAGCGACCAGTTCGCTGGCCCAAACCGGGTTGGGATCGGGGTGCCCGCCGCCAAAATCAGGGCTTGGAACTGCGTTGATGACGGATCCGGGAGTTGCCCCTAACGTGCCCTCCAGAATGCGCTTCGCATAGGGTCCGGTTACCGCGTGCATGGCGTCAAAACAAACGCGGAATCCGCCTGTGAACATCTGGCGGATCGCGTCAAAGTCAAACAACTCCTGCATCACTTCTTCGTAGTCGTCCACGGGATCGATTACGTCGATCCGGGTCTTACCGATCTGCGTGCTGCCAATGGTGCCAATATCGCAATCGGCCGCGTCCGCAATTTTGTATTCCGAAATATTCAATGTACGGGCAAAAATCTCGTCAGTGATTTTCTCTGGGGCAGGGCCGCCATTTTCGGCGTTGAATTTAACCCCAAAGTCGCCGTTTTCGCCGCCCGGATTGTGGCTGGCTGACAGGATGATGCCGCCATCGGTATTGTTCTTGCGGATCAGGTTAGAAACCGCTGGAGTAGACAGGATGCCATTTTGGCCTACGATCAATCGTGCCGCTCCGTTGGCCACTGCCATACGAATGATGACCGCGATCGCTTCGGGGTTAAAGAAACGCCCGTCGCCGCCAACCACATAGGTTTTCCCTGCGGCGCCACCGGTGCCATCAAAAATACATTGCACAAAGTTCTCAAGATACCCGGGCTGGCGGAAAACGGCAGTTTTCTTGCGCAATCCTGATGTGCCGGGTTTCTGGCCCTCAATGGGGGCTGTTTGAACGGTTTGGAAGGTCATGGTCCTTCTCCGATTTTGTCAGTGTTTGTTCGACCTTCGGCGCGCATTTCAAGTCCGAGCTTGGCAAATGCGGGGGAATTGCGAATGTCGTTTGAGGAAAATGTTACGGCCTGTTGCCAGTTTGGATATTCGTCGATTGTTCCGGGCAGGTTTTGCTGCTCTTTTCTTTCTGCGACGTCGTCGAGCTGCACAGCCACCAGTTCAGAGTTGGCGTTGGCCAACCTTTTGTGGATTGCGCAAATGGGCGAAACGTCGCCAAGTGAATTGTGAGCCTTTTGACGGTCTGTTTGGATTTGTTCAAAACTGTCCGGGGTCATTGCGCCAAATTGCATCTGCAAACGAGCATCCTCGGCCGCGAAAAAGCCATTGATCGTAGGGGTGTCGTGGGTTGCAAAGGCACAGATCGCCTTTGTACGGGCTTTTGCTGTATCGGTGAAACCGCCAGCGTCGTTTCGCATGTATTGCAGGACATCGAGCCCGTAAATCCCATAGACCGCCAGCTTTTCACGCAGACCTTCAGGGACAAGACCCAAATCCTCGCCAATGACAATTGTACGGTTGCGCGCGCTTTCAATCGCGACGACAGCCAGCAGCGCGTCCACCGGATAAGAGACATAGGCACCTTCTGTGCCGCCATCAGGAATCCAGAAACTGCGCATCAAGCCCAGAATATGGTCAATTCGGATCATTCCGGCATGCCGCATGACCGCCTGCAAAAGACGTGAGAACCCGGCATATCCTTGTTCCCGACACAGTCTGGGCGATTGCGGCGCCAAACCCCAGCTTTGGCCGGAAGGCCCCAATGGATCTGGGGGCGCACCGAGCGTGGCACCGGTCACAAGAGATGTGCCTTCAACCCACGTTTCGGCGCCACCCAACCGGGGGCCAACGGCTAGATCAAGGTAAATGCCAATCCGCATTCCACCATCGATGGCCTGTATTTGGGCATCCGCGAGTTGGCGCGCCGCCAACCATTGCGCCCATTTGTGGAAGGATAGATCGTTCGTATGTTCAGGCAGGAACCGGGCAAGCGTTTTGTCATGGCGGTTACGGTATTCCGCAGGCCAGTTGCGCCAGTCCGGTCCAAACTGGCTCGCAAGGACCTCGAACAGGGCATAGTCGTCCAGGGCCTTCCCCTTGGTCTGGCAAAAACTGACAAAGTCGCGTTTGTCCGTTGCCGTTTCGGGCAAGTCCAGAAACTGGGCGTATTCAGTCGCAAGTGCCTTGTCGTTGGCAGTCAGAGCCGCCGGATAGTTGATCAAGCCAGGGGCGGATTGATCCGGTGACCTGAGCCGCCGCGAAGCGTTCGGCGCTGCCACATGCCACGTGTTTAGAAATTCCCGATGGCTGGGAGAATACGGGCTGATCACGTTTTCAGGGCGTGTTTGGCCCATCGCATGTATCGGGTTAATGCCAAGGAAATCAGCGCCATGCCCGGCCATCGCGGCTGCATATTCGCCCAGATAAGGATAGGTTCCGATTTCGGCGTTGTTTCCGTTGGTCAGACCATAAAGCGGCGCGGTAACACCCCAGGCACGGTCATGTCCGCTGTGGTCGGCCAGTGTGGTTGATTTGGTCGGGTGTGCCAATATCCAAGTAACCCACTCATCAGCTCCAGACCTCAGAACCAGGCGGTGAATGCCCAAGGGCAATTTGGGCAAGGCAATGCTTTGGTCCGACGTTCCGCTTGCCAAAACTGTTTGGCTAGTCTCTGCCTCGACAACCCAATCAACGTGTCTGGAAACCGGGACAATGGTGCTTTGTCCTGCAGGGATAATGACTTCAGGGGGGGCAGGGCGCTGTGCATCCTTGTTGCGAAGGAAGTTGAGTTGATTCTGAGCGTCCCCTTCAGTGGACACATTGTATCCAAGCGCACGCAACACGGCGAGCCGGGTGTCCTGGGATACCGCAATTGTCTGGCCGTCAAATCCACCATATTCGGCACCAATACCGACATGATGGCAAAGATCAGAAATCCAGTCTGTCATAGCGCCACCTTCTTGCCGACAAACAGCATCACAGAGTGCGGTGCTATGTGTTGGTGATTGGCGTCTTTGACAAGGAATGGCGCGGTCTTGGGCTTGGCTGTATCCAAGGCGCATTCCCATCGGAATTCCGAGCCAGGAGAAGTCAGGGCAAGGCGTCTTTTGGAGTCGCTGCCATTGACCACAATCATGGCAGTGCCCCCATCAGAAAGAGGGGCTTCGGCGGCTCCGCGCAACTGCAGGCAGAAGCCGTCCAGCATCGGGTCGCGCCAGTTCAACGCGCCACCTTCCAGATTGGACCAGATAGCGTCCTGAAACCCGTCTTCTCTCAGACGGCTGTGCAGGAACCAGCCTTGCCGCAAAACCGGCGTTTCGCGTCGAATGGCAATAAGTTTGCGGACAAACGCAAGCAGGTCCTGATCGGCGGTATCCCAAGCGATCCAGCTGGTCTGATTGTCCTGACAATAGGTGTTGTTGTTGCCTCGCTGGCTGCGGCCCAGCTCGTCACCGGCCAGCAACATCGGAGTGCCTTGAGACAGGAAGACTGTTGCCAACAGATTGCGTGCTCTTAGCGCTCGCCGGTCCAATATGGCCGGATCGGTTGTGTCACCTTCGGTCCCGCAATTGTCAGAGCAATTGTGCCCGTGGCCATCCGCGCCATTTTCACCGTTCGCTTCGTTATGCTTTTCCCGGTACCGGGTGGTATCCGCCAGTGTGAAACCATCATGCGCAGCGACGAAATTGATCGAACTAAATGTTTTGCGACCCGGATAGTCAAAGACAGACGCCGTGCCCAGAAAGTTGCCAGCCAGATCTTGCGCAGAATGCGCATCGCCACGCCAGAATTTACGGGACGTGTCGCGAAATTTGTCGTTCCACTCCGCCCAATCAGCCGGAAAACCACCGAGCTGGTATCCACCGGGACCGATGTCCCATGGTTCTGCAATCAGCTTACATTTGCTGAGAACCGGATCTTGTCGGATGGCATCAAAGAACCCGCCGTAAAGGTCAAATCCATGTGGTTCGCGTCCCAGTGTGGTTGCCAGATCAAATCGGAATCCATCGATCCCCATATTCGTGACCCAATAGCGCAATGAATCCAGTATCATGCGCAAACAAAACGGATGACTTACGTTTACCGTGTTTCCACATCCGGTATCATTGACGTAATACTGAGATTGGTTGGCCTGAAGGTGGTAATAGACCGCATTGTCCAGCCCGCGAAACGAAAGGGTCGGCCCCCGCTGATCGCCTTCAGCTGTGTGGTTATAGACGACGTCCAGAATGACCTCGATTCCGGCCTCATGGAGGTTACTGACGGCCTTTCGAAACCCGTCGGCTCCATTGGGACCGAAGTAACGAGATTCCAGCGCAAAGAACCCAACTGTGTTGTAACCCCAATAGTTTGTCAGGCCGCGGTCCAACAGAAATCCATCGTCCAGAAAGGCATGGATTGGCATCAATTCCAACGCGGTCACGCCGAGATCTTTCAGGTGATCGATTACAGGCGCGGTGCCGAGAGCCTCATAAGTGCCCCTAAGGGGCTCCGGAATGTCCGGGTGCAGTTGGGTCAGACCTTTGACATGCGCTTCGTAAATGACCGTGTCTGACCACGAGCGGCGGGGCGAGGGTGCACCTTTCCAAGCGGTTTCGATTTCCGGCACGACAGACTTTGGCACAAAAGGAGCGCTGTCAATCTGGCAAGGTTGGTCATCCGTCTCTGAAAGGGTGCGGTCATATCCCAGTGTTTCTTCCACCGCAGTCCAATCGCCGTTGTAAGACCGCGAGTAGGGATCAGCCAAAAGCTTTTGCGGATTAAAACGATGCCCTTTGTAGGGCTCATACGGACCGTGCACACGATACCCGTAAAGCGCGCCGGGTTTCAGGCCAGGCACATAGCCATGCCAAACTGGACCGGTACGCTCAGGCAGGGTCAGCCGGGTAAGTTCACGTGCACCATCGTGGCTGAACAAGCACAGTTCAATCTTGGTGGCGTTCTCAGAAAACACAGCAAAATTAACTCCTTGGCCGTTGTAAACGGCACCAAGGGTCGTGTGCTCTCCGGCACCGATACTATAACAGAAGGGGATCTGTTGCATCTTGTATTATCGCTCGCTCAGGTCCTGGAAAAGTTCTGCAAAACGGGCGGCCGAACTCTCCCAACTAACAGGGTGTTTCATCGCGTTGCGCACAGATTTTTGCCAGTGCGTTTTATTCTCATACAGCGCCATAGCGCGGTTAAGTGCGTCGCCTAGTTTTTCCGAGGTTACCGGCGCAAAATTGAAACCGGTCGCGCATTTTGCAGCAAGCGCGGCTTCGTTGGCATCAATGACCGTGTCCGCCAGACCACCGGTTTTTGACACAATCGGCAAGGTTCCGTAACGCATGGCGCAGAGTTGCGTCAGGCCGCAAGGCTCAAACCGGGAGGGGACGAGTGTCGCATCGGCGCCGGCCTGAACGAGATGTGCGAGGTCTTCGTCAAAACCGATTTCCACACCAACTTTACCGGGGTAACGTTTGGCCAGTTCCAGAAACCCGCGTTCCAGATCAGCACTGCCAGACCCGAGGAGAACGAACCGTGCGCCGCTGTCCAATATATCGGGTAGAACCCGCAGCGCGATGTCCAAACCCTTTTGTTCCGACAGGCGGCTGATGACTGAAAATAGCGGGGCGGACGTGTTGCCGGACAGGTTAAACCGCTCCAAAAGGGCACGTTTATTAGCTAACTTTTTCGCAAGAGTACGCGAAGAATAGTTTTGCGCCAGTGCAGGGTCGGTTTCCGGATTCCAAACTGTGGTGTCGATACCGTTTAATATGCCAGTCAGCACGTCCCGGCGCGCATTCAACACGCCCTGAAGACCCATACCGAATTCATCAGTCAAAAGCTCGTCCGCATAAGTTGGGCTAACCGTTGTGATCTGGTTTGCATACATCAGCCCGCCTTTAAGGAAACTGATCTTTTCGAAATACTCAAACCCGTCTTGAGTAAAGCCCATTGGATCAAGGTCCAAAGCACCGATCGTCGTGGCCGGAAAGATACCCTGAAACGCGATATTGTGGATCGTAATCACGCATGGTTGGGTGGCATTAGGAAACTGTCGCGCATAAACGGGTACTAGACCGGCCTGCCAATCATGGGCATGGATCACGTCCGGACGCCAGCCTGCGATGCCTTTGTCCGCGATCCGGGCGCCAATCCAGCTGAGCAGCCCAAACCGAAGATGATTGTCAGCCCAATCCACACCCTGTTCGTTCAGGTAAATCTGACCCGCACGATCATAAAGGTGCGGTGCATCAACCAGCAGTAAGTCAATCCCGGCCTCGCGCTTGGCGAGAACCCGAACCGAGCCGCCGAACCTCGTTTCCGACTCGAATACCTGTTCTGCACCTTCCACCAGATGCGCAATCTGACGGTAAAGCGGTAAAAGAACTCGACATTCAATAGCGTGATCGCCAAGCACTTTGGCCAGGGCTCCGACGACATCCGCCAGCCCCCCGGTTTTGATGAATGGCGCGCATTCGGACGCAACGGAAAGGATTTTCATAGTCATTAGTCTAAACGATCAATCATATCTTGGGTGATGAGGCAGATGCCGTTGTCAGTACGCTGAAACCGCTTGGCGTCAAGCTCAGGGTCTTCGCCAACAACGAGGTCGGCAGGAATCTGGACGGCACGATCAATGACCACATTTGTTAGACGTGCGCCGCGACCAATGTTAGCGTATGGCATGGCGACGACGCCTGACAACTCAGAGTACGAGTTTGCGCGCACGCCGGTGTGTAACAGGCAATCGTTCAACCGAGAGCCAGAAATGATGCATCCACCTGAAACCATTGAAGAAATTGCCATTCCCCGGCGATCTTTCTCATCGTGGATGAATTTGGCAGGCGGTGTGATTTCGGCATAGGTCCAGATCGGCCATGATTGGTCATAGAGATCCAATTCAGGTTCGAAATCGGTCAGGTCGATGTTGGCCTGCCAAAAGGCATCGATCGTTCCAACATCGCGCCAATAGGGTTTTTGCTCTTTCGAGCTAGTGACACAGGACCGGCTAAATGGATGAGCGTAGGCGCGCCCCTGAGCAACCAACGCTGGAATGATATCATTGCCAAAATCGTGCTCTGAGGTTTCGGACTCGGCATCCTTTTTCAGCAATTCGATCAGAAAATCAGTCTTGAAGACGTAAATACCCATACTGGCGAGGGCTTGCGTCTCGTCGCCCGGCATATGGGGTGGGTTTTCGGGCTTTTCTACGAAGTCCAGGATCAGGTCGCTTTCATTTACCGCCATCACGCCATAGGCCTTGGCTTCCTCACGTGGAACCTCAATGCAGCCAACAGTGACATCCGCGCCGGTTTCGACATGCTGTTTCAGCATCAGCGAGTAATCCTGCTTGTAGATATGGTCACCCGCCAGGATCAGAATGTATTTCGGAGCATAGCCTTCGATAATGTCGATGTTTTGCGTAACGGCATCCGCAGTGCCCAAATACCAGTGACCTTTTTCGACACGCTGAGACGCGGGCAAAATATCGAGCGATTCATTACGCTCAGCCCGGAAAAAGCTCCAGCCACGTTGCAAGTGGCGAATAAGGCTGTGCGCCTTGTACTGAGTGGCCACACCGATCCGGCGAATGCCGGAATTAACTGCGTTGGACAAAGCAAAGTCGATAATACGAGCCTTGCCGCCGAAATACACAGCCGGTTTGGCGCGAACATCAGTTAATTCTTTCAGTCGGCTTCCGCGACCGCCTGCAAGAACAAATGCCATTGTCTCGCGAGCCAGTTGATGTGTGGATACAGTCATCTCAGTTTCTCCAAGGTTAGGTCATCAGGACCTCTAGTATTTATGATAGCGCTAACAAAATATGTGCCGCTCGTAGCTCTTTTTTGCGATTCACGCAACTCATCGTGAACCAAAGGACCAGTCCCCCGGAGCCTTGCCCCCTAAAACACGATTCCACCGCCACCTGTCAATAAATAAATCACAATGATTTATTTATTGACAGGTGGGCGTGAATCTGAAAAACAGCACTGGCGAAAATGAAAGTTGACGACGGCGCTATGGAACATGCATTGAAAGCAGAACAGGTGGCAGGAGTCACGAGCCGCTTGTCTCGCGGGTCGAACCAAAGTGGTATGCGTGCGTATAATGAACGTCTTGTTCTGTCGCTGATCCGCCAGTCCGGCGCGTTGCCCAAAGCCAGCATTGCAAAGATGACAGGCCTGTCAGCTCAGACTGTATCCGTTATAATGCGATCTCTTGAAGCCGACGGTCTTTTGCAAAAAGGTGAACCTGTCCGGGGCAAGGTAGGGCAGCCATCTGTCCCGATGGATCTGACTGGAGCCGGTGCATACTTCTTTGGTCTAAAAGTCGGGCGACGTGGTGTGGATTTGATCCTGACAGATTTTCTGGGCCGTGTTGTTCAGCAAGTGTCGAAAAAATACCGGTTCCCGACGCCAGACGGGGTTGTCGCATTTGCAAATACAGCTATTGGCCAAATGCTTGATGATTTGCCCGAAGGTGGGCGCGACCGTGTGTCCGGGCTTGGCATTGCGATGCCCTTTCGGCTCTGGGATTGGGTCCGTCAATTTAGCGTAGACTATGGAGAAATGTCGGGTTGGCGCGACCGGACAATTTCTGACGAAATCGGAAAAAACTGGGACTTTCCCGTGCTTCTTAGCAATGACGCGTCAGCTGCTTGTGGTGCTGAGCTGGTATTTGGCGATCAGGAAAAGCCGCGGGACTTCTTGTACTTTTTTGTTGGGTATTTCGTTGGCGGTGGAATGGTGTTGGACAATGTGCTTTACACTGGGCGCACCGGGAACGCTGCCGCACTTGGATCGATGCCTATCGCGGGCTTGGGTGATAGCCCGCGCCAACTTGTAGATGCTGCATCATTGGCTGCGTTGGAAACTGCGCTGCAGTCCGGCGGGTATGATGGCGACATGATATGGGAAGCGCCCGGCAGTTGGGATTTACCCGAGGATGTTTTGGATTCATGGTTGGTCGAAGCGGCCGCCGGTTTGGCGCTTACAGTTCTCTCATCCGCCTGTGTAATCGATTTTGAATGTGTCGTTGTGGATGGTTGGTTGCCCGTTACAGTTCGTACCAAACTTGTCGCCCGCATCAATCACCAACTTGGCGAAATATCTCTGGCCGGTATCGAAGCCCCGAGCGTTCGTGAAGGAACGATCGGACCAGATGCGCGGTCTTTGGGTGCTGCAAGCCTGCCCCTGTCAGAGCGGTTTCTTGTAGACCGCAATGCTTTCTTGAAAGGTTAAGACAATGATTTTGTGCTGCGGAGAAGCGCTGATCGATATGATACCCTCCCCGAATACCGACGGGCGTGAAGGCTATGTGCCCCATTCCGGAGGTGCCGTATTCAACACATCAATTGGATTAGGGCGGTTGGGCGTTCAGACTGGCATGCTAACAGGATTGTCGACCGACATGTTCGGCCAGCAGCTTATCACAGCTCTTAAGGCCAGCCATGTGGACACGTCGAATGTGATCCTGTCGGACCGGCCAACAACGCTGGCATTTGTGCGTCTTGTGGATGGGCACGCGACCTATTGTTTCTTTGATGAAAACTCGGCTGGCCGGATGTTGACGCCAGATGATCTTCCGCAATTGTCCGACGAAGTCTCTTCGCTGTATTTCGGAGGTATCAGCCTTGCTTGTGTTCCGGGCGCCAACGCCTACGCCGCGCTGTTGGAACGTGAAGGCAAAGATCGCGCGGTGATGCTGGACCCGAATATCCGCCCTCGTTTTGTTGAGGACATTGACGCGTTTCGCGACCGTTTGGATCGGATGGTTGCCATGGCGGATATCATCAAAGTGTCCGACGAGGATTTGAACTGGATTTTGCCTGCTCCGCTTTCGTTTGATGAGAAAGTCGAAATGCTCCTGGAGAAGGGCCCGTCTGTGCTCATTTTGACCCGCGGCGGCGAAGGCGCCACTGGATATCTGTCTGACGGCAGTTCGGTTAAAGTCCCTGCGCAAAAAGTCGAAATGGTCGATACTGTTGGCGCTGGCGATACATTCAATGCGGGATTTTTGGCCAAATTGTATGAACTTGGGCAGCTTCGTAAATCCAACCTGAAAGTGCTGTCACATGCAGACCTGAAAGAGGCGTTGACGCATGCCGCCAAGGTTGCAGCCGTCACCGTTTCGCGTGCCGGTGCCAACCCGCCTTGGGCCGGAGAGTTGTAGACGGCGAGAGGTCGGTTGAAGGCCCTTGGCCAGACCAACGCGCAGATGGGTTGTTCCGTTCAGGCCTGTTGTCGATTCGAGATCGGACTCCCTCATGACTCCACAGCTTTAGGCACTTGACAGGGTTACTGTGATATCTGAGGTAGTTTTGAACACTTTTATCTTGTTCTTGCGGCCAGCATTTGTACGAAGCCTTGCGATTTCCGGGCGCTTTCGATGCGCCAGTTTAGAATTTGCTCTACTAAACTGCTGCGTACTGGAGCCGTCTTGGCATCGTCCCAAAGGTTATTAACCTCGTTAGGGTCGGCATCGAGATCAAAGAGCTGTCCTTCCTCATGATCGACGAAATGCACCAGTTTCCAGTTGTCTTGCCGGATCATGGTCATAAAGTCGGTCCCGGTCAGGATTGCGTCATCCGAATGCTCGGCAAAAACCCGATCCCGTGCGGCCCCCTTTGCGCCGAACAAGATGTCGGCCAGTGATTTGGCCTCCATCCACTCGGGTATTGCGGCACCAGCAGCCTCAAGAATGGTAGGTCCGAAATCAAACAGGGACACAAGCTGCGCATACTTTTGCCCGGCTGCTACTTTACCCGGCCAACACATTATGGCGGGAACATGGACCGACTGTTCATACATGTTCCATTTTTGGGAATGGCCGTGATCATTTAGACAATCGCCGTGGTCGGATGTGAAAATGATGATCGTGTTGTCTAACACTCCGCGGGCTTCCAGTGCTTTGACAATATTGCCGACCTGCGTGTCGATCATCGTTACATTCGCATAATAATGCGCGCGTTGGCGATGCAGCTGTTCCTTGTTGGGGGCTTCGAGATGGTGCACTGCGTCATGTCCGTTATCGAGGTGGTTCTGCCGCAGGGTTTGCAGTGGGGTTGGCTGGGTTGAAAGATCGTAGTTCAAGATCGGCTCGGGCAAATCCTTGTCCAAATACATGTCGAGATATTCTTGGGTGGGATCATACGGCGGGTGCGGGCCGGGCAGGCCTATCTGCAAAAAGAACGGCTCATTTCCCGGATAGCGTTCTAACCACCAACATGCGGTTTCACCTACAAAAACATCGGGGTGAAGGTCTTCGTCCTGTTCCCAGACAAATGCCCCCAAAGCTTCATCGTAATCGGGTCGTTTGGAATAGCTGACACGCGATGGTTTGTCGGCCCCACGCGCATGGATCGCCTTGTCCCAGTTGTCTAGATAGAACGGCAGGTTAGGGTGGTCGCGGTCCTTGTTTTCAACGACGTGACGTTCGTGAAATCCAAAGTCACCCTCGATCGGCATCGTGTGCATTTTGCCCACATTCACACAGCGGTAGCCCGCATCGGCTAGCTCGGACACCCAACAATAATTCCACGGTTCATCATTGCGAAAAACACCGTTTGTATGGGGATATGTACCGCTGAACAGCGAGGCACGCGACGGCGCACAAGAGGGCGCTGTCACATACATGTTCTCAAAAACAGCGCCCTTGTGCACCAGCGCGTCAATATTCGGGGTAATCATGTGATCAAACCCGTTGGCAGCAATCGTATCAATGCGCTGCTGGTCGGTCAGGATAAAGACTATGTTGGGTTGTTTACGCATTACTAGCCTTTCACTGCCCCGCCCATTGATTGGACGATATATTTATTCGCAAAGATAATGACTGGCACGGTCGGCAAGGTCAAAACGATGCTGGCCAAGGCGATGCTGCCCCAATCGACACTGGCATAAGAAACGAAATTCATAATGGCGACAGGTGCGGTCACTGTGTCGGAACGGGTGATGACCAGTGCAAAGAAAAAGTCATTCCAAGCGATTAGAAATGCCAGCACAGCGGTGGCGACAATGCCGGGTCGCGCGGCAGGAAGCACAACTTTGACCAAGGTTTGAAACAAGGAGGCGCCATCAAGAAGCGAGGCTTCGATCAATTCGTCCGGAATTTGTGACAGAGACGTCCAGGACGACCAAACCACCATTGGCAAGGTTAGGACCATATAGGCCGCGATCAGGCCGATCCACGTATCGAGCAGACCAATGTTCAGGTAGATCAGGAATAGCGGAATGACAAAACCCACCGGCGGTGCCATGCGCAAAAGAAGCAGTGCCCAAGAAGCGATGAATTTTCGTTGCGAACGTCCCTTGGCCAATGCAAATCCGGCAGGCACGCCAATAATCATGGCAAGGATGGTCGAGCCGCCGGCCGTCACTACGCTGTTAAACAGCGCAAACGGAAAGTCCGAACGGGCGAGGGTTTGAAAGTTGTCCCAAGTCAGCTGTGTGGGCGATTGCCAAATTGGTTCAAACAGGTGTGTGGTCGGGCGAAACGACAATATGAATGACCATATGATCGGCAGGAATGTGAACGCCAGACAGGCGAGCATCATTGTGACGCCCGCGATTTTCTTAAAGCTCATGTCACGTTTAGGCATCGGTTAACCTCGCGTTTGCACGGGCGACGTAAAAGCTGATGATGCCGGCAAATAGGAACAGGAAAACCGCAATCGCCGCGCCGTAGGACACATTGGACGATTGGAACGTCTGAATATAGGCATAGTAATTCGTAGCTTGGGTTGCGCGCCCCGGCCCGCCGTTCGTCATTACAAAGATCAGCGGGAAATGCTTGAGCGTTTCTATGAACCGGAACAGCGCGACCATCAACAGCGCGGGTTTCAGAAGCGGCAAAGTGATGCGCCAGAAGATCTGCATCTTTGAGGCCCCGTCAATCGAGGCGGCCTCATCCAGATCGCTCGAGATACCTTGCAACGCGGCAAGGATCAGCAACATCACAAACGGCGTGCTGGCCCATGTATCGGCAATCACGATGGCTGCAATCGCCCCGTATTGCGACGTCAAAAGCGGAGGAACGGTAATGGCAAAGATATCAAAGAAGGCGTTGATTGGGCTGAGCGTCGGGGTGAACAGGCTCAGCCAAATCAGGGCCACGGCCACGTGCGGTACGACAAACGGCACCACAAACATGCCTCGGGCAAAGCGCCAGCGTGGCACGATCTTTTCCAGACCAACGGCGATGGCTAATCCTAATGTGACCTGCGCGACAACGCCGAAAACGCTAAGCATCATCATCACAGAAATTGAGTTGCGAAAGCGGCGGTCTCCGATCAGACGTTCAAAATTGTGCAATCCGATGTCGCGGTCCCAGGGTTTGATCAAATGAAAGTCAGTAAATGATAACCCCAGCATCCCGAGCAAAGGGATGATTGCAAAAATGCCGACGGCAAAGACCGCGGGGAAGAGCATCATCCGATAGGCCCGGTTGAATTGCGGCTGAACGCCTGCGGATGGCAGCATCTTTGGTGGCTCTCTCAGACAAGGGTCCGAAGCCCCAAAGTGCAGGGCTTCGGCAGGGAGTGTTAGTTATCCGTCAGCGAGAATGTCAGCAATTTCCTGATCCGCCGCTTCCAGCGCTTCTTGTGGTGACAAAATACCGTTTACGGCCGCATTGATGTTTTCACCGACAGCGGCACCAATGGCAGGCCATTGTGGGATTAACGGACGGTAATGTCCGATCGCATCATTCAACATCGCCACACGGATATTCAGGAATTCCGGGTGGATGGATTTGAAATTGTCGATAACCGCTTGATCGCTGGCAACCGAGGCCCGAGTGAAGTCAGCGAAGCTGGCAGAGATCGCAATTTTTGCCTGTACGTCCGCACTTGTTGCCCATTCCATAAAGGCAAACGATGCCTCGGGGTGTGGCGCGTCAGCCGGCATTCCCAATCCGTGCACGGCAATTGCTGGTGAACGCCCCGCTGGGCCGGAGGGCACAGCAGCGATGCTGATATCGGCAGCCATTTTGCTCTTTTCGGGATCAAGCGTCTGCGCAATCAATCCGCTTTCGTCGATGATCATGGCAACCTGTCCATTTTGCATCGCCGCAGTGACTTCACCAAAGTTAAAGTTGCCGATGCCGTCGGGACCGTAATCGTTCATCAACGACATATATGTGTTGAGACCTTCGAGGCCTTCGGCAGTATTCATATTCGGCGTCAGGTCGGTTGGATAGTCGGCAAAGAATGCGCCGCCATAAGCCCGCATGATCTGAGGATAGACGAACATGTTAAAGCCCTGACCCGGTGCCACACGCATCGCAATCGCGGCGGTTTCAGGCGTATCAACGGCAGCCGCGACTTCTAGCATTTCTCCCCAGGTCGCAGGCGGAGCGTCATAGCCAGCGGCCTTAAGAATATCGGTGCGATAAGCCATCATGCCCACCCCTGCGAGGAAGGGCAGCCCCCACTGTTCACCGTTGACAACAAATGAATCGAGCGGCCCGGCGAGGATGTCATCTTTGGTGTCCATTGCGGCCACTTCAGCAGTGACAGGGCGAAGCCAGTTTGCCGTGACCCAGCGTTGCAGCTGAATGACGGGCGCGTGTACAACGTCGATGTCGCCTGAGCCACCAGTAAATGATAAAGTGATGCGGTTCTCAAAGACGTCTTGACCGATAACATCGATGTTGACCGTATGGCCTGTCGCTGCTTCAAAATCGGCCTCAAGTTCCGCCAAAGCCCGTGTGTAGGGCATTGAGAACATGACGACATTCAGCTCTTCGGCAAACGCAGAAGTTGGAATCGCTGTGGAGCACGCCATAAGGGCGCCAAGTATGGTGTGGTGAGATTTCGTGAGCTTCATGATGTCCTCCCATAGGATCTTTGAAGTTGGCTATTTGACCAATTTTAGGTTGGCGTAGTGCTTGCTGATGCCGTCTCCCCCGACGGCTTCAGCCTTGATTTGGGCGTTCAAAGTTGCCCTGGCTTCGCTTAGTACGCGTCGCGCCTTAGCGACGTGCTCTTGTTTGTCCCGTACAGGCACTGCCGCTTCAGCAATGCTAAGCAAATGCAAAAACTTGCCTTCTTCGTCCTCGATGATCGTTGAGAACCGACGAACACCAACGTGGTTCCCGTCAAAATCCATGTCGAAATTTGCTTCGGCCACGTCTTCGATGATCCGGCGCGCCTCACTTGGCGCGAGGCCCTTCATTTCAAGACCAGTTTTAAAAAAACCGCCGGTGAAGTATTTGTAGCTGACTTCGTCCCAACCCAGACGGCTCAGATAAAGCCGAGACATCGCATCAAGTTCATAAAGGCTGCGCCGGAACCCACGCGCCGCACGAATGGCGACGCTGGCATCGGGCAGTTGGGTGCGTGAGTGCCACAACAAATCAAAACCGGTTACAACAACGGCTTCAACCGAAACACTGTGCTCGGCCGTGATGTCGTTCATCAGATCGCTCAGCACCGACAGATAGCTTTCGGACATCGGAACGTTTCGGATCAGGCGAAAGTTGGGGATGCAGTATTTTTCGCTAGTGTGAAAGAGATAGCCGCGCTTGGCCAGTGTGCGCACGATCCTGTTGACCGTCGCCGCCGATATTCCAAGATCACGAGAGATATCGACCTGTTTTACCGGCTCGGGTCCGGCCGCCATCAGATATTCCATCACTTGCAAAAGACGGTCGCTTGGTCCCATCAGATTCTTCTTTCAAAATTTCACATTTGAAATTATAAAAACCAATAATGAAAGATAGGTCAAGCTTAATTCCCGGTCGGTAGGGATAGCTGGCACCAGTGAGGAGCGCTAATGGCAACGGTATCTTTGAGTGAAATTAAGAAATCCTTTGGCGCTGTCGATGTCATCCATGGCGTGTCCGTCGACATTGCACAGGGCGAGTTCGTTGCGTTGGTTGGCCCGTCCGGCTGTGGTAAATCAACGTTGCTGCGCATGATTGCCGGTCTCGAAGATCCCAGCGCAGGCCAAATTTCCATTGCCGGTAATGTGGTGAACGACCGTCTGCCCAAAGACCGTCAGATCGCGATGGTGTTCCAGTCTTACGCGCTTTACCCGCATATGACCGTGCGCGAAAATATGTCGTTTGCGCTTGAGCTTGAAAAGCGGCCGAAGGCAGAAATCGCCTCTGCGGTCGCAGAGGCAAGTGCAATTCTGGGTCTCGATGAATATCTGGATCGCCGCCCAAAGGCGCTGTCTGGCGGTCAACGACAACGAGTGGCGATGGGTCGCGCAATTGTGCGAAACCCAGAAGTTTTCTTGTTTGATGAGCCGCTTTCAAACCTTGATGCCAAGCTGCGCACTGTCATGCGCAAAGAGGTTAAGTTGTTGCACCAGCGCCTCAAGACCACTTCCATATACGTCACACATGACCAGACCGAAGCTATGACAATGGCAGACCGAATCGTTGTCATGAACGCAGGGCGAATTGAGCAAATTGGCACACCGCTTGAGCTATATAATGCGCCGGAAAACTTGTTTGTTGCTGGCTTTATCGGAGCGCCGCAAATGAATTTGATTTCGGGAACGGCATTGGTAACCCAGCACGGTTTCGCGATGCAGTTTGGAGAAACAGTTTTGTCGTTGCCTTCGGGCGTTGCTCTGAGAAATGAACAGGAAATTGTACTTGGGATACGCCCGGAGCATTTGCGTATAGATCCTGACGGCGAACTACTTTCCAAAGTAGGAGTCGTCGAACCGATGGGCAGTGAAACGCATCTGACCTGCGATCTTAATGGAACCGAGATCAGTCTGGTTGAGGCCGCAGATATCAACGCCCAGCCCGGCACTGTTGTCAGGCTGACGTTTGACAGGGACAAGGCGCATGTTTTTGACAACGCAAGCCAAGCGCGCGTTGTTCGAGGGGGAAACTAACTCCAATGTACGACCCAAACACGCTCAACCCAATGGTTCGGATCAAGGGAGGGCGTTTTTTGATGGGTTCGGACGCGCATTATCCCGAAGAGAAACCTGTGCGGCTGGTTGAAGTTGCTGACTTTGAAATTGATCCCGCGGTGGTTACCAATCAAGAGTTTTCGCATTTTGTAAGTAGCACCGGCTACGTCACAACAAGCGAGCGTGCGTTAAATCCGTGTTGGCAACCCGGCATGCCGTCAGAATATTATGTTGCAGGGTCGCTGGTGTTTCACATGCTGTCCCACCCGGTAAAGCTGACAGACCCCGGTCAATGGTGGCGGTTTGTACCGGGGGCCTTTTGGAAACATCCAGAAGGCCCAGATAGCACACTGACAGGGCGCGAATTGCATCCCGTTGTACATATTTCCTACATCGACGCGCAGGCATTTGCACAATGGGCTGGCAAGGCGCTTCCGACAGAAGCGCAGTGGGAATATGCAGCCAATCTAGCGCAATCTGACCGGGCTACAGCGCATATCTGGGACGGCGAATTTCCATACCGCAATGAGTATTCACAAACCGCGCCCTTTACTGTTCCTGCTCATTCTAGATCAGAACCGCCAAGTGGCTTACACAATATGCTTGGCAATGTATGGGAGTGGACGTGCGATAGGTTTTTGACACCTACCACTCAGAAGAATAGCTGCTGTGCCCCCAAAAACGACAATCCAATGCCCGTCTTACGTGTCTTAAAAGGTGGGTCGCATCTGTGTGCTGATAATTATTGCCTCAGGTACAGGCCCGCTGCGCGCATAGGTAATGATGAAAACTATGCATCAAGCCATGTCGGATTTCGATGTATTGACGCGGGCGCATCACGTCGTTCCGCCTTGCCGCAAAGTAGGCAATCGTTAGCCCTTTGCCCGCATTTGACCTGACGGAAACGACAATGTCGTCCATGCCGAAGAGCGCCCGGTTTCCCCGAACAATTAGACTAGCTTTGGGGTATCCACAGGTTCGCTGCAGGCAGTGGTTCGCACTTGTTGTCACGATTGCGTGTTTCAGTGCGCGGTTGTTGAATTGACCAAGTATAAGAGGGGATGGTTGGTCCCGCGGGCACTCATCAGGCGAGCAGAGGCGCCTCTGACCAGCCCCGGCAATTATTCGAAAGACTAAGGCGTGGCGCCTAAAACGGGAGAGACAGATGAGTGATGAACCCCTAGATTGGATCCGCGTTGGACATGTCGAAGATCTTCCAGAAGGTCGGGTAAAAACGGTCACAGCGCGCACCACGTCGATCTGTCTGGTGCATTTTGATGGTCAATGGGCAGCGATGAACAACCACTGCCCGCATCAGCGGGGGCCCTTGGGCGAGGGGTCGATCGAAAAGGGCATTGATGAAAAATGCTGGATACGTTGTCCATGGCATGGATGGGACTTCGATCCTCTGACCGGCAAACCGCCTGGTGGGCATGAAGACACAGGGCAGCAAACCTATCCCGTCGATATACGAGACGGAGAGATTTTTGTCGGGATTGAACCAGAGCCACCACATGACCCAACAGTGACCGATGTGATGGTTGAGACGCTGGCCAATTGGGGCGTACAATCTGTGTTTGGCATGGTCGGGCATTCAAATCTGGGGCTTTCGGATGCGATCCGGTTATCAGTGGCGGACGGCAAAATGCGCTACTATGGCATCCGCCATGAAGGCGCCGCTGCATTCGCCGCTTCGGCTTATGGTAAATTGACAGGCACCCCCGCCGCTTGTCTGACCATCGCAGGTCCGGGTGCAACGAACCTACTGACTGGGCTGTGGGACGCCAAAGTTGACCGCGCGCCGGTGTTGGCGCTGACGGGTCAGGTGCAAACCCAAGTGATGGGACCGGGGGCGTTTCAGGACATTGATCTTTTGTCTGCCTTTGATGCTGTTTCTGCATTTTCTCAACCGGTTCTGAGCAGTTCTAACCATGCAGAACTGGCGACGCTGGCATGCAAGACCGCGATAGTTGAACAAAACGTAGCGCATCTGATTTTTCCGGATGATGTACAGACTATTCCCAGCAGCCAGAAATCTGGCTCACCAACCGGTCGGGTTACGCAGGCGCCGGTATTGCCAGCGCCCAGCGAGGTTGAAAGAGCCGCCGAAATGATTGCAAACGCAAAGCGTCCGATCATCGTAGTGGGGCATGGTGCTTATCCGTTCCGGGACGATATCGCGGCTTTGGCCGAGAAGCTGGGCATGCCGGTGATGACGACGTTCAAGGCCAAAGGACTGCTGCCTGACAGCCATCCCAATGCGGGGGGCGTGATGGGGCGGTCGGGAACCCCTATCGCAAGTTGGTTCATGAACGAGGCGGATCTCATTCTTGCGCTGGGAACCAGTTTTTCTAATCACACCGGTATTAACCCCGGAAAACCGACCATTCAGGTGGATCATGAACGTATGCAATTGGGCAAGTTCCATCCTGTGACCCTGCCGGTTTGGGGGGATGTCGGGGCATTCTGTGACGCTTTGGGGCAAGGTTGCACGGCAAATCAGGAGGCCGATGATCAGATCAGCGAACTCGCAGAACGTTGGGGATTCTGGCGCAGCGAAAAGCAGACCCGGCTACAGGAGAACCTTGCCAAGGGCATTCATTCGTTCGCTATTTTCGAAGCGCTTGGTCGATTGGTGCCTGATAACACAATCTTTGCGGTGGACGTTGGCAATAACACCTACTCTTTTGGCCGCTATCTTGAGACCAAAGGCAGTCAGCGCGTGTTGATGTCTGGGTATCTCGGATCTATCGGCTTTGGGCTTCCTGCAGCGATGGGGGCGTGGGCGGCCACACAGGACAAAGAAGACTTGAAAGGCTGCAAGGTTGTGTCGATTTCTGGGGATGGTGGCTTTGGCCAATATCCGATGGAGCTGACAACAGCCGTAAAATACGGCATGGATATAACCCATATCCTGTTACACAACGGTGAGCTGGGTAAAATTTCCAAAGAGCAGCGTTCGGGGGAATGGCCGGTTTGGGAAACCAATCTGCAAAACCCTGGATTTGCCGCCTTTGCGCGACTGTGCGGCGCACAAGGAACCAAGGTAACGGACCCATCCGAAATCGAAACCGCCATCCGCGAAGCTTTGGAATACAAAGGACCAGCACTTGTAGAGATCATGACAGATGCTGATCTGGTCTGACTTTGACTGACAGGCGTTTCCGGATCAGGAACGCTCGTCAACTCTCGTCCGGTTCATGCGCACTTAGATCGGTTGGTTGCTGGGAAGATCTGGACCGGCTACCTTTAGCGCCCTTGAAATCTCTATCGGAAATTCAGACACTTACCTGCCCATCGAACATGTCGTTCGGTCTCGGATTTCAGAATAACCAAAGTGGCTTGTGATGACCCTTGTTAACAAATTTCTCCCTGTAGTGATTTTACTGCTTTTGGCGGCATGCAGTTCGACCCGTGTGTTGGCGCCCACTCCAAATGTCTTTGCAAACGGCGGGTATCCGCAAAGCGATGTCGCGCCAGCACTCCAGACTACACAATCTTCGATTTTCTACATCACGGACCGGATGCCTGAGCTAAAAGACGACGCGCTGTCATATGGTTCAGAGCGGTCAAGCTCGATGGCATTTGGCGTCACTGACGTGAGCTTTGGGGAAGATGGTGATTGGCCAAGCCTGACAGCGGCAAGTGGCGCGGTTAAACGTGACATGAAGCTGCCGCTCAGCATTGTCGAAAATCGCGAAGTTCTGAGGTTTGACCCGACACCGATCCCATTCAAAGTCAAAAATGGTCGACCCGAACGCATTCCCGAGGCGGTTCGGTCCTATAATGCGAAACGGGCTGATTTTCAGGCGCAGGTCCGCAAAGAGATGCGACGGTCCGGAAAAAGCGAAGTTGTCGTATTTGTGCATGGCTTTAACAACAGCTTTGAGGATGCAGTTTTTTCACTGGCCGACATCTGGCATTTCAGCGGCCGCAAGGGTGTTCCAATCGCCTATTCCTGGCCTGCCGGAGCGGGCGGGTTGTTTGGCTATTTCACGGACCGGGAGTCGGGGGAGTTTACGGTTTTCCATCTCAAAGAATTCCTAACGCAATTGTCCCAGATCCCCGAGCTACGTAAGATACATATCGTGGCACACAGCCGGGGCACAGACGTGACCACAACAGCCCTGCGCGAGATGATTATCGCGGTTAACAATCAGGGCAAGAACCCAAAGACCGTTCTGAAAATTGAAAACCTTATTCTCGCCGCGCCTGATCTCGATTTCTCAGTTGTTCGCCAGCGTCTTGTGGCCGAAGGGTTCGGGGCTGCAATTGGCCAGATAACCGTCTTCATGAACCCCGGAGATTCCGCGCTTGGATTATCGCAACGTTTGATGACGGGGCAACGGTTTGGCCGACTTGAAGTCGAAGACATCAACCCGGCTGAAAAGGAAATCTTTTCCGAAGTCAGAACCGTCAACTTTGTGAATGTAGAAGGCGTGCGTGGTCTCACCGGGCATGCGTATTACCGAACTAATCCGAATGTATTGTCCGACATCGCGATCCTGATCAGAAATGGTGGCATGCCGGGATCATCCTTACGCCCGATGACCCGAATTGAAGGGAATTTTTGGACTATGTCTGAGTCATATCCGTTCTGATTTAGGCGATATTGGGATCAATGGCGTCAGAATATGTCTTAACTCGTTTTGTAAGCAAAGCAGGGAAGTTTATCACCGGGTTCTGGCGACGCGTGATATGCGCCTCGGGCGATTGCACGTGCCAGACAAGTGGCTGCGGCGTGGCCCAGCCATAATGTGTCAGCAACCGTGTCTGTCAATGGCTTGGCATCGGTTGAAACAGCGAAAACAAGATCGCCATCCCTCGGCGTGTGCGCAGGGACAATTGCGCGGGCCATCCCGTCATGGGCGGCGGTCGCAATGCGCGTGCACTGCGCTTGGGTCAGCACTGCATCCGTCGCGACAATTGCGATGGTCGTGTTGTGGGCTCTCGGCTTGGTCGCGGGCAGATCTTGAACCGCGTGCGGGATATTTCCGAACCCTCCGAATTCACCGTCGATCTCCCACGGGGCAGCCCAAAAATGTTTGCCATCTGGTGACACGTCGCCAATTGCATTTACCGCAACCAGCGCCCCAACGGTGTGCCCTGATGGCAACGTCATGGATGCGGACCCAAGGCCGCCTTTATGCGACGCCATCGTGGCGCCGGCTCCGGCGCCAAATGTGCCCAAATCGAATTCTTCCGACGCATCTTCCAATGCGGCGACACCAAGAGCCCGATATGGGTTAACGTCCCAATCCTTGTTCCCACCATTGAGCATGTCAAACAGAATGGCAGATGGAACAATCGGAATAGTCTGATCGCCCGCCACAAATCCGCGCCCCTGAGAACGCAATTTGTCCGCGACACCAGATGCGGCATCCAGACCAAAGGCGGATCCCCCGGATAAAACAAGCGCGTCGACCTGTTGCACGGTTTTGTCCGGCGCAAGCAAGTCTGTTTCGCGTGTTCCTGGCGCGCCTCCCATGACGCTGACCCCGCAAGTCAGGGGCAAATCAGCCACCAAAACCGTGCTACCTGATTTGATACTGTGATCTTGTGCATTGCCTACTTTGAGCCCGGAAACGTCCGTGATCAGGTTGCGAGGTCCGGTGTGCATCGGCGTCCTTTCAGTGATGATGGGCGAACACTACAACTTTCAAATTGGCGGACAAGATGCGGAGCACCGGTTTTTTGCCGACGGGCGCGACATCGCGCTCTTTTCAATGCAGTGCGCATTTGCAACACTGTAATTTGATTGAATTCAGAATGGATGTAAATGGGCGTAACATTACCCATATGCATACCAACAGATTGATAAAACGGAGTGATTATGGCTGATTTTGACGCCCAGGTACGCGAATCTCAGGAACAGGTGGCTGCGGCTCAAAGCAAGATTGCAGAGCTGACAGGACGGATTGAAACGGCGCGGGCCAAAATGAAATCCGGCGACGATGTTTCCATCGACATTGAGAATGCGACGCTTGACGATGTGCACGCACATACCGACGTCATGAATGCCAATATCGCAGAGCTGATCATGGGCTTGGATGATGTTACGTCGGCATTTTCCAAAGACTTTGACGAAATGCGTGACAAGACCGGATGGGAAAGCTTTGTCGGCGTCTTTAGTCGTGCCAAGTCCGAGTCAATGCGACAGGACCGGATCAAGACAGCCAATATCGACGACAAATTGCAAGATCTGATCGCCAAGTCTGACATCATCACAACCTTGCTTGAAAACCAGCTGACCGTTTTGAACGAACAAAAAACCAAGGTCGAAGCCAACCTTACCGAAACGCTGGACGAACGTGAGGCAACGGTTGGAGAGCTGGAGACAGTTAAGGCGGAAATCGTTGCGCTGGACCCGAAAATCATCGAACTGGAAAACAAGATTTCCGTCGAACAGGACGCTGCGGCGCGCACGAAGCTGGAAAGTGAACTTGCCGACCTAAACGCAAAATACAACGCGATGGTGCAGCAGGAACAAGTCAAACTGGCCAACTCCCAAACGCTGGAACGCTACATCGAAAAGGGCAAGACCTGGATCGACTCGTTGCAGAACCAGGCGGCGACTCAGATGGTTTTGATCAATAAATTGCAGACCGATACTAAACAGCGTGTGGTTCTGTATGACGCGTTATCCAAGTCGTTGAAGACAGCGCAACAACAGGATGTGGCGCACCGCATCAACGAGATCGGGGTTGAAACCGACAAAGAAGCGCAGGCCAGCATGGCGGCGATCGGTACGGCCACCAATCAACGTATGGCCGACATGATGGAAGCCCACGAAGATCACATGGTGTTTGCGCGTGACGTTCTGGAAGCCAAGGCCAAAGCCGACGAACGCTTTGCCCGCCGGTTCCAGAAGATCGTCGAGAAACACGACAAGAACCTGTACGGGGAATGACATTCAGACGACGCTGCTATTTCTTTATTCTTGTCGGAGGCGCGCTGTCATATTGGGGCTACTCAATAGCGCCATGCGCAGTAGGTAATGGGCTGTGTCCGGGCATTGCTAGAACATTCGCATTCTTCGGCTTCTTAATTGGCTTCGGTCTGGGGCTAGGACCATTGATAAATCGCGGGGCATGGAGCGTGACGAAAATGGCAGAAAATGCATATTTTCTCGAGAAGTGGCAAGAACGGTGTCTCGGGTATAGTGGCGACATCCTGATTTGGTACGCAGGTATTAACTACGACGGAAGTTTGCGCAAATGAGTGACGAAAAGGCCGACCACAAAGCCCTGATGGATACCCACGCCTCGCGCCGGTATTTCCAGAAATTCGAGCGTATTACGGATCATCTGACCCGTGTGGCGGCAGCTCGTGCGGCAGAGGGCGCGCTGAGCGACGTCGATGTTGCAATCATGACGCGGTATCTCAAAGCGATTAGCTTTACGTTTCGCGCTTTAAGTATGAAATACCTGCTGGTTGGTCGCGAAACCGGTACGTTTTTTGGCTCGCTTTCCTTTGACGCCACTGCCAGCGGATTTCCGGTGTTTAACGAATTGCTGGTCATGGCCAATGATGCGCAGCAAGCGGAAAGCCATCTGCGCAACATGCCGTCGTCGGATGATCTGAAAGATCAGATGCTGCGCATGATCATCGGGGAACGCGAAATCCCGACGAAGCTGCAATTCGCCTTGGCGCAGCGGCTCTATTATGAAGAGTTGTTGCAGGGAGAGTTGTTCTGGGCGCAAAATCACCCTCAGGTGGAATGGATCGAGAATTTGGCGGATGAACGCCGTCGCTATCTTGTGCATTGGGCGGTTTATGACAGTCAGGTCAATTTACCGACAATCTATCTGTTAGAGCTGGAAGACAGCGGGCGCACCGCCCTGCCAAATGACGAACGTCGATGGCCCGAAGTTCAGGCGCATCTGATGGCGCAGTCATTAGGCGGTCTGAAGCTGGTGACAATCGCCAAAGGATTTGACGGGAGCTTTGATGATCTGCACCCCAAACGTTTGCGCCGGTATCACGTTGGCCCAATGTATTCGAGTGCATTTACCCGGCAATCCGGTCCCATCCGCCAAGTGTTGGAGCAGGCCCGTGCACCTGAGGGCGAAGATTGGGCATTGGCTTGGACCGTCGAGGAGTTGCTGTCAGAACGTGTGACTGAAGAGCGGTCCGGGTGGTTTTCGACTGTGGAACGAGAGATATTTGCGCTTGATCCGTTTTCGGGGCGTGGCGTCGATACTGGTGCGACCCGCATGGAGCGCGCAATTATTCTGCCTCAGCGCCCCTTTCAGGCGTTGGAAGAATTGAATTCGCCGGGATTTGGCAGCGTTCGAAAATATGTGGTCAGCCCCCAAGGGCGGGTGTTGAGTTATTGATTGTCCGCGCCGCGGCCAAGCCTGCGGCGCGAGTATTTTTGGCAAAATGAAGTTTGAGGTGTGAGATATGAGCGTGACGTCGGACCAGATGGAGCTGCGCGAAGAAGACATCCGCAAGCATTATGACGCTGCGGTCGGCTTGTTGGACGGGTTCGATCACACACCACGGATCGCCAAAAGCAAAGATGTAGCGGCACCTGAGCGGTCTTCGGGCATCGGCACGCGGCGGCGGTTTCGCACCACAACGCCGGGGCTGGTGACACGGTCCACGGCGCGCCCGGAAGGGGTGCATCTGGTCGAACGTATTGAAGCGGCTGACGGCGACGACCCGCTGGTGTCCCCTGTCCAGGCCAATGTGCTGCACGGGTTGCGCCGGGCGCTGGCGATTGCGCTGGCGATTGGTGAGAATTTTTCCGAAGCTTCGGGTCTGGGCGACCTCAAACGCGACAACCTTGCCGGATCGCTGGGCGCAGATCGCAAGGCCGAGTTTGGTGAACTGCTGACCGGCGAAGCGCTGGCGGTACTGCATGTGTTTGCCAACGCCACGGCCTATCTGTTGGCGCCATATGCCAGCGAAGTCTCCGTTGAAGTTGGCGAGGTGCAGGAAACGCTGACGGACAACGCGCAGCTTGGATTGCACGGCGCGTTGTGGGAACTGGATCAGGACATCGCGGCGCTGGTCAGTGAAGAGGCGCGGCTGGTGCCTTGTGTGACCGCATATGCCGAGCAGTTGATGGAGAAAGTGTCGCTGAGGGCGCAGACGGCGGGGCGGCTGGCGGCCTTTACCAATGCGAGCTGGCGGATCGAGGCGGATGATCTGACAATCAATGGGTTCACCCCGGCCCGCGCGGCTAAGAGCACTAAATTGACGATGACCTTTAAGAAACCCAACGAGGTTGTCGGCAATCACATCGCCAAATATCAGGCGATGAAGCTGTCCAAGATGCTGATGGCCTATGATTTTGACCGCAAGCTGAACCCGTTTGCCGAGCTGGGTGGATTCATTTTTACCTTTATGGGCGACGGCAAACCGGGTACGGGTAAGACTACGTTGATCCAGATGATGGCCGGGCTGATCAATGATTATTGTCAGGTCGCGGGCTATCCGTTCCGGTATCAAAACCTGAGCACCGACAATATCGACAGCTATCAGGGCAAATCCGGCCAGAACGCCAAAGCGTTTATCAACAACATCATCGATCCAATGGCGATTGGGTTTGGCACCATTGACGACATCGACCAGCTGGCGGGCAAGCGCGGCGACAGACAGTCCTCGGCCGGGCAACTGGAAATCACCGCTGTGCTGATGGAGAGTTTTGCCGGGGCAAACACAGTCGTGCGCGGCAATTGCACGTTTGGCATGTTCTCGAACTATCCCGAGAATGTCGACGACGCGCTGCGCCAGCGGGCCGGGGCGCGGTTTCTGGTGGATGGGCCGATCACCCGCGACGATTATGTCGACATCCTTGCATTGCTGATGGGCAAGAACCACGACATCCCGCTGGGTGATCATGAGTTGTTCGAGGCCCAGGCCATCCAAAAGGCCGTCGCTGCCAGCTTTGAAAGCCATTCGCGCCCGCATGAGGCCGGCTTGCTGAACGTGTTTGACCGGGTGCACGACCAGATTGGCGCGCTGGACACAATTGCCAAGCTGGGCACGTACCTTAAGGGCATTCAGGAGGCGGATGAGCGGTTTACCGGCCGGGCCATCAAGAACATCACCGATGCTGTCAAAGTGCGGGCGATGGACTTTGAA
Source organism: Shimia sp. (assembly GCF_039969785.1). Classification (GTDB taxonomy): domain Bacteria; phylum Pseudomonadota; class Alphaproteobacteria; order Rhodobacterales; family Rhodobacteraceae; genus Shimia. The sequence continues at coordinate 194,858 of NZ_JBDVNC010000022.1, read as the reverse complement.
TTGCCGGATGAATGGATGGAGAACCCCGAGCTGTTCCTGTTCCGCGATTACGACACCAAACGCGACATGATTTCAGACCTGCGGGTGCCCATCACGGTCGAAATGGTGTTGCAGGAGATCAACCGCTACGCCGACAGCGAATTCCGCTATGCCGACAAATCCGACGAAGTGGCGATTGAGAACATGGTGCGGGAATATGGGCGTCAGGAAGAGGCGAAAAAGCGGTACCTGGAGGGGAAGGGGTGAGGCTTCATTGGTTGATGCTAACTTATTTGGTTCCCACTTCGGCAGCATATTTAATTTCTGGTTCCATATGCGGAAAATGGTGGTTCGACGAAGTAAATTGCCTCCACGCAAGCGATCCATTTCGTGAAGTGTTTTGGTCATTCTTAGTCATTCTAGGAGGCCTTTGGACGATATTAATAGTATTGGCCGGTTTGATGGGGCGGGGAAGAGAAGCATGAAATTCATCCTGAATGTCCGCGGCGTAGTCTGCACCCACCCCGGGTCAGGCGCATCGCTGGGCATTGGAAAACGGAGGCCTAAATGCACCGACTGATTAAACGCGGCCTGATGTTTGGCAACCTGATCGAGGTGGCCTCGCCTGTGCTTGTCGAGCGTTACAACCGGGCGCTCAAGCATCTGACGGGTAAAACCACGCAGCTCACCGATTTTCATATCGACATCTCGGGTTATTCGCCCGAGATCGGGGATGAGCTGAACGATCCGTTGTATCTGAACCACAACGGAGTTAACCGGCAGTTTATTCTGCTGAGCACGGAACAGAAGACTGCACCGCTGCTCAATGCGAAGTTTTCGTCCAGCCGGGGTATCCTTAAACGGTTCATTGCCGAAAACGAGGCGCAGCTTTTTGCGCTGACAGCGCGCGATACTGTGGCGGGTGAGCTTGTGAATTCGGTGTTCAGCGTGGCCGATCCTGTGCGGTTGTTTGATATTCGCAGGGTCGAGATTGAGGCGGACACCACCGAAGGCACGTTGCGCGACGCGGATGAACTGGCCAAGCTGGTCGACCGGTTCAAGGGCGAAGAGGATGCGTGGTATGATGACGTTCTGATCGCTGACATGATCACATTGTCCAAACGCACTGGCGACGTTACCCGCAATCCGGTGCGGCTCAAGCAAATGGCGTTTCAACAGGATAATTTTTGGACGGCGCATTTTGGCGGGGTCTATATCTTTCGCGGGTTGGACCACCCGGCGGCGATTGCCCGGAACGACAAAAAAGCGCTGGGCAAGCTGCCGATCAAATACACGTTTGATTTCGGCGACCGGAACCAGATAGCCAAGTTTTTTGAGTTCAACGATCTGGTTGAACCCATCGTCAAGGCGCGCGGCATCGATGCAAGCGCGATCCTGCGGCAAACGATGGACTTTATCGTTGTGGATGCGGCGCAAGAGGCGGGCGTGGACCTGACCGGGGCCACGCGCCGTGACATTCGCGCATTGGCGCGTGCGCATGCCGATCAGCTGCCGCCGGAATACCACGGGCTTCGGGACTTGGTCAGCTGGGTCGATAATGACGGACCGTGGCCGCGTATCAACAGCGATCATCCGGCCTATTTCTATTCGCTCCGTGCGGCTGACACGCCTGACAAGGATCTGGTCAATATGTTGCTGGCGGAATTGGCACCCAAGGATGTCCGGCAATTGTTTATCTGCCACAAAGAAGCGTTCTATGCCGCCTATGCAGGGTGGACCGAGACCAAAAAGTCCTTTGTGGCGGATTTTCTGGATCGCGAGTATCAGGTGGACAAGGCCGGTGCGCGCGCGGCTCTTTTCGGGCATGATGCGCCCATGGAAGAACCTGTCGCAGCGCCAACGCGCGATGATCTGATAGCGCGGGTTGGGCCATGGGGTGCGGTGAGGAGATAGAGAATGTTTGCATTGTTCAGATTGTCGGCCATCGGGTTTGTAGTTCTGACGGTAATCTATATCTGCCTGTCGCTGTATTCCCGCAGCGTTCGGCGTGGCAAGCTTGAGGCTGAATGGGAAGAGGAAAACATGACCGGGGATCGTGATCTATGGATCGATCAGGGCTTGCAGGACTATGACGGGTCGCTTAGGCGCAAGCTGATACTGGGTGTGTATATCGTGCCGGTCACGCTGGTGATCACGCTGATCTATTTTATGAATTTTCACTAAGAGGGCCGGAACATGGTCTATGTTAAATGGGGTTTCTGGGGTTTGGTCTGGCTGCTGATTGCCGCCTTCTTCCACTATACCTTGCCACAGCACGATATCGTGCGCGTTGCTGATACCTATGAAAAGCGGATCGATTTTGGAGAGAACTCGATCTTTTGGGCCGCACCAGATGCCGGCAACGATACAGGTACGGTAAACCGGGATGTGTTTTTCATTCAGGCGTTTTATGAAAATGAACGCCCGATGGTCTATCGCAACGAAGACACAAGCTGGGGCTGGCCGCCCTATTTCAAGTTTGACACTGCAAACCTTCAGGCTGAGGCGACTGATCTCAAGTCAACCAAGGAAGCCGCCAAATGGGTGGCTTTGAAGCATTACGGTTGGCGCAATGAATTCATGTCGATCTATCCAAATGCCGTTGGGGTTAAGGCCGTGGAGGGACCGGATGTCACCATTATCCCATGGTTGAATATTGTGATCCTGGTCGTGTTCTTTGCGATTGCCTGGGCGATCTGGGTGCGTTGGCGGCGGTTCCGTCAGGCTCGGATTGATCCGGTACTGGAAGACATGGGTGATAGCCTAGAAGCTGCAGGCGATAATATTGCCGAAAAGCGTGGGCGTTTCTCAAGCTGGTTGGGGACGTGGCGGGAAAAACCACCAAAGAAATAGTGATGTATTTGTGAGTGGCAGTGCGAGGTCCCTTGATTCCTGCAAGGCGGGGTTGCGGATTCGGCATTAGTGCTTTGGGTGCGACAGGCATATCGGTTGCACCAACAAGACGATCTTCGAATAGGACACTCGATCATGGCAACCGCCGCATTCAAATCATCCGCTTTCACAATTATGGCTCTTCTGTCGCCGTTCCGCGCTGTTGCACTGGCGTTCAGATCAAACGAGAAAGTACCACATTGGGTGGACTATCTGCACGATACACAGAGCTAATACACTGAAAAAAATCTAAAAAACGGGCCAATGCGGCCCGTTTTTTTATCGCATTCCGTAATAGAGCCCGACGGTGTGTTCTGCTTGGGCAAAGAACAACCAGCGCGACACGGCTACGCCCGCCAGATGGCTGAGCACGGCGATCACGGCCAGAACGTGATGGAATGGCGCCAAAAGCAGTACAACCGGCAAGACGATCATCAGACTCAGGGCAATTACTCTGAGTTTGAGAGCGTGTTTGCGGCCCACGACAAAGACAAATTCGCGCATCAGATAGTTTGGTGACGTGTGCGGATGTGCCATCGAGCGGACCTCGCCCCGGTCCCCCAACCCTGTGGCAGTGCCCAGATCGGTGCCTGAATTCGCAAACGCGGTGTCACCGCGTATCCACCAGCCCAATTGAATGACACCGGCAAGACACAGCAGCCCGAGAGCCATAGTGATGCGCCCAGACAACAGTGCACCACCGGCAAGCGACAGCGCCAGAAACAAGGCCGGGGTCAGCGGCGTGTTCCAGCGTGGGATGGTCGCCAGTTGGGTATATATCATCGACGTGGTGAACACGGTTGCTAGACACAACAATGCTCCGAGCCAGCCCAATAAGGCGATATGCGCCCCGGCAAAGATCAGGGCAGCCGCATAAAGCCCCATGACGACAAGCGCGGCAATGGCACAAACACCCTCGCGGCTGAGCCAGCTGGTGCGCCACTGGGTCAACGCCCGCATCGCGCGTTCGGGATGCCCGAGGTGAAATGTCGAGGCAACCAATCCGCCAACCGCCAGCGCAAAGGCGATGACAAAGAAAACGAATGCGATCAGCCCGGTTGCCGGAGATGTATCAATGCCAAGCCAGAACAGCAGACCAAAGCCTAACCCGGAAAGCGTTGTGAAAACGATAACTGAAGGTGCTGGATGCATCAGGCGGTCCCTCCAGGCAGTTTATCGAGCGTCTTGTCGAGCCAGCTTAGAAAGCCTGTTGCCTCGCTTGCGACGGGTTCCAGCAACGGTGCCAGAAGGCTTTGATCGTCCCAGCTGTCTTTGGTCCGCGGCGGCAGGTATTTGTTTACCGGGGCTGTGCCAAGCTCGGGCATCAGGTCAAAACCCTCTCTCTTTTCAACAAGTTGCGAGACTTCGCTGGTCGGGTCTCCAAGGTCACCAAAGTGGCGGGCGCCGGCGGGGCAGGTGCGTACACATGAGGGAACGCGGTCCACCTCGGGCAGGTTTTCGTTGTAAATCCGGTCCACGCACAACGTGCACTTTTTCATGACGCCTTCGGCCTGATCCATTTCGCGGGCGCCGTAAGGGCAGGCCCACGCGCACAGGCCGCACCCAATGCAGCTGTCTTCGTTGACCAGCACAATCCCGTCTTCGACGCGTTTATAGCTGGCACCCGTTGGGCAGACGGTCACGCAGGGCGCTTTTTCGCAATGTAAACAAGACTTTGGAAAATGAACGGTCTGGGCCGCGCCGGTCTCGGGCTGAACCTCGTAGCTGTGTACCCGGTTCAGGAACGTCCCCATGGGTTCTTCGCCATAGGGGCGTTGATCCGACAGGGGTGCGCCATAGTTTTCTGTGTTCCAGCCTTTGCAGGAGATCACACAGGCATGACAGCCGACGCAAGTATCGAGGTCGATCACAAGGCCGAGTTTGCGGGTCGTTTGAGACGGCAGATCGGTCATTTTTGGCCCTCGGTATTACGTCGGTATTGCGTCGGTATTGCATCGGTTCTGTTTTGCGCCACCAAAACATGTCGGTCAGTTTGCAAGGATGAGCGGGCGGGAAGGTGCGCGAGGATCATTTGCCAACCTTCCATTTCAGCTCGTCCGGGCCCTGTTTGACCGGCGATGTGATCGGAGCAAAGACCGGCTGCGCCTCGGACGGCGCCGCAACCTTTTCGAGTTTGACGCGCAGGTCAAACCAAGCGGCTTGTCCGGTGATCGGGTCTGAATTGGCCCATCGCAAGCCGTCACCTTTGGGCGGTAAAAGCTCGTGAATAAGATGGTTGAGCAGAAAGCCTTTGTTCGCCTCGGGGGCGTCTTCGGACAAGGCCCACGTGCCTTTGCGTTTACCAATGGCGTTCCATGTCCACACGGTGTTGTCATTCAGTGCGGCCTGATGTGCCACAGGCACTGTGATCTCACCATGTACGGATGTGACCCGCGCCCAGTCGCCTTCGGTAAACCCATGTTTTTTCCAAAGCTTGGTGGGCAGGTAAAGCGGGTTTTCCCCGTGCAACTGACGCAGCCAGGCGTTCTGGGTGCCCCAGCTGTGATACATGGCCATGGGGCGTTGCGTCAGGGCGTGCACATCGAATTCCGACGCGTCCACGCTGGCATCCTCTAGCGGTTCGTACCAGATTGGCAGCGGGTCCATCACGTGTTTCAGGCGGTCGCGCAGGTGGTCTGGCGGCTGACGGTCGCCATGACCTTCGGCGGCACGTTGGAATTTGCGCATGGGTTCGACATAAAGCTGAAACAGGTAAGGCTGGGGGGCGTCGTAGATGCCCATGCCAACCGCCCAGTCCTGATAGGCGGCGTTCCAGGGTTTCATATATTGCGCTTCGGCGGGGATATGTTCGACAAAGAACCCGCCGTTTTCTATATATTTATCAAGCTGTTCGGGGTTGACGGCGCCGCGCCCAGCCTGATCACCGTCTTGGCCGCGGAACCCGGCCAGTGGGCCGATACCCGGGCGGCGTTCGTGATTGACGATATAGTCGGCGTAGTCTTTCCATTTCGGAGTGCCGTCTTCGTTCAGGAAACCTTTCAGCCCAATGCGGGCACCCAGCTCGATCAGCACTGACTGGAAACCGCGCACGTCGCGATCAGGTTCGATCACAGGCCAGCGGATCGCGTCGGCGGCGGCGTCTGCCTCGCAAATCGGACGGTCCAGCAACGAGATACAGTCGTGGCGTTCCAGATAGGTGGTGTCGGGCAGGATCAGGTCAGCATAGGCGACCATTTCCGAACTGTAGGCATCGGAATAGATGATACGGGGAATGCGATAGCCGCCGTCGTCGTTGCGATCGGTGAGCATCTTGATCACGCCGGATGTGTTCATCGACGAGTTCCAGGACATGTTGGCCATGTACATGAACAGTGTGTCGATCGGGTATGGGTCCTGAGCGTGGGCGTTGGAAATCACCATGTGCATCAGGCCGTGCACCGACATCGGATTTTCCCATGTGAAGGCCTTGTCGATGCGTTGTGCTTTGCCGTCGTCATCCAGCAACAGGTCTTCTGGTCCGCGTGGAAACCCAAGGTGCGGCCCGGCCAGCGCCTTGCCGGGGTGGCGTTCGCCGTGTGGCGTGGGGTGGGCTTCGACCGGTTTGGGATAGGGCGGTTTAAAGCGGAAGCCGCCGGGAACCTCGACTGTGCCGAGCAGGATTTGCAGTACGTGCAGCGCACGACAGGTCTGGAAACCGTTCGAGTGGGCCGAAATTCCGCGCATCGCATGAAAGCTGACCGGGCGACCCGTCATGGTTTTGTGGGTTTCGCCCCGGAAATCGGTCCATTCCTGATCCAGCTCGAATGCCTCTTCAAAAGCGACGCGGGCCAGTTCCGCAGCGATCTTGCGGATCTTGTCTGCCGGGATGCCGCAACGCTCGGCCACGGCCTCGGGGGCGTATTGCGGATCAAGGTATTTTTCGGCCATCAACGCCATGACCGTACGGTGTGTGGTGCCCGCGTGACGATAGCTGCCGGACAGATCGGGGCGCACGCCTTTCTGGTCGAACGGGGTCGGTTTGCCGGTTGTGCGGTCGATCACCAGCTGTTTGCCGTCGTCATCGCGCAGCAACAGACCGGTGTCGCCATCCACCAGCACCGCAGCATTGGTGTATTGCGCCAGATAATGCAGGTCGATTTTGCCTGCCTTCATCAGCTCGTGCACCAGAGCCAATATGAAGAGCCCGTCAGTTCCGGGCGTGATGCCAACCCATTCATCTGCGATTGCGTTATAGCCAGAGCGCACAGGGTTGACGCCAATCACCTTGGCGCCGCGTGCCTTGATCTTGCCCAGCCCCATCTTGATCGGGTTGCTGTCATGGTCTTCGGCAACGCCAAAGATCATGAACAATTTGGTGTGGTCCCAGTCCGGCTGACCAAATTCCCAGAACGCCCCGCCCATGGTGTAAATCCCGGCGGCCGCCATGTTGACCGAGCAAAATCCGCCATGCGCAGCATAGTTCGGGGTGCCGAAATGCTGTGCCCAGAACGAGGTGAAGGACTGTGACTGATCGCGTCCGGTGAAAAAGGCCAGCTTGTGCGGTGCGGTTTCGTGCAGCTCGGTCAGCCATCCGACCGCCGTGCTGAGCGCCTCTTCCCAGCTGATTTCCTCGTATTCGCCCGACCCGCGCGGTCCGACGCGTTTCAGAGGCTTTTTCAGCCGAGAGGGCGCGTTGACCTGCATGATGCCCGCCGACCCCTTGGCGCATAGCACACCTTTGTTGACGGGGTGGTCGCGGTTGCCTTCGATATAGGCGACCTGTTTTTTGCCATCCGGGCCGTCCTTCATGTGCACATTGATGCCGCAGCGACAGGCGCACATGTAACAGGTTGTCTGGCGGACTTCGTCCGAAACAGGGGGCGAAGTGTCTAGCTTGGGTTGCTGGAAGGTCATTATCGTTCTTTCGCGCGCGAGGTCAGTCAGACAGAGTTCACCGGGAAATTATCCCGAGGTAAAGCGAAATATTGGAACGCTATCGTTCTGAAAATGGAATATACGCGCGCATTTCCGGGCCGTTGTACAATGTCAGCGGACGGATCAGGATGTTGCCGCGTTGCTGTTCGACGCATTGCACGATCCATCCGGGCATACGACCGATGGCGAAAATTGGCACGTATAGGTCCATAGGGATGCCGTGCAGCTGGTAAATGACGCCGGAATAGAAATCGACATTCACGTTCAGCCCGTGGCGGGCATAGGGTTTCATCGCATCCACAACGGCTTGCAGGATTTCGTACCATTCCGGCGCGCCCATCTCTGCGCCCAGTTTGCGCACACCTTCGCGCATGTGACGCGCGCGCGGATCTTCGGCGCGATACACGCGGTGGCCAAATCCTGTGACCGCCTCGCGATTCTTGCGTTTTGCTTTGACATAATCGGCGGCTTTGTCCGGGCTGCCGATGTCGTGCACCATTTTCATCACGTCTTCGGCAGCACCGCCATGGGCCGGACCGGCCAGCGTCGACAGCGCGGTGACAATGCCGCCATGCAGGTTGGTTTCCGTGCCAATGGTGACACGGGCCGCAAAGGAAGACGCGTTGGCGCCATGTTCGGCATGCAGGATAAAGTCGACATCTGCCAGCCGCGCGGCATCTTCGGACGGCTTTTCCCCCTTGAGCATCCAGAGCCAGTTGGCCGCGTGGCTGAGAGCCGGGTCCGCAGGCATTGGTGCGCGCCCGTTGCGGATGTTTTCGTGTGCCGCGATGATCATCGGCACCTGGCTGGTCAGACGTATGCCATTGGAAAGAAACGCAGCCTCGCCGGTCTCATGGCTGCCTGGTTCCAGCGCAGCAAGGGCAGACACGGCGGTGCGCAGAACGTCCATCGGGTGCCCGTCAGCCGTGGCGCGGATGATGTCAAAGATCGGCTCGGGCAATGTGCGGGCCGCCTTGAGGTTAGCGTCAAATGCGGCCAGTTCGCCCTCGGTCGGCAACTCCCCGTGGATGAGCAGATAGCAGACTTCTTCGAAGGTCGAATGCGTGGCGAGATCGTGGATAGAGTATCCGCGATAACTGAGTTCCCCTTTGCTGCCGTCGATGTGGCTGACGCCGGAACGTTCGAAATAAATGCCTTTAAGGCCGCGGTTGATCTTGACGTTTTCGGTCACGGGTGGCTCCTGTTGCGTATACGGAGGTATACATGCGTATCACGGAATTGTTGTCGAATAAGGTTGCTGCCCAAAATGCCCGGGTGGTGTTTCCCGAGCACGAAGAGCCGCGCATTGCGCAAGCCATGGAAAAACTGGCGCGTGACGGGCTGTGTCAGCCGATATGTCTGGGCGATGACACGGACCAGTATGCAGAGGTGCTGGTCAAAACGCGTGGCATGAAGGAAGGGATTGCGCGCAGGCTGGTGACCAAGCCGCTGTATCGGGCGGCCGCCATGGTCGCGGCGGGCGAAGCGGATGCCATGGTGGCCGGTGCTGTTGCGCCGTCGCGCCGTGTTATCGAGGCCGCGTCGATGGCGATTGGTCTGGCTGATGGGGTCAGCGTGCCATCTTCCTTCTTTTTGATGTTGTTCCCGGATGAACGCGCCCTGATCTTTGCCGATTGCGCCGTGAATGTTGCCCCTGACGCTGATGTGCTGACCTCGATTGCGCGCAGTTCGCACGCCACGGGACAAGCGCTTTTGGGAGAGGCACGCGTGGCGCTGTTGTCGTTCTCGACAATGAACTCCGGGGCGGGCGACAGCGTTGATGTGGTGCGACAGGTGGCCGAGCGTACCGGTTTTTTGGGTCCGGTTCAGGGCGATGCGGCCCTGATCCCCGAGATCGCCCAGCGCAAAGGCGCTGGCGCGGGCGATGCCAATGTGTTGATCTTTCCATCGCTTGATGCAGGCAATATCGCTTACAAGCTGGCCGTTGCGCTGGGCGATGCACAGGCGTTGGGGCCGATATTGCAAGGGTTCCGCAAACCGGTTTGTGATCTGAGCCGTGGTGCGACGGTTGACGACATTGTCGACGCGACGGTTGTGACGCTCGCTTTGAGCTGACGGTATTGCGGATATTTGCGTGTCCACCATCATGCAGTTTGCCGTTGAGATAGCGCGTTGGATTGCGCGACGGTGACGGCTATCATATGCAGGATGTCCTCGGCGTCGCAGCCACGGGACAGGTCGTTTGCGGGCTTGGCCAGCCCCTGCAACACTGGACCAATCGCAGTTGCGCCGCCGATGCGTTGTGCGATTTTATATCCCAGATTACCCGCATTCAGGCTTGGAAACACAAACACATTCGCCGCGCCTTGCAGGGCTGAACTGCTGGCCTTGGAGGCCGCGACCTCGGGCACAAAGGCGGCGTCGAACTGAATTTCGCCATCAATGATCATGTCGGGATCGGCGGCCTTGACCATTTGTGTGGCCTGCACAACTTTGGACACTTTGGGATGTTCCGCGCTGCCAGCGGTGGAAAAGGATAGCATCGCCACGCGCGCAGGCGCACCGACAAGTGCCTGATAAGACGCGGCAGACGCGCGGGCGATCTCGGCCATTTCGCTGGCATCCGGGTCGACGACCAATCCGCAATCGGCAAAGATATGCGCGCCTTTGACGGCGTGATGGTCCTCGCAATAGAGCATCAGGAAAAAGCTTGAGACCAGATTTGTGCCCGGTGCTTTGCCGATAATCTGAAGGGCTGTACGCACAGTGTCGGACGTTGTTTCAACGGCGCCGCCGACCGTGCCGTCGGCATAGCCCTGTTGGACAAGAAGCGCGGCAAAGATCAGACGGTTTCGGATCAGAGGTTCGGCGTCTTGCGCTGTCATGCCCTTATGGGCACGCAACGACACCAGCGCGGCGCGGAATTCATTGGTCAAAGGGCTGGAGGCGGGATCGTGAATTTCAATCTCATCCGCGATTTCGGCAGTGGTGACGCCGTTATCCGACAGATGCTTTAGGATAATTGTGCGTGTGCCGACCAGCAGGATTTTGGCGGCGTTTTCAGTGCGCGCCAACAGCGCTGCCTGAACAACACGGGGATCATCGCCCTCGGAAAGGGCGATGATTTTGTCAGAGCCGCTGGCAGCGCCAAGGATTTGCCGGAGCGGCTGCAATGGATCAGCTGCCCGATTGCGGGCGCATATCAGCGGCGTCGATACCTGCCACGGCAACCGGTTTCTTCATCGCGTCGCGCCGGAAAGGTTCGCCAAGCTCCTGATTGATCATGGCTTCGATCAGTGTGGTGATGCCGTTTTTCTGATCTTCGACGGCTTGTGCCAAGGCAGCAGTCAATTCGTCCATGGTCTTGGCGACAACACCTTTAAGACCGCAAGCCTGCGCGATGCCGGCATAAGACACTTGTGTGTCCAATTCGGTGCCGACGAAGTTGTCGTCAAACCACAAGGTCGAGTTGCGCTTTTCCGCGCCCCACTGGTAGTTGCGGAAGACAATCTGTGTCACCGCGGGCCATTCTTTGCGCCCGATGGCGGTCAGTTCTGTGACGGCGATGCCAAACGCGCCGTCACCGGAAAATCCAACAACAGGTACATCAGGGCAGCCGATCTTGGCGCCGACAACCGATGGCAGGCCATAGCCACACGGCCCAAACAGGCCTGGGGCGAGGTATTTGCGACCTTCTTCGAAGGACGGATAGGCGTTGCCGATCGCGCAGTTGTTGCCGATGTCAGACGAGATGATGGCTTCGCGGGGCAAGGCCGACTGAATTGCGCGCCACGCCATGCGGGGGCTCATCCAGTCAGGTTTGGCGCCACGCGCGCGTTCGTTCCAGGTGGTGCCGGGGTCATCCTCTTCATGATCCATCGACGACAGCTGCTGTGCCCATGCGGATTTGGTGGTCGAAATCAGGTTCAGGCGTGCGTCGCGATTTTCGTCGCCCGCTGTGCCGGACAGCTTGTCCAGGATCGAGCTTGCCACTTGCTTGGCGTCACCGACGATACCGACTTCGACCTTTTTGGTCAGGCCAATCCGGTCCGGGTTGATGTCGACTTGAATGATTTTGGCGTCAGTGGGCCAATAGTCGATACCATAGCCGGGAAGGGTTGAAAATGGGTTCAGACGGGTGCCGAGCGCCAGAACAACGTCGGCCTTGGAGATCAAGTCCATGCCGGCTTTGGAGCCGTTATAGCCGAGTGGGCCAGCAAAAAGCGGGTGTGATCCCGGGAAGGCGTCGTTGTGCTGGTAGCCGCAGCAAACCGGTGCAGACAGACGTTCGGCCAAAGCCATAGACGCCGGGATCGCGCCGCCAATCACCACACCAGCGCCGTTCAGGACGACCGGGAACTTGGCGCTGCTCAGCAGTGCGGCGGCCTGATCCAGAGCTGCTTCGCCGCCGCTTGGACGCTCAAACCCAACAATTGCAGGCAGATCGATGTCGATCACTTGCGTGAAATAATCACGAGGTACGTTGATCTGCGCCGGGGCCGAATTGCGATGAGCCTGCATGATCACACGGTTCAGAACCTCGGCCATGCGAGAGGGATCACGGACTTCTTCCTGATAACAGACGCAATCAGCAAAGGCGCGCATCTGTTCCATTTCCTGGAACCCACCCTGGCCCATAGTCTTGTTGGCAGCCTGCGGCGTGACCAGCAAAAGTGGCGTGTGGTTCCAGTAGGCGGTTTTAACGGCCGTTACGAAATTGGTGATGCCGGGACCGTTCTGGGCGATCATCATCGACATTTTCCCGGTGGCGCGGGTGTAACCGTCGGCCATGAAGCCGCCGGAGCCTTCGTGGGCGCAATCCCAGAATGTAATGCCCGCCGGTTCGAAAATGTCGGAGATGGGCATCATGGCCGATCCGATAATCCCAAAAGCGTGCTCGATACCATGCATTTGCAGCGTTTTGACGAACGCCTCTTCGGTTGTCATTTTCATGTGAATCACTCCTGATGCGCCCATGGGCGTTTTGCGCTGAAATTAGGGGGGGGAGTGCCGCGCGGTTAGGGCCAGAATGAAAGCCCGGATAGAGCCAGAATTTTCAGACGTTGAAAACTTGCGCAATCTTGGCCACGCCTTCGGGAATACGGCTGGCCGGAATTGACGAATAGCCCAGCCGATAGAACCGCGTGGGTTTGTCATCGCCATGAAAAAACGGACGGCCCGGCTCGATAAGAACACTTTGCGCTCGCAGTTGATTGGCGACGTCATCAGCATCAAACCCCTCCGGCGCCTGCATCCAGAAAGAAGACCCGCCGAACTTGCCTTGTCCGGCCACGCTGAGCCCGTGTTTGTCGAGGGCGTCCTGCATCACCGTGCGCCGTTCCGCCAAGGCAATGCGAATGCGCCGGATCAAAGCGTCGTAATATCCAAGGGACAGGAAATAGGCGGTGGTGCGCTGAATATGTCCGGGCGGGTGGCGCAGGATACTGGCACGCAGCGCGCGAGCTTCGCGAATAAAAGCCTCAGAACCAACCAGATAACCAAGCCGCAACCCGGGAAACAGCGATTTTGAAAAGCTGCCGACATAGATCACGCGGCCATCCGTATCCAGCGATTTGAGCGCCGGTGTGGGGGCATTCAGAAAAGACATTTCGAATTCGTAATCGTCTTCGACCACCAGCGCGTCAATGTCGCGGGCCCGTTGCAGCAATGCGTTGCGCCGGTCCATGGGCATGGTGGCGTTGGTCGGGCATTGGTGGCTGGGGGTCGTAAAGATAACGTCGGTATTGTCGGGAATGTCGTCTGTTTTCAATCCGTCCCGGTCAACCGGGATGGGCGCAACATGACAACGTGACAGCTGAAGAATTTCACGCAACGCATAATAGCAGGGGTCTTCGATGGCGGCCGTGCGTCGCTGGGTCAGCAGGATTTGCGCGGCAATCCAAAGCGCGTTCTGAGCGCCCAAAGTTATCAGAATTTGTTCGGGTCGCGCTTTTACACCCCGTCTGGGCAGGGTGTTGCGGGCGATGAATTCGACCAGACGGGGGTCGTCCTGATCAAAATAATCGGCGGTCAGGGCGGTAAAGTCTTTTTGGCCAAGCGCCTGAAGCGCGCACAGGCGCCAGTTTGAGTGGTCAAATAATGTCGGGTCCGTTTGACCGTAGACGAAAGGATAGCGGTATCTGGCCCAATCCAACGGCTTTTGCAGCGTGTTGCCCCCTGTAAAGCGACGCCCGAGCGCGCGCGACCAGTCGACAGTGTCTTCGCTTTTCTTTGGTGGTGAAAAGCTAGGGGGCACCGGGGCGTTCTGCGAGACGAAATAACCGGAGCGCCCTTTGGAGGTCAGGTAGTCATTTGCCAGCAATTCGGTGTAGGCCAAAGTAACTGTGATCCGGCTGACGCCCAGATGCGCCGCGAGGCGGCGACTTGAGGGCAGCTTTTCGGCTTTGCGGAATTGTCCCGACAGGATGCCTTCGGCAATCATCTGCTGAATTCGGGCCTGAAGTGTGCCCTGATGGCTGGGAGACAGAAAGAAAGTTTCAACGGAAATTGCCATGTCGAAACGTTACACTGGACTTAATCGGCGTGCAATCTGGTCTATTTGGTGGGGTGGTTTTTCAGCTTGAGTTCCAACCCTGCGCGCACGGCTGGCCATTCGTGCGACAGGATTGAATACACCGCCGTGTCGCGCAGTGACCCATTTGCCATGCGTGTGTGGCTGCGCAACACGCCATCCAGTCGCGCGCCAAGACGCTCGATCGCGCGACGTGATTGCTGGTTCATGAAATGCGTGCGGAATTCCACGGCGATGCAGTCGAGTTTTTCAAAAGCATGCTGCAACAACAAGAACTTACATTCTGTGTTTACGGGGCTGCGCTGAACTGATTTTCGGTACCATGTCGATCCGATTTCCAGCCGCCGATTGACCGGATCAATATTCATGAATGTGGTCATGCCGACCGCTTGACCTTCGGTGTCGAGCACCGCGAAAGGGAGCATGGATTTTGCGTCCAGAAGCCCGAGGCGGCGGTCGATTTCGGCAGGCACGTCGCTTGGCGCAGGTATGGATGTGTACCACAATTCATGCAGGTGCCCATCCGCGCTTGCCTTGGCCAAGTCCAACGCATGGGCTTGGGAAAGCGGTTCGAGTCGCACATGGTTTCCAGATAGAAAGAGCGGTTCAGGCCACATGGAATATCTCGCTTAAGCAGACGCGCCGCCCGCCCCCGCGGAGAGGCCAGGCGGCGCGGGTTGAGGCCGCGGGCCTCAACCGGAACTGTGGTTAGGGGTTAGCCAAACACCTTGGTCAGCGCTTTGTCGACCGCGTCGGTAATGGCATCGATATCATCCGCGGTTGCGATCAGGGCCGGAGAGAAGCACAACACGTTGTTGCGCCCGGGGATAGACCGGTTGGCGGCGCCAATGATCACGCCCTGCGCGCCGCAATCGGCAACGATGGCGCCAACCTGCGCTTCGTCAACGGGTTCCTTTGTCTCCCGGTCTTTGACCAGTTCAGCCCCAAGGAAGAGCCCCTTGCCGCGCACGTCACCGATGACGTCGTGCTTTTCCATCAAGGCGTGGAGATTTGCCTTCATGTGGTTGCCCATTTTGGTGCAGTTTTCCAGCAGGCCTTCTTCTTCGATAATGGCCATGTTTTCCAACGCTGCCGCAGGGCCAGCCGTACAGCCGCCAAAGGTAGAGATATCGCGGAAATGGTCCAACTTGTCCGATGGATCGGCCTTGAACATCTCAAAGACCTCTTCGGTGGTGACCATACAAGCGATGGCGGCATAGCCCGAGGCAACGCCTTTGGCCATCGATACGAAATCGGGTTTGACGCCATAATGCTGATAGCCGAACCAATGTGTGCCGGTGCGCCCGATGCCGCAGACAACTTCGTCGATATGCAGCAGGACCTGATACTGTTTGCAAATCTCCTGAACCCGTTCCCAATACCCTTCGGGCGGTTCGATCACGCCACCACCGGCGGTCACAGGTTCAAGGCACAGCGACCCAACCGTATCGGGGCCTTCGCGCAGGATGACCTCTTCGATCAGATTGGCCGCAGCGATGCCAAATTCACGGCCCGACAGATGGCCAAGGCCAAGTTCGTCTTTGCGGTATTCCATGCAATGGGGCACCCGTACGAAATCAGGCGCAAAGGGGCCATATTGCATGTTGCGTTCGTCTTGTCCGCCAGCAGACATCGCCGCCAGGGTCGATCCGTGGTAATCCCGATCGCGGTAGAGGATTTTGGTTTTCTTGCCACCATATTTCTTGTGCGCAATCTGGCGCACCATCTTAAAGGCTTTCTCGTTCGCCTCAGAGCCGGAATTTGTATAGTACACGCGGCTCATGCCGGGCATTTTGCTGATCAGCTTTTCCGCATAGAGCGCGCCGGGAATGGACCCGCCGGTATTGGCGAAATAGCAGAGCTTCATCAGCTGGGCGTGCACCGCATTGGCAATACGTTCACGGCCATAGCCAACATTTGCGGTCCAGACTGCACCAGACACCGCGTCGAGGTATTCTTTGCCATTCTGATCCCAGACGCGCATGTCTTTGCCTTCGATGATGATGCGTGGATCACCGGTTTCAAAGGGTTTGTGCTGAACAAGGTGATGCCAAACGTGGGCTTTGTCGGCGTTTACGACCTTGCTGAGGTCGTTTTCATTGAGAGTACCGTCCATAACTCGGACCTCCTTGGGTATAGTAGCAATTTGGGAATAGGATCATGTGCCCTTGCGGACGCGGTCTTCCATTGTTGCCATCCTCGCTTGTTTTCGCGGCATTCATGTAGGGCCAGTTGGTGGCAGTGTGTGACGCCAGAATAGGTGGGCCCGTGCGCGGGTTGCAAGTTATGTGACGGGCGATATCACACAAGTCTCAAAGTTGTTCAGTTCGAACATGGCCTGCGCAAAGAATGCGCCGGGGCCGCATGCCCCGGCGTTTTGTTTGCGGGTCGCGGTGTTACCCCATCGGGACGCCGGAAATGGATTTGGTTTCGCAGAACTCTTCGAGCCCCCATTCGCCGCCTTCGCGCCCGTTGCCGGATTGTTTGTATCCCCCAAACGGAGAGCCGTTGACGCGGCCAACACCATTGGTTTCGACCATGCCCGAACGCACCTTGCGCGCCATGCGCAGGCGCTTGTTGTCGTCTTGCGTCTGAACATAGTTGGTCAGGCCGTAAACCGTATCATTGGCCATTTCGACGGCCTGTTCTTCGGTCTCAAAAGGAATGATCGACAGGACCGGGCCAAAGATTTCCTCGCGATAGATCGTCATGTCCGGGGTAACGTCGGCAAAGACGGTGGGGCGCACGAAATAGCCCTTGTTGACGCCTTCGGGGCGGCCAAGCCCGCCCGCTAGCAGCGTCGCGCCTTCTTTGATGCCGGTTTCGATCAGGCCCTGGATTTTGTTGAACTGAAGCTCGGACACCACTGGCCCGATGTGACGCCCGCTTTCGGTTGTGGGCCCAACCTGAGTGGCCTCAGCAGCCGCCCGGGCCTGTTCCAGGGCTTCGTCGTAGCGCGATTTTTCAACGAACATGCGCGTGGGTGCGTTACAGGATTGGCCCGTGTTGTTCATGCAATGGATCACGCCCCGTTTCACCGCCTTTTCATCGGCATCGGCAAAGATCACATTGGCGCCTTTGCCGCCCAGTTCCAGACTGACGCGTTTCAGGGTGTCGGCGGCGGCTTTGGTGATGGCGATGCCAGCGCGGGTCGAGCCGGTAAAGCTGATCATGTCGACGTCCGGATGGGATGACAGTTGTGAACCGACACCCACGCCATCGCCATTCACAAGGTTAAAGACACCGGGCGGGAACCCGGCCTCGTCCACCATCTCTGCAAACACCAATGACGAGAGCGGTGCGATTTCCGAAGGTTTCAGGACCATCGTGCATCCCACGGCCAAAGCCGGGATCGCCTTGAGCACAACCTGATTCATTGGCCAGTTCCAGGGGGTGATCAACCCGCAGACCCCAATGGGTTCTTTGCGGATACGGTCTGTGCCCATCTGAGATTCAAAATCGAAGCTTTCCAGCGCTTCCAGAAAACCGGACAAATGCCAGCTGCCTGAGCCCCATTGGCTGCTGCGGGCCAGATCGATAGGAGCGCCCATTTCCATGCGGATGGCTTCGGCCATATCATTGCGGCGGGCATTGTAGATCTCGCCCAGCTTTTTGATCAGCGCAACACGCTGTTCCAGCGGCGTATCTGCCCATCCTTCAAATGCAGCCCGGGCCGCGGCGACGGCGGCGTCAGTATCCGCCTGATCGCCCAGCGAAATCACGGCGCACACCTCTTCGGTGGCGGGGTCAATGACGTCTAGGTCGTTGGCGGTCGCAGGGGCAACCCACTGGCCGTTGATATAGAACTGGCGTTTGTCGATCATGGTGCTCTCCGTAAAATCTGTGAACACTGTGTCAGCGAGATTTCTACGCCGCAAGTGGTGTCACGCACCGTCACTTGGGGTTTGATCAGATCATTTGTGTCACACAAAGGCTGGAACTCAGTCGAGACACCTGTAGTCTGGGGATCGTTGTATTGCGTGCCTCCGTGTTTCGGGCGGTTTTTTGTGCGCAGACACTATGCATTTTATTCAGACGTCATATCTGAAGAAACAAGACACTCTGGGATCACTTAAGGGAGAAAACCTATGGGCCTTCGAATCAATGACACTGTTCCGAATTTCACGGCTGAAACGGATCAGGGCACAATTACATTTCACGACTGGATCGGGGATGGCTGGGCAATCCTATTTTCGCATCCCAAAGACTTCACCCCTGTCTGCACCACCGAATTTGGCGCTGTGGCGCAGTTGGCCGATGAATGGGCCGCGCGCAACACCAAGGTAATTGGTGTTTCGGTGGATGGGGTCGAAGATCACAAGGGCTGGAAGGGCGATATCGAAACTTATGCTGGCACGTCGGCCGGGTTCCCGATTGTCGCGGATGAAGGGCTGGAAGTCTCCAAAGCCTTCGACATGTTGCCAGCCGAGGCGTATTTGCCGGACGGACGTACCCCGGCAGACAGCGCAACCGTGCGTACCGTGTTTATCATTGGACCAGACAAACAGTTGAAGCTGTCGATGACGTATCCGATGAATGTTGGACGCAACTTTGCCGAAGTTTTGCGCGCGCTGGACGGATTGCAGACTGCGGCCAAAGAGAATGTCGCAACACCAGCGAACTGGACACCCGGCGGTGATGTGGTGATCCCGGTGGCTGTGAGCGATGACGATGCCAAGGCGAAATACGGCGAGTTTACCACGCATTTCCCATATCTGCGTATGACCAAGCTGCCTGCATAATCCCGTGTCGGTCAGCGCGTGGCCATCACGTGCTGACCGGTTACCGCGTTCCTATCTGTTCCATTGAAATCTTGCGACCAAAGGCGCGTTCTGCGTTGCGGTACGCTATTTTTTCCGCCACTTCGCGCGGCAATTGGGACAACCAACGCCGGTTGGATGCGATGATCTCGTCGTAATTGTCCCACTGGCCATTGACCCAAGTGTCGCTGCCCACCATCAGCCGATCCTGAAAATCGAACAGGATTTCGCGCCATTGCGGGTCCAGTGCGCCGCCGCCGCCCAAAATGGCGTATTCCCTGAGCGAGGTATCCGCCAGAAGCGCGGGGTAATCGGACATCAGCTCATGCACGTTGGTCGCTTTTTCCCCAAGTCCGGCATGGGCCCAGATAATCTTGACGTCCGGGTCCAGAGAGTAAAGCCAGCGGATGGGTTCGGTGCCGGAATGCACATGCAGGAAGATATCGCGCTGTTTTGCCATCTGAATGATCTCGCGAAACAGCGGCGCATCGTCGGTGTTGAGCCGGTGGATGTGGAATTCTCCGATGCCCTCGTGCGGATACTTGTCCAGCCGCCCTTTGAGATATTTGTTCATATCCTGCATGCGGGTCCAGTTTTGCGACCCATAGTCGCCGTGATACGGGCGCAGCTCTGGAACGATCCGGTTGGGCGCGTATTCCCAGAGCATTATCGTGCCTTCGTCGGGTGTTGAGGACACAAGGCCCATGGCCACACCGTTGCGATCCATCATTTCGATGACGCTGGCCACCGGGTAAGGCCCCCATGCAGGTTCCTTGTAGTGAATATGCGCGTCAAAAATCGGCAGGTCATTCACGCCGTCGCCAATGGCGGGACCGGCGTCGTCGGATATTGCACAGCTTGCGGCCAGCATCAGGCCAAGACCTGAGATCACGGCCAAAAGCGAGCCGGGTTTTGGGAAGGATGACAATCGAGGGTGCATGAGGCGCGCTTTCTTTGGACCGGGTGTTTCCGAGTATACGGCGGCCCACAGAAACTGGACGCATTTTTTGCCCATATGCAGGGTGCGTCGGATACATGCGACCCCGCGTTGGCCGCGGGGTCGGTAAGATCAGCTCAGATGTTTGGAGAAATGAGCAATTGTGCGGTCCCAGGCCAGAGTGGCTGCGGCCTCGTCATAGCGGGGTGTCGTGTCGTTGTGGAACCCGTGGTTGGCGTCCTCATAGATATGGGTCTCATAGGATTTGCCATTGTCCTTAAGCGCGGTTTCATATGCGGACCAGCCTGCATTGATGCGCTTGTCCAGCGCACCATAGTGGATCAACAGCGGGGCCTGAATGGCGGGCACGTCCTCAGCTGATGGTTGGCGGCCATAGAACGGCACCGAGGCGCCCATATTGGGATAGGCCACCGCGAGCGCATTGCATACGCCGCCGCCATAGCAAAAGCCGACGGCGCCCACTTTGCCGGTCGAACTATCATGGTTCACCAAATATTCAAAGGCAGCAAAGAAATCGGCCATTAGTTTGGCGCGGTCCAGTTCTTTCTGCATGGTCCGGCCTTCGTCATCGGTGCCCGGATAGCCGCCAAGCGGGGTCAGCCCGTCTGGGCCAAACGCGAGGAAACCGGCCTTGGCAGTGCGACGGACCACATCTTCTATATAGGGGTTCAGGCCGCGGTTTTCGTGTACGACCAGCACGGCGGGCAGTTTGCCGGTTGCGCCTGCGGGTTTTGCCATCAACCCCTTGATTGTGCCGTGGCCCTCCGGGCTTTCATATTCCGCAATCATCGTTTCAATCGAGGAATCGTCAGGGGCAACCTGTTGTGCGAGCGCGTAATTGGGCTGCAGGCTTTGCAGGATTGCGGCGGCCCCGACCCCGGCGGCGGTATACTGAGCAGCTCCGCGCAGGAATTCGCGCTTGGTCAGCTTGCCGTGGACGTAACCGTCATAAAGCTCAAGAATATGCGGATCAAAATCACTGGCTTTTTTACGTTGCATTTTAGGTCTCCGTCAAAGATGTGAGTCATACTCATATTCAGCCTAACACAATCATCGGCAGAGTCAGTGGAATCAAAAAACCCCGGCAGGTTACTGCCGGGGTTTTGATCGAATGTGATCGAAAGAGAGGTTTAGTCCTCGCTCTTTTTCTCACGTGGCTGCTGAGGGATTTCTTCGCCGGTTTCCTGATCGACGATTTTCATCGACAGGCGTACCTTGCCACGGTCGTCAAAGCCCAGAAGTTTAACTTTTACTTCCTGACCTTCTTTGAGAACATCCGAAGGATGGTTCAGGCGGCGGTTTTCGATCTGGGAAACGTGCACCAGACCGTCGCGCTTGCCAAAGAAGTTCACGAACGCACCGAAGTCTACGATCTTGACCACTTTACCGTTGTAGACCTGACCCACTTCGGGTTCGGCCACAATTGCGTGGATCATGTCATAGGCTTTCTGGATCGAGTCACCATTTGGCGACGCGATCTTGATGATGCCATCGTCATTGATGTCGACCTTGGCGCCCGACACTTCGACGATTTCGCGGATCACTTTACCACCCGAGCCGATCACTTCACGGATCTTGTCAGTTGGAACCTGCATAGTTTCGATTCGTGGCGCGTGCACAGAGAAGTCAGCAGCGCCAGTGATCGATTTGTTCATCTCACCCAGAATGTGCATGCGTCCGTCCTTGGCCTGAGCCAGGGCTTTCTCCATGATTTCTGGTGTGATGCCTGCAACTTTGATGTCCATCTGTAGCGACGTGATGCCGTTTTCGGTACCTGCCACTTTGAAGTCCATGTCACCCAGGTGATCTTCGTCACCCAGGATGTCGGTCAGGATTGCATATGAACCGTCGTCTTCCAGGATCAGACCCATGGCCACACCGGCAACGGCGTTTTTCAGAGGCACACCTGCGTCCATCATCGACAGCGAGCCGCCGCAGACAGAAGCCATCGACGAAGAGCCGTTGGATTCGGTGATTTCCGATACAACACGCAGTGTGTAGGGGAAGTCAGTCGCAGCAGGCAGAACCGCCTGAAGCGCGCGCCATGCCAGTTTACCGTGGCCTACTTCACGACGACCGGGAGGGCCCACGCGACCAGCTTCACCAACCGAATAGGGTGGGAAGTTATAGTGCAGCAGGAAGTTAGAACGGAAGTTGCCGTGCAGCGCGTCGATGATCTGTTCATCGTCGCCGGTGCCCAATGTGGTCACAACCAGACCCTGTGTTTCACCACGGGTGAACAGGGCAGAACCATGGGTCCGTGGCAGCAGGCCAGTTTCACACACGATGTCACGCACTTCGTCGGTTTTACGACCGTCGATGCGTGTACCGGTTTTAACAACGTCGCCGCGCAGGATGCCTGCTTCGAGCTTTTTCAGGGCCGAACCGAGGTTGCTGTCTGCCAGCTGGTCTTCGTTCAGCGCTTCTTTGATCGCGTCACGTGCTGCAGATACAGCTGCGGTGCGTTCCTGCTTGTCCGTCAAAGCAAATGCAGCGCGCATTTTCTCTTCACCGGCAGCTTTTACGGCTTCGTACAGATCGCTGTAATCTGGTGCCTGGAAGTCGAACGGCTCTTTCGCCGCGTCTTCGGCCAGATCAATGATCAGGTCGATCACTGGCTGGATCTGTTCGTGGGCGAATTTCACGGCACCCAGCATTTCGGCTTCGTCCAGCTCGTAAGCTTCGGATTCAACCATCATCACGGCGTCTTTGGTGCCGGCAACAACAAGGTCCAGACGCTGGTCAGGATTGTTGCGCAGGTCCTGCATGTCGTCGACGGTTGGGTTCAGAACGTATGCGCCATCTTCAAAACCAACGCGCGCACCAGCAATCGGGCCCATAAACGGAGCGCCGGAAATGGTCAGCGCGGCCGAAGCGGCGATCATCGCAACCATGTCAGGGTCGTTGACCAGATCGTGGCTGAGCACGGTGCACATCACCAGAACTTCGTTTTTGAAGCCGGGGACGAACAAGGGGCGAATCGGGCGGTCGATCAAACGTGCGGTCAGCGTCTCTTTTTCAGTTGGACGTGCTTCGCGTTTGAAAAAGCCGCCGGGTACTTTACCAGCAGCGTAGTATTTTTCTTGGTAGTGAACCGTCAGCGGAAAGAAGTCGAAACCGGGTTTCGGCGCCTTCGCAAAGGTCACTGCGGCCATCACGGATGTTTCGCCCAAAGTGGCGATTACACAGCCGTCGGCCTGACGGGCAACTTTACCCGTTTCCAGTGTGAGCGTTTCTTCGCCCCACTGCATGCTTTTTGTCGTTACATCAAACATCAATTTTTCCTAGTTGGGAGCACTCCCAGGCGTATCCCGGGTCTCCCGTTTCAATGGCGGCCCCATTGCCGCCGACCCCTCTTCATCGTTGATCCGCGTGCGAGGGTCAGGGCACATCGTCTCAGATCATCGGGCCATATAGGAAATTACCCCCTTTGGAAATAGGGTTTTTTGGATGTCGAAAAGGGGGGTGTTCGTGCATGAATAGGGCCGATATCTTGGCCATCTTCGTTCTGGCAACAGATTGTTTACGACGAAATTGTGGCAATTTGTCAGAAATGGGGCAATACTGTGTCTAAGGGTCGGACCGTTGGGGGCAATGGGTTTGGCAAAAATAAGAACCGCGTCACGAGGCGACGCCCCCAATGTTGAGAGCAGTCGATACATGAAAACTCTTTTTACCATTTGTGCTTTGGCAATTCTGTCTGTGGCAGGTTGTTCCAATACCGTTTCCCGCAATGAAACTGCGCCTGCGATGTCGGCAATGTCGACACCAGAGGTCAGCCGCAATGCAACGCCGCGGATTTTGGCGATGGGCGACAGTTTGATGGCGTGGCACACAATGACCGGCGGATCGATTGCCGATTCCGTGGCGCGGGAGCTGAACGAGCCGGTTTCAAACCATTCGATCAGCGGGGCGCGGGTGATTTACAAGCTGCCAATTTCCGGCGCGATGGGCATGAAGATCGCCAATCAGTACCGCAAGGGTGACTGGGATTGGGTTGTGCTGAATGGCGGCGGTAACGATTTGTGGATGGGTTGCGGATGTGGCGCCTGTGACAACCGGATGGACCGGATGATCTCGGCGGATGGTCGCAAGGGCGCAATCCCGCACATGGTGGACAGCTTGCGTAAAACAGGCGTGCAGATTGTGTATGTCGGATATTTGCGCAGCCCCGGCGCATGGTCGCCAATCGAAGGCTGCCGTGACGATGGTGACGCGCTGGAGGCCCGGATTTCCAAGCTGGCGGATATCATTCCTGAAATGCACTTTGTGTCGCTGGCCGATATGGTGCCAACCGGAGACCGGTCTTATCATGCGATGGATATGATCCACCCGTCCGTCAAAGGCAGCCGCGAGATTGGACAACGTGTGGCAGCCGTGATTAAGGCAGCGGAACAGCCCGTGTTGGAAACAGCGGCCAACTAACGCTGCCGCTTTCCTTCACACGACCTGACAAAAGAAAACGCCCGCTCGATTGAGCGGGCGTTTCTTTGAATAACTGTCTGAACGTGGCTTAGCGGCGGATGCCCAAGCGTTTGATCAGGTCCTGATAACGGGCTTCTTCTTTGCCTTTCAGGTAGTCCAGCAACTTGCGGCGCTGAGCAACCATCTTCAACAGACCACGGCGACCGTGGTTGTCTTTTTTGTGGGTTTTGAAGTGCTCGGTCAGGGTATTGATGCGCGAGGTCAGAATGGCAACCTGAACTTCGGGCGAACCTGTGTCGCCTTCTTTGGTTGCGAATTCGCTCATTACGCGTGCTTTGTCTTCTGCAGTAATCGACATCGGGGTCTCCTTGCGTTGAAGGTTAAGGGCACAAGCCGGGATGTCGTCCAGCAGGGTCCGTGGAGAAATCTGTCAGAGATTCTCTGAGCAGATGGGCGCATATAAGAGAAATTTCGTCGAAAGGAAAGAGCGGAACGCGTTGCGCGGGTTTGTTAGACGTGCAGCACTTCGGCGCCCGGGCTGGTCTGCGGCATCAGCGCGATGTCTGTCGGGTTAAGCCCAGAGCCACCATGCACCAACGCAAGCTCGGTTCCATTCACAAAAACCCGCACCGCGTCGTCGGTGTCTGTGTCAGGTTCTATTGTCACGTTCGGGTCGCTTCCGGTGTCTTCATACAGCAGCACCAGACTGTCTTGTGTCGGGTTGAAGTCCATAACCGTCAGCACATCGCCGGCCTGATCCCATTCGCCAAGCATGAATGCATCGCCATCTTCGCCGCCGCTCAGAATGTCGCCGCGCCCGCCAATCAGGGTGTCTTCGCCGTCTCCACCGTTCAGAAAGTCGGAATCGTCAGCGGCGTCTGCCGGGGTAAGGCCATTGACGACATCGTCGCCAAATCCACCAAACAAGGTGTCCTGCCCGGCGTCACCATTAAGGTAATCGTAGTCATGTCCGCCATGCAGCGCATCATTGCCGCTGCCCCCGGACAACGTATCATCATCGCTGCCACCCATCAGCGAGTCATCCCCGGCACCACCCTGCAAGTCGTCCGATTGCATATGCCCGAACAGGCTGTCGTTGCCGTCATCACCGCGCAGCACATCCATGCCATCTTCGCCGTGCAGAACATCGTCGCCCTGACCGCCTGACAATGTATCGTCACCTTCGGCGCCATGCATGTCGTCCTGCCCGTCATCGCCCGACAGCGTGTCGTCGCCGCCATAGCCGTTGATTTGATCGTTTCCGGCGCCGCCAAAGATGAAATCGGAAGTCTCCGTGCCTGACAGAATATCGTTGCCGACACCGCCATGAGTGGCGCGAAGGTCTGGGTCGTCAGATGTGCCACCATCGCCTTCGACGACTTCCGCAGGTGCCGGATCGACGGTATCCGGTTGCTCCGATGGCTCTAGAATGTCTGTCGTGGTCGCGATTTCTACGGAGGTTTCCTGTTCTTCTGAGGGTGCATCCTCACCGTCGTCAGAACCGTCAATTGCAACAAATGCCGCTGCTCCGGCCATCAGGCCCAAAATTCCCGCGAGAAAAAACATCGCACCATTACTCCACACTTACCCACGGGTATTACCGCACGAATCCGGTATTTAGGCAATCTTTGACGGCGTCAGTGGTTAACGTGGATCGGTTGCATCGTCCAGATTCCAGAGCGCCGGAGTTTGGGCATAGGCGATGTAAAGCGGGTGGCGCGGGTGGCCGTGTTTGGTGAGGCCAAGGTGATGAATCGGGCGCTGTGTGGTGCGCAAAACATCGCGCATGTCGTAACCGCGCCGGTGATGATCGCCATGTGCGCCCCACGCGGCGATGATGGTATCCGCCCAAAGGCAGCTTTCTGCAATAACTGTATCATTGTCCGGCCCCACGGGCTGAGGATGCACGCGCAGCTTGCGCGGATCGGTTTCCCGCAAGCCAAAGATATTGACCGCCCGGAATGCTCCAAACCCAAGTGCACGTGCGCGCCGTTCACAACGTTCAATGGTGGGATCGTTCTGCCGTTCTGTGGCTTTTGAAGGGTTCAGCATGATGAACAGCACACGTTTGCCGCTCGGTTCCCAGATGCGGGTCAGCGCATAGCGATAGGTTTCACAGTCAGAGTAAATCGCCGAAGACGCAGCATCCTCTTTCTGAAACCGGCGGGTAATCATGCGTCGGGCAGAACAAAAACGCGGCTTGGATGCAGTTCACCTGCCTTATAGACGCCAACCGCGACGGCCTGACCGTCAAAGGACGCCCAGCATTCATCGCCGTATTCGATATCATGTGCAATCACCATACCGGGATTGCCATTGCGCAACCGCACAACACCCTGCGCCGTCGCTTTGACTTCGGGCAGTTCGATCAACCCTTGTTCAAGTGGCATGAGATGGCTGTCCAGATCGGGCGATTTCGCCATGGCTTCGACCTGTTCGAGCGTCAGGCCCTTGTCCGCGTCAAACGGACCTGACCAGATGCGGCGCAATTCACGGACATGGCCAAAACACCCAAGTGCGGCGCCCAGATCACGGGCAATCGCGCGTACATAGCCGCCTTTGCCACAGGTCATTTCCAGCGTCACGTGATCGGCGTCTTCGCGGTCGGTCATGATCAGTTCTTCGACCCAAAGCGGCCGCGCGGCAAGTTCGATTTCTTCGCCATCGCGCGCCAGTTTATAGGCGCGCTGTCCGTCGATTTTCACGGCCGAGAATTTGGGCGGCACTTGTTGGATGTCACCAACAAACTGACCCAGCGCGTCTTTTATCTGATCATCAGTGGGGCGTTGGTCAGATGTGTTAATAACCTCGCCTTCGGCGTCATCTGTATTGGTCGATTGTCCAAGTCGCACAGTGAACTGATAGGCCTTCAGCGCGTCTGTGATATAGGGCACCGTTTTGGTTGCCTCGCCCAGGGCGATGGCCAAAACGCCGGTTGCGTCCGGGTCGAGCGTGCCTGCATGGCCAGCCTTTTTGGCATCCATGGCCCAACGGACCTTGTTGACCACAGAGGTCGAGGTCATGCCTGCGGGTTTGTCGATAACCAGCCAGCCGGAAATATCGCGGCCTTTGCGTCTGCGTGCCATGTTGTGTGCCCGTAATTGAAGGTGAAGGCGGCGGGGTAGCGGATCGGGCGCGGGCTGTCAATTTCCAGGAGCCGGGTTGGTGGTCGCAAATCGGTGGATTTGACGGGTTTTCAGTCTGCCGTGACGACGCCAACAATAGGCCCCATCCAGAACCCGGCATCCGACCGGTCGATCTGGGGCGCGTGCAAGCGGCTGACCTTGCCATCAAAGAACAGCGCGTTTGGTTTGTTCAAAGCATCGCGAAAAAAGCTACCGAATTCGTGAAACGTGACCCGATTGTTGGAAATGGCAAACACCACCCGTTGCCCGTCATCGCTGGTACCGACGCCATTGCGCACATGGCGCGATGTGCCGTCTGGCAGAAACCGCGGGTGCAGTTCGCCGTCAATCACCAGCATGGGCCCGGACTGTGTTGCAAAACGGCAATCGGGTGCTTCGCGCTCAAAGCGCAGCGTTTCAAACACGTCCGCGCGATCCGGGCGAATGCAAAAAACACCATTGGGCAAGAGGCCAAAATTGCCCTTGCTCGCACCTGTCAACAGACGTGCGACAGGTTGACCGTCTTCGACATAATGTCCAACCGGGGCACGGTCAGGGTGGTACATGCCCGCGTTCATTGCGAAAGACAAAACCTGTGTCTCAGGCAAGGCGCGCGCGACCCTTGAAAACTGACCCAGCACATCGCCGCTGTCATCTTTCAAAAACAGGCGCAGATCTTCCCTGGCCGCGTCCACCTCGCACACAGTGTAAGAATTGCCTAGGTATTCAGTATCCTGACACGTGACCGCATAGGCCAGTTGCGGAGCCAGAAAGGTCAGGAGTGTCAGGGCGAACGTGACAGGTTTCACTGGTCGTCAGTGTCCTGCCGGACCCGGTCTTCGGACAGCATGCGCCGGGTGTCATCCATCTGGTCAAACGTGTGATCCAGCTGAAACCGCAGATCAGGCGCGTATTTCAGGCCGGTCTTTTTGCCGATCACGCGGCGCAGTTCGCCTTTGTTGCGTGCCAGCAGAGCGACCACTTCATCGCGACCTTTGCCGCCCAGTGGCAGAACATAGGCCGTCGCGATCTTGAGATCGGGGGATGTGCGCACTTCGCCGACGGTGATGGACATGCGATTAAGGTCAGGATCGTGCACGTCGCCCCGGGCCAAAACCTCGGACAAGGTGCGACGGATCAGTTCGCCAACGCGCAGTTGGCGCTGAGAGGGGCCGGAGCCTTCGTGGAGTCTGTTCTTTGCCATGGCTCTCACTTATGCGTTTCGCAAGGCTTTGCCAAGCGGGCAGGCATTGGGTAAGCAGGGCGCAGTATCACTGAACTGACCGCCAGACATGGAGACAGCAATATGGAAGACCTGCCGGGTATCGTAATCACCGGGGCCTCGGGCCGCATGGGGCAGATGCTGATCAAGACTGTGGTCGACAGCGACAAGGTCCGGCTGGTCGGTGCCATTGAACGTCAGGGCCACGACTGGGTCGGGCGCGATGTGGGCGAGGCGATGGGCGGCGGCGCATTGGGCGTTGCGGTCACGGATGACCCGCTTGAGGCATTTGCCAAAGCGCAGGCGGTGATTGACTTTACCGCACCGGCGGCGACCATTGAATTTGCAAAACTGGCGGCTCAGGCGCGTGCGGTGCACGTGATCGGAACGACAGGCATGACGGACGACGATATTGCCAAGCTGGCACCATGTGCGCTGCATGCCGTGATTGTCCGTGCAGGCAACATGAGCCTTGGCGTGAACCTGTTGACACAGTTGACCCGCAAAGTGGCTGCCGCGCTGGACGAGGATTTCGACATCGAGGTCATCGAGGCGCATCACCACCACAAGGTTGATGCACCATCAGGCACGGCGTTGATGCTGGGCGAGGCCGCCGCCGAAGGGCGCGGTGTTGCGCTTGGCGACGTCGCAGACCGGGGGCGGGATGGAATCACCGGGGCACGTAAACGCGGTGACATCGGGTTCACGGCCATTCGTGGCGGTGACATTGTCGGCGAACATGATGTGATGTTTGCGGCTGCCGGAGAACGGATTGTGCTGCGTCATATCGCGACAGACCGGACCGTATTTGCGCGTGGTGCCCTTAAGGCGGCGATATGGGGAATGTCCCGGAAACCCGGGGAATATGATATGCTGGATGTGCTTGGCCTGTAGGTCTAACGGCGAACGTCCCCTTGTCTCAGCATCTGGTTTTCGCGGGCGAAAGCAATGGGCGCTTTGCTTTCAAGACCCGCGATTCGTCGGTAAGGTCGAGAAATAATTCTTGGCACAAAGGCGTGTGCGTGGTTTTATGTGTATAACAAAAATTGAATGGCCATTTAAATTTCAGGCCGGAATTCAGGGAGAAGACCATGAAAACTACCATGCATATGGGCCTTTCAGTATTGGCGCTGATGGCTGCTGGCGTTGCCGGAGCTGCCGAAATGGGCGACGTGGATGAGCCGATCAAACTGGCCATCAACGAATGGACCGGACAGCACGTCACCACACATGTCGCGGGCGAAATGCTTAAAGCGGCCGGATACAAAGTCGAGTTTGTCACGGCTGGTATGATGAACCAGTTCCAGGCCATTGCTGACGGTGACATTCACGCGACACTGGAGATCTGGTCGTCCAACGTGTCTGATCAGTACGGCGTTCTCAAAGGCGAAGGTAAACTGGAAGAGCTGTCCGATCTGGGTCTGAACGCGCGCGAAGGCATTGCCTATCCCGCGCATGTGGCCGAGTTGTGCCCCGGACTGCCCGCATGGGAAGCGCTGCAAAACTGCGCTGTGGCCTTTGCGACAGCTGAGACAATCCCGATGGGCCGGTTGGTCGATTACCCCGCAGATTGGGGCACACCGGGTGCAGACCGGATGGTGGGATTGGGCCTGCCGTTCAAAGCTGTGCCAGCAGGGTCCGAAGGCGCGTTGATCGCTGAGTTGCGGGCGTCTACGGAAAAGAAATCACCTTTGCTGATTACGTTCTGGCAACCGCACTGGGCGATGTCGGCCTATGATGTACAGTTTGTCGACCTGCCTGCAGGCGAGGCAGCCTGTTTTGACGATCCGGCATGGGGCCCGAACCCGAACGCTGTCAATGACTGTGACTTCGCACCTTCGCGCATCTTCAAAGCCGGATGGCCGGGTCTGAAAGACAAATGGCCAGCCGCGCATGAAATTCTGGTGAATTATACGCTGGCCGTCGAAGATCAGCAGCCCATGATGGGTGCGGTTGATGTGTCCGGCGACGCTGTTGAAGATGTTGTCGGGGCTTGGATGGGCGCCAATGAGGGCAAGTGGAAACCCGTTGTCGACGCGGCAATTCAGTAAGCCTGATGCCAGACGTCGATAGCACAGCACCGGCGATTGCGGTCGAAGGCCTGTGGCAGGTCTTTGGCACAAACGCCACATCGGCCTTGCGCGATGCGCGCGAGGCCGGGGATTCCCGGGCGATTGCGGAAGCTCTGATCAGCAAGGACCTGATCCCGGCTGTGAGGGACGCAAATTTCGAGGTGCGCTCGGGGGAGTTGTTTGTGATCATGGGTTTGTCTGGATCCGGCAAGTCCACATTGATCCGCTGTATCTCGCGCCTGGTCGAACCGACCGGCGGGTCTGTGCATATCGACGGAGAAGACATTCTTCAGGCGTCTGAAAAGCGCCTGATCGAATTGCGGCGTAATAAACTGGGCATGGTGTTCCAGCATTTTGGCCTGTTCCCGCATATGAGTGTTGTCGACAATGTTGGCTTCCCTTTGAAAATGCAGGGCGCGAATAAAGCTGACCGCAAAAAGCGCGCCATGGAAGTGATCGACCTTGTCGGGTTGACAGGGCGCGAAAACGCCTATCCCCGCGAGCTGTCCGGTGGGCAGCGGCAACGTGTTGGAATTGCACGGTCTTTGGCAGTGAATCCGGACATCTGGTTTCTGGACGAACCGTTTTCCGCGCTGGATCCGTTGATCCGAAGACAGCTGCAGGACGAGTTTCTGAACATTCAGGCGACGTTGAAAAAATCGATTGTCTTCATCACGCATGACATCACCGAAGCGCTGAAACTGGCGGATCGCATTGCCATCATGAAAGACGGCGAAATCGTTCAGATCGGTACGCCGGAAGAGATCGTTTTGCGCCCCGTGAACGACTATGTCGCAGAGTTTTCCAAAGATGTGGCCAAAGGCAAACACGCCTGTGTTGAATCTGTCATGACGCAGGAAATCCCTGATACTATGCCGGATGATCCCGGTCTGCGTGTTGGGATGACGCTCGATATGGCGCTGGCCAAATGCATGTCACTTTATGAGCCAGTGCCGGTGCATGATGCTGACGGCAAACTGGTTGGCGCGGTGCAGCCCGGTGATCTGGCTGCGGCACTACAGGTCGAAGATACATGAGCCTGGCGGATGTCCTGCCAGGCCGCGCAACCCTGTCGCGCGGTGCACAAGCTGCGTTGCTGGTTTTGGGCGTGGCTGTGCTGTGTCGTTTGTTGGGTGCGCAAGCGCCCTGGCTGGTGGGGTGGCCCAGTGCGCTGACCGTGCCAATGACCGACTGGGTGGGCACCGGCGCCACGTGGTTTCTGAGTGTTTTTAAACCGATAGCGCGGGCATTTTCCTTTTTGCTGAGCTTTCCCATGGATTGGGTCAGCGGGCTTTTGGGGAATACACCCTGGCCGCTGATCGTTGGCTGTGTAACGGCGCTGGGCTGGATGATTGGCGGGCTGAGAATGGCCGCACTGGGGGCTTTCGGGCTCGGATTTATCGTGCTTTCGGGCTATTGGGCCGAGAGCATGAACACGCTGGCGCTGGTCGTTGTATCCGTGCCGTTGGCCATGCTCAGCGGCTTGGCGATTGGTGTGCTTGCCTATGAATATCCGCGTGTCAAAGCTCCTGTACAGGCCTTGCTTGACGTGATGCAGACCGTACCGACCTTTGCTTATCTCACGCCTTTGCTGGTGCTGTTTGGCTTTGGCCCAGTGGTGGGGCTGATCGCGTCGGCGATCTATGCAGCGCCGCCTATGGCGCGCAATGTTTTGCTTGGGCTGGAACGGGTGGACAATGAAATCCGCGAGGCAGCGGTGATGTCCGGGGGTACCCGTCGTCAGCAATTGTTTCTTGTCGAATTGCCCGCCGCAACCACGCAGATCATGGTGGGTGTGAACCAATGTCTGATGGCCGCATTGTCGATGGTCATCATCGCAGCGGTGATCGGCGGCTTTGATGATATCGGTTGGGAAGTTCTGCTCACTATGCGTAAGGCCTTGTTTGGACAATCTTTTTTGGCAGGTCTTGTGATTGTGGTTTTCGCGATTGTGATTGACCGCATGTCCGGTGCGCTGGCGCATCAGCGCCCGTCGCAGGATCGGCGCGTGGCCTGGAGCATTGTGGCGGTTGGTGCCGTGCTGTCGGTTTGGGCATGGTCCGCCGGATGGGATCCGTCGCAAATGGCGGCGTTTGACGGCGCTGCTGACCGGGTTGATGCGGCGGTTGGAACGTTCACCGCCAATCAGGGCGCGACGTTGGATGCGATCAAGAACAACGTCATGTTTTATGGGCTTTTGCCGTTGCGGATCGGGTTGGGGGATGCCGTTTTGCCCTTTACCTGGGGGTTCCAGTGGACAGCCATGCACAGCGCGGTTTTTTATGGCGTGGCCATTTTGATTGCAGCACTGCTGGCGTGGCGTGGACGGTTGACCGCCGGTCTATGCGTGATGATCTTTGCGGTGGTTCTGGAAACCGGTATCGCGCAATTGCCGTGGCCGTTGGTGATTATCGGCACCGGGGCCTTGGGCTGGGTGTCGGGCGGGTGGAAGCTGACCCGGTTGGTGACCCTCCTTTTGGGACTTATCCTGATTTCAGGTCTTTGGGACCGTGCGCTGCTTTCTCTATATCTATCAGGAGCTTCTGTGGTTGCCTGTGCGCTCACAGGTGGTGCGCTGGGCCTGTGGGCGGCGGTCAGCACAACCGCTTGGCGGGTGATCCGACCGGCCTGTGATCTGTTGCAGACCATCCCGCTTTTCGTGTTCCTGATTCCGGTTCTGATGTTCTTTCAAATCGGTGAATTCTCGGCCTTTCTGGCGATTTGCCTGTATGCCGTTGTGCCCATGATCCGCTATACGCGGCATGGTCTGATCAACACGCCCGAAGACATGATTGAGGCCGCTCAGGCCAGCGGTGCGGGTAAGTGGCAGGTGATGTTCGAAGTGCGTGCGCCTTATGCGGCGCCGACGATCCTTTTGGGGCTGAACCAGACCATTTTGTACGCCTTTGCCATGCTGGTGATTGCCGCGCTGATCGGCACCACCGGGTTGGGTCAGTCGATCTATCTGGCGCTGGGGCAAGCAGATGTCGGGCTGGGTCTGACGGCGGGGGCGGCGATGGCGATTTTGGCCTTGGTTGCCGATCGGCTGGTGCAGGGATTTGCCGAAGAACGCCGTCGTGCGCTGGGATTGTAAAACACGCAACGAATCATGGTTAGCGTCTGTGTCTTTAGGGGTTTTGTGTATCTGCAGCGCGTCGGTTCCGCGTCGGTATTGCGTCAGTTTGAAATGCAAAAACACGCTGGTTAAGACACCGAACGCTTGTTTTTGTTATGTGATACCATATCGGTTTGAGCGCGACTGACACGGGAAACTCTGTTACAATCTGAGTTTGGGGGCTGTTGTCTGACAGACAGCCTAAAGCCGATGCCGATAAGACCGATGCCGTCGTCTACAATTCTAACCCATGGAACGAATTTGTATGGTACCCAGGTCCGAGCGCTAATGTCTATTTTCGCGGACAAAGTGTGAATTCGCTGCAGTTGCCCCAACGGCTACTTTGGCGAGAACCGCATCTACAAGATGCATGCTTTCGCACGCCAGAAACGGTTGTTTTTTGATACAGTGGTATTGGAAGGGGGTTCTTGTCCTGCGTGTGCCAAACTGATGATTTTCTGTTAGCTAGTTCATATATGAGTAGTAGCTAAGCAGGAGTTGAAATGTCGACAGCCAACATTGCATTCATTCCCGGTGTCAGCGCGCATCGGGCATTATATTTTCCCAAAGTACATGCGGTTTCAAAGAGACCGGTTCCTCAGTTTGAAGCAAGTGGGGCATTGAAACTAGCGACTCTACTCTATGAGCAGATCGTTTTCGATTGGACGTCGCAAGCGATAGATGAAGCTTGCAGATACTCAAAAATTGATCGGCCGAATAACTGGGTATCAGCTGATGAATATTCAAGCATCACGGGAGTGAATTCATTTCGTCAGTATCTTGATTCGCGAGAATTGACGGACCCGAAGAAATTTTATTCAGCTCTTGGCGATCTGACAACAGAGCTCGACGCTTTGTGCGGTGACGAAACTACTATCGTAATGGACGACCCTGTTCATCAAGCCATGGCATCTAACAGTGTAACGATGGAAAAATCCGCTAATTCCTTGAATGCTATTCAATCAATCTTCAACTGGTCTGCTTTCAACGTTTCGGTGCAGTCTACTCTGACCTGTTTGACAAGCTTTGAACGGGCGGTGGCAACCGCATACTTCGGCATGAGTGATGATCCACGCCCAACTACTATAAATCACAACCTTACGCTTCCATTCTTCGATTTTGATCAAGTCTCTTGGGAGAGCGTGAAGTCATATGGTGCCGACCCCAGGCTCAAAGAGTTTCATGAGTGGGTAAACAGCGGACTTGCCAATCAATCTGTGGACGTGAGCAAAGAAATGACAACTGGCATGTTCGAACTTTTATCAAGACTCGGTAACCCCAATAAGGCGGCAAAACTGAATCTTGGCCTTAGCTGTATGCCTTTGCCAATTCCGGTCAACCCTGTCAGCATCGGACTGGGTGTCAAAGATATGGTGGAAAGTCGCAAGCTGAACAGAGAGTATGGGTGGCTCTTTGCATTCATGGAAGTTGCACATTCAGTTGAACAGACGAATGACAATCCTGCACAAGTCTAAAAATAGCTTAGACCCGTACGTTTCTGTTACCGGCCAGAACGCTCGTTTTTGTCACCAAGGGCGTGACGTCCGAAATCACTAAATATTCTTATGCCACAAACCCTTGGCAAAACTCCGTTTGGTTTTGGCAGGTTTTTGATAATCTCAAGAAAACTGGACGTTCGTACGAAGCGCAGCATCATACACTCTGGGCTCCAAGCCGCCATTCATTACGTCGAGTGCAATTGTTCGAAGAGGCGCTGTCTCAAGTTAGGTGTTCGTCGAAATGGTCCTAAGGCTTCGCGCATCAGTGACCGCGAAGCGCGTTGCCGGGCATGGAGATTTTTCGTTGACCGTAGCGGTTGTGAGGGCGCTGTGCACAGGACGCCCTCAAAAATCGATGGCGATGCCTTTTTTCTCCCAGTCGCCATAGCGCACGGGGTCGAGGCCGTCGCGACCGCCCAGTTCTGTAGGCAATTGCTCTTTTGACGCCTTTTTGCGGCGCTCTTCGGCTTCGGCCAGCGCGCGTTTTGCGGCGGGGGGCAGGTCGGGTGTGTCGGATGTGGCGGTCTCATCGCTCATAACGGGTTCCTTTCGGGGCTGGCCCTTGATATACGCGCCCGTCCGCCATGGGCAAGAGAACAAGGAGTCGCGAGCCACATGTCCAATTCCGGGGTACAGACCCGCCGCAGTGCCGTTTATTTGCTGGATCAGGTTTTGGGAGAAGGCCGCTTGCTGTCTGAGCTGATTGGCTCGGGTGCGCTGGAGAGGCTGGAGCCGCAGGATCGCGCGCGCGCGCAGCGCCTGGCGACAGAGACCTTGCGCGGGTTGGAACGCGCGGACCGGTTGTTGCAGAAACACTTGCAGAAATATCCGCCACTGACAGTGCGCAATGTGCTGCGGCTGGCCACGGTAGAGCTGTGTCAGGGTGGCGCGGCGCATGGTGTGGTCAATGATGCGGTCGAGATTGTTGCGCGCAACAAGCGGACCAAGGCGATGAAGGGTTTGGTGAACGCGGTGCTGCGCAAAGTAGCGGCGCAAGGCCCTGACGCATGGAATGCGCTGCGCGTGCCGCGCTTGCCCAAGTGGCTGCGCAAGCCGTTGGTCGAGGCATATGACGGTGAAACAGTGCTGGCTATGGAAGCCGCGCAATACCGTAGCGTTCCGGTGGATTTGACACCCAAGAGCGACGCGGCGGCTTTGGCTGAGGCGGTGAAGGGCACACTGTTGCCGACCGGATCTGTGCGCCTGCAGGATGCGGGACAAGTGTCGGCGCTGCCGGGGTTTAAGGCCGGAGACTGGTGGGTTCAGGACGCCGCTGCCGCGATTCCGGCGCGGGTGCTGAATGCGCAAAAGGGCGAAACGGTGCTTGATCTGTGTGCGGCGCCGGGGGGCAAGACCATGCAACTGGCCGCCACCGGTGCCGAGGTTACTGCGGTGGATGACAATCCCGCGCGCATGGAGCGGGTGCGGGAAAACCTGAAACGCACCGGGTTGAAGGCAAAGTTGATCGTCGGTGACGTGATGGCACAAACCGGCACGTGGGACGCGATCCTGCTCGACGCGCCATGTTCCGCAACAGGCACGATGCGCCGCCACCCGGATTTGCCGCATGCCAAGGATGGCAGCGAATTTGCCGAGTTGATTGGCCTGCAGTCGTGGATGCTGGACCATGCGGTATCGTTGCTCAAGCCCGGTGGGCGGTTGGTGTTTTGCACCTGTTCGCTGTTGCCCGACGAAGGCGAAGTGCAGATCGACGAAGCGCTGGAGCGCCACAAAGGGCTGAGCGTAGATAAAAGCGCGCTGGATCTGCCCGGGATCGATCCTGCATGGATCACCCAGGAGGGCGGGCTGCGGCTGCGCCCGGATTTCTGGGCAGATCAGGGCGGTATGGATGGGTTTTACGTGGCCTGTCTGAAAAAAGACGCGTGATCTGTGCCCGCTTGTCATGAGCGAGCGGTCGCATGCCTTTCGTTGTTCCAAAAATACTCAAATTGAGCATTGCCGCGCACTGCGCCGATTCAATCGGTGACTCGGACCTGCAACGCCGTTACACTCGGGCCAAACGCCAAAGAGCGTAGAGGCAGAGCAGATGTCCGACCCAAACAGCATGTCAGCACGCTATACGCGTGTAATGCATCGTATGCATGCGCGTATCTCGACGATGGCGCGTCCGGCAACGGGATTCACCTCGATGCCGGAACCGCGCACGATTGGGCTTTTTGCGCGTGGCAAACAGCTGGTCGCCGGGAATTTTTTGTTTGCAGGCCATCTGGTTACGGCACCTGATACGTCGATCTGGGACATTGATGTGCCTGACGAAGTGTTTGGGCAGGACCTGCACGGATTTGCATGGATGGATGATCTGGCGGCGGTGGGTGACCCGCTGACGCGTGACCGCGCGCAGTTGTGGTTGTGGCGCTGGATTGACCGGTTTGGGCGAGGGCGCGGGCCGGGATGGACGCCGGATCTGACCGGGCGGCGGCTGATTCGCTGGATCAGCCATGCCTTGTTCCTGTTGCGTGCACGTGATGTGGACCAGTCTGACGCATTTTACCGGTCGCTTGCGCAGCAGACGATTTTCCTGAGCCGACGCTGGCACAAGACGCTGCCGGGACTGCCCCGGTTTGAGGCATTGACCGGCCTGATCTATGCCGGGTTGGCGCTTGAGGGGATGGGACGGCATGTTGATCCGGCGCGCAAGGCGCTGGACCGGGAATGCCGCCGTCAGGTGGACGCGCAGGGTGGTATTCCGACGCGTAACCCCGAAGAATTGCTGGAAGTGTTCACCTTGCTGACCTGGGCGGCAACAGCATTGTCCGAGGCCGGGCGCACTGTATCCGATGACCACATGCAAGCGATTGAACGCATCGCCCCCACATTGCGCACCTTGCGCCACGCCGATGGCGGTTTGGCGCGGTTTCACGGGGGTGGGCGCGGTATGGAGGGGCGGTTGGACAGCGCCCTGGCAGAAAGCGCCATCAAGACGCGACAGGCGGATGGTCTGGCGATGGGCTATGCCCGGCTGAGCGCGGGGCGCACCAGCGTGATTGTGGATGCCAGCGTGCCGCCGATTGGCGAAAGCTCGGTCAATGCGCACGCATCGACATTGGCGTTTGAGCTGACCAGCGGGCGCCGTCCGGTGGTGGTGAATTGCGGTTCCGGGGCCAGCTTTGGCGAAGAGTGGCGGCGCGCAGGTCGCGCAACGCCGTCGCATTCCACATTGTCGCTGAACGGATTGTCGAGCGCGCGGCTGGGTGAGCTGGGCCGGGGATGGCGTGAAGAGCAATTGGTGGATGCGCCCAAGGAGGTCCCGATTCAGATGAGTCAGGCACCGGACGGGCTGAGATTTGAGGGCGGGCATGACGGGTATGGGCGCACCCATGGTCTGACTCATGCGCGCACATTAGAGCTGACGTTTGATGGGCGCGGCATGGTGGGCGAAGACCTTTTGGTTGCGCTTGATGATCCGGCAAAGCGGAAATTTGACCGGGCGATGGACGCCAATGCCCTGCAAGGCATCCCGTTTGATATGCGATTCCATTTGCATCCAGAGGCAGATGCAGAGCTGGATATGGGCGGTGCGGCCGTGTCGATTGCCCTCAAAAGCGGTGAATTATGGGTA
Organism: Shimia sp.; assembly: GCF_039969785.1. Classification (GTDB taxonomy): domain Bacteria; phylum Pseudomonadota; class Alphaproteobacteria; order Rhodobacterales; family Rhodobacteraceae; genus Shimia. The sequence goes on along the minus strand of NZ_JBDVNC010000022.1, from coordinate 155,863 downwards.
TTCCGGTTCGATGGAGCCGCAAAAATGTCCTTGGATCCCAGTGTTTTTCTTGAAAAAGGCCGATTAAAGCCTCGCGCGACAAAACAGGTCGTTCTATCTGGCGTGGCAATGGAGTATGCGACCCGCATCCGGTGGTCCCTGTCCAAAGCGCACGAAACGTCCGTGGCGATCAGAGATCTGAACCGGGAAGAGCTGGATCTGACACACTGACCTTTTTGGGACCCGAACCGATATGACCGACATGACACCCATCCGCCGCGCCTTGATTTCCGTTTCTGACAAAACCGGGTTGATTGACCTGGGCAAAGCGCTGTCTGAGCGCGGTGTTGATTTGTTGTCGACCGGTGGCAGCGCCAAGGCATTGCGCGACGCTGGGTTGACCGTGACGGATGTAGCGGATGTGACAGGTTTCCCAGAGATGATGGATGGACGGGTGAAAACGCTGCACCCCAAAGTGCATGGCGGGCTGCTGGCGTTGCGCGACAATGCAGACCATGTCGCGGCGATGGACGAGCACGGCATCGGGCCGATCGATTTGCTGGTGGTGAACCTGTACCCGTTTGAGGCAACTGTGGCGGCGGGAGCTGATTATGACACTTGCATTGAAAACATCGACATTGGCGGTCCGGCAATGATCCGTGCGGCGGCCAAAAACCATGGCGACGTGACCGTGGTTGTGGATGTTGCGGATTACGACACTTTGCTGGGCGACATGGACCAGCACAATGGCGCGACTTGTCCCAAGTTCCGCAAAAAGCTGGCGCAGATCGCTTATGCCCGCACCGGCGCCTATGACGCGGCTGTCTCCAACTGGATGGCGGATGCGATTGGCGTTGAAACGCCACGTCGTCGTGCCTTTGCCGGAGAGCTGAAGCAAACGTTGCGCTATGGCGAGAACAGCCACCAGCAGGCCGCGTTCTATACTGACGGATCAAACCGCCCCGGTGTGGCCACCGCTCAGCAGATGCAGGGCAAAGAGCTGAGCTATAACAATATCAACGACACCGACGCCGCGTTTGAGCTGGTGGCTGAGTTTGATCCGGCCAATGGTCCGGCCTGTGCGATCATCAAACACGCCAACCCCTGTGGTGTGGCCGTGGGTGACAGCTTGGTCGGGGCTTATCAAAAGGCGTTTGATTGTGACCGTACCAGCGCATTTGGCGGCATCGTCGCACTGAACCAACCGCTGGACGCGGCCACGGCGTCAAAGATTGTTGAGATTTTCACTGAAGTGGTGATTGCGCCGGGTGCCTCGGATGAGGCCAAGCAGATTTTCGCAGCCAAGAAGAACTTGCGCTTGTTGCTGACCGACGGTTTGCCCGATCCTCGTAAACCGATTGTGGCACACAAGCAGGTGGCCGGTGGCATGCTGGTGCAGGACAAGGATGTCGGCAGCGTCGCAGCAGAAGAGCTGAAGGTCGTGACCAAGAAAGCGCCCACTGAGCAGGAAATGGCCGATCTGCAATTTGCGTGGAAAGTTGCCAAGCACGTCAAATCCAACGCCATTGTCTATGTCAAAGACGGCGCCACCGTAGGTGTGGGTGCTGGTCAGATGAGCCGGTTGGACAGCGCCAACGTGGCCGCCGCCAAAGCCGGTCGGATGGCTGAAGAGCTGGGCCTGAGCGAAAGCCCCGCCAAGGGCAGCGCCGTGGCATCAGATGCGTTTTTCCCCTTTGCTGACGGGCTGCTGGAAGCGGCTGCCGCAGGAGGCAAATGTGTGATCCAGCCGGGTGGGTCCATGCGGGACCAGGAAGTGATTGATGCGGCTGACGAAGCCGGGTTGGCCATGGTGTTCACGGGCATGCGCCATTTCCGTCACTAAGGTCGCGGAACAATTCGCCAGACCCCGATCTGCCCGGGGTTAAGCCAAAAATGAAATGCGTAAGCCTCTGAAAAAAGGGGCGCGCAGCTTCGCTGAGAGGCAGAAAGGGGGCGCGATGCGTCTGGTATTCTGGGCAGGTTTCTGGGCCTTTATTTCGGATCAGGCCAGCAAGTATGTGGTCGTGCACGCAATGAATTTGCGTGAGGTGCTGCACATCGATGTGCTGCCGCCGTTGCTGCAGTTTCATATGGCGTGGAACAAGGGCATCAACTTTGGCCTGTTTGCCAACAATGCCGAGGCGGCGCGTTGGATTCTGATCGCAGTTGCATTGATGATCTCGGTGTTTGTTGTGTTCTGGGTGCGTCGTGAACCGCCCGGAAAATGGGGGCTGATCAGTGCCGGTTTTTTGATTGGCGGTGCGCTGGGCAATGTGATTGACCGGCTGCTGTACGGGGCGGTTGCAGACTTTTTGAACATGTCCTGTTGTGGCATCAACAACCCCTATGCGTTCAATCTGGCGGATGTCTGGATTTTCGCCGGTGCGTTGGGGCTGGTGATATTTGGTGGTGGCAAAAGAGAGGCGTGACGTTTCCGGTGTGATACGGTAAAGCTGAGCGCAAGTTTGCAGGAGGTATGCGATGCGCATGTCGCGTATATTGATTGTTGGTTTGGGTCTGGCTCTGGCTGCGTGCAGCAGTGACAAGGGTGTGCGCCAGCTAAGTTCGACGGGCGACGGTCCGGACGAGTTTCTGGTGATGCCGGGCAAGCCATTGACGCAACCCGAGAATTACGCTGCATTGCCGCCTCCGACACCGGGGCAGGGCAACATTACCGATCTTGACCCGATGGGCGATGCGGTTGTTGCACTGGGCGGGTCGCGGACCGCCCGCAATAACAAGCAGACCATCGGAAAATCCGACGGTGCGCTGGTCAGTTATACGTCGCGCAACGGACGTGCGGCGGATATCCGCCAGACCGTGCTTGCCGAAGACGACGCCTTCCGCAAGAGACGTGGCCGGTTTACGAACTTTAGAATTGGTAAGCAGGACCGCTATAACGAGGTTTATAACCGTCAACAGCTGAACTCGTATGACGAGTGGTGGCGCTGGCGGTCTTCCGGTGCACGGACGCCTGCAGCGCCTCCGGGCTAAACCTGAACGAAATCGTCATCTCACATCTGCGTTTACGCCCTTGCAGCCGTCGGGATCGGGCGTAACTATTTGTGTGAAACGAGTTGGACAGGGAGTCGCGGGAATGATGCGAAGATTTGCTTTGGCACTGGGGGCCGCGCTGATCGCGCTGCCTGCATGGGCCAATGATCTGGTAACGGATTTCACCTTGGACAATGGCATGCAGGTGGTGGTGATCGAAGATCACCGCGCCCCGGTTGTCATGCATATGGTCTGGTATCGCGCGGGTTCCGCAGATGAAAAACCCGGCGTGTCTGGCGTGGCGCATTTTCTGGAACATCTGTTGTTCAAGGCCACGGACAAGCTGGAGTCAGGCGAGTTTTCGGCGACAGTGGCGGCGAATGGCGGGCGTGACAATGCGTTTACCAGTCTGGATTACACCGCCTATTTTCAGCGCGTGGCCACCGACCGGTTAGAGCTGATGATGACGATGGAAAGCGACCGGATGGTCAATATCCGCCTTAGTGAGGAAGAAATCCTGACCGAGCGGGATGTGATCATTGAAGAGCGCAATATGCGTGTGGAAAACAGCCCCGGCGCGCTGTTCCGCGAACAGATGGGCGCAGTGCAGTATTACAACCATCGCTATGGTGTGCCGATCATTGGCTGGCGTCACGAGATGGAAGAGCTGTCTCTGGAAGATGCGCTGGGCTATTACGGCACGTATTACGCGCCCAATAACGCCATTCTGGTGGTTGCCGGTGATGTGCAGCCAGATGAAGTCAGGGCATTGGCCGAGACATATTACGGCGCCATCCCGGCCAACCCGGACTTACCAGCACGTGCGCGCACCAAAGAGCCACCCCAGACATCTCCCCGGCGTATGATTTTCGAAGATGCCCGTGTATCGCAACCTTATGTGACACGGTCCTATCTGGCGCCCGAGCGCAATCCGGGCGACCAGAAAACAGCCGCCGCGTTGACGTTGCTGAGCGAAGTTCTGGGCGGATCGCAGACATCTGTTTTGAACCAGAAACTGCAATTTGAACGCAAGCAGGTGGTCTATTCCGGGGCGTGGTACAGCGGCACATCGCTGGACGAGACCACGTTCAACCTGACGGTTGTGCCGGTGCCGGGGGTGTCGTTGCAGGAAGCCGAAGACGTGATGGACGAGGTTGTGGCCGAGTTTCTGGAGACCGGGGTTGATGAAGATCAGCTTGAGCGGATCAAGATGCAGCTGCGCGCCAGTCAGGTTTATGCGCGTGATGACGTTGAGCGGTTGGCCAATCGCTATGGCCGTGCGCTGACATCCGGGTTGACGATTGAAGATATACAGGCGTGGCCTGATGTGTTGCAGGCGGTGACCGGCGACGACATCATTGCCGCTGCACGGGACGTATTTGACAGAAAACGCTCGGTCACCGGGTGGTTGATGGCACAAGAGGAGGTCACGCAATGATCCGGTTTGCATTGGTAATTGTCGGCTTTTTCGCGGCCTTTCCGGCGGTGGCGGGCATTGAGATCAAAGAGGTCACTTCGCCCGGCGGGATCAAGGCGTGGTTGGTTGAGGAACCTTCCATTCCCTTTGTTGCGCTGGAACTGCGGTTCAAGGGCGGTACGTCTCTGGATGCGCCGGGCAAACGCGGGGCCACCAACCTGATGGTCGGGCTTTTGGAAGAAGGTGCCGGGGATCTGGACGCACAAGGGTTTGCCCGTGCCAGCGAAGCGTTGGCCGCTCAACTGGGGTATGACAGCCATGATGACGCCGTGGCGATTTCAGCGCGCTTTCTGACGGAAAATCAGGATGAGGCGCTGGAATTGCTGCGCTTGTCGCTGATTGAACCGACTTTTCCGCAGGTGGCCGTGGACAGGGTGCGCACGCAGGTTCTGAGCGGGATCCGTTCCAGCGCGACCGACCCGGATGAGATCGCCGGAAAGCGATTTAATGCGCTGGTTTTCGGGGATCATCCGTATGGCTCTGACGGGGCTGGAACAGTGGAAAGCGTGACCGCGCTGACACGTGAGGATATTGTGGCGGCCCATCAGGGTGCGCTGGCCCGGGATCGGCTCTATGTGTCGGCGGTGGGCGATATTACAGTCGAAGAGCTGGGTCCGATGCTGGATCAGTTGCTGGGCGCGCTGCCGGAGACCGGGGCGCCTATGCCAGAGGCCGCGGTAGTGACGCTGGATGGTGGGGTAGAGGTGGTCGAGTTTGAGACGCCGCAATCTGTCGCGCTGTTTGGGCAGCCGGGAATTCACCGCGACGATCCGGATTTTTTTGCGGCTTATCTGCTGAACACCATTTTGGGTGGGGGTGGATTTGAAAGCCGTCTGATGACCGAAGTGCGCGAGAAACGTGGACTGACTTATGGGGTTTATTCGTACCTGGTGCTTAAGGATCTGGCGAACCTGTATCTGGGCAGCGTGGCGTCGGCGAATGACCGGATCGGAGAGGCGATTGAAGTGATCCGTGCTGAATGGGCGCGCATGGCTGAGACCGGAGTGAGCGCAAAGGAACTGGCGGATGCCAAGGCGTTGCTGACGGGAGCCTATCCGTTGCGATTTGACGGCAATGGATCGATTGCCAAGATCATGGTGGGCATGCAGGTGGATCAGATGCCAATTGATTACATCGCAACCCGCAATGCCAAGGTGGATGCGGTGACGTTGGAAGACGTCAACCGGGTGGCTGGCGAATTGCTGGACCCGGATGCGCTGAAATTTGTGGTTGTGGGCAAGCCTGACGGGGTGTGACCCGGAGGTAGGTCGGACAAATTTGTCCGACCTACGATGCCGTTCTATTCCCCGTAGGGGATCCAGATATTTTTGATCTCAGTGGACGCTTGCAGGAACGCGCGGCTGTCGTCGTGGGACCAGTTGCGCGCAGCGCCATTATTAACCCATGTGCGTTTCAGATTGCCTGCACTTTCGCGTTCGATGGTGGCGGCGAGGTCGGTAGAGGAAAACGACCAGAGTGCGTCGACATCCATATGACCTGCCAGCGGTTTGGCGAGGTCGCCGTGCGGGCCGGTGAGGATATTGACCACACCCGCTGGCACATCCGAGGTTTCCAGCACCTGATAGAAATCGGTCGCGGCAAGTGGAAACGGGTCTGACGCGACAAGCACAACCCGGTTGCCCATCGCGATGGCTGGCGCCATGACCGAAACAAGGCCCAGCAGAGGGGCTTCGTCAGGGCAAAGAGCGCCGATCACGCCCACAGGTTCTTTCATCGCCAAAGCGACACCCCGGATCGGTACGCCATGTGCCTGACCGTCGTATTTGTCGGCCCAGGCCGCACAGGTAAAGAGGCGTTGGATGGCGGTGTCGACCTCTTTCGCGCCAGAGCGCCCTCCGGTCAGAGCGTTTAGGCGGCTGGCAAATTCGCCCGCGCGGGCAGACAGGTTTTCGGCAATATAATAAAGGATCTGAGCGCGCAGGTGGCCGGTGGTGCCTGACCATCCCTTGGCCGCCTGAGCGGCTTCGACGGCGTTGCGTACGTCTTTGCGATTGGCAATTGGCGCCTGTCCGAGCAGAGCGCCGGTTTTGCCGTAAACCGCGCGCGAATAGCCGCCATCCGGGCGGGTTTGTTTGCCGCCGATATAGAGCTTGGGCGTGCGGTCAAGTGGGTCGACCGGGCCTTTGTCGCCCGAAAGCGCAGCCAGGGGTTTCAGCGGTTTGGTTGCGCCTTTGGGTTTTGTATAGGCGGCAAGGCCTTCCCAGCCTCCTTCGCGGCCAAAGCCGCTTTCACGGGTGCCGCCAAACCCGGCGGCGGCGTCGAACAGGTTGGTGGCGTTGACCCAGACCACCCCGGCGACCAGTTTTGGCGCGATGTCGAGCGCGAGGTTGATGTTTTCGCTCCACAGCGTGGCGGCCAGCCCATAGCGGGTGTTATTGGCCAGCGCGACCGCTTCGGCGGGCGTGCGGAACGTGGTCGAGACCAGCACCGGGCCAAAGATTTCCTCTTGCATCAGGCGCGCGGAGGGCGCGAGGCCGGTGATCAGTGTGGGCGGGTAGAAACAGCCCTCGACGGGCATGTCGACATTGGCGTGATAGGTTTCGCCATCGGTGTTGGTCGACACCATGTCAGTGATGGTCTGCAATTGCACCGGGTCCACCACGGCACCGACATCGATGCATTTGTCCAGCGGATTGCCAAGGCGCAGCCCGTCCATGCGCGCTTTGAGCCGGGTATAGAACCGGTCGGCAATGCCTTCTTGCACCAACAGGCGCGACCCGGCGCAGCAGACCTGACCCTGATTGAACCAGATGGCGTCCACCAACCCTTCGATGGCAGAGTCGATGTCAGCATCGTCGAACACAATATAGGGCGACTTGCCACCCAGTTCGAGTGTGAGCGCTTTGCCGGAACCTGCGGTGGACTGACGAATTTTGCGCCCCACATCGGTCGAGCCAGTGAAGGCGATCTTGTCGATGTCGGGATGCGCGGTGATCATTTCGCCAACCGCGCCGTCGCCGGTGACAATGTTGACCACACCTGCGGGAACACCGGCTTGATGGCAGATGTCGGCAAACAGCAATGCGGTCAGCGAGGTGTATTCGGCGGGTTTCAGCACCACGGTGTTGCCCATGGCCAGCGCTGGTGCGACCTTCCATGCCAGCATCAGCAGGGGGAAGTTCCACGGAACAATCTGGCCACACACACCCAATGCCTGAGCGTCGGGCAGTTCGCTTTCCATCAGTTGGGCCATGCCGGCGTGATAGTAGAAATGGCGCTGGACCAGAGGAATATCGATGTCGCGGCTTTCGCGGATTGGTTTGCCATTGTCGAGCGTTTCCAGCACCGCAAACAGGCGGCTGTGTTTCTGCAACAAGCGCGCGATGGCATAGAGGGTTTTGGCGCGGCCATGTCCGCCCAGCTTTTCCCATTTGGGCTGAGCCTTGCGCGCGGCGGATACGGCGGCGTCGATCTCGTCCTGAGAGGCCTGGGTCAGGTCCGCCAGCGTTTCGCCATTGGCCGGGTTCTTTGACTGAAAATCCTGGCGCGGTTCGGTCCACGTGCCGTTGATGAACTGACCAAAGGCAGCCCCCTGATCGACAATCCACGCAAGGGCATCTGCAGCGGATTCCGGGGCAGGGCCATAGTCCATGGACTCGAAGATTTCTTTGACGGTCATGAGCGTGTCCTTAGGCCAATGCGTGGCGGTAGTTGGCCGAGTAGTGGCCGGTCACATGGTGTTCGAGCTGGCGTTCGATGTCGCCCAAAAGGGACGAAGCGCCAAGGCGGAAGAGGTCAGGCTGCAGCCAGCGGTCGCCAAGTTCGTCTTTGATCAGTGACAGATAGACCAGCGAGTCTTTGGCTTTGGAAATACCGCCCGCCGGTTTATAGCCAATGCGATAGCCCGTGCGGTCGTAATAGTCGCGGATGGCGCGGATCATCACCAGTGACACGGGCAGGGTGGCGTTGACGCCTTCTTTGCCGGTGGATGTCTTGATGAAATCGGCCCCGGCCATCATGCACACCAGCGACGCACGGGCAACATTGCGCAACGTGCCGAGTTCCCCGGTGGCCAGAATGGCTTTGACATGGGCCTCGCCACAGGCTTCGCGAAAGGCGCGCATTTCGTCATAAAGCGCCTGCCAGTTGCCTTGCAGGACATGGCGTCGGGTGATCACGATGTCGATTTCCTGCGCTCCGGCTTTGACGCTTTCGCTAATTTCGGCAACGCGCAGATGAAACGGGGACAAGCCCGCCGGAAAGCCGGTTGAGACTGCTGCCACAGGGATGCCTGAGCCCGCGAGCGCGTCCACGGCGGTTTCGATCATGTCGTGATAGACGCAGATCGCCCCGGTGGTCAGGCCCTGCATGCCAAGCGCATCCAGAATGTCGGCACGTACGGGTTGGCGGGCCTTGGCGCACAGTCGTTGCACGCGGCCCTGGGTGTCGTCGCCGGACAGCGTGGTCAGGTCAATACAAGAGATGGCGCGGCACAGCCACGCGGCCTGATAGTCTTTTTTCACGGATCGCCGCCCCGGCAACGTTTTGGCGCGCCGTTCGATGGCAGAGGTGTTGGCCTGAGCGCTGCGCACCCATTCCAGATCAAGCGCCATGCCGGGATTGCGGGGTTCCAGCGCTGTCGGAAGCTGATGTCCGGTGGCTGTCATGGTGGGCGTCTGCATGAGTCCATCCTGAATAAAAACAGACCTCACCGTGTCATGGTGCCGCGCGCTTTTCAAGCAGAGTGAGGCGGTGGGGTGAATTTATTTGACCAAATGATCAGAATTTAGTTGAGAATAATTCTCAATTGCGTTGACTTCCTTGAGAATGGTTCTCATATTCAATACGAACACCAAAGAGGTAGACCAATGCGAATCACAAGACGTGGTATTCTGGCGGCCGGATTTGTCGGCGCGGCGTTGCTCGCGGCTCCGGGTTGGGCGGCGGACAAGCTGTCTGTGGTCGCAACCACGGGAATGATCGCTGATACCACACGTCAGATTGGTGGGGACGCGGTTGAGGTTAAGGCGCTGATGGGGCCGGGTGTTGATCCGCATGCCTATCGCCAGACACGGACCGATATTGCCGCCATGACCCGCGCCGATCTTGTGTTGTGGCACGGGCTGTATCTTGAAGCGCAGATGGAAGATTTTTTCCACAAGCTGGAAACACGCGGCAATGTTGTTGCGGTCACGGATACGCTGCCGCGGGATATGCTTAAGGGGCATGATGATTATGCCGAAAAGTATGATCCGCATGTGTGGATGGACCCCAAGCTGTGGGTCTTTGTGAGCGCGCATATTCGCGACACTTTGAGCGAGAAAGACCCCAAGAACGCCGGGAAGTACGCCGCCAACGCGACGGCCTTTATCGAAGGTCTGGACCGGTTGAGCCAGTATGGCGACAGCACGCTTGGCAGCGTACCCGACGAGGCGCGCGTGTTGCTGACGGCGCATGATGCGTTTGGGTATTTCGGCCGGGCCTATGGGTTTGAGGTGCTGGGTATTCAAGGCATTTCCACGCAATCCGAGGCCGGTCTGAACCGGATTGGTGAGCTGGTGGACATGCTGGTTGATCGCAATATCGGTGCAGTCTTTGTGGAAAGCTCTGTATCGGATCGGTCGATCCGGGCCCTGAGCGAAGGCGCCGCGGCGCGGGGCCATGATGTTGTGATTGGTGGCGAGCTGTTTTCCGACGCGATGGGCAAAGATGGCACCTATGAGGGCACGTATGTTGGTATGATCGATCACAACGTGACCGTGATTGCCGGCGCCTTGGGTGGCACGCCGCCCGCACGTGGCATGCAAGATAAATTATCAGCGGGATTTTGATTTTATGAGCGTTGAACTGGCATCTAATCTGGGCGTTGTCCCAGGCGCGGAAGAGACCAATAACAGCCCGCTGGTCGTGCGTGGCATGACCGTGTCTTATGGTCAGAAGCCGGTTGTTTTCTCTGTCGATATGACCGTGCAGGAAGGCGCGATGACAGCCATCATAGGGCCAAACGGTGCCGGCAAGTCGACCCTGCTTAAGGCGGCGCTGGGTATTGTGCGGCCTTTGGCCGGGCATGCGCTGGTGTTTGGGAAATCGCTGAAGCATCAGCGTCACCGCATTGCGTATGTGCCCCAGCGGGCCAGCGTGGACTGGGACTTCCCGACGCGCGTGATCGATGTTGTCCTGATGGGGCTGTACCGCGAACTGGGCCTGTTGCGCCGGGTGCGTCAGGTACATCTGGACAAGGTAACCGCCTGTCTGGAGCGCGTGGGCATGGTGGATTTTGCTGACCGTCAGATCGGGCAGCTTTCGGGCGGTCAGCAACAGCGGGTGTTTCTGGCGCGTGCGCTTGCGCAGGGGGCTGATCTCTATTTGCTGGACGAGCCGTTTGCCGGGGTGGATGCTGCCACGGAAAAGGCGATCATTTCGGTGCTTAAAGGCCTGCGCGAAGAGGGCAAGACAGTGGTTGCCGTGCATCACGATCTGTCCACAGTGCACGAGTATTTTGACCGTGTGTTCATGATCAACACGCGCAAGATTGCCGAAGGCTCTGTGGCTGCGGCCTTTACCTCTGAAAATCTGGACAAAGCCTATGGCGGACGTCTGGCCACCGGTCAGATTGATCAGCTGGCATTGACTGCGAGCTGACCCATGTTGTGGGACGCGCTAAGCCTGCAGCTGGGCTATAACGCCACTCTGGTCACCATTGGGGCGTGCTTTCTGGGTGTGGCTGCCGGGGTGACGGGCACGTTCCTGTTCCTGCGCAAGCGGGCACTGGTCAGCGATGCGATCAGCCATGCCACGTTGCCGGGCGTTGGGCTGGCCTTCATGATTATGGTGTATTTTGGTGGTGACGGGCGCAACCTGCCCGGGTTGCTGTTGGGCTCTGCGATTTCTGCCGGTCTGGGGCTGCTGTGCGTCAGCTGGCTGACCCGGCGCACACGGCTGGCCGAAGATGCGGCCATCGGGTCGGTGCTGTCGGTGTTTTTCGGATTTGGCATCGTGCTTTTGACCATCATTCAAACCATGAGCTCGGGGCGTGCTGCCGGGTTAGAGAGCTTCTTGTTGGGATCAACAGCGGGCATGTTGTGGAACGACGCAATGGTGATTGCCGGGGGTGGCGCTGCGACGCTGGTGCTTGTGTTGTTGTTGCGCAGACCTATGGGGTTGGTGGCGTTTGACCCGGAATTTGCCGCTGCAAGCGGTGTTGATGTGGCGCGCATCGATCTGGCCATAATGGGGCTGGCGATGGCTGTGACTGTGGTTGGTTTGAAAATCGTCGGGCTGATCCTGATCGTGGCGATGTTGATTATTCCACCGGTTACGGCACGGTTCTGGACCGACCGAACCGACCGCGTCGCGCTGATTTCTGGCCTGTGCGGCGGCGTGGCGGCGTGGGTCGGCGCGGCGATCTCGGCCATTGCGCCAGCGCTGCCAACCGGGCCGATTATTGTGCTGGTCAGCTTTGCGATGTTTGCGGTGTCGCTGTTTCTGGCACCAAACCGGGGCGTGCTGGCCGCCGTGCTGCGCCATGGCCGGTTCCAGCGCCGGGTGCATTTACGTCAGGGCTTGCTGGCGCTTGCGCAAGGCCAGCCGATTTATGAATCCTACACTTTGCGCCTGTTGCGGCGTGCCGGGCTGGCGCTGCCGGATGGTGTGCCAACCGAGGCCGGCAAGGCCCGCGCGGCCAAGGCGCTGCGCGATGAAAAACGCTGGGAGCTGATCCGCGCGGATCAGTCGTTTGAAAGCGCCGCAGCACTTTACGACGGGCTGCGCGAGATCGAAACGGTTTTGACCGCGGACCAGATCGACGAGATCGATTTGCGGATGGGTGGCCCCAAAGGAGTCGTGGCATGAACGGCGCTGAATTTGTCCCCCTGTCGCTGACCCCGCTGCTGATCGGCATCTTTGCGGCTGTGGCCTGTGCCTTGCCGGGCAACTTTCTGGTGCTGCGCAAGCAGGCCCTGATCGGCGATGCAATCAGCCATGTGGTGCTGCCCGGTATCGTGGTGGCGTTCCTGTTTACCGGCGTGGTGTCGGCGTGGCCCATGATGATCGGTGCCGCGCTGGCATCGGTTGTGGCTGTTGTGCTGATCGAGGCTGTGCGCCGGTTGGGTCGGATCGAGCCGGGCGCGGCCATGGGGCTGACGTTTACGTCAATGTTCGCCGCCGGTGTGTTGCTGTTGGAACAATCCGATACGTCCGCTGTGCATCTGGATGTGGAACATGCGCTTTATGGCAATCTGGAAAGCCTGATCTGGCTGGACGCAATGGGCTGGCACAGCTTGCTGGACCCGGTTGCATTGGCCGGGCTGCCAATTGAGCTGATCCGTATTGCGCTGACATTACTAGTGGTGATTGCCTTTACATGGCTGTTCTGGCGGCCTCTTAAACTGTCGACCTTTGACGAAGGCTTTGCACAGACGCTGGGCATGCGCACCGGCTGGATTGGTCTGGCGCTGGTGATTGTCGCGGCGGTGGCCGCAGTGGCGGCGTTTGATGCGGTCGGCTCGATCATCGTGATCGCAATGTTCATCTGCCCCCCGGCGGCGGCCCGCCTGATGACCAACCGGCTTGAGGTGCAAATTGCGTGGAGCGTGGCGTTTGCGGTGATTTCGGCGGTGCTGGGCTATGTTCTGGCAGGTTACGGGCCACTGTGGCTTGGCTTTGACAACGCGGTCAGCGCGGCCGGTATGATTGCGACGGTCTCGGGCATTATCCTGGCGCTTACAGCGCTGTTTGCTCCATGCCGCACACGCGCCGGGGCCCCGGCACACTGACGCCGCGCGCTTCATTTTGCCAAAAATACTCGCGCCGCAGGCTCCGACACTCAGGCCGCCACAGGCGTTTCCGGTGCACTCAGCGCTTTCCATGCATCATATTGTGCCAGGAACACTCGCCCGGTCAGATCCTCCAGGAAAGCACTGCGCTTCAGGCGGTCCATCACCGGCCCTTTGACCTCTGACAGATGTAGCGCGATACCCATGTCGCCAAGCCGGTGGTTGATCTCTTCAAGGCTTTCCAGCGCGCTCATGTCAATCTCGTTCACCGCAGAGCACATCAGCACCACGTCCCGGATCGGTGCGTCGCAGACAACCCGGTTGTTGATGTAATCTTCCAGATATCTCGCATTGGCGAAATACAGGCTTTCGTCGATGCGCAGCGTGACAAGGCTGGGCGTGGTGTCGACCTTGTGGCGCAGGATATTGCGGAAATGCTGAGTGCCGGGCACCAGCCCGACCTCGGCAACATGCGGGCGCGAGGTCTTATAGAGAAACAGTCCAATCGACAGGATCACACCTGCTGACACGCCCACTTCGACGCCAAAGCCCAACGTCAGTAGAATGGTGGCGGCGACTGCGGAAAAATCGACCTTGGAATAGGTCCATGTCCGGCTGAGGATGGAAAAATCGACCAGCGACAAGACCGCGACAATGATCGTTGCTGCCAGCGTCGCTTTGGGCAAAAAGAACAGCAAGGGTGTCAACAACAGCGCGGCAAGCCCGATGCCTATAGCAGTAAACGCCCCGGCGGCGGGGGTGGCTGCGCCAGCATCAAAGTTGACGACCGAGCGGGAAAAGCCGCCTGTGACGGGATATCCGCCAGACAGCGCCGAGGCGATGTTGGACGCCCCCAGCCCGATCAGTTCCTGATCAGGCACGATTCGCTGGCGTTTTTTGGCGGCCAGCGTCTGGGCAACCGAAACGGATTCAACAAATCCAATGACCGAAATCAGCAGGGCCGACACAAACAGCGACGACCAGATTTCCGTCGAAAACCCGGGCAGCGTTAATGGTGGCAGACCGGTCGGAACCTGCCCGACAATGCGCACGCCGTGATTGGTCAGATCAAACCCCCAGACCGCCAGCGTGGTCACAGCGACCGCCGCAACCGGACCAGCCTTGGCCAGAACTTCGGCCAGCCCTGGCGGCATACCCGTGCCCAGCAAAAGCGGTTTCAGCCCTTTGCGCACCCAGAACAGAAACCAGATTGTGCCGGCCCCGATGCCAAGCGTGATCAGATTGGTATCGGGCAGATGGGACACCAGCGAGCTGAGCAATGTGGTCAGGCTGTGGCCATGCGCATCGACGCCCAGAATGTGTTTCATCTGGCTGGTGGCAATCAGGATGCCAGAAGCGGTAATAAAGCCTGCTATCACCGGGTGAGACAGGAAATTCGCGAGAAACCCGAGCCGAAACACCCCCATAACGATCAGGATCACACCCGAGATAAAGGCCAGCGTGATTGCAGCGGCGATATATTCCGCCGTGCCTTGCAATGCGAGATTGCCAATGGCGGCAGCAGTCATCAACGAGACCACGGCCACAGGTCCAACCGCCAATGCCCGCGAGGTGCCAAAGATGGCATAGGCGACCAATGGCAGGATTGACGCATAAAGCCCCATTTCCGGCGGCAACCCGGCCAAAAGCGCATAGGCCAAAGACTGGGGGATCAGCATGATGGTGACAATCACGGCGGCGACACCGTCAGATGTCAGTGTGTCGCGATCATAAGATTTGGCCCATTGCAGAATGGGCAGGTGGCGTTCCAGCTGGGCGCGGGACGGGCGGTGCAGAGACATGGGCAATTCCGGGGCTGTCACAGGGTGTCGCTCTTATGTATTCAATAAAAGGAATAAGTGAAGAGACCAGATTGCCGCGTCTCTGTCATCGTTTTCCCAAAAATGCGACCAGCCCGGATATATAAGCGTCCCATCCACTGTCATGCATGTTCGCGCTGTCCGCCGAAGTAAACCCGCGATGCGCCAGGGTGATGACAGTGCCACCCTCATTGGCCCGGAATGTGACATCGATCAGGGACACCGCACCATCGCCGTTCCATTCCCACGTATAGATCAGGCGCGCATTGTGCTCGACCTTGTGGAACACACCCAGCGTTGACGCGCCGCCGTCGGGCCCCTCCATGAACAGCTGATATCGCCCGCCGGGGGCCGGCTCGACCAACATCCGGCTGGCCGGTGCAATCACGGTGTCCGATGAAATCCACGCGGCAAAGACCTGATCCACCGGAAAAGGCAGGGTGTAGCTCTTTTTGATGTCCATGCCCCATTTTGGCCCGTCAGATACATTGACGCAAGCGTCACATCTGACGATCATTCAGCGATCATGGGCAAAGGACAGACAGCATGGCGACCCTCAGAGAGATCCGAAGCAAATCAAGCTGGGCGCAGATTTTCGAAGGTCAGGGCCAGCACCTGATCATTCTGGGATTTATGCTGGCGGGGGCGGCGTGGTTCTTGCAGGGGCAGACCGGGCAGCGCGGTTTATTGTGGATGGACAGCCTGTGCTGGGCGTGGGTGTCGATCTGGTTGGCGGTGCTGCATCAAGTCATGGTGGCAGTGGTGTTTCGCCTGCAACTGCATCGCCGCCTGATGACCCGGATGTTCGAAGAGGGGGACTTGCAGGTCTGGGGTATGTTGTTCTTTCCGCTGTTGGTCGCGCGTCCGGTCACGATCCTGATCGTAGCGGTGCTGGACCGGGGCAGCCTTGGGGTGCCGGTCTGGATCGGCATACCATTGGGCGCGGTGTTTTTGGGGCTGTCGGCCTATACGATGTATTGTGTGAAACGCTATTTCAGCTTTGAACGCGCGTTAGGTGGGGACCATTTCTATGATCACTACGCAGATATGCCAATTGTACGCCAGGGCGCGTTTGGCTGGTCCCAAAACGCTATGTACACCTTTGGATTTCTGGGACTGTGGGCCTTTGCGCTGTTGCTGGGATCATGGCAGGCGCTGATCGTGGCGGCGTTCCAGCACGCTTATATCTGGGTGCATATGTACACCGTTGAAGGGCCCGACATGCGTCACTTGTATCAAGACGCGTAAGGCCGGGTGCCAATTCACTAAACCTGTGTGCGCAAAGCGCACGCCGCTGGATTACGATCTGCGTGCCTTACAGAAATCAGCTGGCCGATACTTTCTCTGGCTTGGCCATCCATTCCTTGCCGCGCAACATCGCCTTCCAATAGACCGGGGGCAGGATCTGTTCCTTGAGGATCCACGCCGCGCGGGTGGGTTTGGTGCCATCGATCAGCCATTTTGGGAAAGACGGCAGCAACGTGCCGCCATAACCAAACTCTGCCAGCACAATCTTGCCGCGCTCGACCGTCAGCGGGCAGGACCCATAGCCGTTATAGATGGCAGTCGGGGACATGCCGTTGATGTCATCGACAAGGTTTTCCGCAACAATCGGGGCCTGCATGCGCGCTGCGGCGGCGGTTTTGGCGTTGGGGGCGTTCATCACATCGCCCAGCGACCAGACATTGTCATACTCTTTGTGGCGCAGTGTGGATTGGTCGACATCGACCCACCCGCCTGCATCCGCCAGTGGTGAGACACGTATGAAATCCGGGGCTGTCTGGGGCGGGCAGACATGCATCATGTCAAACTCGACCGTCACGGTTTCCGGGTCCGTATCGGGTTTCTTCACCGCAAAAGTTGCCGTTTTGGCCGGGCCGTCCACCGCAACCAGATTGTGGAAGAAATTCAGATCCGCATTGTAGCGCTCGATATAGTTCATCAGCGCGGGCACGTAATCTTTGACACCAAACAGCACACCGCCAGCATTCATGAACTGGACATCGATGTCTTTGAGAACCCCCATGGTTTCCCAGTTATTGGCCGACAGATAGAGCGCCTTTTGCGGCGCGCCGGCGCATTTGATTGGCATGGGCGGCTGTGTAAACAGCGCGCGGCCCTTTTTGAGACCGCGCACCAGTTCCCACGTATAAGGCGCCAGATCATAGCGATAATTTGACGTAACCCCGTTTTTGCCCAGCGTTTCGACTAGCCCGTCAACCCCGTGCCAGTCCAGCTTGAGCCCCGGACACACCACAAGGCGGTTGTATTTCACCACCCGGCAACCATCCAGAATGACGGCGTTGTCTTTGGGTTCAAAAGCCGCGACTGCGGATTTGAGCCAGTGCACCCCTTTGGGGATCAGCGAGCCCATGGTCTTGGCGGTGGTTTCCGCGTCAAAAACCCCGCCGCCGACCATGGTCCAGCCGGGTTGATAATAATGAATATCCGCCGGATCGATTATTGCAACGTCCAGCCCGGGTTTGCGTGACAACAGTGACGACGCCACGGCGATGCCTGCCGCGCCCCCGCCCACGATCACCACGTCAAAGGCTGCGTCGGCTGCATCAGTTGGTGTTTTGCCGCCGTTTACGATGCGCCGCACCACACCCGCCATATCATACCCGGCCGCTTTGGTGGCCGCCAGAATGGCCGCTGGCTCCATGGTTTTCGCCTGCGCCAGCGACCAGAGTGTCGCCGAGCGGGTGCCGGTGCGGCAATAGGCAAATACCGGCCCGGGCAGTTCCAAAAGCGCGTGTTCAAATTCGTCGGAGTCTTCGTCCTGAACCTTGCCTGAAACGATCGGCAGATACCGCGCTTCGATCCCCGCGGCTTTCGCAGCAGTTTCGATCTCTTCAAAGGTTGGCTGATCCGCCGCTTCGCCGTCGGGACGGTTACAGATGATCGAGCGGAACCCGGCTGCTGCAAGATCCCTGACCTCGGCCGGGGTGATCTGAGGAGAAACCGAGAGTTGGGCGGTGATGGTCTTGATGTCCATTGGCTTGATCCTTGATCCGGTGCGACTGGTGTTCTGCGGGCGGCAGGGTGGCCCGGCCCGCGCAATTTGGGCTGCGTGGGAATTGATATATTCAATCTATCGAATGGATCAACGTGTGAATTGACGCAGGTGTCGGGCTTTGCCGGATGGCACGCAGAAATAAGAACTGGAACGAGACCTTGCATCTACGGTTAGACGTGGTCGATTGCCGGGGCATCCACAAAGAAACAATCTATATCTTGATTTTAGTTCGATATCGTATTATTTAATTCGATATCGAACTAATGAGGTGTGTCATGAACCGAAGATCATTCATACGGCTTGCTGGTGGCGGGCTTGTTTTGGCGGCGACCACGGCGGGGGCGGCCAAATGGTTTCACGCGTCTCAAGTTGCGATGCCTGATGCGGCTTTGCAGGGGTGGCGCTCGGCCGGGCAGGTGGCAGATTTGCGCGAACGGTGTTTGTCTTATGCCATTCTCGCGCCCAATCCGCACAATATGCAGCCGTGGATTGCGGATCTGTCAGACCCGGATACGATCACAATCCGGCATGACACCACCCGTCTGTTGCCCGAGACGGACCCTTATAGCCGTCAGATATTGTTGGGGTTGGGATGCTTTCTTGAGACTCTGAAAGTGGCGGCTGGCGACATGGGGGTTCGTGCCGAATTTGAGCTGTTCCCTGACGGCGCCCCCGGGGAGTTTCTTGATGGGCGGCGCGCGGTGCGTATCACGCTGACGCCGGATCGAAAGGTTACGCGCGACCCGCTGTTTGCACAGATTCTGGCGCGCCGCACAGATCGGCGGGCGTATGATGTGTCGCGTCCGGTGACGGCAAGCGAAGCTGACGCGCTGATCACTGCAGCCGCGGGGCATTCCGTTTTGTCAGGCGTTGTCACTGATCCGACCGAGGTTGCCCGGGTGCGTGAGATTGCGATCCGCGCCATGCAGATCGAGATGGTGACCGAGGGGGCCTTTATGGAATCCATGCGTGTGCTGCGCGTCGGCACCCAGGAAATTCTGGCGCATCGCGACGGCATATCCGTGACGTCGCCCGTGCCCGTGGTATTGTCCAAAACAGGCCTGTTTGACCGAACTGTCATGCCCGAACCCGAGTCGATGGCCGTGAAAGGGCAGATCCAGAAAATGCAGGCTGATATGACCGCGACCCCGGCCTATTTGTGGATTGTGTCTGACGGGAATTCGAGGGAGGCGCAGGTGAATGCCGGGCGCGCTTATGTGCGGATGAACCTGGCCGCCACCGGATTGGGATTGTCGGTGCATCCCAACCAGCAATCGTTGCAGGAATACGAGGCGGTTGCAGAGCCATATCGCGCGATCCACGCCGAGCTGGCAGAGGCAGGTCAGGTGGTGCAGATGTTGGCGCGTGTGGGCAAGGTCACCGGGCAGGCGGAATTGTCGCCCGCGCCAAGACGTGCATTACAGGATTTCCTGACATAGTCTGCCTCGTATGAAGAACCCGTATTTCTCGTTCCTGACTGAAATTGGCATCATCGCGCAGCTGAGCCGCACGATGTTGGAAAAGCGGCTGCCGGATGGGGTGAGTGCGCCGATGTTTGGCGTGTTGAACCATCTGGCAAGGCTGGGCGGCGGACAGACACCTTTGCAGATTGCCCGCGCCTTTCAGGTGGCAAAGTCGAGCATGACCAATACACTGGCCGGGCTGGAGCGACGCGGGTTAATCGAGATGCGGCCCAACCCCAAAGACGGGCGGTCCAAGGGCGTGTGGCTGACCGACAAGGGCGCGACGCTGCGTGAGGCAGCCATTCAACAAGTGGCACCGGATTTAAAGGGGCTGGCCGAGGCGTTTCCGGCAGGCTATGTGGATGAAATCACCCCACGATTGTCCGAGATACGGGCGTGGCTGGACGCGGCGCGCGACGCTGATAATAGCGCCGAATAGGTGTGGCAGAATCGCGGCCTGACGTGCTAGGTTTTGCGGTATGCCTCTATCTGACCCCAACATAAGCGAAAAAACGCCTGTAATCCGCCAATTGGATGACGCGGCTATCAACCGGATTGCAGCCGGGGAAGTGGTGGAACGTCCGGCCTCTGCCGTCAAAGAGCTGGTTGAAAATGCCATCGACGCCGGAGCACGGCGTGTGGACGTGGCCTATGGCGATGGCGGCAAGACGTTGATCCGGGTGTCGGACGATGGATGCGGCATTGAGGCCGACGCATTGCCCCTGGCATTATCGCGCCATGCCACGTCCAAGATCGACGGATCGGATTTGCTGGACATCCACACATTTGGGTTCCGTGGAGAGGCGCTGCCGTCTTTGGGCGCCGTGGGACGGTTGAGCATCACATCGCGCGTTGGACGGGCGGATGCAGCCTCAATCACGGTTGAAGGCGGTCAGATGAGCGCGGTGCGGCCCGCTGCGTTGTCTGCCGGCACCATCGTAGAATTGCGCGATCTGTTTTATGCCACGCCGGCACGGTTAAAATTCATGCGCAGTGATCGGGCCGAAGCGCAGGCGATCACAGATGTGGTAAAACGGCTGGCGATGGCCGAGCCGTTTATAGCCTTCACATTGCGCGACGTGACGGGCGGCGGTGAGGGGCGCGTGACCTTTCGCGCTGAGGCGGAGAATGGCGATCTGTTTGACGCGTTGCATGGGCGGCTGGCATCGATTTTGGGGCGTGAATTTGCCGAAAACGCGCTGAGGATTGATGCCACGCGGCATGGGTTGCGGTTGCTGGGCTATGCAGCTTTGCCGACTTATTCGCGCGGGTCATCGGTTGCGCAATATCTGTTTGTGAACGGACGTCCGGTCAAGGACAAATTGCTGGTTGGGGCGTTGCGCGGCGCGTATTTCGATTTTCTGAGCCGGGACCGGCATCCGGCGGCGGCGTTGTTCATCGACTGTGATCCGCATCTGGTGGATGTGAACGTGCATCCGGCCAAGTCCGAAGTACGGTTTCGCGATCCCGGGCTTGCGCGGGGGTTGATCGTAAGTGCGTTGCGCCATGCGCTGGCCGAGGCGGGGCACCGGGCATCAAGCACGGTGGCGGATGCGACGCTGGGCGCGATGCGCCCCGAGCAAACGGGTCCGGCGCGGGTGTATCAGATGGACCGGCCATCATTGGGCGCCAGAATTGCGTCCTATAATGCACAGGCGCCAGCGCCCGAGGCAGGCTTTTCCGAGCTGTCCGGTGCCTTTAGTGCGCGGGTCGAGCCGGTATTGGATGAGGCAGAGGATGTCGGCGCAGACACCCCGGCTGAGGGCTTGCCGCTGGGCGCGGCGCGCGCGCAGGTGCATGAGAATTATATCGTGGCCCAGACCGCGACGGGCATGGTGATTGTTGATCAGCATGCCGCGCATGAGCGGTTGGTTTACGAGAAACTGAAGCGCCAGATGGCTGAGACCGGTGTGGCGGCGCAGGCGCTTTTGATCCCGGAAATTGTGGAGCTGAGCGACGGGGATTGCGCACGGATACTGGCGGTGCAGGGACCTCTGGCCAATCTGGGTTTGACGCTTGAACCGTTTGGCGGCGGGGCCATTGCGGTGCGCGAAACGCCTGCCATTCTGGGCGAGGTGAATGCGCGGGCGATGGTGCTGGATATTCTGGATGAGCTGGATGATCAGGGCGAAAGTCTTTTGGTGCAGGCGCGGATTGAAGCGATCCTGAGCCGGGTCGCGTGCCACGGGTCTATCCGGTCCGGGCGGCGCATGCGGGCCGATGAGATGAACGCGCTGTTGCGCGAGATGGAAGCCACGCCGCATTCGGGGCAGTGTAACCACGGGCGTCCGACCTATGTGGAACTGAAGCTGAGCGATATTGAACGGCTGTTTGGCCGAACCTGAAGCGTGTCCCCCGCCCCCGCGGAGGGGCCGGATGACACGGCCCGACCTGATGGTCGGGCGGACAAATACGATAGGGCAGGAATGATCACAATTGCAGATTATACGTTGAGCGGGGCCGAAGTGGCCGGGCTGGGAATTGCCGCCGTGGTGATCGTGCTGTTGGTTCTGTCGGTGCGCGCTGCGGGTCGCTCTGCCCGAATGGCCGAGCCGCTGGCGCACCAGATGGGCGCATTGGGACAGCGGGTGCAGGCGCTGGGTGATGGGCAGCAACAGCTTGCGGGCGGGCTGACGCAAGTGGTCGAGAGTCAAGCGGCGGCGCAGGCCAATCTGTTGCAGCATATGGAAAAGCGGCTTGCTTTGGTGAACCAGCAGATGACGGAGAACCTGCAAGGGTCAGCGCGGCGCACAGCGCATTCATTGGGCGAACTGCAAGAGCGGCTTAAGACCATCGATAAGGCGCAGGACAACATCACACGATTGTCGGGCGATGTTCTGAGCCTTCAGGACATTCTGAGCAACAAGCAGACCCGCGGGGCGTTTGGCGAGATCCAGCTGAACGATATTGTGTCCAAAGCGCTGCCCAAGGATTCCTATGCGCTGCAACATACGCTGTCGAATGGCAAGCGCGCCGATTGTCTGATCCACTTGCCCAACCCGCCCGGGCCCATCGTGATTGACAGCAAGTTCCCATTGGAAGCGTATGAAGCGCTGCGCAATGCCGAGACGCAACACGAACTGAACGAAGCAGCGCGTATGCTGCGCACGTCGGTCAAAAAGCACATCAAGGATATTTCCGAGCGCTATATTCTGGAAGGCGAGACGGCAGATGGCGCGTTGATGTTTTTGCCGTCCGAGGCGGTTTATGCAGAGCTGCACGCCAATTTCCCGGAACTCGTCCGCGAGGGGTTTGCGGCGCGTGTGTGGATTGTGTCTCCGACGACCTGCATGGCCACGCTGAATACAATGCGCGCGATCCTGAAAGACGCACGCATGCGGGAACAGGCCGGGTCGATCCGACGCGAGCTGGGGCTGCTTTATACAGATGTAGAACGGCTGGGCACGCGGGTGGAAAATCTGGACCGGCATTTCGGGCAGGCGGCCAAGGATATTTCCGACATCAAGATCAGCGCAGACAAAGCCGGGCGACGTGCCCGGCGGCTGGACAATTTTGATTTCGAAGAGCTGGCGTCGGATGACGGCAAGGTGGTTCCGCTGACAAAATCGGAAACCTGACCGTCAGGCGCAACCGCGGCGCAGCCGCCATGCCCAACGCTTTGAGGCGCGGCTTGCCGCGTTGAAAAGGGGCGGGAGCGCTGGCGGCGATAAGCCGGGCCGCGACATGTCCTGAAGCGATGTGTGTGCCGTTTTTGCCCTGCGTCCAGTTATCGGCGCTGCCAGATGGCGCAGAAAAATGATTTGCGCAAGATCAAGGACGGGGTGCATGCTTTCGGGCGAGATGGGGGTGGGCGAACAGATAGGAGCCGCAAAATGCTTGAAATTACCGCATGGAAAGTGGCGCAGGTTGTGCTGATGTCGCGGGAACTGGACCGGGCCGAAGGCGAATTGCGCGGTTTTATTGACCGGTTGAACGAAGACGAACAGGCGAGCCTTGTGGCGGTTATGTGGGTCGGACGGGATGCCTTTGCCGCAGACGAGCTGGCCGAAGCCATTCAGACGGCCAAGCGAGAGGCGACGACGCCGACGTCGGATTATTTGCTGGGCACACCGCATTTGTCGGACCATCTGGAAAACGGCATGGAAGAACTTGGCCTGTCCCTGTCAGATGCTGAAGACGGTCTTGTGCGCGGTGGCTGATGCCTGCTCTCTGTTAGCTGGTTTAAGATGCTGTTTTTCCGTCTAAAAAACCGAAACCCTGATTGGCGAGGGCATCACACCCGGCGTCGTGTGACGGCGCTTTACCAGGATGCAGGTGTCAGCCAGGCATTCAGGTAGAGCGTCATTCGGGCGCGCAGATCGGTTTCGTTGTGCAGCGCACAAAAGATCAGCGCCATGGCCTGAACGCTAAAGGCCTGAACGCCCTCGGCCAGCAATTCCGCGCTGATGTCCTTGCGAAATGGACCATCTGCCAGCCATGAGATCATGACGTCGATCTGGCGTCCGAATGTGGTCGCGATGGTCCCGATGTCTTCGCAGGCGGCGGCGCCGGAATAGCGCATGATCACATCAAAGACATACCGCTCACATGTCATGAATTGCATCATCGGCATCAGCGCGTCTGTCATATCGTCAACTGATTGCGGGGCCGGAAGTGTTTCAATCTGGTCGAGAAATGTGTTGATTCGTGACCCGATCAGCAATTCCATCAACGCGTCTTTGTCGCGGAAATGGGCGAAAAACGTACCCTTGGCCACGCCCGCCCGCAACACCACATGTTCGACGCGAAGCCCCTGATAGCCCACTTCGTCTATGACTGCGTTTGCCGCCGCCACAAGCCGGGCGCGGGTTTCCAATGTGCGTTTTTGAGCTGCTCTGGCCATATGGTGTTTTCGCACGTTAACTGACCGTGGTCAAATTTTATATTGACCGCGGTCAGTATTTTGATCAATAAAATGACCATGGTCAATTTAAGCGATTCGAGGATACCGACATGACTGGCAAACGCATTTATGTATTGAACGGCCACCCGGCCAAAACATCTCTGACCAAAAGCATGGCCGAAACCTATGCCAGCGCGGCACGGGACGCGGGCCATGACGTGCGGCTGACGCATCTGCATGATCTGGAGTTTGACCCGGATTACGGATTTGGCGGCTATGTGAACAAAAAGCCGCTGGAACCCGCGTTGCAGCAGGTCACGGACGATATCGCGTGGTCCGAGCATATTGTGATTGCAACGCCGGTCTGGTGGGGGGGCGTGCCCGCCAAGCTTAAAGGTCTGTTTGACCGCGCGTTTCTACCGGGATTCGCGTTTGATACGCGCAACACCACACGGTTGGGCTTGCCCGCGCCATTGCTGGGTGGGCGGACGGGGCGGGTTCTGATGCTGTCGGACACACCCGGCTGGGTCTTTCAGTTGCTCTATCGCAATGCGATGATGGTGCAGCTCAAAGGTCAGATTTTGGGGTTTGTGGGCATAAAACCGCTAAAGATCACGCAGTTTAGCGGGGCCAGCCACCCAAAGGACGGGTTGGTCGAAAAATGGCTGCGCAAAACAGCGCGGATTGGCGCAGCAGCCGGATAAACGTATGCGCCTTCAAGTGCCGGACACCCAAAGCTGAAGTGTCCGGCAGTCTTTAAAGCTCTTTGGAGTGGAGCACAAAATCGGCCTCAGCCCGTGTCCAGACCCCGCCGGACAGGTCGTCGACACTCAACAATGTGTTCAGCAATTGCGCCGCATAATCCTGAGAGCTTTCAACCGGCAGCATTGAGGGCAGGTTGTCGATGGCCATCACATCCAGTACCGGAACAGTGGCGACGCGCACAACCGGTTGGTCCCATGTGGTAGCGCGATCATAGACCGGTACGGGGTTGTAATCGCTGTCCGGGTCACAGGCGACATCGCCAATCGCGCTGAGCGCGCGAGGGGCGGACAATGCAGATTTGGGAACAAATACCGGCGTGCCGGGGCGGGCGAAAATGCAGTTCAGGAACAGCGCATGGTCCAGAATTTCGGGAAACGGTCCGCCGCTTGCGGTTTCGGCCATGTCCCATTTGGTGACGCTACATCCCATGGCCGACAACAAACCCACAGCGCCTGAACCGACACGCCCCAATGCGCCAATGACAAGGGCGCTGGGACGCGCGCGGTTCAGCGCATCCAGCTCTGCGCCAAGCTCCGCCAAAAGTGCGTCCTTGCCCGGATAAACCCCAACCGGCCCACATACCGCGCCGCGCTGTTGCGCCGCCCAGGATTTGAGCGTGACCGCCGCGCCGGCATATCCCGCCCAATAGCCAAATGCCGCGACCCGGCGTCCGGTCTCATCCACAAGATATTCCAGATCATACAGCGTGCCGCCGCCCGCTTTGAACCGTTGCAATAAAGCCTTGCCAGAATGCTGGCCCTTGTAAGCGTGGCCAAACATGATGTGGCGATGGTGCAGGGGGGTGCCATCTTCGGGCAGTTCTTTGAGCCCAAATATGATCGCGTCCCCGGGCGCATCGGGCCAGCTGTTCTCCGGCGCAATCTCGCACCCTGCATCCACGTAACCGTCAATCGGGATTGCGCGCACCGAGCTTTTCTCAACCGTGACACGGATGCCTTTGTCCAAAAGCGCCCTCGCGCCCTCGGGCGTTAGCCCGACGCGATCTTCGTTGAGGCGTTGCTCCGCCCGGACCCACAGATGTGCCATTCTCGACCCCTTCATTGACGGCAAAGAAAAACGCGCACAACGGCAGCGCGTCAAGCCCTGAACGTGCCAAACACGCAGTTTCGAGCCTCTTCATTTTGCCAGAAATACTCCGGGGTGTGCGATGCCTTTGCCTAGCAAAGGCATCGTGAGGGGCCGCGCCCCTTAATTGGCCCTTTGTCACCATTCCCTGATCCCACCCCGATTAGTCATCATCAACCATCGCGATTTTCCGGGTTTTGTTTACGCTTGGCAAAACCGCAACAATCAGAGCCACTGCAGCGACAGCCAGCAATCCGGCACTGATCGGTTCGCGCACGAACACAGATATATCCCCGCGCGAGATCAGCAGAGCCCGCTGCATATGACCTTCCATCATTGGCCCCAGAATAAAGCCAAGGATCATTGGCGCGGGCTCACATTCCAGCTTTTTCAAGACGTAGCCGAATACGCCAAACCCAGCCATTGTGAAGACCGCAAAAGCCGAATTATTGATACTGAAAACGCCGACACAGGCAAAAACGATGACAATTGGAAAAAGGATTTTATAGGGAATGGATACGAGTTTCACCCAAAGCCCAACCAGCGGAAGGTTCAGCAACAAAAGCATCAGGTTGCCAATCCACATTGACGCAATGATGCCCCAGAACAGTTCCGGGTGGTCCGAAATGACGGCAGGGCCCGGTTCAATCCCCTGAATGACCAGCGCGCTGATCATAAGCGCCATAACCGGATTTGAGGGGATGCCAAGGGTCAGCATGGGAATAAAAGACGTCTGGGCGCCTGCGTTGTTGGCGGCCTCGGGGGCGGCAACGCCCTGAATGGCACCGCGCCCAAAATCGTCGGGGTTTGGCGCGATTTTCTTTTCCAGAGCATAGGCGGAAAAAGAGGCCAGCAAGGCCCCGCCACCCGGCAAAACGCCTAGAAAAGACCCAAGAAAAGTTCCGCGCACCATTGGAGCAAAAATACGTTTCAGATCGTCCCGGCCGGGCATCAGGCTGGTGATTTTGGATACAGTGAAATCGCGCCTGTTAAAGTCCTCAAGGTTGCGCATAATCTCGCCAAGACCAAAGATGCCCATGGCGATTGCCGCAACGGCAAGCCCGTCTGACAATTCGGGCACGCCCAAAGTCATGCGTTGTAAGCCGGATTGTTCGTCGGTGCCGACGAGGCCGATCAACAACCCCAAAACCATCATTCCAATGGCCTTCAGCACCGATCCGTTGGCCAGTACAACCGACACAATCAGGCCGCAGACCATCAGCGAGAAATACTCGGCGGGGCCAAACTTAAAGGCAAGCTCGGCCAGAGGTGGCGCAAAAATTCCGATCAGGACAGTCGCCACACAACCCGCAAAGAAAGACCCGATGGCCGCGGTGGCCAGAGCTTTGCCAGCCTCGCCGCGCTTGGCCATCTCGTGACCGTCCAGCGTGGTGACAATGGACGACGCTTCGCCCGGTAGATTGATCAGGATGGCCGTTGTTGAGCCGCCGTATTGCGCACCGTAAAATATACCGGCCAACATGATCATCGACGACACTGGGTCCAGACCAAATGTGAACGGCAACAAGACCGCAATCGCGACCAGCGGTCCAAGGCCGGGCAGCACGCCAATCAAGGTGCCCAGAAGGACGCCAAAGAAGGAGAACATCAGGTTCTCAGGCGTGAGAACTGTTGCAAAGCCTAACTCGAGATTACTGAGCAGTTCCACAAATCGCCTCCTACACCGGCCAAAGCGAAATTGGCAAATTCAGCAAGACCACAAATAACAATGCGCTGAAGGCAGCCAGTCCAATCGCCAGCACGAACCGCTGCACGTTCCCGAAATGGGGCCGTGCGCAGCTTGCAATGAGGACCGCCAGAATGACCGACGGAACCAATCCAAAAGGTTCGATGCAAAAAGAAAACACACAGACAGCGGCGGTGATCAGAATTAGGGGGGGCAGTGCGAAATGTGCAATGGGATCACCGTGGCGCAAAAGGCCCCAGCCTGAAATCGCCGCGCCGATCAGCATCAAAAGCACCGACAATACAATCGGAAAGAACCCTGGTCCCGGGCGGGCGGCTGATCCGAAATCGAACTCTGATGTCAAAAACAAAGCGATCAGACCGAATAGGATGAACATCAGGCCAGAGGCGACGTCCTTGTCATTGAGGTGCTTCATTGAGGTGCTCGTCGCCAAATTAAACGCGGGAAGGCGATGGCCTGTCTACTTCAGGCCATCGCTTTTGTTTCAAGACAGTTTACTTCGAAAGGATTTCTTTCCAACTGACAAGCTCGGCGTCGATCACGTCTGCGAACTCTTGGGGGGTGCCCGCAATCAGTTCCAACCCGGCTTTGGCAATCGCCGCCTGAAACGCCTCGGTCTTGGTTTGACGCAGAACTTCGGCGTTCAGCGTTGCGATGATGTCTTGCGGTACGCCTGCTGGTGTCACAAAGCCAAACCACGATCTGAACTCATAACCGGGAACGCCCAAGTCGGCGATTGGTTTGAGGTCCGGTGCGCCGGGGTTGGGTGTCAGGCCCGTGATGCCAAGCGCTGTGAGTTTGCCTTCATTCACGAACTGCATGCCTTGTGCAGCCGAGACAAACACTGAAGACACGCGCCCCGCGACGACGTCCAGAACGCCCAAGTTCAGTTTTTTGTAGGGAATAGCTGTCATTTCAACGCCGGTTTCTGTCTGAAACAGCTCGGCTGCCAGATTTGCGGCGCTGCCCAATCCAGCGGTGGCAAAGGTCACTTCTCCGGGATGCGCTTTGGCGTGGTCGATGAACTCCTGGACGGTTGAGACGCCCAGATCATTGGAGACGTAATGAACCATCGACGCGCCAGCGACGCGGATGACGGCATCAAAGTCGGCGCTGACATCATAGCCGATCTCGTAAAGATAGGGGTGTGTGGTCAGGTTCGCAGGGACAAAACCAAGCGTGTAACCGTCGGCCTCGGCTTCGGCCAGTTTCGCAGCCCCAATTGATCCGCCCGCGCCGCCGATGTTTTTGACGACCACTTGCTGGCCCCAAGTTTCGGTCATGCCTTCGCCGACAAGCCGCGCCAGAATGTCAACCAGGCTGCCCGGTCCGGTGGGCACGATAAGGTTGACCGGTTTGTCCGGATAGCTTTGCGCCTGAGCAGTGTTTGGCATCAGCGACATCGATGCGCCAAAAGCGGCAATTGCCATTGCGCCAAATATCCGCCTGTTCAGCTTTGTGATTTTCATTGTGTCTTCCTCCCGTGGAATTTCTCTTATCTCTTAGTAGTAGGTCAGCGCCTCGATCCCTTTTCCGGCGGGCACACATTCAACCGCTTTGGCGGTCTTCAGATGAATGCGCGTGAACAGGCCGCAATCGTGGTTCGAGACGATGGCGTGCGTGCTGTCGGCGTCAAAGGCGATCCCTTGCGGGCCTTTTGCGATGGGCAACAATTCGTGGATTGCAGGGTCCGCCGCGTCGTGGATGTGCATGACCCCTGATGCATAGTTTGTGCTGACAAGGTATTTGCCATCCGGCGAAAACCGCAGACGTATCAGCCGGCTGGTTTTCGGATTGCTCAGGACCGCGCCTTTCAGGGGAATGACCCGACTGATGCGATTGGTGGCCGTTTCGATTTCCAACAGGTCCTGTCGCGTGTTTTCAGCGGCATATAGATGGGTGCCATCCGGCGAAAGCGCGATGCCTTCGGTGCCATGTGGGACATCAATTTCTGTCACCACGGATCGGTTTGGAACGTCAAAGACAATAATATTTCCCAGCTTGCACGACACATAGATGCGCTCACCATTTGGCGTGATTTCAAGAAATGGCGGACGTTTGCCAGCAGCGCCAATGTCAAAGGTTTCGGCCAGAGTCATTGTTTTGGTGTCCACGCGCCCCAACTCGCCGGTTTCCTCAAAGATCACCCACAAATCGCCGTTGGTATCGAACCGCATCGCATGTGGGCCTTTGAAATCGCCGGTTGGAATGCGTTGGACGATGGCCTGAGTTCCCAAATCTACGACGCTGATATGCGCGCCGGACTCAACGAACTCCCCCGCAAAGAACTTTCCAAACTCTGAAGCGTAGGCAAGCTTGTGGTCGGGAGAAACGGCCACTTCATGGTGGTTCTTGTGCGCGATGACCTTTTGCGTTTCCAGCGTCACCGGATCCATAAACAGGATAGCGTTTCCAACTTTGTCGATGCCAATCAGACCGTCTCGCCCAGTTGGATTGTTCACCGGTTCAAGATTGGAAAGCTGATGTGTTTGATTGTGCGAATTTGCTGACACAGTTCTGTAAAACCTGCTTGAGTGGTCTGCAAGCTGGCATTCTCCCACAGGGATGCTAGGCAATTTGCTTAATTCCAATCAAATATGTATTATTCATATGGTATTCCAAAATGGACTTAAATCGTGCGATTTTCCTTAAATCAAATTCAGTCAATTGTGGAAATCGCCCGCGCTGGATTTCACGTATCTAAAGCTGCCGCAAATCTGAATACGTCGCAATCTGCCATCAGCAAACACTTGAAATCTCTTGAAAATACACTTGCCCGACCGGTTTTCCTGCGATCCGGAAAGCGGTTGGCAGGCTTGACGCCCGAGGGTGAAAAGATACTGAAATATGCCGAGCGCGTGTTGCAGGATCTTGCCAGCATCGAAAAGATCGGTGTCGAGGCGAACGTGCTGGAACGCGAAACGCTTGCGTTGGCGACAACGCCGACATTGGCACATTATTTACTGCCAACGACGGTTAAGACATTCACGCATGCGAATCCGGATGTTCACCTGCGCATACAGGTCGAAGAATCCGACAAAGCAGTGGCGGCGGTGCAAAGGGGGGAGTGCGATTTTGCCATCGCCCCAATCGGAAAACGACCTATGAATGGGCTATCGATCGACGTTCTCCTGGAATGGAGCCGTGTGTTGATCGGGACAAAGGAATGCCCATTGTTTGCTGCGCGGGAAATTTCGTTGGAAACCATCGCGACAGAGCCCATAATTGCGTTTGAAACCCCGACAGTTTCCTTGCGAGAGACGTTTAAGCTGCATGGTCTCAATCCCAATTACGCGCTGACGACAAGCAATCCGGACGTCATGAAAGCCTATGCGGCTCAGGGGCTTGGCGTTGCCATTGTTGCGACCCCGACATTTGATCCCGTTCGAGACGCGCCGCTGGTTGCGCGCGATGCCTCGCATCTCTTTCCAAATGTAACAATTGCGTCCGTGCACAAAGAGGATGGCTACCGGACAATTGCACAGAAGCGGTTTTTGAGTAACTTAAAATCGGTATTGCCTGCAGGCTAGGACTTTTCCGGACATTGGGACCTAGCGATCAACAAACAGACAACGTTTTGTCGCCGCCGCTTTGCATCTGGCCCCGCTGCGTCTGGCGTGGCACAACGGGTTCAAAGTCACGAAGGAGCGCGCCATGAGTTTTGGTAAGGGATGTCATCTTCACCTGATCGACGGGTCGGCCTTTATTTTCCGGGCCTATCACGCGTTGCCGCCGCTGACGCGAAAATCTGATGGTTTGCCCGTGGGCGCTGTGGCCGGGTTTTGCAACATGCTGCAACGTTATGTTGAGGGCAATACCGGCCCCGATGCGCCGACCCATGTAGCCGTGATCTTTGATCATTCCGGCAAAACTTTTCGCAATGACCTTTATGATCTGTACAAAGCCAATCGTCCGCCCGCCCCCGAAGATTTGCGACCGCAATTTCCGCTGACCCGGGATGCCACACGTGCCTTCAACATTGCCTGCAAGGAAATCGAAGGGTTCGAGGCCGATGACATCATCGCAACCCTTGCGCATCAGGCGCGCGATGCTGGCGGGCGCTGTACCATCATCAGTTCGGACAAGGATTTGATGCAGCTGGTGGGCGGCGGCGTCGAAATGCTGGACGCGATGAAGAACAAACGCATCGACAGTGACGGTGTGCACGAAAAATTTGGCGTTGGTCCCGACCGCGTGGTGGATGTTCAGGCGCTGGCCGGGGACAGCGTTGATAACGTGCCCGGCGCGCCGGGGATCGGGATCAAGACGGCGGCGCTTTTGATCAATGAATATGGCGACCTTGAGAGCCTTTTGGACCGCGCCGAAGAGATCAAACAGCCCAAACGCCGTCAGTCGCTGATCGACAATCGAAGCCAGATCGAAATGAGCAAGACGCTGGTGCAGTTAGATTGCGTTATGCAGCTGGACTTCACTTTGGATGAGCTGGAAGTGCGCGACCCCGAGCCAGAGGCCTTGCTTGGGTTTTTGGCGGAAATGGAATTCCGCACTCTGACCAAACGTCTGGCGGATCAGATGGGTGTGGAAGCGCCGTCGATTGCAGAACAGGAAACCGGGGGCGCCGCTGCCGAGGAAGCTGTGCCGATCAACCCGGACGCCTATGAATGTGTGAACGATGATGCCGCGCTGGAAGGCTGGATCGCGCAGGCCTATCATCGGGGATATGTCGCCGTGGATACGGAAACCACCTCCCTGAACGAGATGGTGGCCGAGCTGGCCGGGATATGTCTGAGCGTTGAGCCGGGCGCGGCCTGTTATGTGCCGGTTGGGCACAAAAAAGGCGCCAGCGACGATCTGTTTGGTGGCGACGAGTTACAGGACGGGCAGATGCCGCTGGAAAAGGCGTTGGCGATGTTGAGGCCGATGCTGGAGGATGCGTCGGTTCTTAAGATTTTCCAGAACGCCAAATATGACTGCAAGATTTTTGCGCGCTACGGGATCAACGTCGCGCCAATCGATGACACGATGTTGCTGAGCTATGCGTTGCATGCGGGCGAGCATAATCACGGTATGGATGCGCTGAGCGAACGGTATCTGGATCACAGCCCTATCCCGATCAAGACGTTGCTGGGTACGGGAAAATCCGCGATCACCTTTGACAAGGTGCCGATTGAGGATGCGGTGAAATACGCGGCAGAAGACGCGGACGTGACTCTGCGCCTGTGGAAGTTGTTCAAGCCACGCCTGCATCAGAAACAGGTCACAACCGTATATGAAACGCTGGAGCGGCCATTGGTGCCGGTTTTGGCGCAGATGGAGATGCATGGCGTCAAGGTGGATCGCGACACGCTGAGCCGGATGTCAAATGCGTTTGCCCAGAAGATGGCGGGTTTTGAGGCCGAGCTGCACGAGCTGGCCGGGCATGAATTTAACGTGCAAAGCCCCGCCCAGGTGGGCACGATCCTGTTTGAGGAAATGGCGCTGGAGGGCGGTAAGAAGACCGCCAAGGGGCAATGGCAAACGGCGGCCTCTGTGTTGGAGGACCTTGCGACCGAACATGAGTTTGCCGCGCGCGTGCTGGATTATCGGCAGCTGCAAAAGCTTAAATCCACATACACGGATGCCTTGCAGGATCACATCAATACCGACACGGGCCGGGTGCACACATCATATGTGCAGACCGGGGCCAATACCGGGCGGTTGGCGTCAACCGATCCGAACCTGCAAAACATACCCGTGCGTACGGAAGAAGGGCGGCGCATTCGCGAGGCGTTTGTGTCTGAGCCGGGAAAAACGCTGATCAGCCTGGATTACAGCCAGATCGAGCTGCGCATTCTGGCGCATATTGCAGAGATCGATGCGCTGAAAGAAGCGTTTCGGGATGGGCAGGACATTCACGCGATGACCGCGTCCGAAGTTTTTGGTGTGCCGATGGACGAGATGACGCCGGAAATACGCCGCCGCGCCAAGGCGATCAATTTTGGTGTGATATATGGCATCTCGGGCTTTGGTCTGGCGCGCAATCTGCGTATTCCGCGGGGCGAGGCGCAGGATTTCATCAACCGGTATTTCGAGCGGTTCCCGGGCATTCGTCAATACATGGACAGCACCAAAGAATTCGCCAAAGAGCACGGCTTTGTGCAGACGTTGTTTGGCCGCAAAATCCACACACCCGAGATCAATGCTAAGGGTCCCAAGGCGGGGTTTGCTTATCGCGCGGCGATCAATGCGCCGATACAGGGCACCGCGGCAGATATTATTCGCCGTGCGATGATCCGCATGCCGGATGCGATCAGGGATTTGCCAGTTAAGATGCTGTTGCAGGTGCATGACGAACTGATCTTTGAAGTCGAGGATTCTGCGCTGGATGATGCAATTGGCGTGGCGCGCGACGTGATGCAGGGCGCGGCTGACCCTGCCGTTAAGCTGGATGTGCCGCTGATCGTGGATGCGGGCACCGGTCAAAACTGGGCGGATGCGCACTGATCGTGGTATCCTGGCTTTGACGCGCGTCTGAAAAGTTGGGGGATTGGTGTTGTTAAGATCGCTGGGCATCGTTGCTTTTGTGAGTGTTTGCGCGGGGCCGGTATGGGCCAATGACGACGTTTATTACGTGTCCGGTGGTGGCGATGACTATGTGATCACTGCGAATGCCAATGGCTATGTGCTGACCAGCCGCTATCCCAAGGCGCGATTTGTTGAGGCCGGGGTGAACAGCCATGTGGTGCGAGGCGTAGAGACGTTTTATTTCGGTAAAGACTGCGATGCGGCACATACGTTGTTTGGCGCCGGAACGTGGGGCTGGGCCAATGGTGGATTTGGCGCTGACTTTGAGAGTTTTCAGCTGCGGTTTCCACGTCAGGAATTGCCCGATGGCCCGGGGTTGGAATGTCGCTGGTAAGTGGGGTCAGACCGGCTGAGGTTTGAGCCAGCCGAGGCCTTTGCCGGTTTCTCCGGATGGGTGGTATTCGGCGCTGACATACCCTGAATAGCCCGATGCATCCAGTTCCCGGAAAAATGCCGGATAGTTGAACGGACCGCCGGCAGGCTCGGCGCGTTCCGGCAAGCCGGCGATCTGGATGTGGCCCGCACGTGATCCGTGTTTTGCCCAGCATGCGCCGACGTCTTCGGTGATATGATAGGCGTGGTAGGTATCAAACTGAAGCGCCAGATTGGGGGCGGCGACCTGATCCAGAATATCCGCCGCCAGATCGAAGGAGTTCAGGAAATATCCGGGCATGTCGAGCGGGTTCAGCGGTTCAATTGTCAGACGTTGTTTGGGCGCAAAATCAGTGGCCCAGTTCAGGTTTTCCACAAAGGTGTCATGCGCCTCGGGGCCAGCGGCCACGCCTGCCATGACGTGCAGAATATGCGCGCCCAGAACCTCGGCATAGCGCAGCGCGCGCTTGAAATCATGGCGAAACCGGTCCTGCCCTCCGGGGATTGCCGCAAAACCACGCGGCCCGCCGGTGTAGTTTGGCGGCGGTGTGTTGATCAGAACAAGCTCCATTTCGGAGGCGGTCATGGCCGCAAGCAGATCGCGCGCAGGGGTATCATATGGGAACAGAATTTCGACCGCATCAAACCCGGCCTTGCGCGCCGCCTCAAACCGGTGAGGCAGTGGAAGCTCGGTAAAGAGCAAGCTCAGATTGGCAACAAATTTCGGCATGTTCGCATTCCCCCGACAAAGAGATAGCGCAGGTTTAAATCGCTTAACAGACAGAAGAAAGGTCAGCTTGCGAAAACTGACCTGAGACCTTCGTTGCTATGTGCGCAACACGGTGCGGGTTGCAGATATTCACCAATTGTCGCTGAATGCATGGAGTTCAATCGGAACTGCACTAATGCGGACAAACTGGCCCTTCAATTTTCAACGGGTCACCCGATGAAAGCAGTCAGATGCGCCGCTCAGGTGTCCTTGGATAGCAAAGCCTCATCACCGAACCCTGGCCCGACGGACTCAAGCCAGCTAATAAATGCAGCGACCGCCGGGCGAGGCTTCCATGGCGGTGTGACGATGAAATATCTAGACATGTTAGTGATTGAGATGGGGGCAATTTTGAGCGTTTCTGCCTTGAGTTGGGCGCGTACGTCGATCTCGGATTCAACTACAAGCCCCATACCTTCCTCTGCTGCTCGGATTTCGAGAGACGGGGCGCCAATTGCCAGGGTTTTGATGGCGCTCGTGTCGATACCGGATTCTTCCAGGGCTTCTCGTTCCCAGAGGCTGTCACTCGGGATCAGCCAGGGAACTTCATCCCAATTGGTTGCTGGGTTATCGACGAGTGAAGGCGCAGCAAAGGCCCGGGTTGGGCTTTCTATCAACAGTCGACACTTTAAGTCTGGCCAGTTTCCGTCACCTGCCCGGATGGCAAGATCGAAACCCTCTGCGACGAGGTCAATAGCCTCGTCCGTCGGGGCGAACGAAATTTCGATTCTTGGAGCCGTACTCCAAAATTCCGCGATCTTTGGAAATATGACTGCCTCTGCAAAATATGCTGTGGTCGTCACTCGCACAGGTCGGCTCCTGTTTTTTTCCTGAAGCGTTTCGATACCTTCAGCGATTGCGGCGAACCCGTTCGCCAAAGCCTTCGCAAGTTCTTGTCCCTCAGACGTCAGGCTCACGCCCCGCGCAGAGCGTTCGAGCAATTGCATACCAATGAATTCTTCCAGGGCACGAACCTGTTGCGCCACCGCAGCGTGGGTTACATTGAGCGATCGAGCCGCCGCGGAAAAGCTCTTTGCCCGCGCTGCAGCTTCAAATGCCCGAAGCGCGGTTAGGGATGGCAGCTTTGTCCAGTCCAACGCCATACTGATAGATCACCTTTCACCCCAAAAGTATTTCTGACTCTCAGGGTTGCTGGAATATTACCATACTCCAATTGAAAATCACCTATTGAAGGAGAAATTCAATGTTTGCCCCAAACACAGACCTGTTGCGTGCCGTTTCAAAGTACGATGCCAGCGGTCGCCCACGCCCTGGTTATTTCCCGAGTTACAGGTTGCCATCGGAGACGCAGCGCATGGGTCGGCGTCGTAGCCTGACATCTCTGTTCCAATACATCCTGACCTGGACGCGACCGCGACACACGCACATAGAGGTTGGTCATCGGTGACCCGGTGGAGCTTTTCATCGTAAAGCAAATCAAATGGCGTGATGGCGCGACCAATTGTTTTACCTGGGCGCTGCTCTTAACGTTGGCAAGACCGCTCTGGGCTCAAACCGGACGAGAGTCGATCGAGCCGGATTGTCTTGTCATAATTTAGCATCGATTGAGCGCGCTTTGAGCTGGCTCACACGTTTGGGAGCAGGTGCTTGGGTTGCGCGCTTAGACCAATTCGTCCGACGGAGTGATTGGGAAAAATGCGCCGCCGGAATGCACGCCAAACCAGCTTGACCCGTCCACATCGGCATGTGTGCCAAGGTCAATCAGGCGATAAAAGCTTTTGCGGTCGATCAGCGCCACAAGGTTGGTACGGATTGTGACATAGGGGGCGGGTTCGCCGGTTTCCGGGTCGCAGTCGACCCGGATTGGATTGTCCGGGCCTGCGGTGGCGAAATCCCCGACATGAGTTTCAAAGGTCAGCTTCTGATCGGTCCCGGCACCTGACGCGTTGAAATCGATGGCCACAAAAGGGGCGTCGTCGACGGTGATGCCGACCTTTTCCACCGGTGTAACGAGAAAATAGTCGTCGCCATCCTTGCGCAGGATGGACGAGAACAAACGCACGAGCGGGGCGCGGGTGATTGGTGTGCCGAGGTAATACCACGTGCCGTCCCGGGCGATGCGCATGTCGAGATCGCCGCAAAATGGCGGATTCCACAGATGTACGGGCGCTGGTCCCTTGCCCCTGGCCGCCGATTGGGCCGCTGTGGCGAGGCTGTTTACGTCTGGTTTCACAGGAATTTGTCCGCTCATTACTTTTGCCATTTCATCCATGCGGGTTAAGCTTCGTATATATATAGTAATGCAGGGAGCATTGTAATGAGCGAAGACACCGATCTGGTTGCGGATATTGAAGTCCTTGGCGGGAAGCTGGCCGAGGCGAAATCCGCGATCACGCGGCGTTTTATTGGGCAGGAGCGGGTGGTTGATCTGACGCTTTCGGCCTTGCTGTGTGGGGGTCATGCGCTGGTGATTGGTCTTCCTGGACTGGGTAAAACGCGGCTGGTGGATACGCTGTCGACGGTGATGGGGCTTAACGGAAACCGGGTGCAGTTCACGCCCGATCTGATGCCTGCGGATATTCTGGGGTCGGAAATTCTGGAGAAAACCAAGGGCGGCGGACGGGGCTTCCGATTCGTTCCGGGACCGATTTTCTGCCAGCTTTTGATGGCGGATGAGATCAACCGGGCCAGCCCGCGCACCCAATCGGCGCTTTTGCAGGCGATGCAGGAGAAAAAAGTGACCGTCGCCGGCGAAGATCGTGAGCTGGAAGCGCCGTTCCATGTGTTGGCCACGCAGAACCCGATCGAGCAGGAGGGCACCTATCCTTTGCCCGAGGCCCAGCTGGACCGGTTTCTGGTGCAGATCGATGTGCCTTACCCTGATCGCGATACTGAGCGTGACATTCTTTTGGCCACAACAGGTGTTGAGGAAGATGAGGCGCATCAGGTGTTTACCGGTGCAGAGCTGATCGCGGCGCAGACGTTGCTGCGGCGTATGCCTGTAGGTGACAGCGTGATGGAGCTTATCCTAGATATGGTGCGGGCGTGTCGCCCTGATGACGAGACCGCAACCCAGGCCGTGCGCGAGCATGTGGCTTGGGGGCCGGGACCACGTGCAGCGCAGGCGCTGATGATGACCGTGCGGGCACAGGCGTTGCTGCACGGACGACTGGCCCCAAGCGCGCAGGACGTGATCGACATGGCGCAACCGGTTCTGAGCCACCGCATGGCGCTGACTTTTGCGGCGCGGGCGCGGGGCGAGTCTTTGCCAGCGTTGATCGCGGACACCATTCGTCAGTTTGACGTGGTCGGGGCCGCCGCGTGATTTCATTTTCCCAGCTTCGCAGTGGTGCCGAGACAGAGGCGGCAAGTCTGCCGCCCTTGTTGGCGCAGGCCGAGCATCTGGCAGGCACCGTTCTGTTGGGTGAACACGGACGCCGCCGCGCCGGGCTGGGAGATGATTTCTGGCAATACCGTCCAGTCCAGGAGGGTGACAGCCTGCGCATGATTGACTGGCGTCGGTCTGCCAAAACCGGGGCGCAATTTGTGCGTCAGCGGGAATGGCAGGTGGCGCAATCGGTGATGCTGTGGGTGGATCAGGCGTCATCGATGGGATTTTCCAGCGACAAAAACCTGCCGTCCAAAGGGGATCGGGCCAGATTGCTGGCTTTGGCGGTTGCCATCCTGTTGATCCGGGGCGGTGAACGGGTTGGATTGACCGGCACTTTGCTGCCGCCGCGCCGGGGCGAAGGACAAATTTTGCGCCTGACGGAAATGATGCTGCGCGACGAGGGTGGTGATTACGGCACACCCGAAGCGCGCGCCATGCTGCCGCATGCAAGGGCGTTGTTTGTGTCAGACTTCATGGGTGATTTTGACAGTTTTGAAGCGGCCCTGACCAAGGCCGCAGATCGTGGTGTGCGCGGTGTGTGTCTGCAGGTGTTGGACCCGGCTGAGGAAAGCTTTCCTTTTAAAGGGCGCGCGATTTTTCAGAGCATGGGCGAGACCATAAGTCATGAAACCAAGAAAGCCGATGATTTGCAGGCGCGTTATCTGGAGCGGCTAATCGAACGCAAAGAGCGTTTGCGGGCGCTGTGCCGTTTGACGGGTTGGCATTATGGCCAGCATCACACGGGCGAGTCGACGCAAAGCACCCTTTTGTGGCTGCACCGAGCGTTGGAGCGGCGCACATGATTTTCGGATTACCCATCGGATTTACTGCACCTTGGGTGTTGTTGGCGCTGATTTTTCTGCCGGTGTTGTGGCTGATCCTGCGGGCCATACCCCCTGCGCCGATACGGCGTCGGTTCCCCGGTGTGGTTTTGCTATTGGGGTTGCGCGACGAAGACACGGTCACGGATCGCACGCCCTGGTGGCTTTTGCTGCTGAGGATGCTGGCGCTGGCGGCGGTGATTGTGGGGCTCGCGGGGCCGTTGCTGAACCCCGAAGAGTCCAGCGACGGAGACGGGCCGTTGTTGATCGTGATGGATGCCAGTTGGGCATCTGCCCCCGATTGGGAAGCGCGCCGCGCCATGGTCGAAGCTTTGCTGGACGAGGCCGCGCGCGACGGGCGCGCCGTATCAGTACAGCGGCTGAGCGACCCTCAGGAGGTGCGGTTTCAGCAGGCCGATACGTGGAAATCACGGCTGGCAGGGGTGAAGCCATTGCCGTGGGCCCCCGATGGCGACGCCGTGACAGTGTTTGCGACCCAATTGGCTGGTCAGAGATTTGATACGATCTGGCTGTCGGACGGGTTAGAGCGCGATGGGCGCGATGTGCTGACGGATGCGTTGCAGGCAGCCGGGGCGTTACGTGTTGTGCAGACCGGGCGCGGAGCGCTGGGGCTGGAGGCGCCGGGGTTTGAGGATGGCAAAGTTCTTTTGACGGCAAGACGGTCAGAAGGCGCATTGCCGCGTGATATTTCGGTGCAGGCGATTGGTAATGATCCGGGTGGATCAGAACGTGTGCTGGCGGCGTTGCCATTGAATTTCGAAGCTGGTGAAACAGTGACGGAAAATGCGCTGGTTTTGCCAGCAGAGTTGCGTGCACGGGTTTCGCGTTTTGAGGTTCAAGGCGTGCGGTCTGCGGGCACAGTCAGCCTGTCAGATGACAGTTTGCGCCGCCGCGAGGTGGCCTTGATTTCCGGACGGGAAGACCGCGAGGGACTGCAGCTTTTGTCACCCTTACATTTCCTGCGACAGGCGCTGCTGCCCACGGCGGATGTGTTGGAAGGGGCGCTGGTCGACCTGTTGCCCGCGAACCCGGATGTGATTGTGCTGGCAGATGTGGCGGTACTGTCCGAGGGGGAAGAAACGGCCGTTCTGGAGTGGATCGATAAGGGCGGTTTGTTGCTGCGCTTTGCCGGGCCGCGTTTGGCGGCGAGCGAAGTCAGCCGCAGCGCCGAAGACCCGCTGTTGCCGGTGCGGTTGCGCGCTGGTGGGCGCAGTGTTGGGGGCGCGATGAGTTGGGGCGAGCCTAAATCGCTGGCGCCGTTTGCAATCGACAGTCCGTTCTATGGTCTTGAGGTGCCCGACGAAGTGACGGTGACAGCGCAGGTGATGGCGCAGCCTGATCCGACGCTGGCGGACCGGGTGATTGCCAGTCTGAGTGACGGCACGCCGTTGGTGACGCGCAAGGAAATCGGCCAGGGGCAGGTGGTGCTGGTGCATGTCACGGCCAACGCAGAATGGTCCGGATTGCCTTTGTCAGGCTTGTTTGTGCAGATGTTAGACCGGCTTGCGGTTTTGAGCGGTACTGCCGCTGATCTGGAAGAGCGTATGGCGGGTACGGTCTGGCAACCGTTGCGGGTGCTGGATGGGTTTGGGCGTCTGGAAGACGGGCAAACGCTGCCCGGGGTGCCCGGCGAGGATATTCTGGACGGTGATTTGAGCGCTGAACTGCACCCGGGGCTGTACCGGGAAGGAGACCGGTTGATGGCGCTGAATGTGGTACGCCCGGATGTCGAGCTGATCCCGGCAAACTGGCCGGTGGATGTGCCGGTCGAAGGGTTGCGCGGCGCAGTAAGTCAGGATTTGTCCGGGTATCTGTTGGCCGGTGCGCTGATCCTGCTGGCTTTGGACGTGCTGGCGTCGCTGGCGGTGTCCGGTCGGCTTTGGGGTGCACGGGTGGCCGCGGTTATGTTGCTTGGGGCTATGATGCCGGTGCCGGATGCGACGGCCCAAGGCGCGGATGCGCATGCCCGCGACGTTGTGCTGGCGCATGTTCTGACCGGGGATCGACAGGTCGATAACGTCGCCCGTGCCGGAATGCTGGGGCTGAGCGAAACCTTGTATTTCCGCACGTCGGTTGAGCCGGGCGCGCCTGCGTCGGTGGATCTGGAGCGTGACGAGCTGGCGTTTTACCCAATCCTTTACTGGCCGATCTCCCCCGATCAGCCGACCCCATCGAGCGAGGCTTATGCCAGGCTGAACGATTATCTGCGGTCGGGCGGGATGATCGTGTTTGATACGCGCGACGCCGATGTGGCACGATTTGGCGCGGCCAGCCCAAACGGGCGCAAATTACAGCGGTTGGCGGCCGGGCTGGATATTCCGGCGCTGGACCCGCTGCCAGCGGATCACGTACTGACCCGCACATTTTATCTGTTACAGGATTTTCCGGGCCGTTATGCCAGCCGGGATGTCTGGGTCGAGGCCGCACCGCCGGATGCGGAATTAATCGAAGGCATGCCATTTCGCAATCTGAATGACGGTGTCACGCCGGTGGTGATTGGCGGCAATGACTGGGCTGCGGCTTGGGCCATGGATGACCGGGGCAACAGCCTTTTTCCCGTCGGGCGCGGGCTGGCAGGAGAGCGACAGCGCGAACTGGCCTATCGGTTTGGGGTGAATATCGTGATGCATGTGCTGACCGGAAATTATAAAAGCGATCAGGTGCATGTGCCCGCGCTGCTGGACAGGCTGGGCCAATGACAGGACAAGTTCTTTTTGATCCGCTTGTACCGGTTTGGGTGTTGATCGCGCTGGCCACGCTGAGCGCGGTCGCAGTGTCGGTCGCGTTGTGGCGCGGTTTGTCGGGCTGGGTGTTTCGCGGGTTGGCGGGGCTGGTCATACTGGC
Organism: Shimia sp.; assembly: GCF_039969785.1. Lineage (GTDB taxonomy): Bacteria > Pseudomonadota > Alphaproteobacteria > Rhodobacterales > Rhodobacteraceae > Shimia. Next base: position 113,270 of record NZ_JBDVNC010000022.1, on the reverse strand, counting down.
GGCACTGGCAGGGCCGGTATTGCAGACCGAAAAACGTGCGCCGCTGAGTGATATTGTTCTAATGCTGGTCGATCAAAGCGCCAGCCAACGTCTGTCAGATCGCGGTGCACGCACTCAAGCTGCGGCAGAGGCGTTGGAGACGCGCATCGCCAATCGCGACAATACCGAACTGCGCCGGATCAATGTGCCGGATGGTTCGGGCGATGCTGGCACCGAGTTGATGGCGGCGTTGACAGAGGCGATGGCGCAGGAACCGCGCGGACGTATTGCCGGTGTGATCGCGCTGAGCGACGGGCTGGCGCATGACCTGGACCGGGCGCCGGATGTTCCGGCGCCGGTGCATTTGTTGCATACCGGGAAAGCCAGCGATTGGGATCGGCGGTTGAGCGTGCGCAATGCGCCCGCATTTGCCATTTTGGGCGAGCCGGTCACGCTGACCCTGAGGATAGACGACAACGGCGCAGCCCCTGAAAACGCGGATCGCGCGCCGCTGGATATTTCCGTGGATGGCAGCCCACCTGAACGGTATATGGTGCCGATTGGGCGGGATATCGAATTGCCTGTGACCTTGTCGCATGGCGGGCGCAATGTGATTCAGTTCATCGTGCCCGGAGAAGAGGGAGAGCTGACCGACCGCAATAATGCGGCACTGGTGCAGATCAACGGCGTGCGCGACCGGCTGCGTGTTTTGCTGGTGTCCGGAGAGCCACATCCGGGCGGGCGGACATGGCGCAATCTGCTGAAATCTGATGCGTCGGTGGATCTGGTGCATTTCACGATCCTGCGGCCACCCGAAAAACAAGACGGTGTTCCGGTATCCGAACTGTCGCTGATTGCGTTTCCGACGCGCGAGCTGTTCCTTGAAAAGATTGAGGATTTTGATCTAATCGTGTTTGATCGCTATCAGCGGCGCGGGATTTTGCCGTCGATTTATCTGGAAAATGTTGCGGATTATGTACGCAAGGGGGGGGCGGTTCTGGTGGCGGCGGGGCCTGATTATGCCACGGCGGACAGCCTGTATCGCTCACCTCTGGCGGATGTGCTGCCAGCGAGCCCCACGGCGCGTGTGCTGGATGAAGAGTTCAGGCCGGTGATTTCGGATTTGGGGCAACGCCATCCGGTGACAACCGGGTTGCCCAACCAGGAAACGTGGGGACCATGGTTGCGCCAGATCGATGTGGTGCCGGATGCGGGCACGGTGTTGATGACCGGCCATGAAGATCGCCCCTTGCTGGTGTTGAACCGCGTTGGCGAAGGGCGCGTGGCCCTGCTGGCGTCGGATCATGCCTGGCTTTGGGCACGCGGATATCAGGGCGGCGGGCCACAGCTGGAATTATTGCGGCGGTTGGCGCATTGGATGATGGGCGAGCCGGAGCTGGAAGAAGAGGCGTTATGGGCTGAGGCGACCGGGCAGAGCATGCGCATCATTCGCCGGAGCCTGAACGACAGCGTTGGTGCTGTGACCATCACAACGCCATCGGGCGCACAGGTGGATGTCCCCTTGCAAGAGGTGGCGCCGGGGCGGTTTGAGGCCCTGTATGAAGGCCCGGAGATTGGACTGTATCGGTTGAGCAACGAAGACAATGAGGCGGTGATCGGGTTGGGGCCAGCCGCGCCGCGAGAGTTTGTTCAGACTATCGCGACAGGTGCAGAAATGGCGGCACTGGTTGAGGCGCGGCGCGGTGGTGCCTTTGCCCTGGAGGACGGCATGCCGTCGGTCCGGGATGTGCGGGAAGGACGGCCCGCGGCAGGGCGTGGGTGGCTGGGGCTGACCCCGCGCGGTGCGTTTGAGACGCTGGATATTGCGCGGGCGCCATTGCTGCCTGCGTGGATTGTGTTGCTGCTAACGGGTATGCTGATCGTGGCCGGATGGTTGCGTGAAGGGCGGCGCTGAGCGGGTGTTGAGCTGTTTTCGGTTTACGCAAAGCCCATCATTTCAGGCGCAATCATACCTAAACAGGAAAAACAGGTTCCCCCTTGGACGTGCACGCGGTAGAACGCCCCGGATTTCATACGGGAGAATTCCATGACCACGCCCAAGCCTGTTGTTCTGTGCATTCTGGATGGATGGGGATTGTCCGAGCGCCGCGATGACAACGCGCCCTTGCTGGCCCAAACCCCGACATTTGACGCGATGATGACCGATTGTCCCAATGCGTCGCTGATTACGCACGGCCCGGATGTGGGTTTGCCCAGCGGGCAGATGGGCAATTCCGAGGTGGGGCACACCAATATCGGCGCTGGGCGCGTGGTCGCGATGGATCTGGGGCAGATCGATCTGGCCATTGAAGACGGTTCGTTTTTCGAAAATGACGCGTTATTGGCATTTGTGGCCCGGTTGAAAGAAACCGGTGGTGCGGCGCATCTGATGGGCATGATTTCGGATGGCGGGGTGCACGGGCATATCACCCATATTCTGGCGGCTGTTCGTGCCGTTGCCAGTGCCGGTGTGCCGGTGGTATTGCATGCGGTGACCGATGGGCGCGATGTGGCGCCAAAATCTGCGCTGACCTATCTGGAGACGCTGAACGCCGGACTGCCTGAGGGCGCGCGCATTGGCACCGTGACCGGGCGCTATTTCGCCATGGACCGGGACAATCGTTGGGAGCGTGTCAGTCAGGCCTATGCCGCATGGATCAACGGCACGGGGCTGGCGGTTGAAACGGCGCAGGCGGCCATAGAGGAAGCCTATGCGCGGTCGGAAACGGATGAGTTTATCACGGCTTCAGTGGTCGGTGATTATGACGGCGCAAAGAAAGGCGACGGGTTCTTTTGCCTGAATTTCCGGGCAGATCGCGCCCGCGAAATCCTTGCAGCGATTGGACAGCCCGCGTTTGCGGAATTTGATGTTGGTGTGCGCCCGCAATGGGCGGGATTGCTGGGCATGGTGGATTATTCCGAGGCGCATAATGCCTATATGACCAGCGCCTATCCCAAGCAGGAAATTGTCAATACGCTGGGCGAGTGGGTCGCGAAAAAGGGTTTGCGCCAGTTCCATCTGGCGGAAACCGAGAAGTATCCGCATGTCACGTTCTTTCTGAATGGCGGCAAGGAAGCGCCAGTGGCCGGCGAAGACCGCTATATGGCGGCATCACCCAAGGTGGCGACCTATGATCTGCAGCCCGAGATGTCAGCAGGAGAAGTGACCGAACATTTTGTCGGGGCGATCGAGGATGGTTACGATCTGATCGTAACCAATTTTGCCAACCCGGACATGGTGGGCCATACGGGCAGCCTTGAGGCTGCGATGCGGGCGTGCGAAGCCGTTGATCAGGGGCTGACAGCGGTGCAGGCCGCGTTGGAAAAGGTAGGCGGTGCGATGATTGTCACCGCCGATCACGGCAATTGCGAAACCATGGTAGACCCGGTGACGGGTGGACCACACACGGCGCACACCACCAATCCGGTGCCGGTGGTTCTGGTGAATGGCCCCACAGGCGCGACGCTGCGCGCGGGAGGTCGGTTGGCCGATCTGGCGCCGTCGTTGCTTGACCTGATGGGGCTGGACCAGCCCGAAGAAATGACCGGAGAGAGCCTGATTATACGATGAAACGTATTGCGCTGTTGTTGCCATTGGTTTTGATCGCGGGTCTTGCCCGCGCTGAAACTGATCCGGCGACGTCGGCGCGGGATGCGGCGGATCAGCTGGAAGGCGCGAGCGTCGCTTTGGCGCAGGCGGGCAGCGCACGCGACCGGGTCAAGGCGTTGACCGAAGTTGTGCATGCCTATGAGTCCGGGTTGACCGCGTTGCGCGCGGGATTGCGCCGTGCGGCCATTCGCGAGGCCCAGCTGGATCGCCAGTTGAAGGCACAGGAGAGCGAAATTGCACGGCTGTTGGGCGCATTGCAGTCTATTGGATCAGGGCCGCCACCTGTGATGTTGCTGCATCCGGCAGGGCCAGAGGGCACAGCACGCGCCGGGATGATACTCGCAGATGTGACGCCTGCCTTGGAGGCCGAGGTTGCGCAATTGCGCCGTGATCTTGAAGAGGTTGTGATCCTGCGCAGTTTGCAGGAAGGGGCTGCGGAAACGCTGCAAGAAGGTCTGGCAGGCGTTCAGGATGCGCGCACCGAGTTGAGCAAGGCCATTGCCGACCGGACTGACCTGCCGCTGCGATATGCCGAAGATCCGATTCAAACCGCATTGCTGATCGCGTCGACCGAAACGTTGGAAGGTTTTGCCAGCGCGCTTGTTGATTTGCAGGTCGATGGTATGGCCGAGATTGATCTGCCGGATGCCACAGCGTTCAAGGGCATTCTGGCCCTGCCGGTCGAATCACAGGTGCTGCGGCGTGCCGGAGAGGCCGATGCCGCCGGGATCAAACGCCCGGGGTTGGTTTTGGCCACACGTCCCAATGCGCTGGTGGTGTCACCCACGGCGGCAACGATCCGGTATCTTGGGCCATTGCTGGATTATGGCAACGTGATGATCCTTGAACCACAGCCAGGCCTGCTTTTTGTGCTGGCGGGTATGGAACAGGTCTATGGCGAGGCCGGGCAAGTGCTGCCCGAAGGGTCACCAGTGGGATTGATGGGCGGAAATGATCCGGAAATCGGTGCCATCCTCTCACAGTCGAGTGATGGCTCTGGTCATGACCGTACAGAAACGCTCTATATAGAAGTCAGAGAAGGCAAATCGCCTGTGGACCCGGAAACGTGGTTCCGAACCAACAAGGATGGATAACCTATGAAGAGATTCTTAGCTGCCGCCGCAGGTGGTGTGGTGGCCGGTCTGCTTGTCACGACGCAGATCGCTGGGCCGCTCTTGGCGCAAGAGACTGAACGCAAGGTCAATGTCTATGAGCAGCTCGATCTGTTTGGCGATATTTTCGAACGCATTCGCGCGCAATACGTCGAAGAAGTGGACGAGGCTGATCTGATCGAAGCAGCGATCAACGGGATGCTTACTTCGCTTGATCCGCATTCCAGCTATCTGTCGCCGGACGATGCCGAAGACATGCGCGTGCAGACGCGCGGTGAGTTTGGCGGTCTGGGCATCGAAGTGACGCAGGAAGACGGGTTTGTAAAAGTGGTGTCGCCGATTGACGACACGCCTGCAGATGCAGCCGGGATCGAAGCCGGGGATTTCATCACGCATGTCGACAATGAAAGCGTGTTGGGCCTGACGCTGGATCAGGCGGTCGAAATGATGCGCGGCCCTGTGGGGTCAGAGATCATTATCACCGTGGTCCGGGAAGGCGAGCCGGAACCGTTTGACGTGTCGATCATTCGCGACACGATCAAGCTGACGGCGGTGCGGACACGGACAGTGGGCGATTCAGTTGTTCTGCGGGTAACCACGTTTAACAACCAGACAACCCCCAACCTTGAAGCCGGTTTCAAGAAACAGGTCGAAGAGCTGGGCGGCATGGACAATGTGAACGGCATTGTTCTTGATCTGCGCAACAACCCGGGTGGTCTGTTGAATCAGGCGATTATGGTGTCTGACAGCTTCCTTGAAAAAGGCGAGATTGTTTCGACACGCGGGCGCGATCCTCAGGATGGTGAGCGGTATAACGCAGAGCCGGGCGATCTGGCCGAAGGCAAACCAATTGTGGTGCTGATCAATGGTGGGTCTGCATCGGCATCGGAAATTGTCGCCGGAGCTTTGCAGGATCATCGCCGTGCCATCGTTGTGGGTACCAAGAGCTTTGGTAAAGGCTCAGTACAAACAGTGATGCCTTTGCGTGGCGAAGGCGCGATGCGTCTGACCACGTCGCGGTATTACACGCCTTCGGGACGGTCCATTCAGGCGCTGGGCGTTAGCCCGGACATCGTAGTAGAACAGCCACGACGCAATCCGACCACAACCGAGGACGAGGAAGAGGCCAACAACCAGCGTATTCGCGGTGAAGCCGATCTGCGTGGCAGCCTGAACAATGACAGCCTGACCGAAGACGAAATCCGTCAGATCGAAGAAGACCGCGCCAAAGCCGAAGACGCGGCCGAGCTTCGGGAAGAGGATTACCAGCTGGCCTATGCCATCGACATCCTCAAGGGTTTGTCGGCCTTGGGTCCAAAAGAATAACCCACGCAATTGCGTGACATTAGAAAAGGGGCGTCCGACCGGGCGCCCCTTTTGTCGTTAGGCACCGCCATTGGCATTGCACCGCGTGCGGCGCTTGGTTAGGACTTGATCCGGTTGATCCAAGGAGCCCGCAGACATGACCCCGGATGAGATTTCAAAACTGCCTTATCGGCGCAATGTTGGTGTGATGCTGGTCAACGCGGATGGGCATGCCTTTGTCGGACAGCGGTTGGACAGCGACGTGGCCGCCTGGCAGATGCCACAAGGTGGGATCGACAAGGGCGAGGCCGCGCAAGAGGCCGCGCTGCGCGAGTTGGAAGAGGAAACCGGCGTGTCCCGCGATCTGGTCACAGTTGAAGCCGAGACCGAGGGTTGGATTTCCTACGACCTGCCGCATGATATTGTGCCGCGCATCTGGAAGGGCCGGTACAAGGGGCAGGAACAGAAGTGGTATCTACTGCGGTTTCATGGCCGGGACGATCAGGTCAGGATTGACGGAGACCATCCCGAGTTTTCTGAATGGCGCTGGCTGCCTGCGGACGAATTGGTGGCCAATATCGTGCCGTTCAAGCGGTCGGTTTACGAACAGGTTGTAGCGGCGTTTTCATCCCGTCTGTGACGTCAGAAGAGGCGCAAAGACCGGTAGCGTTTGAGTTGCAGCAGGCCGAGTGCGATCAGCGTGACAAACAACATGGCAAACAGCGTATCCGACAGGAAATGACGCCCCATCAGAATGCGCAAGGTCAACCCAAGCGTTGCCATGACAATAACAATATGCGTGACAAGCTGCGTGTAGCGCCCGGGCGCCATGTTACGTGTGATCAGCAGTACCGAAATCAGCATGGCGGTCGCGCCTGATCCTTCGCCGGAAACGAACGAACAATTATCCACGCATTGATCCGACATAACGACTGGCGGGGTGAAAGGCTGTGATCCGCCAAACTCAGCCACATTGGCCGGGCGGGCGCGTCCCCAAAAGCTTTTGAGAACAGCATCCACCAGCAAGATCGGCCCCAGCAGATAGGTCAGCACGACGACCTCCCAGACCTTGTTCAGCACAGGCGCCGTGGTTCGGAATATCCTGGAGAATATCAGGGCGATCAGGGCGACGCAAAATACCAGTATAATCAGCCCCCAGACCAGTTCGCGCAATGTTTGCACGGCGGAGATGCGGGCGATCCAGAAACCATGAATATCTGCAAAGAACAGCCCGGACACAAAGAGGTCGAGCGCGGGCCATGAGGTAAAGACCATGGCCAGAACCACGGTGATAATCACACAGTCCCGCAGAGCTTTGCGGTTTGGTGTCATCTCAGACATGCTGCGTCCACGATAAAGGCGGGCAATGTCATGTTCGCCCACGTGCCGATGTCCTGAGACAGGTCCGTCACCGGCGTCATGGCTATACCGTCACAAGTCAATTCCGGGTCGTGGCTGACAAACAGGACACGCCCGGAATACTCATCCGGCAACGCCTTTTTCTGTTCGTAATAGTGATGCGGCGCGCCCTTGGGTGGCACGGAATAGAACACCATATCGCTGTCAGATCCGGTGAAAAAGAAATCCGCCAGAATGCCGCGATTTTGGGCCACGATGGTGGTCATGTCATTGGCGCGGGCCAGCGCCATTGCGTCATGGGTCAGGTCGGCGACATTGACATAACGTTTGGCCAAGGGCTGGCCTTTGCCGTCTTGGATCAGATTGGGGAACAGGGTCACAATCGGAATAGCGAGGCAGACCACCATGTTCAGGGCGAACCCGGCCCACATGCTGCGGTGGCGGTGGGTGTCCAGTGCCCAGAGCATGGCCGCGATGGTGGCCGGGGGAATGGCGGCAAACGCCCAATTGGCATAGGCGCGTGACAGCAGGGCCTGTATCAGCACGATCGTCCAGACGGGGATTGAAAACCAGATCAAAGCACGTTGCGGCCCTGTTGCGGGCGCGCGCAAAGCCAGCAACCAGAACACCATGAACACAGGCCCAAAGACCAGAAACTGGCTGGCGATGAATTGGATCATGCGGGGCAGGCTGGGCTGGGGGCCGGCGCTTTCGGCCTTGAGCCACGCGGCATTGTCCATGGTATGGCTGACCGTGGTTAGGTCGTTCGCGATATTCCACAAAATATTGGGCGAAGCGGCCAGTAGAAATGCGAGTACATAAAGCGCCAGATGGCCTGCGCGCGGGCGCATCGAGGGATAGATGGCATAGGCGATCAGGGCGCCGTGCAGGAAATAGATGGCGGCGTATTTGGACAGGAATGCGCAGCCCAGTAGCAGCCCGCCAAAGATCGCGTCGCGTGCGGTGCCGCTCGTGCCGATACGCCAGTAGAACAACAACGCTCCCGCCAGAAACGGCGCCATGATGGTGTCTGTTGAGATCAGAAAGCTTCCGACGGCGACGATGGGCAGGCTGAGATAGGCCATTGCCACCCAAAACCCCGCCAGCCGATGCGATGGGGCAAGGCTTTGTGCCCATGCGCCAAGGATCAGGGCGGTGGCGCTGTGAAACAGAGGGGCGGGTAGGCGCACGCTGAACGCGTTGCGCACCGGGACAAGTTCATCAAAGAACCGCAGCACCCAGCCGATCATTGGCGGCTTGGAATAATACCCGAAATCGAGCGCCTGGCCCCAAATCCAATACTGGGATTCGTCGACATAAAGGTCGGTTGGGCTGCCCCACAGAGCAACAACCCGCAGCAACGTAACCAGACCAACACCGATCAGTGCAGGTTTGATCCATGCGTGAGATTCAGCGTGCAGCATTTTCGCGGCGTTCGCGATAGATCAAAAACAGATTGCGCGAATAGATGAACAAGCCAAGGGATTGGCCAAGAATGAACACCGGATCAGCGCGATAAACGGCATAGCTGAACAGGATCACACCGCCACCCATTGAGAAATACCAAAAGGCCACCGGTACGGTCGAACGGTGCGCCTTTTCCGAGGCGATCCATTGTACGATAAAGCGGCCGGAAAACATCAGCTGGCCAAGCAGCCCGAACATCACCCACCAGAATTCCAACCAGCTGTCGACTTTGAGAAAGGAAAGCAGCGCTTCCATCAGCTCGCTCCGTTGTGTTCAGTGGCTTGTGTCTTTTTCCGGCGCCGGATCAACCATGCCACGCCCAGAAGGTCAACGACACCAACCAGCCCGCGTTGCAGGTTGGAATAGTTGGAGTGGCCCGAATGACGCGCTTCGTGGCTGACATCGACATGCTCGACCCGCCAGCCGTTCATCGTGAACAGGGCAGGCAAATAGCGGTGCATGTGATCGAAATAGGGCAGTTCCAGAAAGGCGTCGCGGCGAAAGGCCTTGAGTCCGCAACCGGTGTCGCGGGTTTCATCTTTGAGCACAAAGGACCGGATGCCGTTCGCGGCTTTGGAAGCCAATTTCTTGGACAAAGTATCCTGCCGATTGACCCGCTGTCCGGCGACCAGACCCAGTCTGGAAGCGGGGGTCGCGGCCAGCAATGGCGCAACAAGACCGGGCAGTTCGGATGGCGGGTTTTGCCCGTCGCCGTCCAATGTGCAGATGAAGCGCCCCTGCGCCGCCAGAACACCGGAATGCACCGCCGCGCTTTGACCGCCCGACCGCGCGTGGCTGAGCACGCGCAAGTTGCGCATTTCTGCCTGAAGCTGGTGCAGCGTGGCAAGGGTGCCGTCTTCTGATCCGTCATCGACGATGATGATTTCAATCGGGTGCTCCGCCCCGGCAAACGCCGCCTGAATCCCGCCTGTCAAAGTTCGCAGGCTGGCCTCTTCGTTCCTGGCCGGAACGACAATAGAGATGACGGGCACGTTCATTGCGGCACCTTTAAAGGCACCCACCGGGCACTTCGGACCGGCAGGCGGAATTTAGCTCCTTCTTCCCCTTAAAACTCTGCGCGTCAAGAGAGGCGGGATGTCGGGGCGGCGACGGCTTGCCGGAATTGTTTCAACTGTTTGCAGAAACCGCATAGCTCGTGACCGGCACAGAGACGTTGTGCAAGGCAATGTCCCCAAGCGGTTCGGCGGTGTCGCCAAATTCGGCGACGTCTTGGGTCACGACAATCCGACGACCGATCTTTTTGCCGAAATCACCCAAGCGCGCGGCGATATTGGCGGGTTGTCCGATAACAGTGAAGTCCAACCGTTCCCGAGAGCCGACATTGCCATAGGTCACGCGCCCATAAGCAACGCCGATGGAACATTCAAAGTCCAGCTGTGTTTCTTTGGAGACCTCGTGCAGGCTGCGCACAATGGTTTTTGCTGCCTCCAGCGCGCTGGACCGCGCTTCGCCCTGAATTTCGCCTTTGGGGAAGACGGCCAGAACAGCGTCGCCGATGAATTTCAGCACTTCGCCGCCGTTTTCGTTCACAATATCGGTGACGGTGTCGAAGAACTGGTTCAGGAAGTTGATATAGTCATCCCGTTCCATTTCTTCTTCCAGCCGGGTTGAACCGCGCAGGTCGCAGAACATGATTGCGGCGTCGATCTCGTCACCATCACCGCGCCGGATGTCACCGCCAAGCACACGCGCGCCCGAGCGGCGTCCGACATAGGTTTCCAACAGAGATTGCGCATTTTCCTTTTGCATGAACACTTCGAAGAACCGACTGATGACCGATGAAATTTCAAAGATCAGTCCCAGATTGGCGGTGGTAAATCCTTTGGGGTGATCACTGGTCAGGGTCATGACGTTGATCTGCCCGTTGGAAAACATCAACGGCATGGCGACATAGTCGGTGTGTCCTTCCTGTTGCAGTTCATCCATGATGGAAAACTGCATTTGATCTGAAGGGCCGTCCAGTTTTTGACGGACTCCGCCTAACCCCGCGGCCACATGGCTGAGCGGGCTGTTGACATAAGAAGGGTGGTCATAAACATCGTGCGTGGGCGCATAGGTGGTGATCTCATTCTGGCCTTTTTCCCACAGATATATTTTGCCAGCTGTCATCGGGTGCAGCGACCAGATCAGCACGCTCATCCGGGACACCGCGATGCCGCTTTCCAACATCTTTTCGGACAGCGCCTTGGTAAAATCTTCGGGCGAGTCCAGAAAGGCAGCGCCGCGCATCAACCAGTCAACTAGCGGACCGGATATATTGCCTTCGTCGTCAGTTTGAAGCTCTGTCCCACCCAGATCGATTTCGATGTCGTCATTTGGCATGAAGCCAATAAAGCCATTGATTTCGCGGCTTTCCGGCAATGCGTCATCATACGACCAGATGGCGTTTTCGATAACTGTTTGGTCCAGTTCAATGTCGCGGTAGCGCGCCGTGCCTTTGAACGGGCAAAAAGTTTGCAGATCGGTCAGATCGGACAGGGGAACGCGCACGTCTTCGGCCGGCAGATACACCTGAGGGGGCAGCCGGGTTTCGTACATGACTTTGGCTCGATTGGATTGCGCCAAAAGTCTTCCGTGGTGCCAGACACGCACAGTGGTGTCGAGCGGTTCGATTCTGAGGCCATAACCTGAATTTGCGCCGAAGCGAGAGCCTTCCATACCGGGCGGCCTTTCTCAATAAATACTGGAGCGGCTCAAGATATGGCAATTGATGCGCCAATTCCAACCACTTGCCGGTCAGTTTATTGGAAAAGTGGCGCATTTTCCCAGCCTAGAGAACGCGGATCACGTCCTTGTCAATCGCCAGCATATATCCCTTGCGGGCAATGTTCTTGACCAACAGCTCGCTGACCATCTGGTTTCCTAGTGAATCCCGCAGTCGTTTGATGCGTGTTGCACCCGCCGCTTCTTCGCAATCTGACGCGGTTTTCCCCGAAATCACAGATTCAATTTCAATACCGGACAACACGTCGTCATCCATGCGCGCCTCGGCCAGAACGGACAGGGTTTCCATGGCAGCATCGGTCAGTTTGAAGCCCATATTGTTGAGGTAGACGGTTTTTTCATCGCGGCTGATCAACAGGGAATTGACCTGAATGCCTGCACGTTCGATCTGGGCCATACGGCGGTTCATCGTGACCAGCATGATCAAAAAGACCAAAGCGGCAATCATCATGCCGGTGGCGAACACCAGCAAAACCAGAATCACCATGCGATAACTGGCCAGAATATCGGCAAAAGAAGTTCCCGACTGCGCCAGAATTTCCAGGAGCTTGATCTCGGCCTGACCGGTCAGCGTGTCATTTTCCAGAAACAAGCGTTCAACGCGCGCGTTAAATGCATTGGCGTCCGGCAGAGTCAGAACCAGAACAATCGCCGCCACCAGGAGAATGGTAACGATGGCGATCAATCCAAAGGTCACAACGCGCCCGCCGTGGCGGCGGGCGTCAATAACGGAGATAGAAGTGTCCGGCACTGGATTCCTTTCCCGAAAGCTGTGACGCATCAAATACCGAAAGCACATTCAATAGCGTCCAGCCGTCCCGGCGAATGCGTTTGGCGATCTCAGAGCGCGCGCTGTCCTTGGAACAGTCCTGACGCAGTTGCACGACACCGTAATGCAGTTTCAGGGGATTGTCTTTTTTGGCTTTGTAATCGGCAAAGCAATCAGCCGCCGCCGCCGCATCCGGCAGGGCCAGCGCCAGCAGCATGGCCCCGGCAAGAGCGATATGTCTGAATGTGTATCTCATGGTGTCGACTGTGCGCTGAATTCGCGTGTTATTCAATAACCAAGCGTCGTTCCGGAAGCGATATCGGATATCAAGCATCTGATATTGCGTGGCTTTTTAAGTTGAGGGCAAAGTTGGGCTACACCGCCCGGTGCAAGACAGCCGGGTCAGGACAATTCGCAAGTACAAAGGATCTGAGCCATGAAAACCCGTACCTTTATCGCCGCAGTCATAACCGCCGCCATGACGCTGACTGGGGTGTCCGCCTCAAGTGCGCGTGCGCTGACTGAAGATGACGTCGCTAAGCTGATGATTGGAGCGACCGCTTTGTTTATTCTGGGTAAGGCAATAGACGACAATAAAAAGAGCAAACCAAAGGCCGTCATTCAACCGACACGCCGGTATGAGCCAAAGCATGTGACCAAACCCAATACCCGCAACACCGGGCGCGCCAATCCGCATCGACGCAATCTGGTCCTGCCGGTGCAATGCAAACGCAACTTTGTAACTGAGCGCGGCAAACACGTGACGGGGTTCCGCCGGGTATGTCTTAACCGGTCTGGCGTGTCTGTGAACCATCTGCCTGGCGGGTGCGAGCGTCAGGTTAACACCCAGCGTGGCTGGAAGACGATCTATGGCGCGAACTGCATGCACCGCAGCGGATACCGCGTGGGCAACCGGTAAAAAAATCGAGCAGCAGACCGGCATCAGACCGGTCGCTGAACCGGAGGGTCTTGAACCCTCCGGTTTTTTAGTTGCGAAGAGGCGTTGCCCGTGATTGTCAGGGGGCATGGATATGCCAGATTTTTCACTTGAGCGCGGCGCGTTTGAACATGGCGCAAGCCGGGTTGCCGGAGTTGACGAGGTTGGGCGCGGGCCTTTGGCCGGACCGGTCACGGCGGCGGCTGTGGTGTTGGACCCTGACAACATTCCCGACGGGTTGAACGATTCAAAGAAGTTGTCTGCAAAACGCAGAGAGGTCGCGTTTGAAGCGATCCTTGCCAGCGCGGATGTCTGCGTCGCCCACGCGACAGTGGAAGAGATTGATGACATCAATATCTTGAGGGCCAGCCATTTGGCGATGCAACGTGCGGTCGATGGTTTGTCACACGTGCCGGATTATCTGTTGATTGACGGCAATATGATCCCGCGCGGATTGCAAATCCCATCGGCTGCCATTGTCAAAGGAGACGCCCGTTCGGTGTCGATTGCGGCCGCGTCAATTGTTGCAAAAATCACCCGCGATGGGATCATGATGGATTTGGCGCAACAGTTTCCCGGATATGGATGGGAGACAAACGCCGGATATCCATCAAAAAGTCACAAAGCGGCGTTGCTGAAATTGGGTGTAACCCCACATCATAGGCGTTCGTTCAAGCCTGTACACAATATCTTGTATCAAGAGTAAAAACTAACCTCTTGATTCAAAAAAGAATTTGACGCCGAATCGCGTTTGAATCATCCTAGTCCCAATCAACGAGCGCACAAAAAACAGCGCCGTGAACGAGGCAGAGAATGAAAACGATGACCAAAGCGAAGAGCGCACCCGCGCTCCCACTCAACACGATTCTGGACGGTGACTGCATCGAAATGATGAACAGTCTGCCCGAGAATTCGATTGATCTGATCTTTGCAGATCCCCCATATAACCTTCAGCTCAAGGGCGATTTGCACCGGCCGGACAATTCCAAAGTGGATGCCGTCGATGACGAGTGGGACCAGTTTTCCAGTTTCGCAGCATATGATAAATTCACGCGGGCCTGGCTCAAGGCGGCACGTCGTCTGTTGAAGCCGAACGGCGCGATCTGGGTGATCGGATCCTATCACAACGTGTTCCGCATGGGCGCCGAATTGCAGAACCAGGGCTACTGGATTCTGAACGATGTGGTGTGGCGTAAATCCAATCCGATGCCGAATTTCCGTGGTAAACGGTTCACCAATGCGCATGAAACCATGATTTGGGCATCCAAATCTGAGGGCGCAAAATACACGTTCAACTATGAAGCGCTGAAGGCCCTGAACGAAGGCATTCAGATGCGCAGCGACTGGGTGCTGCCAATCTGCACAGGTCACGAGCGTCTGAAAGACGACAACGGCGACAAAGCGCATCCGACACAAAAGCCAGAGAGCCTGTTGCATCGGGTGCTGGTCGGATCGACCAATCCCGGTGACGTGGTGCTGGACCCGTTCTTTGGCACCGGCACAACCGGGGCTGTGGCCAAGATGCTGGGACGCGAGTTCATCGGGATCGAACGCGAAGCGGCCTATCGCAAAGTTGCCGAAAAACGCTTGAAGAACACACGCAAGTTTGACCGTGAAGCCCTGCAGGTGTCGGTCAGCAAACGCGCCGAACCACGTGTTCCATTTGGACAGTTGGTCGAACGCGGCATGCTGCGCCCGGGCGAAGAGCTGTTTTCGATGAACAAACGTCACAAAGTCAAAGTGCGGGCCGATGGCACGCTGATTGGCGACGACATCAAAGGATCAATCCATCAGGTCGGCGCGCATCTGGAAGGCGCGCCAAGCTGCAACGGCTGGACCTACTGGTGTTTCAAACAGGATGGCAAACGAGTGCCTATTGATGTGCTGCGTCAGCAGATCAGGGCCGAGATGGCCGAACGCCCTAACTAAATGACCCAACCTTACCTTTAATAAGAATACCGCCGGTGCCTGAAGCCTGACTTCAAGATCAGGCACCTTGACTTACCCCGCCGCATGTCGGCGGGGTTTTTTTGACCTTTACGCTGCGCGATGTGCCACTATCTAAGGCAGATCACTAAAAAAGGTCGGCCCAATGTCTCAGAAGCGTCCGCTTCTTTCTTTGTTCGCGCGCAGGCGTCGGGATGAATTCCCGGACAAGAGCAGCCCTGAATATCAATACACCGAAGCCGTTCTGGAACGTCACAAGCGCGAAGGGCTTGAACTGGCTGTGCAGGTGCGTTGGGTCGCGATGGCGGCCATTGGGGTTCTGATGCTGTTTCTGGTGCCATTCCCCGAGGTGCTGTATATCGAGTGTATTCTGGCGCTTTTGGCGCTGAATGGCTGGTTTATGCGACGGGTTGGCAAGGTGGGGCAGTCCAAGGCCGAACTGGGGCTGATCTTTTTTGACCTTGTTCTGATGACATACGGCATGGTGGGACCGAACCCGCTGAGCGATCAGACATGGCCGCATGCGATGCAATATCGGTTTAACAATTTCCCCTATTTCTATGTGATTCTGGCGGGCGGCGCATTGGCCTATTCCTGGCGCACGGTGCTTGCCATTGGCACGTGGACGACAGGCGTTTGGCTGATTGGTCTGGCCATATCGGTTTGGTTCGTTGATCCGCTGCCGGAATACAGCGACGCGGTCATCGCAGCCTTGCCGGATCAACAGGATATGGCGCATTTGCTGGACCCCAACAGCTATCAATTGCAGCTTAGGGTTCAGGAGATCGCAATTTTTCTGATCGTGGCGCTGAGCATGGCGGTGCTGGTGCGGCGCTTTAACGGATTGCTGCGCTCGAACGCAGCGCTGGAGCGCGAACGCACGAACCTGTCACGCTATTTCTCGCCCAACGTGGTCGAAGCGTTGTCGACCAATGATGAGCCGCTGAAAAAGATCAGAAATCACGAAATTGCGGTGTTGTTTGTGGATATTGTCGGGTTCACCGAATTTGCCGCCACCCGGCGGCCCGAAGATGTGATCGAGACGCTGCGGGAATTTCATGGGCTGATGGAAACGGCTGTGTTTGCTCATGGTGGCACGCTGGACAAATATCTGGGCGATGGATTGATGGCGACGTTTGGCACCCCTGATCCCACCGAACAGGATGCGGTTAATGCACTGGCCTGCGTGCGCGATATGATGGACACGCTGGACACGTGGAATGACGACCGTATTGCCCGCAATCAACCGCCGTTGCGGGTGGGGTTTGGCGCGCATTATGGCCCTGCGGTTCTGGCCGATATTGGCGCGAACCGGCTGGAGTTTGCGGTGGTGGGCAATACGGTCAACGTGGCCTCGCGCCTTGAGGCGCTGACCCGCGGCTTGAACGCGCGATTGGTGATCAGCGACGGCATGCGCGACGAAGTGATCGGCGAAGGCGGGCACGAATGCCTTGATGGATTGCGTCGGTTTGCCGATCAGGACATTCGCGGTGTCGAAGACAAGCTTACGGTTTGGGCGTTTGAGCGGCCTCAGGGTCAAACATCCGCCTGATCCGTTTTAGCGTGGCATCGGGGTTTTGGCCTTGGAATAGGGTGTCCAGTCGGTGATCTCCGGATAATACATGCCGCGCCATTTGCGCACGCGCGGGTTCATGATGCGTCGCCAGACTGGGGGCATCATGGCGGCCATGGTCATGATTGGATAACCATAAGGCAGTTGCGGGGCCTCGGCCTCGGTATAGTTCTGCAACAGCGGAAAGCGGCGGTCGGGCTTGTAATGGTGGTCCGAGTGGCGCTGAAGGTTGATCAGCAACCAATTGGACGCTTTGTGCGCGGCATTCCAGCTGTGATGTGGTTTGACATGTTCATATTTGCCTTCGCCCAGATGTTTGCGGGTCAGGCCGTAATGTTCGACATAGTTGGTCAGCTCCAGCTGCCAGATGGCAACATAGGCTTGCCACAGGAACAACAGCAGCCCGATCCAGCCACCGATCAGCAGCGCCAGCACCAGCATGACGCCTTGCAGCGCCCAGTAGCGAAAGAACGGGTTGGACAGATCGCTCCAACGCAGGTCCTTGCGCGCCAGCATGTCCTTTTCAGCGCGGAACGAGGATTTCAGAGAGCTTATCAGGACGCGTGGGAAAAAACGGTGAAAGCCTTCGTTGTAGCGGGCGGTAACAGGATCGCGCGGGGTGGCGACATAACGGTGATGCACCAAAAGGTGTTCTGAGCGAAAATGGGAATACATCACCATGGACAAGAGAATGTCACCGAGCCAGCGTTCGGTGTTGTTTTTCTGGTGCATCAGCTCGTGGCTGTAGACAATCCCCACAGAGCCGGTGACAACGCCAACCCCGAAGAACAGTCCAATCATCGCGCCGACGGACAGGTGGTCGGTATGTGTGGCGTACCAGATCATGCCAAACAGGGTCACAAACTGCAGGCCCGGCCAGATCATGGTGACAAAGCGATACCAGTACAGATCGTCTTCGGTCGTGTCGGGATCGGCGTTTTCAAGGTTCAGCCCGGCGAACGCGTCAAGGATGGAAAACAGATACCAGGTGGCAGCAGGTACAAGCAGCACCCACCAGCTGCCCAGACCTGCAACAATCCAGATCAGGGGGATCAGAAGCAGGGACAGCCAGAACGGCAGGGCGCTGGCAAATCTGGCAACTTGCGATGACGGGATCATGATCACTTTCCTCTTTCATGCGCGCAGGCGCAGTATGGTCTGCGTTGCAGGCGGCTGCAATCGAGATCAGGCGTTGCGATAAAGATCGTAGGCTTTGCGCATCACTGTGGGCAGATCAGAGGGGCGGAAATCTGATTGTTCGTGGAATACACCGGATTTGGGGGCGCGATCCATGGGCACAAGTGCGGTTTTGACGGTCAGACGCAGGTGAAAGTGGGTAAAGGTATGGCGCGCCTCGGCGGGCAGGGTTTTCCATTCGGCGCGGATCGGGTGGGGGTGATCTGGTGTGCCGATTTCAACCCACTCTGAACCGGGCCAACCCAGCATGCCACCCAACAACCCCTTGTCGGGGCGGCGTTCCAGCAAAATCGCACCATCGACACGTCGCGCAATGTAGACGGTGCCAAAGCGGATGGGTTTGGGTTTCTTAGGTGTCTTTTTGGGCAAGTCTGAGGCGGTGCCCAGATCGCGGGCCTGACAAGGTGCACGCCAAGGGCAAATGCCACAGGCCGGATTGCGCGGTGTGCAGATGGTGGCGCCAAGGTCCATAACGGCCTGCGCGTAATCCCCCGGGCGTTTCTGCGGGGTCAGCGCAGCGGCATGGGCTGTCAGGATGGGTTTCGCGGCGGGCAGGGGCGTGTGTTCGTCAAAGAGCCGCGCCATGACGCGTTCGACATTGCCGTCGACCACGGTTTCGGGCTGATCAAACGCAATCGAAGACAGTGCGGCGGCCGTGTAGGGCCCGACGCCAGGTAATTTGAGCAGTTCGTCGTGGGATGAAGGGAACACACCGTTCAGGTCTGTGCTGATCACGCGGGCACATTTCAACAGGTTGCGCGCGCGGGCGTAATAGCCAAGGCCCGCCCATGCGCCCATGACCTCTTCATCTTTGGCGTTGGCCAGCGCATCCACATTGGGCCAAAGCGTGGTGAACCGTTCGAAATAGTCTTTGACAGCGGCCACGGTGGTTTGCTGCAACATGATTTCAGACAGCCAGATGCGATAGGGATCAGGCGCAATGCCCTTGGCGCGATCCGCGGGGCTCACCCGCCAGGGCATTTTGCGGGCGTGAGTGTTGTACCACTCCAGCAAGTCAGTGGCCTGAGGCAAGTCACGCAAGTTTTATCTCCTGTCCGGAACGGTTTCGCTGGCGCCGCGCAGCAGGCACACTAAAATAGCGCCAGACACAAGGATGCAAGACCGACATGCGCCGCACCACGACGAAAGGTTTCAAACGCACGTCTTCGCTGTTGCGTGACCGGATTCGCCAGGCGGGCGAAAGCCGGGGTTTTGCCGTGACCCGGGTGCTGACTCATTGGGCCGAAATTGTAGGACAGGACATTGCGGCCATCTGCAAGCCCGTGGACGTGAAATACGGACGTCAGGGATTTGGCGCGACGCTGACGATCCTGACAACCGGCGCGCAGGCGCCCATGCTGGAAATGCAAAAAGAAACGCTTAGGTCCCGTGTTAACGCAGCTTATGGGTATAACGCGATTGCCCGGTTGCGGATCACACAGACAGCAGCGACAGGGTTTGCCGAAGGGCAGGCGCAGTTCGCGCCCAAACCCAAGCCACAAGAAAACAATCCCGACCCGGAAATTCGGGCCGAAGCAGCGCAGGTGGCGGCACCCGTGGCTGATGACACTTTGCGGCAGGCGCTTGAGCGGCTTGCCGGAAACGTTCTTTCAAAACAAAAAACCGATAAGAAAGGTTTCTAAATGAACCGTCTCATTCCCATCCTATTGGTGGCGTTGATCGCAGTAGCCGGCGGCGGCTATTGGTACAGCCAGTCTTCGGGCGTTGCTCCGGGCGTGACCAATGTAGAAGTTGTCTCATCAGAAGGGGCTGCGGATGTTGACACATCCGGTGTGGTCGAAATGTCGATCGGGGCCGAAGACGCACCGATCACCATGATCGAATATGCGTCATTTACGTGCCCGCACTGTGCCAGCTTTCACGACACTGTCTATAAGCAGCTGAAGATCGACTATATCGACACTGGCAAGGTCAAGTTCATCTTCCGCGATGTGTATTTTGACCGCTTCGGCCTTTGGGCGTCGATGGTGGCACGGTGTGGCGGTCAGGAGCGTTTCTTTGGCATCACCGAGCTTCTGATGAGCTCGCAGGATGAATGGGCTCGTGCCGGTGAACCTGTTGCGATTGCGGATGCGTTGCGCAAAACCGGGCGTTTGGCCGGGTTGGAAGACGCCCAGTTGCAGGCGTGTCTGCAAGACGAAGACAAGGCCAAGGCGCTGATCGCGTGGTATCAGACCAATGCCAGCGCGGATGATATTTCCGGCACGCCGACATTGATTATCGACGGCGAGAAGCACTCGAACATGAGCTATAGCGACCTGCGCGATATTCTGGACGCCAAGCTGGACGGCTGATCAGGTTTTTGACCGGGCGGGATTGTTCTGCCCGGTCAGTACATCATCGATGGCGTGGTCAATGGCTGACCAGTCGTCGATTTCCAGTCTTACCGGAACACTCAGAACGTTTTGACGCATGTCGCGAGGCAGGCGCACCGCGTCTTTTTCGGTGGTCACAAGCTGGGCGCCCAGCCGGTTGGCTTCGTTGGTCAAACGGGTCAACAAAGCAGTGGTCAGCGTCTGGTGATCATCCAGCGCCTGTTCGCGCAGGATTTCGGCGCCCAGCCCCCGCAACGTTGCAAAGAATTTTTCGGGATGACCAATACCGGCAAAGGCCAGAACGCGTGTGCCCTGCCACTCCATCCCGGTGGGCAGTGGCGCAAGTTCACCAGTGGCATGTGGTAGGGTGATGTCATTGCCCCATCGGGTTGCGAACTCTGCTTGTGCCGCTTTCGGGCCAATCGAGAGCAGCAGGTCGGCGCGGCGCAGTCCCGGTGTGACGGGTTCGCGCAAGGGGCCTGCGGGGATGCAACGTCCGTTGCCAAAGCCGCGGGATGCATCCACCACGATCAATGACAGGTCTTTGTGCACCGACGGGTTTTGAAATCCATCATCCAGCAGGATCAGATCGGCGCCGGCATCCTGGGCGGCTTTGACGCCAGCGGCGCGGTCTTTGGAGATCCATGTGGGGGCAAACGCGGCCAGCAAAAGCGGCTCGTCTCCAGTTTCATGCGCCTGGTGTCGCATTTCATTGACCTGTACCGGGCCGTCCAGCACGCCGCCATAGCCGCGGGACACAATATGGGGCGTATGCCCGCGTGCCTGCAAACGTTGAGCCAGCGCGATTGTGGTCGGCGTTTTGCCCGTACCACCGGCGTTAAGGTTACCGACGCACAGAACCGGAATTTTCGCTCGAAAGGCATCGCCGGTGCGCCCAACCCGGTTGCCGGTCGCGCCCGCATAAAGCGCGCCGAGTGGTGCCAAAAATCGCGCCTGCCATCCCGGGCGGTCCGGCGGATTGTCCCAGAAACGCGGCGGTCTCATAGGTAACGCCCCTGGCTCTCAAGCATCTGCTGAGCGCGCGCAATGATGTCGTCCGAGACCTCGGCGCCTGCTGAGATTACCTGCCATCCGGCATGGGCCATCGCGGCCACCTGATCCGGCGCAATCAGCTGTGTGAGCGCGGCGGCAAGGTTGTCGGCGTCTTTGACGATTCGCGCGCCGCCTTCCTGGGCAAGTCGGGTGTAGGCATCCAGATGCTGGCGTACGCCGGGGCCGTAAAGCACGGCAGACCCGAGCGCGGCGGGTTCCAGCGGGTCGCGCCCGCCAAACCCCGGAACCAGCGACGAGCCGATAAGGGACACGGGCGCAACGCGGTACCAGAGGCCAAGTTCGTCAGGTCTTTCAGCCAAAAGAATATGTGTGCTATTTTCAGGAAAGGTGCCATTTTCCCATTCCGCAAACCGCAAACCTGACTCGGTAACAGCTTGTTTAATCTCGGCGGCGTCCTCGCTGGAATCCGGTACAATGATCAGCAGCATCCTGTGAGCCAGACGCAGAACCTTGCGAAATGCGGCCAGCGCGGTGTGGACTTCGCGTGGCTGAACGCGGGCAGCGAGCCAGACAGGACGCCCAGCCAACGCCGCGCGCAATTCTTCCAGATCGGTTTCATTACAGGGCAGCGCCGGGCTTTCTTCCATCAACGGGCCGCTTTCACAGATAAGCGTCGAATTGTCGGGCAAGGATTTGCGGAACCGGTCTGCGCTGGCTTTGTCGATGGTCAGAACATTCGAAAACCGGTGCAGCGTTGCCTGGGTCGGTTCCGGGATCCAGCGCCAGTTTTTGTTTTCCAGACCGGGGGTGCTGGCTTCGAGCAACAGAGATGCAATGGCACGCTGATGGGCTGCGTCGATCAGGGCCGGGCGCAGCCATTGACCCAGCCAGATCAAAAGATCAGGGCGCCAGTGGTTCAAAAAAACGCGGATATCATCGGGGTTTTCCGAGGGGCATTCCTGCCACAGCACATTTTCGGGCAGGTCTTGCAGAGGGCGTTGGCCGGGTGACGTGGTCAACAATATCTGAACTTCGGGGCGGTGCACCGTCAGGCGCAGGCCAAGCTGTGCAAGAGTGCGCGCGCGTTTGGGGTCCGCGCAATGCAGCCAGATCAGTTCGCCATCAGGGCGTTGCGTTGTAATCTTCTCAAGGCAGGCCGGTTGGCGGCGCGCAATAGCCAGATAGGCCGCGAGGCTTAGCGAGCGCGCCATCAAAGGATCAGTCCAGTTCTTCGGTCGTAGAGGTTTCGGCCTCTTCGTCACGCAGGCGATGCAGGTGCGCGATGAAAAACCGCATATGCGCGTTGTCCACGGTGCGCTGTGCGGCGGCACGCCATGCGTCATAGGCCGCCTGGTAGTTGGGGAAAATTCCGACAACTTCGATGTCATCGACATTTTTGAAGGCCGACTTGGTGGGGTCCACCAATTCTCCGCCGAAAACGAGGTGCAGGCGCTGGGTCATGTAACGACTCCTGAGGTTTGAAGTTGGGGCAACCTATGACCGATGGGTCGCAGCCTCAAGTGCTCTGCGCCGGTTTGATGCTGCGCGGTTGACGCATGCCAGTCAATCGGGCAACCACGCAGGACAGCATTATGTGGATATTGGCCTGATGAAACGCTTTTTGATTTTGCAGTTGCGCCCGGAAACTGAAGCGTCGGATGACGAGTTTCAGGCCATTTTGCGCAAGGCCGGTTTATCAGCGGATGAGGTACACCGCATTCGGTTGGATCAGTCCCCTTTGCCGGAGGATCTGAGGCTGGATGACTACGCGGGTGTGATTGTCGGCGGGGGGCCAGGATGTGTCAGCGATCCGGCGGACAAGAAGTCCGATGTCGAGGCTCAGATTGAAACTGCCGTATTGGGGCTGATGCCACAGATCACGGAACAGGATTTTCCGTTTCTGGGGTGTTGCTACGGGATTGGCATTCTGGGGCATCATCTGGGGCGGGTGGTCAGCAAGGAAAACTATTCCGAGGATGTGGGCACCACAGATTGCAGCCTGACACCAGCGGGTCGGGCCGACCCGGTGCTAAGCGGCCTGCCGGATCAGTTTCACGCCTTTGTAGGTCACAAAGAAGCGGTTCAGGTGTTGCCTGAAGGGTGTACACATCTGATCAGTTCGCCAACCTGTCCTTATCAGATGATCCGGTACGGGCAGAATGTTTATGCCACGCAATTCCACCCAGAGGCAGACAGCGACGGGTTCGAAGTGCGCATCAACATTTACAAACATCGCGGATATTTCCCGCCGGAAGATGCCGATGCGTTGATTGCAATGTGCCGGGCGGCTGATGTGCATGCGCCTGAAAAGGTGCTGCGCAACTTTGTCGACAGGTATCGCAGCTGATCAGATCAGATCAAACAAGCGCTGCGCAGATGTCGCTATGTACTGCGGCGTTTGCGGCGACAATGCCCGGAACACGGGGATCCGGATTGTTGAACAGCAGCGTTTCGCCTTTGCGATCAGAGGTGGCGGCGCCAGCTTCGCGCAGGATCAGATCACCTGCGGCGATGTCCCATTCCCAGGTCGGGCGCAGGGTCAGCATCGCGTCATAGCGTCCCTCGGCGACCAGAGCCAGGCGATAGGCCAGTGACGGGCGGTAGCTGCGAAAGACATTGGGTGGGCTGTGTTTCCAGTGGTGGTCGTCCATCACCGGGCGCGCAACCAATACATTGGCACCAGTCAGCGCCGGACGGTCGGTCGGGCGGATGGCCGCGCCGTTCAGATGCGCGCCTGCACCTTCGGCGGCGCTGTAAAGCTTGTCACGCAATGGCAGAAACACCACCGCAGCAGTGACGCGTCCCTGTTTGGCAATGGCCAGCGAATGCGCCCATGTGTTGGACCCGTCCATAAAGCTGCGGGTGCCATCGATCGGGTCGATGATAAACACGTGGTCGGCTGACAACCGATCGCCGCTGTCTATGGATTCCTCGCTGAGCCAGCCATAATCCGGGCGTGCGGCGCGCAATTCGTGCTCTAACATTTCGTTTACCGCCAGATCAGCCTCGGTCACGGGGCCTGCACCGTCGGGCTTGTCCCAGACCTGAGCCTCGGGGCCGGAAAAGCGCGTCGCGATACGACCGGCTTCCTGAGCCGCGCGCATCAGCAGGTCGAGATCAGTTTCCGGCAAGGGTCATCCCTTCGACCAGCAGCGATGGCACAACGCGGGACAAGTGCGCGCGGGCATCATTGGCGGGGATGAGGCCTGTCAGCATGTCGTTCAGATTGCCTGCAATTGTGCATTCATTCACCGCATATGTCAGTTCGCCATTCTCGACCCAGAACCCGGCTGCGCCACGTGAATAGTCGCCGGTGTTGGGATTGATGGTCGATCCGATCAGGGACGTCACCAACAGCCCGGTGCCCATATCGCGCAACAGGTCTTCGCGGGACTTTTCACCTTGGGTCATGGAGACGTTCCATGTGGAGGGGGACGGCGGGGATGACACGCCACGCGATGCGTTTGCGGTCGAGGTCATGCCCAGTTTGCGGGCATTGACCAGATCAAGTGTCCAACCCGTCAGAACGCCGTTTTCGACAATGTTGCGCTTTTGGGTCGCCAGACCTTCGCCGTCAAACGGTCGCGAGGCAGAGACGCGCGGGCGGTGCGGATTTTCGACAAGTGAGAGCGCGGCGGGCAATACCTGTTCGCCCAGTTTTTCCCGCAACCACGATGAGCCGCGCGCCACGGACGACCCGTTCACAGCAGCGAGCAAGTGTCCGATCAACGACGACGAAATGCGTTCATCAAACAGCACCGGATAAGACCCGGTGGTCGGTTGGCGCGCATTCAGCCGTTCAACTGCGCGATCTCCGGCGGATTTGCCGATGTCAGCCGGTGCTCGCAGGTCGCTTTGAAACACACGCCCGTCGCCATCATAGTCGCGTTCCATGCTGTCGCCGGTGCCCGCAATTGCAGTGCAATAGGTCGCGCGGCTGGTGCGTTCATAGCCGCCGGAAAACCCGTTGGAGGCGGCAATATGCACGCCGGTGTGGCTGTAACCTGCGGTGGCGGACTGGACCTGAGACACACCGTTGACGGCCTGGGCTGCGGTTTCTGCCGCCAGCGCGTCAGCCTGAAGCGTTGCGGGGTCAGGTTCTGCAGAGGGGTCCGCAAGTTCAAAGGCGGCGATGTCCCAGTCTGTGGCCAGCTGGTCAGGTGCCGCGAGACCGATATAATTGTCCTCAGGGGCTTCGCGGGCCATGGCCACGGCACGCTCTGCCATGGTGGCCATGGTTTCCGGACGAGAATCGGACACTGAAACATTGGCCTGACGCTGACCAACAAAGACCCGCAACCCCAGATCCATGCCTTCAGAGCGTTCGGCCTGTTCAAGCTGGCCTTCGCGTACATCAATGGAAAGGGATGTTCCCTGAACGGCAATTGCATCGGCGGCGTCGGCCCCGGCACGGGTCGCGGCCTCAAGCAGGGCCTGCGAAAGTGTTTCGAGGTTCTGGCTCATCTGTCCCTTGTCCTTGGTTTGCTTTGAGGTAGACCGGGGGCCACAATTCCGCAAGGTCTGCATGCAAAAGGGGCCACCCGAAAGCGGCCCCTTGCTGATAGTTTGACAGGATTACTTCAAGCGCTGGCCGTTTGCCAGAACATGACCCTGTTCATTCACCACGATGGTCGAGTTCAGTTCGTCGTCACCCTCGCCGGGGATCGAGAACATCGACAACATCATACGCGCGCCCATGACCTGTTCTTCGGGCAGCAGGCCCATAGACACAAGTTTATCCATCAGGCCGTTGATACCAACGATATTAAGATCCAGCGCGCCTTCGGGGCGTGGAAAACCGTCAAACGACACCATGTCAGAATTGTCGAAGACAAAGTCGCCCATGCCGGTCAGGCTGGCACCGGCAATGTGCACCTGAAGATCGTTCAGAGTGAGCGCGTTCAGTTCGCCCGGAACTTCGTCAGAGTCTTCATCCAGTGTTATGATGTCCTTGAGGATCGTGGCCTTGCCGGCCAGATCGATCACCAATGTCGCCGGATCGTGCGGCAGAACCTGACCCGGATCGAACATCGACCAGATCATTTCAGAGACGGCCAGATCGCCCAGAACCAGACCAAGGCTGAAATCCTGCTGATCCTGAGACGCCTTCATGGGCATTTCGAATCCATAACCAAGTTCGCCAAAGCTGACATCAATCGGCAACGGAATATCCGGACCGGTAGCATTGATCTGAATGTCAGACACTGCGCCGCCATAGGCCATGACAGTCTCGTTCATTTCGAAAGCCATATCGCCTGCGCCGGTTGTTACCTTGGCCTTGCCCGGTGCGCCGTCTTCTTCAAAGCTCAGGTCAACATCGGATCCCTGAATTGCATAGCTTCCGGCAATATCAAATCCGGCCTGAAACAGCGCCGCAGGGTCTTCAGTATAGTCTCCGAGCGGCAAAACCATTTGCGCGTCGGCCTTCAGACCGGTCATGTTGCCCTTGAGGTCAACCTCTCCGCCGCCGTCCGGATCTGCAGCCTGAACAACATACGCAATGCTGTCGACGCTCATCTGTTGCTGCGTTTCCATCGTATCGCCGGTCAGCATTTTTGACTGGCCCAGCACGCCCTGCATAATGGCGTTGACCACCAGTCCGGGCAATTCTTCGCCGTCCACAACCAGTTTGGTCAGATCGAACGTGAGCTCAGACGCGTTGTAGTCATAGGTCATGTCTTCGGGCGTGCCGGACACAACTGTTGTCATGTCCTTATGGGTCAATGTGACCGTGGCATCGACGTTTTCACCGTCTGCATCCACCACGACATGCATGGGCATCTGGCTGGGCATGACAACGTCGACAGTACCATCGCCGTTGTCGACAAACTGGATATCCCCCATATCGATGGACACGGTGCCATCTTCGTCGGGGATTTGCATGCCCAGCGTAAGATCGTTGACGTTCAGCGTGTTGCCGTCAGTTTTTTCCTGTGCGGATACGTCATATCCAAAACCGCTCAGATAACCGCGCCAGCTTTCCCAGACGTCGCGCGGACCGACATCGGCCAAAGCGGTTGTGGAAAGCAAAAAACTGGCCAGCAGACTTGATCCTGCGACTCTTTTACCAAAATTCATCGGGACATCCCCTCTTAAAAAATCTGCAACAGCTTTGAACGATGCAGCGGCGGGGTCAAGTAGGAAGGGGTGGACGCTGTGCCTGATGATGGCTACCTCTTGCATCAATATTCAGCGAGGAGAGCCAAAATGAGCGATGTTTCGGGGAAAACAGTATTTATTACGGGTGCCAGCCGGGGCATTGGTGAAAGCACCGCAAAAGAGTTCGCCAGGGCCGGAGCCAATGTGGTTTTGACGGCGCGCGGCGCGGACGCGATCCGGGCGCTGGCAGAGGAAATTGGACCTCAGGCTATTGCGGTGCCCTGCGACGTGGCGGATTACGCACAGGTCGAAGCTGCCGTATCTGCCGCGACAGAGCGGTTTGGCGGGGTTGATGTGTTGATCAACAATGCCGGGCTGGTCGATCCGATTTCCCATCTTGATACATCCGATCCCGAAGACTGGGGCCGGATCATCGATATCAATCTCAAAGGTGTTTACCACGGAATGCGGGCCGTGATGCCGGGAATGGAGCGTGTTGGAGGCGGATCAATCCTGACCATCAGTTCTGGCGCAGCGCATGGCCCGGTCGAAGCATGGAGCCATTATTGTGCATCTAAGGCGGCGGCGAACATGTTGACCCGCTGTGTTGACAAAGAAGCCCGCGACAAAGGTATTCGTGCCATCGGTCTGAGCCCGGGAACCGTGGCCACGCAGATGCAACGCGAGATCAAGGCCAGCGGTATTAACCCGGTCAGCAAGCTGGACTGGTCGGATCATGTTCCGCCGGAATGGCCTGCAAAATGCCTGTTGTGGATGTGCAGCAGCGCGGCGGACGCGTGGCTGGGCGATGAGATTTCGCTGCGGGATGAAGATATTCGGCGCAAGGTTGGCCTTATATGATCGAGCTGGTCAAAGGAGCGGATGGGTTGTGGATCGTCACCATCAACCGACCAGACAAAGCCAATTCGCTGACCCATGGCATGCTGACGGAACTGGCGGATATCGCCGAGGCGGCGCAAGACGCGCGCGGGCTTATCCTGACGGGCGCTGGCAAGGTGTTTTCGGCGGGTGCAGATCTTGAAGAAGCCCGCGCCGGACTGGCCACCAGCGATGTGTGGGAACGCTTGTCAGGTGCGATTGCGGCGTTGCCGGGGTTGAGCATTGCCGCATTGAACGGAACACTGGCCGGGGGCGCGATGGGCATGGCTCTGGCGTGTGATATCCGGTTGGCCGTGCCCGGGGCCAGGTTCTTTTACCCTGTGATGAAACTTGGGTTTTTACCGCAACCCAGTGATCCACAGCGCATGGCCGCATTAATAGGACCCGCGCGCGCCAAGCTGATCCTGATGGGAGGACAGAAAGTGCCTGCATCCGAAGCGTTTGAATTTGGGCTTGTTGACCGGATCATTGACGACGGGGATGTTGTGGGCGCTGCCCGGGACATCGCGGCAGACACGTTGGCCGCTGATCCCAGGATTGCCAAAGGTATCAAATCGCTGTGTCAGTCCGTGCAGATTTGAAATTTCGGGGGTCGAGATGACGACCCCCGAAACCAAAGCGCCTATTTAGGGCCGCGTTTAGGGCCACCCTTGGATTTGGCTGCCTGAGCGCGAGCGCGGTTTTTCTTGCTTGAAGACTTCCCGGCGGGTGGTGTTGGCCCTTTGGGTTTGCCGCCGGTCTTTTTGCGCGCACTGTGCACCTCGGGGTCGCGTTTTTCCTGACGGGGCGAGGGTTTGCTTTCGTAGGATTTGCTCTGCCCCTTGGAGGATGGCTTGCGGTCTTCGGGCTTGGGTTTACGTTTGCGGGGTGCAGGCGAGTCGTTCCAGTCAACCGGGGCCGAAGATTTGTTGTGCTGTTTGGGCTTGGATTTGCGCGGTGGCTTGCCGCTTGGACCTGAATCGCGCACCAGCTTGGGCGCCTCGTTCAAACGGGTCACTTTTGCGCCCGGTTCCAGCGTCATAGACGGGCCAATATCCGCCAGAAAGGCGTCAATGCTGGTTTCTTTGATCTGCACAAACGACTCGTCCTGTTGAATGCGGATCGCGCCAATTTCGAATTTGGTCAGGTTTGAGGCCTTGCAAATCATCGGCAACAACCGGCGCGGTTCAGCATCTGCGGCGCGTCCACCGGATACGGAAATCCAGACGCTGGGTCCAAATTCCTGTCGCGGCGCGAGTTTTGCATCTGCATCCGACAATTCTTCGGGTGCAGAGCGGACAGAGCGGTAAAGCCGCAAGTATGCTGCTGCAAGCTGATCCGCCGAGAACGTGGAGGCCAGCCGTTCAACAGATGCCTGTTCAGCGCCTTCGGGGGCCTGTTGCCATGTTTCGTGGTCGAACATGCGTTCGTCTTCGCGTTGATTTACAGCTTCGGCAGATGGCGCTTGTGTCCATTCTGCTTTGACCTTGGCCATGCTGAGAATGCGGTCGGCCTTGCGCTGGGTCTTTTTGGTGACGATCAGCGCGCTGACACCTTTGCGTCCGGCACGTCCTGTGCGACCCGAGCGGTGCAGAAGGGTTTCGTGGCTGCCGGGCAATTCTGCATGCACCACCAGATCGAGGTTGGGCAGGTCAATACCACGTGCGGCCACGTCGGTTGCCACACATACCTGCGCGCGTCCGTCCCGCATCGCCTGAAGCGCATGGGTGCGTTCAGACTGAGACAGTTCACCCGACAGGGAGACAACCTTGAACCCACGGTTGGACAGGCGGGTGGTCAGGCGGTTGACCATCGCGCGGGTGTTGGCGAACACAATGGCATTGGGGGCATTGTGGAACAGCAACGTATTAATGACGGCGTTTTCGGTGTCATGCGGTGCGACGGACGTTGCCAGATAGCTGATGTCAGCATGCTGAGACGAGCCGGATTTCGCAATGACGCGGGCGGCGTCACGTTGATAGCTTTTGGCCAGTTGCCCAATGGATTTTGGTACGGTGGCCGAAAACATAAGGGTCTGACGGTTCTCGGGGGACTCGCCAAGGATGAACTCAAGGTCTTCGCGAAAACCGAGGTCCAGCATTTCGTCAGCTTCATCCAGAACCACGGCGCGCAGGCTGCTCAGATCGATTGAGCCACGCATGATGTGGTCGCGCAACCGGCCCGGTGTGGCGGCCACAATGTGGGCACCGCGGGCAAGCGCACGGCGTTCGTCGCGCATATCCATACCACCAACACAGGATGCGATCGTGGCGCCAGCCTTGGCAAACAGCCAGCTCAATTCGCGTTTCACCTGAAGTGCCAGTTCGCGGGTCGGTGCAATCACCAGACCCAGAGGAGCGCCTGCGGTTTCAAACCGCTCGCTGTCGGGCAAAAGCTGTGGCGCAACGGCAAGGCCAAACCCCACCGTCTTGCCAGAACCGGTTTGGGCCGAAACCAACAGGTCACGACCTTCCAGCTCGGGTGCCAGAACGGCTTCTTGTACAGGTGTCAGGTCCGTGTACCCACGGTCATCGAGTGCGTCGCGCAGAACTTGCTTCAAAGGATTTGCTTTTCGTTGGGGACTGCTTGCTAAATCGGCCCCATCCAGGCGATCGGGCGGGCAATCATGTCAGCTCGGGTGTCTTAGCGTAGCGCGCTTAGAGCAAATGCAGCAGAGTGTACAGGGCTTGAACCTGAGGCGCGGCGCGAGGGATTGAAGTTATTGCCAAAAAATATGCGCCGAACGGCATCGGCGCAGAAAATTTGCTGTTTTTGGCGCTTTTCAGGGGTTTTGAGCCTGACGTGATGCTCGAGTTGCGATCTCGTGCCGGGCATCAGAACCGCCGCGCTGCCCCAAAGGTGCGCGGCGGTCTTGTTTTTGTCTCTATCAGGACGCCGCTCTGTGAGCGTTCAGAAGCGCAATGAACTCTTCATCACTCAGGAAATCGCGTTTATCGATTCCCTTTTGTTTGACCTTGGCCAGCAACGCCGCATTTTCTTCGTCGCTGACTTCGCCAAGCCCCAGTTCCTGCATCTTGTAATTGATCGATGCCTTGCCGCTTTTCTTGCCCAGAACAACCTCGCCAGAACGTCCGGTCAGCGCGGGGTGGGTGCCGAACATTACCAGCGGATCATGCATGACATACTGAATGCCAATGCCGGATTCGCGGATAAAGTTGCCTTGCCCCAGGACCGGCTTGTTACGGGCAATCGGAATGTTGGACAGCTCAGACAGCAATGCGCCCAGTTCCGGCAGTTTTTCCAGCTTGTACTGCGTGTCATAGCCGTAAAGCAGGTGCAGACCCAGCATCAGCTCTTCCATCGCGGCATTGCCGGTGCGTTCGCCAAGTCCGTTGGCGCAGCTGTGCACAACTTCGGCCCCGGCAGCGACGGCGGCGAGTTCTGTGGCGACGCCCATGCCAAAGTCATTATGAGTGTGGATTTCGATCGGCAGACCGGTCATCCCCTTAACCCAGCCCACCATATACTTCACCGCCTCTGGTGTCGCACAACCCATTGTGTCAACGATGCCGATCGAGTCGGGCGGAGATTCGTTCATAATACCTTTGCACAGGTTTTCGAGATCATCGCGGCGGGCACGTGTTGTGTCATACGGAAAGAACACCGCATAAAGCCCCTGTTCACGGGCATAGTTAATCACGTCGCGGCTTTTCTTGAAGACGTCTTCCCAAGTCCAGCCGAATTGCGTCACCAGTTTGGGATACCCAATTGGCACCTCGATGATGACGCCATCCGCGCCACATTCCAGAGCCATGTCGATGTCTTGCTTCATCGCGCGGGCAAAGGTGAAAATCTTGGACTTCAACCCGAGTTTCGAAATTTCCTTGATGGCTTCGGCATCCTGAGGAGAGACGGCAGGCATGCCAGCCTCGATCCGTTCAACGCCAACTTCGTCCAGCTTGGTGGCAATCCGGATTTTATCGTCTACCGAAAACACCACGCCGGGTGTCTGTTCGCCATCGCGCAAAGTTGCATCATGGATTTGCACCTGCGGCGGCAGCTGCATTTGGTTGCGCACTTCGGGCTCGAAATTGTAGGGGCTGACCCACCATTTGCCGTCTTCAAAGTGGTTTTCTCGCATCATATTACCCCTGGAAATTCTCAGATATTATCAAAAAATGTTTTATATTAGATTTGTTGGTCCGACAATAAAAAAACGAGATTTTTCGCGTTTTGGTGTTTAGGGAGTTATTTCAGGAGGGCGTGGATTTTGTAGAAATTCGCATAATTTTTGACTGAAATGATCGGAGCTTTGTAGTGAAAGGTAAATTTAATATAATTAAAACAATGGTATGCAACATCTCCTGCCTTACCCCGACATGGTTGGGTTTTCGTTTTTCGGATAGTTCCCGGCTCACGGTCCGTTATGCTAATCGACGAAACTGAGGCTGAAATATCGATATAATTTGCGTTTCGGCAACATCTTTG
Source organism: Shimia sp. (assembly GCF_039969785.1). GTDB lineage: Bacteria > Pseudomonadota > Alphaproteobacteria > Rhodobacterales > Rhodobacteraceae > Shimia. Next base: position 80,493 of record NZ_JBDVNC010000022.1, on the reverse strand, counting down.
GTTATGTCCGGGTATGAGCACAATTGATCTTCAGAACCAGTCAAACCAGTCTTCGACGCGCCGCACGTATCTTACGCTGCGCAACGAGATCATCACCGGCAATCTTGCTCCGGGCGAGCGATTGAAGGTCGAAACACTGAAGGAAAACTATGGGGCGGGGGCGTCGCCAATCCGCGAAGCATTGAGCCTTTTGACCTCGGATCAGCTGGTTGAGCGGTTGGATCAACGTGGGTTTCGGGTGGCGGATGCAAACCGGCACCAGTTTCAGGAAATACTGGGCCTGCGGTGCACGCTGGAAGATATCGCGCTGCGACAAAGCGTTAAAAATGGTGGTCGTGAATGGGAAGAGAACCTTGTTCTGGTGCACCATTACCTGAGCCGTACGGATCGTGGCGATGTCGAGCTGTTCGAAGAGCGGCACAAAAGCTTTCACATGGCGCTTTTGTCGGCCTGCGATTCGCCTGTGTTGATGCGATTTTGCGGTCAATTGTATGATTTGAATGTGCGCTATCGGTTCCTTGCGGGACGGTCCAAATCCTATGCCAGCCGGAATGTAGAAGGCGAACATCTGGCCATTCTGGACGCCGCTGTCAGCCGCGACGTAGAGCTGACGTCGACTTTGCTGATGGATCATTACAACAGCACCGGCGCGTTTCTCTCAGAGCTGATCGCATAGTCAGAGTTGGACCTGCCGAACTGTTGAAAATGTCGGGCTGGGTACGAACCGGAGAATTCTAATGCTAAAGCTTTATCACGGTGCAACCAGCGTGTGTTCCGCCAAGGTGCGCATCGGGCTTGCAGAGCTTGGGACCACATGGAGCGGACAGATACTCGATCTGGGTAAAAGTGAGCAGAACGAGAGCTGGTATCTGAAGCTGAACCCCAAGGGGGTGGTGCCGACGATTGTGGTGGATGACTTCTGTCTGGTCGAGTCCAGTGTCATTCTGGAGTATCTTGAGGAAAGCGACGGACGTGGTCTGTTGACACCTCAGGACATACAGCAACGCGCCCGGGCGAAAATGTACCTGTATGATTGCATCGAAATTCACGCTGCGATCAACACGATGACGTTTTCTACCTCAAAACGGGCGCAGATTTTGGCGACACAAACAGCCGAAGAAATCGACGCATCCATCGCACGAATGGCCAGCCCGGCGAATGCGGTGAAACGCCGGGACATCTTCGATAATGGCGTGGATTCGCCGTATGTGGTAGCGGCCTTTTTCACGCTGAAGCTGTTGCTGGATCGTATGCAGGCGGATTTGCAGTCGGGGCCGTGGGTGATGGGCGAAAAATATTGCATCGCGGATGCATCGATCATTGCTTATATTGATCGGCTGGATCGTCTGGGCCTTGCCGGGCTCTGGAAAACGCGCGCGCCTGCGATTGAGGCATGGCTGACCGCGTCCCGTACGCGGCCCAGTTATAAAACTGCCATTGAGGATTTTGCGGGACCTGCAAAGGGTGACAGAGACAAAAACTTAGCTGCCGGTTTTTGGGATACTGTCGAGCCGCGCTGGCAAGCGTTTCTGGCAAAGCACGGCTAGCGACGGGCGCTAGCCCGCCGCATCAGCCAATCGTGTTTTCGCGCCTTGTTTGGCCAGAGTTTTCACCGCAGATGCCGCCGCCACTTCGTCGTTTTTAGCGAATTGTTCAACGTTCTGCGTGATCCTGGATGAATCGTAGAGATAATTCACCATCACGCCGTGTGACTGGCCCAAACCTTTGTCAGACAGATCAGCCTGCGCGTGAACCTGATGCACCTGCGCGCCGTTTCCGAGATGGAAACGCGCCACCGGGTCGATGGGTTTCCCGTCCGGTTTCTTGGCATCCAGCAGGTAATGCGCCGCTAGCTGTTTCAGGGCTTTCTGCGTGTTGTCCTCTGGCAGCTGCCCCTTTGTGTCCAGCCATCGTGACAATCCGGGAATAGGTGACAATGTGACGAATTTCTTCAGACCAGGCAGCTCGTGAGACAGATCGCGTACAACCTGTTTGATCAACGAGTTGCCAAACGAAATCCCCGCCAGACCGGCCTGACAGTTGGAAATAGAATAGAACACCGCCGTATCTGCCTCTTCTGCAGTAGATTCGGCGCGATCCTCGGACAAAACATCCTGAATAGAGCCGGGCACACCTCGGGTCAGCGCGACCTCGACAAAGATCAAGGGATCATCCGGCATCGACGGATGAAAGAACGCAAAGCATTTGCGATCAGCAGGCTGCAAACGGCGTCTCAGATCGTCCCATTTGCTGATTTCGTGCACCGCCTCATAGGCAATAATGCGTTCCAGAACAGAGGCCGACGTGTCCCATGTGATTGGGCGCAACACCAGAAACCCACGGTTGAACCAACTTCTGAGCAGGTGCACCAAGTCCAGATCGGTGCGGCCAAGGTCGGGATCATCCCGCAGATGGTTCAACAGATCTGCGCGCAATCGAACAAGCTCTGCAGTTGCACCAGGGGCCTGGTTCAGGCGGCGGAACAAATCCTGCCGCCTGGGTTCCGCCGCGACTGAGAGTTGTTTGAAATTGTCGATAGAAGGGTCGTGCGCATATTGCTGAGCCAACTTCTCAACAAGCTGGGCATCAATATCCAGTTCCGTGTTCAGGTACTGAAAGAACGCGGCCCGACCTTCTTGGGGCAGATTGGCAAACTGGTCCAGAACAGCCGCAGCCAACTGAAGGCCGGTTGTCTCAGAATCCTCTGCGAGTAGTTCCCGGCACAAGTCCTGAAGTGCACCGGGATCGAGGGTCGTGCGATAGAACGGTCGTCGCTCCAGCAACGTCGTTAAAATACCGCTTAATCCGCTATTGGGCATACTGAACTCCTATCAGGCCAGCCTGGCTGATCCGGTCGACAAACCCACGTTGACGGTCAGATTGCCTTCGTTCACAAGCCATTTGCGCACGGTAAAGCTGCGTGCTCCGGACGCGTGCATCGGGTCAGCCTCGGCCAGACCTTGCGCGTCCTGCATCGTGGCAGCGCGGTAAAGAATAAGACCCGCGCCAACCATGATTTCGCCAGTTGGATCAGACAGGGGCCCCGCCAGAACAAGCGTGCCGTTTTCCTCGAGCTTGCGCTGATAAGCAAGATGGTCGGGTAAATTGTCCTTAACGGCTTCGGGCGCGCCGGCCGGTGTCGATTCTACGACAAAAAGTTCCAGTGCCAGGGCGCCGCGTCCGCGTGCCATTTCCTTGTAGTCATTCCACGCAACCATGCGATCACCTCCATTTTTCCAGTTCATAATAAAATATCGATTTTATTTGACAAGGTAAAATATCATCGTCAAAATGAGCGCAATGAGGAAAGACTTGTAGAATGCATCGATGAGCGCCAGATTGGGTGTCAGGCCAGAACGCGGCACGCTCGCATTGTTCATGTTTTCAGGGGATACCAAAGAGCCTGCGGGCCAGAGGGAATAGTTGATGACTGCTTTAACTGGTGAAGTGCTTGAAAAGGCACGCGCTGAAGCACAAGAGGCCGTTCGCGCGCTTCGTGAAAGACGCACTGTGCTGGATGACGATTCGATTGACGTGATTCTGACGGATGCGCGGTCGCACTATGCCTGGCAGGATCGTCCGGTCTCAGATGAGACGCTGCACAGACTTTATGACATCACCGCCGCCGGGCCCACCAGCATGAATACCTGCCCGGCGCGGTTTATTTTTGTAACCTCGCAAGAGGGTAAGAAACGGCTGGCTAAGTCGTTGAAAGACAAAAACATCGATAAGATGATGGAAGCGCCGGTCACGGCGATTATCGCGCATGATCTGGAGTTCTGGACTGAACTGCCGTTTCTGTTTCCGCACGAAGACCGGCGGCCACATTTTCAGGGTAAACCTGAGCACTCTGAAGTGACGGCCTTTCGCAATGGTACGCTGCAGGGCGCCTATTTCATGATCGCAGCGCGGGCGCTGGGGCTGGATGTCGGCGCTATGAGCGGCTTTTCGAACGCGGTCGTTGATGAAGAGTTTTTTGCGGGGACAACGTTGAAATCGAATTTTCTATGTAATTTTGGCTATGCCGATGAAGGCGCGCTTTTCCAGAAATTGCCGCGTTTTCCATTCGACAAAGTCTGTTCATTCGCGTGAGGACATAATGGCGATACGACAAAAAACGGTTATCAAACTAAAAGTCTCGGGTCACTCTCCGTCGCATGCGCGCACGGACGTTTCCGTGCGCGATCTGAACGTCATCATTGATGAGCCGATTGAACGCGGCGGCACCAATCTTGGCGCGTCACCAACCGAATTCGCCTATACTTCGCTGATGGGGTGCACCACGTCGATTGGCAACAAATGCGCCCATGCGCTTGGCGTCGAGATCGGAGAGCTTGATTACGCGATGGAGGTTGAATTCGACCGCCGCGGCGTGCTGCTTCAGGCAGAGGTTGATGTACCCTTTCCGGCGATCCGTCTGGAGGTGACCGCCCACGGGTCTGCCACGCAGGAAGAGCTGGACAAGGTCGCGACAGAAACTGCGAAATATTGTGCGATATCAAAGCTGTTTGAAGCAGCGGGTACCAAAGTAGAGGTGAACTGGCGCAAAGCCTGACCTCAACAAAACCATCAAGGGAGGAAACGATGGCTGTATTTTCGAAAAGCATGGCATTTGGGGTGCTGATGGCGGGACTGACCGCTATTCCGGCCTATGCCACAGAAACAATCAAAGCGGTTGTGATCGACGGCTACCCGGCGCGCGCGCTTTGGGTCAAAGAATTCACCGGCTTTTTTATTCCCGAAGTGGACAAAAAACTGGCGGAAACCGGCAACTACAAGATGGACTGGCAGGAAAGCTATGGCGGTGCCATTGTTAAGCCCAAGGGTGTCCTGGAAGGCGTTAAGCTGGGGTTGGGTGACATTGGTATCGTGACCACAATCTTCCATTCGTCCAAATTGCCAAGTCAGGCGATTTCGGCGGTCACACCTTTTGTGGCGGCAGATGCACGGGCGGTTGCAAAGGCGGTTGACGAGATTGCCAAAGAATACCCCACTATGCAGAACGAATTTGCCAAACAAAATCAGGTCTATCTGGCGACCGGTGTTGTTCTGGACACCTATCAGGTGTTTTCGAAAGACCCGATCACTTCGATCAAAGACATCGAAGGCAGCAAAGTGGCCGGCGCTGGCATGAACCTGCGCTATCTGGAAGGCATTGACGGGGCAGCTGGTGTTCGCGGCGGTCTCACCGATTTCTACAACATGCTGGATACCGGGCTGGTCGACAAAGCAATGTTGTGGCCCGAAGCTGCCAAGACGTTCAAAATTGCCGAAGTTGCACCTCATATGTTGTCCGTTGATCTGGGCGCTGTGAACTCCAAAACCATCACTGTGAACGCTGACTACTGGAAAGGTCTGCCTGACGAAGTGAAAGACACTTTGCTCGAAGTCGCGGTTATGTATCGTGATCACGTGGCAGGAATTGCGATGGACCGCGCGGCTGCTAGCCGAGACGCCTATACATCAGCAGGTGGCACCATCACCGAGGCCAGCGCCGAAGACCGCGCAGCCTGGGCAGCAGCAATGCCAAATATTGCTGCAGAATGGGCGGCAACGTTGAACGACAAAGGCGAACCCGGCAACGAAATGCTGAACGCCTATCTGGGCAAGCTGGAAGCAGCCGGTTTCACCGGTGTTCGCGACTGGTCCGCTCAGTAATCGCGTAAGAAAAAGGAAAGGGCCGAACCTTGGCTAATTCAGCTTACGAAACACTGGTTCTGGCCCTGTCCAAAGGTAGCAACAGAGTGGCGATCGGCGCAAATGCCATTGGCACTCTTGTTGTCCTGGGCCTTGTGGGTGTTGTGAACTTTGACGTGGTGGCAAGAGGCGTGTTTAACGCGCCATTTCTGGGCGCAGTCGAAGTTGTGCAATTCTCGATGGTGCTGATCGTATTCCTGCAACTTCCAGACGTGGTGCGGGTCAATCGCCTGACACGTTCTGACGGGTTTCTGGTTGTGATCGGCAGCAAGTATCCACGATTTGCAGCCGGGTTGCGGCATGTAATCGAAACCGTTTCGGCAATATTCATGGCGCTGATCGCGATTGCGATCTGGCCGGAATTTACTGACATGTGGGAAACCAAAGACTATTTCGGCGTACCGGGCGTTTTCACCGCTCCGTGGTGGCCGATCAAACTCACCATTTTCCTGAGCGCCGGTCTGTGCACGCTGATCTTTGCGCTCAAAGTCCTGACCCCCGCGGACAAGCCAAAACTTGTGCGGGTTCCTGAACATGAGGACGACAAGTAATGAGCCCCGTTGAACTTGGCATGGCTTCGGTCGGTGCCATTGTCATCCTGATTTATCTTGGGGTGTACATTCCGATTGCGCTTGGTGTGGTGTCATTTGTCACCATCTGGTTTATGCGCGACAATTTTGAACTGTCGATGAACCTGCTGAAAATTGCAGTTGGCGACAGTGTGATGGAATACGCGTTTGCCACGGTGCCGCTGTTTACTTTTATGGGGCTGGTTGTGTCCAAGGCCGGGCTGGGCGGCGATGTCTACGAAGTCATGAGCACGGGATTCCGCCGGGTCAAAGGCGGTATCGGAATGGCGACCGTGGGGGCCAATGCAGTGTTCGCGGCTGTCACCGGATCCTCCATTGCGTCGGCTTCGGTGTTTTCCAAAGTCTCGGTCCCGCAGATGTTGCGCTATGACTATAATCCGCGGTTCGCCGTTGGTGTTGTGGCCGGGTCATCCGTGCTGGGAATGATCATTCCGCCGTCGGCGATGCTGATCATCTACAGCTTTGTGGCCGAACAATCGGTCGGCGAGATGTTTCTTGCGGGCATCGTGCCCGGTCTGATGCTGGCCGTGGCATATATCGGTGCCATCTGGTTCATGGGACGGTTTTTCCCGAAATTTGTTGGCGGACGTCCGGCAGAAGATTACGAAGTGATGCCATGGGGCGAGATCGCCTCAAAGACACTGCCAACACTGGGCCTGATTGCAGTGGTTCTGGGCGGTATCTACACAGGTTGGCTGACCCCGGTCGAAGCGGGCGCAACCGGATCGCTTGTTGCTTTGCTGATCGCATTGGTGCGTCGCCGCATCACGCTCAAGGGGTTTTGGGAAGCGCTTCTGGAAACCGGGCACATCACCGCGTCGATCCTGTTCCTGATTACGGCGGCGTCAATCTATAGCCGTATGCTGGGTCTGGCCGGGTTGCCAAATGAATTGGGCGACATGCTTGCCGGAAGCAATGCCAGCTTCTTTACCATCATGTTCCTGTATGTGCTGTTGATGCTGTTTCTGGGCACGCTGCTGGACACCGCGTCGATCATTCTGATCGTGGTGCCGTTGTTCCTGCCGCTGATCGAACCTATGGGGCTGAGCCTTGTATGGTTTGGCATCATCACCGTGGTTGGCGCCGAAATTGGCCTGCTGACCCCGCCGCTGGGCATTAGTTGTTTTGTCATCAAGGCCACTCTCAACGATCCGCGCATCTCTCTCAAAGACGTGTTCCTCGGGGCGCTGCCTTTTGCAGGGGTCATGTTGATCGTTCTTGTATTGCTGATCCGCTATCCGGCGCTCAGCCTGGCCATTCTGAACTAGGAGGCGCAGATGCGCACAGTCACCAAAGATAATATCACCGATGTGTTTTCAGCCTATTTCAGCGAGGAAACCGATCCGCGTGTGCGTGAAGTTCTGTCCGCTCTGGCGCGACACATGCATGACTTTGCCCGTGAGGTGAACCTGACCCATGACGAGTGGCGTGTCGGCATCGACTTTCTGACCCGCGCCGGGGACATCACCACGCCCGAACGGCAAGAGTTTGTGTTGTTGTCGGATGTATTGGGCATGTCATCGTTGGTCGATATGTTGCACTCAACACCCGAGGCAACCAGCTCGTCTGTGTTGGGACCATTTCACGTATCCAACCCGCCGCCGCTGGACGTTGGCGGTGATATGAAGCGTGACTTTGAAGGCGAGGTTCTGGTGGTCGAAGGCACAATACGCGACCTTGAAGGCAACCCGATCCCGGGCGCGCAGATCGACATCTGGCAAACCGCTCCCAATGGCATGTATTCCAGCCAGGACCCGGATCAGGATATCCATTCGTTCCATGGTCTGATGACGGCAGATGAAAACGGCCGTTATGCGTTCACAACGGTGCGCCCTGTTGAATATACGGTACCCGATGACGGGCCGGTCGGTGACATTTTGCGCGCGGCGGGGCGTCATCCATGGCGACCATCGCACCTGCATTATATCGTTTCGGCAGACGGTTTCCGCAATCTCGTGACCGAGGTTTTCCCGGATGATGATCCCTACCTTGATCAGGACACGGTGTTTGGTGTGCGCGATGATCTGGTGATGACCTATGTCAAACAACCCGCAGGCAGTTTCCCCGACGGGTTTGCCCTGTCAGGCTCAGTGGCTGAGGCCTATTCACGGGTTGATTTCGATCTGGTGCTGGCACCCGAAGCCGGTTGATCCGGCCCCGGGCTGTCAGGTCTAGATACAGGTTTCGAACAACGACGTCAGGTTGTCGCGTGTCAGCTCTATCGGGTTGCCACCGCAACTTGGGTCGATGATCGCACCCTCGACCAATTGCGGAATGGCGGTTTTTTCAACGCCCAGTTCAGACAGGGTACGGGGAATACCCAGAGCATCGTTCAGGTCCTGCACAAAGCTGCGAAATCCGTCAAAGCCCCCGGATATGTCCAGATAGGCCGCGACCGCGCCAAACCGGTCCGCTATTTGCGGCGCGTTGAATGCCAGCACTGCGGGCATGCAAACGGCATTTGTGGTGCCATGATGGGTGTTAAACATAGCGCCCACCGGATGGCTCATGGCGTGGATCGCGCCGAGCCCCTTTTGGAACGCCGTGGCGCCCATTGATGCCGCGCTCATCATCTGGGCGCGGGCTTCAATGTCCGTGCCATCCGCATAGGCGCGGGGCAAATAGTCCTTGACCAACCGCATACCTTCCAGCGCAATGCCTTGCGACATCGGGTGATAATGCGGGCTGGAATAGGCCTCAACACAATGGGCAAAGGCATCAAGGCCCGTGCCCGCAGTGATAAATTTGGGCATGCCCACGGTCAGTTCAGGATCGCAGATCACTACAGATGGCAGGACTTTGGGGTGAAAAATGATCTTCTTCACATGGGTCTCTGAATTGGTGATCACGCTGGCGCGCCCGACTTCGGACCCGGTTCCTGCGGTGGTGGGCACCGCCACAATGGGGGCAATCGCGTCGGCATCTGCCCGCGTCCACCAGTCGCCAATGTCTTCGTAATCCCAGACCGGGCGGCTCTGGCCCGACATGAACGCAACCATTTTGCCCAGATCCAGCCCCGAGCCACCACCAAAGGCAATCACGCCGTCATGATCACCCGCTTGATAGGCGGCAACTCCGGCTGCAAGGTTAAGCTCGTTCGGGTTGGGGTCGACCTCTGCAAACATCGCGCGGCCCAATCCGGCCGCCTCCAGAATATCCAGCGTAGACTGGGTGACAGGCAAATTGGCCAGCCCGCGATCGGTGACCAGCAACGGGCGTTTGATGCCCGATTGCGCGCAGGCTTGCGGCAGCTCGACAATGCGCCCTGCACCAAATTTGATGGCCGTGGGATAGGACCAGTTTCCGACAATCGACATCAGCTTGTGACCTTCTTCAAATGATAGGATTTGGGACGCGTGAGGTTGTGATACCCGATCACAGACAAGCCCCCACCGCGCCCGGTATTTTTGCACCCTGTCCAGCACAGCCCCGGATCAAGATAGTCTGCACGGTTCATGAACACAGTGCCGGTTTCGATCTGGTCGCCAACCCGAACGGCCCGGTCGATATCCCGGGTCCACAGGCTGGCCGTCAGGCCAAAGTTACTGTCGTTCATCAAAGCGATTGCCTCTTCATCACCCGACACTTTCATGATGCCGACCACTGGCCCAAACGACTCTTCGCGCATCACACGCATGTCGTGGGTCACATTGCTCAGAATCTGCGGGCTGATATAGGCCCCGCCATCGTCTTCAACAAACGTGTCGATATGTGCGGTTGCGCCCTGTGCGACAGCCTCGGAAATCTGGGCGCGCACAAGGTCGGCAAAACGCACATTGGCCATTGGGCCAAGCGTGGTCTCGCTGTCCAGCGGATTGCCCAGCTTGTAGCCTCTGACAATCGTCACCGCCTTGTCGACAAAGGCGTCAAACAGGCTCTCATGCACGTAAATGCGCTCAATGCCGCAACAACACTGGCCCGAGTTAAACATCGCGCCGTCAATCAGCGTGTCCACGGCCGCGTCCAGATCGGCATCTTCCATGACATAACCCGGGTCTTTGCCGCCCAGTTCAAGTCCAAGCCCTGTGAATGTGCCTGCCGCTGCGCGCTCCATGGCTTGCCCGCCGCCGACAGATCCGGTGAAGTTGATGAAATCAAACGTGTTTTCCGCAATCAATGCGCTGGTGGTGTCGTGATCCAGAAACGCATTCTGAAACACGCCTTCGGGGACGCCGGCCGCATGAAATGCCGCTGCCATACGCTCGCCCACCAACAATGTCTGAGTGGCGTGTTTCAGCATCACCGCATTGCCCGCGATCAGCGCGGGCGCCACGGTGTTGATCGCCGTCATATAAGGATAGTTCCACGGCGCGACGACAAAAACCAACCCGTGTGGCACACGCTTGATGGCGCGCTTAAAGCTGTCATCTTCGCCCACCTGGATATCGGCCAGCGCCTCTGAGGCGATGTCTGCCATATGGCTGGCGCGCTCTTCAAAGCCGCCAAATTCACCGCCATAGCGCACGGGACGTCCCATCATATGCGCCAGCTCAGGCACAATCTCGTCGTTCATGGCACCAATGGCGGCAACCCCTGCCATCACCAGATCGACCCGCTCTTGCAAAGGGCGCGCCGCCCAGCCCGACTGGGCCTGTCTCATGCGCGCGGCAAGGGCTGCGACGGCATCGCGATCCATCGTTTCACGTTCGGCATAAACCGTGCCGTCGATTGGTGAAACACATTTCAATGTCTGGCCCATGGCCATACTCCCAACTTTTTTCTGCTCTCTTAAGCAGTCTTCATTTTGCCAAAAATACTCAAGCCGCGCGCGTGAAGCATTCGTTGCCCTATCGTGTCAAAACGCCTAGGCGCGTTCAAAACCGCGCGCAATTTCCCAGTCGGTCACAACCCGCTCGAATTCCTCGATTTCGACCTCGGCGGCGCGGGTATAGTGGTCAACCACATCGTCCCCCATCGCGGCGCGCAGCATGGTCGAGCCGTGCAGCGCATCCCGCGCGGCGCGCAGGCTGCCCGGGATCATGCCGGTATCGCCCTGATAGACATCCCCGGTTGACGGGGGTTGCAGGTCAAGCTTTTCCTCGATCCCGGCAATACCAGCCGCCAACATGCCCGCAATGGCCAGATATGGGTTCATGTCTGACCCGGGAATGCGGCATTCCACCCGCACAGACTTGGTGCCCTCGCCACACAACCGATAACCGGCCGTGCGATTGTCGACCGACCAGATGATCCGGGTTGGGGCAAAAGTGCCCTTCATGAACCGCTTGTAGCTGTTGATATAGGGCGCCATGAAATACGTGTAATCCGGCGCGTATTTGAGCAGACCGGCCATGTAACATTTCATCAGGTCGGACATGCCCAGCGGGTCGTTTTCATCGTAAAATACGGGTTTCCCGTCTTTCCACAGCGATTGGTGCACGTGGCTGGAGCTGCCAACCTTGTCGTGATGCCATTTTGGCAGAAACGTCACCGCATGCCCATGTTGCCAGGCAATCTCCTTGGTCGCGTGTTTGGCGATGGTGTGAAACTCAGCCGTATCCATAGCAGGCGCGTATTTGATGTTCAGCTCTTCCTGCCCGGCTTCCGCTTCGCCCTTGGTGTTTTCGATCGGCAGCCCGGCATCCCAAAGGTGATTGCGCAAGGGGCGCATCACGTGCTCTTCCTTGGTGGTTTGCAGGATGTGATAGTCTTCATTATAGCCTGAAATCGGTTCCAGATCGCGCCATTTGTCCTTCCGGATGTCATCAAAGCTTTTCTCGAACAGGAAGAATTCCAGTTCGGTTGCCGTCATCGCGTCAAACCCCATTTCGGTCAGGCGCTGCACCTGTTTTTTCAGGATTGCGCGCGGCGAGTGGGGCACTTCGGCGTGGGTGTGGTGGTCCAGAACATCACACAGAACCATTGCGGTTCCGTCCAGCCATGGGATCGGACGCAGGGTCGTCAGATCGGGCTTCATAACATAGTCGCCATAGCCGCCCTCCCAACTGGTTGAGGCATAGCCATCCGGCGTGCCCATCTCCAGATCGGTGGCCAGCAGATAGTTGCAGCAATGGGTCTCTTCCCACGCGCCGGCAACGAAATGGCCCGCGTGAAACCGTTTGCCCATCAGGCGTCCCTGCATATCGACCAAACACACCAGAACCGTATCTATGGTGCCGTCGGCGACCTGTGCTTTCAGCGCCTCGAAATTCAGCTCCGTGGTCATTGTGCACTCTCCCTGAAATGATTGCCGCGCAGCTGTTTGCAGGCGGCTGATTTTGAGCGCCATATCATCAAGCAGTTGGGGCAGGCGCAAGTGGGCATATCAAATTTCATGGGAAAATGGTGGGGTGTGAGTGAAAATTTGCGATAAACTTGCAAAATATCCACAAAAACACACAAACAAACTGGCGCGGTGATCAGGTTTCGGGCAAAATCATTCGTACCAGGTCTGATTTGGGTGGACCGCTCCAGGTGGCTTTCCTAAGACTTTGTTCTGAGCGCAGAGGAATCGCGGAATGAGCCATCAGAAAAACGTCCTGTTCATCACCATCGACCAGTTGCGGGCGGATTGCATTGCTGGTGCGTTGGCGGATCATGTGGATCTGCCCAACATGCGGGCCCTGATGCAGGACGCGGTCAGCTTTGAAGGGCATTACACTGTGACCAGCCCTTGTGGCCCGGCCCGGGTATCGTTGCTGACCGGGCAGTATGCGATGAACCACCGCTCTGTGCGCAATGGAACCCCGCTGCGCCACGACACGCCCAATATTGCCACCGAGCTGCGCAAAACCGGATACCTGCCGATGTTGTTCGGCTACACCGACACAGCCGCCGACCCGCGTGTGCATGACGCCAATGATCCCGCCGTGCAGACCTATGAATATCCGATGGCCGGATTTCACGAGATGCTGGAAATGCGCATGGAAATGTCATTTCCTTGGCGCGCGCATCTGACCCGCCAAGGGTATCAGTTTGACGGGTACGAAAACGTATACAAGCCGGTCAGCCCGCCCGACCGACCCGCAGAAATCGGAGATCCAACCTTTTTCAAAGCGGAAGACAGCGACACGGCGTTTCTGACAGATCGGTTCCTGGAAACCATTCCGGGTTACCAGACCGAAAGCTGGTTTGCGCATCTGACCTATATTCGCCCACACTGGCCCCTGATCGCGCCGGAACCTTATAACCGGATGTATAGCCCGGATAATCTGCCAATGCCGACCCGCTGTGACACGGCCCGGGAGGCAGCGGAATTGCATCCGTTTATGGGTCCGGCACAGCTCAGGGAAACACCGGGGCGGGCGTTTCTGGGCTTTCCGGGGTTTGAGGTGAATGACGTCACGACGCAAGCCGCGCGGGCGGTTTATCTGGGGTTGGCCACCGAAGTGGATCACCACATCGGGCGTGTCGTGGACTACCTCAAGGACAGCGGGCAGTACGAATCGACCCTTTTGATTGTCACGTCAGACCACGGCGAATTGCTGGGCGATCATCATGCGTGGGGTAAGATGTCGGTCTTTGACGCGGCGTATCATATTCCGCTGATCATGCGGCTGCCGGGGAATGTGGAACGGGCAGGGACACAAGTGAGCGTTCCGACTGAATCTATTGACGTGATGCCGACGATTCTGGACTGGATCGGACAGGACATTCCGAACTCGGTTGATGGGCGATCATTGCTGCCTTTGCTGACCGGAGAGGCTCCTCAGGACTGGCGCAAATATACGTTCTCGGAGTTTGATTTTGGCGACGTTCAGGGGGCGACAGCCTGGCAAGAGGCGCTGGGCACAGATGTTAGCGAGTCCTGTTTGGGCATATTGCGGGATGGACAGTTTTCGCTGATCGAATTTGCCTGTGATCTGCCGCCGATCTTGTTTGACCATGACGCAAAAGGCGAGTTTGAAAACGTTGCGGGACGCCCGGAATATGGCGCCGATCAGCTGCGTTTAACCCGACAAATGCTGGCGCACCGGATGCGCAATATGGATCATACCCTGTCGCTGGATCAGATCACCAAAAAGGGTCCAATTCATCAGCGCAGGCACCAGAAAAGCCAGTGATCACTTTGTCAAAATGGTCTCTATTTCCCACATTTCCAATTGCTTACGGAAAGCGGGCTTAAGCTCCTGATCCGTGACCACGAGGTCAACATCGTCATGTGGAAACGCCACAATGGGCGCGCGTTTGCCAAATTTGGCGTTGTCGCATCCCACGATAGTACGCTGGGCCCGGGCTGCCACGGCACGTGCCAGATCCGCCTCGGACGGGGCGGTTAGCAGGAAGCCAGCATCAGGGTCGACGCCGTCGATTGAAAAGACCGCTGTATCGATACTAAAGCGCTCGACGAATTTGATGGTTTCCTGACCAAATGCGCCGCCTTCGACGGTCATCAATTCGCCCCCGGCGAGAAACACCCGGTTGCCGTTCTGACCCGCCAAAGCGTGGGCGGCATGCAAGCCATTGGTGATCACTGTCAGGTCTTTGTGGTTGGCCAGCGCCTCGGCCACAAAGGCCGTGGTCGAGCCGACATCGAGAAACACAGATGATCCGCTTGGGATCAGCTTGGCCACTTCGCGTGCGATGCTCAGCTTTTCCTGTGTACGGGTACCAAGACGCATGCCCACCGGGCTCAGCGCTTCGGAATTGGACAGGTAGACGCCGCCGTGCACACGTTCCACAAGGCCGGATTTGGCCAGCGCTTTGACGGTCCGGCGCACGGTTTCTTCGCTGACACTCAGCGTTTCGGCCAGCTTTGCTGTGCGCGCCGATCCGCCCTGCGCCCGCAAGGTTTCCAAAAGCTCGACCTCTCGATGGGTCGCGTGGATTTCCGTTGTGTCTGACATGGGCGCCTCCTGCGCGCAGTCTATGCGGGTAGCGGAATCAATGTCCATGCGATGATCTGGTTATGTGTGAATAATTGCGCAGATGCGCAAATTTGCGTCGCCTGTCAGGATGTGGCAGTCAGCGAACGTTGCAAAATAAAGGTTAACAGGTTGAATAAAGAGGCATTTCCAGCCTCGGCAAGCCGTCGGTTTTACGTCGGTATGACATCGGTGTCGGATTCTGAAGCGCGCATAGTTAACGGTGAACTGCCAGAGGTACTCAATTCAGGGTGTCAATTGTATCAGCGACAATGCCCAGTGCGCGGTCAAGATCAGACCGGGAAATCGTGAGCGGTGGCGACAGGGTCAACACGTTTGTGGCGCTGATTTTGAAGCTGAGACCCGCGTCAAGGCAGGCGTAATAAACCCGTTCCGCCAGATCAGGGGCCGGCGCGCGGGTTTCGTGGTTTTGCACAAGTTCAACGCCAAACATCAGCCCGCGACCTCGGATGTCGCCAACGTTGGGGTGCGTGCCGATGCGATCCTGCAGGACATCAAGCGCGTGCGCGCCCAGTGATTTCGCGCGGGCGATCAGGTCTTCGTCTTCGATAATCTGCAAAGTTGTCAAAGCAGCGCGGGCCGTGACCGGGTTTTTCTCGTGCGTATAGTGGCCAATGGCAAAATCGCCGACCACATCAAGTGCCGCGCGCGCGATCACGGCAGCGATCGGTAGGATGCCCCCGCCCAGCGATTTTCCGACAGTCACAATGTCAGGCACGATGTCGTCATGTTCAAAGGCAAACATTTCGCCGGTCTTGCCCAGCCCGGTGGGAATTTCATCCATGATCAGCAAGGCACCATGCCGGCTACAGGCGGCGCGCACGGCTTTCCAGAAACCGGGGGGCGGCACCACAGGCACGGCGCGCATTGGTTCGGCAATCACAGCGGCCACGTCGCCCTCTTTCGCCAGCACGTAATCGACCATATTGGCGCATGCCAGCGCGCAATTGTCCGGGCTTGCATGCCCATAAGCACAGCGATAGCAATTGAACGGCGCGACATGTTCGGTTCCGGGCAAAAGCGGTCCGGCGATGTGGCTGCGAAATGTGGCTTCGCCGCCCACGGACGCTGCGCCAAAACCGGCACCATGAAACGCGTCCCAAAAGCTGAGGGTTTTGAAGCGGCCTGTCGCGGCGCGGGCAATTTTCAGCGCGACTTCGTTGGCATCTGATCCGCCGGTCGTGAACAGCACCTTGTTGAGGTCGCCCGGCGCAATCTGCGCGAGCTTTTCGGCCAGTTCGACAGACACGTCATTGGTAAAGCGGCGCGGGGCAAAGGGCAGGGTGTCCAGCTGATCTTTGATCGCGGCAACAAGTCGGGGGTGGCCGTAGCCAATATGGTGCACCGAATTGCCATGAAAATCCATGTAGCGGCGCCCGGCGGTGTCTTCGATCCAGATGCCTTCGGCCTTGGCGATGGTCGCCACGCAAGGGCTGGACAATGCCTGATGGATAAACGCATCCGAGTCACGTTGCAGCAGGTCGCGGGTGGGCCTGTGCGCCTCTTTCGCGGACCATTCAGCGCGCGCGGGCGAGGTATTATCCTCTCCCTCGGTATGCTGGATCAGGGCCATGGCAACGAATAGGTCTTTACGTTGGTAAAGAATTTCATCGCCTCAATAACGCCTTCCTTAACGCCATTGCCGCTGTCTTTGATGCCGCCAAAGGGTGACATTTCAATACGATAGCCGGGTTGTTCCCAGATATTGCAGGTGCCGACGTTCAGCCCGTTGATATAGGCGATGGCGCGGTTCAGGTCGTTGGTGCACACACCCGAAGACAGGCCAAATTCGGTTGAATTCGAAATTGCCATCACGGCGGTATCATCATCGGGCACGCGCACAATTGGCACAATCGGACCAAAAGTTTCTTCCATCACAAGTTCCGATTCGTGTGGCACCTTGTCGATTACGATGGGTGGCAACAACGCGCCCCGCCGGCCGGGATGATAAAGGATTTCGGCACCTTCTTTTTCGGCCTGAAACACACGGTTTTCAAACAGTTCGGCCGCCTTGTCGTGGATCACACAACCCAGTTCGGTGGCCGGGTCCTGAGGGTCGCCAAATTTGATCGCCTTGGCCTTTTCCAGCACCAGCGGCACAAACCGGTCCGCGACGCTTTCCTGAACGAGGATACGTTTGACGGCCGTACAACGCTGGCCCGAATTGCCCGTCGCACCGGCCACGGCGATGGTCGCGGCCTTTTCCAGATCGGCGTCGGTCAGGTCATTGCAGATTATCAGCGGGTCATTGCCGCCCAGTTCCAGTGCGGTGCGCTTGTAGCCGGCCTTGTCAGCGATGATTTTGCCCACCGGCACGCCACCGGTAAAAGTGATGATGTCGATATTGTCATTGGTGATCATTTCGTCGCCAATGTCTTGCGGCAGGCCCGTTACAACCTGAAACATCTCTGGCGGCAGGCCAGCGTCATAGAGGATGTCGGCCAGTGTCAGAGCGGTCAAAGGTGTCAGCTCGGTTGGTTTGCAGACCATACAGTTGTTGGTCGCGATAGATGGCGCAATCTTGTGGCTGACCATGTTCAGCGGGTGATTGAACGGGGTGATCGCGCTGATCGCGTTGACCGGCTCGCGCATGGTGAAAATCTTGCGTGCCTTGCCGTTGTGGGTCAGGTCACACGAAAAAATCTCGCCATCATCCTTGATCGCCTCGGCGGCGGCAAACTGATACACATCCTGTGCCCGTTTGGTTTCGTAAATCGCATGCTGATGGCAGATGCCCAATTCCAGCGTGAGCCATTTGGCAAGGTATTCGCGGCGCTCCCCAATCAGTTCACCGGCACGTTGCAGGATCTGGCTGCGCTCGTACCGTGTCAGCGTTGGGGTGTAGTTGGCGGCAATCTCAAACGCGCGCGCGGCGTGTTCGGCGGTGCCCGCAGGCACGGTGCCGATCACCTCGTTTGTATACGGGTACAGCACCTCGACCCGCGCGTCGGTCGAGACCTTTTCGCCACCAATGCGCATCGCTTCGTGGCGGATATCGGCAGCAGCGTTCATGCGAGTTCCTCGGTCAGAGCGGCGGCGGTGGCCGCGTAAAAGAAGGCGTCAAAATTGCGCAGGACCGGTGCGCCGGGCAGGTCGATGACCCGGTTGACGATAAACGGCACCTCTTGTTCCGTCAGTCCACCATGGCTGCGCAGCGGTTCCTTGAGCGCGGCCAGATCGTGGCGGTCGGCAGAGGTGCCAATGGTCATGTTCTCGGTCGAAACCATGACGATATCACCAATGCGGTCCGCGGGCAGTTCAAACCGGGTGACGGCCTCTTCCTTGTTGAGCACTTCGAGCATTTCAGGCAACGCGGCAAGGCGCGCGATGATATCGGCACGGTCCGCATTGTCGGGCAGATAGGCAGTGGCAAACGCGCCAAGCGCACCGTGATGCACTACGTAAGGGTCGGTGATTGGCAGGATTACGCGGGCGGCTTTTTCCCCCAGCCAGTCGTCCAGCACGTCCTGCACATAGATCACGGCAGGGTCGCCATTAGCGTCGTGTTTGGGCTTCATGCCATGATCCGCAGTGATCACAATGGCCGCGCCCAAAGCGTCCAGTTCGGCCAGATAGCGGTCGAACATGGCATAGAAATCCTTGGCGCCCTGTTCATCCGGGGCGAATTTGTGCTGGATGTAGTCGGTGGTCGACAGATACATCACATCCGGCTTCCATTCTTTGAGCAGCTTGACGCCTGCGGCAAACACAAACTCGGAAAGCTCGGCAGAATAGACTTCGGGCACGGGCATGCCCAGCCAGTCGGAGGCGTTGTCGATGCCATGCTCGGCCTTGGTCGTGGTCCCCGAACGTTCCGACGAAAACGCGACGGCGCGGTCCTGATCAAATTCCAGCCCGGCGCCCAGCAGAGCGCGCAGTTTGTCTTTGGCTGTGACCACTGCGACGCGGGCACCGGCCTCGTAATATTTGGAGAACAGCGTTGGTGCGCGCAGGAACCGCACGTCGTTCATCATCACTTCTTCGCCGGTTTCCGGTTCATAGAGGTAGTTGCCACAGATGCCATGCACGGCAGGCGGGCGGCCCGTCGCGATGGACAGGTTGTTGGGGTTGGTAAAGGACGGGATCACCGAATGGGCCATCCGGTCGGTGCCGGTTTCGCGGATGCGTTTCAGCGTGGGCATCAGCCCTTCGGCAATGGCGACATCAAGATATTCCGGCTCGCATCCGTCCAGACAGATGGCAATGGCGCAGGTTTTTGGCGCAGCATAGGTGCGGTCATTGGCGACGACAGAGGAGTTGATCGGCATAGGTTTTCCTTAAGCGGCAAGTTTTTTGCGTTCGTTCAAAGCGGCGACGGGTGGGGCGGCAGACACCACACCCATATCAGACAAGGCCAGCCGGGCGGCATCCACCACACGGCGCATCACATGTTCGTCCATCTGCCCGATACAGCCAACACGAAAGCTGTCTGCAACGGTCAGTTTGCCCGGATAGATGATAAACCCGCGTTGCTTCATCAATTCGTAAAACTGGTCGAATTGAAAGGCAGGATCATCGGGGCAGAAGAAGGTGACGATAATGGGCGACAACCATGTGTCATCCAGCAATGTTTCAAAGCCCAGATCGCGCATGCCCGCGACCATCACATCGCGATTACGGGTATAGCGTGCGCCCCGCGCGGCAACACCGCCTTCGGCTTCGTGCGCGTTCAGGGCTTCGATAAAGGCGGCGACCACATGGGTTGGCGGGGTAAAGCGCCATTGGCCGGTTTTGTTCATGGTGGTCCATTGTGCCTCGACATCCAACGACAGCGAGTGGGCGTTGCCCCTGGCCGCCGCAAGTTCGCTTTTCCGGGCAATAACAAAACCAAAGCCGGGCACACCTTCGATGCATTTATTGGCAGACGACACAAAGGCCGCACAGTTCAACGCAGCCGCGTCCAGCGGCAGAGCACCAAAGGCTGACATCGAGTCGATTAACAGTTTGCGGCCATGCGCATGGGTTGCGTCGGCAATTTCCTGGATCGGGTTCAGGATGCCTGACGAGGTTTCGCAATGGATCGCCAGAACATGGGTGATGGTTGGATCATCAGCGAGAATTTGAGACACTTCGTGACCGCGCGGCGGCAGGTAATCGCCCTTGTTCAACAAGACTTTGGCGCGGTCGAGATAATCCATAGTGGCCGACGCGCGCAGGCCATAGGCGCCATTTGCCAGCACCAGAACTTTGCCATCCCGGGGCACAAAGCTGCCCAACATCGCCTCGACAGCGAATGAACCGGACCCTTGCACAGGCACGCAATCATAGGCGTCGGCCCCATCCCCGATCATGGCCAGAAGGCGCGCGCGCATATCGCGGGTCATGGTGCGGAAATCATTGTCCCAACTGCCCCAGTCGCGCAGCATGGCTTGTTTGACCTTGTAGGATGTGGTCAGCGGTCCGGGAGTCAGCAGATAGGGTTCGCCCATATGCGGGGCCGGGATAGGATGCGCCATGACCATGTCCTTGTTCAGTCCTTGTGTTCAGATAACCGTGACCGCTTCCATATGTGAAATCTTTCTTTTCTATCAAAACATAGGTATTACCTATGTATGAGATATAGTCAGATCAAAGCGTTTCATCATGTCGCGCTGCATGGCGGGTTTTCCCGTGCGGCAGAGGCATTGAATCAATCTCAACCGTCGCTGTCCGAACAGGTGCGCAATCTGGAACAGGCGCATGATGTCCTGTTATTTCGTCGCGACCACAGGCAAGTGCGGCTGACAGAAGCGGGCGAGCAGCTTTTCCTGCTGACGCGGCAGTATTTTGAAGACGAAGAGCGCATTGGTGATTTCTTAAGTCGGTCAAAAAGCCACATCGATGGCACGCTGCGGATCGTGGCTGATTCTGCGATTCACATCACGCAGGCGTTGCAGAAATTTCGCCGGGCCAACCCGCATGCCGTTGTGTCGATCCAAAGCGGCAACACCGAAGAGGTTTTGCAGAAGCTGCGCAATTATGAGGCTGAGGTTGGTGTCGTGGGCAACCATGAACCGGCACAGGATCTGGATGAGTTGGATTTGGGGCGGACGTCGATCATGGCCATCGGGTCCAAAGACATCTTACCCAAATCGACCGAGGGTATCGCCTTTGAAGACTTGCGCGACTGGCCGCTGATCTTTCGCGAACAGGGGTCACGGACGCGCAGCGGCCTTGAACGTATGGCTGTCGAACGCCGCATTAACCTGCACCCGACAATCGAAGTCGACGGGCGCGAAGCGATGCGCGAAGTGGTCGCGTCCGGGGCCGGGATCGGGTTTGTGTCCGAGGCGGAAATGGGCTTTGACAAACGGTTGCGCGCGGTGCCGATATTGGGGTCGAGCATGACGATGTCTGAATCGCTTGTGTACCTGTCGATGCGCAAGGACCTGCAAATCATCCGCGCCTTTTTGCGGTGTTTTTCAAAGCCTGATTAACAAAAACCCAAATTTCGCGAAATCAAACACATAAGCCCACATGATGCTAATAAACGCTTGATCAGTCTTCGGATTCCGGTTTTTCTGTAAAAAAACAACATAGGGAGTGCCGAAGATCCGGGGAGTGGCGCCGTGTAATGAGTGCCTAAACTGCGAAAAAATCGGGATAGTTTGAATAAAAACCGAAAAAAACGCACAAATATCCTCTCTGGTTTCATGCGGCGGTTACATTCGAATCATATATCTGTTTGCGATGTCGCAAAGCAGGATGAGACGTATGGGTCGCGCTTTTTTTGAGTTACTCGAGCAACATAAACGCAAAGCAAATTCCAAGGTGGAACCAACCGCCATGGCTAAAAAAACAACTGGAGGTCAAATGAAACGTTTTCTTTTATCAGGTGCAGCACTTGCTCTGCTACCTGCCGCCGCAATGGCGAATTGCCCGGCGATCACGGTCGCCGATATGCAGGGTGTCTCTGCTGGTGCGTTCCCACAGCAATATGAGCTGGCCGAGTTTGAAGCCGCTGCCGGATGTAAGATGGAGTTTTCCGGGAACCCGGATTCCGAGATGCTGAACGGTAAGATCAAGGGTAACCCTGATCTGATGGCGTTGTCGGATCGTATTCCGATGGAACCGCTGGTGATGGTGCCTTATGACAGCGTCGGCAAATTTGGCGGCACTCTGGATGTTCTGTCGAACGCGACCGAAGCGGGAACGTCGGACTTCCTGTCTGTGCGTCACGTGAATCTGGTGCGTTATTCGGACGATCTGCAAACCATCGTTCCCAATATTGCCAAGTCGTGGGAATGGAATGCAGATTTCACC
Organism: Shimia sp.; assembly: GCF_039969785.1. GTDB lineage: Bacteria > Pseudomonadota > Alphaproteobacteria > Rhodobacterales > Rhodobacteraceae > Shimia. The sequence continues at coordinate 58,139 of NZ_JBDVNC010000022.1, read as the reverse complement.
CAGCTGACTTTCAAACTGCGCAAGGGCCACAAATGGTCAGATGGTGAGCCATTCACCAGCGCGGATGTGCTGTTCTGGTATGACAACCTGATGATGGACACGAATATCTTTGAAAAGCCCAAGGATTACGTGACCGTTGCTGGCGAGCGCATGACACTGGAAGCGCCGGATGCCGAAACTGTTGTGTTCAACCTGCCTGCGCCTAAGCCGGGTCTGTTGGCGCACTTTGCCACCCACTATGCGCAAGGCTTCCAACCCAAGCATTTCCTGGGCCAGTTCCACCCCGATATCAACGCAGATGCGGATAGCTATGCGCAGTCGCTGGGTTTTGAAAACGGCTATGCCGCGATCAAGGCGTATTACGGCAACTCGGACTGGACGGATACACCGTCACCGATGCTGTCACAGCCAGAGCTGGTTGATGGTTTGCCCAAAGGCACGCATCCAACGCTGGAAAGCCACATCTATGTGAACGACACCACCGAAGGGCGCCATCTGGTTGCGAACCCGTATTTCCACATGGTGGATGTGACCGGTCAGCAGCTGCCTTATATCAGCGAGCAGGACGAGGTTTACATCAACGACAACGAAGTGCGTTTGCTCAAGATCGTGAACGGCGAAGTTGACTATAAAGCCCAGTCGCTGCAGCTTGCCTCAGCGCCGATCCTGTTGGAAAATCAGGAAAAAGGCGGCTATACTGTTGATCTTAAACCTGAGATCACCATGGGTGCCTTTAGCTTTAACGTCACACATGAAGACGAAGAAAAGCGTGCGGTGTTTGGCGATCTGAAGTTCCGCGAAGCGATGTCGATTGCGATCAACCGTGACGAGCTGAACGAAGTTGGCTTCTTTGGTCAGGGTATCCCACAACAATATATCGGCTTCTCGCCACGTCCAAGCGGCGTTGACGAGTCGTGGCTGACGTACATGACCGACTTTGACGCCGCTGGCGCCAATGCCCGTCTGGACCAGATTGGTCTGAAGGACACCAATGGCGACGGCACACGCGAATTGCCAAGTGGCGCTCCGCTGGTGTTGAACCTGAACTACTCGACACAGGGTATTGCGGGTCAGACGGTCGAGCTGGTTGCGCAATACTGGCGTGACGTGGGCATCGACTCAGTTGTGAAAGAAGTGACGCCAGATGAATATCGTTCGGCACAGTCTTCCAACAAGCTGGACGTGTCGATGTGGCGCAAAGGTCAGCCGTTGGCGATTGTTCTTGGCAACAACGAACTGTGGGTGCCACCATTTGAAAACTACTTTGGCAACCGGTCTGCGATGCTTTGGGCTGAATGGATTGAATCCGGCGGGTCCGCTGGTGTTGAGCCTCCAGCCTATGTCAAAGAGCTGATGGAAGACATCAACGCGTTGCAATCAGCCGATCAGGCCAGCCCGGAATTCGCGGCGCTGACTGAAAGCATGGTCAAGAAGATGGCTGAGAACGTGTTGTTCATCGGTACTGTGAATGCGCCTGCGCCAATGATCCACCGCAATGCGCTGCACAACTTCACCGAAACCAAGACGCACTCGTATGAGTACTATCGGACCTATCCTTACCGCGCTGCACAGTGGTGGTTGGAAGATTAATCCGCTTGGGAAATTTCGGATCAGAGCAGACGCGTCCCGGATGAGGGAAACCGTTTGCTGATGACCCGGCTATGACACTTGTCGGGGGCGTTATCCAGCGCCCCCGATACCAACAGGAAAGTCCCGGCGCGCCAATAAGAAGCCGCGGGACAGGGGACCCGACATATGTTTCAATTCGGACGCTTCGTTGTGACACGAGCGGTGATGGCTTTGATCACGTTGATCATTGTGTCGCTGGTGGTGTTTTCGCTGATGGAGCTGGTGCCCGGCGATTGCGCCGAACGGTATCTGGCGTTCAAGAACACTCAAGGGTCCGGTATTTCGGTCGCCGACATCGAAGCCGAACGACAACGGCTGGGGCTGGATCAGCCGTTTTTCACCCGATGGGGTGTCTGGATTACTAACGCGTTTCAGGGTGAATTCGGCGACAGCTGTATCCTGCGCGTGAACATTGCCAACCTTTTGGGGCAGAAATTCTGGTTGTCGCTGGGCATCTGTCTGGCCTCGCTGGTTCTGGCCTATGCCATTGCCATTCCGGTGGGCATCATTGCCGCCGCTTCGAACAATGCCACTCTGAACAACACGCTGAAATTCATCAGCTACTTTGGTTTGGCCATGCCGAACTTTTTGCTGGCGCTGATGATCATGCTGATTTCCACGGTCTGGTTCGGGGAAACCCTGACCGGGCTGTTTTCCAAGGAATACCGAGATGCGGCCTGGGGGTGGGCCAAGTTTGTTGATCTGATGAAACACGCCTGGCTGCCGATTTTCATTCTGGGCTGGTCCGCCACGGCGTTTGCGCTGCAAACCGTGCGGGCGCTGATGTCGGATGAGATTGGTAAGCTCTATGTCACGGCCGCCTCTGCGCGGGGGGTATCCGGGCGCAAGCTGCTTTGGAATTACCCGGCGCGGCACGCGCTGGGGCCGATCGTGAATTCGCTGGGGTTCGATCTGAACCGGATCTTTAATGAGCTGCCGATTGTGGCGCTGATCCTTGTGATGACAGATGCCGGGGCGCTGTTGATCGAAGCCCTGGCGCGTTCAAATGACCAGCAATTGGCAGGGGCGATTATCTTCCTGCTGACCGCGTCGATTGTGACGCTGAACTTTCTGACTGATGTGTTGCTTGCGGTGCTTGATCCGCGCGTACGCAAGAGCATTCTGAGGTGAGCCGATGACAAGCCAAGCACAAACCGAAGGCCAGATGTCGGCAGAAGACCAGAACGCCAAGGAAGCCTATTTCACCGCTTCGCAACGTCAACTGATCTGGGCCCGCTTTAAGAAACAGCGCACCGCGATGGTGGCGGCGGCGGTTCTGGTGGCGTTGATCCTTGCCGGATTGTTCGCGCCGTTCCTGTCGCCCTATGACCCGACCATTGCGGGCCGTGACAAGGATTACACCAATGGCGCGCCGCAGCTGATGCAGTTCTGTGACAAGAACGGCTGTTCGGCACGTCCCTTTATTCACGCGGTGGAACGCGAACGGTCGATGGCCACGAATTTCCGCTGGGTGACGACCATTAACGAAGACGAACGATTGTCTGTGCAGTGGTTTGTCAAAGGTGACAGCTACAAGCTGTTTGGGTTCATTCCCGGAAGCGTGCATTTGTTTGGAGTCGAAGGTGGCAAAATCCATCTGTTTGGCACGGATGAAGACGGGCAGGACATCTTTTCGCGCACGTTACACGCGGTTTGGACATCGCTTCAGGTGGGCACAATTGGTGTGTTTATCGCCTTTATTCTGGCTCTGATGATAGGAGGGGTGTCCGGCTATTATGGCGGTGCCCTGGATGGATTTATCCAGATGGTCACGGATGCGGTGCGGGTTGTGCCGGCGATTCCGTTGTTTATGGCGGTGGCGGCGTTTATGCCGCCCGAGACATCAGCCGAGGCGCGGTTTTTCTACATATCCCTGATCCTTGGCTTTATCGGCTGGCCGACGCTGGCAAGGCGGGTGCGTACGCATTTGCTGACCGAACGTAATCAGGAATACGTGCTGGCGGCCCAGCTGTGCGGGGCCTCGCCCAACCATGTGATCCGCCGCCACCTGTTGCCAAGTTTCACAAGCTATATCATCGTCGATCTGGTGATTTCGTTCCCTTATATGGTGCTAAGCGAAACGGCCCTGTCGTTTATCGGACTGGGGTTGAAGGACCCCGTGTCATCGCTGGGTGTGATGCTGCAAAAGGCGACCAGCGCCGACGTGATGCTGAATTATCAGTGGTACTTTATCCCTGTTATTTTCTTCATCGTTCTTGTGATGGCGTTTGTGTTTGTGGGCGATGGCCTGCGCGATGCCGCTGACCCTTATTCGGATACCCACAAATGAGCCGCCTGATTGATGTTGAAAACCTGACGCTGCAATTCAAGACCGATGAAGGTCTGATTACGGCCGTCGATAATGTCAGTTTCTCGCTTGAAAAGGGCGAGGTGATGGGGCTGGTGGGTGAATCCGGTTCGGGCAAGTCAGTCACCGCCAAGGCGCTGATGCATCTGAATGCCCGCAATGCGGTCTACAGCCCCGAGAGCAAAATCACATTGCACACTGAAAGCGGGCCGGTAGACGTGTTGTCGCTGACCAAGGCTTCCGAATTGCAGGTGGTGCGCGGTGGCGCGATCTCGATGATCTTTCAGGAACCGATGGCGTCTTTTGCGCCTGCGATCACCATTGGCAAACAGATGGCCGAACAGCTGATGTTGCACGGTAAAATGTCCAAGGCCAGGGCCAAGGAAATTTCGGTTGAGATGCTGGACCGGGTGGGGATTTCGGACGCGTCCAAGCGGTTTGATCAATACGCGTTTGAGCTGTCGGGTGGGATGCGCCAGCGGGCGATGATCGCCATGGCGTTGTCGACCAGACCCAAACTGTTGATTGCGGATGAACCGACGACGGCGCTGGATGTGACCATTCAGGCGCAGGTGATCGATCTGATGAAAGATCTGGTCGAGGAATTCCATATGGGGATCGTGTTCATCACCCATGATCTGGGTGTGGTGGCCCAGACCGCAGACAAGGTGTCTGTCATGTATTTGGGCGAGCTGATCGAAGAGGGCCCGGTGCGTGAAGTGATCCGCACCCCGGCGCACCCTTATACGCGTGGTCTGTTGTCGGCTTTGCCCAAGCTGGACGATTTGGATTCGCCACTCACTCCGGTGCCCGGCGACATTCCTTCTCCGTTGGAACGTCCGCCCGGATGCGTGTTTCACACAAGGTGTTCCAAAGTGGTCGGCGATGCCTGCATGACAAAATTGCCCCAGCGGTATCAGCTGGATGAAAACCATGCAGTGTCCTGTCATATTTATCCCGAAGGAGAAGGGGCATGAGCAGCGAAATTCTGATCCGCGCCGACGGGTTGTCGGTGGGCTTTAACATCGGCAGCGGTTTGTTCAACAAACAGGTTCTCAAGGCCGTTGATGCGGTGTCTGTCGAGATCGAGAAGGGCTCGTTCTTTGGTCTGGTGGGTGAGTCCGGGTCGGGCAAAACCACGTTGGGGCGCGCCTTTCTTAAGGCGGTGCCGATCACAGGGGGGCATGCGACCTATGACGATGGTGAGGTTCAGTATGATCTGGCCGAAATAGATGGTGCCGAACTCAAGGATTATCGCAAACGGGCGCAGTTGATCTTTCAGGATCCGTATGCCGCGCTGAGCCCACGTATGACGGTGCGTGATATTATTGCCGAACCGCTGGAGGTGATGGGACTGACCAGTTCGCGCGCCGAGACGGATGAGCGGGTGCGGGAGATTGCGGCCAAGTGCCGTCTGAACCTTGAGCATTTGCGCCGGTTTCCACACGCCTTTTCCGGCGGTCAGCGACAGCGGATTTCGATTGCGCGGGCCCTGGTCAGTGATCCGAAATTTGTGGTCGCGGATGAAAGCGTTGCAGCGTTGGATGTGTCCATTCAGGCCGACGTTCTGAACCTGTTGAAAGAGCTGCAGCGCGATTTGGGTCTGACCTTTATGTTCATCAGCCATGACTTGTCGGTTGTGGCCCATACCTGTGACCACGTCGCGGTGATGTATCTGGGTCGGTTGGTGGAAACCGCGCCAACACGCAGGTTGTTCGAGACGCCCAAGCATCCCTATACCAAGGCGTTGTTTTCAGCGATCCCATCACTGGACCCGGATGACCGGGGGTCGGCGCAAAAGCTTGAGGGCGAAATCCCGTCACCCACAAACCAGCCTTCGGGGTGCAAATTCCACACCCGCTGCCCAAGTGCCGTGGATCAGTGCAAGGTTGAAGAACCCAAGCTGGAGAACGCAGGCTCGCAGGGGCACGAAGTGGCGTGCCATCGCTGGCAAGAGCTGTTCGAAACTACCTGAGGTCTCAGACCTTTGCCCCTGCCGGGATGATGGCGGGGGCGGCGTTCAGCGTGTCGATGGCGAAACCGGCGGCGGCTTTGTATTTGGCCATAAAATCGGCGCGTTCCTGTGGCGGGATCACGTCGTCGATATTGTCGAACATGCCGCCACAGCGGGCGTCGACCATCGCCAATAGCCCAAATGGCCCCGCACCACGGTTGCGCAGGATCAGCTCAGACACCGGGCCGCACAGTTTGTCGTTATAGGCCGCAAGGGCGCGCGCAGTGATGCCATGATCCAATAGGACCGCGCCCAATGTGCGCGCATCAATGATCGCCTGACTGGCCCCATTAGAGCCGGTCGGATACATCGCGTGGGCGGCATCGCCCATCAGGACAACGCTGCCATCCTGCCATGTCGGGATCGGATCGCGGTCGATCATCGGGTTTTCAAAGGCGATGTCCGCCCCCCGGATCATCGCGGGAACATCCAGCCAGTCATAGGTCCAGTCGTTGAAATGATGCACAAAATCGTCGATGGCCACTTGCCGGAACCAACCGCTTTTCTGCCAGTCTTCTGTGGTGTCGACAGTGACTTCGGCGATCCAGTTCACCTCGGCCTCACCGGTTTCGGGGTCCGGGGGGGAGATGGGGTAAATCACCATGCGCTGGCGATCTGTGCCCAGCCCGATAAAGGAGGATCCGGTTCGAGCCGGTTTGAACCGGGTGGTGCCCCGCCACATCAGCGCGCCGCCCCAGTGGATGGCTGGTTGATCGGGATGCATCTGGGCGCGGATCGCGGAATGGATGCCATCAGCTCCAATCAGCAGCGCGCCAGTTTCGCGGCGCTGGGTGCCGTCGGCCATGTCGATCAGGGCCGCAACAGTTCCGTCGGCGTTGTTTTCATAGCCGTTTACCCGCGCGCCAAGCTGTACGGATTGCGCCCCCGCCCGGTCGATCAACGCATCATAGAGCATCATGTGGAACGTTCCGCGATGCACAGCGTATTGTGGCCAGTTATACCCCGCCAGCTCGCCGCGGGGTTCGGCGTAGATGTCATTGCCGTTCAACCCGACCAGTGCCCATTCTTTGGCCGGCACCCCGACATTGTCCAGTGCGGTTCGGTCAAACCCCATCTCGAACAGTTCGCGCACCGCGTTGGGTTGCAGGTTGATGCCCACACCCAGCGGGCGCAGCGATTCAACAGCTTCAAACACGATGCAGGGCACGCCGATCTGGTGCAGGGTCAGAGCAGCGGCGAGACCGCCAATACCGCCACCAGCGATCAGGACAGGAGGTTGAGACATAAGGCTTCCTTTCGAGGATCAGCACATGTGTAGCACCAATGAGGCGTGGCTCAACCACGAAGGCGCATGTTGCGACATTGGCAGCTTTTCGATATTCCCTTTAAACATAACGCGTTCCGCCCCGGGAGAATGATGATCAGGCACCTTGGAATAAGCAGCTTAGCGGCTTTGGTGACGGTGCTTTGGGTGTGTTTTGCAACGCCGGGGGCGCGGGCCGGAGAGGTGGTGGTGTTTGCTGCGGCCAGCCTGAAAAACGCGATGGATGACGTTGCAGACACGTTTGAAGCCGAGACCGGTCATCAGGTGGTTGTGTCGCTTGCCGGATCGTCAGCCCTGGCGCGCCAGATTACGTATGGTGCGCCCGCAGATGTGTTTCTGTCGGCCAATTCCGAATGGATGGACTATCTGGAGCAAGGCGGGCTGATCGACGTTGACACCCGTGTTGATTTGCTGGGAAATACGCTGGTCCTGATCGCGCCAAAGGGCGGCACACCTGTGGCACGTCCGGTGGTTGGAAAGGATATTCCGGCCCTGCTGGGCGAGGGTCGACTGGCGATGGCTCTGGTTGAGGCGGTGCCTGCCGGGCAATATGGCAAGGCGGCGCTGGAGGCTCTGGGGGTATGGGATCAGGTGCAGGCACAGGTGGCGCAATTGGACAATGTGCGCGCCGCACTGGCGCTGGTGGCGCTGGGCGAGGCTCGGTTGGGGATCGTGTATAAGACCGACGCGCGGGCTAGTGAAGATGTTGAAATCGTAGGGGTTTTCCCAGAAGGCATCGCCCCGGATGTTGTCTATCCTGTGGCTGGTTTGACCACACGAGACAACCCCGTGACGCCTGTGTTTTTGACCTTTTTGCAGGGTGCGCAGGCCCGAGCGGCGTTTGAGCGACAGGGGTTTCGCGTACTGGCAGAGGGCGGGTTATGACCGACTGGCTTGGCCCCGAGGAATGGAGCGCGATTGCGTTGTCGCTGAAGGTGGCATTGTGGGCCACGCTGGGGTCTTTGATCCCGGGCGTGTTTGTCGCCTATGCTCTGGCGCGGTGGCGGTTTCCGGGCAAGCAGATCGTGAACGGGCTGGTGCATTTGCCACTGATCCTGCCGCCTGTCGCAACCGGGTATCTGTTGTTGATGGGATTTGGCACACAAGGTATTTTTGGTAGTTTTCTCAAAGATTTGGGCATCGTGTTCGCGTTCCGCTGGACCGGTGCAGCCTTGGCAGCGGCGGTGATGGCGTTCCCGCTTTTGGTGCGGGCTGTGCGCTTGTCGATAGAGGCGGTGGACCCCAGGCTGGAACAGGCCGCTGGCACATTGGGCGCGTCGCGCATCTGGGTGTTCCTGACCGTGACCATGCCCTTGATTTTACCGGGAATTCTGGCGGGGGCGGTGTTGACCTTTGCCAAGGCGATGGGCGAGTTTGGTGCCACAATCACCTTTGTCTCCAACATCCCCGGGCAGACGCGCACATTACCGACCGCGATCTACAGCTTTTTGCAGGTGCCGGGCGGGGAATCTGCGGCGTTGAGGTTGGTTGCGGTGTCGGTGTTTGTAGCCATGGCAGCATTGTTGCTGAGTGAGTACATAGGACGGTATCTGGCCCGCCGGGTGAGCGGATCATGAGCCTTTTTGTATCGGTAAAACAAGAGGTTGAGGCGTTTTCTCTGGACGTTTCCTTTGAGACGCCCGAGGGGCTGACGGTGCTGTTTGGCGCGTCGGGGTCGGGTAAGACAACGCTGGTCAATGCAGTGGCGGGGTTGTCGCGCCCGGACACGGCTCGGATTGCGATTGGAGACTGGGTTTTGCAGGACAGCAAAACCGGCGTGTGGTTGCCGCCCCACAAGCGGCGTCTGGGCTATGTATTCCAGGAAGGGCGGTTGTTTCCCCACATGACTGTGCGGCAAAATTTGCTTTATGGACAATGGTTTGCCGGTAAACGTGCGCAGGGGAAAGAGTTTGACCGGGTTGTCGGAATGTTGGGGCTGGGGCCGCTTTTGAAGCGTCGACCTGCGTTGTTGTCCGGGGGCGAAAAACAGCGGGTGGCGATTGGGCGGGCGTTGTTGGCGGCCCCCAGGCTGATCCTAGCTGACGAGCCGCTGGCGGCACTGGATGATGCGCGTAAGGCTGAAATTATTCCCTATTTCGAACGGCTTAGAGACGAGGTGAAAATCCCGATCCTGTATGTCACGCACTCGATCGCCGAAGTTGCGCGGCTGGCCACCAGCGTTGTCGCGCTTAAGGGCGGTCGGATGGTGCGGGTTGGGCCTGCGGGTGAAGTGCTGGGTGATCCGGGGTTCACGCCTGCAGGTGTGCGGGCTGTGGGTGCGGTGTTGGATGCGCGCGTGGCCAGGCACCACGATGATGGTCTGAGCGAGCTTGACGCAGCCGGTACCCCTTTGTTTTTACCGGGTATTTCAGAAGAACTGGGCAAGGTGATCCGCGTGCGGATTGCGGCGCATGACGTGATTTTGAGCCGTGAAGAACCCAAAGGACTGTCTGCGCTGAACATCCTGAAAGGTACGATTGATGCGGTGCGCGCAGGCGATGGGCCGGGTGCGATTGTGTCGGTGAAAACGCCTGCCGGACCGGTTTTGGCGCGGGTGACACGGCGTTCGGCGGATGCGCTCGGGTTGGTTGAGGGTGCGCGCTGTTATGCGATTGTCAAAACCGTGTCGATTGCGCCGCAGGACGTGGGCGGGCGTTGAGCGCGTCGAATCATGGTTAACGTGCTGATTTAGATAAATAATGATCTGTCGGCAGACCGTCGGTATCGCGTCGGTATTGCGGCGGTGTGAAAAGGCGGAATTGCCGGGGTTAACATGGCGCACGCAAGGTTTTGAGATGAAATAACATAACGGACGTGTTCGGCATATTGGCGCGGACCGGTCGGGTGCTGGTATTTCCCGCTTGGCGGCGTCTGGCGGGGTGGGTAAGAAGGGCATCCCAACGAGGCAGGAGGCAGACCCCTTGGACAACAGCGCACGCATTTCCCGGACCATTGCAAATGAGATCGGCGCGCGCGCCGAACAGGTTGGCGCAGCCGTCAAGCTGTTGGACGACGGCGCGACCGTGCCGTTTGTGGCGCGTTATCGCAAAGAGGTCACAGGCGGGCTGGATGACACGCAATTGCGCACATTGGACGAACGCCTGACCTATCTGCGCGAGCTTGAAGCGCGCCGGGAGACGGTGCTGGGGTCGATCAGGGATCAGGGCAAGCTGACAGACGAGCTGGCCAAGGCGATTGCCGGGGCTGACACCAAGGCGACGTTGGAAGACATTTATCTGCCCTATAAGCCCAAGCGGCGCACCAAGGCGATGATCGCGCGGGAACGCGGGCTGGAGCCTTTGGCCGAGGCCATACTGGCGGATCGTCAGGCAGACCCGGAGGCCTTGGCGCAGGGCTATCTGACGGCAGAGGTTGCGGATGTGAAAACCGCGCTGGACGGCGCGCGCGATATTGTGGCCGAGGGGCTGTGCGAAAACGCGGGCCTGTTGGGGCAGTTGCGTGGGTTTCTGCAGCGCGAGGCGTTGGTCAGCGCCAAGGTGATCAAAGGTCAGGAACAGGCAGGCGCGAAGTTTTCCGACTATTTCGCGCATACCGAGCTGTGGTCCAAGGTGCCGTCGCACCGGGCGCTGGCGATGATGCGCGCCAGCAAAGAGGGTATCGTGTCGTTGGATATTGGCCCCGACCCCGAAGGCGGAAAAGAACGCGCCGAGGGTATGGTGGCGGCGACGCTGGAAACGCGCGGGCAAGGGCCGGGTGACATGTGGTTGCGCAAGGTCGCGGGCTGGACATGGCGGGTCAAGCTGAGCCTGACGATGACCGTGGATCTGATGGGCGAGCTGCGCAGTCGGGCGCAGGACGAGGCGATTCAGGTGTTTGCGCGCAACCTCAAGGATTTGCTGTTGGCAGCACCCGCAGGGGCCAAGGCGACGCTGGGGCTTGATCCCGGGATTCGCACCGGGTGCAAGGTGGCGGTGGTGGATGCCACGGGCAAGTTGCTGGATACGGCGACGATCTATCCGTTCCAGCCCAAGAATGATGTGCGTGGGGCCGAGGCGGTTTTGATCGGGCTGATTGCGAAACATAATGTGTCGCTGGTGGCGATTGGCAATGGCACGGCCAGCCGCGAGAGTGAGCGGTTGGTGGCGGATGTGCTCAAGCTGTCGCCGCCCAAGGTGGCGACCCCGGCCAAGGTGGTGGTCAGCGAGGCTGGTGCCAGTGTGTATTCCGCCAGCGAACTGGCCGCGCGCGAGTTTCCCGATCTGGATGTATCGCTGCGCGGCGCGGTGTCGATTGCGCGGCGGTTGCAGGATCCGCTGGCCGAGCTGGTCAAGATTGAACCCAAGTCGATTGGCGTGGGGCAGTATCAGCATGACGTCGACCAGTTCCGCCTGAGCAAATCGCTGGAAGCGGTGGTTGAGGACGCGGTGAACGCGGTGGGCGTGGATCTGAACATGGCGTCAGCCCCGTTGCTGGCGCATGTGTCGGGGCTTGGCCCCGGATTGGCCGAGGCGGTTGTGGCGCATCGGGACGCCAATGGCGCGTTTACGTCGCGCAAAGAGCTGCTAAAGGTCGCGCGGTTGGGGCCGGTGGCGTTTGAGCAATGCGCGGGTTTTCTGCGCATCGCGGATGGCAAAGAGCCGCTGGACGCCAGTTCGGTGCATCCCGAAGCCTATGGCGTGGCGCGCAAGATCGTGGCGGCCTGCGGGCGCGATGTGCGAAGTTTGATGGGGGACGAAGCGGCGTTGCGCGGGGTGCGGGCAGAGCAGTTTGTGGACGACAAGTTCGGCCTGCCAACGGTACGTGATATTCTGAGCGAACTGGAGAAGCCGGGCCGCGATCCAAGGCCCACTTTCAAGACGGCAAGCTTTGCTGATGGGGTCGAGGCGATCACCGATCTGAAGCCGGGCATGATGCTGGAAGGCACAGTGACCAATGTGGCGGCGTTTGGCGCGTTCGTAGACGTAGGCGTGCATCAGGACGGGTTGGCGCATGTCAGCCAGCTGGCCGACCGGTTTGTGAAAGACCCACATGAGGTGGTCAAGGCCGGGGATGTGGTGAAGGTGCGCGTGACCGAGGTGGACGTGGCACGCAAACGCATCGGGTTGAGCATGAAAAAGGATGGCGGCGCTTCTGCGCGCGAGGATCGCACGGCGCGTGGCGCGGGCGATGGACGTCGGGACAAGTCGCAGGGTGGGCCGCAAGGCGGGCCGCAGGGACGTGGTCCCAAAGGTGGCGGACCGCAAGGCCGTGGGCCGCGCGGTGGCAGTGCCAAGCCCCCGGGTGGTGGTCAAAGTCAGGGCGCGTTGGGAGACGCGTTGATGAATGCGCTTAAGAAGAAATAAGGCGTCTGGCGCGGAACAAGGCCGCAGGCCGCCGCGCTATCGCCAGACCGCCCGCACGGGCTGGCGATTTTGTGGGCGTGTATCAGATTGAAAGCGGCGCGGAATTTGGCTGGCATAAAATGCCCACTTTTCGGGTCAGATCACCATCCGGCGGTCTGGCGATAGTGCGGCTGGGTCAGTCTAGCATTCCCGCAACACGGCGCAGGGCCAGATCATAGCCTTGTACGCCGCATCCGACGATGATGCCATCTGCGCGCTGGCTGACATAGGAGTGATGGCGGAAGGCTTCGCGGGTGTGCACGTTGGAAATGTGCACTTCGATCACCGGGCCCTCAAACGCACTGAGCGCATCGAGAATGGCGATGGATGTATGCGTGTAGGCACCGGGGTTGATCACGATCGCTGCGGCGTTGTCGCGGGCATCGTGTATCCAGTCGACCAGTTGCCCTTCGTGGTTGGATTGCAAGGCCGTCAGGGTCAGGCCCAGTTCCTGGGCGAGCGTTGCGCTGTTGGTCTCGACATCGCTGAGCGTGGTGCTGCCGTAAATCTCGGGCTCGCGTTTGCCCAGCAGGTTCAGGTTTGGACCGTTCAGAAGATAAACATTGCGGGTCATCGGCATTCTCTGGCTTTGGAGTTGGGATCGACCTAGCCCGTTCGTGCGGGCCGGGGCAAGGGGTCAGCGGTTTTTTAGGTCGCGCAGGATCACGTTGGTCTGGGCGGATCGCACGGCGGGCAGTGTAAAGAGAAAGTCCTCTAGAAACAGGTTATAGGCATCGATATCGGGGCAGCGTACGCGCATATGATAGTCCGCGCTGCCGGTGGTGGCGTAACAATCGCGCACTTCGGGGCGTGTCTGGATCACCTCGACAAACCGTTTCAGTGCGGGCTTGTCGTGGCGGGTCAGCTGAACATGCACAATGGCATGAAACGCCAGCCCCATCTGTTCCGGGTGCAGACGCGCGCCGTAGCCGGTGATGAGTCCGGCGTCTTCAAAAGCCCGGATGCGGCGCCAGCAGGCCGAGGTGGACATGCCGACCTGTTCCGCCAGATCCGCGTTGGGCAGGCGGCAATCCTGTTCCAGAAGGGCGAGCAAGTGGCGGTCTTTGTCGTTGAGAGTCATTGGTTCCAGTTTCCGATGGTTGGCAGAAATATGGCACAAGAATTCGAAAAATTCAATAATATCGCTCACATTGGCACGGTTTTGCAGGGGTTTCATGAGACACTGGTCAAAACGGAGATGCGCCATGACCCAAGCCCGCCATGATTTTCAAAGCTATGAATTGTCAGACCGATATGCGCGCACCAAGGGGCGGGTGTTTCTGACTGGGACACAGGCGTTGGCGCGGATCATGTTTGATCAGGCGCGGCGCGACCGTGCGGCGGGGTTGAATACGGGCGGGTTTGTATCGGGTTATCGCGGCTCGCCCCTTGGAGCGCTGGACCTGGAGTTCTGGCGCGAACAGGAGCGCTGCGCGCAGGAAAAGATCACGTTCATGCCTGCCGTAAACGAAGATCTGGGGGCCACGGCGGTGTTGGGCGCGCAGCAAGCGGTGCTGGACCCGGATTGCCAATATGACGGGCTGTTTTCCATGTGGTACGGCAAAGGGCCGGGCGTGGATCGGTCCGGCGATGCGTTGCGTCATGGCAACGCTTATGGTGCGTCCCAAAAGGGCGGCGTGCTGGTTGTGGCGGGCGACGACCATGGCTGTGTCAGCTCGTCCATGCCGCATCAGTCGGACGTGGCGTTTATGACGTGGTTCATGCCCACGCTCAATCCCGCCAGCGTCGACGAGTATCTGGCTTTTGGTGAATATGGCATCGCGTTGTCGCGGTTTTCGGGCACGTGGGTCGGGTTCAAGGCGATCTCGGAAACGGTGGAGTCCGGACGGTCTGTAGATTTGTGCGCGGATCGGAAATTTGTGATCCCGGCGTTTGACATGCCCCCCGGTGGGTTGCACGTGCGGCCCAGCGATCTGCCCAGCCCCGAGATTGAAACGCGCATCGGGCACAAGCTGCGCGCGGTAGAGGCGTTTGTTGACGCCAACCCGATTGACCGGCGAATTTATGACATCCCCGAGGCGACCTATGGCTTTGTGACAACCGGCAAGGGGCATCTGGACCTGATGGAGGCGCTGCGTCTTTTGGGGCTGGACGAGGCGGTGTGTCGGCGGTTGGGGGTCGATATCTACAAGGTTGGCATGGTTTGGCCTTTGGCGCGGCGCGATGCGCTGGGATTTGTGCGGGGCAAGCAAGAGGTGCTGGTGGTCGAGGAAAAGCGCGGCATTATCGAAAGCCAGTTCAAGGAGTATTTCTATGACTGGCCGGGCGATAAACCCGAGACCATGGTGGGCAAGCATCGCGCGGTGGGCGATCCGTTGTTGCCCTGGACTGGCGAGCTGAGTCCGCTGCAGCTGGTGCCGGTGGTGGCCGAGCGACTGGCGCGGTTTTTCCCCGAAGAAGGGCTGGAAAAGAAGGCGGCAGCGTTGGTGGCGATGCCCGCGCCGGTATTGAATGTCAGTGGGGCGGCGCGCACGCCGTATTTCTGTTCGGGCTGCCCGCATAACACGTCGACCAAGGTGCCCGAAGGCAGTCGCGCGCTGAGCGGCATCGGCTGCCACGTGATGGCCAGCTGGATGGACCGCAACACCGGCGGCTATGCCCAGATGGGCGGCGAAGGTGTGCCCGTCGCGGTGGCGCAGAAGTTCAACGGCGGCAAGCATGTGTTTCAGAATTTGGGCGAGGGCACATGGTATCATTCGGGGTCATTGGCGATCCGGCAAGCGGTCGCGGCGGGGGCCAATATCACTTACAAAGTGCTGTTCAATGATGCGGTGGCGATGACCGGCGGGCAACCGGTGGACGGGCCTGTTTCGGTGCAGGGAATCGCGTGGAGCGCGCGGGCCGAAGGGATCGAACGTGTGGCGTTGGTCAGCGATGACATCGCCAAGTTTTCGCATGGTGATTTCCCACCCGGCACCACATTTCGAGACCGCGCCGAATTGGATTTGGTGCAGCGCGAATTGCGGGAAGTCCCGGGTGTGACGCTGCTGATTTACGAGCAGACCTGCGCCACCGAAAAACGGCGGCGACGCAAGCGTGGGACGCTGCAAGAGTCTGATAAATTTGCGTTTATCAATGAACTGGTCTGTGAGGGGTGTGGTGATTGTTCGGTAGAATCCAACTGTCTGAGTGTGGAACCGGTTGAGACGGAATTCGGGCGTAAACGGAAAATCAACCAGTCAGCGTGTAACAAGGACTTCTCTTGTGTGAATGGGTTCTGTCCCAGCTTTGTGACCGTGACCGGTGCGAAACGACGACGCAAGCAGGCGGCAGAGATCGATCTGGCTGGTAAGCTGGCCGGGCTGCCCACCCCCGCGGTGCCATCACTCGCGGAACCCTTTGACCTGTTGGTCACGGGGGTGGGGGGCACAGGTGTGGTTACGGTTGGCGCGCTGATCACCATGGCAGCCCATCTTGAAGGGATGGGGGCATCGGTGTTGGATTTCACCGGGTTTGCGCAAAAGTTCGGCACGGTGCTGAGCTATATTCGGTTGGGATCCAGCCCGGACGTGCTCAATCAGGTGCGGATTGGCACCGGCGCTGCGGATGCTGTGATAGGTTGTGATGTGGTTGTCAGTTCGGCACCCAAAGCATCCGTGCATTATCGCGCTGGCACGCACATGGTGCTGAATACGGCGGCGATGCCGACCGGTGATCTGGTGCTGAACCGGGACGCCGATTTGAAGATTGGTCGTCGTGAACATGTCATTCGCGCGGTTGTTGGCACAGAGAACCTGTCGGCGTTGGACGCGAATGCGCTGGCAGAGCGGCTGATGGGCGACGTTGTGTTTGCCAATGTGATGATGCTGGGGTTCGCATGGCAACAGGGGCTGGTCCCGGTCAGCGAAGGCGCGTTGCAGCAGGCGATATTGCTGAACGGCGTGGCGGTTGAAAAGAACATTCGCGCTTTTGGCATCGGACGGGTGCTGGCGCATGACGGGGCGGCATTCGCATCGCCAAAGACGCCGGAACCCGAGGGTTTGGAGGCTGTGATTGTGCGCCGGGTTGCGTTTTTGAGCGACTATCAGGATGCCGAATATAGCGCGCAGTTTGAGGCGCGTATCCGGGCGTTCGCTGCGGTTGTACCAGAGGCGCTGGGCATTCAGGCAGCGCAATCGTTGTTCCGGCTGATGGCGATCAAAGACGAATTTGAGGTTGCGCGGCTTTATACGCGATCCGGGTTCGAAGACAGGTTGAACGCCGAATTTGAGGGGGACGTCAAAGTAACTTATCACATGGCACCGCCGGTCTTGCCGCTTGGCAAAGATGCGCGGGGACGGGCCAGAAAGCTGCGGTTGGGACCATGGATGCGGCCCGTTTTGCGCGGGCTGGCCGGAATGCGCCGTGTGCGGGGCGGGCTGTTGGACCCGTTTCGGTTTGGTGCTGACCGCAAGCTGGATCGTGATCTGCTGGCGTGGTTTGAAACCGTGCTGGACCGTGTCGGGGCCTGTTACAGCCCGGACATCCAAGAGGTTTGCGCAGCATTGCTGAAGGCACCACAGGATATTCGTGGCTATGGTCCTGTGCGGGATGCCTCGGCCGAGACAGTTTTGCGCGAGGCGAAGACCTGGATGGATGACCTGACAACACGTGGTGATGCGAGATAGATATTGAGCCGGGACAGGATTAGAGTGACGCCAAGGCCATTGTGTTTCAGGAGCAAATAAGATGAGTGAGATCGACGCAAGATTGCAGACGCTGGGGCTGTCTTTGCCGACCCCGACACAGACCCGACCGGGTTTGCACCTGCCATTCAGTCTGGTGAATGTGCGTGGGCGGCGGGTTTGATGAGTTTTACGGCGAAGCGGGCAACGACGTTTTGCGCGGTGGTTTAGGTTTTGACCGTCTTTTCGGCGGTGCTAATGCGGACCAGTTGTTTGGTGATTTGGGCAATGACACCCTGAATGGTGGTTTAGGTCAGGACCAGATGACCGGTGGTGCGGGGCTGGATCGGTTTGTGTTTGCCAGCGGTTTTGGCAATGATACGATATTCGGGTTTGAGGCTGCCGATGGTGAGAAGATCAACCTCGCTGGCGTGGGCGCAATCACAGGTTTCGCGGACCTGATCACCAACCACCTCGAAGACGCAGGAGGCACCGCGCGGATCGTGGCAGGAGTGAACTCGATCCTTTTGGACGGCGTGAGCTTCTCAGATGTCGGCGCAGGGCAATACGAATGAAGGTGGGACAAAGAAGCGTTTCATGTCTTTGTGCCGCGATTGCACGCCCAAGGATGGCCCAGGCCGGTGAAGGGTAAGCGGGCGGCTTAGGGATTGCCAAAAGTGGTACATTAGTGGGACATGGAAAATATTACACCATTACCTAGATGCCAAAAAGCCCTCTAAGGCACTAACCTTAAAGGGCTTATTATGGCTCCGGCGGTAGGGACATCATCCCCGCCGCAAAACCTTATGATTTCAAACGAAAAAACTCGACCGATATCATCGTGGACTCTACGTGTGTCACTGACGGTGCCACAATGTGGAATCGCGTGCAACAGGTACTGTGCCAGAGTTTCGATTTTGCCACAAAAAATCCGTAGGCGTGATGTCTGGAAACGTTTTACCTTTGCTTGATTTTTGTTGTAACGTCGGTAAATTGTGATTGAGAGGCACGGAATTGAGCAAGTTTTCGATTTTCGCAATTGGTTTATTTATTTTTGTGGCTGGGTCGCTTTGGCTGATCATCTCCAACGAGGCGGTCCTAGCGAACACTGATTTGGACGCACCTTCAGAATCGCACGCGGGTGCGAATGAGGATCCTTTGGTATGGCAAGCCCGCGAGGGCAAATGGCTGCGCGATCCAAATATTTATCGGACTAAGGCGGGTACTTTTATCCTGACCGGCACGGAAGATCATGTGGTCGAATACCAAAGCCTTGCGCCGGGATCTTTTGAAGATGACGACGGTGTGCCTTATTTTCTATCATTGCGCGCGCCCAACGGGGAGCGGATGCTGCGCAGAGAAGGGTTTCGAGAGTGGGAAAAGAAATTTTTTGACAGCCAAGACGGGTTAGTTATGGTGTCGTCCTTGCCAACGGTCGAAAACTTCAACCGAGATGGCCTCGAGGGCGCCAAAAAACGCAGCAGCTATTTGTTTGAGCCAATTCAAGATGGCCGTCGGACCAAGTCGGGATTTCCGCTAGATTGGCGAATGCAAAGCAATGAGCCGTGGTTGGAATCTATCTACAATGGTGGAATTTTCGACACCGGAGGAAGGAAAGTGTTTGTCTATGCGGATGTGCGCTATGACAAAACGCATAATACCACCTGTGTCCGAGGGCAACGTATGTCGCGGGACATGCGGATGGAAAAGCCAAAGTTCCTGTTGTGCCCAGGGCGCAAAGCTAAGAGAAGCAAAGACCAGAGCGGTTGGGACCGGGACAATCCATTACCCTCGGAGGTGCGGTTTGAAGACGGCGGTGGACTGTTGGAAGGTGCTTGGGGTTGGCAATCGCCGAACGGGCCTTACTTCTTGCTGTATTCGAGTGGGGATTATACCGATGAAGCGCTTTACGGCGCGTTTGTAGCCGAATGTAGCACGCCAATGGGCCCGTGTCGCAAGGTTATGCGTGACGACAAAAAGGATGTTCGATTTTTTGTTGAAGGAAATTCAAAAAACTATGAAAGGGCCGGAAGGGCCTTTCCGGTAATTGACGCGAGCGGGCAGTTGGTCGATATCATTTTTCACGCGCGTAGGCGCGGGCAGATGACGGATGACATTTTGCGCTGTCTTAATTTTTCTCCCACCATTATTGAAGAGTTCGCTTCTGGCGGGGCAGGGTGCGCTTATGATAACGTCACCTATTGAGATTCTGATGAGAACTGTTCTCCCTTATACCGGTCCCGGCGACGGCGGCGGACTCCTTCACTAGAAAATTTTTCGCAACAGTTATGAAAACTGAACTTTGGCAGGCGCACCATTCCACGCAAATTCGGGAAGGGATAGGCAGCACTTGGCACGATCGAAGCAATCATGAATTGCTCTTGAAATCGGGGTTCGACGGCGGTTTCCCCATGCAGAGTTTCAAAGTGATGATGTGAAGGCGGTTGTTCATCAAGGATTGCGCTGAGTTAGCTCCAACCCCAGCCAGTTGCTTTGAAATAGGTGAAGTCGGTTTGCCAACGTTGAATAGGGGTCGTCATCTTGTCGCGGAACATATCAGCAGTCTTCATTACCAAAAAAACCGGGCTTGTTCTCAGGTCATGGAATCGAAGAAGCCTGTAAATACTAACTTCCGAGACAAAGTAGGTGTGTTGATCGGTTAACGTAACAGCCAGTTCTCTTGGGCTTATCTCCGGCCTTGCCAATGCCTGTAGATATGTACGGACTCTCGGGACACTTCCTGTAAATTCCCTGATTTGGGATGGAGGTAGTATTCATGACGAACGGAGAACGCGACATTCAATGCAAACTTAGAGTGCTCCAACACGCCGAGAAGATCGGCAATGCCCGCAAGGCCTGTCGATATTTTGGGATCGGCAGGTCCAGTTTCTATAGATGGCGTGATGCATACCAAAAGCATGGAGAAGCTGGCCTAAAGAACGCCAAATCAATCCCGAAGAATCCTGCCAATCAAACGCCAGCAGAGATCGTAGAGAAAGTGCTTTATCTGCGCCGCAAATATCACCTCGGGCCAATCAGGATAGTCTGGTATTTGGCGCGATATCACGGCATCAGGATCTCAGACGCCGGCGTCTACCGCATCCTTAAGCGCAACGGCCTTAACCGCCTGCCCAGAGGCACACGCATGCGCAAACTGCACACCAAACGTTATCAGAAGCAGGTTCCGGGTCATCACATTCAAGTGGATGTTAAGTTCTTGACGTTCAAAGGGAAAAGCGGCGAAAAGGTCCGCCGTTTCCAATACACGGCAATCGACGATGCAACCAGAGTTCGCGCCCTCAAGGTCTACGAGAAGCATACCCAGGCAAACGCCATCGACTTCATTGACCACATTATCGAAAAGTTCCCGTTTCGCATTCGCGAGGTGCGGACCGACAACGGTCACGAGTTCCAGGCCAAGTTCCATTGGCATGTCGAAGACCTCGGGATCAGGCATGCCTACATCAAACGCGGCACACCTCAGCTCAATGGCAAAGTCGAACGATCCCACCGGTCCGATCAGCAGGAATTTTATCAGCTTCTCAGCTACAAGGGTGATGTCGATCTGGAGGCCAAGCTGGAGGATTGGGAGCGGTTTTATAACTTCGCCAGACCTCACGGTGCGCACAATGGCCAGACCCCTTACGAAGTACTCAGAGACAAGCTACAGTAACCTCACCAGTGTCCCGCCGGTCTGTCGAGTTTACACAGTTTTAACCCGACGGTCACGATCCACAATGTCGGCCCAAACCAAAGTGGCGATCTCCCCTACACGCAGGCCCGCATGGTGGGATAGCAATAGGGCGATCCTGTTGCGGTCGCCATTCTGGGCGGTTTCACAAAGCGTAAGCACGCGCTTGAGTTCCGCCTTCGTTAGTACCTTTGCTTGCTTCATCAACCTTCCGCCCAAATGTAACAAAATGCAGCGTTTCCACTGCGTTTGTTATGTTGTCATCTGATGTGAAGATGCTGCCAAAGCAAAACAGCGTGAAGGCACTTACCAAATGGCGGAGATGAACGCGCGGGTTTCTCAGCTGTTCGTCGAAGCTTGTGAGCGAAATGATCGGAAGCGGTTACTTGCCAACAAAGTTAGCTAGCCCGTTGGTCTCTTTGCTTAATAGCGCAAGGTTTTTACAATCGTCTAAAACGAACTTCAGAAGGCGGCTGTGCGGGCATAGTGACCTTTGCATTTCTTAGGAAGGCAATGACCCCATAGCCGGTATGGATCAGTCCTCCCGCCTGAATCTCGTGCGGCATTCAAGTAGATACGCTTTACGCAACCGGACCTGTCTATCGACGGGTAAGTCGCAGAAGCTCCAGAATTCTTCGATATTCTTGAAGTTGAACGGATTCGTAAGAAAGGCATGCAAAAACGGAGTGAGGAACTGTTTCATCTGAAATGCTAGGCCTTCGTTGCTATTGTCTTTTACAGGGCGGCCATGTGAAATCAGGTTACGCCTATGCATCAAATGTAACCCAATCTGGTATTGTTCATCTCGATTCTCAAAAAACCAAGCAGCCCTTTTCACAAGTATCTCGCCTTTTTCTCTAGAGTGACCGCCAATTGCTTCAAGTAATCTCCAGCCATCCAGGAAGGATGCTTCCAAATCGCATTGCGCGAATGCTGCATAGTGACGGGCGAGCGACAACTCAGCAATTTGCCGCCACGGAAGTTTTCGGAGCCGAATTCGTACGCTTTCAGCCTGCTTTAGCACTTTCGTGATTTCTGATTGGGAACGTGCATTCTCTGGCGACTGATCCGCCCATCGGTTATACCAATATATGTCAAAACTGAGCGCGCCAGCTAGATCATGAACCGTCATGTGAGGAGCAAGTAAGGTGGTATTGATTGGCTTGTCTGGCTCGGTAGAAAAAATGAATTTTCCTCGAGATGAGATCAGTGAAAAGAGGCCAAGTTCCTTGGAGATCGCATTTTCAGCTTGCTCAAATGCATCGTGGACATCAATCGCTTGGACAGAACAAATCGCTATCGGTAGGTCATGATGATCATTCATTCCAGGTGAGCTTTTGTTCTCACGTTTCCGGAGCTGTTCGGCTCTGTCATTTTTTGCTCGCCGCCCCGAGATGGAGAACCTAATGTACCATCTGGAACTGTTTGGTCGTTGAAATATCTCGTAACCGCTTGATTTTGCTGTTTGAACCATCCGTGATACCCGTTTGCAACAAAAGTAGCTGGGAGTGAGCTGAAAAGCAAAATCTAATTCCAGTGCATGGAATGCAAAAACCCGGATATTTTCTGTTTTAAATCAAAGCGGTATCAAGAAGAGATCGCCGTTCATGCGTTGTGATGCTGAAATGTATCAAAAGAGGTGCGCGATGCCGCGTTGCTAACGCACTGCGCTAAAACTGCGCTAGATGTTTGGCGCACTCAGTGCAATTTGTTGGAAATAAGTGCAAATCTTAGGGGTGCGCTAGACTGGGCTAGTCGGTTTGGACCAATAATCGGTAGGTTTTTCAATTGATATTCGAGCACAAAACGCTGTTAATCATTTGAATACTAACTAGAAAGTAATGGTGGCGGTACAGGGACTTGAACCCCGGACACGCGGATTATGATTCCGCTGCTCTAACCAACTGAGCTATACCGCCTTGAGTGGAACGCGATTTAGGGGAGTCGGCGGGCCGGGTCAAGAGAGAAATTGCAGGTTTGCAGCGGCATCGCGCAATTCTGCGAACCACGTGCCCCCGGCCGTGATTTGACCCGGGGTGTGGGGCTATTTCAGATGATATGTCAGCGCGCTGTGGATGAGTTGGCGCAGCGGGGCCTCGGCCAGATCTGAATCGGCTGGCAGATGCACGGCGCGGTTGCCCTCGATGGCGAAATCCTGCGCAAACTGGCTGGCGAAATCGGAAATAATGGTTGTCTGGCAATGCGCATAAAGCGCGACGCCCCCGGTTTTCGGCATACCCAGGCGCAGGGTAGAGCCGGATTTGGTCTGAGGTGTGAGATAAGCGGGCTGGCCCCATTTCAGGGTTTCTTCAAGCGCGCCGACATCCGGCGTTCGGGCGGCGGTGTCAAAGATCATTTCGCGCAGGCGCAGCAGCGTTGGGCGCAGATCATCGGGAAAGGCGTTGAACGCAGTCTTTACGTTGGGATCATGAAACGGTGTCGTGGTCATGTGCGCAGATTAAGGCGCGGGTCATGGCAAATACAACATTGGATTTCGAACGACGCGACGGCCGGGCGACGTCTTAGGGCGTATCATTGAGCGTCAGGGTCACGCGATCCCCGGCAAACCAGGATGTGCCAAATTCGATCGGCGCGCCATCGGGGTCGATGTTCACACCCACGGTGCGCAGGATCGGGTCACCTTCGGACAGGCGCAGGTGCAGGGCTTGTGTTGTGGTGGCGCGCTGGGCAGTCAGCCGTGTCCAGGCGCGGGTATAATCGGGCACGCCGCATTCGCGCAGCGCGGCTGTCACCGACCGCAACCGGTCAAGCCGGTCCGTCAGGTCAGGAAACCGGTGGGCCGGAAACACGCTTCGGAACACGGCGATGGGGGTGTCATCTGCAAGAGACCGTCCGCCATAGACATGCACGCGCCCGTCGGTGGGCAGGTCAAGCGCCTCGGCTTCTTCTGCGTCGGGGTTGCGGGTTTCGAAATAGAGCACTTCTTTGCCCGGCAGGCGTCCGGCCTGTTCGATGTTGCGGTGAAATCGGACCCGTTTGCCAATGGGATAGTCGGTCGGGGTGAGCGTGACAAACACCCCAGCGCCACGCCGGGCATGCACCAGGCCGCCTTCGGCCATCGCCTTGAGCGCATGGCGCACAGTGTGGCGGTTGACGCCAAAGCGGGCCGACAAATCCGCCTCGGTCGGGAGCTTGTCGCCGGGGCCGTAACGACCCTCGGTGATGTCGCGTGTCAGGGCGGTGGCAATGGATTTCCAGACCGGGGTGCGCGCGGATTTGGGGGGCATGGCGTGAAGCTTTCGCAAAGGGGTCTTGCCAGACTCAGACAAATGGGTAATGATTTGTCTAGTTGTATAGTAAATTAGACAAATCCACAAGGTGTCTAGATGAGCACAGAGTTTTCCCGCCGGGCATGGATGTCCCTATTGGCCAAGGCGCCCGCCGAGGCGGTGGCGCGATTGTGGGCGACGTTGGATGTTGCGCCCGAGTTTCAGTGGCTGCGCCCGCCCGAGATTGGCGCGGCGATGGTGCGGGGGCGGCAGGGCGGCAACGGTGCGCCGTTCAATCTGGGTGAGATGACAGTCACGCGCTGTGCGCTACAGCTTGCCGGTGGCGCGGTGGGGCATGGCTATGTTCAGGGGCGCGACAAGGATAAGGCGCGGATTGCGGCGCTGGTGGACGCGCTCATGCAAGGCGATATGGCGGGGCAGGTGCGCGACGTGGTGTTAGAGCCGCTGGCCAGAGAGATGCAGGCGGCCAAAGCGGCCCGTGCGGCCAAGGCGGCCGCGACCAAAGTCGACTTCTTTACGATGGTGAGGGGGGAAGACCGATGAACGCCGGGCCCCTGAAGGGGGGTTTTGTCAATGCGCCGGTTGATGCGGCCTATGCGTTTCGCGCGATGATGAACGCCATGGCGCGGCCCGGAACGGTTGAAACTCTGGCGGGCGCGTTGCCACCTGCGCCATTGTCGGTGGCGGCAGGGGTGGTGGTGTTGACGTTGTGTGATCCTGAGACGCCGGTGCATCTGGCGGGGACGGTTGATTGCGCGGCTGTGCGGGATTGGATCGGGTTTCACGTTGGGGCGCCGGTTGTGG
The DNA here is from genome assembly GCF_039969785.1 of Shimia sp. Taxonomy (GTDB): domain Bacteria; phylum Pseudomonadota; class Alphaproteobacteria; order Rhodobacterales; family Rhodobacteraceae; genus Shimia. Next base: position 33,190 of record NZ_JBDVNC010000022.1, on the reverse strand, counting down.
CGCGCGGCGACGCGATGTTTGTGGTGGGGCGTTGGGATGATCTGATGCCGGTGCATGATTTTGCCATTGGCACGCCCGAATACCCCGACCGCTCCGCCACGTTGATTGTCGAGCGGGATGCGTTTGAGCCCGGTGGAGCGGTGTTGCGCGGGCCGGGCATTCGCGACACGGCAACGTTGGATTTGCCCGCGCTGGACGTGTTTCGGCAGAACGCGGCGTTGTTTCCGCTGGGGCTGGATTTCTTTTTCACGGCAGCTGATCAGGTCGCTGCATTGCCGCGCACGACCAAAGTGGAGGCGGCCTGATGTATGTGGCGGTCAAAGGCGGCGAGCGCGCGATTGACAATGCGCATGCGTGGCTGGCCGAGGAACGCCGGGGCGATCCGGGTGTGGCTGAGCTGAGCGTGGCGCAAATTCGCGCGCAGCTGAGTTTGGCCGTCACCCGGGTGATGGCCGAAGGGTCCTTGTACGATCCTGATCTGGCGGCGTTGGCGATCAAACAGGCGCGCGGCGATCTGATCGAGGCGATCTTTCTGATCCGGGCCTATCGCACAACGTTGCCCCGGTTTGGCGCGACCGAGCCGATTGATACTGGAGAAATGGCGTGTGACCGGCGGGTGTCCGCGACTTTTAAGGATGCACCGGGCGGGCAGGTGTTGGGGCCGACGTTTGATTACACCCACCGGTTGCTGGATTTCAAACTGGCGGCAGATGGCGAGGTGCCAGAAGCGCCCACCGCCGCGCCGCGTACGGAACCGACGCCGCATATCACGGAGTTTTTGAATAAAGAGGGCCTGATCGAGGTCAAAGAGGCCACGGACGAGGTGCCAGGTGATCTGACCCGGGCGCCGCTTGAGCTGCCTGCCACGCGAGCCTTGCGGTTGCAGGCGTTGACGCGCGGGGACGAGGGGTTTGTGCTGGGCATGGCCTATTCCACCCAGCGCGGATATGCGCGCACGCATGCGTTTGTGGCTGAGCTGCGGATTGGTACGGTGGCGGTTGAAATGGACATCCCCGAGCTGGGGTTCGCCATCGAGGTCGGTGAAATTGAGGTGACTGAATGCGAAACGGTCAACCAGTTTCACGGCAGCAAGACAGAGCCGCCGCAATTCACGCTTGGTTATGGGCTGGTGTTTGGTCAGTCAGAGCGCAAGGCCATTTCCATGGCGCTGGTGGACCGGGCGTTGCGATGGAAGGAGTTGGGCGAAGATGATACGGGCGCGCCGGCGCAGGACGAAGAGTTTGTCCTGTATCATTGTGATAATATTCAGGCGACGGGATTTCTGGAGCATATCAAGCTGCCCCATTACGTGGATTTTCAATCAGAGCTGGAATTGATCCGGAAATTGCGACGCGAAGCACACAAGGCCGCGTCGGCCTGTTCGGGTGTCACGGCGACACAGGAGGTCGCGGAATGACACCCGTACAGGAGACTTCATCAAGCGTCGTCGCCGGACGATTTACGGGCGTGCATCACCTTGGCGATAACCGCCAGGCTGAAGATCACAAGCAGTGCATTTACGATGCTGAACATAGTTTATTCCTCTTGGTTTTTAGCGTTGAGGTTTCCGCATATCGGGAAATAGGGGCGATATGATGATGGATTTAAGCAGAGTTGACCCAGAAAACGCCCAGAAATTGCCGGAATACAACTTCGCCTATTTGGATGAGCAGACCAAACGCATGATCCGGCGGGCGATTTTGAAAGGGCTGGCGATCCCCGGATATCAGGTGCCCTTTGCCAGCCGCGAGATGCCGATGCCGTATGGATGGGGGACCGGCGGGGTGCAGGTGACGGCGGCCGTGTTAACGCCTGATGACACGTTAAAGGTGATCGATCAGGGTGCGGATGACACGACCAATGCGGTGTCGATCCGCAAGTTTTTCGAGAAAACTGCCGGGGTGGCCACCACTGAAAAGACGCAGGAAGCCAGTGTGATTCAGACCCGGCATCGCATTCCCGAAGCGCCGCTGCGCGCCGATCAGATATTGGTCTATCAGGTGCCAATCCCCGAACCGCTCAGGTTTCTGGAACCCAGCGAGGTTGAGACCCGTAAGATGCACAGCCTTGAAGAATATGGGCTGATGCATGTGAAGCTATACGAAGACATCAGCCGTCATGGCGCAATTTCCACCGCCTATGCCTATCCGGTGCGGGTGGAGGGACGGTATGTGATGGATCCCAGCCCTATCCCGAAATTCGACAACCCCAAGCTGGGTATGGCGGCGATCCAGTTGTTTGGCGCCGGGCGTGAACAGCGGATTTATGCGCTGCCGCCTTTTACCGATGTTGTCAGTCTGGATTTTGACGACCACCCGTTTGAGGCGACTAGGGCAGAGCATGTCTGTGAGGTGTGTGGTGCGAATGAAAGCTATCTCGACGAGGTGATTATGGATGACGCGGGCACGCGAATGTTTGTCTGTTCGGACACGAATTATTGCGAGGCACGCCGCGAGGCAGGGCAGTCCGGACCCAATAGCAAGAGTAATAAGGAGGGCGCGGTATGAGCGCAAAGACGTTGGGAATAGACCATCTGGGTTTGACGGTCAGCGATTTGGAGGCCAGTCTTGGGTTTTTCACGGGCGCGCTGGGCTGGACGAAATTTGGAGGCAATGCGGCGTATCCGTCGGCCTATGTCACGGATGGGCACTCCAAACTCACGCTGTGGCAGCAGAAAGAGGCGGGCAGCGGTTTTGATCGGCATGCGAATGTCGGGTTGCACCACACCGCGTTGAAGGTGGCCGATGAAGCGACCTTGAATGCGGTTTTTGAAACGGTGCGGGACTGGCCCGGTGTCGCGGTGGAATTTGGCCCCGAGTTTTCGGGGAATGGCCCCAAGGTGCATTTCATGATCCGCGAACCGGGCGGCACCCGGTTAGAGCTGTCTTATGACCCGAGATAGCGCCGATACGTTACTGTCGGTGCGCGGGGTCGGCAAATGGTACGGCGCGCGGATCGGGTGTAACGCAGTCAGCTTTGATCTTTATCCCGGCGAGGTCATGGGCGTTGTGGGGGAAAGCGGGTCGGGCAAGACAACGTTGCTGAACTGTCTGGCCGGGCAGCTGACGCCGGATCGCGGCGAAGTGTTCTTTCAGATGCGGGATGGGTCCTTGAAAGATACGGTGTGCATGTCGGAACCTGAGAGGCGCATCCTGGGGCGCACCGATTGGGCGTTTGTGCATCAGCATGCGCGCGACGGATTGCGGATGAATGTCAGCGCCGGAGGCAATGTGGGGGAGCGGCTGATGGCGGTGGGCGCGCGCCACTACGGCGACATTCGCGCGGCGGCGGTGGATTGGCTGGGACGGGTTGAGATTGACGAGACCCGGGTGGATGACCGCCCGTCGCAGTTTTCCGGGGGCATGCAGCAGCGGCTTCAGATCGCGCGCAATCTGGTGACAGGGCCACGGCTGGTATTCATGGATGAACCGACAGGCGGGCTGGATGTCTCTGTACAGGCGCGGCTTTTGGATTTGCTGCGCGGGTTGGTGCGCCGGATGGGGTTGAGTGCAATTATCGTGACCCATGATCTGGCGGTGGTGCGGTTGCTGGCGGATCGGCTGATGGTGATGAAGGATGGGCATGTGGTTGAGACCGGGTTGACCGATCAGGTGCTGGACGATCCTCAGCATGCCTATTCGCAACTTTTGGTGTCCAGTGTGTTGCAGGTTTGAAACCGGAAAAGGGGCTGTCGCTGGCGATGTGGCCCCGAAGATATTTAAGGTCAAACGAAGATGGCGATGATTGAAATAGACGGGCTGGCCAAGATTTTCACCCTGCATAATCAGGGGGGTGTGGTCATTCCGGTGATGCCTGACGCCGCGTTGCGTGTGTCGCGTGGTGAATGCGTCGGGCTGGCCGGAGCGTCCGGGTCTGGGAAATCGACGTTGATGCGGATGGTCTATGGCAATTATCTGGCGTCGGCGGGCCGGGTGGTGGTGGATGGGTTGGACGTGGTGCAGGCCGCGCCGCGCGAGATACTGACGCTGCGCCGTGAAACGCTGGGCTATGTGAGCCAGTTTCTGCGGGTGGTGCCGCGGGTCTCGACGCTGGATGTGGTGGCCGAGCCATTGCTGGCGCTGGGCGTGGAGGCAGACGACGCGTGCGATCGGGCGCGCCGTTTATTGACGCGCTTGCGCATTCCTGAGCGGTTGTGGGGTCTGAGCCCAACCTCGTTTTCAGGCGGAGAGCTGCAGCGGGTGAATATCGCACGCGGGTTTGCGCATGCCTATCCGGTGTTGTTGCTAGACGAACCGACCGCCAGTCTGGACGCCGCCAACCGCGAGACGGTTCTAACGCTGATTGAGGAAGCCAGAGCGCGCGGGGCGGCGATTATCGGGATTTTTCACGACGAAGACGCCCGCACCCGCGTCTGTGACCGGTTGGTGGATGTCGCGTCCTTTGCTGTGAGGGCGGCATGATGCGTGTGATCGGGGTGGTTGGTCCGTCCGGGGTGGGCAAGGACACGGTCATGGCGGCGTTGATGCAAGCGCGCCCAGGCCTGTACCGCGCCCGCCGGGTGATCACCCGACCGGCGTTGGCAGGGGGCGAAGCCTTTTGCCCGGTCGATGAGGCCGGGTTTGATCGGATGGTGGCGGCGGGTGATTTCGCGTTGTGGTGGAAGGCTCATGGATTGCGCTATGGCGTTCGCGTTGCCGAGATTGCTGAGAAGCCGGAGCGCGACGCAGTGTTGGTCAACCTGTCGCGCGGTGTGCTGGATCAGGCACGGGTGCAGTTTGACGGGTTTCGCATTCTGTCATTGCGCGCAAAGCCCGAGGTTTTGGCGGCACGGTTGGCGGATCGGGGGCGCGAGACCAAGGCCGGGATTGCGGCGCGGTTGGCGCGGGCAGATCATCTGCGGCCCGCTGGGCAGGACGTGATCGAGATTTCTAATGATGGCGCACTGCAGGATACTGTGATGGCAATTTTGCGCGCGCTTTACCCGGAGAGGGCGTAGCGATGGATTTCATGAAACATACCGGACGCGTCTTCGCCCACAAGTGTGAGGCTGTCCACGTCAAACGGTGCCGGCAAGAGCGGCGCGATATGCGGTGTCAGCGCGGCCCTGGTTTGTGCACAGTGATCCTGGGACATCGGCCCGGTCAGGGTGATGTGAAAGCGAAATTCGTCCATGACATAGGGATAGCCCCATTGCGTCAGCAACGCGTCCTGACGCGGCGACAGGCTGGATTTGCGGCGACGCGCCAGTTCTGCCTCCGAGGGTGGGGCACGAAAATGGTCGAGGCTTTGCACAACCGTGCTGGCAAGGTCAGCCAGCGGGGTTTGATCGCCTTCGACCTTGAGTGCGAGAAAGCGCCCGATCTGCGACAGCACCAGCCCGTCAAGGCGCACGGGCGTGAGCGTTTCGCAAAGCTCTGCCAGCGCGGCGCGCAACCCCTGCTCATCAGTATCCGGGGCGAGGAAAAACGGCGGTTTGATGGTGCCATGCAAACCGTATTTGCGCGGTCTGGCGGTGATGTCGGCAATCGGGGCGGGCAGGTCAGCGATCAACGGATGCGACCGGGGTTTTCCGTTTGTCAGTTCCCAGCCCAGCCAGTTTGCGCCGAAATCAGCCAACGCCCCTGCGGGCGGGGTGTCGTAAATTCCATATCTGCGGTAGGTCATTGGGCCTCCGAAAAGGGGTCGTGAATGTTGATGACTAAAACCTGTGACACTGAGATGCCACAAGAGATGATCCTCGCCAATGCCGCTCTGGTTTTGCCGGACGAAACCGTGCGCGGCAGCATTGTGGTGCGTGGCGGCCGGATTGTGGATATGGGCACCGGTACGGCAGTTCCTGCGGAGGCCGAGGATTGCGGCGGTGATTTTGTGGCGCCGGGGCTGATCGAGCTGCACACGGACAATCTGGAACGCCATATCCGCCCGCGCCCCAAGGTTGACTGGCCCCATCAGGCGGCGATTATCGCGCATGACGCGGAACTGGCCAGTGTTGGCATCACAACGGTGTTTGACGCGATCCGGGTGGGGTCAATCGTAAATGGCCCCAACAAGAAATACGGCAAATATGCACGTGCCATTGCCAGCGAAATTCTGACGATGCGGGACAGCGGCGGGTTGCGGATCAGCCATCATCTGCACCTGCGGGCCGAGACCTGTTCCGAGACCCTGATCGAAGAACTGGACGAGTTTGGCCCCAAAGACCGGATCGGGATTGTCAGCCTGATGGATCACACGCCGGGGCAACGTCAGTTTGTCAATATGGACAAATACCAATCGTTCATACGCGGCAAATACGGGTTGGATCAGGCGTCATTTGAGGCGCATGTCGCGCATCTCTATGCGCTGCGGGCGCAATTGGGTGATCGCCATGAAAAAGCGGCGGTGGCGGCGGCAAATCGCTATGGCGCAGTGTTGGCGAGCCATGATGACACCACGGCGGCGCAAGTGGCCAGTTCGGCGGGCAATGGCGTTCAGCTGGGCGAATTTCCCACCACGGTTGAGGCGGCCACGGCCAATCACACGCACCGGATTGCCAACATTATGGGCGGGCCGAACCTTGTGCGGGGCGGATCGCATTCAGGCAATGTGGCGGCGATTGATCTGGCCGATCAGGGGCTGCTGGACATTATTTCGTCGGACTATGTGCCCGCGTCCCTGTTGCTGAGCGCGGTGCAGTTGGGTGCGCACTGGGGGAACATGGCCAAAGGGTTGCACACCGTCACAGCGGCACCGGCCAGACACGCGAGGCTGGACGACCGGGGGCGGCTTGAAGTTGGTTTGCAGGCTGATCTGATCCGGTTCCGGCTGACCGAGGGTGTGCCAGCGTTGCGCGCGGTGTGGAGTAAGGGCGTGCGCGCGGCCTGAATTTGCCGGGCGCTGTCCGGCGGCGTGCAGAGCACGCCTTGATTCCGGAAACTTATCGGTGGAAAGCCGTCGTTTAGAGACAGGCGGCCATCAGGCGATAGGTGATCTGGGCGGCGGTGAAATCCCATGCGGCGTTGCCATCCGGGGCCAGTTCCACCACGTCCAGCCCGACGCATTTGCGCCCTTTCAGGGCGTGCTCGACAAGGTGAAGGGCCTGATAATACCCCAATCCGCCGGGCACTGGCGTGCCGGTGGCGGGCATCTGGCTGGGATCAAGCCCGTCCACGTCAAAGCTGACATAGACCAGATCAGGGAAATCGGCGGGCAGATCAACGGCGTGAATGGCCTTGGTGACCAGCTCTTCGGCGTCTTTGAAGAACACGTTGTGTTTGACGCGTTCGTCGACCTCTTGCTGACACAGGGCGCGCACGCCGAACTGGGCCAGCCGGATGCCATCACTGGCCAGAAGATGCATGACCGACGCGTGGGAGTGTTTCTCGCCCTGATAGGCGATGCGCAGGTCGGCGTGGGCATCGATCTGGACAAGCCCGATGGGTTTGCCAAGCGCGCGGGCCACGCCGGTGACGGCTCCGTAAGACAGCGAGTGTTCGCCGCCCAGAGTGACGGGGATTTTGCCAGCCTGTACGGCGGATTGTGTACGGTGCGCGAGACGTTCCATGATGTCGGGCAGGGGACCGGTGCAGTCGAGCGGCGCTTCGGTGAGGATGCCGTGTGCGCAGGGTTCGCCGCCTTTGGTGAGGCGTTCGAGTTCGTTGGAGGCCTCGATAAGGGCTGCCGGACCAGCGGCGGTGCCTGCGCCATAAGACACGGTGCGTTCCAGTGGCACGGGGATCACGCGGAACAGGGCATCGTCGCTGCGTTCAGAAGCGGTGAGTTCGCTGTCCAGAAATATGCTCATACCGGGGTCCTTATGATAGCCGGTTGCGGAAGTCGTCATAGGTGAACTGCCTGACCATCTGCAGCGTGTCGGTTTCGCTGTTCCACAGGGCGATGGCGGGCAGGGGCACCCCGTTGAACGTGTTGGTTTTGACCATCGAGTAATGCGCCTGATCGAGAAAGGCAAAGCGCTGACCGATCTCAAGCGGTTGGGGCCATGTGTAGTCGCCGATCACGTCCCCGGCGAGGCAGGACGGACCGCCCAGCCGGTAGCTGTGGCCCTTGTCCGCCTCGTCCAGCAGGGCGGGGCGATAGGGGGCTTCGATCACGTCGGGCATGTGGCAGGTGGCCGAGATATCGGTGATGGCGAGGGGCATGCCATTGCTGGGCAGGTCAAGGATTTCGCCCACCAGTATGCCCGCATCCAGCGCGACCGCTTCGCCGGGTTCCAGGTAGATGTCGAGCTTGTGCTGTGCGCGGATGTCTTTGATGAATCTTACCAGCGCGTCGCGGTCATAATCGGCGCGGGTGATGTGGTGCCCACCGCCGAAATTGAGCCATTTAAGGCCCGCCAGATAGGGCGCAAGTTTGGGGGCGACGGCGTCCCATGTGCGCTGCAATGGATCAAAGCCCTGTTCGCACAGCGTGTGCATGTGCAGCCCGTCGACCTGCGCGATAATCTCGGGCGTCAATTGGCGGATCGGGGTGCCAAGGCGCGAGCAGGGGGCGCAGGGGTCGTATTTGGGAATATCGCCTTCGGAATGTTCGGGATTGATGCGCAGGCCAACCTGTTTGCCAGCGGCGCGGCATTTGGGGGCAAAGCGGGCAAGCTGGGCAGGGCTGTTGAAGATGATGTGGTCCGAGAGCGCGATGATCTCGTCTATGTCGCTGTCTTTGTAGCCTGCGCAGAAGGTCGCGACTTCGCCACCGTATTCATCGTGTGCCAAACGCGCCTCGAAGATGCCGGAAGCGCAGGTGCCGTCGAGATATTGGCGCACGAGCGGGGCGAGGGCGAACATGGAGAAGGCCTTGAGCGCGGACAGCACATGGGCGCCGGAGCGGTCGGAGATATCTTTGAGGATCGCGAGATTGCGCTCCACGGCTTTCTCATCGACCACGAAACACGGGGACGGCACGCGGGAGAGGTCGAAATCGCGGAACGCGCCCGCGTCTCCGGCCTGGGTTTGCATCATGTCGGACATCTTACAGGTACCACATTGAGGTGAGGCCGGGGGCCAGCCCCCGGACCCCCGGAGTATTTTTGGCAAAATGAAGGGGCGATCAGAAAGTGACCGGCCCGTCGAGTTCATGCACCTGCCATGGCAGGCCGTGGGTGTTGAGCATGTCCATGAAATCATCCGGGTCGAGCTGTTCCATGTTCCACACGCCGGGTTGCACCCAGTTGCCTTTCAGAACCTGCGCGGCGCCGATCATGGCGGGCACGCCCGTGGTGTAGGACACCGCTTGTGAGCCGACCTCGGCGTAACATTCCTGATGATCGCAGATGTTGTAGATGTAGTAGGTTTTTTCGCCCGAGCCGTCCTTGGCCTGACCGGTGGCGATGTCGCCAATGCAGGCTTTGCCTTTGGTTTCGGCACCCAGATCGCCGGGATCGGGCAGCAGGGTTTTCAGGAACTGGATCGGAATGATCTCCTGACCGTTATGCATCACCGGGTCGATGCGGGTCATGCCGACGTTTTCCAGCACTTTGGCGTGCATGATATAGGCGTCGCCAAAGGTCATCCAGAAGCGCGCGCGTGCGATTTCGGGGAAGTGGGTGGTCAGCGATTCCAGTTCCTCGTGATACATCTGGTACATGTTTTTGGGGCCGATAGCGGGAAAGTCATATTCGACTTTGGTGGTCATGGCGGGGCTGGTTTGCCACGCGCCATGTTCCCAGTGGCGCACTTCGGCCAGCACTTCACGCAGGTTGATCTCGGGGTTGAAGTTGGTTGCGAATTCCTGATCGTTGGAACCGCCATTGGCGTCCAGAATGTCGATCTGGCGGATGCTGTCCAGCTTGTGTTTTCTGAGCCATGTGGCAAAAACCGAAGTCACGCCCGGATCAAAGCCCGAGCCAAGGATTGCGGTCAGACCGGCCGCTTTGAAGCGGTCCTGATAGGCCCATTGCCAGTGGTATTCGAATTTGGCCACGTCTTCGGGTTCGTAATTGGCAGTGTCCAGATAGTGACAGCCCGCTTCGAGGCAGGCATCCATCAGCACCAGATCCTGATAGGGCAGCGCGAGGTTGACCAGCAACTCAGCACCGGTTTCGCGGATCAGCGCCACAGTATCGGCCACTTTGTAGGCGTCTAGCGCAGCCGTTTTAACTGTCACCCCGGTGCGGGATTTGACGGCAGCGGCGATTGTGTCGCATTTGGATTTGGTCCGGCTGGCCAGCGTGATCTCGGTAAAGATATCGCTGTTCATGGCCATTTTATGCACGGCGGCGTGGCTGACGCCACCTGCGCCGACGACGAGTGTTTTGCCCATGATCTGGTCTCCTTTGGAGTGGTTATTCGTAATAGGTATAGCCGTTGATCGAGTCGCGATAGGCGCCCATGATCAGTTTTCGGTCGGATGCCTTAAGCGTGCCTTTGGAAATTGCGCCGTCCACCAGCTTGCGGAAGGCGGCGACACAGTCGTTTGGATCATATTCTACGTAAGACAGCACCTGAGAAATGGTGTCGCCCTCTTGCTCGTGCAAGAGATCAAAGCCGCCATCGGCGCGCAGGTCCAGCGTGACAACGTTGGTGTCGCCAAACAGGTTGTGCAGATCGCCCAGCGTTTCCTGATATGCGCCGACAAAGAACACGCCCAGGTAATAGGGCTGATCTTCGGGCAGCGAATGCACCGGCAGTGAAGGCGACACACCATCCGCGAGAATAAAGCGGTCAACCTTGCCGTCGCTGTCGCAGGTGATGTCGGATAGTACCGCGCGTCGGTCCGGGGTCTGGTCCAGCATTTGCAGGGGTACAATCGGATGCAATTGATCAATCGCCCAGACATCGGGCAGCGATTGGAACAGGGAAAAGTTGCAGTGATAGATATCGGCGGCTTTTTCCAGCTGGGTGTCGACATCTGTCAGGTCGTCCATCGAGGCCACCAGCGCCTTGATCAGGGCCATCAGGTGCAGATAGGTGCGTTCGGCGCGGGCCATCTGGCGCAGGTCGATATAGCCGCGCCGGAACAGGGCGCGCAATTCGTTGCGGTAGAAGCTGGCGTCGTTCCAGCATTCCTGTACCCGATCGGCGCTGAGGTAATCTTTGACGGCAGCCAGATCGGAGAGCAGGTGGTGATCATCGGGTGTTATGTCAGGTGAGGCGGGCGCGTCATAGAGGGTGGATTCCAGTACGTTGAACACCAGCATGGACGAGGTGGCGACCACCGCACGCCCGCTTTCTGTGACCAGCGTAGGATGGGCGATGTCGGCTTCGTCCATTGCATAGGCGACGGTTTCGACCACGTTGGCGGTGTATTCTTCGACCGTGTAGTTGATCGAGTTTTCGCTGGCACGTTTTTCGCCAGTATAGTCAATGCCCAGACCGCCGCCCAGATCAAGATGGGTCAGCGGCACGCCTTCGTTTGTGAGTTCGGTAAAGTAGCGACACGCCTCGCCCACGGAACGGCGCACGTCGTTGACGTCAGGCACCTGAGAGCCGAGATGAGAGTGCTGGAGTTTCAGGCAATGCAGCAGGCCTGCGTCGCGCAGTTTGTCCAGCACGGCGACCAGCTGATCGGTGTTCATGCCAAAGGTCGACCGGTCGCCCGAGCTTTCCTGCCATTTGCCGCTAATCTGGTTGGTCAGCTTGACCCGCACACCCAGCAGCGGTTCGACGCCAAGTTCTTTGTAAACCTGAATGACGGTGTCGGCCTCTTTCGGGCTTTCGAGCACGATGACGGTGTTAAAACCCAGCTTGCGCGACAGGGTGGCCAGCGTGATGAACTCGGCATCTTTGACGCCGTTGCAGACGATCAGCGCCTCTTTTGCGAGCTTGTGCGCCAGCGCGATGACCAGTTCCGGTTTGGACCCGGCTTCCAGCCCGTAATTATAGGGTTGGCCGAATTCCACGATGCGGTCGATCACCTGTGCCTGCTGGTTGACCTTGATCGGGAAAACGCCGCGATAGCTGCCTTTGTAGCCGGTGCGGGCGATGGCCGAGCGAAAGCTCTCGTTGATGGTGCGGATTTCGTTTTCCAGATAGCTGGAAATGCGCACCAGCATTGGCACCTGAATGCCGCGTTCATCCAGATCGGCAAGGATCGAAGGCAGGCTGATAGCGGGCGCGTCCGGGGCGAGCGGGTTGCGCAGACCAATTTCACCGTTGACCAAAGGCACAATCAGGTCTTTGCCCCATTTTTCGATGCCATAGATATCGCGCGCCGCGTCAGCCGTTTGGTTCAATCCATCATTTCCTTTTGTGGCCCGAATGCGGGCTGTCTGTTGCAAGGATAGCGCCGTTTAGGGGCGGTGGTTGATTCTTCCAAGAAGTTTTTCATTTTTTAGCAGAAACATTGCCTATCGAACCAAATCGCGAAATCCGGGACGGGTTAGCGATTCGAGTGAGGCACATTTTACGTGGATCAACGTGAGAAATCAGTCGGCGCGAAAATCGTTGGAATGCGGCCAATTTGAGTTTCGCTTTCTTGGCGATCATTCCGCTGGCGTTTGGCCAGACAGCGCCATGCGAACCACAAAACAAGTCCCGAACAAAGGGACGACGGCGAACCCCATGAGACTTCAACAAAGGTATTGAGGTAACAAAAAGTTGACCAAATGGGAGAAGTCCGCTCATAGTGTAGTTAATTAGTTAGCAAAATTTTGTATGTCCCCGATTAGGAGAAGCTCGATGCAAAGACTCGTGACTGCTACCGCTATTATTGTCGCCATGTCATCCGCTGCGATGTCAGACGGCGTTCCAAGTAAAGAAGCCTCGGAAGGGACATTCGCAGCTAAACCGTTCTCGCCATATGCCAATCGCAAGTTTCCCGAAATGCCTTTGTGGGGGGAGACGCATTTGCATACGGGTCTGTCGCTGGATGCAGGCGCATTTGGCAATATTCTGGGCCCGGATGATGCGTGGCGCTTTGCCAAGGGTGAACAAATAACCTCATCATCGGGTCAGCCAGTGCGGTTGAGCCGCCCGTTGGACTGGATGGTGTTGACCGACCATACTGACCTGATGGGATTCGCCCCTGACCTTCAGGCTGGAAAGCCCGAAATCCTTTCGGATCCCAAAGGTCTGGAGTGGTACGAAGGGTATACAAAAGGCGGTGAAGAAGCCGGTAAATCCGCCTTTGATCTGATCACGAACTTTTCCCAAATGACCCTGCCAGAGGCGATTGTCACGGCTTATAGCCCCGGTGCTGATGCTTTTGCATTTACCTGGGAGAAGATCGTGAATTCGGCGGAAACGCATAATGATCCGGGGCGATTTACTGCGTTTATCGGATTTGAATGGACGTCTGTTCCCAAGGGTTTCAACCTGCACCGTAACGTGATGTTCCGCGATGGCGCGGCGCGGGCGTTGCAGGTGGTCCCACCGGTCACGCAGCCCCCAATGGGATCCACCAACCCGCTGGATTTGTATGACTGGCTGGAAGCGTATCAGGAAAAAACCGGCGGTCGGGCGGTGGCGTTTTCGCACAATGGCAACCTGTCCAATGGCTGGATGTTCCCGACCGAAGGCACGTATCACAAAGGCACGGTTGACCAGACCTATGTAGAGCGGCGTGCCAAGTGGGAACCCCATTACGAGATCACACAGATCAAAGGTGACGGGGAGGCACACCCGGTTCTGAGCCCGGAAGATGAATTCGCAGATTACGAAACATGGGATGTGGGCAACCTTGACCTGACAGAGTTGAAAACAGAGGACATGTTGCGCGGGGAATACGCCCGGGAAGCGCTTAAGCAGGGTCTTGCGTTAGAAGCCAAATTTGGGATCAACCCCTACAAATTCGGTTTGGGCGGCGCAACCGACAGCCACACAGGGCTGACAACCGCCGAGGAAGAAAACTTCTTTAGCAAGTCGGTCAGTGTGGAACCGTCTCCCACGCGCATTGAGCATCCTTTTATCAAAAGCGAACTGGGTCAGATCGACGGGCATCAGATGGTCGCGTCCGGTTACACGGCTGTTTGGGCCGAAGAAAACACACGGGCCTCGATTTTCGATGCGTTTAAGCGCCGCGAGACATATGCCACAACCGGTCCTCGCATTGGGTTGCGGTTCTTTGGCGGATGGGAGTTTACCGAAGAAGATACATATACCCGGTCGCCAGCAATCGCCGGCTACACCAAAGGCGTTCCGATGGGTGGCGATATGCGGCCACGCGCGGGTGATGCGGTGCCAAGCTTTCTGATTGCAGCGCTGCGTGATCCGATTGGGGCAAATCTTGATCGGGCTCAGGTCGTCAAAGGCTGGCTGGATGCTGAGGGCGAGCTGCACGAAAAGGTGTTCGATGTTGCGTGGTCAGGCGACCGCGAGATTGATGCAAACGGCAAGCTTCCCGAAGTGGGCAACACGGTCAATCTGGAGACCGCCAGCTGGCAGAATTCGATTGGCAGTTCAGAATTGCTGACGGTGTGGACGGACCCGGACTTTGATCCGAATGAGCGCGCCTTTTACTATGTTCGTGTCCTTGAAATTCCGACACCGCGCTGGGTTGTTTATGACAAGATCAGATTTGGGATTGAGCTTCCTGAGGAAGCGCAGTTGATCCATCAGGAACGCGCTTATTCCTCGCCGATCTGGTACACGCCAGAAGGCTGAGCGTTGAAAATGATCCGGCGGGTGCGCGTGTTTTGAAACGCGGACATCTGCCGGAATGCCGTTTACAGGCACAAAAAAACCCGGCCATCAGGCCGGGTTTTTCATATTGTACTGAGCTGACCGTTAGCCGATGGCAGCGGCTTTTACGTCAGCGTCGATGAAGGGCAGGTACTGTTCAAAGTTCTCAGCGAACATTTTGACCAGCTTTTCAGCCTGCGCGTCATAGGCGTCTTTGTCATCCCATGTTGAGCGCGGATCCAGAAGACCTGCATCCACACCGGGAACCGTAACCGGCACCTGGAACCCGAAATTTGGGTCCTTGCGGAAGGTGGACGAATTGAGCGACCCGTCAAGTGCCGCAGTCAGCAGCGCACGCGTGGCCTTGATCGGCATCCGCGAGCCGGTGCCATAAGCGCCACCGGTCCAGCCGGTGTTGACCAGCCAGCATGTGGTGCCGTGATCCGCGATCTTGTTGCGCAGCAATGCGCCATAGGCTTCGGGGCGGCGCGGCATGAACGGTGCACCAAAGCAGGTCGAGAACGCTGGCTTGGGTTCAGTCACACCGCGTTCGGTACCTGCCATCTTGGCGGTGAAGCCAGACAGGAAGTGGTATTCAGCCTGTGCCGGGGTCAGACGCGCAATCGGAGGCAGTACACCAAAGGCATCACAGGTCAGCATGATGACATTCTTGGGGTGACCGCCCAGACCGTTGTCGGACGCGTTCGGGATGTAATCCAGCGGGTATGCACAGCGCATGTTTTCGGTCAGGCTGCTGTCTTCGAAATCAAGCTCTTTGGTTTCTTCGTCAAAGATCATGTTTTCGATCACGGTGCCGAACATGCCAGTGGTGGCGAAAATTTCGGGCTCAGCTTCTGGGTTAAGACCAATGGTCTTGGCGTAACAGCCACCTTCAAAGTTGAAAGTGCCGCGATCTGACCAGCCATGTTCGTCATCCCCGATCAGAGTGCGGTTCGGGTCAGCGGACAGGGTGGTTTTGCCAGTACCGGACAGGCCAAAGAACACGGCGCTGTCGACCGGGTTGCCATTGGCGTGGTTGGCCGAACAGTGCATCGGCATGATGCCTTTTTCCGGCAGCAGGTAGTTCAGCACACCAAACACGGATTTTTTGTTTTCACCGGCATATTCGGTGTTTCCGATCAGGATCAGCTTTTTGTCGTAGTTGATCGCAATCACAGTTTCCGTGCGGCAGCCATGTTTGGCCGGGTCAGCCTTGAAGCTGGGGCAATTGATGATTGTGAAATCAGATGTGAACCCGTCAAGCGCGGCGCGGTCGGGGCGACGCAGCAGGTGGCGGATAAACAGGTTGTGCCACGCCAGTTCGTTGATGACGCGCACATTCAGGCTGTGGGTCGGATCGGCACCGGCGGTCAGGTCCTGAACAAAGTAGTCCCGGCCCTTCATATGGGCGAGCATATCCGCGTGCAGACGGTCAAACGCGTCCGATTCCATCGGAGGATTGTTTTCCCACCAGATGTTGTGCTCGGTCGACGGTGTGCGGACCGTGAACTTGTCTTTGGGGGAGCGTCCGGTGAATTCTCCGGTGCTGACCAGAAAGGCGCCGCCTTGTCCCAAAGTGCCTTCGTTGTTCTTGAGCGCAGCTTCTACCAGTGCGGGCTCCATAAGATTGTAATAGACATTACCCAGCCCATTGATCCCTTGATCTTCGAGGCGGAATTGCGGGTTTACCCGTCCAAATGTCATTTTCAAACTCCTGTAGCCGGCTCTGTCAGAGGCGGCGGTCCTTAATTTCAGAAGAAATTCCATCCTTCTGACCAGCCCTGTTATTGGGTCGGTGCGTGGCTCTTAGCATGAGGTTTCCACAGTTGAACAGCGTGCAATAGAGTAGTTAGCGCAACCACTTACAGGTTAGCGCAACCAACCCCCGAAGTCGGAAACATTCCGCTTACAGGGCAGGCAGTAAGTGAGGCATATTAGCCATTGCTTAGCAAAATCGGTGTCAAATAAGTCCGGTTTGCGACCCGAATCGCACTTTAGGATTGATTGCCAATGCCCGTTTTGCGCATAATGTGCGAAAAAATAGGCAAAAAAACGAGCAGCATAAGGACCCGACCAATGTCGAAAATTGCCCTGGTGGATGACGACAGGAATATCCTGACGTCGGTATCCATGACCCTTGAGGCAGAGGGTTTCGAAGTCGAAACATATCATGACGGTCAGCAGGCGCTGGACGCATTTAACAAAAAACTTCCGGATATGGCGGTGTTGGACATCAAGATGCCCCGCATGGACGGAATGGATCTGTTGCAGAGATTGCGGCAGAAATCGTCGATGCCAGTGATTTTTCTGACATCCAAGGATGACGAGATTGACGAAGTTCTGGGCTTGAGAATGGGCGCGGATGATTACGTCAAAAAACCATTTTCCCAGCGGCTGCTGGTCGAGCGCATTCGCGCTTTGCTGCGCCGTCAGGAAGCGGTTGATGGGGATATCGTCGGAGACACAGAGGAAACCAAGGTGATGAGCCGTGGTGATTTGGTCATGGACCCGCTGCGCCATTCGGTCAGCTGGCGGGGCCGTGATGTGACCCTGACAGTCACCGAATTCCTGTTGTTGCAGGCGTTGGCGCAACGTCCCGGCTTTGTCAAAAGCCGCGATCAGCTGATGGATGTCGCCTATGACGATCAGGTCTATGTGGACGACCGGACCATCGACAGCCATATCAAACGTTTGCGCAAAAAGATGCGTACTGTGGACAATGAATTCTCTGCGATTGAGACCCTTTATGGCATCGGCTATAGGTACAACGAAGAGTAAGAGCGGCAGCCGGAAGGACTGAAGTGCGCGACATGGCCCAAGGGCGGGACGGAGACGTTGTATTGGGCGATGACTGGGTCGCCCCAGAAGCCAATGTCGAGCGGGAAATGCAGGGACGGCGCGAACGCCGCCGCCTGCTGCCGCTCAGCAAATCCCCGTTGACCCGAAAAATTATCACGTTCAACCTGATTGCTTTGTGCGTTCTGGTGGCTGGAATTCTGTATCTGAATTCCGCGCGCGACAGCTTTGCTGTGCAGCGTGCGGCGGGTCTGATGACCGAAGCGCGGCTGATTTCAGGCGCGTTCGAAGCGCAAATGCCCTCGGGAGCGCCGGTCAATATGGCGACCGGCGACGGCGTGAATGTCGAAGGCACGCTGGACAAGCTGCCATTGCGGGTCGGAACGCATGTGTTTGTCTATGATCTGGCCCAGACAGAGGTCGGTGCCAAGGCGGGCGAAGCTTCGGCCGAGGCCGCAGATGTGCTGGCTGAACGGCCAAGTGGCACACCGCTGACTTCGGCGCTGAACTGGATTTGGGACGTGTTTCACGTCAGCGGCGAAGGTGTCGGAGATGCCAGCCTGCTGATCGAAAATCAGGCTTTGGATTTGTCCAAGGAAGCGTTGGGCGGGCAAGAGATTCTGGCGACGCTGAAGGATCAGTCCGGCG
The DNA here is from genome assembly GCF_039969785.1 of Shimia sp. GTDB lineage: Bacteria > Pseudomonadota > Alphaproteobacteria > Rhodobacterales > Rhodobacteraceae > Shimia. Next base: position 15,233 of record NZ_JBDVNC010000022.1, on the reverse strand, counting down.
CGACGGTTTTTGCCGTGGCTGTGCCGGTGGCCCAGAACGGGGCCGCAGTTGGGGCCGTGGTTTTGACCAGCGCGGCGGGTGAACTGGACCAAATGGTTCGGTCTGAACGCGAACGTGTCCTGCAGATGTTCCTTATTGCCACTGTGGTGTCGATTGGGCTGTCGATGGTTCTGGCCTCGACAATTTCGAACCCTCTGTCTGATCTTGCGGCAGCTGCCGAGATCGGGCGTGACAATGACAGCCGCAAGGTGAACCCGGGGCGTGTGCGCATTCCTGATCTGACAGCGCGCCCGGATGAAATTGGCCGCCTGTCAGGCGCGTTACGCGGCATGGTGTCCGCGCTTTATGAGCGGATTGACAGCAATGAACAATTCGCCGCCGATGTCGCGCATGAGATTAAAAACCCGCTGGCTTCGTTGCGTTCGGCCGTTGGATCGTTGCGCATCGTTAAAAAGGAAGAGCATCGCGAAAAGCTGTTGGATGTGATCGATCACGACGTGCGCCGGCTGGACCGGTTGGTCAGCGATATCTCCAATGCCTCGCGGCTGGACAGCGAACTGGTCAAAGAAGAAGAAGAACAGTTCAACCTGCTTGAAATGATTGGAAATCTTGCGCAGTATCTGGGCGAGGATGCCAAGGGCAAGGGCATCGAATTCATCACCGACCTGCCGGAAACGCCAATTGAAATCAACGGGCTGGAGGCGCGTCTTGCGCAGGTGTTTGTCAACCTGATCACAAACGCCATCAGTTTCTGTGAAGACGGCGACGCGATCCGCATCTGGGCCAGAAAGCGCGAAAACCGCGTTTTGGTTGTGGTGGAAGACACTGGGCCGGGCATTCCTGAACAGGCGTTGAACAAGATTTTCAACCGGTTCTATTCGCACCGGCCTGAAAACCAGTTTGGCAACAACTCGGGTCTTGGACTGGCGATCTCAAAGCAGATCGTCGAGGCACATGGTGGCGTGATCTGGGCCGAAAACATCCGCCCAACCGAGGCAGATGTCACATCTGATCCGCTGGGCGCGCGTTTTGTCGTGGGTTTGCCCGTCTGATTGTGAGGCTTAAATGGCACCGCCCCGCACGGATGCGTCTTCAAACGGGTTAACCCCGGTCGAAACGATCCTGCATGCAAGCTGTGTCGCCTATGCAGAGCGCGCTGTGTTGATCTCTGGCGCGTCGGGATCGGGTAAATCCGCACTAGCATTGCAACTGATGGCGTTTGGCGCTGCTCTGGTGTCGGATGACCGCACCATTGTGCGCGCGCATGGCGAAAGGTTGCTGGCACGCGCACCCGATACAATCCGGGGCAAGATCGAAGCACGCGGTGTCGGTATTCTGAAAGCCGCCAGCGTCGAGGTTGCGCAGGTTGTGCTGGCGGTGGATCTGGATCGGGTCGAAACCAACCGGTTGCCTCACCCGGATGAGATTGTCATGCTGGGGCAATCCGTCCCCTTGCTTTGCAAGGTCGAGGCCCCACATTTCGCAGCAGCTTTAATGCAGATTCTGCGTCAGGAAAGACACGCGTGACATGACACCGGATGACACGTCCTCCTTTGCCCGTCTGGTTCTGGTCACCGGCCCGTCCGGTGCGGGACGTTCGACAGCCATCGGCGCGCTGGAGGATGCAGGATATGAGACCATCGACAACATGCCGTTGGGCCTGTTGCCGCGATTATTCTCGGGGCCGCCGTTGCAACGGCCTATGGCGCTGGGTGTGGATGCGCGCAACCGGGATTTTTCGCCGCGCGCCTTGCTGGATGCATTGGACGTGCTGAGCGGATTGCCGGGGCCTGCACCGGAATTGCTGTATCTGGATTGTCGCGCCGAAGTTCTGCAGCGCCGCTATAACGAAACCCGCCGACGTCACCCGATGGCGCCGGACGAAAGCCCCCGCGAGGGCATTGTGCGCGAATTCAGCATGCTGGAAATGGTGCGCGACCGGGCCGATGTTTTGATTGATACGTCGTCGATGTCTCCGCACGAGCTGCGCGCGTCAGTGGAGAAATGGTTTGCGCCGCAGGACCGTCAGCCTTTGGCGATTTCGGTGCAGTCTTTCAGTTACAAACGCGGTTTGCCGCAAGGGGCCGATCTGGTGTTTGACTGTCGGTTTCTGCGCAATCCGCATTGGGTGGCGGATTTGCGGGCGCTGAATGGTACAGACGCACCCGTGGGTGCATATGTGGCGGGCGATGAGAATTATTCCCCCTTCGTTGAACGCTTGATGGGGCTGGTGGAATTGGTGTTACCTGCTTATGTGTCAGAGGGGCGCAGCCACCTGATGATTGCCTTTGGATGTACCGGTGGTAAACATCGTTCCGTTTACATGGCAGAAACCGTCGCTGAGGGCCTTGCACAAGGTGGGTGGCAAGTGTCAATTAGACATCGTGAACTTAACAGGTTCGCGACATTGCCGGGACAGACCCCGCGCAATACTGAAGATGGAGAGCAAACAGCGTGATCGGGATTGTGATCGTGGCACATGGTGGTCTGGCCAGCGAATATCTGGCGGCAATGGAACATGTCGTCGGATCGCAAAAAGGTGTGCGCGCCATTACGATCGAAGCAGATCACGACCGGCCGTCCAAACAGACCGAGATCTGTGCGGCTGCAGATTCGGTGGATCAGGGTCAGGGCGTTGTGGTTGTCACAGACATGTTTGGCGGATCTCCGTCAAATCTGAGCCTGAAAGCCTGTGCACCGGACAATCGCCGTATTCTGTACGGCGCAAATCTGCCCATGCTGATCAAACTGGCCAAAAGTCGCCACAAGTCGGTCGCAGACGCTGTGCGCGCTTCGTTAGAAGCGGGCCGCAAATATATTGATAGTCAAAATGTACATACGGATTGAATGAATGTCCGAGAATTTATCGCGCACCCTGAACATCATTAACGAAAAAGGCCTGCATGCCCGCGCCTCTGCCAAGCTGGTAGAAGTTGTCGAAGGATTTGACGCCTCGGCCGAAGTGTCAAAGGATGGGTTGAGCGCCGGGGGCGACAGTATTATGGGGTTGCTGATGTTGGCCGCGTCAAAGGGGACTTCGATTGACGTTCAGACCAATGGCCCGGATGCCTCTGCGCTGGCGGATGCAATCGAAGCTTTGGTTGCTGACAAGTTCGGCGAAGGTTTCTGACGCGGTTAATGTGTCACGTAAGAAAGAATAAAATTGGTTGAAACAGTGCCACAGCCAAGCACGGCAAAAGAAGACGCGCCAACCGACGGTCAGACCTATGACCGGCGCACGCTGACTTATGCCAATTCGTTTGACGATCCGTGGACGTCTTTTGCGATCCGCGCCATTGAATGGTGTACCGGCAAGCTGACCATTCTGCGGATGGTAAACAAGTTTGAACGCAATAATGCGGAATATCGCGGCCAGAGATTTTGGCGCGGTGCCCTGAATACTATGGGGATTGAGCTTACGACACCGCAGGAACAGCTGGCCAATATTCCCAAAGAAGGCCCGGTCATTGTTGTGGCCAATCACCCGCACGGGATGGTGGACGGCATGATTTTTGCCGACCTGATCGGGCGCGTCCGCGAGGATTATCGTATCCTCACCCGGTCGGTTCTGACCGGGCTGGACGAGGCCGCCACGTCTTTCATGATTCCGGTGCCGTTTCCGCACGATCCCGAAGCGCAACGCAAGATGGTCGAAATGCGATCAAAAGCGATGGCGCATCTGGCCGAAGGTGGCGTTGTGGCGCTGTTCCCGTCGGGCGTGGTGATGTCATCTGATACGTGGTTTGGTCCGGCGATTGAGCAGGAATGGAACGTGTTCACCGCTAAGATGATTCGAAAATCCGGCGCCAAAGTTGTTCCGATTTTCTATCCGGGCAGCAATTCGCGCGCCTATCAGATTGCAGACAAATTATCTCCGACGTTGCGTCAGGGGCTTTTGCTGCACGAAATTGTCCGGTCGTGCCACAAACCACAGGCCCCGGTTGTTGGCAAAGCGTTGACCGACGAACAGATGGAGCCGCTGGCCAAAGACCCTCGCGGGTTCCTGGCCTGGCTGCGCGAACATACATTGTCGCTGGGTGCCAAAGGCTGATGTGATGACCCGTTAGTGGGTCAGCGTGTGGGCACAGGTGTGTCGCCGCGATAATCATAGAACCCGCGTTTGGTTTTGCGCCCCAGCCAGCCTGCCTCGACATATTTGGTCAACAAAGGGCACGGGCGATATTTGGTATCGGCCAGCCCGTCATGCAGCACGTGCATGATCGCAAGACAGGTATCCAAACCAATGAAATCGCCCAGCTCAAGCGGCCCCATCGGATGGTTGGCCCCAAGTTTTAACGCATTGTCGATTGAGGCAACATTACCGACGCCTTCGTAAAGCGCATAACAGGCTTCGTTGATCATCGGGATCAGTATTCGGTTGACGATAAAGGCCGGGTAGTCCTCGGCGCTCGCGGCGGTTTTGCCTAGGTTTTCTACGATTGCCAGACAGGATCGATAGGTTTCCTCGTCGGTGGCAATCCCGCGGATCAGCTCGACCAAGTTCATCAAAGGCACCGGGTTCATAAAGTGAAAGCCCATGAACCGTTCCGGCCTGTCGGTGCGCGAAGCCAGCCGGGTGATGGAAATTGACGACGTGTTGGTGGTCAGGATGGTTTCGGGTTTCAGATGTGGCAGAAGCGTATCGAATATCTTGTGTTTGACGTCTTCGCGCTCGGTTGCAGCCTCGATCACCAGATCGGTGCCCCCAAGGGCTGGCAGGCTGAGCGTGGTCTGAATACGCCCCATGGCGTTGGCTTTGTCCTGCTCGCTAACAAGATCGCGGCTGACCTGACGCTCGATGTTTTTGTCGATGCGTGCGACAGCGGCGTCCAGCGCGCCTTGATCGATGTCGTTCAACAACACGTCATAGCCTGCGAGCGCCAGAACATGCGCGATTCCGTTGCCCATCTGGCCTGCGCCAACCACACCAACAGACTTGATTTCCATCTTGCGACCCCTCTTGAACCTGACCAGAGCATACGCGTGTGCGTTGGGCGGCTGCAAGGGCCGGAGGCGTCGAAAATTTGAGCCAAGTTAGCACATTAGCAATTTCTCAAGAGGTCTGGGCGATTCTCTCCCTTGGGTGAGAAAATTTAGTGGTGAGATTATGTCTTACGAGAAAATGGGGGGCGGCGACCTTAGTTATGAGCCGTGTCAATATGGGACGTCCCGGTTGTTGTTCCGGGGGCCTGCAAAAGAACTGGACGACGATTTTATTGCGTTTCTGGGCGGGACTGAAACCTATGGGAAATTCATTCCGCAGCCGTTCGCGCAAATGGTTGAGGATGAAACAGAGACAACCTGTGTGAATCTGGGGTTTGTGAATGCGGGCGTGGATGTGTTTCTGGCGGAACCTGCCGTATTGGAAATTGCACAGCGGGCACGGGTGACGGTGGTGCAGGTTATGGGCGCCCAGAACATGTCGAACCGGTTCTACAAGGTGCATCCGCGTCGCAACGACCGGTTTATCGGTGCATCAAACATGATGCGCATGGTGTTTCGCGAGGTGGATTTCAGCGAGTTTCATTTTACCCGTCATATGCTGGGCACGGTTTGTGCCCGCGCCCCGGATCGCTATGGCATGGTGCGGGATGAATTGCGCATGGCATGGGCGGCGCGCATGAAGCTGTTGCTGAATACGATTGGTGGAAAAATCCTGCTGCTCTGGTTTGCGGATCACGCTCCGGACATGTCGTTGGGCAAAAGCGGGCTGGGGCCGGATCCGTTGTTTGTGGATCGCCACATGATCGAGGAATTGCGTCCGCTGGTCGAGGATATCGTAGAGGTGGTGGCCAGCAAAGCCGCGCTTTCACAAGGTATGCAGGGGATGTCCTGTTCGCCAATGGAGCAGGTGGCCGCGCAGCGTATGCTGGGGCCGGTCGCGCACAAGGAAGCTTTTGCCGCCATTACGAAGGCTCTTGGCAAGCTCCGGATGTGAAAAAGCCCGCCATGTGGCGGGCTTATCCGATTTAGCAATGCGTCCGTTTTACCCGAGTTTTTCGGTGAGTTCCGGGACTGCTGCGAAGAGGTCGGCGACGAGGCCGAAATCTGCGACCTGGAAGATCGGGGCTTCTTCGTCCTTGTTGATCGCGACGATCACTTTGGAGTCTTTCATGCCCGCCAGATGTTGGATTGCGCCCGAGATGCCGACGGCGATGTAAAGATCCGGGGCAACCACTTTGCCGGTCTGACCAACCTGCCAGTCGTTTGGCGCATAGCCCGAATCCACCGCAGCGCGCGATGCCCCCACGGCGGCGCCCAGCTTGTCAGCCAGCTTTTCGATCAGCGCAAAATCGTCTTCTGACCCCACGCCACGGCCACCGGACACAACCACACCGGCGGATGTCAGCTCGGGGCGGTCGCTTTCGGCAACCTTATCTTCGACCCAGGAGGACAGGCCCGGATTGGCTGCTGCGGCCACGGTGTCGACGGACGCTGAGCCACCGGTGCCGGCCGCCTCGAAGGTCGAGGTGCGGAAGGTGATGACCTTTTTGGCGTCGCTGGATTTAACCGTCTGCATGGCGTTGCCGGCATAGATCGGGCGCACAAATGTCGACCCGTCCACCACGTCGGTGGCGTCCGAGATCACCATCACGTTCAACAGCGCGGCGACGCGCGGCATTACGTTTTTGGCGTCGGTCGTGGCAGGTGCAACGATATGTTCGTAGTCGTCGGCCAGGCTGACGATCAGCGCGGCGGTCGATTCTGCAAGGCGGTGGCCCAGGCTGTCGTCTTCGGCCACCAGCACGCGTGCCACGCCGTCGATTGTGGCCGCGGCGTCACCAGCTGCGGCGGCAGATCCACCTGCGGCAAGAACAGTTACGTCGCCCAGCGACTGAGCGGCGGTTACAGCCTTGGCGGTGGCGTCCATCGCCAGTTCGCCATTGTTAACCTCGGCAAGGAGAAGAACAGCCATTACACAGCCCCCGCATCTTTGAGTTTCTCGACCAGCTCATCAACCGATCCGACAATAATGCCAGCTGCACGTGCGGCGGGCTCTTCTGTCTTAACGATTTCCAAACGCGGAGTGACATCGACGCCGTAATCTGCGGCGGTCTTTTCATCCAGCGGCTTACGCTTGGCCTTCATGATGTTGGGCAGTGACGCATAACGTGGCTCGTTCAGGCGCAGATCAACGGTGATGATGGTGGGCATCGCGACCTTGATGGTTTGCAAACCGCCATCCACTTCGCGGGTCACAACAGCCGCGTCGCCGTCAATGTCCAGCTCAGAGGCAAAAGTTCCCTGCGACCAGCCAAGCAACGCCGACAGCATCTGGCCGGTGGCGTTCATGTCATTGTCGATCGCCTGTTTGCCGCACAGCACAATGCCGGGCTCTTCTTCGGCCACGATTTTGGCCAGAATCTGGGCCACGGCCAGCGGTTCGATGTCCTGATGCACATCTTCGGATGCGATCACAAGAATGGCGCGATCTGCCCCCATGGCCAACGCTGTTCGCAGTGTTTCCTGCGCCTGTTTGACACCAATCGACACCGCGATGATCTCGTCAGCTTTGCCAGCTTCCTTCAGACGGATCGCCTCTTCTACGGCAATCTCGTCAAACGGGTTCATCGACATTTTCACGTTGGCGAGATCAACACCGCTCCCGTCCGCTTTCACGCGCACTTTCACGTTATAATCAATCACGCGCTTTACAGGCACTAGCACCTTCATATGCGGTAGACTCCTTCAATAGGTTTGAACCGACAGGCGGCTCTGATGGATGCTCTTGGGGCGTTGATATAGGCTTGCGCGCCGCCGAAACAGAGCAAAATCGTCACGTTCCTGTGCAACGACGTCGCGTTTCGCAGTTTCAGGTGAAGATTTTTGCAACAATGGATCACAGGGCAAGAAAGTTGACGTTCCGCCAGAATACGTCAGGCGATATGTTAGCGCGACCAGTCCGCAGCGGGGTCAAAAGCGTGGTCAGCGATTCGCGCCGGGCACCCACAGCACGTCATCTGCGCCGTCATTATTTGCGATGCGGGCCGCTACAAAGAACCAGTCGCTGAGCCGGTTCAGATAGGTGACGACATGCGGATTAACCTCTTCGCTCTGAGACAATTCCACCGACAAACGTTCGGCGCGCCGCGCCACAGTGCGGCACAGGTGCAGGTGGGCGGCCAGGGCGGACCCGCCGGGCAAAATAAAGCTGCGCAACGGCGACAGCACGTCGTTCATCGCGTCAATTTCAGTCTCAAGGCGGTCAACCTGAGACGCGACCATGCGCAGGGGCGGGTATTCAGCGGTGGCGTCGCCCGCAAGATCAGGGCGGCACAGATCAGCGCCAAGATCGAATAGATCATTCTGGATTGCGGCCAGCTGAGTTTCCATCAGTCCCGTAGCATGCAGACGCGCCATGCCCAGCGTCGCATTCAGTTCGTCAGACGTGCCATAGGCCGTCACACGCGGGTCAAATTTGGCAACGCGGTCGCCATTACCAAGCGCGGTAGTGCCTTTGTCACCCGTGCGGGTGTAGATTTTATTCAGGACAACCATGTATCAGCTTCCGCCTCGTAACCAGACAAACAATAGAATCAGCAAAACCGCGACAAACTGAGCGGCGATGCGCAGCTGCATAAGCTTGTTGCCGTATTTTTTGTTGAATGCGCCACCTTTGGCAAAGCCACCAATGCCAATCATAAGAATGGCCAACACGCCGAACGCGGCAATGGCGGCCACCCAGAATAGAGGATCGTTAGCCATGATTCTGCTCCTGAATGCTGTGCTTGTCCTGATGTAGACCTTTGGCGGTCAAAACTGAACCGTCTTATCTGTTACGCGGTGTCACCCCTTGGCGATCACCCAATCGAGCAAAGAGGTTGGCAGCAGGCGGCGCAGGACGTTCATGATGTGGGCGGGTTTTGTGACACGGTAGCGGGCGCTGGGACGGCGCGCGGTAAGCGCTGTCACCAGTTTGTCGCTGACCGAAGTGGCTGGCAGTTCAAACGGATCGGGGCCACGATCCGTGTCGCGGAAGCGTTTTACCAGCGAAGTTTCATAGTCTTTGGCGAAAGGAGAGTTTTCCCAGTCGATCCACTGAAAGAACAGTCGCGCATTGTTGCGACGCAGGGCCGTAGTGATTGGGCCGGGTTGTATGAGGATCGTGTGGATAGCCGTGTCGCGCAGTTCAATGCGCAAACAATCGCTCCAGCCTTCGAGCGCGTATTTGGTGGCAGCATAAGCGCCCCGATAGCGCATGGGCACATAGCCCAGAACCGACGAACAATTGACGATGCGCCCGTGCCCCTGCGCGCGCATGACGGGCAGAATGCGCCGGGTCAGGTCGTGCCAGCCGATCAGGTTGCTTTCAAACAGATCGCGAAACGCTTCGGTGGGCACGTCTTCGACGGCGCCGGGCAGGCCGCGCGCGCCGTTGTTGAACAGTGCATCAAGCGTGCCGCCGGTTGCATCCAGCACCTCGGCCAGTCCGGTTTCGATGGAGGCCGGATCGCAATAGTCGATCAGGGGGCTTTCAAACCCTTCGGTGCGCAGCCGGTCACAGTCTTTTTGCTGGCGACACGAGGCAAAGACACGCCAGCCTGCGTCACGCATTGCCAGCGCTGACTGGTGCCCGATGCCGGTCGAACAACCGGTGATGAGAATGCTCTGTTTGGTCATGTCCGCGCGGCCCTGTCATTGGCAGTTTCACGCGCAGAGTATGGGATAGGGCAACAGGTGCAAGCCCGACTGTGGAGCCCGGTGGGTTTATTGGTCCTGAGGCACTTTTTTCAGCAGGGTGGCGGACATCCAGCCAATGCGCCCGGTATCGATCACCTTGAGTTTGGCCCAGCCATTGCCGGGTTCGCGCAGGACAATGACCTGTTGTCCACGTTTCAGAGTGGCCAGAACGCCATAGCCTGTGCCCGGCCCGCCGCGCATGTTGACGCGGCTGCCCCGGACCTGACGGATATCTTTGGGAAGAACGGCGGGGACAGCCTTGGTTTCCGCGAGTGGCGCTGTTGCTGTCGGGTCCGGGACGGGTGTTGAGAGGGCAGACAGTGAGGCGGGCGTCACAGGTGTCGGTTCAGGCGCGCCCAACAATTGGCTGAGGTCGCGGCGCACTGTTGGAACCGGAATGACTGGCGCGTTTGACGCGACCAAAACGGCGTCTTCTGTGCCGGTCGATTTGGGCGTGTTGTGGCTGGCCAGTTTTATGGTTTCAACCGGTGCAGGTTGTGTTTCCGGCAACGACCGGGCCTTTGGTTCAAATTCGGAACCGTCGCTGAGCTCATAAAATGCCCAGCCAAGAAAAACAAAACTCAACAGCACAAACCGCATAACTCTAAAACCTCGGAACAATCAAAGAATTGATATTAAAACCCTTTTGGGTGACTCGTACACTAGCACATGCCGCCGGGCGCGCGCAGGGGGAAATTTTCATCACTTATCCCCATGCTCGTGCTTTACGCTGTCGCAGCCAATGGGTATCACCGGTTTATGAGTGATCAGATCGACGACGAAGACCTGCCTGTGCCCGCCATTACAGAACCGCTGCGCCGCGCCATCGGCGAGCGCTATCTGACCTATGCGCTGAGCACGATCATGCACCGTGCGTTGCCCGATGCGCGTGACGGGCTTAAGCCTGTGCACCGGCGCATTTTGTATGCGATGCGCGAGCTCAAGCTGAATTCCAACGGTGGGTTCCGCAAGTCGGCCAAAATCTCGGGCGACGTGATGGGCAACTATCACCCGCATGGTGATGCGGCGATTTATGATGCAATGGCGCGTCTGGCGCAGGATTTCAACGTGCGGTACCCGCTGGTCGATGGTCAGGGGAATTTCGGCAATATCGACGGCGATAACCCGGCGGCCAGCCGATACACCGAAGCACGCATGACGGCCGTGGCCGAGGCGCTTCTGGAAGGGTTGAACGAAGACGCGGTTGATTACCGTGACAATTACGACGGCACTTTGCGCGAACCTGTGGTGATGCCGGCCACGTTCCCGAACCTTTTGGCAAATGGCGCAAGCGGCATTGCCGTGGGCATGGCGACCAACATTCCGCCGCATAATATATCTGAACTGTGTGACGCCTGTCTGCATATGATCAAGACGCCGGATGTGCGTGATGACACGTTGCTGAATTATGTGCCGGGGCCGGATTTTCCGACCGGGGGCGTGATTGTCGAGCCGCGTGACAGCATTGCGCAGGCTTATCGCACCGGGCGCGGGTCGTTCCGGCTGCGTGCCAAGTGGGAGATCGAAGATCTGGGCCGGGGGCAGTGGCAGATTGTCGTCACTGAAATCCCCTATCAGGTGCAGAAATCCAAGCTGATCGAAAAGCTGGCCGAGCTGATCCAGAACAAGAAGATACCGATTTTCGGGGATGTGCGCGATGAAAGCGCGGATGACGTGCGGTTGGTTCTGGAACCCAAGTCCAAGAATGTTGATGCTGATCTGTTGATGAGCATGTTGTTCCGCAGCTCTGATCTGGAAGTGCGGTTCAGCCTGAACCTGAACGTGCTGATCGATGGCGTCACGCCCAAGGTCTGTTCGATGAAGGAAGTGCTGCGCGCGTTCCTTGATTTCCGCCGCGAGGTGTTGATCCGCCGGTCACAGCACCGGATGGAAAAGATCGACCATCGGTTGGAAGTTTTGGAAGGTTTCATCATTGCCTTCCTTAATCTGGACCGTGTGATTGACATTATCCGCTATGATGACGCGCCCAAACCGGCCTTGATGGCCGAAGACTGGGGCACGGATCATGTGCGGGCCACGTCCGAGCATGATTATGTATCGCCTTTGCCAGCCAGGGGCGAAGGCGAGTTGAGCGACGTTCAGGCCGAGGCAATCCTGAACATGCGCCTGCGGTCGTTGCGCCGTCTGGAAGAGCTGGAACTGGTGCGCGAACGCGATGCGTTGATGGAAGAGCGGGCCGGGCTGGAGGATTTGCTGGAAAGCGAAAGGCTTCAGTGGGACAGCATTTCGGATCAGCTGAGAGACACCAAAAAGCTGTTTGGCAAGGATTACGAAGGTGGCGCGCGCCGCACGGTATTTGCCGAGGCCGGCCAGGTCGAAGAGGTGCCGCTGGAGGCGATGATCGAACGAGAGCCGATCACGGTTGTCTGTTCTCAGATGGGGTGGGTGCGGGCGATGTCCGGCCATATCGATCTGACCCGCGAGCTGAAATTCAAAGACGGCGACGGACCACGGTTTATTTTCCACGCGGAAACCACGGACCGGCTTTTGGTAATTGGGACAAACGGGCGGTTTTACACGGTCAGCGCCGCCAATCTGCCCGGTGGGCGGGGCATGGGCGAACCGTTGCGTCTGATGGTTGATCTGCCCAATGAAACCGAGATTCTGGACATCTTTGTGCATCAGCCGGATCGCAGGCTGCTTGTCGCGTCGTCGATCGGGGACGGGTTTGTTGTGGCTGAACGGGATGTCATTGCTCAGACCCGCAGCGGCAAACAGGTGCTGAACGTCAAAGATGATGCCAGGGCGGTGATTTGCCTGCCGGTGGTGGGCGATCACGTGGCGGTTGTTTCCAAAAACGGGCGTTTTCTGGTGTTCCCTGTCGATGAGTTGCCCGAAATGGGACGCGGCAAAGGTGTGCGCATTCAGAAGTACAACATGGCGCGCGGGCGTCAGGGCACGTTAGAGCTGGATGGTGGTTTGTCTGACATCACCACCTTCAACTGGGCTGACGGGCTGAGCTGGAGCATGGGCGGCGGCAAAACGCGCCACGAACCGGACATGTCGGAATGGCTCGGCAAACGGGCTGGTGTGGGCAAAAAGGCCCCGTATGGGTTCCCACGGGACTTTAAATTTTCCTGACCGCGGCTTTCATGGTCTTCTGAGTGAGACCTGCCATTTGTTCGATTCAGCGGCGTAGCCGCTATGCCCAACGCTTTGACGTGCAGCATTGCTGCACTGAAAAGGGGCGGGAGCGCTTGTTTCAGACCGGGGTGGCGGTCAGCCAGACACCGGTGTTGGGCCGCAAAGTCAGGATCATCACCGGATCAGGTTCCCGTCCGGGCACCAGATCAAACCGAAACCGCGCCAGCAGCGTGGCCAGAATGATCACCGCCTCCTGTATCGCGAAAGACGCGCCAATACAGATGCGCGGCCCGTCTCCAAATGGCAGATAGGCATAGCGATCAACGGCTTTGCGGTCGGCAAACCGATCGGGACGAAAGGCGTTTGGGTCATCCCACAACATATGATTGCGGTGCAGCGCATAGATCGGGATCATCACCGTGTCGCCCGGTTTGATCTGACGCGCGCACAGCGTGTCGTTGGTTGTTGCGGTGCGTGAAATGATCCCGGCCGGTGGGTAAAGCCGCAGCGCTTCGTCCACGATCTGGCGGATAAAGGGCAGGTTCCCGACATCTGCGCCTGTCGCCGTGGTGCCAGAGATCACCGATTGCGCTTCGGCACGCGCGCGGTCCTGCACGTCCTGATCAAAGGCGCACAGATACAGCGACCATGCCAGTGTCAACGCGGTTGTTTCATGGCCCGCGACGATGAATGTCAGCAGGTTATCGCGCAGCTCGGACGTGTTCATGCGCCGTTTGGTTTCGGGATCTTCACCGGCCAGCAGCAAATCAAGCAGGTCGGGAATGTCCCCCTGTCCGCGCAGGCGGCGGGCGTCGATGGCGTCATCAGCAACCTGTTTCATCTGCGCCACCACCTTGCCGGACAACAGCCGTCCTGGGCGCGGTATCCAGTCGGGCAGGCCCAGCATGTCGAGCAGGGAAATCTTGCCGGCCTCGGCGATATAGGCGTCAATCGAACGGTGTACAGCGTCGCTGTCAAAACTGCCTTCGCCCGAAAAGGTCACGTCAGATATCACGTCAAATGTGGTGCGCACCATGTCGTCGAGAAAATCAATGGCCCGATCCCCGGCGGCGGTGATGCGGTCGGCAGAGCGATTTGCAGCCGCGCTCATCACCGGGGCAAGGTTCATGACGTTGCGATGGGAAAATACCGGTGCCGCGGTGCGACGTTGCCAGCGCCAATGCGCGCCTTCGGCAATGAACAGGCTGTCACCAATCGCCGGGCGCAGGATGTTCTTGGTGGCTTTGGACTTTGGGTAATTGTCGACCTGTTCCAGCAGCACATGCCGGATCGCACCGGGATCCATGATCATATGCCAGCGAATGCCGGTACGCCCTGACACCATGGGCTGGCGCACGGCGATTTCGGGCAGGATCGACAACAAATTGGTGCGCGCGGCCTTGAGCGAGCCCATCAGGCCAAGCGGTTCAGTGGCCAGCGGCACGTGCACAGGCACAGCGGATTGGGTCATGGGCGCTCCTTTGCCACAAAGATAGGGTGCCTTTGGGCGTTGGGGAAGGCTGTGATTGCGAATATGGCGGGCTTAGGCTATCGGTTTCTGGATTTTGTCCGGACCGAGAGAAACATGACGCGTTTTGCAGTGATATTGATTGCCCTAGTGACGTTGGCCGCCTGTACTGCGCCAACGGAAACCGTGACCGGTCCGCCCGCGGATTTGGGTGATTTCAGGCTGGGGCACAATATAGTTGTCGCACCGGATTTCCAAAAGGGACCGGTGTCGCGCGAAGCCAACAAAGAAGAGTTCATCGCGTCGATGAAAAAAGCCATCGACACGCGGTTTGGACGTTACGACGGCACGCGTCTGGTGCATTTCGGTGTGAACCTGTCAGGTTATGCGCTGGCGCCTCCGGGATTGCCGTTGTTGTTTTCGCCAAAGTCGGCGCTGATCATCACCGTCACCGCATGGGATGACCGGGCCGGGGGCAAGTTCAACGAGGAACCGCGCGAAATTATCGTGCTGGAAAGCTTTACCGGCGGCTCGCTGGTTGGATCAGGATACACGCTGAGCCCGGAAGAGCAGATGGAGAACCTGACTTATAATGCCACCCGCGAAATCGAAGAGTGGATGCATCAGAATCGCGACTGTCTGGTCGACGATGTGCCTGCGGAAACGCTGGCAAATTGCTGGAAAACATCCAAAGCCGAGCGGCAGGAACGCCAACGGCAACTGGACGAGCTGCGATAACACGAAACCCCGCTTGATTTTTGCTGCGCAACGCAATATGTCGCGCGCGGTAGAGGTATCACGGGCCAGCAGGCCCCCCAACTGTTAGAAAGCGCCCATCATGGCTAAGGAAAAGTTTGAGCGGAGTAAGCCGCACTGCAACATCGGCACTATCGGTCACGTTGACCATGGTAAAACCACGCTGACGGCAGCGATCACCAAACAGTTTGGTGACTTCAAGGCGTATGACGAAATTGACGGC